>NZ_JAQQWU010000002.1:544826-552330 GCF_028610625.1 Guptibacillus spartinae
CACCCCTTTTTTGTAAGTAACCCCAGATGGGGGGGGGGCCTCCTTCCGCCCCCCCCCTCTCTCTCTTTAACGCTTATTACTATTTCTCCCACCATTACGACGGTTCGAGGACCCTCCCTTACGAGCTGAATGACCGGACCTACCTCTTTGATCATTTCTTCTTTGATCATTTCTTCTTTCTTCATAACGCTCTTCTCGCTCAGGCAGTGCACCTTCCACATTCTTTCTAGCAAGTTTCATTCCAATGCCTTTTTCAATCATTTGAATAAACGTTTGATCTTTGGCGGCTATGAACGTATAAGACGCACCATCTCCACCAGCACGGCCTGTTCGACCAATCCGATGGATGTAGCTCTCAGTATCTTGCGGAATGTCGTAGTTAAATACGTGCGTCACTCCTTCAATATCAAGGCCTCGTGCCGCTACATCTGTCGCCACAAGAAGCTGGATTTTTGCATCACGGAATCGTTTGATAACACTCTCTCGTTTAGATTGAGATAAATCACCATGCAGTTCATCAGATAGATATCCTCTTGCTTTCAAATCACCATTTAATTTACTAACTCTACGCTTCGTCCTACAGAAGATAATTCCCAGGAACGGTCGCACTTCGTCAATGGTTTCAGTAAGGGAACCAAATTTTCGTCGATCGGTTGTTTCAATAACAAACTGCTCAATTTCTTCAACGGTTTTCCCTTTCTCTTTCCCTCTAATCTTCTCAGGTGAACGCATAAATCGCTTGGCAAGTTGTTTAATATCGCTCGACATAGTTGCTGAGAAAAGAGCGGTTAGACGACTTTCTGGTGTTTCACTAATGATATCTTCCACTTCCCTGAGGAAACCAATATGCAGCATCTGATCAGCTTCATCTAGAACAAGGTAAGCTGTTTGAGATAAGTCAATCGTCTCTCTTCGTACATGATCGAGCAGACGTCCAGGTGTAGCCACCACGATGTGTACGTTCTTATTCAAATGTTTAATCTGTCTTTCTACATCCTGACCACCATATACAGCTAGGACATTAATATCCTGCCGCTCTTCTACTAACTTCATCAATTCTGATGTAATTTGGATCGCAAGCTCACGAGTTGGCGTCACAATGAGAGCTTGTACTTCTGGTGCTTCTGTATTTATTTTCTCAAGAATCGGCAGTAAGAAAGCAAATGTTTTTCCCGTGCCAGTCTGCGCCTGCGCAATAACGTCTTTTCCCTGTAACATCACGGGAATCGTTTCTCTTTGAATGTCTGTTGGGGTATTAATACCCTGAGCTTCAAGTTGTTTAATGAGACGTGAGTCCAGTCCCAATGTAGTAAATTCGTTCAAATTAGTCACCTCTTGTTTAGTATATCAATAATTCGCGTCTTCTTTCAGAGTGGATTTCACTCTCTTCCTCTGACCCTAACGATGTGAAAAGATTTGCTTTCATAAAAAAACTGCCTCCTTGACGACTGCTGAAGAGCGGTCAAGTAAGACAGCTTTTGCGAATTAGGCCTGATAATTGCCCATTACTTTTGAAACGTAATTTTGTGTTTCTTGGAATGGAGGAATTCCACCGTAACGATCAACATTTCCTGGTCCTGCATTATAAGCAGCTAAGGCAAGCTCAGTATTTCCATCGTATTTATCCATCATTTGCTTCATGTACTTCACGCCGCCCTCAATGTTTTGCCCGGGATCAAAAGGGTCTTTCACTCCTAAAGAAGCGGCAGTTGCAGGCATTAATTGCATTAACCCCATTGCCCCAGCACCGCTCACACTGTCTGACTTATAGCCTGATTCTTGTTTGATAATGGAATGAATGAGCTTAGGATCAACGTTATACTTCGCTGATAATTCTTCAATATATCCATCAATTTCAAGCGATGAAGAAGAGTAAGGATGGTTAGACGACATGGCGATCGGAGATTCAGTTGACACAGATAACATTGCTGGGGTTTTAGGAAACGTAAATTCTGGAGCGACTGCCTGTCCAGGATTTTGGTTAGAGAGAGCTTGTTCAAGCATATGAGTAAAGGAAAAAGTGGTCGGCTGATTACCTATTGAATTTCCTGGCTGTAACTGTCGAAAAGTTTGTAAGTCCATCATAGCACGTATAAGGTCTGCCTTCATTTCAACACCCCGGTGTAGTCTTTTTCATCATTATACCAGATTGAGAGTAGCAGTAAGTCCCTTTTCTTAAAGCAATCTATTTGGAATATGAATTAAAAAGTGCTATGATTTATTAAACTTATCAACTTACTAGGATTAACACTTCAGGAAAACGTCTTTTAGAGACCAGCTCCAAAAGACGTTACTATTAAGAAACAGTCATGTAATAAATGGGTTGTTTGCGCTGCTTCATGAGGATTTTTACAGCGAGTCGTGCTGCTTTACGATCCTCCGCAAGAACAATAATTTCTTTATCACATACCTCATTTTCTTTCGTCTGTCTTCCTAGATAAGAAAGCGGAATATTCTTTGCTTTTTCATAAGGCGTACGGTGCGAAAGAATATAATCTCTCACATCAATGAGACAATATTTATCATCATCAAACCGATCTAACTGAATCGGCTTCATATAAGAATATGGATAAACTACTCGCCATAATCCTAACGTTAAGACAGCCATTAGCGCACCTGCCATTCCCCATATCGCCATTCAAACTCTCTCCTTTTTAGCAGGGTTATTTCACTTTACCCTCCCATTTCATCATACCGCCAACCATGTTTTTTACTTCATAACCAGCTTCTTGCAAATATTCACACGCACGTTCACTACGACGTCCTGAACGACAAATCATAATATGCTCTTCGTCTTTGTTTATTTCATCAAGTCTTTCTGGAAGGGTACCAAGACGAATGTGCTTCGCTTCAGGAATCATTCCCTCTTCTACTTCTTCATCCTCACGTACATCGATTAACGAAACGTTCTTTCCATTATTAAGTAGCTCTTGAACCTCTTCAGGTGTCACTGTCTTAATTTCTTTACTCATAAAAACATACCCCTTTCGTACAATTTCCATATGATTTTTCAATAATATTCACTTTAACAAATTCAATCGTACATGATTTGTTTGTTCAATACAAGAAATCTCTCTTCTCCTCCTCTTAGTAGTATTCTCCACTCAAGAAAAGGGTTATTCTAAGTGAATTTGTTTGTTCTCTTTTACTATTTCCATACAAAAACCCTCTCCTTCATGTAGGAGAGGGTTTGGCATTAATTAGCGACAATGTTCACTAGTTTACCAGGAACTGCAATAACTTTGCGAAGAGTTTTGCCATCAAGTTGACCTTTTATTTTCTCATGTTCTAACGCAATTTCCTGCATTTCATCACGAGAAGCTTCTGTTGGAATGGATATCTTAGCACGTAGCTTTCCATTAATCTGTACAACAATTTCAACTTCGTCTACTGTCAGTTTGCTTTCATCAAACATTGGCCAGTTTGCATATGCAAGTGACTCACTGTGACCTAACGCACTCCAAAGTTCTTCTGCAAGGTGAGGCGCGATAGGGGAAAGCAACTTCACAAATCCTTCCATTAGCGTAACCGAAACTTTTTCCTGCTTATACGCTTCATTTACAAATACCATCATTTGAGAAATAGCGGTATTAAAGCGAAGTCCCTCCATGTCTTCGGTCACTTTCTTAACCGTTTCATGGTAAACCCGCTCCATGTCTTCTCCTGAATTTTCTTCAGATATGGAAGACTTTGTTAGATCGCCTTCACCAAATAAACGCCATACGCGATCAAGAAAACGACGAGCGCCATCGAGACCATTGTTTGACCATGCAATCGACCCTTCAAATGGCCCCATAAACATTTCATACAAACGAAGAGTATCTGCACCGTGGCTTTCAACAATTTCATCCGGATTAACAACATTTCCTTTTGATTTACTCATTTTCTCGTTATTTTCACCGAGAATCATTCCTTGATTTCGAAGACGCTGGAATGGCTCTTTTGTTGGTACCACTCCGATATCATATAGAACTTTATGCCAGAAACGCGCATATAGCAAGTGAAGAACAGCATGCTCTGCACCACCGATATACATATCGACTGGCAACCACTCATCTAGCTTCTTCGGATCAGCTAGCATTTCATCGTTATCAGGATCAATGTATCGAAGGTAATACCAGCAGCTTCCAGCCCATTGCGGCATTGTGTTCGTTTCACGTCGACCTTTCATTCCGGTTTTAGAATCAACAACGTTCAACCAATCCTCAATATTCGCGAGTGGTGATTCACCAGTACCAGACGGTTTAATCTCTGTTGTTTCTGGAAGAACAACAGGAAGCTCCTCTTTCGGGACGGCAGACATCGTTCCGTCTTCCCAATGGATAATTGGAATAGGCTCTCCCCAGTAGCGCTGACGACTAAACAACCAATCGCGAAGACGGTATGTTGTCTTTTTCGTTCCTTTCCCTTTTTCCTCTAACCATTCAATGCTTTTCGTAATGGCTTCTTCTTTTTCGAGATCGTTTAAGAAATCAGAGTTCACATGCTTCCCATCTTCTGTAAACGCTTCTTTCGTTACATCTCCTCCAGCCACAACTTCTTTTATCGGAAGGTTAAAGGCAGTTGCAAACTCATAATCTCGCTCATCATGAGCGGGAACAGCCATGATTGCGCCCGTCCCATAGCTCATAAGAACATAATCTGCTACCCAAATCGGAAGCTTTTCATTATTAATTGGGTTGATGGCATAGGCGCCAGTAAATTCACCCGTCTTTTCTTTTGAAAGCTCTGTGCGCTCAAGATCACTTTTTGTTTGAACTTTTGAACGATAACTTTCAACTTTTGAGATTTGCTCACTTGTTGAAATTTCATCAACAAGAGGATGCTCTGGTGCTAACACCATATACGTTGCGCCAAAAAGTGTATCTGGACGAGTTGTAAAAACTTCAATGGACTCATCATGGCCATCAATCTTAAAGGTTACTTCAGCACCTTCGGATTTCCCTATCCAGTTTCGCTGCATTTCCTTAATACTGTCAGACCAGTCAAGTTCTTCTAGATCCTCAAGCAAACGATCCGCATACTCTGTAATTTTCAATACCCACTGTTTCATTGGTTTACGAACAACTGGATGACCGCCGCGCTCACTTTTACCGTCGATGACTTCCTCATTCGCTAGGACAGTTCCTAATGCAGGACACCAGTTCACAGCTACTTCGTCGACGTATGCAAGACCTTTTTCATAGAGCTTAGTGAAAATCCATTGCGTCCATTTGTAATAACGTGGGTCCGTTGTGTTAATTTCTCGATCCCAATCATATGAGAAACCTAGTTCTTTTATTTGCCGACGGAACGTATCAATGTTCTTTTGTGTAAAATCACGTGGATTATTCCCTGTATCAAGTGCATATTGCTCTGCAGGAAGTCCAAATGCATCCCAACCAATTGGATGTAGCACATTGTATCCTTGCATTCTCTTCATGCGAGATAAAATATCTGTTGCCGTATAACCTTCAGGGTGCCCTACATGAAGACCTGCTCCAGATGGGTAAGGGAACATATCGAGTATGTAAACTTTCTCACCCTTAGCGTCATTCTCTGTTTTAAATGTTTTGTTTGTTTCCCAGAAGCGTTGCCACTTCTTCTCAATTGATTTGTGATCAAATGCCATTGCTACTCTCTCCTTCCAGTTCTTACAGAAAAATAAAAAACCTCCCATCCCCGTTGTTAATCAACAGGGACGAGAGGTTGAGAATCCAATATTCACAATCACCCGCGGTACCACCCGGCTTAGTGCTAAAGAAGCACTCACTTCAAACCTTTAACGCAGGCATACGGGTCACCTTACTCCATTCAGGTTCCGATTCAAAGGTGAGTTCACAAAGGTTCTATGTTAACTTCCACCAACCGTTAACTCTCTAGTAATAGAATCTCTGGTACTATTCCTTATCATTATCATTAACTTACATATATAATTTGTATTGTATGAAGACTTGTGAGAAATGTCAAGAACATTATCAGAATAGCCGTTTTTTTCGTGAATTATACATCCGCAGTCAAGGCCGACGGTTTTACTCGAATTCCTCTATCATAGAAAATCATCAGCATAGAACCTATAAGAACAATTCCTATTAACACAATAAATAAAGTGGAAATGCTTGAATTGTCTACAATGAATCCACCAAAGATTGGACCGAGCATTCTTCCGCCTGTTGCTGTACTATTGACTACTCCTTGATAGAATCCAGCGCGTCCCTGAGGGGCCAATGCATTCGCAACTGCTGGTACAGCAGGCCAAACAAACATCTCCCCAAAGGTGACAATTACCATCGCGATGGCAAAAGCAGTAAACGCTTCTGCTTTAATTAAAATCATTAATGATAGCACAAATAGAAAAATTCCAGCTACTATTTGACTTTTTAATGAATGTAACCAATTACGAATGATCGAAGCAAGAAGCGGTTGAGCAAGAACAATGAGAGTACCGTTAATCGTCCAGAGTAGACTATACTCTTGCATTGTTACACCAAGAGTCTGAGTATGTGCCGCAATGGTTGTTTGCCACTGAACATATACCATCCAACATAGTAAATAACCTGTGCAAAGAATGAAAAGTGCAGTAAAATGAGGTTTGCTTTTTATCAAACGTTCACCCGGTAAGCGATTCGTCCTTACCACTTTTCCACCATGAATGTTACGGAATCCAAATAAAACGAGTAGTAAGAAACTTGTAACCATGATGCCATTTCCAAGGAAAACGATATCAAATGACATCGATGCGAGTATGCCACCACAAGCAGCGCCAATCGCGACCCCTAGATTTTGAGCTACATAAACTCGATTAAAAGCGCGTCGCTCTCCCTCTGGCCAAACCGTACCTGCCATTGCGTACATAGCAGGAAAAGTGACTCCTGAACCAAAGCCCATGACCACTAGCATGATGACATAAGGAACCCAACTGTGGTTTACCGAAAGCGTAAACGCTCCAATCATAACGATTGTGGCGCCAACCAAAATGGAGCGGTACCCTCCAATTCGGTCGAATAAATAACCACCAATTAAATTCCCAAGAATACCTGCACCAGCATTACCGAGCAATACGAGACCAGCAATCGTAAGTGACTGACCGAGGTAATCATGGATATAAACCGTGTTAAGAGGCCATAGAAAAGACGAACCCGTTACATTAATCACCATACCAATTAATAAGAGCCAAAGTTTCCCCGGCAATACCATTCCCCCATTCTTTCCTTAAATCCAAGAATGATTTTATTCCACTTTTAAGGTATGCGCAACGCTAAACTTTCAGATCGTGAAATAACCTACGGTAACTGAACCAGAGAAGAGATCTGATCTCGAGCCTCAAACAAAAAGAAACGCACCCAATAAGGGTACGTTATCCTTTACGATGCTTTTTTTGACTCGCCGAATCGTCTTTAATATGTACCCTGTGTAAAGGACAGTTTAAAAAAGACTAGGCAATATTAAGAAGATGATTCCTGTATTGAACAGGGGTCATCTTTTTTAAGTTCCACTGACATCTATAGAGATTGTAATACATCAT
>NZ_JAQQWU010000016.1 GCF_028610625.1 Guptibacillus spartinae
CCGCTAAGATCAGGGAGCAAGCTCCCATCTCTTCGCTCGACTTGCATGTATTAGGCACGCCGCCAGCGTTCGTCCTGAGCCAGGATCAAACTCTCCGATAGAAAGCTTAATCTAGCTTTTAAAACATTTTGTTTCCGTAGAAACAACTACTTACATGGCGTTTCGTTCAGTTTTCAAAGATCAATTTTTCTTTCAATGTCGTTTTCAGCGACCAAACCATCATACCATGATGAGATAATCAATGTCAACAACTTTTTTTAGAAAAGATGGTGGGCCTGAGTGGACTCGAACCACCGACCTCACGCTTATCAGGCGTGCGCTCTAACCAGCTGAGCTACAGGCCCATCTTTAATGGAGCGGGTGATGGGGATCGAACCCACGACATCAGCTTGGAAGGCTGAGGTTTTACCACTAAACTACACCCGCGTAAATGATGGTCGGGAAGACAGGATTTGAACCTGCGACCCCTTGGTCCCAAACCAAGTGCTCTACCAAGCTGAGCTACTTCCCGACATTTTGTTAAGTAAAATAATTATGGTGCGCCCGAGAGAAGTCGAATCCCTAACCTTCTGATCCGTAGTCAGACGCTCTATCCAATTGAGCTACGGGCGCATATTCTATTTGGTGCGGTTGAGAGGACTCGAACCTCCACGGGGTCTCCCCCACTAGCCCCTCAAGCTAGCGCGTCTGCCATTCCGCCACAACCGCACATCGTAACTTGATGAAACGTTAGCATTAAAAAAGAAATTGGTGCGGGTGAAGGGACTTGAACCCCCACGTCGTAAGACACTAGATCCTAAGTCTAGCGCGTCTGCCAATTCCGCCACACCCGCAAATTAAGTGGTGAGCCATGAAGGACTCGAACCTTCGACCCTCTGATTAAAAGTCAGATGCTCTACCAACTGAGCTAATGGCTCAACATGGCTGGGCTAGCTGGATTCGAACCAGCGCATGACGGAATCAAAATCCGTTGCCTTACCGCTTGGCTATAGCCCAACATTTTATATAATCAGGTTTATTTTAATAGTAATGGCGGTCTCGACGGGAATCGAACCCGCGATCTCCTGCGTGACAGGCAGGCATGTTAACCGCTACACCACGAGACCTTTATAACTGATTACATATCATGTTGTTGAAACGTTTTATTTTCAAAATCATGTTGGTGACCCGTACGGGATTCGAACCCGTGTTACCGCCGTGAAAGGGCGGTGTCTTAACCGCTTGACCAACGGGCCATAAAAATGGCGGAGAAGGAGGGATTTGAACCCTCGCGCCGCTCGCGCGACCTACACCCTTAGCAGGGGCGCCCCTTCAGCCACTTGGGTACTTCTCCGTTTGGCTCCACAGGTAGGATTCGAACCTACGACCGATCGGTTAACAGCCGATAGCTCTACCACTGAGCTACTGTGGAATAATGTTTAAGTTGTTGTCTCCGTTATCGGCGACATTTACTATAATAACTCATCCAGCAAACAAAGTCAACAGCTTTTTGTAATTAATTTTTCACTATGTATTCGTTTGGGACGTGCTCTCCGAAGAGACTTTATTAATTTACCATATACAATCTAGGTCGTCAATAACAAGTTTCAATAAACTTGTATTAACTTCCCTCTGCACTTTCCGCATACGTAACGTGAAGTATCCATCTTTCTTTTCCTTCTATACTTCGTCTTACATTCTCTACACTCATAGTAATACTTGAATGCCTCTATTCTCCTTTGACCTGGCACCACCTGACAATATCGAGAGCCACCTACTTCTTTTAGAAGGCGTTTAAAATCTTGATCCTGATGTTTGTACCCTTTTTTCTGAAGGTGCAAATGATAATGGCAAAGCTCATGTTTAATAATGCCTACAAGTTCGTCTCTCCCGAACTGGTCATAATGCTTTTTATTGAACTCAAGATTGTGAGAGCGAAGCAAATAACGCCCTCCAGTCGTTTTCAATCGTGTATTGAATACTGCCTGATGGCGAAAAGCAAGCCCAAAAAACTTCTCAGATATCGTTTCAACTAACTGTTGCAATTCCCTTTCAGTCATATGCCTTTCTCCTTTCTCTTTCGAACACATACAAGCCGTTTCTCATAAACTAATGTACATCATCATTTACAACGTGTCATTACTTAAGGGGGAGATGAAGTTGCCTGTTTGGTTCAAGAAGCAATTGAAACAAGCTTACCTTGAGAAAAATCGACATCAAATCAAACTATTAAACCAATGCTGGTTTTTCTATAAAAGAAAGCACCACCCCTGAGGGCAGTGCTAGTACTTATGATGGTTGAAGCATTGTTAAAGCGATACGCTCGCGCTTAAGGTCCACTTGATCAACCCACACAGTCACCACTTGTCCGACGTGGACGACTTCCATTGGGTTTTTCACAAAGCGATTTGTTAACTTCGAAATATGAACAAGCCCATCTTGTTTTACTCCGATATCAATAAAGGCGCCAAAGTCAACAACATTCCTAACTGTACCTTCTAATTCCATACCCTGTTCCAGGTCTTCCATTTTCAAGACATCCGTCTTTAAGATCGGTTGCGAAAGTTCGTCTCGAGGATCTCGACCAGGCTTTTGGAGAGAAGCCACAATATCTTTTAACGTGATTTCACCTATATTAAGAGCCGCGGCCGTATCTTTCATAGACAAGTCAGAAAGAGACTCCACAAGTTTTTCTGTTCCAATATCCCCAAGCTTACAATCGATTCGTTCTAAGAGAGCTTTTGTAACGTCATAGCTTTCCGGGTGAATTTCAGTTTGATCAAGAGGCTGCTTCCCTCCCATGATTCTAAGGAACCCGATACACTGTTCGTATGTTTTCGCGCCTAGTCTTGGAACCTTTTTTAACTGCACTCGGCTTGTGAACTTACCGTCTTCATCTCGTTTTTTTACAATGTTCGTAGCAACCGCCCTAGACAGACCCGCTACGTACTGTAGAAGCGATACTGAAGCTGTATTCACATTAACGCCAACCTGGTTTACAGCCGTCTCTACAACAAAGGTTAGTTGATCATTTAATTTTTTTTGTGATACATCGTGCTGGTACTGCCCAACTCCCACCGATTTCGGATCAATTTTCACTAGCTCTGCCAGTGGATCTTGAATCCTTCTCGCAATAGAGACGGCTGAGCGTTCTTCGACTTGAAGATCAGGAAATTCCTCTCTTGCAAGGTCAGAAGCTGAATAAACACTCGCGCCTGCCTCATTTACAATAAGATAAACCACTTTTTGCTCAACTTCTTTAATGACATCTGCAATAAACTGTTCTGTTTCACGTGATGCAGTACCGTTTCCAATCGCAATCATTTCAATATTGTACTCATTGATCATTTTAATCACAGCCGCTTTTGACTTTTCAACTTCCGATTTCGGTGGTGTTGGATAAATGACCGATACGTTTAACATCTTTCCTGTATCGTCCACAACAGCTAGTTTACACCCCGTTCGATAGGCAGGATCCACACCAAGAACTCTTTTCCCTTTCAATGGCGGCTGTAGTAATAGATGCTTTAAATTCTCGGAAAAGATATGAATGGCCTGATCTTCAGCTCGTTCCGTTAACTCTTTTCGTATCTCTCTTTCTACTGAAGGTTGAATAAGTCGTTTGTAACTATCCGTAATAGCTTCTTCAAGGATCGCTACACAGTCTCGTTTCTGATTTTTAATGGTTTTTCGTTTTAAATAGTCGTGAATGGAATCAGTTGGAGGCGTAATGGATGCTCGTATAACTTTTTCCTTTTCTCCTCTATTAATGGCAAGAATCCGGTGTGGGACTATCTTGGATATGCCTTCTTGATAGGAATAGTACATTTCAAATATTTGTTTAGGATCTTCCTCTTCCGATTTAACCGTCGTTTGAAGGAGTCCGTGTTGAAATGTTCTCGCTCTTATCCATTTTCGAGCTTCAGGATCATCGGAAATCCATTCTGCGATGATATCCTGCGCTCCTTGAATAGCATCTTCAACTGTAAAAACTTCCTTTTCATCTGATATGTAATCCTTAGCAATCACTGATGGATGATCACTCCCATCTTCTACAATCCAACGGGCAAAAGGTTCTAACCCCTTTTCTTTAGCAATCGTAGCCTTTGTTCGCTTCTTTTGTTTATATGGACGATAGATATCTTCTACTTCTTGGAGCTTTGTAGCCGCTTTTAATTGCTTCTTTAGTTCATCTGTTAGTTTATCCTGCTCTTGAATAAGACGGATCACTTCTTCTTTTCGCTGATCCAAATTCTGAAGGTAGGTCCACGCTTCTTGTATATCTCTTAGCTGAACTTCATCGAGACCATCAGTTAACTCTTTACGATAACGGGCAATGAAGGGTACGGTATTCCCATCATTTAATAATGTAATTACTTCTCTTACACTTCGTTCAGCAAGCTTTAAATTTTGAGCAACTTTACGAAAATGTTCTGATTGCTTTTGCTCTACTGTCATTTCCAAAACAATTCCTCCTTAAGAGCCATTCCATATTAGTATCAGTTTACCGGATAAGTTGATTTGTTAAAAGCTTCCCTCTAAAAAACCATCATGAATCTTTTCCTTATTTTTAAATGAAAATAAAAAAAGTTCTTCCTATATAAAAACGGAAGAACTTTTTATACTGTTTTCCCTACAAGGAGAGTGATGTCATCATTTGTAGATGGAAGCGTATCGGTTAAATGTTGAAAAGACTCATGCACGGAATCAAAACGAGCAATCATCGAATAATTTTTTGAACTGATTTGAACGCCATCAGAGTATGCGACAAACGAAGAACCTGAAGGATAATCAATTGTTTGCACTTTCACTTTTTGAAGCTTACCTGACAGGTACCCTGAATACGAGATCGGGCGAAGAATTTTTCCATCTGGTCGATAGATGATCAAATTAATATTCCCAATTCCACTATACTCAAGTTGTCTTGTATTTAAATCAAGCTTAAAAACGGAAAGAACACATCCACGTTTACCTCTCATCTCTTCATTTGCACGATTCATTAACGATTCAACATCTTCGTCTTGGTGTTCCTTGACTGCATTAATAGCAGCTAGAGAAGAATCCTTGGCCATATCACCGCTGCCAAGTCCATCTGCTACAGCACAAATGAAATAATCAGATGTTTCAGCTACATAATAGCTGTCCCCACACATTTGATTGCCTGCCTTTGGCTTTTGATACGCTGCCACCGTAAGCTTTTCAAATTCATGATGATGAATCATGACTAGAAAGCCTCCGTTGGTTCAATTCGAATCGCTTGCCTTAGCTTTTCAAGCGCTCTTCTTTGTAGGCGGGAAACATGCATTTGTGAAATTCCGAGCTTCTCACCCGTTTCTTTCTGACTCATATTCTCAAAGTACGTACAATTCAAAATTTCTTGTTCTCTTTCAGTTAGAACTGCAAAAGCTTTCTTAAGAAGCATCTGTTGGTCTACTAGATCAAATCCTTGTTCTTGATCGCCAACAAGATCGAGTAAGGTAACGGTGCTTCCTTCTTGGTCTGCTTCAATTGAACTATCGACAGAAAGTGCTTGATAACTTTTGCCCATTTCCATTGTTTCAAGTACTTCTTCCTCAGACACATTTAAATACTCAGCAAGTTCGTCGACCTTAGGAGAACGTTGAAGTTCATTCGTAAGTTCTTCGACTGCTTTTTTAATACGAGGCCCAAGCTCTTTGATCCTTCTTGGAACATGAACGCTCCATGTTTTATCTCGAATAAACCGTTTGATTTCTCCAACGATGGTTGGGACAGCAAAAGACTCAAAGCTTCTACCGAATTCAGGGTCGTAACGACGAAGCGCTGCAAGTAATCCGATCATCCCGACTTGAGACAAATCATCGTGAATGCTTTTCCCTTTAGAAAACTTACGGGCGAGTGATTGAACGAGATCCTGATATCGCTCCACTAACTTCAGTTGAACAATTTCATCAGTCGGATCCTTTTGATATTGTTCAATCCATTCATATACCTCGTTGTTATTGTTATTGCGGGGATGATGAGATTGTGTCGGCATCTACTTCCACCCCATCTCTGTGGAGGAACTTCGTCATCATGACTACTACTCCGTCCTCTCCACTGATTTCCACTTTATCCATCAGTGATTCAATCAGAAAGAGTCCCAATCCTCCCTCACTGAGTTGTTCGACTGATTTATCACTATCTACTGGTCCTAGCTTTTCGGAAACCTTTGTATAGTCAAAGCTTTGACCACGATCTAAAACCATCATTTCTAGACGATCTTCATAGATACCAAAACCAATGGTGATTTGTCCTTTTTCATCTTCTTTATAAGCGTGGTTAACAGCATTCGTACATGCCTCTGATAGAGCAATCTTAATGTCTTCAATTTCATCGTAAGAGTAACCCATTCGGTTTGCAATTCCTGATACCGTCAATCTTGTTACACCAACAAATTCTGCTTGTGCAGGGATTTTCATTTCAACAAAGTCTGAAATGTTTATCACTTTGATCCCCCCTTTACGTCTTCAATGTCGATCACTTCATCAAGTCCAGTGATTTCGAAAAGACGCTGTACGCGTGAAGTCATTCCTGTCAATTTCAACGAGCTACCGTGCTCTTTAGATGATTTCAGCGCACCAACAAACACACCTAAACCTGTGCTATCCATATAATTAACATCACTAAGATGAACGAGCGTCTCATGACCTTCTTTACCAGTTAGCGGAAGTAGAGCTTCTCGTAACTGAGGCGCTGTGTAAGCGTCAATCTCTCCACCTATATGTAAATGATGTGTATTCTCATGATCTTCTTGTTTGATCTGTAAATTCATAATATTACCCCCTGTTAGGTTGCTTCTAATTTTTAGTTAAAACCATTATTTCCTTATTCCACTTTTAGAAAGAAGTTAAACCTCGCGTCGTAAAATAACAAGGGTGAAATCATCTCTGAGTTCAAACTCTTGCAAACGCTCAAGTTCACGGTAAACCTCTTCCACAATTTCTTGTGCTGAGAGGTGAATATATTTACGAATCAACGCTACGATTTCATCACGTTCAATAAAACCATTTGTCGAACGGCATTCAGTAACACCGTCAGAAAGCATGATAACCATATCATTTCCATTAAGTACCCGCTGGTATTCTTGATAGGAGGTTTTCTTTGATACTCCTAAAACAAGCCCTCTTGTAAAGAGCTCTTCAAATTCATCTTTTTGCGAATCGTAAAAAAAGCCCGGTTCGTGACCGGCCCCAGCGTAATAAAATGAATGAACCCTAGGATCATATAAACCATAAAACATGGTAATAAACATGTTAGGATCAACATTTTGTTCCACAACGCGGTTAAGGTTCTCAAGAACAGCTCCTGGCTGCATTCGCTGCTCAGGCGCACTGTCCATTGTATACTTAATCATACTCATACAAAGTGCAGCAGGAATTCCTTTACCGATGACATCGGCGATCGCTACACTTACGCAATCATTTTCATCTTGAACAAAGTGATAGTAATCCCCGCTCATTTTCTGGGCGGGTTTACTAATAGCACCAATCTCAAGACTCGGAACTTCTGGTTTATCCCCTGCAAGCAACGTTTGTTGCATATTTGCAGCAATTTCAATTTCAGATTCTAGCTGCTGCTGACGACTTCGAAGGCTTTGATGCTCTCGATAGGCAAACCCATACCCAATCATCATCTCAAGCAAAAAGTCATACGAGTTCTTAAGCGGCTCAGGAATATCAGGAAATAATTCCTCTAGAACACTTACGTGGAGACTGACTGCTTCTTCTGGGGATATCTTCTGTTCAATCATCTTCCGACTAAACTGCTGTCCCTTATATAACGTTTGTTCCGATTGCTCTTCTAAATAGTTTACTAATATTGCTTTATATTTTTGATATTGAAGATCTCGGTCGTCCATTATGCTCTATCCTCCTTAACGGAGCCATTTAATAGAAGTGATCACTGTTCCTTCGTTCTCTTTTGAATCAATTGTAAACTCATCCATTAATCGTTTAACTCCAGGAAGACCAGCTCCAAGACCACCAGAGGTTGTAAAACCATCTTCCATGACTTTTCTGATGTCTTTTATTCCCGGGCCCGAATCGGATGCTTCGATTTTAAGTCCTAATTTACCACCGTTTTCCACACGTTCAATGGCTACTTCGCCACTTCCGGCATAGAGGTATATGTTACGCGCGAGTTCAGAAATAGCCGTTGTAATACGAGCTTGATCGACCGTGCCGAAGCCAAGTTCTTTCGCAATATTTCTCCCAGACTGTCTCGCCTTCACGATATCCCATTCATTTCGAACTTCCACACAGGATTGGATATTCATAACTTATCCCCCCAATTCCTGTTGTAATTTCTCTAACCCCTGTTCTAAATCTAATGCAGTTGGGACATTTTTCATCATAATACCTAAATCAATTAGCGTAATAGCGACAGCAGGTTGAATTCCTGTCAGTACTACTTTTGCCCCCATTAAATTTGACATGCGCACTACATCGCCTAAAACTTTAGCAATGAAAGAATCAATCATATCAACAGATGTTAAATCAATTACAACGCCCTTTGCTCCTGTTTCGTGAATCTTCCCGAGCAAATCCTCCTGAAATTGAAGTGCAGTTTTGTCATCGAGATCAACTTGAATTGTAATTAATAAATATTGATTCAGTTTTAATATAGGAATTCGCATAGTCTTCCCCCCTTACTCAATCTCAATCATTTTGCGTTTTGTCATTTCTAATGCAGTTTTCATGCCTTTAAATAACGTGCTTTTCGTTGGGAATTGACCAAGATCAATCCCAAGGTTAACGATTGTTTGAGCAATTTCTGGTCTAATTCCAACTAAAATACATTGTGCTCCAACAAGGCGAACGGCTTCTGCGGCCTGTATAATATGATGAGCAACCATCGTATCAACAACCGGGACTCCGGTAATATCAATAAGCACCACTTGTGATCTGTGTTTTATGACACCTGTTAACAAATTCTCCATTATCAACTTTGCTCGTTCAGTATCAATGGTTCCAATTAGTGGCATGACACTAATATTTTCGAATACTGGGATAAGAGGAGCTGATAACTCTTGAAGAGCCACTTTCTGGATTGAAACAGTGTCTTCCCAATTTTTTGCACTTTCATTAATGAGCTGATTCACAATAGGGTCAATCCAGCGATCGATTTCATCATACATACTGTATACTTTTTCATTGGATTGATTCGCATCCAATAGCACGGCTAGAATAATTCGACGGAAGTTTTGCAACCCTTGTGTTATATAACTCAGTCTCCAACCAATCTTCATTAAATGTTCAGCAAACTCGGTCATTCGATCAGTTGGCTTATGAACATTTTGTTCGATATGGGTGTAAATAATTTCAAACAGCTCTTTGTTCGTTTCTTCATAAGCTGCATCCGTTATTGACTGTAGTCGATGCTCATCACGAACCCTTTCCATTTCATCCATCCATCTGTTATAGATTCGCTCACGACTTTCATTCAATAATTGTATAACTAACTTGTCCATCTTGCTCCTCCCTACGATCTTTCTACATTCATTTATCTTCTCATTACAAGAAATGTCTCGCAATCATTCTGCTTTTCTAGTCTTAGCACATTACATCATTTTCATCTTAACACACTTTTCGACATAACTAGAAAATTCCCTGCTATCCCTACTACTAATTGTTCGTATAGAGAAGGGATCAATATGTCCCTATTCATTTCTGTAGCTTTGTCATTATAAGAAACGATACAAAAAAAACTGCTCATAGGAGCAGCTTCGCTTGGTTATTATACGTTTTCAAAAATCAATAAGTCCAAGGCTGATCTGCAGGGCTTCTTGTACCCGTTGCATCATACCCTCATCAAGGTGAGTGATTTTATCAGTTAGACGCTGTTTATCAATAGTACGAATTTGTTCTAGCAGTATAACCGAATCACGTTCAAATCCATAGCGCTTCGCATCGATTTCGACATGAGTGGGAAGCTTTGCTTTTTGAATTTGTGCCGTAATTGCAGCAACAATGACAGTAGGACTAAAACGATTCCCAATGTCGTTCTGAATAATCAAGACGGGTCTTACGCCACCTTGTTCAGAACCTACAACAGGAGAAAGGTCAGCAAAATACACATCACCTCGTTTGACAATCAAGCCATTACACCCCGCTTACTAAGCGGTCCACGGTGTGCTCTGCTTCCTCCTCAACAAGAAAGGCTTCTGCTGCAAGGTTCAAGTTAATCTTAGCCATCTCCATGTACCCCTGGCGCATGGCGTCACGAATTTGTCGCTTCTTTCGTTCGCGAATATACATTGTCGTGGCCTGTGATATGAACTCGTTACGATCAAGCTGTTCCTGTTGAATAATACCATCCACCTCATTTAAAATATGTTGTGGGAGAGTTACAACAATCGATTTTTTGTTTGCCTCTGACACAAACATACACCTCCGAAGCACTGCTACTCATATTGTATTCCACCATTAATCTTACCATTGCACGCGACGCATTGCAAAACAACTTTCCACAAGACTATTTCACCATATTCTTGCAAAATCCTTCTTTTATTTTACTATTTTTTTAAAATTGTATTCATTACGCCTTTTTTTTCTCCATATTCTTTAAAAAGTCTCGGTACACGCGGTCCAATCATACAAGGAATTTCATAGTTTATCGTCTCAAGTCGCTCAGCAATGTCATCTATTGTAATTTCTTCTGAACCTTCTTTTCCAATCAGCGTCACTTTCGTACCGACCTCTATTTTTGAAGGCAAGCGAACCATGAATTGATCCATACAAATGCGTCCAACGATTGGAGCACGCTCCCCGTTCACCAAAACATACGCATCACTTAGCTTGCGTATCCATCCATCAGCATATCCAATTGGAATCGTTCCAATCCATTCTCCCTCCGATGTGTGATACGTAGAACCATAGCTTATCGGTTCACCAGCCATCATTTTCTTCACATGTACAACCTGACTGTATAAACGAAAAGCAGCATTTAATTTAAAAGGTTGAATGGATTTCATTTCTTGAGATGGACTCAAACCATACATTGAAATACCTAAACGAATTAAATTCCCTATTCGTTTCGGAACGCGAATTGATCCTGCGCTATTTCCAAGATGAACCCACTTTGGTTGTAAACCGTTTTCTTTAAGAAATGAAGCTAACTTTTCAAATTTATCTATTTGAATTTCAATAAATGGATTGCCTGGTTCATCAGCTGTTGCAAAGTGCGTATAAAATCCTTCTACATAAAAAGAAGAATGTGTTGCCAAGCACTCAATGAGCTGTTTAGCTTCATCTTCTTCCTTTATTCCAAGTCGCCCCATCCCTGTGTCAATTTTTAGATGGATGTTTAGTAGCGTCTTGCCCAAGATACTAGCAGCTTCCTCTAACCATTTTTCTTGAAAAACAGTAAGGGTTATGCCATTCCTAGCCGCTACTTCTGCATAAATTGGCGGAACCCACCCCAGTACAAGAATTGGAGCTTCAATGCCTGCTTCACGAAGAGCAATGGCTTCATCTAGAATAGCCACAGCTAAATATTCAGCACCAGCACGCAAAGCCTTTTGTGCTACAGCCACAGCTCCGTGTCCATAACCATTCGCCTTTACAACAGCCATAACTGAAACTTCATTCGATACATATTTTTTAAATGACTTTACATTCTGTTCAATAGCATCTAGATCTACCTCAGCCCATGTTCCACGGTAAAACTCCTGATTGTCCATTCCAACTTCCTCCCACAACAATACACTCTGCCCTCTATTTTAGGAGATTTTACGAAAAGCGCAAGCGGCTTGTTTTGTTCGGACAATTGCTGAAGCGACTCGAGGAACGCTGGACAAGAAAAAAGCAAGCGCCTCGTTTATCCCCGACTAGCTTAAGGGAGATCTCAATGTGAACCAGCTTCTTTCCAAAAAAGGTTCAGCCATTAATCATAGCTGAACCTCTTTGAAGTATTATTTAATTTCCGTCATGCCGTACACTGACCTCGCAACGGCGGCCATCTCTTCCTGAGATAAATCAGTTGACGCAAGGAAGAAATCAACCCCATTATGATGCCAGGACACTGTCGTATCTGTCATAATCCCCATTGTAAATCCTAAATCAATTGGTTGCCCATCACTAACGGTAACCGGAGCACTCGTTTCGAGGGCAGCCTCGCTTTTCTCTTCAATTAATGTGAATGATTTTTCACCAGTAAAGCTTAGCATCACTTTATTGGTTGCCACTTCTTTCTCATCCGTTAGCCCCGTTCCTTGTGGTTCATACATTGGATACACGACTTCAAAAGGCTCATTTGTCGTGGCTAATACCGGTACTTCTAGCTGAGCTGCTGTCATGTTTCGCTCCATATCAAAAGCACCTTTATCAAATGAAGCATTGAATTTCATATTCGAAAATTCAATATCAACAAGTGGCTTTTGATCCTGATTCATAATCGTTACTTTTTCTGGGGCAAGGTCTTTTTTATTTAATTGAATCGATTGAGTGGACAAGTTCTTATTCTGGTAATTTGTTTTCGTGGTAAACACATAATCATTTTCCTTCGCTTCAAATTGAGCGCCAGAATCATTTAAGATATCCTGTACGAGCGTATTATAGAGATAAGCCTGACTCCCGTTTTCAGGCCAATCACTTTGGAAACGAAAACTTTTATTTAAGGCAGGGGTAAGCACAAAAACCCCTTCATCGTTTCGTAAGATGATTTGACTTTGTTCTTTTGATTCATTTTTCAATTCCACTCGATAATAAGATGGCTTTTGGTACCAAATCTCCACATCATAACGCTGGGGTTCTTCTCCTGTTTCAAGCGTCATATTAGCATTAACTTTATAACCTTCCATTTCGTTCAGTTTCTTATCTAGATCCTTCACAACGTCTTCCTGACTTTTTTGACCGCAACCTGCAAGGGCTACAAGCATGAATATACTGATTAGTAGAACAGCACCGAACTTTTTCACTCTATCCCCAACTCCTTTGCCTCATTTAAAACGACAAAGGAGGTTCCTGTGTGGTGAAAAACCTATCCGTGATGTTGCTTCAGAAATGAATGCAGAACGGTTGGTATTGTAGCAATGACGTCTGTTGCCAGTACATCGAGAGTAGAATGAGCTGTTTGCACCAGAGTGTCTGCTGATTGGCCATGTAAATAAACCGCGTTGCTAATCCCCTCTTGAATGGATCTGCTGTGCATGACAAAGGCAAGTATCATGCCGGTTAACACGTCACCCGAGCCTCCTTTAGCTAGCGCCGGATTACCTGTTGTATTCACAAATTGACTTCCATCAGGGGCAGTCACAATCGTATAAGGGCCTTTCAACACAAGATAAACACCGAACTCTTTAGCAAATGCACGCGATATCTCAAACCGCTTGCTTTGCACTTCTTTAATCGACAAACCAGTTAACCTGGCCATTTCACCAGGATGAGGTGTCAATACAGTTGGTGCTTTTCTTGTTTTCAGACGTTCCTTCAATTCTGATAAGTGATACAATGCATCTGCGTCCAAAATAAGGAGCGAATCCGTCGTTAATGTCGTTTCAACGATTTGCTTACACCCCGATTTCCTTCCAAGTCCTGGTCCAACGGCAATACCATCAAAAGAGGCCAGATCCTCTGAAACCTCACCAGAGAAAAATCCACTGTTGGATGGCCACCCCTGAAAGATTGTTTCAACTACGGACCCTGCTGTCACCGAAAGGATCTCCTCTGGAACAGAAGCTTGTATTAAACCAGCTCCACTTCGATAGGCTGCTTTCGCTGTCATAATTGGAGCGCCAACCATTCCTCTTGATCCTCCAATGACCAGACCTTTTCCATGGCTTCCTTTATGAGAGGATGCCGATCGATTAGAAAGCGTGCGATGAACATCTGATTTTTCCCAGATCATTCGATCACATGATGAGAAAGCTGCTTGGGGAAGACCAATGTTAACCACCACTAATTCTCCATAGAAATCGGCATCAGGGTAAAGAAAGGCTCCTATCTTTGGACACTGAATCGTATACGTGAAATCAGCACGAATGGGATCGCACTTCTCATCGTATCCACCGTTAGCCTGTAAACCACTCGGAAGGTCCACTGATAATACCATCGCAGAGGATGAATTCACCTGCCGAATCACTTTATCATATGGTGATCGTACAGCCCCAGCTAGACCGATCCCTAATAGGCAATCAATGATAACGTTATACTGTGGAAGAGAGTCGACAAATGCTTTTCCATCTTCGTATGCCTTCCATTTGTAGGTGAGGTTCTGATAAATGTCTAGATGGATTTTAGCATCGCCCTTTACTTTAGATTGAGGTGGGATTAACCAAAGATCCACATCAAATCCAAGTTCTTTTAGATACCTTCCAAGTACAACGCCGTCGCCTCCATTATTCCCTGTCCCAATCAATAGAGCGATTCGCTCATTCTTACGGAGTTTGCTCTTCATTGCTTCAAATAGGGATTTCCCCGCATTCTCCATCAACATAGCACCAGCTATTCCAATCTCCTCCATGGCAAACCGGTCCGCTTCATACATTTCTTCTCCGGATACGATTCTCACAACAGGTCCCTCCTGACCGTGGTAAATTATATGAGGCAAGTCTTCATCATATGCAGACTAGCTTGACGAGCATTCAATAATGATTTGCGCTACCGCATGTTTCTTTGTATGCGATATAGAAATATGTACGATTTCAGTTGCATCCTTTGTTTCGATATATGGAGCCCCATCCGTCGATTTTTGGACGCAAATATCTTGCCAACTAAGCTTACCAATTCCTGTTCCTCTTGCTTTTGCATAGGCCTCTTTAGCCGCAAAACGCCCAGCAAGAAATTCAATCCTTCGATGGCCATTTAATAAGTGATAAGTAACTAACTCACTTTCTGTTAGAATACGTTTTGCAAAGGAATCCTTTCGTGTAACGGCTTTTTTTATGCGATCAAGCTCAATCATATCAATACCAATTCCTTTAATCATGACAAAACTCCTTCGTACTAAATCTTAGAAAGTTAGCATAGTGTTTTCAATAGTGATTTTTGATTGAGCTATGCTAAACTAAAAAGAAATAAACATTCTTCTTTCAAAAATTAGTCTTTGTAATAGCGTTCAAGAAAGGTGGTCGACCTATGTTTATACGAAATGAAGATTTTCGCTCATTTATTCGTTACTATCCTATCATCTCCATACTTATTGGTATACATATCCTCCTCTTCATTCTCGTAAACCTGTTTGGAATGTTCTCGATACTGAGGCTCGGTGTAGGTTACAATAGAGCAATTGAACTTGGAGAATACTGGAGACTCGTCACGCCAATCTTCCTTCATGGAGGATTTGCCCACGTCCTCTTCAATTCCTTTTCGCTCTACCTCTTTGGACCTGCTCTTGAACAAATGCTTGGAAAAGCTAAGTTCTTGATTGGATATTTCGGGGCTGGCATTATTGCAAATATCGCGACCTTCTATTTGCAAGATAGTAACTTTAGTCATGTCGGCGCTTCAGGTGCAATCTTTGGATTGTTTGGGATCTATTTCTACATGGCTTTTTACCGCAAAGAATTAATCGACCAGGCAAATTCTCAACTCATCCTAATGATTCTTGGAATTGGTCTTGTTATGACGTTCATCAGTCCAAATATTAACATTCTGGGGCACCTCTTTGGCTTTATTGGAGGAGCCGCCCTTGCACCGATTCTTCTAATTGGGGCAAAACCCTTTATTAACCGTGGAATTATTCGTGTAAGACGCACAGCAGATAGTGGAGAAATTCGCTTCAAACCAAATCGATGGCAGCGGAGAAAAATACGGCATGGTTCCTCTGGTGGAGGGAAAATTATCTGGGGTATTTTTATCGCTCTTGTCGTCCTAGGGTTTATTGCACGCTACTTATAGTTAACAATGTAAAAGACCAGTGATGATTACTTCATCACTGGTCTTTTACATTGGTGCCTCATTTAAATAATAATGAACGGCATTTTTTAAATTTCCTCTAATATCAAAATTTTGATTTAATACAAAATCATGATTGGCTAGATGCCGAGCATGATTAGGTTTAATGCCGCATAGAATTGGCGATACTCCGACGACCTCAAGCATACTACAGAATGAAATCAGTGCGAGCACACCACTAGCCTGTACATCACCAATCCCACTAAAGTCTAAGATCACCCGCTCATAATCTCCATCTTGAAGCGTTTGTAGCAAGTGATGTTCGTTCACATGAAAGAGGTTTTCCTCAAGCTCTCCAAACAAGGGAATAATACCAAGTGTTGCTGAAATGGGGAGAAAGGGGCTTGAAAGCTGCTTCACCTTCATTAAAGCTACTTCAAGCTCTTCTTTTTTATCGAGGAGATCAAAATTTGTATCAGCAAGTCTTTCCTGCTGTCTTTGAAGTGCCTCTGAAAGCTTTTCCAATCGTTCATCTTGCCTTACACATACCAGCTGCCCCCCGCCATTCATTGACCACTTAGCATAAACGTGAAACAAGGAATAAGGGGACTGTGCAGTACCCATCACCAATTCAACTTCTGATTCTTTTAAAAGGGGATTTAACATTTTGGCAGCTTTTTTACGACTATCCATATCGACTAGCTCTAAAAAAGAAGAACGTGGAGAGAAAGCTTCAGTGGCAAGCTTTGATTGTGAAAGAATATTTAGCTCTTCATCAACTAAAAAAGCTGGCAAGGGATGATCATTAATATCGAACATTTTTCATACTCCCTTTCCGCTCTTCCAGCCATTCACGAACACGATGTAAATCAGGAACTAACGTTGTATGTTCAGAACAATACTTAGCCAAATTGTACTGTGACGTAAGCCTCCCTCCAACTAAGACTTCTGGAGGGTTTTTCAACGCTTCAAGCTCAGTCACATAACGATTTAATCGCTCAGCATGATACAAGATTGCAACCGAAATTCCAACTACTGAAGCTCCCCATTTCTCCGTTTTTTCTACTGCGTATTCTAGAGGCAAGTTTGCTCCGAATAGCTTTGTTTGCCAACCATATTCTTGAAACAACAACGATATCATTTTTAAGCCTAAGTAATGCTGTTCTTGCTCAATGCAAAGAAAAAGAGCTTTCGGACCATTTTCGTTCTTATTCGTAATCTTCCTATAATGAGCATATCGAGAAAGAACATAATCACACGTAGTAGTAGCTAAGTGCTCGTCCGCAACTGATATTTCATTTTCTTCCCACAGCTTCCCAATGCGTTGCATGGCTTTCGTGAGAGCTTCAAAGGTTAAATGACTGTTTGCCATTAGTTCAGCCTGGTCTGTTATTCTTTCCCATGCTTGATCTTGATCCCCTTCAAGAAAGTCATCTGTTAACTTGTTGATATCTATCGTCACATGCTCACCTCTTTGTGTACAAAGAACTTTCAACTGTCAGTTCTTCAAGCTCTGCAATCCCTTTTTTTAACGTGCTGAGATAATCATCTTTTTCATCAAATGATTCTACTGCACCTATCTCATTCTCCAGGCGCTTAAAATTATCAATTAAGTGCTCGGTTTTCATTCCCCTTGCAGTTAGAATGTTGTTCAGCCACAAAACATAGTCAACAAAAAAATCATCCGAATCCAGATTTCTTGCTGAATTCAGGTGCTTAATATGATGATAATTATCTTCGCGACATTTCACACGTCCCTGTTCCCCAAATCTCTCCAACAATTCTGGCATATCACGGTAGATTCCCTGCACAACCCGGTCAATAATCACGTCAATTTGACTCGTCATTCAGCCACAACCTTAAAGCGCGATACCTTTGGTTTTATTGCTGCAAGTTCTTGATCTGGATATTTCTTTTCAAGGTCATGGATCTCTTTATAAGAAGGACTTTTAATCCAAGTTAAAAATGCTTCTTTCGTTTTCCATTTCATCTGCACCGTTAGTTCTGAAGGTTTACTTTCATTTTGAAGGAGCCTGAATGATTCAAACCCATCAAATTCATCCACTCGTCTAGAACGTGATTGATAAATGCCTATCACTTCATCCACTTTTTCTTCAGGCACATTAATGACAGAATTCACAATGTACATATATACCCTCCTTACCAATAAGTTATCCCTTATTTCTCAATTTTTTTAGAGCGGAAAGAATACCAATTTAAAAGCTGCTCTCCACTTGAACTTTCAATATCTTTCACCTTAAATTGTTTTCCAGCAAGGCTTGATAAGATCGACACTTTAAAAGTCGTTAATTGTTTGGGATTCTGGAGGATCGTTGTCTCCATCTCCATCGATTGAATATTTTTTCGAGCTACATATACGGTCGTTTTTGATATTTGTCTAAATTGAAGAAGAGCCACATCTTTTTTGATCCCAAAGCCTGCATCATGATAATGAAAATAACCAATAACACAGCAGATTGGCAACAACAAGAGCGAGTAAGCACCGTAGGGAACAAGATAAGTTAATACTCCTACTGGTATTATAACCGGGAGGAGGAAGCGTATGAGATATCGTTTTTTTGCTCGTAATGGCAAGGATGACCGTTCTTCATGGATCGCCATCTCCGGTAGGATTTCCCTCAATAGTGTTTTCACTCTTTTTCGTTTAACGAGAGGAAATAAAATGGTCGAAAACTGTTCTTCTTTTCCTCCTCCGCCACCGCTTTCTACATAAAGGGCAGAATAACCAAATGGTTGGCGAAGGATGCCTTCAACAACCCGAATGGCCTGAATGCGATGAACAGGAATGGTTAATTGGCGCTTCTCAAGAATCCCTCTATTAATAATGAGATCATTTTCATGACGAGTAAGAACGAAACCACCATATTTTAAAACCGTTCCAATGACTGAAAAAAACCATGATATCAAGAGAAGAAAGGCAACTGCAAGTAATAGTAATGGAACCGTAGCATCCAAGACTCGCTCGGTAACACTTTCATAAAAGCGGTTCGGAATGAAATCGTCCACTTGTGAAGCAATTGCAGCTACGAAAGAAAGAACAACACCTATCCCTCCAGAAGTCGATGCAGTAATGAGTAATTCACGCCAAGAAAGCTGATAAAGTACCGGCTGTTGTTTTTCCGCTTCTTCCATCGCTTCTTCCTTCACGGCTTTTCTTTTTTGGTAAAGTTCACTTCTTAATAATTCAGCGTCAGTTCGTCTTAACGCCGACATCACCACTTCCGGTTCCCCACCACCACCGGCTGTCTCAATTTGAACCTTTACGAGTCCAAAGGCACGTTGGATTAGTCCTTGAGAAAAATCAATCGATTGAATTCTCTCTCGAGGGATAAATCGTTTTTTACGAAAAACAAACCCCTGATGGATGCGTAGCTCATTGTTTTCAATGTGGTATGTATAAAAAAACCATCCTAATACCCCATTACCTAGTGTGAACAGAAGCAGTGAGCCTATAATCAGAAAATGCCACCAAGAGTACCCTTCTCCTCCCCCAACGAACACAAAGAAAATCAACGGAAGGGCCGCTTCTCTAGCTGCCTTTACAACGGATAACAGCATAGCTACCGGATGCAATCGCTTTTTTTCAAACATCTTCTTCCGCCACCCTTGCAAGAATGGAAATACGATTTCTTAACTCATCTGCCACATCGTTTGATAGAGCGGGGATTTCATGGGTCGTAGCGGCTGTTGAAATTGTTACCGAGGAAAGCTGATATGCCCTTAATAGTGGTCCTTGTCTCGTGTCTACATGTTGCACTCGAACCATAGGAATTAACGTTCGTTTCACTATGATGACGCCATATTTTAGTTCAATTTCGTGTTCAGTAACTTCGTATCTCCACCTTTTCCATCGAAGCTTTGGAAGCAACCATGTTTGGAGAAGGGCAAATAGAAGAGCAAGTGTACAACCTACCGCAAGTAGCCATATAGGGAGAGGTCGTAAAATGAAATGAACGACAAATAAACCACTAATGAAAAGAACGGCAATAAATGAAAAGATTCCGCCAGTTATTTGCCATACTTTTAACCCTTTGGGGTCTATTTTTTTTGAAGGTTCCAGTCGCATTCGTTTCCTCTCTTTCCATAGAATGATCATTTCATAATGATTAGAATAATTATATCATTCTTAGGTTGTGCCTTCTATTCCCCCGCTCGAGCTGAAAGAAAAGAAACAAACGATAGAAAATTTGACATCAAATAAAAAAACCTGAACCATTTAGGCTCAAGCTTCATTCTTGTTATTAAAAGCGATTGGATACGTAAGGTCGCTCTGACTCTCTCATACTAATGATTTCTTTTTGTTGATGGTCCCAGATTGCTAAGATTTTCGTGTCAGCATTATAAAATGTTAAATGTTGCTCTGAACACTGAACGAGCTCAGCACTTGGGATTGGAAATTTCTCTTGGCGCCCTGTTTTGGAACAGATGTAAACCAACTGATCGCTTTTCCCTGTTCTTCTGTTAATACCATGAACGATCAAATGTCCGTTCCAGGAATGAATGGTTCGTGGTGAGAAATCTAGCTTAAAGGTATGTTTAACCTGGTACGTCTCATCAAGAAGAAGGACTTGATCCTGGTAAGAAGAAGAAATTGATAGAGCAGCAACATATATGCCTTCTTCAGCAACCATCATGTTTACTGGAGAATAACCGGTTTCTAAAGGGATTACCTTCTTACCTGCATCACCAAAGGTTGTTAAAAGGGCTTCATCCCCTTCCACATGATAGGAGGAGACAAGAAGCTCGTTCCCTCTTCGTTTCAAATCACAAAAGATTCCATTCACATGCCACTGATGTGTCATACGTGGATCTTTCTTTGAAAATTCATAAATCCATCCATTCCATTCTTCGCCTTCACAAGCGATACAAATGGTTTCAGGGTATTCATAAAAACTTGGTTTGCCATTTACTTGGAACGTTCTCAATTGAGCAAGGCTGTGAACAAAGACATAAACCTCTACATGGTTGGGCGAAAGTTGCTTAGTAAACCAATAATTTTGATTGGAGTCTCTCACAACATTAGAAAAGCCTTCTTCACTCGCAATTGGTAGTTTGGGTACATTGACCCGCTCAGATGTTTGGGTAGTGCGCTTTTGCCCATCAGATTTTAGTGCTTTGCTCCCTTGCTCAAATGGCATTCTGAACTCTCCCTTCATAATCAGCTACCTTCTTCCATTTAGGCAAGTAGGAAAAAGGATAGATATTTACAACCGATCCTTGCTGTTATTACTAGTTTAACAAACAATTCGTCAAGGGGGTATTGGGAAATAACAATAACTTTCGTAGGATTATTAGGATGATTTGTTTCCTACTTTCCCAAGTATTGATCCTCCTTATAGGACTTTTTTCCTCACCTTATCTATTGAAGTAGATTGATAGATGATCAATCTCTTTTCTATGTTCATTCACAAGGGTGAGTTTAACCTTGACAGTCACCCTTCCCTGCATAACAATGAGTACGAATCCACTAATACTAGGAAGGATGAGATCCGCTTGGCACGTAACCACGATGAGTATATTCAACAACTATTCGGAAATGAAGACGAAGCACTGCACTCAGTCAATGAAAGTATTCGTAGAAATGGTATGCCTGCTATCTCAGTTAAACCAGAGGTTGGACGCTTTCTCTCTTTACTTGTCCGCATTGCTAGACCTCGAAACATAATGGAAATTGGAGCCCTCGGCGGCTATAGTGGGATGATGCTTGCAAGCGCACTCGATAAAGAAGGTTCATTAACATCACTCGAATTAGAAGAGTCGTATGCAAATGTGGCGAAAGATAATTTGAATCGAGCAGGGCTTGGAGACAAAGTAAAATATGTCATTGGCCCCGCCCTTCAAAACATGGATTCTTTACATAGTGCTGGGCAGCAGTATGACTTTTTCTTTATTGATGCTGATAAAGTAAATTATCCAAATTACTTTCAAGCAGCGTTAAAATTAGCCACACCAGGAGCGGTGATTGTAGCAGATAATACCCTCCAGGGGGACAGGGTTATAGATAAAAATGACACGAGTGAAAGTGTAGAAGCGATACGTACATTTAACGAACAAATCGCATCTGATGAAAGAGTGGAAGGGATCCTCCTCCCTCTTTGTGATGGACTAACGGTTTGTAGAGTAAAGTCGTAACTTACAAAAAGAAAAGAAGCAGAGCGATGCTCTGCTTCCTTTTTTAAAACGCAACAATTGTTCTGCCACGAACTTTTCCACTTAAAATATGGCTTAAGACATCTGGTAGTTCGTCAAGCGTAATTTCGTTTTGGATTGCCTCGAGATGCTCAGACGGCTTGTATTCATCTGCGGCTTTCTTCCAAATATCTTTTCTCTTTTCCATCGGGCAGTAAACCGAATCAATTCCAAGTAAATTAACTCCTCTTAATATAAATGGAAACACGGTCGTTGGAACCTTAGGACCACCTGTCAGACCACTAACAGCTACAGCACCGCCGTACATCGTATTACTCAGAACTGCCGCGAGCGTATCTCCTCCAACTGGATCGACGACGCCTGCCCATTTCTGCTTCCCAATTGGTTTAAATCCTTCTGGGGCAACTTCTTCTCTGCTAACAATCGTCGTTGCACCTAACTCTTTTAAATAGTTATGCTCAGAATCTTTCCCTGTGCTGGCAGCCACTTCATAGCCTTTTTTCGCAAGAATCGCAACGGCCATACTTCCTACTCCACCAGTAGCGCCCGTTACAAGAACCGTTCCTTTTTCAGGTGTCACTCCTGCCTGTTCGAGTTGATAAACAGAAAGCGCTGCAGTGAACCCTGCTGTACCGTAGACCATTGCTTCTTTAAGAGACAACCCATCAGGTAGTGGGACAATCCATTCAGATTTCACTCTAGCATATTCACTAAAGCCGCCATAATGAGAGACACCCAGCTCATAGCTTGTGACAATAACCCGATCGCCTTCCTTCCAATCTGGATGATCGGATTCAGCTACAACGCCTGCTAAGTCAATTCCTGGAACGTGAGGATAGTTTTTGACGATATTACCTTTTGGATGTGCCGCTAATCCATCTTTATAATTGACGCTCGAATAATGAACTTTGATTAGTACATCACCTTCAGGAAGGTCTTCCTTCGTTAGTTCCTGAATGGCTACTTGTGTATCTTCTTCAATTTTGTCGACTACTAACGCTTTAAATTGATTCATTTTCACATTCCTCCTTAAGCTTTCTTTCGGAACAAGCTTAACAGAAATTATTCTGACCGGTCAATTAATCTGAATTCTTTAATCATGCATCGAATTTATGTATAATAAGCTCAGTAAGGAGAGGAATACAATGAATCGTAAAGCAGAGTTGAAGCGGCAACAAATTATTAAAGCAGCGTATCAAGCCGTTTCTGACAAAGGTTACGAAGCTGTAACACTACAAGATATTGCGGATTATGCCAACGTGAGTAAAGGCGTGCCGAACTATTATTTCCAAAATAAAGAGGACGTTCTTGCGCATCTTCTCGCTCAAATTACAGAGCGAATTTATAAGAAAGAAAAAGAAGCGGTTGAAAAAGAAACTTCTGCACAGGAGATGCTTCAAGCTTATATCAACACTGTCTTTGTTAGCCCTGAGGAAAACGAAAAATTCTACCGTGTTTATTTGGATTTTCTAGCACAGGCTACAAAGAACAACCGTTATCGTGAAATTAACGCACGCTTTTACCAAAATTGCGCTTCTATTTCTAAGGAGATTTTAACGCAGGCAAGAAAGGAAAATGTCTTTGTCGTCATTGATTTTGATACGGCTGGACGTGCCATTCGTACAATGATTGATGGGTATATGATTCAATGGATGATGACAGGAGATTACACCCAACATCGTTCCTATAAACAGGCATGTTATCAAGCCATCACCACCTACTTATCCTAATGCGGCTCATTATTTGAGAGCCGTATTTTTTTCAATCCATTCCACCTCTTCTCCATTCGGCCCAATTGCATAAGCGACCTTTGTTCCGTGTAGCGTGTAGCGCTCTACTTTAGTAAACACCCTTCTGTATTCTTGTAAAAACAGATCAAGATTTTCTATTTCAAAAGCAAGGTGACCAGATAGCCTAACACGTTGTTTAGTAACTTGTTCGACCAGTTCGATCATCACCCCGTTTTTCTTTAGGAATACTGACCTTTCCTCATGTGAACAATACGTTTCTACCCTAGTAAAGCCTAATTCCTCATAGAAAGAAACGGAAGCTTGGAGATCAAGCACGTCAATTGCAGCGTGATGTAACCTCATTGACCCACTCCTACTATCAGATTGACATCACCAAATTCATGCCAGAGATACTCTTCTTGAAGGGCGACCTTATAGGCTTTATCCAACCTTTCTTCCGACACAAAAGCACAAAGCATATCTAAATGACTGGCTTCTGGTTCATGAAAACCAGTGAGGAGCCCATGAACAGCTTGAAGATTGGTTTGTGAACTGATGTATAGGTTTGTCGATCCTTTTCCATATTTCACTTCTGTATCAAATGCAGATTCAAGGGCGCGTACAACGGTGGTTCCAACTGCAATAACTCTACGCCCCTCTTTTAATGCTTTATTTACCGTATCAGCCGTTTTTTTAGGAATCGTATATTCTTCCCAATTTTCATATGGATTCGGAGACCAATTCTCCGTAAGCAAATCACTTATTCCTGTATGAAGTGTAAGGTAGGCAAGCTGAACGCCCAATGTTTCTAATTCGAAAAGCATTTTCCAAGTAAAAGCTCGACCAGCAGAAGTCATCTCAACAGAACCAGGAACCGAACTATAAACCGTTTGATAGGCTTCAAGTGGCCATGGGTCATGAATATATTCATAGCGAATTGGCACGCCAATTTGATAAATGTCATTTAGTAGTTCCGTTCCTCCTTTTGAAAAAGATAGATGATCATAAGCTCCCGCATTCTTCTCCATAATGGCGCTTAATGATTTCGAAAACCAAATCGTTTCACCATTTTCTGCAATCCCTTCAGCGACAATCACAGCCCATTTCTTATCGTCCATCCGTCTTGCAAGCCGAACAACCATTTTCTCCCCTTTTTCCGTAACCCCCTCTAATTCTGCAGGTAACGTACGACTATCATTGAAGACGATCACATCTCCTTCTTGCAAGAATGATCCTAGCTCGAAAAATTGCGCGTGCTTAACTTCTCCGTCCTCTAAAACCATCATCCGAACACCGTCTCTTCGTCCAAATCGATGTTCAGGCGGCACGTTCGCGTGAAGCTTTTCAGGTAAGTTAAAAGGGATTCCCATCAAAGATCACCATCCTTTAAGCGTTGAGCTTCCACTCTCACACCAGTATCATTCGATTCCGCTAAATGAAGAAAGACACTTGTTACACTCTCAGGTCGTGCCAATAAATAATCACAATCCGGTACAGCTTTCTCATGCATCGCTGTGTCCATCTCTCCTGGGTCGACCATATTTACTCGAATGCCTAGCCCGCTTAGCTCATCAGCCCAAGTCTCTGTCATCCCTTCAAGCGCAAATTTTGAAATACCATAGGCACCCCATCCAGCATAGCCTGTTCCTCCGGCTTCCGAAGTAACATTAATGATGGATCCCTTGTTTCTCCGGATCATTCCAGGTAAGACACGTTTCGTTACAAGAAACGGCCCTTCAGCATTGACCCTTATTACTTCTCTAAATTCAATTGGCGAATAATCCAATAAAGACGGAATTGGAGAAGGTCCCAGATATGATGCGTTATTGATGAGAACATCAATATTTCCATAAGCATGCTCCGTTACCGCCACAAACCGTTCAATCTCTTCTGCCTTTGATGCATCCGCAACGATCGCGATCACTTCTGTACCATTTCCAATCAGGGCATCTCTCACCTGAAAAAGCTCCTTTTCTCCTCTTGCACAAATTGAAAGCCGGTACCCTGCATCAGCAAAAGAAAACGCCAGTGCCCTACCAAGTCCTTTAGACGCTCCTGTAATCATTACCGTTTTCTCCATCGTTCTTTCCTCCCCTTTCTTTTTCCTATTTCTAGTTTATCGAGACAAATAAAAGTAGGCTTCGGGGATTCGTTGTAGAAAGGGCTACTGAATAAGTCCTGTATTCTTGTGAAATTTCTACATCTTTTGACTGAGTGATGGGATAAGAATCAGCTACATGAAAAGAATAGCCCCATCAAAATTAGGATAAAACCTGATAGAACGGACACGCTAAACTCATGTAAGGAGGGGATTTTATGGCCAAGGAGAAAAAGCGTGGTATGAAGAAAGAACTCTCTCAGGCAGTAGAACACGCCAATGCAACAAAACCTTCAACGAAACAAAGAAGTAAAAAGATCACAGAATAAAACCGGGCATGCATTGCCCGGTTTTACTTTATTTTAAATGTTGAAGCGTCAATGAGCTCAATATCATCCCGTTTCTTAATGTTTTCCATTAATTGAAATAAAGCTGCATCTTTTTGCTTTGCTTCAATCATACAATCGATTTGCCCAGTACTTCCTTTTACACTATTTAAGAAGGAGAAAAACCAATCAACATCTACATAATCAGCATGACTTCGAAATTCTTGTTCACTTTTTGGTGATGAAATGTGCATCTTCACAGGGAGTGGAGAGTTTCGCCACGTATCTACCACTCTCCCCCATTGCTCTTCCCACTCTTTCGTTTCATGACAAGCCAGATGGTGATGAAAGTCAAAAACCATCGGAACATTTAATTTTTCGCACAAATAAAGGGTGTCCAAAAGAGTAAATGTTGTATCATCATTCTCTAAAATAATGGTTTCTTGTATTTTCTGTGGGGTATACATCCAATTATGGATAAAGCGCTCAAGCGACAGTTCTTTGTCATCATAACCACCACCCACATGAAGAACACACCGATGAGTCGAATCGATCCCCATCCCTTCAAGAAGCCTGACGTGCAATGCGAGCATTTGAACAGAAGCTTGTAAAATTTCTTTTTTAGGAGAATTCAGTAACACAAAGTGATCAGGATGAAAATCAATTCTCATTTTTTCTTTTCTTGCAAAATCACCTAATTCTTTTAATTCATTCTTAATTGGTGTTAAATAGTCCCATCCTTCAAGTGCCTCATGGTTGGCAAGAGGAATTAAGCGTGAACTTAGTCGAAAGAAATGAATATCGTTCCCTTTGTTATGCTTTAAAAGTCTGAGGCAATTCTCCAGATTTGATTTAGCGATCCGTTCAAGCTTACGTATCGCTGCCTCTTTGTTTTTGATTTTCTGAAATTGAGCGTAAGTCATCGTCTGAGACGGAGAACTATTTATAAGTTCTGTACTCATGGCAACATAGCCTAGTCGAATGATTGTCATTTCGTTCTCACCTCTCAAAAATCTTTTTATTAGGCTGTCCATTTCCCTCTTTATCCATGAGAAATATCTACCGGTCGATTAGGCGTGAAAGCGTGGTACAATAGACGTAATACCTGGATGCGGGTAATAACGAAAAAGGGGTAATTGTATGGCAACTCGAATCATTACTGACAGCAGTGTTGACTTCCCTGAAGAACTGCTAACTGAATTGAACGTGACGGTCGTTCCACTCAACCTTCTCTTTGGTGATGAAGAATACAAAGCTGGAGTAGATCTTGATACACCTACGTTCTATCAGAAACTAAAAAAATCAAAAGAACTTCCTAAGTCTTCTGCCCCATCACCCCAGGACTTTCTTACAAAATTTGAAGAAGCAAGTCCCGAAGACGATATTCTTGTTATAGCGCTTTCTGGAGCACTTAGTAGTACGTATGATAACGCTGTTCTGGCTAAAAGAATGTTTCATGAGGAACATCCTAATCGCAAAATAGAAGTGATTAACTCTAAAACAGCTTCATCCGGACTTGGGATTATTGTTTATCATGCCGCAGAAATGGCGCGAGATGGGGAGAGCTTTGATTCTATAGTCGAACAAGCAAATGAATATACAGAAGATACCCTGACAATGTTTTTACTAGACACCCTTGAGAACGTTATCAAGGGAGGACGCCTTGATCGTGTAAGAGGAACGATTGCTTCTGCTCTAAATATTAAGCTACTTATGAAAGCAAGTGATGACGATGGATCGCTTGAAGTACTTGATAAAATTCGTGGTAATAAACGAGCCGTTCGTCAATTTATTCAGAAAATCGGTGAATACGGGCATAACCTGGAAGATAAAGTAATTGCAGTTGCTCATAGTAACTGCGAAGACAAAGCAAGGGCACTGATTGAGCAAATTCAAGAGCGTTATCCATTTAAACAAGTGATCCTGTCAACCATGGGGCCACTTATTGGAACCTACGCGGGAGAAGGTGGACTTCTCGTCGCCTTTAAGAAAAACTGAAAAGCACGTTTAGAAAGAGCGCCGAGGCGCTCTTTTTTTAATATGTATCCACATTCCTCATAAAAAAATAAATAAAAAAGCGCTTTCTTTACAGGAAATGAATGACCATTCATCGAAATGTGTTCAAAACGAAGAAGTGTGGTGAATGGTAAATGAAATGGGAAAAATTATTTGAACCTATTCAATTAAGACGATTAACGCTACCAAATCGAGTCATGATGGGGTCCATGCACCTTGGCATGGAAGGAAGTAAGGAACATGAGGACGCTCTCATCTCTTTCTATACTGAACGGTCAGGAGAGAATGGACCAGGTCTCATCGTAACGGGTGGAATTTCCGTTTCTCCCGAAGGTGATGGAGGGCACCATTTTTTAGGATTCTACCGGGAAGATGATCTTCGAGTGATGAGACGATTAACAGATAGCGTGCACGTGGCAAACGGACGCATTGCTGCACAACTTTTTCATGCTGGTCGATATGCCTATTCACAAATGAATGGTGTACCATCCGTCGCCCCCTCTCCTATACAATCGCCTATACACAGAGAAGTTCCTGAAGAATTAACTGAAATGGATATCCTTAATTTGCTTGAATCCTATGCAGAAGCAGGAAGAAAAGCAAAAGCTGTTGGCTTTGACGCTGTAGAAATCATGGGTTCTGAAGGGTACTTAATTAATCAATTCCTCTCACCAAGAACGAATAAACGATCAGATAAATGGGGGGGCAATTTTGAGAATCGTACTCGCTTTGCAACCGAAGTCCTGAAATCTGTTCGAGCAGCGGTTGGCGACGATTATCCCATTATTTTTCGGATGTCTGGGCTCGATTTAGTTCCTGATTCGTCAACACCAGAAGAAACGATTCAACTGGCAAAGAAGTTAGAAGAGCATGAAGCGGATATTTTAAACATCGGAATTGGTTGGCATGAATCTACTGTTCCGACAATTTCAATGATGGTCCCGCGTGCTGGTTTCATTGAACCGGCTCTCAAAATTAAAGAAGCCGTTACGATCCCGGTCATTGGCAGCAACCGCATTAATGATCCGCTTCTAGCAGAAGAATTGCTTTATAAGCTCGATATGGTTTCGATGGCTAGACCTTTCCTTGCTGACCCTTTTCTATTAGCAAAAGCGAAAAGCCAGGCGCTGGATCAAATTAATACGTGTATTGCCTGTAACCAGGCGTGTCTTGACCATGCTTTTGAAGGGAAAGCCGTCTCCTGTCTTGTAAATCCTCGTGCTGGAAGAGAGCATAAATGGACAATCAGAAAAGCAGACAAGAAAAAAACAGTTGTCGTAATTGGGGGCGGAGTGGCTGGAATGGAAGCAGCGAGAGCTCACGCTGAGCTGGGCCATACCGTTACGCTTTACGAAGCGAACGCAGCGATTGGCGGTCAGTTTAATCTTGCGAGAAAAATTCCAATAAAGAAAGAATTCGATGAGACCATCCGATACTATACAACTGAACTAAACCGATTAGGCGTTCAAATTAACGTTAACCACAAACCGAATGCTGATGAATTGCTCGCCCATTCGCCTGATCTTGTTGTTCTTGCCACAGGAGTTGTTCCAAGACAGCCTGTTATCTCAGGTATTCAGCACGCCATTCCGTATCCTGAAATTCTTTCTGGGAACCGAGAAGTTGGAAAGAAAGTCATTATTATTGGTGCAGGTGGAATTGGGTGCGATGTCTCCCACTTCCTGATTGAAAAAGGAATTCACGACATCCTTCTTCTTAGACGTAACGGAAAGATGGGTGAAGGACTTGGTAAAACGACAAAATGGGCGATGCTGCAAGACTTGAAGCAAAATGGTGTTACGTTTAGAACCAATCTTTCATACGAGGAAATCACTACAGAAGGAATAACCATTACAAATAGTGAGACGGGTGAGCACGAATTCCTTCAAGCAGACACTGTCATCCTTGCTGCTGGTCAGGAATCGAATATCCCTGAGGAGTACGAGAAACTATCAAAGAAAGGAATCGATATAGCCGTGATCGGAGGGGCTCGACTTGCTGGTGAGCTTGATGCCAAGCGAGCAATCTATGAAGGAGCGAAAATTGCTTTTGAACCCGAGACAATTTCCATTAAGTAACGACTATGACCGAAACAGAAAAAGGTGCCCACGGCACCTTTTCCTGCTTCCTTTATTTTAACTCAATCATTCGCTTTAAAAACGAGCTACTATAAGTTGTTCCATCAAGCTGATCAAGTATCCAGGCTTCCTCTTCTTTAAGCCAATCTCGTATGTAGCGTACTGCTTTTTCATGATCGTCAATTGTGATGTGTTGATAAATATCATTCGTTTTCTTAACATTCTTTTCTTCAAGTGTTCTATGTAATGTTTTTAACCCAAGTTGCGCTCGCTCCGGATGATAATGGTGGAGCAATACTCTGGAATAATGCGCCATCACTTGATGCAACAGATGCACCGACCAAATGTCATTCCCTCTTCTTCTGGACTTTTCATATTGAAATAAGAAAAATGCCGTATCATCCACATGATCAATAAAATCTTGTTTTGATAAGGTTAACTGTTCGTTAAAATGACGTAGACATCGATGAGGATCGTAAAGCACTCTGCAAAAATCTTTCTCAATTAACGATTCAGCTGTCACTGTAAACAAATCAAGGTGCAACAAATCCTCATACACGGCAATCACTTGTGGCGCAATAATAAAGATTTCATCATAGAACAGAAGTTTCCCATAAACTTCTAAATACTCTTTTCGCTTCTTTAGGAAAGCCTCCATGTCTTCCTCATTAATGAGACAATAGAGATCCACATCTGAATTCTCATCATGCTCGTTCCTGCCCATCGACCCTTTAAGAAAAATGGCTTTAACGAGGGAATCCTCTTTTAGGTGATTTGTTAGAACGCTTACCGCTTCTTCCTGTTTCAACTCCCCAACCCCAATCCATCATCAAAATCATTCATACCCCTAGCGGAAAGGCGAATAAATGAAGAAAAAAGAGTGACAGAGCACCCTTTTCATCCTAGCTTATCGCCATTCTTTACTTTTTGATCAGGCTGTATTAAAACCACACCGTCATCCCCGTAAACACCTAGCACAAGTACTTCTGACATGAAATCAGCAATTTGTCTAGGCGGAAAGTTTACGACAGCCATCACTTGTTTACCGACTAAATCCTCAGCCTGGTAAAGATCTTTGATTTGGGCACTGGACTTCTTTATCCCGATTTCCTCACCCAGATCAACTTTTAATTGATAAGCAGGCTTCTTTGCTTTTTTAAAATCGTTGACTTCAATCACTTCACCTACTCGAATATCAAGCTTCATAAAATCATCCAACGTTGCCATTCTGTCCACCCTGCCTTTTACTTCTTTAAGAGAATTTGTCTACACTTAATCAGATTCTCGTTCTATGAGCGAATTCCTGCTTAAGCGGTTTTGAACAAATCGTTTAACTGCAAGATGAATTTCATCTTCCGTTCGGGGGTTATGGCCAAATAAGTAAGAAGAATAAAGCTCTACAAGAAAGCGATCGGTCTCCTCGAATTGAATCGAATAGAGTTCTGAGAGGGTAAGCGGATATTGAGAAGTGGCAAAAAAACGTTCGATGCGAAGTATGTACATAAGATCATTTAGTAGTTCATAATGATTGATTGGTGAAACAAATTGGTTTAATTGACTATCAATCGACCGCAACAGGGTCATCACCCCACTCTTTATCACATTTCTTGATGGAAGAACAAATGGCGACTCTCCATAGATTTTTAATTGTTCAAAGCAAGGGGCTACATATTCTCTTGATCCGTCCGGCACCTCATTAAAATCTCTTAAACATACCTGCCTCACATCCAGCGATATCCCTGTAAATTCAGGTAGAGAAGACGATTTAATATGGGCTTCATTATAAAAACACCAAATATCTAAATCAGAATGCGGACCTGCTTCTCCCCTTGCAAAGCTTCCTGTGATCACGACGCCTTTTAGAAATGGGTTCTTCAATCGATCAACAAGACGTTTGGCGTATTTTTCAATCATTAGTGGAGTGATTAGGGCGTGTCGCATCTCATTTTCTCCTTTTCACCGAGAGCCTGCATGCACTAAGCCGGTCGGTATAATTAAATGTTGTTCCTTAATCTAGTGGTTTTCAACGCGTTTCCCTATTAAAAAGTGATAAACCGCATCAATGACCTCATCACGATCTTCTCCATGGCAAATCAAATGTTTGGAATTCTCCATTAACCTAATCTGTTTCTCATTTGAACGAATAAGTTCATAGATTCTATCCGCCGTTTTGTATGGCACCATCCCATCAAGCTTACCTTGAAGAATGATCGTAGGTGTTAACACATTTTCAAACGAAGGCTTAAGATGTTGCACTAGTTTACGAAATTCTAATGAAGCAACAAAAGGTGTCCTTTTCACCTTATGACTATAGCGAATAAACAATTCATTTCTACGAAGCCTTCCCCTACAAAGGTCGGTTACCATCCCTCCAATATCTTTCAACATTTGGATCGGATGAATATAATGAATGGCTGCGCTTAATAAAACTAACTTATCTACTTGATATTTTGTTGCTAAATAACCAGCGAGAACGCCTCCCATCGAAAAGCCTATAAGGTAAACGGTATCGCACTGGTCTAGTAAGTGTTGAAGATGGGCTTCAGCTGTGTCAATCCATTGCTGAAAAGTAATACCGCGAAGCGAATCGTGCTCTCCATGCCCTGGAAGGGTTGGAGACGAAACGATCCAATTTGTATAGTGGCGAAAATAATTGGCTAGTGGTTCAACTTCATATGGTGCCCCTGTAAAACCATGTATGAGCAAACAACCGATCATGCTCGTTCCCTCACCTTTCCTCCTGAAGTTTATTTTTATAATACCACCAGGAGAAAAAAGTTAACCGCTTAATACCCTCTTTTAAGACGGATGGCTTATTGCTTTGACGCATTCGATCCTTTGCCAAAATGAATCGTTAAAGCTGGACTCTGGTCTTCTTCTCGAAGTGACGTTGAACAATTTGGACAAATGACAGCTTTAGAAGGAATTGGTGTACAGCAATAGGGACATTCCTTTCGAGTCATCGAATTGATAGGATCCTGTCCAGGTTTACGCCATCTATTTAATTGTCGAACAACAAGAAACACAGAAAAGAAGATAATCAAAAATCGAATCGAAGTTGTAAGAAATACACCATAATTAATTGTAGCTGCTCCTGCTTCTTTCGCATCGGATAGAGAGGGATAATAGTGACCATTTAAACTAATATATAAATCTGCGAAATTGATTTGCGCTAGTAAAAGACCGACTGGTGGCAAAATAATATCCGAAACAAGTGATTCGATAAACCGACTAAATGCTGCCCCAAGCACAATCCCTATCCCCATATCAGCCGCATTCCCTCTAATAGCAAAATGACGAAATTCATTTAATAGACCGACGACAACCCACTCCTTTAACCTCGCTCTACACAATATGTATGCATTTTGCATACAAGCTATGAATTTTTTTAATGGTTGTAATTTTTTTATAATTTTTTATAAAAGCGTCTTAAGGCTGATAGATGCTATAATAATAATTTGCGACTATAGTCTAACATCAAGGAGTGAACAATCATGACATTTGCACTAGCCTGGTCAAAGGCTAATCCCTTAATTGAGGATCCGATGGCTGTCTTTGTCTATTTAACGGTTGTCGTTGGACTCATCTTTATGCTTGGCGAATCAAAGAACAACGTCTTGCAAAAGATTTTTCATTACGCACCTCCGTTAATTTGGACATACTTTATTCCAATGCTATCAACGACCTTTGCTATTATTCCTCAAGAGTCGAGTTTATATGGATTTGTATCCACCTATATTCTTCCTGTCGGATTATTACTGTTACTGTTATCTGCTAACGTTCCAGCTACGCTCCGATTAGGACCTAAAGCGTTACTTATGTTCCTTGCTGGTACAATTGGTGTTATTATCGGTGGACCGATTGCACTTGCTATTTTCCAACCATGGTTACCAGCCGATGCCTGGACGGGAGTTGCGGCGCTTGCAGGAAGCTGGATTGGTGGATCTGCGAACATGGCTGCCATGATCGAAGCAGTAAAAACACCGAAAGAAATCCTCTCCCCTATTATTGTTGTTGATACAGTAGTTGGTTATAGCTGGATGGGGATTATGATTTTCCTAGCAGGGTTCCAGCATAAATTCAATAAATGGAACAAAGCGGATGATTCTGTCATCCAAAGCGTAAATAAAGAAATGAATGATATTCAACGTAAGAACGAACGCCCTATTCAAGTTCCGCAGCTACTAGGTCTACTTGGACTTGCCTTTGGTGTTTCTTATATCGTATTAAAAATTTCAGAGAACCTTCCGCAGTCCGCCGTTCTTTCGACAACCACGTGGACGGTTATGATTATTTCAGCTATCGGTATTGCCTTCTCTTTCACCCCGGTTAAAAAGTTAGAGGGGTATGGCGCTAGTAAAGTCGGTTATACCGCCATTTATCTTTTACTTGCAACAATAGGGGCAAGAGCTGACCTTGCTTATGTAGTTGATTCACCTCAATACGTACTGATGGGGATTGTGTGGCTCAGTATTCATATACTTGTTATTTTCATTGCAGCTCGATTGCTACGTGCCCCGCTGTTCTTCGTAGCAGTAGGTTCACAAGGAAACATCGGTGGGACGAGCTCAGCTCCGATTGTTGCCTCTGTCTTTCAGCCTTCACTTGCTCCAGTTGGACTTTTGATGGGGATTGTAGGTAACGTTGTGGGTAGCTACGCAGCTGTTCTTTGTGCCCAATTGGCAAAAATGGTTGCCACGATGTTTTAGCTTCTAAAAAAATCCGTCCTCTTGTTTCTGAGGACGGATTTTTCTATACCTTTATCCTTGTGATGTAGGACGAACGAGTACTTCGTTAATGGATACACTGTCAGGTTGACCAACAGCATAATAGATGGCATCCGCAATGGCTTGTGGATCTAAAGGATCCAGACCATTAGGACCACGATTGTTTAACTTCTCCTGTACATCTTCATCTGTAATGGTGTTTGTTAATTCTGTTGCAACTGCCCCTGGAGAGATAATTGTTGCACGAATGTTGGAAGAAGGTGACATTTCTTTACGAAGTCCTTCTGTAATTGCTCGTACCGCAAATTTCGTACCGCAATATACTGCACCTGCTGGCATGATTTCATGACCTGCAACTGAAGATACGTTAATAATGTGACCAGATTTTCTTTCCTCCATATGAGGTAGAACACCAGCAATACCGTAGAGAACACCCTTTATGTTTACATCAACCATCTTATCCCACTCATCAATTTTTAGTTTATTCATGAAGGATAGTGGCATCAATCCTGCGTTATTGATGATAACATCGATTTGTCCATATTGCTCAATCGTTTTATCAGCAAGGTCTTGCATTTGCTCTCTTGAGGTTACATCCGTTTTTTGAATAATAGCTTCTCCACCGCTATTTGTAATTTCTTTCTTCAATTCTTCAAGGCGATCCTCGCGTCGCGCAGCAAGGACAACTTTCGCCCCGTCTCCTGCAAGTTTCTTCGCCGTTGCTTCGCCGATTCCACTACTCGCTCCAGTAATAATAACAACTTTTCCATTAATATGACTCATGATGATCCACCTTTCCTTTTATCTATATCTTTCTAGTTCCCGGTAGACTCACCGATAAACATTCGGATGTGTCCAAACAAAAAAAGCACCCGGCATAGGTGCTTTCACTTCTTATTTATTTTCTTTTATCCATTGCTTAAACGTTTCTTCGGTCTGAGTTCCAACAATGCGATCCACTTCTTTTCCATTTTTAAATCGAATAAGGGTTGGCGTGGATTCAATTTGATAGTCATTCCAACCTTGTTCAAATTCCAGTACATTGTACTTCTTTAGGTCAATATCCATATCTTCTGCGAGTGGCACAAGGATCGGAGAAGTGTTTTTACAATGAATGCAAGTTGGGCTATAGAAATAAACGAATGCATCTTCTTCTTTCGAAAGGGTTTTATCAAGCTCATCAGGGAGAATTTGATTCTGGTAAAGCGGATCATCGAGCTGATCAATTGTTGCAGGATCTAATGAGTCTTTCCCGTAAGGATTTCCCTCTGCTTTTTCACTATTGCTTAAATTTGTAACAAATGCGAGCGCTCCAAATAACACGATAATAATACCAAGAAAAATAATAGCTTTCTTCATGCATTTTTCTCCTTTTTTGTATGCTTATTTAAGAAAATCATGAGAATCGTAATGGAAAGAAAAGCAATGAATGCTAGAAACGGAATCGTGATAAACCCGGCATAATTAATATATTGTCCCGTACAAGGAACTCTTCCACATGCAGGTGCTGATTCTGCAAAGAAAGATGTCTTCTGAATCAAATAATGATAGAGAGAAACACAAGCTCCAATAACGGATAACGGTAAGACATATAGCCATTGGGAAGCCTCTTTTCTTACCATAGCAATACCGAGAATAATGACCAAAGGATACATAAGAATACGTTGATACCAACAAAGTTCACATGGTTCATATTTAAGGACTTCAGAAAAATACAAACTTCCAGCAAGGGCAAGAACAGAAACAGCCCAGGCTCCAAATAACAGATACTCACTTTTTTGCTCAGGTTTCACAGCTGAACCTCTCTTCTTTTTACACCAAAATGTAGTTCCATTATACACCACACCAGTCCATTTTTAAAAAGAAGAAACGTGACAATACCATTACAAAGCCGACTCCAAGAAAGAGTCGGCTTTGGCCTATTCAATGATTTGTAATTCTTTTGGATACTTCGTTAAAGTCTCGTATCCATTCTCAGTAACGTGCACATCATCTTCAATTCTCACCCCACCAACGTCCGGCAAATAAATGCCCGGCTCAATCGTGTAGGTCATCCCTTCTTGTAGCAAACTATCGTTTTTCTCACTCAAAGATGGAAACTCGTGTACTTCAATTCCGATACCATGACCGATCCGATGCGGGAAATAATCTCCGTATCCTGCATTTGAAATGACATTTCGAGCTGCAAGATCAATATCGCCAAGTCGAGTTCCTGGCTTTGAGACTTGAAGTGATTCCGTTAGAGCACGCAAAACGGTATCATAAATTTCTTTCTGTTTCTCATTCACTTCACCGAATGCCACTGTACGCGTAATATCAGAGCAATACCCGTTACATACAACCCCAAGGTCAAATAAAACGAGATCCCCTTTCTTCAATTGACGATCACCAGGATTACCATGCGGTTGGCCTGATTTCTCTCCAAACAAAACCATGGTTGAAAAAGACATTTCACGAATACCTTTCTTTTTCAATTCAAATTCAATCGTAGCGAGCACTTCCATTTCAGTTACACCTTCGCGTAAAGCTTTTACTCCGGTCTCTACCCCGAAATCTGCCAGTGCGGCTGCTTCGCGTAATACTTCAATTTCTTTCTCATCTTTAATTAGACGAAATTGATTCAGTCCAAGCTCTGCGGAATGATACTGTAAACCTGGAAAACGATCCTGCAATTCTTCAGCGCGCTCATAGGCAAGCGTTCCTTTTTCAATTGAAGCACTTTTAGGCTGAGAAACACCTCGTTCTTTCAAAGCCTCATAAATAAAATCAAAAGGATTTTCTGAATCACTATAGCCGATAATCTCATATTCCCATCCCGCGTCTCTGGCTTGGGAAGTTTCCATTCCTGGCACTACAAGAAATGGTTCATGATGAGGAACAATAAAAAGACCAAGTAACCGTTCATGCGGTTCACAATGGAAATTCGATAAGTAAAAAACATTCGAAGGTGAATGAATATAAGCAAAGTCTTGATTTTGTTCGCTAAGCCAATCTGTCATTTTCGATAAACGTGCGTTCATATTGCCACTTCCTTTTATAAAAATTAAACTTTTTCCCTCTCCTAGCTTATCATAAGTGAATTCCATTCACTTATACATCGCACAAAAAACCCTGCAATCTAAGCAGGGTTGCTCGTATCTATTCTAGTTCTTTCGCAAAGCTTGGCTTAATTAGCCCAGTGTCTTCGAAAACCTTACCCATCTTATCCTCAAACTTTGTGAAATGCTCGGCTGCCTTTTCTTGTACAGAAGGATCTTCAATGTCTGCTTGCTCAGCACGAATGTTATAAGCTTTTGTTAATTCATCAAATGAGCTATCAATTTCTTCTTTAGAATCATCTAATTCAGCTGGAACAGTTAACCCTTCGATGCCATCAACCGTTGCTTTACTAGCTTCAACAGCTGGACCTTTTAAATCCTCAAGTTCTTCTGTAGAAGGCTTGTCTGCTTCAGGGGTTTCATTATCAAGAAAAGCAGCTTTTGCTGATTCGTAAGCTACAATCTCGTCATTGTTTTCCTTTAACACACTCACCACTTCTGCTTGAAAATCAAGTAGGACACTTTTCGTATCGGCTTGCTCTGCTTCTCCACTTGTTTCACTTTCACTGTTTGTATTTGATCCACATGCTGCTACGATCAGAAGCATGGATAAACTTAAAACAGATAACAACTTCTTCATATGTCAAACCCCCTCTTGATGTGTACTTCCAAAAAATAGTTTAGCACTAAATTTTCATTTGTAAATGAGAATAAATGGATTAAAACCACTTCTTGATCCTAATGTTATATGGCCTTTGTATAATTATAAAAGTGGACAAATAAAAATAGCTGCCGGCGTTGGCAGCTAGGATCATCAAACAATTGGAGAAGGGGGAACTTCTTTGGCTTTGTTTGAATTATATAGGACAATTTGTGTCGGGGAACACCATGTCTCTTATCTACTATATTGATAATGATAATCTTTATCAATTAAAAAGTCAATAACTTTTCTTAAATGCAAGGGGCGGTGTCGATTCGTATGCACTCGTTTTCTTTTCACGACCATAACCACTTTTCACGGCTTCTGCTCTAAGAACAAGCGCAAATGTGGTAAACGATAAGATCAAAATAAAGAAAAACATCGCTATTTGTAACGTTTCAACCATTTTATCCACCTCATATGATCATTTATTTTTTTCATTATAGCACGCCTTAATGATAATGAGAAGCATTATCATTAATAAGATTCGCTTGATAAGACTGTTTTGTTGTGCAAGCGGTTTAATTCGTCTATGATAAAAAAAGTACCAATACAGGAGGATCTAACGATGCAACGCATAAACTTAACAGAAGATTTATCTTTTTCTCGTATTATTCACGGCCTATGGCGATTGGCTGACTGGAACCAATCAAGTGAAGAAACCCTTTCACTCATTGAGCATAACCTTGATCGAGGGATTACAACGTTCGATCATGCTGACCTTTATGGAAGTTACGAATGTGAAGAACTTTTCGGGAAAGCACTCGCGCTGAACCCCTCACTACGTGACCAAATGGAGATCGTAACAAAATGTGGGATTGTCATTGAATCACCCAACAGACCGACACACCAATCCCATCATTACAATACAAGTAAGGAGCATATTATTGCTTCTGCTGAGCAATCGCTCACCTCACTTGGTATTGATTACATTGATGTGCTTTTAATCCATCGCCCAGATCCATTTATGGATCCAGAACAAGTGGCTGAAGCCTTTTCTACATTAAAACAAGAAGGAAAAGTCCGTCACTTTGGCGTTTCAAACTTTAAACAACACCAGTTTAATATGCTCCAGTCATATGTGGAGCAACCTCTCATTACAAATCAGCTTGAGCTTTCTGCTTATAACCTTGAGAATTTTGAGGACGGTACACTTAACTTGTGTCAGGAAAAACGAATGAAGCCGATGGCATGGTCTCCTCTTGCTGGAGGGAATGTCTTCACTTCAAATGACGAAAAAGCCGTGCGTTTGCGTGAGACGGTTAAAAAGGTCGCTGCTGAAATTGGTGCAAAAGGTATGGACCAAGTTCTTTACGCATGGCTCCTTAACCATCCTGCAAACATTATGCCAATTGTGGGATCCGGTAAACCAGAACGCATTGATAGTGCAGTTGATGCCCTATCGTATACATTAACTCGTGATCAGTGGTTTGAAATCCTTACTAGTTCGATGGGGTACGATATTCCATAATTAGTACACCCATTCGAAATACATTCCTTTTAATTAACTATCAAAAAACGCCTCCTCATTTGAGGAGGCGTTTTTGTGAGTGAATGAAATTAAACAAACGTTTATTTAACGCTGTTGAGTACTTTCCTTTTACTGTTGATCACTTCAGATATCGCAAGTTTTCGGCTTCCAGTAAAAGCCAAAATCAGTGACAGGCCAAGAAGAGAAAGCGGAAATTCATATCCTCCTATTAGCCCCATCTGGAGCTTTGCCAAAACAATTGCCCCAAGCATCGTTAGTCCAAGAAGAATGGCCGATGGTATGACGAAGAGCCCAGCAATAAGAAATGCTCCCCCAATTGCTTCAACAATCGCTGCTGTATATGCAAGGACTGCAGGTTGACCAATCTTATCAAACATCGCAATCGTATGTTCCATCGCACCAAGCTTTTGTAAGCCATGAGCGAGCATGATCAATCCAAGTATGATTCGCCCTCCCAGCAAACCCCACTCCATTCGTTCTTTCACACTGGACACCTCACTTATTGTTTCCTAGCTAACGTATGAAGTGTCATAATGGATCAGTCATACCTCATTGAGTTTTGTATGTGCACTATCTTTGTTAAGGCATGCTCTCATCAATCATCTCAAATCCCGGAATCATCTGAGATAATGGCACAATGACCGCTTCATTTTTATACACTGGAATAAATTCGCTTAAAACCGCAACCATTTTCTCTCCGGCTATCCCCACATGACCGATTGCGATGTGAGCTTGATCATCTTTAAGCTTTCTCGCAAGTTCTTGAGCCTTCCTACTCATATGCTGAAGCGTATAAACATCGTCAAAGAACAGTTCGTTTTCAAGATAAGGCACCCCAATTTCATTTGCTAGCTCTGGGATTACGCTTTTCCCCGTTGTTTTGCTATCTAAATAATAAAGACCCCTTTCTCGACATACTTCAAGAACAATCCTCATTACTCTTTTATCAGCTGTGGCTTTCGAGCCCATATGATGATTTACACCAACTGCATGAGGCACAGCGTCAATTGCAGCCATTACCCGCTTCTCAATTTCGTCATCAGACAAGTCCGTTGTAATCGCGCCTGGTCCTAACCAACTCTTCTTCCCTTTCATTGGTTCCATCGGAATATGCACAATCACTTCATGTCCAAACTTATGCGCTTCTTCTGCATCTTGCTCAGTCGTTTCAAGAAAAGGCATGATAGCAACAGTTAAGGTGACCGGAAGTCTTAGCATTTCTTCCGTTCCCCCCATATCATTTCCGAAATCATCAATCACGATGGCAAGTTCCCGATTCTCTTCTGCGGATACATGAATCGGAACGAGCATCAGCAATACCAATACAAAACTCCACTTTTTCACTCTCTCACACCCTTTTTCTTTTAGTATCTCCTAAGGAAAATACTTCATGAATGGAGAAACCAATTTATTGCTTTTCAAAGCGATCTACATGAAAATAGAAACAGAAGAAAGGAGTTTATGTATGAAGGTAGAGCGTTATTTAGAACGAGTGAACATCAATCATGTACAGATAGACCTTCCTTCTCTTCAACTACTTCAGCAAAAACATATGCTTCATATCCCCTTTGAAAACCTTGATATTTCTCAAAAAAAGTGGATTGATTTAAATCTTGAAAAAATGTATGACAAAATTATAATAAGGAAACGCGGAGGACTATGCTTCGAACTAAATCCACTTTTCAACTGGCTTCTTACGCAGCTTGGATTTACAACTACTTTGATTACAGGAACTGTCGCAATCGATGATAACGGATGGGGGAAAGAAAATACTCACTTAACGAACCTGGTGAAAGTTGATGAAACGACCTACTTAGCAGATGTAGGATTCGGAAACTCGAGTCACTTTCCAATTCCTCTTTCAGGGGAGGTCGTTGATGATGGCTTTCATCGCTATCGAATTATTCATCGTAAGAATCAAATATATGACCTTCAACAAGCGATAGGCAAAGGATGGAAGACTCAAATTCGCTTTTCAACTGAACCTCGAACGCTGAGTGAGTATGAGCCACTAAGCACTTTTATTCAAACAGATCCTCGCTCACCATTTGCCAATCATACGTTAGTGACAATGGCGACAAACGATGGCAGAGTTACGCTTACAAAAGATTCACTTGTTATCACGAAGCACCATCAAAAAAAAGTTTTTGACGTAAACGAAGAGAAATGGAATCATTTATATGACAGCTATTTCACATAACCTCTTTCGTCCTTCATAAAGACAGAGGTTTTTCAGCTTTCAATCAAGGGCATAGTAAAGATAGACTACAAGAAAAGCATACTAAGGAGAGACAATTATGGAATCTAAATATATTCGTGAATCACGTGTTGTCAAAACAAGCCATGTATTCCCAGAAGCAACAAACAACCACAACACTTTATTTGGTGGCCAGCTGATGAGAGACATTGATGATATAGCTTCAATAGCGGCTATGCGTCACTGTCGAAGTGAAGTTGTCACAGCCTCAACTGACTCTGTTGACTTTTTACACCCCATTACTCCAGACGACTCGGTTTGTCTTGAAGCCTATGTGACGTTCACTGGAAAGTCTTCCATGGAAGTTTTCGTAAAGGTTATCGCGGAACACCTCTTATCAGGTGAAAGACATATCGGAGCTACAGCCTTTCTTACATTTGTAGCGCTGGATGAAAATAAAAAACCAATAGCTGTTCCAAAAGTCATTCCGGAATCAGCAGAAGAAAAAAACCTACACGAAACAGCACCAGCAAGGGCAGAAAAACGAAAAGAACACAGACAAGCCAGTAAAGAACTAGCCGGCCTCCTAACCACAGAAAAACCGTGGGAATAACAAAAGCGGAAGTGACCGTTTAGCCTCGACAAGCGCTGGAGCCTTATAAAAAGAACACGGTCTTTGTGTTCATTTCATATGGTGAAGCGATCGAGAGGCTGGTCACTGCAGCTAGATGAATCAAAAGCGGAAGGGCCCCGGTAGGCCCGAAAAGCGCTGGAGCCATATGAAAAGAACACGCCCTTTGTGTTCATTTCATATGGTGAAGCGATCGAGGGACTGGGGCCGTGCAGCTAGATGAGCCAAAAGCGGAAGGGCCCCCGGTAGGCCCGAAAAGTATAAAAAAACTCTAAAAAAGGCGACGTCCCACAAATGGAACGTCGCCTTTTCGTTTTAAATCCAGTTGTACCCAATTGAAATAATGACTAAAATAAGAACAATACACGCAACCCAAAGCATTTTTGTTGATTCAGCGCGTTTTCTTTTCCCTACAATCATTTCCATAACCCCGATTAATACAATCGCCAGGATTCCTTTTAGTACATAGATCAGTGGAAAACCAAGGATAAAGAGCATCCCTATGCCTGTACCAAGCATAATCAGATAAAATAAACGTTGAATCATAAGCGAGATCTTTTGCTTTGGAGCAAAATAACTGATCACTAAAAGCAATACAAGTATTGCCCATGAACCTGAATGAGACTGAAGTAAAATATTAAACATTCGTGTTCCCCTTCCCATTAAAAATGGATATGACTGATGTCATACCCTAATAGTAGAATTGTATTGAAGCTGGCACAAGTCTTAATGCAAAATAGTAACAAAAATATGCGAATTAAGTATAAAAAAGAGAAGCTCTAAGAGAGCCTCTCCTGTTTTAGCTATGTGCCATTTCTTTATAATGATGACGAATGAGGTTAAACAAAGTCTCTCCTTCTTTGACACCTGTATAAGTAATAATGGCGCTTGTAAGACCTTCATTCTTGATCGTATCCTGAATTTTCAAAGCCTCTTCATCTTCTTTTGGATCAAATCTCAATGCTGCAGCGATCCCTTTTGCAAGATAGTTCGGCTCTTTATTTAAATCAATCAGCTGCCGTGCCGGGCCAACAAGGCGGTCGTTAGGTCCAATTTTACGAATCGGAGCCCGTCCAACTCGAGTCACTTCATCCACTAAATGTGGGTTTAAAAAGCGACCAAGAATTTTATTAATATAAGCCTCATGTGTCTCTTTATCGAAACCGTGCTTATTTTGAAGCAGATCACCCGACTCTTCAAGAGCACTTTTAACTTCCTGGTAGATACCTTTGTCGTCTAATGTTTCTTTAATTGTCTCATACCCTGCCTGATAACCAAGATAAGCTGTCATGGCGTGCCCAGTATTCACTGTGAATAACTTCCGCTCAATGTAAGGCGTAAGATCTTTCACGTACGTAAGGCCAGCAATATCCGGGACTGCCCCGGCCATCATCGTTTGATCGACGACCCATTCATAGAATGGCTCGACCGCAACCATTAATGGATCTTCATGCGTTTGATTTGGAACAATGCGATCTACTGCAGCATCTGGGAAACCAGCGAACTGATCCAGCACATTACGCTCCGCTTCATCCATTTTTTCTTCAACGGCATTTCGAAGCATTGTACTGCCACCGATCATATTTTCACATGCAATCACGTTAACGGGAGCTTTTTTGTCTACAATACGCTTTGAAATCCCTTCTTTAATAGCTGAAGAAATCAACTTCAATACGGTTGGGCCAACAGCAGTTGTAATCAGGTCAGCTTGATAGATGGCATCCACTACCGCCTCAGGATCTTTTAAACTGTTAATGCCCCTTACACCATTCACAACAGTCTGCTCCTTATCCTGACCTAATATTTCTACTGTATAACTCTTTCGTTCATTAAGCTCGTTAATCACAGTCTCATTGATATCTACGAAACAGACTTCATATCCTGATTGCGAAAGAAGCTTGCCAATAAAACCTCTTCCAATATTTCCAGCACCAAAATGAACGGCAAGCATGATTAATTCACCTCGTTAAACATGGAAATTAACGTTTCTTTGGAATCCGCTTGAATCAACTCTTCTACATTTTCTTCTTCAGAACAAACAATGGCAATTTGAGAAAGGATCTCTAAGTGTTCATTGTCTTTACCCGCAATACCAATGATAATCTTCGCAATGTTGCCATCTCCAAAATTAACACCTTCTCGAAGCTGGATGATCGAGAGCCCTGAATGCTTTACTGCTTTCTTAGCATCTTCAGTGCCATGTGGAATCGCAACTGAGTTACCCATGTAAGTTGTTGTTATTTTTTCACGTTCTTGCATTTGTTCAAGGTAGCTTTCGTCCACATATCCGTTATCAACTAGAATTTGACCAGCCATGCGGATTGCCTCTTCTTTTGTTGCTGCTGTCTCATTTAGTAATACATTTTCTGTTGATAGAATTTCTTTTGCCATCTTAATCGTCTCCTTTTAATCCTAATTGTTTTTCTACATAACTTTTCATTTTATTGGCGAGGTACAATCCAATTGACTCTTGATTGCTCTCCGAAAAAAGCGCGATGCTTTCATCTGATTCAATGATAAGAGAACTAATGTAGCTCATGATCTCAATACTTTCCATCGGTGAATCTTCCGGTGCTAGTTGTAAAAGAACAGAGTCCATATCAATGAGAGAACCATCCATTGCTTTTCTCTGAATAGGTTCCATTAATCTGCTAATTGTAAACACAGGCTTCTTCACTCCAGGTGCCCTCGTATGAAACAACGCAAGTGACGTCTCGGGAATCCCCACTCCACTAATGGATTCTCGCTTCAGTAGCGCCTCTTTAACCTCCGATGAATCACGAATCGCATGAAGGGCTTCTAAACGACAACACTCTGCATCTAATAGCTTTTCTATCTCTCTGTGTTCAAATTGATTTACTCGAAATAAGTCTATTACCGAAGAAACAGTCGTGCTATATATTTCAGCTCTACGAAACCAGAGTTTCGCTTCATCGTTTGAATGAAATAAAGATTCCTTCTCCTTTTTAGGTTTCTCAACTGTGTTTCTTTTTTTCATCATCGACTTTTTTTGAAGTTTCGAGCGAATGCGCGTTGTCTCCTCTTCTGTTAAAAAAGGATTCACTTTTATATACTCGCCCTCATATTGAGGTAGAGGGATAGTGGAAACAATCAGGTCATAACCTTCAGGGTCTTCATCTTGGAGTTCAAATAAGGAAGCACTTTTTATCGTCTGTATTTCTGGTAGCTCCTGCTTCAACCGAGTTGCTAGCATTTTGGAGGTGCCGATCCCACTTGAGCATATGGCAAGAATATTCACCTCATGATGTTGATGGCGACCCTCAAGAGCTGATCCGAAGTGTAGAACGAGAAAACCAACTTCTTCGTCAGGAATAGATACGCCCGGGTAAATTTCTTTTAACGCTTCTTTAATTAGGTCGAATAAGTCAGCATAATCTTCTTTTATTTTTGTAAGTAAAGGATTATGGATATTCATGTTCTGCCTAACGCGATGCGTAGCAGGACCGAGATGTGTCACTAACCCCTCTAAAAGTGATTCATTCGTTTCTAAATCCGCATTGAGATGCTGATCTACGTAGCGGATTAACTTCTTTGTTTTCAAGAGGATGGGATAATTGGTTTCTTCTAAATAGTAATCTCCAGTGTTTCTTAACTTTGCTCCCCGTAAATGCATCGTAATATAACCAATCTCAGCTTCCGGTATTAAGACATTAAAAGATTCTTCAAGTTTTGTAGCAATTATAGCAGCAAAACCAAACTCTTTCGTAGTCTTCAAAGTTCCTAAATACTCTTCGTCAATCTCAATTTTCTCCCCTTTTTGAATACGCTCAACAGCCAATGTCATGTGGACAATTAATCCAATATAGGCACTGTCAGCGATCGTATAAGGGAGTTCATTATTGACATCATCTACGATTGTCTCAACTGTCAAAAGCTTATCTCGTTCAACTAACCCCAGCAATCGCTCGGAAGCAGATTCAAGAACATGTCCTTGAGATTTTTTTTGTATAGATTTCTTTAATAATGTAAAAAAATCCGAATCATTGAACTCAAGTGCAAGTAAGGAGCTCATAGCATGCCTCTTCAGGGCTTCACTCCCTTCCACCTGCACGCCATACCCTCGCCTACGTGTTAATGAAAGCTGCATACTTTCAAGCCATTCTTCCGCTCTATCTAAATCATGACTGATCGTTGCCACTGTCACTCTTAAATCATTTGCTAAACCTACTAACTTAATAGGATCAGCTGATTCTAAAAGTTTGCATAGAATCAGCGTCTCCCTTTCCTGTTGCGTATATTCTGTGATGGTTAGATCAACTAGATCGCTTTTTAACTCAGATCGACTAGATTCTTCACCATCAATTTGAATGCCTACTCCAGCTTTCTTTTTTAAGGTTAAATTATACTGTGTCAGAATATCTTCTACACCGACTAAATCTCGATGAACTGTTCGTTCACTAACCTCAAGTTCTTGAGCGACCCCTTTCACTGTATAGGAATCGTTGCTCTCTAAAAGGAACTGTAAAATCCGCCGTTCTCTTGCTGAAATAAACACGTGGTTCACCTCAAATTCCAGCTTTACCTATTTTTTTAACCGTTCAACGAGCTCTTCGTATTTCGGGCTATTCATAAAGTTTGCCACTGAAATATGCTCAGCATTAGGACGTTTCGCTTTTGCACGGTCGGTTAAGTCCTGGTGCGTGACAATTAAGTCGGCATCATCAGGTAAGTTACTAATCGATGTATTTGATACATCAATATCCTCTAGTCCCGCTTTTTTAAACTTATTACGAAGAACGGAAGCGCCCATGGCACTAGATCCCATCCCAGCATCACATGCAAAGACGACTTTATTAATTTCGTTATTTTCCACTTGTACTGGTTCTTCTCGCTTCACTGCTGTTTCACCTGCAGAAGTTAATTCAGATACAAGCTCATCATATTTTGGACTGTTCATAAAGTTTTTAACCGAAATGTGATTTGCTTCTGGAAGCTTATTCTTCGCACGATCGGTTAAATCCTGATGGGTGATCACTAGATCAGCATCGTTAGGTAGGTTGCTAATTGACGTATTTGTAACTTCAATGTCTGTTAATCCAGCTTTTTTGAATTTGTTACGCAATACAGATGCCCCCATTGCAGATGATCCCATTCCAGCATCACAGGCAAAAACGACTTTAGCGATTTGACCATAAGAAGATGTTTTTTCTTCTTTAGCTTCTTCTGTATTTGTTTTTAAGTTAGATGATACGCTACTTTTCTTCCCTTTCATTGCTTCCATTTTTTCAGTGGCTTCTGAAATATCTTCTCCGCTATCTTTTGAGCGTTTAAGAATAAAGGATGCCACAAGGAAAGAAACAGCGGTAGCAACAACGACGCCCGCTAGTACACCAAGATACCCTCCGCGAGGTGTCATAATCATTAGTGCAAAGATACTTCCTGGCGAAGGCGGTGCAATTAGCCCAGCACCGAAAATTGTTAAGGTAAAGACGCCACTCATTCCACCAAGTATGGCTGCTAATAGAAGAGCTGGCTTCATTAAGATGTACGGGAAGTAAATTTCATGAATACCACCAAAGAAATGAATGATTGCTGCACCAGGCGCCGTTTGTTTTGCAGATCCTTTTCCAGCAAACCAAAATGCAAGTAAAATCCCTAGTCCCGGACCAGGATTGGATTCTAATAAGAAGAGAATTGATTTCCCAGTATTAGCTGCTTGCTCAATACCAAGCGGGCTCAAAATACCATGGTTAATGGCATTATTTAAAAAGAGTACTTTCGCTGGTTCAATTAGAATACTTGCAAGAGGTAGAAGTCCTGCATCAACAATCACTTGTACTCCTGCTGCTAATGCTTTGTTCAGACCTAATACAACCGGTCCAATAGCTATAGATGCTAGTATTGTTAAGATACCGCCGATGATACCAGCGGAGAAGTTATTGACCAGCATTTCAAAACCAGACTTTATTTTTCCGTGAATCGCCTGATCAAATTTTTTAATCGCGTACCCACCAAGAGGCCCCATAACCATCGCACCTAGGAACATCGGAATATCTGCTCCGACGATAACACCCATTGTAGCTGTAGCACCAACTACTCCGCCTCGACCACCGTGGACAATTTTACCACCAGTGTAACCAATTAATAGAGGCAGCAAGTAAGTAATCATTGGACCTACTAACTCAGCTAAGCTCTCATTTGGCGTCCATCCTGTAGGTATAAATAAAGCCGTAATCAGTCCCCAAGCAATAAACGCGCCTATATTTGGCATGATCATACTGCTTAGAAAACTTCCGAACCGCTGAACTTTTACTTTGAATCCAGATTTCTCTGCGTTTTGTTCACTCATCGTATATCCTCCTTTTCATCTGCACATTAAAAGCGTTTTCATTTTGTTTGTTCAGTTGTAAACTGAATTTTAATAGAGGATCACTTTTATAGGACTCATATCCCTATGTGCGACTTTCTGTAGTTCTTATCTTACGAGCGTTTTGGATCATATACAATGAAATCAAAATGCAAATTCGGCGCAACACTTGTTGACATGATTAAATAAACACCTTTTAACAACTTGATTTCAGGTTCATTTTCTACAACATCCATAAAAAAAACCTCTGGATTCCCAGAGGTTTTACGAATGCTGAGGTTCAACTTCCTTCTCTATCATTCGTTTATCTTTTTCTTTCCGCTCCCATAAAATTGTTAAACTAATTAAGGTCACAAGAATTGTTGCGCCCATATCAGACAAAATAGCTATCCAAAGTGTTAATAATCCAGGAATTGTAAGCAGCAGGGCAATGAGCTTCAAACCAAGGGCTAGCGCAATATTGAGACGAATCGTGCGATTGACACGCTTAGCAATCGAAACCGCTTCTGGTAGCTTCCCTAGATGATCCTGCATTAAAACGATATCTGCTGTTTCAATCGCGCTATCCGTTCCTTTCCCCATTGCTATCCCAAGATCAGCTGACGCAAGAGCTGGTGCATCATTAATCCCATCACCAATCATGGCTACTTTACCTTTGGTTGTTAATTCTTTCACTTTAGCGACTTTGTCTTCAGGCAAAAGACTGCCGAAATAAGAACGTACCCCAACACGATTTGCCACTTTCTCGGCTGTTTTCTCATGATCCCCCGTTAGCATGACCGTGTTCTTAATTCCCGCCTGATGAAGTGCCTGAATAACAGAATGACTTTCCTCTCTGATTTCATCCGCTATACCAAACAGACCAAGAATCTTTTTCTCATCCGCTACAATGACAAGCGTTAACCCTTCACGTTTCATCTGATCGATTGATGTTTGGACATTCTCAGGAATCGTTACGTGCTGAACGCTTTTTTCATTTCCTACCCAATATTTTATTCCACCAACATCTGCTATAACGCCTTGCCCTGAGACTGTTTCAACGTTGGTTGCTTCAAATTCACGGTAAGGAAAATCAGCTACTTTCTTCATGATGGCTTTAGCCAACGGATGCGAAGAATGCTTCTCCACTGCAGCTGCTACCGATAAAAACTTCTCATCACTATAGTTTTCATATGTTTCAACATATGGAAAGCCTTTTGTAAGTGTCCCTGTCTTATCAAAAGCAAGCGTATCAATTTTACCGAGCTGTTCAAGATAAACCGACCCTTTTACAAGGATGCCGTTACGCGCATTTCTCGTAATACCGGAGATGTTCGCTATAGGTGACGACAGTATAAGGGCGCAAGGACAACCCACAATTAATACAGCAAGCCCCTGATAGAACCAATCAGTCCAAATCCCTCCAAAGAATAAAGGCGGAACAAGCATCACTAAAGCTGAGATAACCATGATAATCGGCGTGTAATATCTGGAAAAACGGTTTATGAATAATTCAGTTGGTGTCTTCGTTTCTTGTGCTTCTTCAACTAAATGCAATATTTTGGCGAGGGAAGAATCTTCATAGGCTTTCGTTATTTTAACGTGGAGAATACCCTCATTATTGATACTTCCACCAAAAACAGATTCACCTACGTTTTTTTCAACTGGCATCGCTTCTCCTGTAATGGCAGCTTCATTTACTGAACTATATCCCGCTGCCACAACCCCGTCTGAAGGAATTTTGGCACCAGATTTAACAAGTACAAGATCATCCGCTTGAAGGTCGTTAATCGCAACAACATGTTCTTTTCCACCTGTGATTAGAAGCGCTTCTTTCGGTGCAATTTGAAGAAGGGATTCCATCGATTTTCTTGCCTTCTCCATACCAAGTCCTTCTAAGTATTCATTTAATCCAAATAAAATCGCAACTAGCGTTCCTTCTTTCCACTCTCCGATGGAAACAGCACCAATTAACGCAATTGTCATTAAGGTTTCGATATTAAATGTAAGTTTCGTTAAGTTGCGAAGTCCTTTCACGAATGTTTGATAGCCACTTAAAATAATCGCAACAAGATAAAATGGAACGGCCGTAATCGCTGTAGTGGTATCCAAAAAAAGCGCGACAAGAAAGATGCCGGTTGAGATGCCTAGTAGCCATTTGATGTTGGAATGGTTGTGAGAATGTTCATGCGCATGCTCATCCTCTTCTTTCACTATAGAAGCATGATCGGAATCAAGGATTTTCTCCACCTGCTTAAGATTCACTCTTTTATCTACTTTTAATTTACCGGAATTGTATTGGATTTGAGCCGATTCGCCGTATTCAAGCTTTTGAATCTGTTGTTCCATGCCTGCAGCACAGTTGGGACAAGATAAGCCCTTAAGTCGATATTCTTCCATCGTGATTCACTCCTTTCTTCGCTTATTGATCTATTCTATTCAATATATGAGCATGTGTTCATATTAGCCTATGTACAATTTTACTGAATCTTTTGCACGTTGTCAAAAGAATTTATGAGCCACTTTAAGATAGAAAGATAATAGAAGTATTCCCAGACATGTATACAAGTACAACTCTCTCTTTGAAACTTTTCCAACCACTTTGCCAATCATTTCGTGAATGGCGACATAGGACAAAGAACCGATCGCAATACCCATAAATATCCCGTTAATCAAACTTGAATGATCCGAGATACCTCCGAACCACGCTGCGGCTGTTAAAACGATGGTGATAACACTGGCTGTGATGATCAAAACAATGCGATGAATCATGTTCATTTTCATTAGTATGTAAAGCGCCACTCCTTCTGGTAAATGATGAATGAAGAGGGCAAGAAACAACGATTCACCAATCCCTTCCTTTAATGTCATTCCAAGCGCGACGCCAACAGGAACATTGTGAGAAATAATGGCAAGAACGAAAGCTATCACTGGTAGATAGCTCATTTCACTGTACTTCATATGTATGGCTTGATCGGTCCAGACACACACAAAAACCGCCAATGAAGCCCCTGCTAGGAGGGCCCAAAATGAATAGGTACGAATACTTTCTGGTATTAACTCAAGCGAAGTGACACCAATAAGCATCCCACCGCAAATGAGGTAAAGAGCTTCAAGACGATGTTCATAATAGGTAAAGGCCATTCTCCCAGCAAACGAGCCAATCATAAGTCCTCCAAAACCTATCATAAAAAGAGTGAATAGTGATGTCATCATGATTGCATCCCTCCATCAATAAGGCGTATAGATCCACTTGTCCTATTAGCGCATTTTATTAATGGAGAGAACAACATATGTATAATAAAAAAGCGGAAGAAAGGTTTGACCCTTTCTTCCGCCTTTTTATTTAAACAATATCATACCCCTGTTCTTCCACCGCTTCATTCATTTCAGAAATCGAAACGTTAGAAGAGTCGAAGGCTACTTTTGCTGTACCTGCTTTTACATCTACCTCAACTTCTGATACACCTTCAAGTTCTTGTAAGGCATTGGTGACTGCTGCTTTACAGTGATCACAGGTCATACCTTCGATTTTTAATGTTGTTTGTTCCATCATGATTCTCCTCCCAATAAATTATAGTTTCACTCGTTTCAAACGAAGAGAATTGGTTACGACCGATACAGAGCTAAAGGCCATAGCAGCTCCGGCAACCCATGGGGCTAACAAACCTACAGCTGCAATTGGAATGCCAATTGAATTATAGAATAACGCCCAGAAAAGATTCTGACGAATATTTCGCATTGTTTTACGACTCAACTGAACTGCTTTCGGAATATTTTCAAGATCGCCGCTAAGAAGTGTAACATCTGCTGTCTCAATGGCGACATCAGTACCGGTACCAATTGCCATGCCTATATCAGCTGTTGCAAGAGCTGGCGCATCATTAATGCCATCCCCTACCATCGCCACTCGTTTGCCTTCTCCTTGTAACTCTTTCACCTTAGTAGCCTTTTCCTCAGGAAGCACTTCAGCAAACACTCCGTTTAGATTTACTTGCTGGCCAATAGCTTCAGCCGTGCGTTTGTTATCGCCTGTAATCATATACACATCGATTCCAAGCGAGCGCATTTCCTCAATAGCGTTTTTAGACGTTTCTTTCACTGTGTCTGCTACAGCAATCATCCCCTGAACCCGACCATCAAAGGCTACAAACATTGCTGTCTTTCCCGCATTTTCATATACTGTCATTTGTTCTTCATAATCAGTATAAACGATTTGCTCTCGTTCCATCAGCTTTCGAGTCCCCACTAAAACTTTGTTTCCATTCACAATTGCATCAATGCCGTGACCAGGAATAGCTTGAAATTGTTCAGCTTCAGTTACAATTATCTTCTGATTTCCACCATACTGAACAATCGATCTTGCTAGAGGATGCTCGGATGCCATCTCAGCGGCAACTAGATGCTCGAGCACTGTTGTTTCGTCGTTTTTGAAAGCAACAAAGTCCGTCACTTCTGGTTTTCCTTTTGTGATCGTACCGGTTTTATCCAGCAAAATGGCATCAATTTTATGAGTGGCTTCTAGAAATTCACCACCTTTAAACAGGATACCTTGCTCAGCTCCTTTTCCGGTCCCAACCATAATAGACGTTGGTGTAGCTAATCCAAGCGCACATGGACATGCGATTACGAGCACAGCAATTCCCCCTTCAAGCGCCTGGGGTAAATTGTAGGGATCAACAAGGAAATACCAAATTAAAAACGTCATCGCGGCGATGACTACCACAATAGGTACAAATATGCCTGAAATTACATCTGCTAAACGTTGGATCGGTGCCTTTGAGCCCTGCGCTTCTTCAACAATTTTAATGATTCCAGCAAGTGCAGTATCTTTCCCTACTTTTTCAGCCCGCATGGTTAACGTCCCATTTTCATTTATCGTAGAGCCAATCAAACTTGCGCCTACTTCTTTCTCAACAGGAATGGATTCACCTGTAATCATGGACTCATCTACGGATGAATTTCCCTTCTCGACGATACCATCTACAGGTATTTTTTCTCCCGGGCGAACAACGATTCGCTCGCCAACCTGTACCTGATCAACAGGTATTTTCACTTCAACACCTTTCCGAATAACACTCGCTTCCTTGGCCTTAAGATTTAGTAACTTCGTAATGGCTTGCGTCGTTCTCCCTTTTGCTAGATCTTCAAATAACTTTCCAACTAAAATGAGCGTAATCAGAATGGCACTTGTTTCAAAATAAAGGGATGGACTGTACCCAGCCGTTAAATAATCTCGAATGCCTTCAATGACGCTGTAAAAATAAGCCGCTGAAGTCCCGAGCGCAACCAGAACGTCCATATTTGCACTTTTATTTACTAATGCGCGATAAGCACCAGTATAAAAAGGAGCCCCTATCACAAATTGAACAGGTGTTGCTAAAAGAAACTGAAACCATGGTTCCATCAGAAGAGGAGGAACCGGGACCGATGCATCGCCAGGTAAATGGGCAAGCATCGTTAATAAAAGCGGGAGAGAAAGAAGAGACGAAATCAATAAGCGACGTTTCTTCTTTTTAATTTCCTCATCTTTATGGCTTTTTTGATCTTCACGATCTTCTTTAACCACTGCTTCATAACCGAGCTTTTTCACCTTCTGCAGAAGTTCATCCACTGACACTGTTCCTGGCTGGTACTCGACAACGCCAGACTCTGTTGTTAAGTTAACGGAAGCAAGCTCAACACCCTTCGTACGATTTAAGCCTTTTTCAATTCTTGTCGAGCAAGCTGCACAGGTCATGCCGTGAATATCAAGTTCTACCTTTTCTTTCCGGACACCATAGCCTAACTTTTCAATTTTCCCTACGATGTCTTCTGTGTTCACTTTATCGTCGTCGTACGAGATCGTTGCTTTTTCCATCGTTAAATTAACATTTGCTTCGACGCCATCCATTTTATTTAATACCTTCTCAATTCTTGATGAGCAGGACGCACAGGTCATCCCTGTCACATCGAGTGAGAGTTGTTTTTTCGATTCCATCTGGCTCACCTCTTTATTTAGAGAACTGCTGAATCACCTTCATTAATTCCTCGATTTGCTCATCTCCATTACCTGCTTGAACCGAATTAGCAACACATGTTTTCGTGTGACGTTCAAGAAGCGTGTAACCCACTTTTTTTAAGGCAGCCTGAATGGCAGAAAGCTGAATAAGGATATCAACGCAATACCGATCATCGCCTACCATCTTCTGAATCCCGCGTATTTGACCTTCGATACGCTTCAAACGGTTCTGAAGCTGCTGCTTCTCTTCATCTGTTCTCAGTTCAGTTGGCTTTTTGTCCGGCTGTAAAGGGATGTTTAATTCATCAGTCAATACCATCATCTCCTCTAATTTAACTTACCACCAATATACCCCCCTTAGGTATTACAGTCAACCAAAACACATTAAAAGAATCCCACATAGTTGAGGGATTCTTTTATGGATATAGAGTGAAATGGCATTTCTTTTTTCACACTCTTTCAAGCGGTAATGTCATGCAACGAATTCCCCCACCCCCGTTTTCTAACTCATCTACATCGATCTCAATCAGCTTTTTTTTACGGAGAGTGGCATGATTCTTAAAGATTGATTTATTTGCTTTCGTACTAATCAGTAAGGTCTCAGGATCTAGATTTAAGAAGTTAATATCTGCAACAGTATGTTTGACCTCTGATGTCCATTCGACTTCAAATCCATGACGCTCAAGAAAATCTCCCGTCATTTCATATCGAAAAGAATTCTCCGTGACAACCTGTACCGGAAGATAGCTCAAATAGCTTTTACCTATAAAGACATTCTCGCCTGCTACATTACAATTCATATCAAGATGCATTGTATCAGGACGTCTCGGAAGATCAATGACCCCAATTTCCTGAAATCCAGCTCTAAAGATACTTTCTTTTAGAGCTTCTATACTTTCAATGCTTGTCCGAATGCCTGAATTAATAAATACTGCATCCTTATTAAGTACCATCGCATCGCCATATTCAAGCGCCTTCAGGTTATTATTAGCTTCCATACGAAACGTTTTACGATCAAACCATTGTTGAAATAGCCGATGACTTTGAAAATACTCAGGTCGCCTCATGGAAGTTCCAGCTGCTCCCGGAAGAACTGTGTTCCCAAATACACAAGCAAGATCACGAACAAAAATACGATTGATTAATTTTTCATTTAGTAAAAGCTCTTCTCGTGATAAATGAACCGAATAATCAATCACTCGAACACCAGCATCCTCCATTGCCCGAATCATTTCTTCATGATTTTCTCGTGCTTTCTTTTGTTTAACCGCTTTTTCCCACTGCACGTCTTTAGCCGTTTGCTGATCTGGCACATCTAAATGGGAAGGTGAGCAAACAACAACCACTTTTAATTCTCCATATTCATTCCAACAGTTCGGATGGATGTCCATTCGACTAAACTCCTTTATCATACATAGTCTCCTTATTTTCTCCCCGTTCAGAGAAAAGATTCGCCAATTTCCTAAACACACATAAACACTGTCAGCGATTCTCAAACTAAAGAAGATAAGAGGGGGTTGCAAAGATGGGTAAATCGACAAATCACGAAAAGAAAGTAACATGGTGGCAAATGTCATTCATCGGGGTAGGGTGTATCATAGGGACCGGGTATTTCCTTGGTTCTAGTATCACGATTGAAAAAGCAGGCTATCTCGTATTATTCGCCTATTTTTTGGCTGCCATTGGGACATGGATTGTTTATGAGGCACTCGCGAAGTTAACTGCCCACCATCCAGAAGAAGGTTCTTTTCGTACATATGCAAAACAAGCGTTTGGACCATGGGCAGGCTTTAGCAATGGTTGGGTTTACTGGTCATCTGAAATGCTCATTATGGGCAGCCAACTAACTGCTCTTGCGCTATTTGCCCAATTCTGGTTTCCGAAAGTTCCTTTGTGGCTCACAGCCTCCGTATTCGCTTCACTTGGACTTATCGTTATTCTTATCGGTGTTCAACTCGTAGAAAAGATGGAAAACGCGTTTGGGATAATGAAGATTGCTGCTATTATCATGTTTCTTGCAATTGGAGCCGCTGCCTTACTTGGATGGCTTGAGCCAGAGAAAGGTCAGGTTGACATCCACATCACCTCCAAACACTTCTTTTCAGGTAGCACAATGGGACTCTGGGTTGCTCTTGTTTACGCGTTTTATGCGTTTGGCGGCATTGAAGTGATGGGATTGATGGCAAATGAGCTTGAAGACCCTAAAAATGCCCCTAAAGCTGGAAAGATCATGCTGTTCGTCTTAACCATTCTTTATGTTATGTCTTTCTTCGTTGTGTTAAAACTCACTCCAATCAAAAGCATTGATCCGAATGAAAGTCCATTTTTAACAGCTTTAACTCAGTTTGATTTTCCCTGGGTGCCGCATGTGTTTAATGCGATTCTCATTATTGCTGGTTTTTCCACCATGGTCGCTTCTCTCTATGCTGTCACGACCATGCTTGTAACGCTTGCTGAAGAAGAGGATGCACCGGCATTTTTTGCAAAAAAAAGCAGGAAGATTCCTCTTCCTGCTTTTGGCCTAACGACTCTAGTCGTCTTACTTTCAATTGTTGTTGCGCTACTTTTACCAGAAAATATTTTCGAGTATTTAACGACAGCTGCTGGTTTAATGCTTCTCTACAATTGGATGTTCATTCTTTTTTCCTATCGAAAACTAACCAAGATGAGGTTTAAAGATCATATAAAAATAGGGGTCGGCGTACTCCTAATCGCTACGGCTATTTCAGGAACGTTATTTGACCGTATGAGCAGGGCTGGTTTTTTTGTAAGCCTATGCTTTCTACTTCTCATTGCCGTGGCTACCTTTATAAAATGGAAGAGAAAACGCAGTTAAGAGCGGATGCTCTTCCACTTGTTTTTCATCGCATGAAAAGGACATTTGGAAAGCGACGATTCGTCATCTGATAAAAAATATTGTTCCCATTCATAGTTATCTTGCTGTCCGTACCACTTTAAGGCGGGATGTGCTGGGATCCCATCGTAAGAAACCAATCGCTGTCGAATCGCTTTTTTTAATTTTTGACCAAAAGTTGTTTCCGCATTGATTTCATCAAAAACCCATCTTGGTTGAAAAGCGATCAGAAAACAAGGAAACTGACGACTCTTTCGAATTTGGTGGGCAGGCGTTGCACAAAACGCAAAGTAGGGTTCTCCATTAAAACAAAATTCCCATTTAGGATTATGCGGATCTGTAGGGATATCTGCTGGCCAGGGTTCCTCATCAAGTTCATGAACCTTGTTTAAAAGCGACCAAAAGTAAGATTGATACTGATCAACATCTCCTACCAATGTTCTTGAATCAAAAAAAACAACGAGAGAAGCATATTTACCTGTATCCCTCGCTACTTCACCGTATTCTTTTAACAAAGTAGCTAACTGAACACTGGCCATACTCTTTGTTGGGTCTTCCACAAATCCAAAGCGTAAATGATCCTGATGAAAGCCCTGCTTACCAGGAATGCAGGGATAAGGCTTTTCACCATCCTCTAACATTGCGCCAAACTGAGCATATACGATCCGGTGCCAATCTTCCATTTCTTTTCCATGTTCATCCATCCACGATTTCGTATATAATTCCAAACCGAATCCCTCCTTAACACTACACGCGTTATCCTATTAGGAGGGACAAAAAGAGGTGCCAGTCTATCCTACGAACATCTTAACGGCTTGCATACCGAAATAAAGACCAAATCCAATTAACGTCATACCCGATAAGATCGATATTCGCTTCAATATAAGTGCATTCACCCATGCACGTGCCCCTGCTGCAGCACTCGCCATCGTGAGATCCCAAAACGTGATCCCCAAAAAAATACCTGTACTATAAAGAAATAGCTGAGCTGTCCCAAACATACTAGATGTTTGAGCGAGGATTGAACCATATATGCCAAGCCAGAATAAAATATTCAATGGATTAGAAATGGCGATAAAAAAACCAGTTCGAAATGATTTCCGGTTTGTTTCATGACGCCCAACCTTCTGTTCAAATCCAAACGAATTAGCCTTTGCGATATTTTCAATTCCTGTGTACGTTAAAACAAAAAAACCGAACAGCCAAAGAAATGTTTTGATAAACGGCGTGTCAATGACATGAGCAAGTCCAAAATAAATGAGCATCATAAAGACACCATCCGCTACCATTGCCCCAAATCCTACTAACCAGGCATTCATAAACCCAAATCGTATCCCCCTGTCGAGCTGGGCAGCATTAATTGGCCCCATTGGAGCTGAAAGGGATAGTCCTAACAATATGTAGCTTACAAAGATACTCATACGCCTCCACCCTTCCTCGTATTCGTATCATTGTATTCGGACATGTTTGTAAGTATTTTATAATTTTACTAACATCGTTTACTGTTGATCACTTAGACCAGGCAAAATAATTGTAAAACAAGATCCCTGACCCACCTTACTTTCCAATAAAATCCTTCCATTATGGGCTTCTATAATGAAAGCAGCGATTGAAAGTCCAATGCCATTGCTACCCTGAGCACGAGACCGTGATAGATCGACACGGAAAAAACGCTCAAATATTTTTTCTTGGTGCTCTGGTGCTATTCCTATTCCTTCGTCTTCAACGGTCAAAATCACCTCTGAGTTTGCTTCTTTTAAAGAGACATAAATATGGCCATTCTGCACATTATATTTATGTGCATTATCTAACAATAAATAAAGGAGCTGTTGAAGGCGCTCTTCATCCCCTTTTAAATAAACTTCTTCTTTCAAATCACTCGTTAGAGACATCCCGTCCCCTTCTACTATTCTTGAAAAAGAACGAATGGAACGTGAAACGAGGTTCGTTAAATTTATAACCTTCTTCTCGAATACCAATTTTCCAGAATCAGCTCGGGCAAGGACGAGCAAGTCATTTACAAGTGAACTCATGCGTCTCACTTCACCTGACAAATCATCCATTGTTTGCTTTGAGAAATCTGAAAGTCGCTCCTTTTCTTCCTCAAGGATCTCGAAGCCCGCTGATAGAATACTAAGCGGCGTTCTAAGTTCATGCGAAGCGTCATTGACAAACTCACGCTGCCTCTCAGCTGATTTAATGACTGGTCTAATCGCTTTACCGGCCATAATAGAAGAGAGCAGAGTAGCGGCAAAAGTAAACAAAATCGTTAGGATGAGAAGAACCATAAAAAGACGATTTAACACTCTCTTTTGCTCTGTCACATCAATCCCACTATAGACATAACCTACATCTCTTACAGGTTTACCGGCAAACAAGTATTCTCGATTCTCTTGGTCAACTTCTTTTGTTTCTAGCATGTTAGGTGTCCAACCATCAATCATTGCCTCAATACCCTCCCCATGCTTCTCAAGTACATTCCCAGAAGTTCCGACAACGGCAAAGAGGTTATGATCAAAAGGTCTTTCGTGTGGTTCACCCGCTTCATGTATAAGGCGAGATAATGATTCTTCAGAGATCATGTCTACGACCTTTTCTTCCTGATCACTCATTATTGATCGAGAAACAGTTAGATAAGTCACCACTACAAAGAACAGTAGAAAAAGCATGGTTAAAAAAGCAAAGAACCACATTAATCGTCGTTTGGTTGTTCTTACCATATCCATCATCCGATTTGATACCCTACATTTCGAATACTTTGTATCGCTTTGTCAGCTTTTGCATCTTTAAGCTTTTTCCGTGTTAACTTGACCAGCGCATCAAGATTGTTATTTGACACATCCGCATCGAATCCCCATATACGATCGATAAGTTGTTCTCTTGTAAGCACCCGCCCTGCGTTTGCCATTAGAAATTCTAGTAACTGATATTCTTTATAGGTCAGTAAAACGTGTTCTTCAAATACCTGTAGAGAGTGAGCAGTTCGATTTAACTCCAAAGACCCTACGCGAATAATATCTTCTTGGAAGGTCTTTACTGAGCGCCTTGCAAGCGCTCGAATCCGGGCAAACAACTCATTAAAATCGAATGGCTTTACAACATAATCATCCGCTCCAGAATCAAGGCCAACGATCCGATCATCAACGCTATCTCTAGCCGTCAACATGAGAATGGATACACCACAACCTTCTTTTCGAAGTGCTGTGCATACCTCCTCTCCTGTCAGTTCTGGCATCATCCAATCAAGGATGACAACATCATACACTTCAGCCATCGCATAATCGAGAGCCGATTGGCCATCCATGACCCAATCCACTTTATGAAATTCTTTCTTTAACTTATGGACGAGAAGACGACCTAGTTTCGCTTCATCTTCTGCAAGTAATAGTTTCATTCCCAATCATCCTTCCTGAACCACCGTCCTCTTCTTGAACGCCATACGCATTCTTTTATAAAGGAATGTAGCGGTTATGAGAACTGACGTAGCAACATAAATCATTAGCACCAGTGAAGATGTAGCGTCAGTGCCAATTAAGACACCGTGAATAAGAGCAAGGAGATAAGCTGGTAATGAAAATAAATGAATCTTTTTCCACACTGATCTCCCTACTTTCTTCATCATATCCGAAGAAAGTAAAATGAGAAAGACTCCATAAAAAGCAAGCGTCCCTATTCCATTCAAGACTCGGTGCTCATCAGACATAAATGGTACAAATATTTCATACCACTCGTAGCTAACATACCGATCATATAGTAAGATCACGGCATGAAATACGATTACTAAAAAGCCAAGCCAACCTGTGGTTTGATGAAAGAAATACAACCGACTTTTCCACTCCTTTTTTAAAGTGAGCGAGCTATGCAAAAGTCCAGCAAATATAGAGAAAAACAACAAAACAAACGACGTAAGGCCAGAAGCTCTCGTCCACTCCCACGTTGTCAAGACCATGCCGTTTCCACTCCTTCACAATAATCTTTGATATTTTTTGTCATGACTATCCTTTGGTTTTTAGTAATCAGTATAGCTGCAATCGTTAATTTTTTATCTGCAATCCAGTTTTCCGCAGATGCTACATCCATCATACAAAGCACCTTTGCATACACTTCTGCTTCTCGAACATTTGCTCCAAGCACCGTAACTTGTACAACGTCTGAAACAGAGTTTTTTCCAGTACGGCCGTTTAATAAATGATGTACCTCGCCATCTGTCGTTTGCCAGCGACGATGGGCAACGCTGGATGTAGCCATAGCCCCAGTGCTCATTCTCAATCGCACAACATCCGTGTCAAAACGAAAAGGATTGATCACTCCGATAACAATAGGTTTTTCAAATGAAAAACGAAGATCTCCTCCTCCATCGATAAACCGCTCCTTTCCTTTTGTCATACAATAGACTTCATCTACGCTCCACCCTTTCACAAAACCACCAAGATCGATAGAAACATCCTTCTTCTTTTTGATCATTGCTTTCTCAGAGTGAAACAAGAGAGGCGATTCTTTTAAAGGTTTATTGATTATCTTTTGTTCAAACCCACTCTTGCTCAAATCCGAAAAGGTTTTATCATATCCTAGAGCCCCTAATTGCTCACCAAGATATGGGTTAAAAAAAGAATCCGTACTAAGCCGATACCCTTCAGCTAAGTGTAAAATATCGTAAAACTCTTGAGAAATCGGAACCCATTCCTCAGAGATCTCCAATTGATTCACCTGAGATAGCTCACTTTCTTCTCTAAAGCGCGAATAGTTCTTTTCTACCTTATAAAGCCAACTCTCTACTGCTAAAGCATTACTAGCTTCAACACGGAAAGTAGTTCCCATACAAGGAAATGTTACCTTCTTACTCATGAATGCGTCGTCCTTCGTTCAGAAGGTTCAAAACCTTGACTTGATTGCTCTTCATCCTGGTCGCTCCCACTATTGGCATCAAATTCAAAACCTCGCCCTTCACTGCTTCGACTTTGATAACGATCGCCTTCTTCTGTATAACTAACCTCTGTTTCATTAGAATGAGCGTTCACATCAGGGGAATGAGTTTGTACAAACCCAATAAATGAAGCTGCCGTTACAGCAGCGGTTACACCCGAAAACCACTTCACGCTTGTCTGTCTTTTCATTTCCATCCCTCCAACATACTTTCTACAAAAGATAGCAAGAAGAAATGAAATTTAGCTGAAATTTATGTAAGGACTAGATGAATACATAAAAAACGTGTAAGCTTTTCAGCCCTACACGTTATGAATAAGTTTATCCCGCAATTGTTATTACGGTCTGTCGCTACAATTCCCAATAAAGGTTTGAGGAGTAACGGCAGAAGTAAAAGTTGTAGTAAACGTAGAACCTGTTCCATTGTTAGCTGAGACCGTCCACGTAGCAATCCCTCCAGTAAGAGAGATGCTAATGAAGACATCAAATATTCCTGTTAACCCTGAAGTTCCACTTGCTAAAGCACTACCTTCAAGAGTTGCCTGGGTGTTACCAGTACAAGAGATGCGTATACGACGACCTTGAGTAAGGTTAAATGTCGTGCCTCCTGAAGCGAATGATACGCTAAAGCTGTCTACAGCTGTATTACAGTTTGGTCCTGCAGTGTAACACTGTACAGCTGAGACATTAATTGTACCGGCAAGTATAGAAGGAGGAACGCCCGGTCTTGTTAGCGTAGCAGTAGCTGGCGCACTTCCACCTGCCACCCCAATTAAAAACTTACAAGGACAAGGAGGTTCAGGTATTGGACAATCGACTTCCACACCCACTTCAGCAGAAGCTGAGTTAAGACCTGATACGGCGGTAGCCATAATAACGACTGAGGTCAAAGAGGTGCCATCTGGAACCGTAATCGTTTGAGTGAAAAATCCACTTGCATTAGTGGTTGTAGGCGGGATGGAGAGACCGGCACTTGGATCCTCAACAAAGGTTACTGTCGCGCCAGAAACGCCCATGCCATTACAGACAAACGTACCTGAAATGGTTCCAGTACAAGCAACCACTGGAGATGGTGTAACGGTTAGACCTGTAATGGAACAGGTGTTAAGACAAACGACATTAACAGTAGCGTTCGTCGTTAAACTAAGACCAGGTGCTGACGCTGTAATCGTAACATTCGTAAGCGAAGTACCACTGGCAATGTTCACACCTGTTGCGAAATCCCCTTCCGAGTCTGTCACCACACCAGCGGGGTTAAACGTAACTGCGCCACTACTACTTGTTAGCGTAACAGGTACTCCATCAACTGGCTGACCGTTACAAGCAATTCTTCCTTCTACAAGACCTGCGCATGTAATTGGACTTGTTGAAGTAAATAGGTCAATGGTACAAGTCTGAAGCGGACAAGAAACAACGGTTGAGAGCGTTCTCGTTACAAGGCTCTGTCCTACTGTTGCCTCTGCTGTAATAAGGATCGTCGTCTCGTCAGTGCCAGCTGGAATGAAGACTGTAGTTGAATATTGACCGTTTTGATCTGTGACCACAGGATTTGGTGCAAAGCTTGCCAATCCTAAATTATCAGTAAGGCTAACAGAAACACCTGGAATAGGAATTCCGTTACATGTAACTTCTCCAAGAATTGTATCCGTACAATTAATGACTGCTGGCACCGATACAGCTACAATACAGGTTTCTCCACCTGGAGGGAAAGAGATCGATAGTACATCGTTACAATCCAGTACTAAGGAATCCCCATTAGGAGATACTCCATAAACACATTGATCCTTTAGGCTTAGAAAAGTAAGAGGAAGCGCGATTCCACTCCTTAAGGTAACAATAATAAATGTTCCAGGAGTAATGTTTTTAAATCGCCTACAAAGACAGCTAAGACTTCTTTTCAACTTTTGATTACTCCTTTTCTACACTTTTACTCCTATAGTATGAGTAAGAAGAAAAAGAGGTTGTACCAATACCCACTTTTATAAATCTCCCATATATAAAGGCCCATTCCTCTAAGAGGAATGGGCCTTTAAGAATGAATTGCCTTTACTCAACCGTTACTGATTTAGCTAGGTTTCTTGGCTTATCAACGTCGCATTCTCTGTGCAGCGCTGCATAGTAAGCAAGCAACTGAAGCGGCACAACTGAAGCGAGTGGCGTAAGATGCTCATGCACTTCATCAAGGACAATGGTGTCGCCTTCTTCTTCAAGTCCTGCAAGAGAGATAATGCATGGAGATGCACCACGGGAAACCACTTCCTGTACGTTGGAACGGATGCTTCCATTGACATGCTTCTGTGTTGCAAGTGCAATCACAGGCGTGCCTTTTTCGATAAGTGCAATCGTACCGTGCTTCAACTCACCGCCAGCAAAGCCTTCAGCTTGAATATAAGAAATCTCTTTAAGCTTAAGCGCACCTTCAAGACAGACATAATAGTCCACACCGCGGCCAATAAAGAACGCATTACGCGTAACAGATAGGAAGTTACGAGCAACTGTTTCAATCATTTCTTTTTGGTCAATCATGGATTCCATTGCAGTAGCAACGATTCCAAGCTCCTGAATTGGGTTGAAGTCAAGTTTCATGCCTTTCGCCTGTGCTGTATCAACAGCAAGCAGTGTTAGCACAGCCATTTGTGCAGTGTAGGCTTTTGTAGATGCAACCGCGATCTCAGGTCCTGCATGCGTGTGCAGCGTGTAATCCGCTTCACGAGATAGCGTGGATCCAGGAACGTTCGTGATGGTAAGAGATTTAAACCCTTTCTTCTTCACGTTCACAAGGACACCGCGACTATCTGCCGTTTCACCACTTTGTGAAATAAAGATAAAGAGTGGTTTCGCTGAAACAAGCGGCATATTATATAGGAACTCACTTGCGATGTGCACTTCAACCGGCACTTCTGCAATGTTTTCGATTAACTGTTTCCCAACGAGACCTGCATTGTAGCTTGTGCCACATGCAATAATGTAAATGCGATCCGTTTCTTTCATCGCTTCACGAATATCTTCATCAAGCTTGATGTTATCATTCTCGTCTTTATACTTCGTAATGATGTTCCGAATCGCAAGCGGCTGCTCGTCAATTTCTTTCAGCATGTAGTGAGGGTATGTGCCCTTTTCGATATCACTAGCGTCAATTTCAGCCGTGAATGGCTCGCGCTCCATAACGTTTCCATTCATATCTTTAATTGTAACTGAATCACGTTTGACGATGACTACCTCTTCATCCATTAGCTCGATGAATTTACTTGTTACTTGAAGCATAGCCATTGAGTCACTTGCTACAACGTTGAAATCATCGCCGATTCCAACTAGAAGCGGACTCTTATTTTTCGCTACGTATAGCGTTTCTGGATTATGATTGTCAATGAGTGCAAGTGCATAAGAACCGTGAAGTTCATTCAATGTTTGATGAAAAGCATCTTCAACAGACATGTTATTGTCTTCAACAAGACGTGCGATCAGTTGAACAACAACCTCCGTATCTGTTGCACTTACAAAATCAACTTCGGATAAGAAGTCACGTTTGATTTGTTGATAGTTTTCAATTACTCCGTTATGAACAAGAGTGAAACGTTCAGTTGTGCTCTGATGTGGGTGAGCATTTACCTGACTTGGTTCACCGTGTGTTGCCCAACGTGTATGTCCAATACCCGCTGTTGCTTCCACACTAGTATCCACCCTTTTTCTTAGATCGGCAATGCGACCTTTTTCTTTAAAGAGGTGAAGACCCCCGTCATTAAGAAGCGCAATACCCGCAGAGTCATACCCTCGGTATTCAAGCTTCTCCAGACCTCGTAATAGAATTTCTTTAGCGTCTTGATTTCCAATATATCCAACAATACCGCACATGTAAAAGTCCTCCTTCAATTGAAGGAGCAGGTGTACATCGGGGCAGACCTGCCCCTTCTTTTCCGATTAATTGCTATTTTGTCACCATAGTTTTGCTTTTGTTCAGAAAGTCACCTCTCTGTTTTTCACAAAACCATGCGATTGTGGTGAAGCAATCGAGAGGTATCCGCCGATAATCGATAAACCTCTTCCTCGTCAACTGTTTTCTTCCGTTCGAAAAACAGTCCAGGCGCTTTTTTTCAAAGTAACCTAACTTCCCTCTCTTTCCCTTCTAGAATAAAAACCAAACACACTTCTATATTATATCAATTGTAAAAAGATGGTCAATTCTTTTTTTCTTAGAATAAGTCGCTCTTATTCTAGATAGCTCTATTTTGCCTCATCTTAATAGAAAAAAATTCTCTATATAAAAAAGTATGCACATGCAGCTATTTTGTGCTGCACATGCATACCTTTCGTACAAAATCTTTATTTTTGTCGATTATGCGCCAAGTTCTTCTTTCACCATGGATACAACGCGATTAACGTACTCATCACAAAGCTCTTTCGTAGGTGCTTCCGCCATTACTCGTACAAGCGGCTCTGTTCCAGATGGACGAACGAGAATGCGACCTTCGCCGTTCATATCACTTTCTACCTGCTGAATGGTTTCTTGAATGCGCTCATTTGAATCCACTTTGTTTTTATCCGTCACCTTTACATTCACAAGAGATTGAGGATATTTTTTCATTTCGCCAGCAAGCTCCGAAAGCGGTTTGTTGGTTACTTGCATAATGTTAGCAAGCTGAAGCGCTGAGAGCATGCCATCACCTGTTGTAATGTGATCAAGGAAAATAATGTGTCCAGACTGCTCTCCCCCAAGGTTGTAGCCCTCTTTACGCATTTCTTCCATTACATAACGATCGCCTACTTTCGTTTGTAGCGAAGTAACACCTGACTCTTCCATCCCTTTATGGAATCCAAGATTACTCATGACAGTGGAAACAACCGTATCATGACGCAAACGCTTTTGATCTTTCATGAATTTAGCACAGATAAACATAATCTGGTCGCCATCAACAATGTCTCCATTTTCATCAACAGCGATAAGACGATCTCCGTCTCCATCAAATGCAAAGCCTACATTAGCATTCTTTTCTTTCACAAATTTAGCTAGTGTCTCTGGGTGCGTCGATCCAACCCCGTCATTAATATTCGTACCTGTTGGGTTTGTACCGATCGTAGAAATATCAGCTTCAAGATCAGCGAACAAGTGAGCCGCAAGAGACGATGTAGCACCGTGAGCACAATCAAGCGCAATATGAAGACCAGAAAAGTCTTCATCCACTGTTTGCTTCAGATATTGAAGGTACTTCTGACAACCTTCGAAGTAATCACTCACAATACCTAAATCAGCACCAGTCGGACGAGGAACATGATCTTCATCACTGTCAATTAAAGCCTCGATTTCTGCTTCTTGCGCATCCAATAATTTAAATCCATCCGGTCCAAAAAATTTGATGCCGTTATCGCCAACCGGGTTATGAGAAGCGGATATCATGACTCCTGCTTGTGCGCTAAGAGCTTTTGTTAAATGAGCTACGCCTGGTGTTGAAATGACGCCAAGACGCATGACTTCAGCCCCTATAGAAAGCAGACCAGCAACGAGCGCTCCTTCGAGCATGTATCCAGAGATCCGTGTATCCCGTCCAATTAAAATCTTTGGTTTTTCTACATCTTTTGTTAGAACATAACCACCAAAACGGCCTAGTTTAAATGCAAGTTCTGGGGTAAGCTCTGTATTCGCTATCCCTCTCACACCGTCAGTACCAAAATATTTACCCATTGATTTACTCTCTCCTTTATTATCACGCAGTCCCTGTTAGGACGAACTATTCTCTATTTTCAGCTTAACCTTTGTATCCGAACCTGACCAACGTACATATGATGGCCCGTTCCACTGTAATTCGAGTTCGTGATCTCCTTCAGACAAGCCACTTGCATCAATATAAGCCTGAAAGTCTCCATTCTGAATGTTATCAAGGACACTGGATACACCATAAAGGGTCAGATTCGTTGAACCTTGCTCCGGTTGTGATATATTTGCTGTTAAGCCATCAGAGATTCCGGTGACTTTAATCGGGACATCTTCAAATGCTTTTTCGTCCTCTTTACCAACTGTAATTTTTGCTTTTACTTTCTCAGGATCCACTTTTTTCATTCCATCAGGAACCGGCACATCGAGTTCAATGGTTGTATCTTTCGTAATCTCTGATACATCAAGCGGTATACCATCAAGGAACTCTAGCTTTTTCAGTTCCTCTTCCGGACCAAAGACTGAGACTTCCTTAGGTTCAATTTCAATTGATGAAATACTAGTACCTTCAGGAAGCTTGCCTTTTTGATCAAGCTTAATTGGCACCTTCTTGTAAGGAGCTTTCACTGGTACCTTCACATCAACAACGGCAGGATCAATTGACAATCCTTGTATTTCTTCCATATTCGCATCGTATACATTTAGTGTAATTCTTTCATTCACTTCTTCTTTTGCACCGCTAACATTCACGTATCCCCTCACAAAAGCAACTTGTTCAAGTTTTGAGCTTGCACCTGTGACCGTAACGGTCTTTGGTGAAACAATTGGCTCTTCTGTCGAATACCCTTCAGGGAGTTCTTCTGCCTTTAATAAGTTGATTCCAGCCTGGAACGTGTTCGATTTTTTCTCTTCAATGGTGACGGACACTCGAACCGGATCAATCGTCACATCTACGTTTTCTGGAAAATCTCGATGCTTCACTGTTACAAGATGTTGACCAGGCGTGAGGTTTCGTAAATCCACATAAATTTCTTTGTTTGTCAGCTTCGATAACATTAAACCATCTGTCCGCCCTTCAACAAGAACATCTACTGTTTCTGGCAAATCCGATACAACAACGTTCTCTTCATCATAGAGAACCTCAAGTTCCATATTCGGTATCCGTTCTGATTCAGTCTGAGGCTGTAAAACACCATTTGTATTTGATGTTGAAGCATCAGGCATTGCAACGATCGTATAAAGCATGAGAGCGAGAAGAAAAGAGATGATTTTGACAAACCAATTACTCGTCAACAATTTGTCCATTACTTTTTCCCCCTCCAATTACTAAAACGGTTGGAAGTCTCGGTTTTTGATACAGACGGATTCAATTCAGCATTAAGCAAGTCACGTAAAGCCTCTTCAGATAAATTTCGATGAAGTTCCCCGTTCTTTGTCAGTGAGATACTCCCTGTCTCTTCAGAAACAACAAGTGTTAAGCTATCTGTCACTTCACTAATACCAAGGGCAGCTCGATGCCTCGTACCAAGCTCCTTCGAAATAAAAGGGCTCTCTGATAAAGGCAAATAGCAAGCGGCAGCAAGAATTTCATCTTTCTTTAAAATGACTGCTCCGTCATGAAGTGGCGTATTCGGAATAAAAATGTTAATTAAAAGCTCCGAAGTCAGTTTAGCATTCATGGGAATTCCTGTCTCTACATAATCATTCAATCCAGTTTCACGCTCAATGGAAAGCAAAGCTCCAATTCTTCGTTTCGCCATATAGGATGACGACTTAATGATGGCTTCAACCATTTTATTCGTCTCTTCTTCTTCAACAGCTGATCGAGCAAATAATCGCCCACGTCCTAACTGTTCAAGGGCTCTCCGAAGCTCTGGTTGAAAGATAATAATAATCGCAAGCAGTCCATAGAGCACGACCCGCTCCAAAATCCAGTGCAGGGTATTCAGCTCGAAAAAGCTACTTAAAAACCAGGCTGCAATAATAACGGTTATTCCCTTAAGAAGCTGAACAGCCTTCGTGCCGCGAATAAGCATAATAATTTTATATATCACATACGTAACGAGTAAAATATCAATAATCTCAGTTATGTAATCGAGTACGTTTACATTTCCAACAGGCAGCACGGCTCTTCCTCCAAACGTATTGTATTTAGCCTGAAGTTCACTTCAATTGCATTGCTAATATACATTTGTAACTTTTTAATTATATCATATTTTTGACAACTTCAAAAAAATGCACTCATAAACAGAGTGAATGACACAGGATAACTTTTAAAGAAAATGAAACAGATTTAGCTAAAAAAAAAGTAAACCGCCTATCAGACGATTTACTTTTTATCTTCACTTGAAAAGAGATTTCCGATATCATGCAAAAGATGTTTAAATTGATACCAAGTCCAGTCTAAAATATGATCGACTTCTTCAATCTCTCCTGTTACCTGTCCAGCTGAGGCCATATACTGTTCGCCATTAATAACCAGGACATCTCCTTTAACTTGGCCATCTATTTCAAGATTGCGATTTTTAACCGTTAAATCGCCCTCAATCACTTCACCCTCAGGAACAATCACTGTGTTGGTTTCCTGATCAAATCTTAAATTCCCAGACAAGGCAGATAATTGATCCTCACTCGTCCAGGAGGAATAAACGGAACCCGCCATTAAAACAAGGAATAAGATTGCAGCTGTAACCAATGGATGTGACTTCATCCATCTCTTCATCCACACCGTGCGCTTCTCTTGTGGTAGTTGCTCCATTACCTTTGATGTAAAACCATCGGGTGCCTTCATAGAAGGCGAGCTGAGGAGAAACGATTCCGTTTTCTTCAATTCGTCATAATGTTCTTTGCAATCATGACACGTTTGCAAATGATCAAATAGCTCACGGCGTTGTTCGTTCGTAGCTTCTTCATCAAGCACTTCATGCATGAGGACAATTATTTCAGCAGGGCATTTCATAGCTTCTCCCCCTTTCTCACTGCTCGCGAAGCTGCTTTCTAAGTGCTTCTCTCCCCCGATGAATACGGGTTTTGACTGTACCAACTGGTAAATCGAGAATCTCACTAATCTCCTTGAGCGATAATTCTTGGATATACTTTAACGTTATAGCACTTCGATATTTTGCTGGCAAGCTTAAAATGGCTTGATGAATGCCTTCTTGTGCTTCTAAAGAAACCACTTCTTCTTCAGGTAATGGTTCTTCTGTAGAAACTTGAGAATACATCGTTAGCCCCTCTGTACCAGCTACTTCAGCGTCAAGATAATAATCCGGCTTCTTTTTTCGCATTCGATCAATAGACAAGTTTGTGGCAATCCGATATAACCAGGTCGAGAATTTACGGTCGATCTGGTAGCGATCAATATTCGTATAGGCACGTATAAATGCCTCCTGAGCCACGTCCTCAGCCTCCTGTCTATTGCCTAGCATTCGGTAAGTAAGAGCAAAGACTCGATCTTTATAAAGCTCTACTAGCTCTCCAAATGCATTATGATCCCCTTTTCTTACTTTTAAAACGATTCGCTTTACTATCGCGTCCATGTTTTCTCAACCCCCGCTGATTCCTGCGGCTATTATAGTTACGTATCAGGAAAAACAAAGTTTCATTTTTTTTGAAAAAAAATTATATGATCTTTTCCTATTCTATCACGTTTGAAATGCGCTTTAGAATGGAAATACATAATTTTCTAGAAAAAGAAGTTTATTTTATATGTAACTTGGGTAATAAGGGTATAAATTATTGAAAGGGTGGTTCGGCTCATGGAAAGGTTGAATCGAAAAATAAGCTTTCAAATTGGATCGGAAAAAGAACATTTACTGAAAGAAATTGAAGCTTCACGTAATAAAATGAACTTATTAGCACGAAATCAGCCTCTTAGTTCTTCAGAAATTATTGAAATCAGCACTTATCTTGATTATCTTTTAAACGAATATGATCAGCGTTGGAATAAAAAAACAGCAGCTTTCTAATGAAGAAAGCCGCTGTTTTTATTTATTTTAATTTTTCGCCAAACAAAGATCCCATTAAAGCAACAGCCACTGTAGCCGTCTTATTTTTTTCATCTAAAATCGGATTTACTTCCACAAATTCAGCCGATGTTAAAATATCAGCTTCTGCTAGCATTTCCATGGCAAGATGACTTTCGCGATAGCTGATTCCACCAAGTACTGGCGTTCCTACTCCCGGTGCATCGTGAGGATCAAGTCCATCAAGGTCCAGGCTTAAATGTACACCATCAGTACCCTTAGACACATACTCAATCGCTTCTTCCATTACTTTCGTCATACCCATTCGATCTATTTCATGCATGGTATAAACTTTAATGCCTTTTTCTTTAATCAATTCGCGCTCTCCCTCATCAAGTGAACGGGCTCCAATAATCACAATGTTCTCTGGTTTAATCTTAGGAGTATATCCTGAAATTCCAGTTAAGGATTCATCCCCGATACCAAGACTTACGGCAAGCGGCATTCCGTGAATATTTCCAGATGGTGATGTCTCAGAATTGTTTAAATCACCATGTGCGTCATACCAGATCACACCTAAATTATCATAATTACGAGCTACACCCGCAAGTGTACCAATCGCAATACTATGATCTCCACCAAAAACAAGTGGAAAACGTTTTCGATTTATAACGTCATGAACCACATTAGAAAGCTTTTCGCTTGCATCAGCCACTTCCTTTAAGTTCTTTAACTGATGATCCTGATCTTCTGGTCGTTTTTCTGGTCTTCCGATCTCAATGTCTCCAAGATCTTCAATCTCATAACTCAACTTTGTTAAACGTTCTACAATTCCTGCATATCGAATGGCGCTCGGTCCCATATCCACCCCGCGTCTCATTTGGCCAAGATCCATTGGTACACCGATAATTGAAAGTTCATGATTCATTATGTAGTCCTCCTCGTATCCTAGTCTAGCTCTATTTTACCCAGATCTCGGTAAATGACTCAACCAGACACAAAACACGAATAAATATTCATACAATTACGTAAATTGGAAGGTTTTACGGATAATTATGAAGGGAGGTAGGAAATAGTTTAAGGAGAAATGTGGTTAGAGAGTAACTTGTAAAATAGAGGTGTCAGTCACAATTAAATTCAACCATAAAAAAAACCCTAAACAAGGTTTAAGGAAATTGGTGGAGCCTAGCGGGATCGAACCGCTGACCTCCTGCGTGCAAGGCAGGCGCTCTCCCAGCTGAGCTAAGGCCCCATTTGGAGCGGGTGATGGGGATCGAACCCACGACATCAGCTTGGAAGGCTGAGGTTTTACCACTAAACTACACCCGCATATGAAATTTGGAGCGGAAGACGGGATTCGAACCCGCGACCCCCACCTTGGCAAGGTGATGTTCTACCACTGAACTACTTCCGCATATGGTGAGCCATGAAGGACTCGAACCTTCGACCCTCTGATTAAAAGTCAGATGCTCTACCAACTGAGCTAATGGCTCTTACTGGTGGAGGGGGACGGATTCGAACCGCCGAACCCTGAGGGAGCGGATTTACAGTCCGCCGCGTTTAGCCACTTCGCTACCCCTCCACAAGTGAGAAAAAATGGTGCCGGCCAGAGGACTTGAACCCCCAACCTACTGATTACAAGTCAGTTGCTCTACCAATTGAGCTAGGCCGGCAAAATCATTCAAACTTACAAATAAAAAACAGTGCACTCTACAGAGTACTCCTGAAGGTAAATCAATTATTAAAAATGGTGGAGGATGACGGGCTCGAACCGCCGACCCTCTGCTTGTAAGGCAGATGCTCTCCCAGCTGAGCTAATCCTCCACAGAGTAAAAATGATGTTTATATTGGTGACCCGTACGGGATTCGAACCCGTGTTACCGCCGTGAAAGGGCGGTGTCTTAACCGCTTGACCAACGGGCCATGTCCTGGAGCTTCCAACCGGATTCGAACCGATGACCCCTTCCTTACCATGGAAGTGCTCTACCTGCTGAGCTATGGAAGCATAATGGCTCCACAGGTAGGATTCGAACCTACGACCGATCGGTTAACAGCCGATTGCTCTACCACTGAGCTACTGTGGAATATTGGTCAGCCTGGCAACGTCCTACTCTTGCAGGGGGAGATCCCCCAACTACCATCGGCGCTGAAGAGCTTAACTTCCGTGTTCGGCATGGGAACGGGTGTGACCTCTTCGCCATCATTACCAGACTAATCAATGGTTGATCCACTAGAAAGTGTTTAACCAAGGACAAGATATATCTTACTATATTTCTTTGTAAAGATCAAGAAAAATATTATTCCTTGAAAACTAGATAGCACTCGCAACGTTTTCCAATATAATCGGTTAAGCCCTCGATCGATTAGTATTCGTCAGCTCCACGTGTTGCCACGCTTCCACCCCGAACCTATCTACCTCATCATCTCTAAGGGATCTTACCAGCTTAATGCTGTGGGAAATCTCATCTCGAG
>NZ_JAQQWU010000017.1 GCF_028610625.1 Guptibacillus spartinae
ATGATGTATTACAATCTCTATAGATGTCAGTGGAACTTAAAAAAGATGACCCCTGTTCAATACAGGAATCATCTTCTTAATATTGCCTAGTCTTTTTTAAACTGTCCTTTACACAGGGTACATATTACTTAGCCCGGAGGTTTTTTTGAGGAAAGATGTGTTTTGCTCAATTTCTTGTTTAGTGGATCTTATAGTAGATGGCGTTAAAAGCATCCTTATTTCTTTTTTGGGGAAAATCGGTTACACTAAAAGGTATTGTGGATTAGTCTGTCACTTTTAAGCTGATAGTTATCCACTGTGGATAATTGGTTAAACTAATAGTACTTCTTAATAGATAAAAACGTTAAATCACAAAGTTAAGGTGTGGATAGAGAGGTGAAGGTAAGTGGAATATGAAACAATTGCTGCGATATCGACTCCAATGGGTGAAGGAGCGATTGCGATTGTCCGACTTAGCGGAGAAGAAGCCATTAAAATAGCGGATCGGTTATACAAAGGAAAGCAGCCGCTTGAATCAGTTGATACGCATACCATTCACTATGGACATTTGATTGATCCAGATACGGAACAAGTTGCTGAGGAAGTAATGGTTTCGGTTATGCGGGGACCGCGTACTTTTACGAAGGAAGATATTGTCGAAATCAATTGTCATGGGGGACTCGTTTCTGTAAATCGAGTCCTTGAATTAGTATTGCGTAGTGGAGCGCGTCTTGCAGAACCAGGTGAGTTCACGAAGAGAGCCTTTTTAAATGGGCGTATTGATTTATCGCAAGCAGAAGCGGTAATTGATTTAATTCGAGCAAAAACAGATCGTGCAATGAACGTTGCTTTAAATCAGATGGAAGGTCGCTTGTCGACACTAATTGCTACCTTAAGACAGCAATTGCTTGAAACAGTTGCACATGTTGAGGTGAATATTGACTATCCTGAATATGACGCAGAGGAAATGACAAAGGATCTGTTAACAACTCAGTTAAAAGAAGTAGAAAAAGAGATTGAAGGTATTCTTGTTACGGCAAGACAGGGGAAGATACTGCGTGAAGGTCTCTCAACGGTTATTGTTGGGCGCCCGAATGTTGGGAAATCTTCTTTATTAAACAGTCTAGTTCATGAGAACAAAGCGATCGTAACGGATGTGCCTGGAACAACACGGGACGTCATTGAAGAGTATGTTAATGTAAGAGGCGTACCGTTACGACTAGTCGACACAGCAGGTATTCGAGAAACAGAAGATCTCGTCGAACGAATTGGTGTTGAGCGTTCACGCGAGCGTTTAAAACAAGCTGATCTTATTCTACTAGTTCTGAATTATAACGATGAGCTTACACATGAAGATGAGAAGCTTTTTGAAGCTGTTAAAGGGATGGACGTTATTGTCATCATTAATAAAACGGATCTTGATGAAAAACTTGACTTAGACAGAGTGAAAGAGTTAGCGGAAGAACATCCCATGATTACAACTTCGCTAAAAAATGAACAGGGTGTTGATGAGCTTGAACAATCAATCTCTGAACTATTTTTTGCAGGAGAAGTGGAGTCACAGGATTTAACATATGTATCAAACTCTCGTCATATTGCTTTACTGGAGCAGTCTCGAAGAACGCTTGAAGACGCGTTAGGAGCCGTGGAGGCAGGCATGCCAGTGGATATGGTGCAGATCGATATTACACGGACTTGGGAGATTCTTGGAGAAATTATTGGTGATACGGTTTCTGATAGTTTGATCGATCAGTTATTTTCACAGTTTTGTCTTGGGAAATAAGAAGATTAAAGGAGGAATACGGCAATGGGTTACAAAGCCGATTCTTATGATGTTATTGTTGTTGGCGCAGGTCATGCAGGTGTTGAAGCAGGACTTGCTTCTGCGAGAATGGGTGCCAAAACACTCATGCTTACACTTAACCTAGATTCTGTTGCATTTATGCCATGTAATCCAAGTGTAGGAGGCCCTGCAAAAGGGATTGTTGTGCGGGAAATTGATGCACTTGGCGGAGAAATGGGACGTAATATTGATAAAACGCATATTCAAATGCGTATGTTAAACACAGGTAAAGGACCTGCTGTACGCGCATTGCGTGCACAGGCTGATAAAGTGCTCTATCAAAGTGAAATGAAGCGAACAATTGAAGAACAAGACAACCTGACGCTTTTGCAAGGAATGGTTGAGAAGTTAATTGTTGAAGATGGTGTCTGCAAAGGCGTCATTACAAAAACAGGTGCAGAGTATGAAGCGAAGTCAGTGGTGTTAACAACGGGTACATTCATGCGTGGACGTGTCATTATTGGTGATCTTTCGTATGAAAGTGGACCAAATAACATGCAGCCGTCTGTAAACTTGTCTCACCATTTGGAAGAGTTAGGTTTTGAGATGGTTCGCTTTAAGACAGGTACCCCACCGCGCGTTAATAATAAATCAATTGACTATAGCAAAACGGAAATTCAGCCCGGAGATGAAAAACCGCGTGCGTTTTCTTATGAAACGACGGAATTTATTACTGACCAGCTACCTTGTTGGTTAACGTATACAGGAGAAGAGACGCATAAGCTGATCAATGATAACCTTCATCGTTCTCCAATGTATTCAGGTATGATTGAAGGCACAGGACCACGTTACTGTCCATCGATTGAAGATAAGATTGTTCGCTTTAATGATAAACCCCGACACCAGATTTTTCTTGAACCAGAAGGACGCAACACAAAGGAAGTATATGTGCAGGGTCTATCAACAAGCCTTCCGGAGGACTTGCAGCAGAAAATTCTTAAAACCGTACCAGGACTTGAAAATGTCGAGATGATGCGTGCAGGCTATGCGATTGAATATGATGTTGTTGTACCAACGCAATTGTGGCCATCACTTGAAACGAAGACAGTTAAGAACCTCTTTACTGCAGGACAGTTAAATGGGACTTCAGGGTATGAAGAAGCTGCAGGACAAGGAATTATGTCTGGAATTAACGCTGCAAGGAATGCACAGGGGCGTGAAGCAGTGATTTTGGATCGCTCACAAGGCTACATTGGCGTTATGATTGATGATCTTGTAACAAAAGGTACGAACGAACCGTATCGTTTGTTAACCTCTCGTGCAGAATACCGTCTTCTTCTGCGTCATGATAATGCGGATTTAAGATTGACAGAGTTAGGTTATGAGATCGGCATGATCCCACAAGAACGTTACGATCGTTTCATGGCTAAGAAAGAAATGATTGAAAAAGAAATGAAGCGTCTAGAGAAAGTTGTCATTAAGCCGAGCGAACAAGTAAATGCAGTGCTTCCAGAGAAAAGTACGGAATTAAAAGAAGCCATGCATGCAGCCAATCTTTTGAAGCGTCCCGAAGTAACGTATCAAGAAATTCATCAACTTGCTCCAGCCGATCATGATATTCCTGAGGATGTTGCAGAACAAGTAGAAATCCAAGTGAAATACAGTGGTTACATTAACAAAAGCCTGCAACAGGTTGAGCGCATGAAGAAGATGGACGAGAAGAAAATTCCTGATGGTATTGATTATTATGCGATTGGTGGGCTTGCGACTGAAGCGAAGCAAAAACTTGATGAGGTTCGTCCTCTATCAATTGGTCAAGCTTCCCGCGTTTCAGGGGTTAATCCAGCCGATGTATCGATCTTACTTGTGTATATCGAACAAGGTAAAATCGCTAAAATTGCAAAATAACGTACAAATGGAGGGGCTATGAACGAGCAACAGTTTCAGGAGTTGTTAGAGGAGAAAGGGATTACTCTTTCTTCTAAACAACTTCAACAATTTCAAACCTACTATGAGATTCTTGTTGAATGGAATGAGAAAATGAATCTTACGGCAATTACCGATAAGGAAGAAGTGTACGAAAAGCACTTTTTCGATTCTATCATGGCCGCATTTTCTTTTGACTTTTCTTCTGACTACCATATTTGTGATGTGGGAGCGGGAGCGGGCTTTCCAAGTTTACCTATTAAAATTTGTTTTCCTCATTTAAACATCACGATTGTCGATTCACTTAACAAACGAATTGGTTTCCTGGAGCATCTTTCTTCTAAACTTCAGTTGGAGAATGTCTCTTTTTATCATGATCGTGCAGAATTATTCGGTAAAAACAAAGATCATCGCGAAAAGTATGATGTTGTTACGGCAAGAGCTGTTGCGCGTCTGTCTGTTCTTGGTGAATTATGTTTACCGCTTGTTAAAACCAACGGCTACTTTGTGGCGTTAAAAGGTCCAAATGTTGAAGATGAGCTGGATACAGGAAAGCAAGCAATTAAGCTTCTTGGTGGAGAAGTCGTTAAGCGAGATACGCTAACATTACCAGCAGAAAAAAGTGAGCGAAATATCGTAACGATAAAAAAAATCAAAACGACTCCTAAAAAATATCCAAGAAAGCCAGGCACGCCAAATAAAAATCCTTTATAATGAAGATGGACTGCATATGAACGGTTAAGTGTTTCACATGGAACGCTGCTCCAATGGAAGGAATTTGTTTTTAGGCAGCGAATCAGTTAAGGAGTCGATTAAAGGTGGTGTTAGGCGATGAAGCATACGTTTTCACGTCTTTTCGGTTTGAACGATGAAAAAAGCGAGACGATGGAAGTAGAACAAGAGGAAGTAAAGCAACTTCTTGTTGAGGATATTATTCCGAACCGCTTCCAGCCTCGAACAATTTTTATAGATGAGAGAATTGCTGAATTATCTCAGACGATAAAGACTCATGGAGTTATTCAGCCGATCGTGGTTAGAGAACGTGAAGGCAAGTATGAAATTATTGCCGGGGAAAGACGCTGGAGAGCAGTCAAGAAGCTTGGTTGGGAGCGAATTCCTGCAATCGTGAAGGAATTTAACGATTCTCAAACAGCCTCAATAGCGCTTATTGAAAATTTACAGCGTGAAGAATTAACGGCTGTTGAAGAAGCAATGGCATATGCTCAGTTAATCGAGCTACATGATTTAACTCAGGAGAGTCTTGCTCAAAGACTTGGAAAAGGGCAGTCAACCATAGCAAACAAGCTAAGGCTTTTAAAATTGCCAGAACCTATTCAGCAAGCTCTTTTACAGAAGAAAATTACGGAGAGACACGCTCGTGCTTTAATTCCACTTAAGAATCCTGAGAATCAAGTGAAGGTTCTGAATGAAGTTCTGGAGCGCCAGTGGAATGTAAAGCAGACAGAAGAACGCGTAGTTCGCATGTTAGAAGGCACTGTCCAAAAACCGAAGCCGAGAAAGAAATCGGTTAGTAAAGATATGAGATTGGCGGTAAATACAATACGCCAATCGCTTGATATGGTGACAGAGACTGGTTTAATGATTGATACAGATGAAGAAGACCACGATGAATACTATCAATTTACCATTCGTATACCGAAAAAGAAGTAAACTCATCCACTTGGATGAGTTTTTTATTACAGCAATGTTATCCCAAGTACAGGGAACGACCATTGAAAAAAGAATCCAGATAATTGGAAACGTGATAAACTAAAGAGAGTATTGTGGCGAATGAGAGTGGGGTGGCAAGTTGGCAAATATTGTGGCGATCGCAAATCAAAAAGGTGGAGTTGGAAAGACGACGACTTCAGTTAATATGAGTGCATGTCTTGCTTATCTAGGAAAGAAAGTGTTACTTGTGGACATCGATCCTCAAGGCAATGCAACAAGCGGCGTTGGCATCGAAAAAGGCGATATTGAAACGTGTGTTTATAATGTTCTTGTTGATGACGTGGAAGCGGGAGAAGTAATACAGGAAACGATTGTCGAGAATTTGCATGTGATTCCTTCCACAATTCAGCTTGCAGGTGCAGAAATTGAGCTAGTTCCAACCATTTCCCGGGAAGTAAGATTGAAGCGGGCTCTCCATAAAGTTGAAAAAAAGTATGATTATATTATAATAGATTGTCCTCCATCATTAGGGTTATTAACAATAAACGCTTTAACTGCGGCGAATGCAGTGCTTATCCCGGTGCAGTGTGAGTATTATGCACTTGAAGGGCTGAGTCAGCTACTGAACACAGTTCGACTTGTCCAAAAGCATTTAAATACAGAATTAAAAATCGAAGGTGTTCTTTTAACGATGCTTGATGCCAGAACAAATCTCGGGATTCAGGTGATTGAAGAGGTTAAGAAGTATTTTCAAGAAAAAGTGTATCGAGTGATTATTCCTAGGAATGTACGGTTGAGTGAAGCGCCAAGTCATGGCAAGCCAGTCATTGTATATGATCCAAAATCTCGAGGAGCTGAAACTTATTTAGAACTTGCAAAGGAAGTGTTAGACAATGGCTAATCGTGGTTTGGGTAAGGGGATTAACGCCTTTTTCCCTTCCCAAAAAGAGGACGAGGTAGTGAAAGAAATACCAATTAGTGAACTTCGTCCTAATCCTTATCAACCGAGGAAGAAGTTTAGCAATGAAGCCATTGAAGAATTGCGCGCTTCGATTGAAACTTTCGGTGTTCTTCAGCCATTAATTGTTCGACAGAGTATTAAAGGGTATGAAATTGTTGTTGGGGAGCGAAGATATCGCGCTTCAAAAGAAGCAGGTCTTACAACAATTCCTGCTGTTGTAAAAAAGTTAACGGATCGAAAAATGATGGAAATTGCATTAATTGAAAACCTGCAACGCGAAAATCTAAATCCAATTGAAGAGGCACTAGCTTATCAAAAATTGATGAAGGAAACGGATGTCACCCAAGAAGAGTTAGCTCAGCGTCTTGGAAAAAGCAGGCCACATCTGGCGAATTTTTTACGTTTGTTGCAATTACCATCAGAAGTGCAGGATTATATTTCTGAAGGTAAGCTTTCAATGGGCCACGGTCGTGCGATACTTTCATTAAAGAAAAAAGAAGCCCGAAAAACGCTAGCCGATCGAGCATTGAAAGAGAAGTTAAACGTTCGGCAGCTTGAAAAGTTAATTACACAGTTAAATCAAAACGTTTCACGTGAAACAAAGAAAAATGAAAAATCAGATCCATTCTTGAAAGAAAAAGAAAGTTCTCTTCGTGAGAAGTTTGGAACCTCTGTTTCAATTAAACGATCAAAGAAAAAAGGGAAGATTGAAATTGAATTTTTCTCAGAGGATGATCTTAATCGTATTTTAGATGTATTAGAAGAAAAGAGGGATTAAGAGCATGAGCTTCGTTCATGCTCTTATTTTAACGAAACGTGATGGGGTGATAAGGTGATATATTTTGATCAAGCGGCAACATCGTTTCCAAAACCGCCGGAAGTTGTCCAGGCAATGACAGAGGTGATGACAGAGTATGCGGCAAACCCAGGTCGTAGCGGACACGCTTTATCTCGCCGTGCGAATGACGTGATTATTCAAGCACGTGAACAGCTAGCGGACTTTTTCGGATTCGACTATCCTGAACGGGTTTGCTTTGCCGCTAATGCCACTGCGGCACTAAATCAAGCGATCAAAGGTTTTCGTTTTGAGGAAGGAGATCATGTTCTAACCACTTCGTATGAACATAACTCTGTACGTCGGCCACTCGAATACATGAAAAAAGTTGCTGGAATTGAAGTTGATTACTTTAACGTAGGGGAAGCAGAAGGTTTTGATAGAGAAACATTTCGCAATGCGATTCGACCAAATACAAAAATGATTATCGTTTCACACGGATCCAATTTAACTGGCAACATTGTCCCTATTGACATGATCGGGGAGATGGCAAAAGAAAAAGAAATCACATTTTTAGTTGATGCATCTCAAACTGCTGGTATACTGCCTATCCACATGAGGGAAATGGGGATCGATTTGTTAGCCTTCCCTGGACATAAAGGATTACTAGGACCTCAAGGGACAGGTGTGCTTATTGTTGGCGAAGGAATGGAGCTAACTCCTCTATACCATGGCGGTACTGGAAGCAGCTCAGAATTAATTGATCAGCCGGACCAACTACCAGAACGCCTTGAGAGCGGTACATTAAATACGCCTGGTATTGCAGGGTTGTTAGCTGGTTTAGGCGCTGTAAAAAAGATGGGTCTGCTTGAAATAAGAAAGCATGAACAGAAGTTAACTGAGATGTTACTAAAGGGTTTGGATCAAATTGAGTATGTTTATGTTTATGGACCGACCGAGCGACTTGGCGTCATTCCTTTTACAATAGAGGGAATTGATCCCCAAGAAATCGCGATTATTCTCGATCAGCATTATCAAATAGCAGTAAGAGCAGGATTGCATTGTACGCCGCTTGGTCACGAAACAATTGGGACGAGCAGTACGGGAGCGGTTCGTATAAGTGTAGGGCCTTATAATACAGAAGATGAAGTTCATAAAGTGATCGAAGCAATAGGAGAAATTGTTGAGGGGTACTTCGGCTGAGGAGATGTAGGGAATGGTGTTTTTAGGTACAATTGTAAATGGAATAGCCATTGTTATTGGTACTTTAATTGGAACATTTAGCAGACGAATTCCAGACAAAACGAAAACGACGATCATGCAAGGGCTCGCTCTCGTTATTACCGTGATTGGTCTTCAAATGGCGATGAAAAGTGAACAATTTCTTATCGTCATTGGTAGCCTTGTTCTTGGTGGTATGCTTGGAGAATACTGGGATCTCGAAGGAAAACTTGCAACCTTAGGTAAGTGGATTGAGAAGAAAACGGGTGCTTCTTCAGAAGGAAGTGTTGCCCAGGCTTTTGTAACCGCTACTCTTGTTTACGTTGTTGGTGCAATGGCAATTCTTGGTGCACTCGATAGTGGTCTTCGAAATGATCACGCCATTTTATTTACGAAATCGCTGATTGATGGTTTTACAGCGATTATGTTTACAGCTACGCTTGGATATGGAGTGTTATTTTCAGCAATTCCGGTTATGTTATACCAGGGGTTGATTGCTTTATTTGCTTCTCAAATTAACCAACTTGTCCCTCAAGTGCTCCTGGATGCGTTTATTGCAGAAGTAACATCAGCAGGAGGTATTATGATTATGGCAATTGGCCTGAATTTGCTTGGGATCATCCATATTCGAGTAGCTAATTTCCTACCTGCATTATTGATTGCAGCTATTCTTGTTTCTGCTATGACTCTTTCTCCCGCTATTTTTTAATGTCAAAAAGCTCATGTGATGGCTATTTAGCCAGAACATGAGCTTTTATTTGTTGCTAGGGAAGTTGAACCAGATCATCCCCCCAATTGGATGCTTTCTTTTTTTCTAACGGAAGGTTTCTTCCATATGCTTCAATTGACTCGTGAAGACTGACAGCCATCACATCTGCCATTTTCATGACAAGATTTAATCGTGTGTTTTGTAGAACAAAGTATTCCATGAACCCACTTACATTCACAATACCTGTTAAATGAATGTTTCCTACTTCGGGAAGTTCCTTTTTAACCCCAGCTCCCGGCTTAACTGGACCTTCTCCCGCCGTTATAATCCCAACTGAATGAAGACGTCCGAGACAAGCATCAATTCCAATGATAAACGGGCGAGCATGAGCTTGAGCAATTGATTCCATAACCTCATTTAAATTGACCGCATGAACAGGTGATTCAAGCGTACCGTAAACTGTTGCTTTTGGTTTTAGCTGTTCTAATTTAGTTCCTACGAGTGGACCGAGTGCGTCTCCTGTTGAACGATCTGTTCCAATACAAACAATAACGATTGAATCCGTTCTTCGTGCCGGCAAAAGTGTGGAAAGCCTCTCACTAAGCGTTTTTATAGCCAGAGTATCCTCATGATGGATTCGATACGCAGCAGGCTTTTTTTGAAAAAACTTGTCTCGAAGATTCATAGGATTCTCTCCTTTGTAATAGTAGTAACAGTATACGGAAATCTGACGTGATCTATACATACAAGATGGTTTTTGCGATGTATTTCACTTCAAACGTATAACGAGTAGGCCAGGGAGGGAATGCCATGTTAAGCGGTGGATTGAAATGGCTGTTTCTTATATTAGGAACAATGATCGGCGCTGGTTATGCTTCAGGACGAGAATTGTGGCAGTTTTTTGGGCATGAAAGTGTACTGGCTATTATGTTGTTTACGCTGATGTTCTCTATTTGTTGCTTTGTGATTATGAAAATTAGTTATGAAACGAAATCAACGCACTATATTCCGATTTTGGAGCGACTTGTTGGGAAAAGACTTACCGGTATTTATGATTTATTAATCATCCTGTATTTATTTACGACAACGATTGTGATGTTGGCAGGTGGTGGTGCCACAATGGAAGTGGTTCATCTGCCGTATTGGTCTGGGATTGGCATTCTCGCCTTACTTGTTGTTATCTTGTTTTTTTGGGATATAAATGGCATGTTATCCATGAATGCCTTTATTCTCCCTCTCCTTATTATTTTACTACTTTCTGTGCTGACGTTGTTTATCTATGCAAATCCTTCAGCAATCCTTTTTAATTGGACAAAACAGTCAAATTGGCCAGCTGCATTTACGTTTACAGCTCTTAATATTCTCCCTCTCGTTGCGGTTCTTTCAGCCGTTGGTCACCAAATTAAGCATCGAGGAGAGATTTGGATTGCGAGTGTTGGAAGTGGGGTTATTCTTGGGGGGGTTTCGTTTCTCTATAATCAATCGTTAATACAAGTTGCTCATGACTTACTTCTCTATGAAATTCCACTATTTGCGATACTGAAAAGTTATCCTTATTACATGATTTTAATTATGTCTGTATTGTTATGGTTAGCGATTTATACAACAGCGGTTAGCGGTGTTTTTGGCCTTACTTCAAGATTCCGAGATTTACTTGGACTTCCTCTATGGCTTGTTGCATTCCTGATCGTGTTGATGATGATTCCATTTACGTCGTTTGGTTTTTCGACGCTGGTTGCTTTTTTATACCCTCTGTATGGTGTGCTCAATCTTTATATTTTGGCTTCTATCTTGATTTTCCCAGTTCTAAAACGGTATGATTTGTTATCATAACACTAAAAACTGGGAGGGATGATGCTTGGATTGGTTCGAGCCATTGTGGAATTCTGCATACGATTATTTAGCCAATCGTGATCTTTGGGGGAATGTAGTAAAAAGAGGATTTACGATCCTTGCCATCATTATCGGAACATGGATTTTTCTTCGGATCGCTAAATCAGCTCTAGCCCAAATTTTTGCAATCCGTCTGAAAAGTCCACTTCGGTTATCTGAACGGAGAGAAGCCACGCTCATCCGTTTAATTGAAAATATTTTAACCTACGTCACCTACTTTATTGCACTGGTGATGATTTTAAGTGAATTTGAGGTGGATGTACGAACGCTAATTGCTGGAGCTGGTGTCGTTGGTTTAGCTGTTGGTTTTGGAGCTCAAAACCTCGTTCGGGATGTGATAACAGGATTCTTTATTATTTTTGAAAAACAGTTTTCTGTTGGCGATTATGTACGGATCTCAGGAGTGGAAGGCTTTGTTGAAGAAATTGGTCTACGCGTGACAAAGATTAAAAGCTGGACAGGAGAACTTCATATTTTACCGAATGGTAATATAAATCAAGTGACGAATTATTCAATTCATAATAGTATTGCGGTTGTAGATGTGAGTATTGCGTATGAAGAGCAAATTCAAGAAGCTGAAGAAGTGATTGTTGAATTATTGGACGAGCTTTACGAGAAATTCGATGCGATGATCGTAAAGCCGGAATATTTAGGTGTACAGAATCTTGGCGCCTCAGAAGTCGTTCTTCGAATCATTTCTGAAGTACAACCAATGGAGCATTGGGTCATTGGACGGGAAATTCGTAAAGCAGTCAAACAAAGGCTTGATGAAAGTGGTATTGAAATACCGTTCCCACGTGTTGTCATGTATCAGCGTGACGAGCAGGGTGAAGTGAAAGAAAAAGCATAAGGGGGGATCCTTTTGTCCGTTAAAGAATTCGGCCTAAACGATGTTGTTGAAATGAAGAAAGCTCATCCATGTGGGGAAAATCGTTGGAAAGTGATTCGAATGGGAGCAGATATTCGAATCAAGTGTCTTGGATGCAATCATAGTGTGATGCTTCCTCGAAAAGAGTTCTCCAAAAAGTTAAAGAAAGTACTTGAGCATGCAGAATCTTGACCGTCCATTTCGGGCGGTCATTTTACTTGAAGCGAAATGGTGGGCGCTTGTTTTTTTACGTTGTCATCTCTATAATTGATAGGGTATGTCGTTTGATTACTAGTATGCTGAAAAAAGTCTAGAAATGGCTTATATAGCCGTCTTTTTATAATAATCGCCTTGTAAGGCAATTTAAAGGAGTGACCGAGATGGCATTAACCACCGGTATTGTAGGACTTCCAAATGTTGGGAAGTCAACGTTATTTAATGCAATTACACAGGCAGGAGCAGAGTCTGCAAACTACCCTTTCTGTACAATTGATCCGAACGTCGGAATTGTAGAAGTTCCAGATGAGCGTCTTCAAAAGCTAACAGAACTTGTAAATCCAAAGAAAACCGTACCAACAGCTTTTGAATTTACGGATATCGCTGGGATTGTTAAAGGTGCAAGTAAAGGAGAAGGTCTAGGAAACAAGTTTCTTTCTCACATTCGTCAAGTTGATGCAATCTCTCAAGTTGTTCGCTGTTTTGATGATGAAAATATTACACACGTTTCTGGTAAGGTAGATCCTATCTCTGATATTGAAACAATTAATCTTGAGCTTGTTCTTGCCGACCTTGAATCTGTTGATAAGCGCATTGCTCGCGTTCAAAAAATGGCAAAGCAAAAAGATAAAGAAGCATTGGCGGAGTTTAATGTTCTGACGAAGCTTAAGGAAGCATTTGAAGAAGAGCAGCCTGCTAGAAGCGTAGAGTTAACGGAAGAAGAAGAGAAAATTGTTTATGGCTATCACCTCTTAACGAAAAAACCTGTTCTTTACGTAGCTAACGTGGATGAGGATGATTTACTTGATCCTTCAGATAACGAATACGTTGCTAAAGTGCGGGAGTATGCTGCAAAAGAAGGCGCTGAAGTCATCGTCGTTTGTGCAAAGATTGAATCTGAACTTGCTGAGCTTGATGGGGAAGAAAAAGATGCATTTCTTGAAGACATTGGCATCTCTGAGCCAGGCTTGAATAAGTTAATTCGTGCTTCCTATGATCTTCTTGGACTAGCTACCTACTTCACAGCTGGTGAGCAAGAAGTTCGTGCGTGGACCTTCCGTCTTGGTATGAAAGCACCTCAAGCAGCTGGGATTATTCATACCGACTTTGAACGTGGCTTTATTCGTGCTGAAATTGTCGCTTATGATGACCTTGTGGCAGCAGGTACAATGGCGGCTGCAAAGGAAAAAGGTAAAGTGCGTCTTGAAGGTAAAGAGTACATCGTGAAAGACGGAGATGTTATTCACTTCCGTTTTAACGTATAAGATTGAAATCAAACTTGCTAAGAGAGAATTAATTTGGTATAATCTAAAGCTGTGAGTAATTATCTTTGTATACTTACTCCTTGCTCTTAATTCCAGTTAAGAGCCGTTAGACCAAAAGGAGGTGAACGGAATGCGTAACTACGAAATTATGTACATTATCCGTCCAAACATTGAAGAGGATGCACAGAAAGCTCTTGTTGAGCGTTTTAACAACATCCTTACTGACAATGGTGCGGAAATTAATGAGACAAAAGAAATGGGTAAGAAGCGTCTTGCTTATGAAATCGAGAATTTCAACAGCGGGATCTACATGCTTCTTAACATTAACAGTAACACTGAAGCGATTGATGAATTCAGCCGTTTGATGAAAATCAACGACGATGTTCTTCGTTTCATGACGATCAACCTAGAAGAAGCTAAAAAGTAATTGTTTTATAAATAGGAGGGGTTCTGATGCTGAATCGCGTCGTATTAGTTGGACGTTTAACAAAAGACCCTGAATTGCGTTATACCCCTAGTGGCGTAGCGGTTGCGAACTTCACACTTGCTGTGAATCGCCCGTTTACGAATCAGCAGGGAGACCGCGAAGCTGATTTTATCAACATTGTTGTATGGCGCAGACAGGCAGAAAATGCAGCCAATTTCTTGAAAAAAGGCAGCCTTGCTGGTGTAGATGGACGAGTTCAGACTCGCTCTTATGATAATAGCCAGGGACAGCGTGTGTTTGTGACAGAAGTGATGGCTGAAAGCGTCCAATTTCTCGAGCCTAAAGGTTCTAACCAAGGCGGTGGCGGAAGCGGCAACTACGGTGGCGGCAACCAAAACAGAGAAACCGGCGGTTACGGGAATCAGAACCAAAATCGTGATAACAACCGTGATCACTCCAATTTTGGAGATGACCCGTTTGCGAGCGATGGCAAGCCGATCGACATTTCAGATGATGACTTGCCGTTCTAATACTCTCTGTTTCGAGCGGTGAAAGCAGAGAACGAATTTTAAATGCAAAGGAGGTAACTACCCATGGCAAGACCAGGTGGACGCAGAGGTCGTCGTAAAAAGGTTTGTTTCTTCACAGTAAACAAAATCACTTACATCGACTATAAAGATGTAGATCTTCTTAAACGCTTCGTATCTGAGCGTGGAAAAATTCTTCCACGTCGTGTAACAGGTACTAGCGCTAAATACCAACGTCAATTGACTCGTGCAGTTAAACGTGCTCGTCAAATGGCTTTACTACCATACGTACTTGGTGAGTAAGTAAGAAAAGCAGTAGGATGATGTCCTACTGCTTTTTTCTATACAACGTTATTCTAAGAGATTAATGTGATTTTAGAATAAGTGGTTTACACTCCTATAGGATGAGGGAATAGAACTTTTACAAGAATCCCGTAAGGAGGACCACAATAATGAATGTTGAAACTTCAACAATAACGCTTTCTGCACAGCTTAATATGAATTCTCTTATGGCATTTGTAAAGAAAGCAAAAACGTTTCATAGTCACATATCGCTCTATCGGAATGGTCATAGCATTAACGGAAAGAATTTAACCAGCGTCATTACGTTTAATCTTACCGTAAAAGAAAATGATACAATTCTCGTCATTGCGGACGGTGAAGATGCGCAGGAAGCATCTATGCAATTAGTAGAGTGGCTTCAAAATGAAATGATTAGTGAAAAAGAAGAGATGCTCTCTCTTATGTAATACATAAAAGGCTGTTACTAATACAGCCTTTTCTTATTGCTTACTATTCAAATTAATGAAACATTTGCTGAAACGGGCAGAAATTCTTACAATGGAGTAAGGAGATTTCGACCCGTTTTTTGTATTTCCACTAAACAGGTTGGTAAACTACAAGGATCTACTGTGTTTATAGGATATTAGATGACTAAAAGAAACAAAGACCGTGTTCAAATAAAAAGGTTCCAGTGCTTGTCGAGCCTAACCGGTCACTTCCGCTTTACACGATCCAGCTGCAGTGGGCAGGTCCTCGAGTCGCTTCACCCTTTCATCCGAACACAAAGACCGTGTTCAAATGAAAGGGCTCCAGCGCTTGTCGGACCTAAGCGCCCACTTCCGCTTTACATTGATCCAGCTGCGCGGGCCAAATCCTCCGGTTGTTTCGCCCAATCGAATGAGACAAAAAGCGTCTCAATCTCATGGGCTCCAACACCCTGCGGATTTAAACGGGCCCGCTCCGCTTTACACTGATCCAGCTGCAGTGGGCAGACCCTCTGTCACTTCACCTTGCAACTCGAACACAAAGACCGTGCTCAAGTTGCAAGGCTCCAGTGCCTGACGGGTCTAAGCGCCCACTTCCGCTTTACACGATCCAGCTGCAGTGGGCAGGTCCTCGAGTCGCTTCATCCTTTCATCCAAACACAAAGACCGTGTTTAAATGAAAGGGCTCCAGCGCTTGTCGGACCTAAGCGCCCACTTCCGCTTTACATTGATCCAGCTGCGCGGGCCAAATCCTCCGGTTGTTTCGCCCAATCGAATGAGACAAAAAGCGTCTCAATCTCATGGGCTCCAACACCCTGCGGATTTAAACAGGCCCGCTCCGCTTTACTGAAAAGGAGAAGACTATTGAAGAATCAGACTGTTAGGCAGTTAGTTGAAGGGGCTGCGCTTGCAGCCGTGTTTGCTGTTTTGTTTGTGATTACAATTTATGTACCGCTCTTAGGTTCATTAACGATTTGGGCTCTTCCTATTCCGTTTATACTGATGGTTATTCGTAATGGACTGAAGAGTGGATTCGTGATGTGGGCGGTTACACTTGTTTTAGGCGTTTTAACGGCAGGTCTTCCTTCTCTTGCACTTACCTTTACGGTAGGGCTTGGAGGATTAACTGCAGGGTATTTGTACTCAATTCGCAAGTCGGCGCTTGCTGTTCTTGTTGGGAGCGGCTTGGCGTACATCATTGGCCTTTTAGTGGCTTTTGTATCAAGCATACTCGTGATTGGTCAAAACCCAGCCGATCTTCTCGTTGAAATGATGAACCAATCTTTTCAACAAGCAGAATCAATCTATCAATCGTTAGGTCAGGACACAAGCCAGTTTAATCAACTTAAAGAACAAATTAGTTTACTGCGCTATTTAATCCCAACAGGTCTTGTGCTGATGGGTGTTGTGATTGCCCTTATTTCACAGCTTCTTTCAGGTCCAATCTTAAAGAGAGTCGGCAAATTTCAACCCCCTGTCTTCCCGCCAATTCGAGAATGGACATTTCCGAAGAGTTTTTTATGGTATTATTTAGTTGTTACTATTGTTATGATGGTAGGATTAGAAGAAGGATCGGCTGTCTTCGTAGCAGCCATTAATGTGTACGCAATACTCAATGCTTTGATATTTGTTCAGGGCCTTGCAGTTATTTACTTTTTTAGTCATCAAAAAGGCTGGCCAATCGTCGTGCCAATTCTGTTAACGTTTCTTGGCTTCGCGCTAACATCATTTGTTGTTATTCTTGGAATCATTGATCTTGGTTTCGAATTGCGAAGGAGAATGAAATCATAGGTAGGAGCTGAAAGTATGCCAAAGTTTTTAACGAAACGGTGGCATGGTTATCATGTGGTAGCCTTGTTCGTCATTTCCATCCTGTTTATCGGCATCATCACCTATTACAACTGGATATTAGGGATTGGAAGCGTAGTGGTCATGACGCTTCTTGTTTATACAGCAATTCGAGCTGAGTCTTTATTTCAAGCTGCTCTCAGAGATTATGTTTCGACTCTATCCCATCGGGTGAAGAAAGTTGGAGACGAGGCTCTAATGGAGATGCCGTTTGGGATCTTGCTGTATGATGAGGAATATCATATCGAATGGACAAATCCTTATTTGCCTATCATGATGGAGAAAGAGCAATTGATTGGACTTTCTTTAAATGATATTTCCGAACAAATTATTCCCTTTCTAAAATCAGAGGCGAATGAAGAAATCTTAACGATTCAAGATCGAAAGTACAAAACGTATTTTAAGCAAGAAGAAAGACTGCTTTATTTCTTTGATGTAAGTGAAAAGGTAGAAATTCAGCGTCTTTATAATGAAGAAAAAACCGTTGTTGGAATTGTCTATCTTGATAATTATGAAGAAGTCACCCAGGGACTTGGTGATCAGGTGCGTAGTAATCTAAACAGCTCTGTTACATCGATTCTAAATAACTGGGCAGATGAGCAGGGAATTTTCTTAAAGCGTAGTTCATCTGAAAAATTCTTCGCTGTTTTAAACCAGAAGATTCTTCAGGACTTAGAAAAAAACAAATTTTCAATTCTTGATGAAGTGCGTGAAGCGACTTCTAAAGAAAATATTTCAATCACTTTAAGCATTGGGATTGGAAGTGGGCATAGTACGCTAACCGAACTTGGGCAATTAGCGCAATCAAGTCTGGATTTAGCGCTTGGTCGCGGTGGTGATCAGGTGGCCATTAAACAGACAACAGGAAAAGTGAAATTTTATGGCGGAAAGACGAACCCTATTGAAAAACGAACAAGGGTAAGAGCTCGAGTCATTTCCCATGCTTTACGAGAGCTTGTCCTTGATAGTGATCAAGTGATTATTATGGGGCATAAAAATCCTGATATGGATTCCATTGGGGCATCCATTGGTATTCTTAAGGTAGCCCAGGCAAATGGAAAAGAAGGATCAATCGTTTTTGATCAAAATCAACGTACAAGCGGTGTCTCAAGATTAATGGAAGAGATTGAAGGGAATGAACAGCTTTGGGCTCGTTTTATTGATCCTGAAGATGCGCTTGAGAACTGTACGCCAAATACGCTGTTAGTTGTGGTAGATACACATAAACCTTCCCTTGTGATGGAGGAGCGACTATTACAAAAGCTTGATCACGTCGTTGTTATTGATCACCATAGACGTGGAGAAGAGTTTATAGAAGATCCTGTTCTTGTCTATATGGAGCCTTATGCTTCGTCCACAGCTGAGCTTGTGACAGAACTATTTGAATATCAACCTAAACGGCTCAAAATGGACATTATGGAAGCCACAGCTCTTTTGGCTGGTATTATTGTGGATACGAAAAGCTTCACTCTTAGAACAGGTTCTAGAACGTTTGATGCTGCGTCTTATTTGAGGGCGCATGGTGCTGATACTGTCCTCGTTCAAGAATTTCTACGAGAAGACATTGCTCAATATATTAGAAGAGCCAAAATTATAGAGAAATCCCATATTTACCGAAGTGGAATCGCCATTGCGCTTGGTGAAAAAGACCAGACTTATGATCAGGTATTGATTGCGCAAGCTGCAGATACACTTCTATCGATGAGCGGTGTGATTGCTTCTTTCGTTATTTCGAAACGAAATGATGGTAAAATTAGCATCAGTGCCAGGTCGCTTGGAGAAGTCAATGTCCAGATTATTATGGAAGGCTTGAATGGCGGCGGGCATTTAACAAATGCAGCGACACAAATTGACTCAGGATCAATTGAAGAAGCTGAGGAAATGCTGAAGGAAACAATTGATAACTATTTGGAAGGGAGCGAAGATGAATCATGAAAGTGATTTTCTTAGAAGATGTAAAAGGTAAAGGCAAAAAAGGTGAAGTGAAAAATGTAGCGGACGGATATGCTCGTAATCACTTGCTAAAGAATAATCTTGCTCTAGAAGCAAATAATGCAAATATGAAAACATTGAAGGCCAAACAGCGTAGCGACGATAAGAAAGCTCAGGAAGAGCTTGACGAAGCGAAAGCGTTGAAGGAGAAGATTGAAAGCCTTGAAGTGGAATTAGAAACAAAATCTGGTGAAGGTGGCCGTTTGTTTGGTTCCATCACAAGTAAAAATATTGCTGAAGAACTGAAAAAGCACAACATCAAAGTTGATAAACGCAAAATTGAACTAGATGAACCAATCCGTTCCCTCGGTTACACAAATGTACCCGTTAAATTGCACCATGATGTAACAGCAACTGTTAAAGTACATGTGGTCGAGCAATAGTAGGTGATGACGGGTGGAAAATAGCGAACTGCTCAGGGGGAAAACAACATGAGTGATTTATTTGCTGATCGTACGCCACCTCAAAATATAGAAGCTGAACAAGCGGTAATCGGTGCTGTTTTCCTTGAAATCGATGCTCTTACAACAGCAACAGAGGTACTGCAACCAGAAGATTTTTACCGAGCTGCACACCAAAAGATATTCTCTGTGATGATCGATCTCTCTGAAAAAGGAGAACCAGTCGATCTCGTCACGGTTACATCTGAGCTTCAAGATCTAAAGATTCTTGAGGAAATTGGCGGAGTATCTTATTTAAGTGATCTAGCTAATTCTGTACCTACCGCAGCAAACGTTGAGTACTATTCCAAAATTGTAGAAGAAAAATCGATCTTAAGAAGACTGATTCGCGCGGCTACGGATATCGCCTCTGATGGATATGCCAAAGAGAATGAGATTGAAAATCTTCTTTCAGAAGCCGAAAAGTCAATTATGGAGGTTTCCCAGCGTAAGAATACTGGAGCCTTTATATCGATTAAAGATGTTCTCGTAACAGCTTATGATAATATCGAAACACTTCAAAACAGTACAGGTGACATTACCGGAATTCCTACAGGATTTTCTGAACTTGATCGTATGACGGCAGGTTTCCAGCGAAATGATTTAATCATTGTAGCGGCTCGTCCTTCAGTAGGTAAGACAGCATTTGCGCTTAATATTGCTCAAAACGTTGCAACGAAAACGGATGAGAATGTCGCTATCTTTAGTCTTGAGATGGGAGCAGAGCAGCTTGTCATGCGTATGCTTTGTGCGGAAGGTAACATCGATGCTCAACGTCTTCGTACTGGTGGACTAACAGGTGACGACTGGCAAAAGCTTACGATGGCGATGGGAAGCTTATCGAATGCCGGTATTTATATCGATGATACACCTGGTATTCGAGTAGGTGATATCCGGGCTAAGTGTAGGCGTTTGAAGCAAGAAAAAGGGCTTGGTATGATTCTAATTGACTATATGCAGCTGATTCGTGGAAATGGATCTGGAGAGAACAGACAACAGGAAGTTTCCGAAATATCAAGATCTCTAAAGGGGATTGCGCGTGAACTTGAAGTCCCTCTCATTTCTCTATCTCAGCTCTCACGTGGAGTTGAATCGAGACAGGATAAAAGACCGATGATGTCTGATATTCGTGAATCCGGAAGTATCGAGCAAGATGCGGATATTGTTGCGTTTCTCTATCGTGATGATTATTACGATAAGGAATCCGAGAATAAAAATATCATTGAAATTATTATTGCGAAGCAGCGAAATGGTCCTGTTGGGACAGTCGAGCTTGCGTTTGTAAAAGAATATAATAAATTCGTTAACCTGGAGAGGCGTCATGAAGAAGGTGACATGCCGCCAGGCGCTTAAAAAGCCTCGTTTTTCGAGGCTTTTTTCTTTGGTTACAATGAGGACCACCATAGCTGAGTGACAGGGCGTAAAATTTATTATGAAAACCAATTATGCGCATAATAAGAGAGCGTTATTGATTTTCATAAATGTTTTCGTAAAATTAAATAACGAACATATTTAGTTTTATATATATAATTGTTCGGGTTTGTTGACTTATGAAGAGCTAATTGGTACACTTAGCCTGGGTTTTTTAAAAAAGTAGTATGCTTCTGACAAATAATTCAAGGAAGCATCTGGAGGTGCTCAAATGCCATCAGTAGTTGTGGTAGGTACACAGTGGGGCGATGAAGGTAAAGGAAAGATCACGGATTACCTTTCTGAAAATGCAGAAGTTGTCGCTCGTTATCAGGGTGGAAACAATGCAGGACATACCATTGTATTTAATGATACAAAGTACAAACTTCACTTGATTCCATCAGGGATTTTTTATGATGATAAAATTTGTGTTATTGGAAATGGAATGGTAGTCGATCCAAAAGCCGTTCTCGAAGAACTCTCATACTTACATGAACGTAATATTAATACAGATAACCTGCGTATAAGCAATCGTGCGCATGTCATTCTTCCTTATCACTTAAAGCTTGATGTTGTTGAAGAAGAATACAAAGGTGCTAATAAAATTGGTACGACGAAAAAAGGAATCGGACCAGCTTATATGGATAAAGCAGCACGTGTCGGTATCCGTATCTGCGATCTACTTGACCGTGAAGTTTTTGAAGAGAAATTAGAACGAAACCTTACTGATAAAAACCGCCTTCTAGAAAAAATGTATGAAGTAGAAGGTTTCAAAAAAGAAGATATTCTTGAGGAGTACTACGAGTATGGGCAACAGATCGCTAAATACGTCGTGGATACTTCCGTTGTGCTGAATGATGCCATCGATGAAGGCCGTCGCGTCCTTTTTGAAGGTGCTCAAGGGGTTATGCTTGATATTGACCAGGGAACGTACCCGTTTGTTACATCTTCAAATCCAATTGCTGGTGGCGTTACAATAGGGTCTGGAGTAGGACCGAGTAAAATTAATCATGTTGTAGGCGTTTCAAAAGCTTATACAACAAGAGTTGGAGATGGTCCATTTCCTACCGAACTTCATGACGAAGTAGGCGATCAAATTCGTGAAGTAGGGAATGAATACGGAACAACGACAGGCCGTCCTCGTCGTGTTGGCTGGTTCGATAGCGTCGTTGTCCGTCATGCACGTCGCGTGAGCGGTATAACAGATCTTTCTTTGAACTCCATTGACGTATTGACTGGAATTGAAACACTTAAGATCTGTACAGCTTATAAATACAAAGGTGAAATCATTGAAGAATTTCCTGCTAGCCTTAAAGTACTGGCTGAATGCGAGCCGGTTTATGAAGAAATGCCTGGTTGGACGGAAGATATTACAGGCGTGAACAATTTAGGTGAGCTCCCTCCTAATGCTCGTCACTACATTGAACGAGTTTCCCAACTGACAGGGATTCCATTGTCGATCTTCTCAGTAGGACCAGATCGCAATCAAACTAATATGATACGTGGCGTGTTTGCTTAATGTACAGAGCTGGCAGTATACAACTGTCAGCTTTTTTTACAGGTTTAGAAGTTGGAAAATTCTGCAGAAAAACACTTTTTATGATAAACTTGAATTATCAAAATCGGTAAAATTTGATGAGGTGTGCATATGAGTCGTAATAAAAGGCAGGTTTTTCGACAGCAATTAGACGTTCCTTTTGCTGCAAGAATGAGAGTGATTGAAAAAGAATCACCTGTCGATCCAGAATTCAATCATAAAATTTATATCCATGATATTGGACTTGAAGGTATTGGGTTCTCAGTAGATCTAGAAGTTCCCATGCATACAAATATGGAGTTTTCGATTAAGTTAAACGATGAACCTTTTCGCATCACTGGAGAAGTCGTATGGGGAAAACCGAACGATCCTAACGATCCAAATACAAGAGCAAGTCAGTTTTTTGGCGTGAAGTTTCAACTTAATACGGAGAAGGAATCTTCTCTTATCTTTCAAGAAGTGAATCGTTTTGCTATTAAACGTCATCGTCGAAAACAAGAAATTCGTGAAATGATGAAAGAGCGACTAAATAAACAGGCAAAGGGGTAAAGTAAGATGGAATCAACTTACTCCATGGCTGTTTTTTTATTTTCTTTTTAAGATTGCTTGCTTTTTATGAATTCCAATGATATGATAAATCTTGTCGTCGTTACACGATACTTATGACGAGCCATTAGCTCAGTTGGTAGAGCATCTGACTTTTAATCAGAGGGTCGAAGGTTCGAGTCCTTCATGGCTCACCATTTTCTTTTTACATAGTGAAGAGGAAACAGTATTATCGCGGGGTGGAGCAACGAGCGTTACATCTAAGAATCAACATCGAGTTGTTTCGACGGATACGCATCGAAGCATAACCTTGTAGAGGAAGAAACAGTGCACAGCATTATGTAGCAGGTGCAGCATATTTACACTCATATCGTCGCGGGGTGGAGCAGTTCGGTAGCTCGTTGGGCTCATAACCCAAAGGTCGCAGGTTCAAATCCTGCCCCCGCAACCAATTTATTCCTTGCGGAAGTGAGCAAGATCAACTTATTACCTGGTCTCGTGGTGTAGCGGTTAACATGCCTGCCTGTCACGCAGGAGATCGCGGGTTCGATTCCCGTCGAGACCGCCATTTAATCTATTAAATGGATCATGAACATAATTTAGTATGGCTCTGTAGCTCAGTCGGTAGAGCAGTGGACTGAAAATCCACGTGTCGGCGGTTCGATTCCGTCCGGAGCCACCATGATTTTTCAATTAACAACGTACATATATCGCATATCTCTCTTTGAGGGATATGCGTTTTTTTTGTTTCGAAACTTCTTACTGTCGTAAACCCTTTGTCGACTTAGGTGGAAACCTATGAAGAAGCTTCCAGAATGTTACCATGACTTGCCACGATCGTGACGAAAAGACTACATTTTTATTACAAGTTAAGTACTTGTACCCATGAGACTTCCTAATTATGATAAAGTGCGAAACGTGAGTAAAAAAGATAGTTTCAGCTATTGCAGGAGGAAGTCGCATGAAAAGAATGAATGTACGTCGTTTCTTACAGCTTTCCATTATTGTTACAAGCTTCAGTTCGCTTCTTTGGATTGAACCCGTTGGAGCGTCTGTTCATAATTTAATGAAACCAGTTTATCATGTTTATATAGATGGAGAAAATATTGGCACGGTTGATAGTCGAGCGGTTTTAGATCAAAATATTGAAGAACTTAAGACACAAAAAAGTAGTGAAGGTATTAAGCTATCTGTTGAGAATGATGTGGAAGTCGTAACAGAACGACTTTTCAAGCCAACTTATGATAATAAAGAAGCTCTTGATCAATTAGATGAGGAGATCACGTTTATTGGTGAGGGTTATTCTCTTTCCTTTGACGGGGAGCGGGTTGGAGACTTTGCGAGCAAAAACGAAGCGTTAGATGCTCTTTGGACCTATGCGAAACCTTTTCTATCAGATGAAAAAGTAAAGGAAATCAAGAAGTCTGTTAAAAGCGCTGAAGATTCTGGTGAAGCATTCCACCCTATTGAAGCAGTTGACCTCTCTATTCCTTATAAAATTGATAAAGTAGAAGTACATCCAAAGGATATTGTATCTGAGCAAAAAGCAGTTTCGCTATTGGATAATGGTTATGAAAAAGAGACGGATTATGAAGTGAAAAAAGGTCAATCGCTTAAAGAAATTGCTGAAAAATTTAAGATGAAGGAACAAGAACTTAAAAAATTAAATCATCTTTCAAACGATGAAGAAATTAAGAAAGGTGATGAACTAAAGGTTCTACAGCAAGAAGGTTTTGTAGATGTTTTAGAAACGATTGAAGTAGAAGAAACGGAGAAAATTGATTATGAAGTGATTGAGAAGAAGACTAGCAAACTTCTCAAAGGTAAAGAGAAACTAAAGCAAGATGGAGAACAAGGAAGGAAGCTTGTTACTTATTCTAAACAATATGAAAATGGTAAGGTGGTTGAGAAAGATATTGTGAAAGAGGACGTAACGAAAGAACCTGTCGATCAAGAAGTATGGATTGGAACAAAGAAAGTTTCTTCTAAAGGAACGGGGACGTTTGGCTGGCCAGCTGTCGGAGGAACAATTACTAGTAAACAGGGAGAGCGATGGGGGTCTTACCATAAAGGTATTGATATTGCTGGTGTGAAAGATAAAACCATTCGAACGGCTGATAATGGTAAAGTAACAGCCGCAGGTAAAAGAAGTGGGTATGGCAACCAAATCACTGTTAGTCATAATAACGGAATGAAAACTACCTATTCTCATCTAGCCTCCATTTCTGTATCTGTAGGAGACACGGTTCAAAAAGGTGAAAAGATTGGTGTTATGGGGACAACTGGTGATTCAACTGGAATCCATCTTCACTTTGAAGTATATAAAAATGGTAAGTTAGAGAATCCAATGGATTATCTCTAAAAATGAACCTTCAGTGAGAGCTGGAGGTTTCTTTTTGATCTTCTGTCCAAGAGTTTGGAACGTCATACGAATGGGATTGCGTTTCTCTTCAAGAAGTTAAGGGAAGAGCTGTAGGGAAGATCGTAATAAAACCTACATAATATGATAAAATAGATGAAAGTATGCATGTTTCATATCAACGGTAAATTGATATTGTCATATCAAAGAAGGAGCGTTCATAATGGACAAGAAAATTCTTGTTGTAGATGATGAAAAACCAATTGCGGATATTTTGCAATTTAATTTAGAGAAGGAAGGCTTTACAGTTGTTTGCGCTTACGATGGCGATGAAGCCATTGCAAAAGTAGAGGAAGAGAATCCAGATATGATTCTTTTAGATATCATGTTACCTCAGCGCGACGGCATGGAGGTTTGCCGCGAAGTTCGGAAAAAATACGAAATGCCTATAATTATGTTAACGGCAAAGGATTCCGAAATTGATAAGGTGCTAGGGCTTGAACTTGGTGCAGATGATTATGTGACAAAACCCTTTAGCACAAGAGAACTAATTGCACGTGTGAAGGCTAATTTGCGTCGTCGTCAGCAGGAGCCAGAGAAAGAGTCGTCACCGAACTCCCTTATAAAAGTCGGTGCGCTAACCATTCACCCAGATGCTTATCTTGTGACAAAGCGTGAAGAATCGATTGAATTGACACACCGAGAGTTTGAATTGTTGCACTATTTATCGAAGCATATCGGCCAGGTGATGACGCGTGAGCATTTACTACAAACAGTGTGGGGCTATGATTATTTCGGTGATGTTCGAACGGTAGATGTAACCGTACGTCGATTACGAGAAAAAGTAGAAGATAATCCAAGCCACCCGACGTGGATTATTACAAGACGTGGCGTGGGGTACTATATGCGTGAACCGGAACAGGAGCAGTAAACTTTAGATGGGAAAGGTCGGTTTTTTTAAGTCCATCCATTTTAAGTTTGCAATCGTTTATGTTCTTCTCATTCTAGTGGCAATTCAGTTTATTTCGGTTTACTTTAATGACAAACTAGAAGATCAATTCCAACAGAACTATATGAGTTCAATTCGGGATCGTGCTGAGCTCCTAGCTGATAATGTGTCTGATCAAGTGAATAGTAAGAGTGATGAAGAAGAAAATACAGTTACTAGCTTGATCAGAAATTTTAGACAAAACGAGATTCGTCAAATACTCGTTGTTAATTCATTAGGCCAGGTTGTCGGGACGCTTAATGATGATGGTCTTGAAGGTACGCGCGCAACCAATGATTATGTGAATAGCGCTTTAAACGGTGTATCTAAGGAGAATATCCTGATCGATAGTGAAGGAGAGCGCTTCTTCGCTTATAGTTATCCTATTAAGGGAGAAAAAAATTCAACAGTTGGTGCTGTCTATATTCAAGCAAACATGAATCAAGTTTTTGAACAAGCAGATGAAGTCAATAGCTTATTAGCGCAATCCGCTCTTATTGCCCTTGTGTTAACCGGGCTACTAGGCATCATCATTTCTCGAACAATTACAAGGCCAATTTCGGATATGCGCAGACAAGCGCTTGTCATGGCCCGCGGAGATTTCACGCGAAAAGTAAAGGTATATGGTGAGGATGAAATTGGCCAGCTTGCCCTTGCGTTTAATGATTTAACACGTAGGTTGCAGGAAGCGAACGCGATTACTGAAGGAGAGCGTCGTAAGCTTACATCGGTTCTTGCTTATATGACAGATGGCGTTATTGCTACCGATCGAGAAGGTATGATTATATTAATGAACGATCGAGCAGAGGAAATGATGAGTGTTTCACGTGAAACGGTGCTCGGAACATCGCTGAACAAAATTCTTCAGTTTTCAGAAGAAAAAACGTGGGATGATGTTTACAATGGCCCTGATTCCATGATTCTAGATTTAAGTGATGATCATCAGACGTTTATTATACGCGTTAACTTTTCCATTATCCATAAAGAGGATGGTCCTATTAACGGTTTAATCGCTGTTCTCCATGATATTACTGAACAAGAGCAGCTCGAGCAGGAGCGCCGTGAATTTGTTGTGAATGTGTCGCACGAGCTACGTACGCCACTAACAACAATGAGAAGTTATCTCGAAGCGCTTCAAGATGGGGCATTGCAGGATCCGGAGATTGCTCCTCGCTTCTTAAGTGTGACGCAAAATGAGACAGAACGAATGATTCGACTAGTAAACGATCTTCTTCAATTATCTAAAATGGATAAGAAAGAATATCGCCTAGAGTTTACAGAGGTCAATTTTGTAGAGATGTTTGATCATGTACTTGATCGGTTTGAAATGTCGAAGCGAGATAACATTGAGATTAGTAGACAGCTCCCTCGTGTAGCGATTTATACGCAAGTGGATAAAGACAAAATGACGCAGGTGCTCGATAATATTATTTCGAATGCCATTAAATACTCCCCAGATGGCGGTACAATTACCGCCCGGTGCTGGACGATTGGTAAAAAGATACGGATCAGTATCAGTGATGAAGGTGTAGGCATTCCGAAAAATAATCTTTCAAAGATTTTTGATCGATTTTATCGTGTCGATAAAGCCCGCTCCAGACAGCTCGGGGGAACGGGTCTTGGTTTAGCTATTGCCAAGGAAATGATCCATGCCCACCATGGTGATATTTGGGCAGAGAGTAAGTGGGGACAAGGAACAACGATCTACTTTACTCTCCCTTATAAACGAATAAGGGAGGTCGAGGACAAGTGAGAATGACGAAGAAGCAGTTTGAGAATTTTAAGACAGTCTTGTTGAACGTTCTTGTGTTAACGAGTTTATTTCTCACCTGGCAAATTTGGACGTTTGAACCTGAATATGAAAAAGAAGCAGCACCTACTGAAGCGAGTCCAGTGGGCATACAGGATGTAAATATCAGTGATGTGGTGAAACCAAATCAGCTTGTTTACCATATTGATAATCAGCATTTTACTTCTTTCAATTTCAATACGATTAACGATTTTTATACCAACTTTATTTCAGGTGTGAAAATCAAATCCTTCACAGTTGAGAATGATATGGAGGATTTAGAAGGAGTAGGGAATAGTGTTGAACTTATTTTCCCTACCTTACTTTCAAATGATGTATTGAAGAAATTAGTGAGTATATCAAAAGACGATATTCCCCTTTCAACATTTGATCGGATTATCATTCCTTCCATTGCTTCTGGTAAAAATAATGAGATCGTTTTTCTCAACACATCGAGTCAGGTTGGCATGCGTGCTACGATTGAGGCATCGAGTGAAATGAAAGAATGGTATGCAAACGTCTTTTCCTCTTTTGATATAGCTAGTAATGATGCGAAAGAAATGGAGATGGCTCGTGCAAAAGAACTTCAAGTATCTAAGAAATCACCGATTTTTTATTTGCCGATTCAAGGTCAAACGATTGCTTCATTCGGTGGGAGTACAGATGAATTAGCCAATGAAGTCGATTTTAAAGAAGCGCTTTTTCCTGAACAAGATACGGTTGAAAAAAACTCTTTTAACAACATTTCAGATCTTTATACGGATGGAAGTCGTGATTTAACGTTTAACTATGATAATGAATATATGATCTTTAAGAATCCGCCATCTACGACAAGCCAATTTGTCGCAAACGAATCACCTATATTAGATGCGTATGGGTTTATTAACAAGCATTTTGGCTTTCGGATCACTGATTTAAACGATGATAAATATATTCTAAGTGAATGGGTCAGATCTTCTAAGAACAACACGGACCAAATCTCTTTCCGTCTTTATACAGAAGGTTACCCTGTGTATAGCTCTTCTACAGAAGATTTAGATGAAATAAATGTGACGTTAGAAAATAATGATGTTAGCACGTACAAACGGATGTTGAAAATCATCCAGTATACGAAACAAATGAGTGAACGTCAGCTACCAGGTTATGATGACGTTCTGGCCTTACTAGAAGAAGGAAGCTTTAAAACAAGTGAGATACAAAACATGACAATTGGTTATACAATTGATCGTTCAGCAAATCAGACATATGATTTTTCGCTGATTCCCCAATGGTTTGTTAAATTGAATGGTACCTGGACGCCGTTGCAATCTATTAGCAATGAACAGGGAGGGTAAGAAGTTGGATTGGAATAGAACGAAAACGATATTAATCTTAACCTTCCTAGTCTTTAATATCTTTCTGGCAAGTGATCTATTTAAAAAGCAAACGGAATTAAGTGAAATCGAACAACAAAAACAGGTAACGATTGAAGACCAGCTGAAAAATTTAAACGTCACATACGAAAAAAACCTTCCTGTTCAATCTGAGAAAATGTCTTTTATAAGCGGAGACGTTCATAAATTTACTGAGAAAGAAGAAAAAACTTTAGAAGAAGGTACAAGCCAGGATATTACGCTTGATGAAGAAAAGTTAGTTTCTACACTAAAAAAACCTTTTCCAATAAGTGATCCAAAAGTAGGTTCTGCTTACTCGATTTTTCTCGAAACATATGTTTACGAAGGCGGGAAATATCAATATTACGGGCCTGCCGAGAATAACCCTAATATCGTTTATTTTGTGGAAACGTTTGAGGATCGACCTATATATAGTCAAGAATCAGGCATGTTGATTGTAACTCTTGAGGACGATAAGGTTGTTTCCTATACGCAAACTTATTTAAGTCTGCAGAAAATCGGCAAAGAACGTAAAATTGATCCTGCTTCTGAAACGATTGGATTACTATTAAACCAACAAGATATCGGTTTGAATGATAAAGTCGAAGATATGTCGATTGGTTACTATACAACTGTTGAAAATGAAGATGAGCGGGATACGTTCGTCTTTGTTCCAACGTGGCACGTTGTCGTTTCAAACAAAAAGACGGATGATCCAGTTGATAATTATTATGTAAATGCCATTGAAAAAACGGTGTTTAGCGAGCCAGAAGAAAACACGGAAAATGGACAGGATGAGAAGGATACCGATCAGCCTGACCCTTCAAAGCCGGAGTCGGTAACAAGCGATAAGTAGGAGAGGAATGTTCTATGTCTCTTGAATTTAGTGTGCTTGCGAGTGGAAGCACGGGGAATGCCATTTATGTTGGTACAGAGAAGCACAAGCTTCTAGTCGATGCCGGATTAAGTGGAAAAAAACTTGAAGAATTGTTCGCAAAAGCCCATCTCGATCCAAAGGATCTGGATGGGTTGCTTGTGACGCACGAGCATAGCGATCACATTAAAGGTCTTGGAATATTTGCAAGACGGTACAAGCTCCCAATCTATGCCAATGCCAAAACGTGGGAAGCGATGACAGGGTTAATTGGCGAAATACCTGTTGAACAGAAATTTCAATTTGATATGGATACGGTAAAAACGTTTGACGACCTTGATGTGGAGTCTTTTGGTGTCTCACACGATGCGGCAGAACCGATGTTTTATGCCTTCCATCATGAAGGAAAAAAGCTCAGTATCGCAACGGATCTTGGTTATGTAAGTGATCGAATTAAAGGAACAATTCGCAATTCAGATATGCTCGTATTTGAGTCCAATCATGATATTAATATGCTAATGATGGGGCGGTATCCATGGAACGTCAAGCGACGCATTCTAGGAGATATGGGGCATGTGTCTAATGAAGATGCCGGTGCAGCCCTTTCTGACATCATTGGTGATCAGACAAAGCGTATTTATTTAGCCCATTTAAGTAAAGATAATAACATGAAAGACCTTGCAAGACTTTCTGTCCAACAAACCCTTGAACAAAATGGATTTGCAGTTGGGGAACAACTATCCTTATATGATACTGATCCTGCATCCCCCACTTTAGTAACAAAACTATAAAGTTTCGCAGAGGGTTTATAGAAAAGAAATGTCTTGAACGGTCTCCTTTTTTAATTGAAAGGATGGGTGAACACTTTGGGCTATTATGATGGTGAAGAAAACAATCAACCAAAACGGCAGAAAGGAAATCGAGGCGGCGCCTTTATGGCAGGATTATTTGGTGCGGTCCTCGGTGCCCTGCTTATTCTATTTACTGTTCCTGCTCTATCAGATGTAGGCGTTCTGCCTGATATTGAACCTCATCAAGAGGAAGAAGCGGATTCTCAGGCACAACAGCAATCGATTACGAAGGATATTAGTATCGATGTGACAAATGACATTACATCAGCTGTTGCGAATGTAGGAGAGGCCGTAGTAGGAGTCATTAATTTGCAGAAAACAGATTTTTGGGCTGAAGATTATGGAGAAGCCGGAGCGGGCTCAGGCGTGATTTACAAAAAAGAGGGCAAAGATGCTTTCGTTGTAACGAATAATCATGTAGTCGAAGGTGCAGGACAGCTAGAAGTGAGTTTAAACGCTGAAAAACGCGTTTCAGCAGAGCTCGTAGGCACTGACCCTCTAATGGACCTTGCAGTGCTTAAAATCCCTTCTGAGGCCGTTAAAATGGTTGCTGAGTTTGGAGACTCCGATAAGTTAAAACCAGGTGAGCCAGCGATTGCAATTGGTAACCCGTTAGGTTTCTTAGAAGGAACGGTTACCCAAGGGATCATAAGCAATCCAGAGCGCTCTTTTCCGGTCGATACCGATCAGAATGGCACGATTGATTGGAATGCTGACGTAATTCAAACAGATGCCTCCATTAATCCTGGAAATAGCGGCGGTGCATTAATTAACATTTCGGGTCAACTTGTCGGAATTAATTCCATGAAGATTGCTCAATCAAGCGTAGAAGGTATCGGCTTCTCTATTCCGATTAACATTGCAGAACCAATTATTAACGACCTTGAATCATATGGTGAAGTGAGAAGACCTCAAATTGGAATTGGAACAAAATCATTATCTGAAATTCCAACTTACCATTGGAGTGAATCGCTTAAGCTACCTGCAAAGATCGATTATGGTGTTGTCGTGATGAGCGTCTTCCCTACATCGTCTGGAGAGATTGCGGGTCTTAAAGAATTAGATGTGATTACTGCAATGGATGGGAAAAAGATTAAGAATTCCATTGATCTTCGTAAGTTTCTTTACACTAAGAAAGAAATTGGCGATCGTGTGAAATTAACTATATACCGTGAAGGGACAAAGCAAGAGGTTGAAGTAACACTTGCTGAGCAGCAACATTCGTAAACCAGCGCAGGGGAGGAGACTCTCCTGTTTGCTTTTGAAGAAATAATGGAGAACAAACATGAAAGGAACGGTAGGATGAAAATCTTTTGTTGTGACGAACACGTTGAATTGGCTTTGGATGTCGCTGTTGATGAAACAGGGCAGTTTCCGGTTTTAGAAAGAGTCGAAAAAGCTTCAGAAAAGTTGTCCACAGAATGTGAGTATTGTAAAAATAACGCAACATATATGGTGTCGAACTAATATTCGGTCACGATATGTGGATGAAAAATGTGTATATGTGGATAAAATCTGTGGATAACCTGTTTATTTTCTGTGGACTTACAAAAACATACACAGGTGGGGATAAGTTTTGAATATCAGTATCGTAACGGTCGGGAAGTTGAAAGAGAAATATTTGAAACAGGGAATTGAAGAATACACAAAACGCTTAGGACCTTACGCCAAAATAGACGTCATTGAAGTGCCGGATGAAAAAGCACCAGAAAATTTAAGTGAAACGGAAATGACGCAGGTTAAGAAAGCGGAAGGTGAGCGCATTTTATCTAAAATTTCTGCTGATGCGCATGTTATTGCGCTTGCGATTAACGGAAAAATGAAAACATCTGAGCAACTCGCCCATGATCTTGATCAATTGGCGACGTACGGAAAAAGTAAAATGGCCTTTGTAATCGGGGGATCACTTGGTTTAAGTGACGAGGTTCTTCAACGAGCTAACGATACGCTTTCTTTTTCTAAAATGACGTTTCCTCATCAGTTAATGAGGCTGATTTTAGTGGAGCAGGTGTATCGTGCGTTTAAGATTAATCGAGGGGAACCGTATCATAAATAGAGCTAATTCATTTGGAAAAAACGTAAGACTAGCAAACTAATAGGAAACTATTACTTAGGGCGCGGATCATGGATGATCCGTGCCCTTTTCAATGGGACTGTTTGAGCGTGTCAATCTTACTCCGTTGTTTTTCATTATTCTTTTACTATTATTAAAGACAATTTGTGGGAAATTGCTATAATGAATCTTATAGGGAATATGTAATAACTTACATTTTGTATGACAGGAAAGGGGGACTAGCGAATGTCCGAAATGAACGAAAATCCGATAATGAGCGAAAAGGAATCAAAGATTAAGGTGGAGAGAAAAGAAGGAGAACCGACAGGCGCTTTTAAAGGGGCTAGTTGGGCTGCTTTACTGATTGGGGTAGCTGCGTATCTCATTGGCTTATTTAACGCCTCTATGGAGCTCAATGAGAAGGGATATTACTTTGCTGTATTGGTATTTGGACTTTATGCAGCTGTATCTCTGCAAAAAGCGGTTCGCGATAAGGAAGAGGATATCCCTGTTTCGGGCATCTACTATGGGCTCAGTTGGTTTGCTGTGATTGTAGCGATCGCTTTAATGGGCATCGGGCTTTATAATGCCGGAAGCATTATTCTAAGCGAAAAAGGATTTTACGGTATGTCGTTTGTTCTTAGTCTATTTGCAGCCATTACAATTCAGAAAAACATTCGCGATACCCAGGTGGCGAGAGATCGAGATAAATAAACGATGAAATTCACCTGTTTTTCGACTTTCGAAATGAAGTTCCACACAAAAGTGGTTTGAAATGATAAAGGCATTGGTAAAGTTAGTTGGTTACCAGTGTCTTTTTTTCACTCTCATAGGATAAAAAAAGAGAGAAAGCACGATTGGCTTTTCTCTCTAAAAATGAAATTTGTTATTTCGACAATGACTTAAGAAACCGTAAACCCATTCTGTTTCAACGCCTCTTTCTCCATAAACTCATCAATGAGGGCGCGTACTTCGTCAGTCGAGTCAGTACTCATCAGTTGATTTCGTAAATCACTTGCGCCTCTGAACCCTTTGACATAAATCTTAAAAAAGCGGCGAAGTGTTACGAACTGACGTGTTTCTAGTTCCGACGAATATTTATCATGTAGATCAAGCTGTAAACGAAGAAGGTCAAGCAATTCTTCACTCGTATGCTCTTTCTTCTCAGTTTCAAATGCAAATGGGTTGTGGAAAATGCCGCGGCCAATCATGACGCCATCCACACCATACTTCTCAACAAGCTCAAGACCCTTCTGTCGGTCAGGAATATCTCCGTTGATCGTTAGAAGTGTATCAGGAGCAACCTCATCACGAAGTTTTTTAATCTCCGGTATTAGTTCCCAATGAGCGTCAACATTGCTCATTTCCTTTTTTGTACGGAGATGGATGGAAAGGTTCGCAATATCCTGTTCCAGAAGGTGCTTCAGCCAGTGGCGCCATTCTTCAACTTCCGTGTAACCAAGACGCGTTTTGACACTAACAGGCAACCCTCCAGCTTTTGCTGCTTGGATGATATCTGCTGCGACATCAGGGCGACGAATCAGTCCACATCCCTTTCCTTTTGGAGCGACATTAGGAGCAGGACAGCCCATATTGATATCTATGCCTCGATAGCCCATCTTTGCCATACCGATGCTCATTTCTTTGAAGTATTCCGGCTTATCTCCCCAAATATGGGCTACGATTGGCTGCTCATCTTCTGTGAACGTCAAACGTCCGCGCAAGCTGTCTTTTCCTTTTGGATGACAGTAGCTTTCCGTATTCGCAAACTCTGTAAAATATACATCAGGACTCGCTGCAGCACTCACTACATGACGAAAAACGACATCCGTTACGGCTTCCATTGGAGCTAGAACAAAGAACGGTCGTGGCAGCTCATTCCAAAAATTATCTTTCATATCTATCTGAACCCTTTCCTTAAGGGAAGCTTATTCCCAAAATTAAAAAGTAAACTGTTTTTTAATCTATGATTTTATGAAATTCAACCAGTATATACTTTAATCGTATTGCACGAAAAGTGCAAGGGAACGAGTCAGCATATGTTGTGAATCATTCCAGTTAAAACCATTTCATGTATTAGTATACCCTTGTCTATAGTGGAAAAAGACTTAGTACTATTATAATACGGCGTGAAAATTAGTAAAAACGCATTAGATTCAACGATATTTTTTCTACAATTATAAATATTGCCTATGATAAGGTATAATTAGGGAAGAACCTGTTGTGTATCTAAGTGTCGCCTTGCTTTTTTGTAAGTTGAGCATGAGCGCGTATTCTTTTTATTACAAATAAATGAGACAAGGAAGGGTATCATGAGCAAGAATCAAAGTAAAGATGTTATCTTAATTGGTGCTGGAGTCATGAGTGCAACTTTGGGATCTTTATTAAAAGAATTAGCACCTGAATGGAATGTAAAAGTGTTTGAGAAACTTGGAAGTGCAGGAGAAGAAAGCTCGAACGAATGGAATAATGCAGGGACAGGCCATTCTGCTCTATGTGAACTAAACTATACGTCTGAAAAAGCAGACGGCTCAATCGATATTAGCAAGGCGGTTAAAATTAACGAACAATTCCAGCTTTCTAAACAATTCTGGTCTTATTTCGTTAACAAAGGACTCATTAAAAAGCCACAGGACTTTATTCGTCCGATTCCTCATATGAGTCTTGTATTTGGAGAAGACAATGTGAAGTTCCTTAAAAAACGATTGGAAGCGTTATCAGGAAATCCATTATTCCATGGTATGGAACTTTCTGAGGATCCTGAAAAGCTTAAGGAATGGATTCCACTTATTATGGAAGGCCGTACATCTGATGAATCGATTGCTGCCACTAAAATTGACACAGGTACAGACGTTAATTTCGGTGCGTTAACTCGTCTTATGTTTGAACACTTAGAAAATGAAGACGTAGACGTGCAGTATGAGCATAGCGTAGAGGATATTAAGCGTACGAAAGAAGGCACTTGGGAAGTAAAAGTAAAAGATATGGCTAACGATAATCTAGAATATCATACGGCAGATTTTGTGTTTATTGGAGGAGGCGGCGGTAGTCTTCCATTACTCCAAAAAACCGGTATTCCCGAATCAAAACAAATTGGGGGCTTCCCAGTAAGCGGTCTCTTTATGGTTTGCAACAACCCTGACGTGATCGAACAGCATCACGGAAAGGTATACGGTAAAGCAAAAGTGGGGGCACCGCCAATGTCCGTCCCTCACCTTGATACAAGGTATATTAATAACAAAAAGAGCTTACTCTTTGGACCATTTGCAGGGTTTTCTCCGAAATTTCTTAAAACCGGTTCAAATATGGATCTCATTAGTTCTGTAAAGCCGAATAATGTATTAACGATGATGGCTGCTGGTGTGAAGGAAATGGGATTAACCAAATACTTGGTCCAACAAGTGATGTTATCAGAGGATAAGCGCATGGAAGAACTGCGTGAATTTATTCCGACTGCTCAAAAGGAAGACTGGGACATTGTCGTGGCCGGTCAGCGAGTACAGGTTATTAAGGATACGGAAGAGCAGGGGAAAGGAACGCTTCAATTTGGTACGGAAGTCGTTACCTCATCTGACGGCTCCATTGCTGCTTTACTTGGGGCTTCTCCGGGAGCCTCCACTGCTGTACACGTTATGCTTGAGGTATTTGATCGATGCTTCCCAGAGTACCTAGAAGAATGGGAACCAAAGATAAAAGAAATGATTCCATCTCATGGATATGCACTTGAGAAGAATCCTGAGCTATTTAAAGAAATCGATCATAAAATTTCCCAAACTTTAGGTCTTCAAGAAGGAGAGCCTGTGTACAGCTAGTCTAGATCAATATGATAAAACAGGTAGCGGTAAAGTACCGCTACCTGTTTTATTTTGGAATAATTTGAGCCCCCTTTTAATACATTCAGTTAGAGTAAAACCAGAATGTAGAGGGGGATTTCAATTGGAAGGAAATATGAACACAGCTCCTCATCCTGAGACTGAGAAAAGCAATGGGCTTGGCGTAGCTTCAATGGTTTTAGGAATAATCGGTCTCGTCCTTTTTTGGATTCCGATCCTTCCTTATCCATTTGCCATTTTAGCTATTATATTTGGAGCAATTGGTAGAAAAAACACGTCTAAGAAAGGATTTGCGATATCTGGACTTGTCACTGGCATTGTTTCCCTAATTTTGAACACATGGGTCTGGATAAGTATCGCCTTTTTTATATAGGCCATTTCGATTAACAAGACTGTTTTTAAGCAGTCTTGTTTTTTGTGCAGAGGAGAAGGAAGGAATATTAAAAGATTAGTAGAGAAGGATAAAATTAATGTATACAAATAATGTGTACATGATTACAAATTTGTTTACTTGTAATCATTATTCGTATTCATGTATACAAATGCGTACACTTGTTGATTTATAGGGATGTGTACAAATAAGTACACTAGTATACAATAAATGTTTACTTGTATACGTAATTGTGTACAAGTAAACGAAAATGTAAACTAGATAGAATGACTCATTGACTTCATTTGAAAATTTCTATAAATTTTAAAGTAATAGTAGAAATACTAGATTTTAAATATGAAAGGATGGATTATTTTTATGAGTAATTCAAGAATTGCAGCAGTCGATGTAGGTAACGACTCACTAAAAGGAATCTATGGAAAAATCGAATCTGACCTATACATACCAAACGTCATTGCAAGAGATATAGAAGACCGACCTGTAATTGGAATTGAAGAGCTAGACACGAAAGATCCGCTTGATGGTATTCATATTCGCGTTCACTCCCCTGCTCTTAAAGATAACAATGCCATCTACCGAGTTGGTAATCTAGCAACAAAGAGTGACAATCCGACTGAATTAGACCCAGGAAGTGCAAAGTCAGAGGAAGACCAAACGCTAGTTATGCTGTTTGCTTCTCTCGCTTTGGATGCAGTTAACCCAAAGAACTCAGCGAATTTCAAAAACCAAAACGGTGTGATCGATGCTAATTACACGCTTGGAACAGGTCTTCCACTTCGTGAAGTAAAAGAAGGAAAAGATGTTGGTTATCGTTCAAGGCTTCTTGGTTCTGTTCACCAGGTAGAATTTCTTGTAACACCGAAATATCAGGGTAAGAAAGTTAACATTAAATTTGATGAAGTAAAAGTTTATCCTGAAGGATTTGCTGCTTACATTAACCTTGTAATGGACAGCGATCTAAATATCATTAATAAAGACTTGATCGACAAGCGCATCTTAATACAAGACATCGGTGGTCTTTCTACCGATATCGCGGTTATTAAAAACCGAAACGTTGATGATGATAAGGCACAGGGCTTTAACCTAGGGGTTGCTGAGTCACTTGAAGCGATTCGTGAAGAAATTCGCTCAAAGCACGGCGTGGAACTGGATAGCCGCCGTGATGTAGTTGATATTATTACGAAGAAGAACGATCGTAATCACATTATGGTGCGCGGAAGTCGTACAAGTGTTCATGATATTACAGATCGTATTCTTTTGGAACTTGCGAAGAAACAATATCGTCACCTTCGTAACGTTTGGCAGAAGAACTCTCAATCTGAAATCTGCTACTTTGTTGGTGGCGGTTCAATTGTTTTGAAAGATTACTTAAAAACGTTAAATAATAACCTTGATGGGTACAACATTGACTTCTTTGAAGATGAGAAAGAAAGCATCTGGATGATGTCTAATGCTTATTACAAGCTGATCTCTGACTTTACTCGTAAAAATAGTAAACCTCAGCACCAGGAAAAGAAAGAAGAAAAGCACAAGGTCAAAAACTAGTAGGGTGATTTGATGAAAAAGGCGGGGATGACGGGGATACAGAGAGGACAGGCGATCACCTTTCGCCTTCCCTCTGATACACCTGATCATATTCTAAAGCAGCTACAGAAGTTAAAAGAAGAAGAGAGACGAAACTTCTCTAGCCGAATTGCAGAATATGTTCTTGATGGCGTCACACAAACGATTAGACGCGATAATGATGCGATTACTGTGCCTTTGCCTAAGGGATTGAGCAAAGCTCAAAGAGATTGGTTAAAGCATGAGCATTCAGAAGCGCTTTTGGGGAATATCGTTTACCAAATTTTATCAGATCCTGTGCGCGCTACATCTCTTCTAGCATCCTTTAACAGTAATTCAATCGACATCGATCAGGCGCTCTATTTGCAGGAAGAGAGAGTCGGACAGACAGAAGTAGTGGAACCTGTTGAAGCTTTACCAACGATGTCTGATGATGACTTGATGAATTTTGATTGGGAGCAGGCGAAACAAGAGCAAAGCTCAGCAGTTGAAGAAGAGGAAGAAGAAAGCGTAGATGATTTGCTTGGTGGATTTCTTGATAAAATGAATAAATAAGTGAAAGGCAGCGGAGATCCGCTGCCTTTTTTTGTGATTAATCTATGGAAATGATCCCGCTATCTCCTTGAGGGATATTTCCCGACTTTTTAACTTTTAATGTTTGCAAATTGGTGAAGATCACAGGGGTGGCAAGAGATGGAACCCCACGTCTAACGCTACTTAAATCGACTGTTAACAAGTGATCACCTTTCTTTATTGTCTCGCCTTCTTTCACGTGGGTCGTAAACCCTTCACCTTTTAATGTAACCGTATCAATGCCAACATGAATTAAAATTTCAACGCCGCTATCTGATTTAATACCGATTGCATGCTTTGTCGGAAATACGCTCATCACTTCACCGTTAACCGGGGATACAAATTGACCATCTTCTGGAAGGATGGCAAAACCATCTCCCATCATCCCCTTAGAAAACACCTCATCAGGCACTTCTTTTAGGGGAATGATTTTTCCTTTAACAGGCATAATAAATGCTTGATCATCGAGTGTTTTTGTAAGATTTATCGATGTTTTTAAGCGATCTGTAGAAGGATTTGAACGCGTGCCACGCATCGCATCGGCTACAAATTCAACATCTGTTCCAACAATGATCTGTAGGTTACGATTATTTACTTTCACAACGCCCCGTGCACCATAGCGTTTCAATTCAGCCTCATCCACTTTGGACATATCATTCATCTGTAAACGCAGTCTCGTAGTACAGTTATCAATCGAAGAAATGTTATCAATCCCGCCTATGCTTCGAATAAAGTGACCAGCCATCACATCATATTTATCACCCTCTGAATGAGAAGGCGTTTGTACGTTCATATCTTCATCTTCTCGTCCAGGTGTTTTCAAATTAAGTTTTTTGATTAAGAAGTAGAAAATAACAAAATATAAAACCCCGTAAATTAAACCGATAACAAGAAGTAATCCCGCTTTTTGTGCCAGTCCATAATTCAGGAAAAAGTCAATGGCGCCAGCAGAGAAGCCAAAGCCATGGTGAATGTCCAGCACGTAAGCGAGAACCATGGAACTAGCTGTTAAAAGAGCATGAATTCCATATAATAAAGGAGATAAGAACATAAAGGCAAATTCAATTGGCTCCGTAATTCCTGTTAAAAAAGAAGCAAATGCAATCCCAATTAACATCCCGCTAACTTCAGCTCTTCTCTCTTTTTTCGCGGCAGCGATCATAGCAAAGCATGCTGCAGGGAGACCGAACATCATAATCGGGAAGAAGCCAGCCATGAAAATTCCGGCAGAAGGATCTTCGGCAAAGAATCGATTAAGATCTCCTGTTGCACCGTTATACTCTCCGAAGACGAACCATAGAAAACTATTTAAAACGTGGTGTAGGCCGAACGGAATAAGAAGTCTATTTAAGAACCCGAATACGCCGACTCCCAGTGCGCCTGCCCCGATAATCCATTCGCCGAGAGCGTTGATTGCATCTTGAATGGGCGGCCATACAAAACCGAAAATACCGGCTAACAAGATCATAGCCGTAGCTGTTACAATTGGAACAAAGCGCCTTCCACCAAAAAATCCAAGCCATGTTGGCAGTTTGATATCGTGGAAGCGATTGTAAAGTAATCCGGCCACGACACCGGAGAGGATTCCTCCTAAAATCGCCATGTTTATATTTTTGTCAATCGCTAATGTCCCCTGTGTAAGTACCAGATAGCCGATCGCGCCTGCTAAACCAGCAGCCCCATTACTATCTTTTGAAAATCCGATCGCAACCCCAATAGCAAAAATAAGGGCTAGATTATCAAATATCGCTTTTCCTGCTGCAGCTACAAAGGGTAAGTCAAAGAAATCAGGATGTCCTAACCTTAACAGTAAGGCGGCAGCCGGTAGTACGGCGATAGGCAGCATTAACGACTTACCGATACGCTGTAAAGCTCCGAGCATAAACGTTCAACCCCTTTCATTATTTGAAAACGTTTTATTATCCTGTTCATCATAACAGCACAAAATATAGTTGTCTATACCAATAAAGGGATTTTAAAGAGATCCGTCCCTTTTACTGGTATAGACAACTGTACTAAATAGTGATACCATTCTATTAATAGAACGATGAGGAGTGTTTGGTTGTGACTGAGACAAGTTTCGTTATCGATCAAGTAACAGTGTTTAGCGAACGAGAAACAATAGAGAACGGGTACCTTAAAGTGAAGAACGGCATCATTACTGAAATTGGGTCGGCAAAGCAACGTAAAGAAATTGATGGTGAAAAAGTTTATACGTTTCCTGAAAAAGTCTCTCTCCTTCCAGGTATGATTGATGTTCATATACACGGGGTAAACGGAGCAGATACGATGGATGCAACAACAGAAGCGCTTGATACGATGACGAAAGCACTTCCTCACGAAGGCACAACAAGCTTTCTTGCGACTACCATTACTCAGGAAGCCAAAGCGATTGAACGTGCTCTACAGAACGCTGGGGAGTATATAGAGAAAAAGCAAAAGGCCGGTCATGCTGAAGTGCTTGGCATACATTTAGAAGGACCGTTTCTAAACAGTGAACGAGCCGGGGCACAACCACTGCATGCGATGCAGCGTCCTAATCACCTTGTGTTTGAATCGTGGAATAAACTTGCTAATGAAAAGATTAAGCTTGTGACACTTGCTCCTGAAAAAGATGGCGGTATGGAGCTTGTTCATTATTTAGCAAAAAGAGGGATTATTGCTTCAATTGGTCATTCTGATGCAACTTATGAGCAGGTGATGGAAGCAGTATCCAATGGTGCAACTCATATTACACACCTCTATAATGGCATGCGAGGTCTGCATCATCGAGAGCCCGGTGTGGCAGGAGCTGCATTATTACTCGATCAATTAAAAACAGAAGTCATTGCCGATGGTTTTCATGTTCGACCAGAGATGATTCAATTAGCTTATCAGCAAAAAACGGCATCAGGGATGATTTTAATCACGGATGCCATGCGTGCAAAATGCCTTAAAAATGGCCGTTATGACTTAGGCGGGCAAGAGGTTCAAGTGAAAGATGGCAAAGCTCTTTTGAAGAATGGGACTTTGGCGGGAAGTGTGTTGAAGATGAAAGACGCGCTTAGGAATATTCAATTTTATACGAAGTGTTCCCTTGAAAGCGCCGTTAAAATGGCTTCTGAAAATCCTGCCAAACAGCTTGGGGTTTTTGATCGAAAGGGTAGTCTTGCCGTTGGAAAAGATGCAGACCTATTCTTACGATCTGAAGAGGGAGAAGTAGTGATGACATTTTGTAAGGGGCACATGGCATATTCGAATGAAGGGGGGCTGGGAGAATGAGAATTATCCAAGCAAATGATTATGATCATTTGAGCGAATTAGCCGCGAATTATCTCATTGATAAGATTCAAACAAATCCGGCAATTGTGCTCGGCCTTGCCACCGGGGGAACACCTCTTGGGACATATAAACGACTGATCAAGGACCATGAATTATACGGAACCACATATAAAAACGTCACCACGTATAATCTGGATGAATATGTAGGTTTTTTACCAGAAAATCCGAATAGTTATCATGCTTTTATGTATGACAATTTATTCGAAAAAGTAGATATTTCTACTGAAAATGTTCATCTCCCTAATGGAAGTGCTGTTGATCTCGTAGAAGAATGTAAAGACTATGAAGCACGTATTGAGGGAGCAGGGGGGATCGATGTTCAGCTTCTAGGTATGGGAAGCAATGGTCACATTGGATTCAATGAGCCGGGCACATCATTTCAATCAACGACGCAAATTGTTGAGCTGGCACCGTCTACCAGAGAAGCCAACGCACGTTTTTTTGGTGATATTCGCGAAGTCCCAAATCAAGCCATTACAATGGGGATTGCCACTATTATGAAGAGCAAAGAAATCTTGTTACTCGTATCAGGAGAATCAAAAAACGAAGCGATGAGAAAATTGGTGGAAGGCGAAGTTGATGAATCCTTTCCTGCATCGGTATTAAACAACCATTCACATGTTACAATTATTGCGGATAAAAAAGCGTTGTCTGGCGTAACCTTGCGCTGAAAGGAGTTTGTTCCGATGATTGATAAAACGTCACCATTACCGATTTACTATCAGTTAGTCGAGTGGATAAAAGGGTTAATTGAACGTGGTGAATTAAAACCAGGAGATTCATTACCGTCAGAGAGAGAGTATGCAGAGCGATTTAGTATTAGTCGGATGACAGTGAGGCAGGCCATTACAGAGCTTGTGAACGGTGGGTACCTTTATCGCCAAAAAGGCGTTGGGACATTCGTAGCTGAGAAAAAAATTGAGCAGCAACTAATGGGGTTAACAAGCTTTACTGAAGATATGAAATCACGTGGCATGGAGCCAAGCAGCAAACTGGTGGGGTTCGAAATTGTTCCTGCTCCTTCGTATATTTCGCATCAGCTAAACATAATGGAGCATGCCCCTGTATACGAAATTAAGCGTATTAGATTAGCGGATGGCATTCCAATGGCGCTTGAAAAGACGTATCTATCTGCGAATTTAGTGAAAGGGCTGACCGAAGAAACGGTCCAACATTCGTTGTATCATTACATTGAAAATCAGCTCTCGATCAAGATTGAAGAGGCGACTCAGGTGCTGGAGTCGTCTGTAGCGACGCAGCAAGAAGCAGAATACCTCAACATTCAAAAAGGTGCACCGATCTTACTTATTCAGCGAAATACGAGACTTGCAGATGACACACCGCTTGAAGTGGTGAAGTCTTCATATCGAGCCGATCGCTATAAATTTATGATTACACTTAAGCGTTAAGGGAGGGGACCGCTTGTTTAATGAATATTTTCATAAAATTAAAACAGCTCTTCAATTGATTGAAGAGGAAGAAACACAATCGATTGAACGAGCAGCTAGCGCTGTTGCGACGACGATTGAAAATGGGAAAATCGTTCATGTCTTTGGCTGTGGCCACTCTCATATGATGGCAGAAGAAGTTTTCTATCGGGCAGGAGGTCTCGTCCCCATTCGTCCAATTTTTATCGAAGACCTCATGCTACACAGGGGTGGCGTACGTTCTTCTGCTCTAGAAAGAACCAATGGTCTAGCTGCAGATTTTATGAGTAGTCAAGACATTCAACAAGGTGACGTGGTCATCGTTGTCTCGACGTCTGGTCGCAACCCCGTTCCGATTGACGTTGCCCTTCTTAGCAAAGAAAAAGGGGCTTTTGTAGTTGGATTGACATCGCGAAATGCTGCAATTGGACAAGCATCCAGGCATCATACAGGAAATTACTTGTATGAAACGGTGGATCTTGCAATAAATCACCACGTGGCGCCAGGAGATGCAGCGATGCAGGATCCAGAGAGCCAACTTTCTTTTGGTTCAACATCTACTGTTCTTGGAATGGCCATTATGAACGGCATTACAGTAGCGGCCATTCAGAAGCTTATTGATCGTGGAATTCATCCTCCTGTATTTAAAAGTGGAAATGTAGATGGTTCAGACGAGTGGAATCAAGCATTGATTGCGAAATATAAGTCGCGCATTCCCCTTCTTGAAAGTGATCATAGCTAAAAAGCTCCCCACTATGGAGAGCTTTTTTTCATGAAGTTGACTTCATTTTTTCATTATCTGTAGGGGGCTGTTGTTACTGATCAAATCATTCCCCCGGCAATAATTCGTTGAGGAAGGACGTTAGACTAATAAACACGAGCATTTCCGCTTGAAAGAGAAATTTTCACCTGATATTTTCCATTCCCATGGACACCAGAAATTTTTTTGTTACTAACAGTTTGATCTTTTAGGTTAAAGCTTGTTGAGATATCACCACTGCTTGCTTCTGTATCAAGCGTGAAATTAGCATTGTCTGGGAGATCTAACTCAACGTCGCCTGAGCTAAGATCAAACGAGACGTCACCCTTTAATTGTGCCATTTGAACATTCATTTCACCTGATGACATTTCTCCATCAAGTGGACCAGAATAATTCGTTAAAATCACATCCCCAGAGCTAATATCAAAGCGACCATCCTTTGTTGTAAGCTGATCAATTGTTAGTCTTCCGGAAGAACCATCATGTTCAAAGCTTTTCGTTTGCAGGTTAGAAAGTTCAACATCGCCAGAACTCATCTGGATTTGAACATCATTTAGGACGAAAGGACTTCCTGCATCTAATGCAAGATTTCCTGATCCAACTTCAAGTTTAAGGTTTTGTTTAAAATCTTCTGGTAAAAAGACGGTAACATCAGAATCATTGGTGAAATTTAGAAATTGATACCATTTTTTCTTCACTTCTACTTCGATCGTATCTCCTTTTTGTCGTAAGGAGAGCTCTCCATTTCCTGTTAGCACCGCTTTGACATCATGACGTGCCTCGGGAACGACTTTCATATCACTGCTGTGCGTCATAATGTTTATTTCCTCTATGCGCTCCGTTACTTTTATTTGATTCTCGTCACTTCTTCCAGTAAATAAAGATGTGTTCTCATACAGGATTAAACAAACGGCACCAACGGCTAATAATCCAACAATCACAAAAAATCCACTTCTCATTTCGTACACCCCCGCGTATTGACTTTCTATATGGTAATCTTATACTAACTGATTGAAGTAAAACAGAAACCAGAGCAGTAACATGAAATAAGACTAAAGACGTAAACGATGATATGGAGGCAAGCGTATGTACCTCACAGTGAAAGAGACGGCAGAATATTTATCGCTACCTGAATCTTATATTGAAACGCTCATTCGCGAAAAGCGCGTTCGAACGATTTTTGATGGTGAGCAGTATTTGTTGTATAAAGAGCAGTTTAATACTCATTTCGAACAGCTTGAGAAACTGAAGCAAAGACTAGAAGAGGAAGCCAATGAGCCGATTCCAGAAGATGCAGATGTAAAAGATGAAGATTAGTGACAGTAAAGAAAGGATGCCAGTTGGCATCCTTTCTTTACTTCGTCGAAACTTCGCTCATAATGGCATGCGTGTTCTGCTCACTATCCTCGAAGAAAGCCATCCAAGTTTCGCGATGATCCAGTTTTGCGACCAAATGAGGCTTAGTACTAAAGAGAACACCATCTTTTTTTAATCGCTCAAAACTTTTTTCAATGTGTTTGACTTCAAAATAGACAATCGAGCTAGCATGAGCGAATTTTTCTTTTTCCGGAATGCTAAGAAGAAGTCGTAGTCCGTTACAATCAAAAAAGGCCATTTGATCAGTTTCAAATAATAACTGTAGCTCCAGAATTTCTTTGTAAAACTGGACAGCTCGTTCCATTTTTTTGACGGGAATGGCAATTTGACTCACCTGTTTGATCATAAAAGGGTTACTCCTCCTAGTTAGAAAGCTTCTTTTCTATTTCTACTAATCAGTATGCGATTCCTTTAATTTTTCGTTTATGGAATTGGAAAACGGGAATAGCCTTAAGTAACAGAGGAGGGGTTCTTTTAATGAGAAACCTGATTAAGAAAGCGATCAAATACGGTCCCATTATTTATCCGATTGTGAAAAAAATGCGTAATAAACGAAGAACTAGATAACAAGGATAACCCCCTGTGCTCAAGCACAGGGGGTTTGATTATAGTTAATACGTTGTCACTTGGAATAATTTCTGAAGAATGTACAAGACATATTTATAAGAGGAAAGGGAGTTTTGATATTTCTCGTAATCCACTGTGTATGTCCCATCTTCATTCGTCCATATTCGTTCAAAATAACGATCAACGTTTTGGATGACTTCCTGATCATTTGGAGCTTGTAGTTGGATGTTTGTTTCCATATTATAATCATCCATGTTACGAGAGGTATAGTTGCCTGATCCACCAACAATCGTGCTTTTTTCTTTCCCTTTGATATAGAGAAGTTTGGTATGAAACTGCTCTTTGTTTGTATCATACCAGCGGATCGTTAGGTGCTGGTTTCCTTGTTTCGTAAGTTCAGCCGTAATAGGTAAATTAGGCAACCCCATTTTTTGTTGACCGAAAGCATTTTGATTCGGGTCAAGAATCAACCTTACGTCGACTTTTCGTTCTGTTGCGTCAACGATGGCATCAATAATATCTCGATCGGCAAGGTAGAACATTCCGATGTAGATGAGATCACCTTCTTTGGCGTCATCCATCGCAGTTACAACGCTATCTTGTATTTTACTTTCAGTTATAATTTGTGCCTTAATTTCTTTGGAAGCACTTGCATCAGAGATCGGTTCATCCGGGAATTTTGATACATCTCCTCCGGAATAGCGAGCGACAGCTTTCTCCGACTTAATAAGATCATTAATAATAGAGCCTTTCACCTTGAACGCAATATTGGAGTGAAATCCACTCGCATCGTGAGGATTGGCAGACATGATGACTGTAGCATCTTCTGTTGTAACGGTTTTTCGATGATTCGCCTTTACATTTAACAGTTCAAGGTAAGAGCGAGCCGTCACTTTTGGTGCAGTAGGAGCCATTGGATTTGGAAGCCATCCTTTTCCGTCCTGTCCGAACCAGGAAAAGGCCATTCTCCATAATCCTGAATAAAACAAGCTAGGATCACGAAGTCGATCCAAATCTGTCAAAATGACTTCCGCCCCCATGTCTTCAATTTTCTTAATTTGTTTTGCTTCATGGGAACCATATGTGGTATTTACTTCATCGCTTATTAGGATCACATTTAGGTCAGGTTTCTTTTTCATCGTTTCAACTACTGCTTTTGACAGTTTTTCACTGATTTTTGGATAGTCTCGCTTACCATCTGTATAGCCATTAAATAAAAAAAGATCTAATATGAGAAATTCATCCGCTTCTTTAATCGTTTGATTCACTTCTTCAAAAATGCTCTGGTCATAGACCTCTTTATTCTCCTTATCGTACGTTAAATCATAGAGAAATTCGATTTCATCCCCGCTTAATTCATGAACATCACCAGCATATGAAACACCTTCTGGTAAAGGTTTAAAACGGTTATAAGTTATAACAGATACGTAAATGAGAATGAAGATACTGAATAAAATCCAACGTTTTTTTCGATACCATGGCCGCTTTTTCATAAGTCTTGCTCCCTAAATTCGATTTTCTGTTTATATACCCTATGTTGTACAAAACTATCCCATCTAGTAAAGTGTTTCTCCTGAGTTAAATTGTTGTTCGGATGATGTCCTTAGGCTTATACTGATGGATAATCTCTGGATGACAGAAAGAAGGTTTTTCTTGATGACAATGGAACAACATACGTATCATTTTGACACCTATCCGCTGTTTGCCTTTGTACCAATGGGAAAGAAAAACAAACGAATTCGATCCGTCGGACAAAAAGTACAAAAAGGGTTACTACATCGCCTTCATGAACATGTGAAACGAAAAGTCGCCACTTTGACGAAGGAAGAGCTTATGAAATTACAAGCATTTCTTGATGATACAGAGGCTGTATTGCCAATCCCCTTAAATAAAGAAGATGAATTATACCCATACTTTCTAAAACCAGATCAATTAATCTGGCAAGCTTTTTCACCAATGCATGGTATTCCAATTTACGGATCTTCAACCTATAGCCAATCGTATTTAACGCTTTCAACAGAGGAGCTTGATCATCATCTTGATCGAGTAATTCGCGATTATCTTTTTTGTGCAAATTTAGCTTTAAGGGAGCGACACGAGTGGGAAGAACGAATTTTTGAAGGTTTTCAACGCCACCCGTTTGTTCAATTAGCAAAAGAAAAGAAAGAAGTCGTTCAAGCGGTGGAGAAGATGAATCATTCTCCATTGATTTCGCTGTTGAATTCTCCTGAAGATCTTTCTTTTTGGCGCCACCGTGTAGAGATTGTGATGAGACCGTATCGAGCTATTCCCGATGCGTGGTTATGGGGAAGTGGCTGCTCCCATGAAAAAGAAATGATTTTTCACTCATCAACCTGGGAAATTGAATATTTTTGTGAAACGTGTGGATTTGTCGTTTACTATGATATCACCAAAGACCATGTGCGACTGAAAGAAGTAATGGATATGGAGCGAGCCAAGAAACGTATTGCCACCATTGAACGCCAATTTAACGAAATGGTAGAGAAAACCCCGCGTATAGTAGAGAAAATAGAAGAAATAGCGCATGCGCAGTTGTCCTTTAAACCGTATGAAGGACTATATGATGAGGTGCTTGGTATCAAAAGCCGAATGGAAGCAGAAGAAGCGCCACCAACAGTGACTTTGTATGAAAGGTTAAGATTGATAAGTCTTCCTCAAGTGAGAGAAGGTTCTCCGCTACTATGGTTATCGAAGGTTTCAACCGATACAATTGAACCGTTCAAGCCACGAGCCATTTTACCCAGTGTAAACGAAGATTCGCTTACAAATGTAAGAGAATTTTTAGAGCATCTTAGATCGTTAAGTAATCGTCGTCCTAACGACGAGGACGAATTTGTTGCAATCAAGGGAAATAGCCTAACCTACAAAGAAGTGGAGGAGTTACTTGAGTTCATTTCGAGACATGAAAATGAACCTCTCCACGTACTGATAAAAGTATTTACAGGAAAAGCAACAAACGCCATTAGAACTCAAGGATTACATCAAGAAGAGCCCTTTGGTTTGTTAAATGATTGGGAAGAAAAGCATGTAGTGAAAGCGATCAAATCGATCGAGAAGGATGGCTTGCTGAGTAAGCTTTCAAAAGGTTATACACTGACGGAAAAGGCGAATGTACTTTTAGAAAACGGCGATGCGTAGAGCATCGTCTTTTTCTTTGTAGAAATGATGTCAATGAAACCTTTTTCTGTAAGTTTCGTAAAAACAAGTAGAAGTATACAGACGGAGGGGATTTTATGAACCACGGACCAAGCAAGGTACTTTCTCTAAAAGGGTTAACAAAATGGTATGGGGAGAAGCTCGTCCTCGATCATATCGATCTTGACGTCTATGAAGGGCAAATTATTGGATACATAGGACCAAACGGAGCAGGGAAAAGCACCACTGTTAAGATCATGCTTGGGTTAGAAACGTCTTATTCAGGTGAGGTAGAAATATTCGATCAGAACATTAAGAAAAGCGGTGTAGCATACAAGAAAAGAATTGGTTATGTACCGGAAGCAGCCGATCTTTATGATAGTTTAACGGCAAGAGAATATTTAACCTTTACAGGAGAGCTTTACGGGTTAACGGCGGACGCGGCAGATTATAAAGCGCGTTTACTTATGAGCGTTTTTGAGCTTGAAGAAGTATATGACGCTCGCATTTCCTCTTACTCAAAAGGAATGAAACAAAAGGTATTATTGATTTCGAGCTTGCTTCATAATCCTGATATTCTATTTCTAGATGAACCGATTAACGGCCTTGATGCGAACAGTGTAATGGTATTTAAAGAAATCCTTGCACAGCTTGCAGCTCAAGGGAAAACGATTTTTTACTCCTCGCATATTATGGAGGTTGTTCAGAAGATAAGCAGTCGCATTCTTCTTTTAAATGATGGGAAAATCGTCGCGGATGGGAGTTTTGAACAGCTACGTGAAAAAAACAAAGAAGGTTCTTTGGAGGAAATTTTTAATCAACTAACAGGGTTTAATGAGCATCAACATCTTGCGGAGGATTTTGTACAAATTGTGCAGCGTGAGCAGCTATGAAAAATTATCAGACGTTAAAAATTCTTGATCTGTTTCGTAAGTTGTTTGAAGGTTTTGAGATTGATTATCCCACAATGAGGCGAATGATACAGGTTAAGCTTACGATGGATGGTAGGCGGCCAACGACTATTATGAGTCAGAATATGGGCGGGGAGAAAAAGAAAGATGCTAATCAGTTTCTTAAATCACTCTGGTTCTATGCGTTCATTGGGTTAACCTTAATTCCTATTTTGTTTATAGGCGATAATTTCATGTTCAAAATGAGCCTGATTTTTGGCGTGTTAATGTTTTTAATCATGACCGCGATGATCTCAGATTTCTCATCCGTGCTATTGGATGTGCGTGATCAGACCGTTATAGGAACAAGGCCAGTTGATTCTCGAACGATCAGTGCAGCAAGAGCGATTCACGTTACGATCTATTTGCTGTTCCTAACTGCAGCCATTGTCGTTGTGCCTTTAATTGTTGGGGTGGTTCAGTTTGGGGTTATATTTGGCCTCCTATTTGTTGTCACAGTCTTGTTTAGCGATTTGTTCATTGTAGCCATCACAGCCCTACTTTATTATGTGATCTTGAAATTCTTTGGTGGGGAACGCTTGCGGGATATTATTAACTACGTGCAAATAGGGCTTTCCTTTACAATTGTCGTAGGTTATCAAGTACTTGCCCGTGCCTTTGAATTTCAAGGAATAGAAGCAAGCTTTGAGCCTGCCTGGTGGAATATCTTCCTGCCACCGGTTTGGTTTGGTGCCCCGTTTGCTGTTATTCTAAATGGCGCTAGTGGTGTGTATGACTATCTTTTTATTGCGTTAGCTCTACTGATCCCTATTCTCGCTTTATGGATTTATCTATCGCTATTACCAACCTTTGAAAAGAATTTATTAAAGTTGATGGATCAGTCAGGACCTTCGAAAAAGAAAACTAAAAAAGGGATAAGTCGTCTTGCCACGCTTTTAACAACAAGTAAGGAAGAGCACGCTTTCTATCAATTTGCGGAGAGAATGTTAAAGAATGAGCGAGACTTGAAGCTTAAAATTTATCCGTCCTTAGGATTTGCCATCATCTTTCCATTCGTTTTTCTCTACAATGGGTATTCGGCAGGGCAATCCTTTGAAAGCATTACATCAGGGCGGATGTATTTAACGATTTATGCAAGCATGATGATGATTCCAGGCATCGTGATTATGCTTCAATACTCTAGCAAAAGTAAAGGATCATGGATTTATCACGTGACGCCAATTAAACATTATGGAGTCATTATCAAAGGTACATTAAAAGCCTTTCTGACTCGTCTCTTTGCCCCGGTCTTTATTGTCATTAGTATTCTTTATGGTCTTTTATTTGGCATCCGGATCATTCCTGACCTGTTGATCGTTCTCTTGATCGCTATCATTTATAGTGTGATTTGCTTTCGAATTCTGAAAGGTACGCTTCCTTTCTCACAGCCTTTTGAATCTGCTGGACAAAGTGATGGGTGGAAAACAATTCCGTTTGCATTATTAATCCCTGTATTTGGAGGGATTCATTTTGCACTCACTTATCTTCCATTCGGCACATGGGCCTATCTCTTCATTCTATTACTAATTGTTCCACTTACATGGCAAAAGGGGCTTCAACGGTGACAGGCACCCGCGCTTTTTGTCGAATGAAAACCCGCCCTCATGATGAATAGGGCGGGTTTTCATATGGTTAGGATCACTCTATTGGGTACTTTGGTTATCCTTCACGTTTCTTGCATAGATCACCATAATAACTGCAGATAAAGCCATTAAGACGAACAAAAAGGCATACGTTAGCTGAAAGGATTGGGTGTTGTAGGTTAAACCGTTTACCTCGAGTAATATTCCTCCGGCTACTGAACCTGAGGCACTGCCGACGAATTGAGTGAGTTGTTTCATCCCAATTCCAGTTGCAATTTCTTCAGAAGGAAGAATACGTGAAACTTCATTTGTCGTACTTGATGAAAGACTTGAGAAGCCAAAGCTTGTGAACATATAGCCAATCATAATCATGTACTCATTAAGGGGAGAAAGGAAATAGAACAGCACGGTTGATAGCAGAAGCAGGCCGTGAGCAAGGTAAATGACCTTCATATTTCCGTAGCGATCGAGCAGTCTGCCAACATAAATAGCGGCGACAGCCGAGAGCATGGCGCCAGGGAAAATAATATACCCAACAACAGAAGGACCTTTCTCATAAACGTTCTGAAGCATGAGCGGCATTAGTAATAAGATAGCAAAATGCGTTGTAAATCCAAGGTAGCTCATATACAGAAGCTTTCGGTAACCTTTATTCTTAAAAAGAGAAGGCTGAATAAATGGAGCGTCGGTTCTTGTAATCCGAAGCCACAGCAGTCCGGCCACAATAACCCCGATCGGTAGGAAGAACCAATTAAATGTTGAGATATAGAGCAGAAAGCTTGTAACCGCAGCTCCAGTTAATAACCCTCCAGTTAGATCAAAGCTGCCCTTTCGAACCTCTTCTTCGGGTAGACGGCGAAAGAGAATCGGAATAAGCAAAACAACAAATAATGTGACGGTGAAAAGATAGTTCCAGTTAAGATACTCTGTCACTACACCGCCTACAACCGGACCAAGACCGAAACCCAGTGATGAGGCAGAAGCAATCATCGCCATGGCTCTTCCTCGCCTTGCAAAGGGAATGAATCGTCCTGCGAATACCATGGATAGCCCTGGAATTGCCGCTGCCCCTGTTGCTTGTAACAGACGTGCAGCAAGTAGTAAGGGAAATGTTGTCGCAAAGAACCCAAGGATCGATCCTACTCCAAATATGACAATCCCTGCAATTAAGAGACGTCTGATTGGCAGGTAATCCGATAGGCGCGTGTACGTAATCGTAAAAATCGCCAGAATAATCGAGTAACCTGAAACGATCCAGGCGCCATCTGCTGGGGATAGGTTAAATTCAATTAATACGTTAGGTAGCGCAACATTAAACATAGTTGTATTCATGACAACAAGCCAGACGGCCACACTTAAAAGAAGAATGGTCCTGAAATAGCTTGAAGTTGTTTTTTCGTTCATTAAAACCCTCCTGATGCGTTAGTAAAGCACCAGCTTATTGTAAACGATAAAGACACAGTGCGTCTCATTTCAAGGTTTCAGTTTTGCTCATTCTGTTTCTTTATCATTCTTTTTGCCAAAAGTTCCTTGGCTTGATTGTAGGTAAGACCAGAGTTTGCGTTAAGACGTCTTACCGTTTCAATATCCGTTCCTGATTTGGTTTTCATGATGGCTCACCACCTTTCCTTCTTATTGTCTGAACTGATCGGGTCATTTATCCGATAAGAATCCTGGTTAATAGATGGGAAAGAATACGTGATATAATGCAAACAGAATAAAAAAACACGAAAAGTTAGGATGACACGATGAGGAACGAACGAAGCGTGCAGGTGCAAGCAAAGCATCAGAAGAAATTTCTAAAAGGGTATCCACTCATTTTTAAAGAAGCCATTGTGAATGTAGAAAGCTTAAAAGAAGAAGGGGTCATTCTGAGGCTTGAAGATGAGAAAGGGCAATTTATTGCAAAAGGCTATTATGGAAGGCAAAACAAGGGCTACGGCTGGGTCCTTTCACAAAAAGAGGACGAAGCAATTGATCTAGATTTTTTTGTTAGGAAAATTCAAACCGCGCTTCAACAAAGAGTGTCCTTTTTTAACGATCCATCGACCACGGCTTTTCGCATTGTCAATGGGGAAGGAGACGGTCTAGGAGGAGTAACCATCGATTATTATGATGGATACTATCTGATTAACTGGTATAGTGCAGGGGTTTATTCATTTAAGCAAGCTGTCATTGGTGCATTAAAGCAGCTCGTTGATTTTAAAGGAATTTATGAGAAAAAGCGATTTGATGCGAAAGGGCAGTATGTAGAAGATGATGATTTTGTAGCTGGAGAGCGTGGCGAATTTCCGCTGATCGTAAAAGAAAATGGCGTGAACTTTGCAGTGTATTTAAACGAGGGTGCAATGGTAGGCGTTTTTCTTGATCAGCGTCCGGTTCGTAAATTAATTCGTGATAAATATGCGAAGGGAAAAACGGTGTTAAATACGTTCTCTTATACGGGCGCTTTCTCCGTGTTTGCGGTCGAAGGTGGAGCAGTTCACACGACAAGCGTTGATCTTGCCAATCGAAGCTTAAATAAAACAATCGAACAATTTAGTGTGAATGGAATTGATTATGAAGAACAGAACATCCTTGTGATGGATGTCTTCAAATACTTTAAATACGCTGTGAAGAAGGATTTATCGTTCGATATGGTGATTCTAGATCCGCCTAGCTTCGCACGTTCTAAGAAACATACGTTTAGCGCTGCAAAAGATTACAAAGATCTATTAAAAGATGCTATTTCCATTACAGAAGACAATGGTGTTATCGTTGCTTCTACCAACTATAGCGGCTATGATATGAAGAAATTCAAAGGATTCGTTGATCAAGCTTTCAAAGAAATGAATGGAAGCTATCAGCTGCTTGAAGAATTTGCGCTTCCAGAAGATTTTCGAACGATAAAAGAGTTTCCGGAAGGAAATTACCTGAAAGTCGTTTTTATCAAAAAAGTGAGGTAGTTTCACTCGCCCTATAATAAGGGAATAAAAGAGATACAACGAATGAGAAGGGGAGAAACAATGAAGCTACTCGTTTTCGGAGCTACTGGTGGTACTGGAAATGCATTTGTCAGACAAGCGATTGCGGCAGGTCATACCGTTACAGCATTTGTTCGAACGCCTTCAAAGCTTGAAACATCTCACAAAAACTTATCAGTTGAAATTGGTGACGCTATGCAGGCTGCGGATGTAAAGCAAGCAATGTCGTCCGAAGTGGACGCAGTTGTTTCATGCCTTGGCGCAAGTGGACTTGGCAAAACAACAGAACTTTCAACGATGACAACTAACATTCTAGATGCGATGAGTCTTCATGGAGTTAATCGCATTGTGTATATGGCTTCTGCGGGAATCTATAAAGAAATTCCGGGTGTAACAGGTTTCGTTGCAGGAAAACTGTTACAGAACGTTTTAGCTGATCACCGCAGAGCAGCTGACCTTCTTTTAGCAAGTGAAATGGAATGGACAATTGCTCGTCCGATGGGCTTGACGAACGATAATCGTACTGGGGAATATCGGAAAGCTCGCAAAGGGGTACCCAAAGGGGGGCGCCGTATTTCAAGAGAAGACGTAGCTGACTTCATGCTTCAAACGGTGAGCAATCACCTTTATCTTCGAGAATCCATTGGGCTTGCTTACTAGAAAAGCACCGTGAAGAGTATCTTCACGGTGCTTTTCCTTATACAGAAACTTTTTGAGCGTGAATGACTCGTTCTCCAACCGCTTTGATTAATTCTGGGGGCAGAGGATAATGAAGAGCGGCTGGATCCATTTTAACAGCTGTAACAGTAGCATCGAGTGCTTCAGGGGAAATCGAATAATCCTTAAAATTTGCAGGGAGTCCAATGTCCTGCTGCATATCTTGAATTTTGGAGATAACTTCGTTCAACAAAGTCGATTTTTCCTTGCCTGTTGTTTCTAAATGAAGGGCTTCAGCAAGTTCCTTAATTTTTGGCAGATAAAGCTCTGGAAGAAAAGCCATCACGACCGGTAGAAAAACTGCATTGGCGAGACCGTGTGGAATACGGAATAGTGCGCCATAAGCATGAGCAAAATTGTGAACAGGTATGGCATTGAGTGCGAAGCTAAATGCGGTAATTCCCATCATGCTTGCCTGTAGCATTTCCATGCGCGCATGAAGGTTTTCTCCGTGTTTCACGGCAGTGGGAAGGTGCGTTTCAATAAGACGAATTGACTGAAGGGCATACGCATCGGTTAAGGCCGTAGCTGATGGCGATGCCAGTGCTTCAATCGCATGAGTTAAAGCATCGAATCCAGTAAATGCCGTGATTGTAGCTGGCAATCCGGTAGTCAATTCCGGGTCTAAGATAGCCATATCAGCATTAATGAATGGATGAATGATATTGGTCTTCATCTTTATTTCTTCGTTGTAAATGACGGCAATAGGCGATACTTCCGATCCAGTTCCTGCGGTCGTTGGGATGGAGATATGGGGAATGGGCATGTAGGTTGCTTCTGGCCATGATAAATAAAGAAGGCCGCCAGGGATTGCTTCCTTAATATCCGTTATTCCGTGATGAAGGGCATACTTAACTCCTTTAACGGTGTCCATTACGCTTCCACCTCCAACAGCGAGGAGTCCATCAGCACCGACTTCACGAACAAATTTAAGTGCTGCGTTCACGTCGTTACTGCCTGCGTCCTGATGGATATCAAGGTAAACGCCTGCAAGTTCAGGGCCTGTCCCGTGCGGTGTTAGCTCAAAGATTTCTTTAATTTTCTCAACAATCCCTGCCTTCTCAAGACCACGATCACTAAAGAGAACCACGCGCTTTGCTTCCAGCCCTTTAAAAAGATCGGGGACGAGTGCGCGAGTACCAGCGCCACTATGAATGGCGGTTCGAAGCATAACCTGTGAATAGGTTAAAGACATACGTTTCGACCTCCTTTGTTAAGATTGATTTGAAAAAAGTAGACTGTACCAGGATCGCTGCTCAACTTCTGGAACCATGGACGTATGAACATGCTTTACCTGAGTATACGCATCAAGGCAATGCTTGCCCATCTCTCGACCAATCCCACTTTGTTTGTATCCTCCAAATGGCGCATCATTTCGAAGCATATGCCAGTCATTAATCCAAACAACACCCGCACGCAGTTTTCGAACGACTTGATAGGCTTTGTTGACATCACGCGTCCAAACACCAGCAGCAAGACCATAGATCGTATCATTTGCCATCCGGATCGCATCATCAATATCGCTATAGCGAATGACGGATAGGACAGGGCCGAAAATTTCTTCCCGCGCAATGGTCATGTCGTTTGTCACATCAGCAAAAATCGTTGGAGCGATAAAATGGCCTTTCTCGCATCCTTTCACGTTTACTTCATGACCACCGCAAATGAGACGGGCACCTTCCTGTTTTCCTTTCTCGATATACGATAGAATGGATTCTTTTTGTGTGGCGGAAACGACTGGTCCCATATCTGTTGCATGGTCAATCGGGTTCCCAAGCACAAGCTTTTCAGATAGCTCTTTTAGACCATCGATTACTTGATCATATAATGGATCTGGAACAAATAATCTCGTACCGCTTTCACATAGCTGTCCTGAATGAAGAAATACGCCGAACAGACTACCCGGCAGAGCAAGTGATAGATCAGCGTCTTCAAGAATGATAGAAGGTGATTTTCCGCCGAGCTCGAGCGTTGTGTTTTTTACTGTGCCAGAAGCAAGGCCCATAATATGACGCCCGACTTCTGTGGACCCGGTGAAGGCAATTTTATCAACTTGAGGGTGTGTCGCAAGAGGTTCACCTACATCTTTTCCGCTACCTGTCACCACATTGATGACGCCCTTAGGCACAACTTCAGAAATAATTTCTGCAAGGCGAAGCGTTGTCAGCGGTGTGTAGCTTGCAGGCTTAATCACAATCGTATTTCCCATAGCGAGTGCGGGAGCAATTTTCCATGTAGCAATTAGCATTGGCATGTTCCATGGCGTAATGGCTGCACATACGCCGATTGGTTCACGCCAAATAAAGTTATGTGCAGGGCCTGGAAATGGGGGAGAAGGGAGCGTTTCTGAATAGGTGTAATCAAGTACGAACTTGCCGAGCGTTTGGAAGAGATCGACCATTTGAATGATATCATTTGAGCCAAGGCGTCTGACTGTCCCCCCTGAAGAGAGCGCTTCTAAAGACACAAGCTCTTCAGCGTTCTCCATGATTTTCTGAGCGATAGCATACAGCATTTTCGATCGCTTTTTAGGAGGCATATCGCGCCAATCGTCCTTTTCAAAAGCTTCAGAAGCAGCTTTAACTGCTACGTCCACATCTTCTGCTGTACCACCAGTTACTTTTGCAATCACATCGCCTGTCGCAGGATTCATTACGTCAAATAGCTGCCCTCCTTTGGATGGAGACCATTCTCCATTGATAAAGAGGGGAAATGATTTGATTTCAACGTTAACGGACATCTTTTTTCCTCCTTTACATTAAAGAACTCCGACATCTGATTCCGTGGTGCGATAAATCTCGTTTATGCTTTTTCCTTTTGCTCTCGCCAGAATTTCCATTCGAATGGAGAGTTGCTTCATCGAAAAAGCCATTGTCGCATCAAGCGTATTTCCGAAGGCGCTATGCGTTCTTCCTCCGATTCCTTCCTGTGTTAACTGTGCTGCAAGTGGAGCGAGTTGATTCATCTTGTTCTGAACAAGGTCAAACAGTTGCGGATACTCAGCGATGAGGCGCTGTAACAAAAATGTTCCGTAACCGATATGACGCGATTCATCCCTCTTAAGTAACCCGATTCCTTTCATTAGTCCTGGCATCACATTTGCTTTTTCAAGAGATTCATAGAAAGAGAAGTAACCTGTTTCGGCTAAAACCCCTTCGACGAACATGTTGTACACTGTAGAGGCTTCCGCTAGTGCTTCAGGTGAGTGATCATGCTGAAGTTTCTCCAAGGCCTCAGGCAAGATGGAGTAAAAAATGTGATGATAGGTTTCCGAGTGAAAACGTGAGAGGTCGCCTGTTTGACCAATTTCGTTTAGAAAAATGCGAAAAAACTCTGTATGTTTGGCCTCTTCGTACAAAAATGTGGTTAAGTACATCTCTTCTTCCAATCTTCCTTCTTTGGCAATCACCATGATTAAAGGAAGAAGATCAAGCGTTACAGCTTCTTCCCCGGCTTGAAACTGAGAGACAAGTCTTAGTATTTCTTCCTGCTGCTCGCCGGTAAGAAATTGCCAGTCTTTCACATCTTGAGTGAAATCAATCTCAACTGGGTTCCAACTCCCTAATTTCTTCGCTTTTTGATAAAGACGAAAAGGTAGCAAATCTTTATTAAGCCCACGAGCACTCGTTGTAATCATTTCTTTTCGCATCTCATACCGCCCTTCCTTGCCAATTCAATGAGCACCTTCTATAATAAAAGAGCAATCATAGAAAGCGCTTACATAAATAGTTTAACGAATGTTGTCCTAAGGTTAAATTCCTGAAAAGATAGGGGGGAATTATGTCGATGCATGAGGAAGTGTGGATGCGCTCTTTTCACCGGATCATCTCGATAAATGATCCAATCCACCGTTGTGAAGTTATGATTCAGCAGTGCCTTGCTCATTTTCCATTCATGCGTGCAAGTATGTTCACATTTTCCTATTTTACAAGTATGGGAGAAGGGATTCTTCGTGTAGATCGTCACGGTGTCTTTTCAATGAACGCCATTCGTGAAGACGTGAGGCGCATTCCACCCATTCAACGTGCCTTACTTACCAATAAACCAGCCTTCTTGATGATGGATCAGCATCATCAACTTTTCCCCGAGGAATACATCGAAGCCTATGATTTAACTTCTGTTTTAATTATCCCGCTAAGTATTGAACGCATCGCAATTGGATGCGTGCTTCTCGATGAAATAGAAGAAGGGGTAACGATTCATCAAGGTCTTATTGACGAGGTGATGATTTATTTTCAACAAGCACTCGCTTATTTACTACCTTCCACTCCTACTACACGAAGTCCCTTAAGTAAACGCGAAACAGAAGTCCTTCAGTATGCAGCTGACGGCTATAGCACAAAAGAAATGGCTGGTATGTTACAGATAAGTGATTTTACAGCGCGAGATTATATGAGCTCAGCCATTCGAAAGGTAAAAGCTAATCATCGTGCAGAAGCTGTTGCAAACGCGTTGAGGGAAAAGTGGATTCAATAGCTCATCTGCTCAACTTTTCTTTTCTTGAATAATGATGGAATTTTCAGTAAAATTAAAATACTGACCAGTTGGTATTTTAAGTGGAGGAGGATTTTATAATGGATTCGGTTAAGAACGTTCACTACCGTACCTGTCCGCTTTGTGAAGCGACGTGTGGTTTAGAAATCCACACTGTTAATGGAGAAGTGACGCATATTGAGGGAGATAAGCAGGATCCTTTTAGTAAAGGGTATTTGTGTCCAAAAGGATTTAGTTTAAAGGAACTTCATCACGACCCAGACAGAATCAGAGAACCAATGGTAAGGAAAGGTTCAGAATGGTTTACGGTGAGCTACGAAGAAGCTTTTAAGGAAGTGAGAAAAGGGCTTCGAGGAGTGATTGAAAAACACGGGCGGGACGCAGTTGGCGTCTATCTTGGAAACCCAAATGTGCATAATTTATCAGGTATGCTTTACTTGCCGATTTTTTTACGCGCACTTGGAAGCCGGAATCAATACTCCGCAAGTAGTGTTGATCAGATTCCAAAACAGCTAGCAGCAGAGTTCATGTACGGGAGTGACTTCAGCATTCCAATACCTGATATTGATCGGACACACTATTTTCTCGTGATTGGTGCCAATCCACTCGTGTCAAATGGAAGCTTAATGACGGCCCCCAATATGCGAGGGAGGCTTAAATCATTGCAGGAGCGTGGAGGACGGCTAGTAGTTGTTGATCCAGTTCGTACTGCAACCGCTAAATTGGCGAACGAGCATCACTTTATTAAACCAGGTACAGATGGGTACTTTTTATTTAGCATCCTACACACTTTGTTTGATGAGGGTTTAACGAAGGCGTCACATCTTGCTGAACATGTAAATGGCCTATCAGAAGTAAAGGAATTGGCAAAAGATTTTCCTCCCGAAAAAATGGCGACCGTGTGCGGTCTTGATTCGGAAACGATTCGGAGCATTGCAAGAGATCTTTCTTCTGCCACTTGTGCTGCTGTTTATGGACGAATGGGGACGTGTACACAGGCGTTTGGAACAGTTAACAGTTGGTTAATTGACGTGATCAATTGTGTAACAGGCAATTTAGATCGTGAAGGCGGGGTAATGTTCACTACACCTGCAACCGGAGGGAAAACGTCTAAGAAAGGCTATCGATTTGATCGTTTTAGAAGCAGAGTTAGTGGAAGGCCAGAAGTATTAGGGGAGCTTCCGGTGAGTTGCCTGTCGGAAGAAATGGATACACCTGGAGAAGGACAAATCAAAGCGTTTGTCACAGTTGCAGGGAATCCTATTTTATCTACCCCAAATAGTAAGCGGTTGCAAAGTGCGCTAGAAGATCTTGATTTTATGGTAAGTGTAGACTGTTACTTAAATGAAACAACTAGGAAGGCCAATGTGATCTTACCTGCACCAACACCGCTTGAACGCTCACACTATGACCTTTCCTTTTACCAGCTTTCGGTTCGAAATATATCTCACTATTCGCCCCCTGTTTTTGAAAAGAAAGAAGGTCAGCTAGATGAGTGGGAAATTCTTCTTAATCTTGCGGAGTTAGTCGGAGAGGAAGAGCCAGATCAAGATGGCGTGACCAAATTAGATAATGCGACAATTCACTATCTTATCAAAAAAGACATTAAAAATGGTCGGTCACCCATTTATGGGCGCAATCCCAAGGAGATAGCAAAAGCGTTAGAAGGACAAACAGGTCCAGAGCGAATGCTTGATTATATGCTCCGTTCAGGACCTTACGGAGATCATTTCAAACAGCAAGAGGGATTGAGCTTGAAAAAGCTTAAAGAGAACCCACATGGCATGGATTTGGGAGCGTTAAAACCAAGAATTCCAGAAGTCCTCCTTACGCATACAGGGAAGATCGAGCTTGCACCTAAATTTATTGTAGAAGACGTAACAAGACTTAAGGAGGAGGCGAGCGGATCCGGCGGTATGCTCCTAATCGGTCGAAGAAATCTACGATCGAATAATTCGTGGATGCATAACTTACCTGTGCTAATGAAAGGAAAAGATCGGTGTACATTATGGCTTCATCCAACAGATGGAGAGAAGCTTAACATTCAAGATGGCGAACTGGCTGAGGTGCAATCAGAGGTAGGTCGTCTTGAGGTAATCGTGGAGTTAACAAACGACATTATGCCAGGAGTAGGTAGCATTCCTCATGGCTACGGACATGAGCTTAACGGTATGAAAATGGGCGTGGCAAAAGAAAATAAAGGCGTCAATACAAATGTATTAAGTGATGAGAAAAAGCTAGATGCTGTTTCGGGGACTGCCGTATTAAATGGCATTCCAATTACAGTTAGCAAAACAAAGAGTGGGAGTGAGGAACATGGCGCTGTACGCACTGAATCTATTTAACGTAAAAGATGGTGAAGAATATGCTGAATATGCAAGGCGAGCAGAAGAACCACTGCACCAATATGGTGGTAAGGTTGTGGCCTATGGGAAGCTTCACTCATCTCCAGAAGGAAACATTGCGCCCAGGCAAGTGATGATGCTCGTTGAGTGGGAATCGAAAGAGGGAATTTATAACTACGTCAATGACCCTAACCTAGAAGATTTACACCCACATCGCGAGCTTGGGGTTGATGATTTTGTTTGGCATTTGTTTGAAAAGCTAGAAGATCTGCGTCCTGTATTGAAATAATAAAAGCCCTCGCAAACAATAATATGTACCCTGTGTAAAGGACAGTTTAAAAAAGACTAGGCAATATTAAGAAGATGATTCCTGTATTGAACAGGGGTCATCTTTTTTAAGTTCCACTGACATCTATAGAGATTGTAATACATCAT
>NZ_JAQQWU010000018.1 GCF_028610625.1 Guptibacillus spartinae
TTGTCTAGATTGGAACATTAAAATCACCGCCTAAATAGAATCTACCTATAGGATAACAAAACAAAATGGATAATTGAGGGAAATGAGATAAAAAAACAGGCTGTCGAGACTTTCTCGACAGCCTGAGAGCTGCCGATTGTCGGCAGCTCTTTTTGGTGTGGTTTTTATGGTTTGGCCAATAAATATGGAATTTGGCTAATAAAATCTTAATTTAGCCAATAAATTTCGATTTTGGCCAATAAAACTAAATTTTAGCCAATATCCCTCACCCCCCACTAGAAGATGAGCTTTTTTTCCATTTAAAAATCGCTATACTAGAAGTAGATTAGCGGAAGGTGTGATGGATTGTGCTCACCGTTTCAGAATTCGAGAGTATGAAAGCGATAAAAGGGACTTTCCAACTAGGTAGCGTAAGAATGAACGTGTATATGTACCTTGTCGATGAACTTTTAATCGACTGCGGACCTAGTCGTCTTCGAAAAGAAATTATTAATTTCCTTTCGAAGGAGAGCTATACCCAAATAATCTTAACGCATCACCACGAGGACCATACAGGCAATGCTCCCATTGTGCCATCCTCGATTCCAATTTATATTCACCCAAAAGGCGTACCTCTTTGTCGTACAAGACCTCATCTCCCACTCTATCGTCGTGTTTTCTGGGGTTCACGGAAGCCATTTGAAACGAAAGGAATCGAACATCAAATAAAAACGAAGCACCATACATTCGATTTGCTTCATACGCCAGGCCATGCACCTGATCATCTTGCCCTTCTAGAGAAAGATCAGGGGTGGCTGTTTACAGGGGATCTTTACGTGATGAGTCATCCTAAAAGCATTTTCGCCTTTGAGTCCATACCAGACGTCATTCAATCGCTTCAAAAAGTGTTATTATATGATTTTGACACTGTATTTTGTTCACATGCGGGAATTTTACATAATGGACGGAACCGTTTAGAAGAAAAGCTAGATTACCTCCTTTCTATTCAAGCGCAGGTCCTTCAAAAGTACAACGATGGGAAGCCTGTATCCGCCATTCAGAAGGAACTTTTCCCCGACCGACATGTGCTGAATTATTTTTCCTTATTTGAAAATTCCTCCAAGCATATCATCACGTCCATATTAAATAGAGGGGCCACACACCAATAAATCGCCATTCTTACAAAAAGGCTCACGCTTCCCCCTAACGCTGGGAGAGCCGTGAGCCTTTTTCTACATTTTGGTCGTACCAGAAGATTTGGTTTCTTCCCTGCTTCTTTGCTAAATACAATCGCTCATCTGCAAGTCTCATACTCGACATCATGCTGTCTTCGAGAGGAAAGAGCGCGGTTCCAAAACTCATCGTTACGCCAAACCGTTCCCCTTCTACCGTAAAAGTTGTGTTTCTAATGGCAACTTGAATGTTTATTAAACACGTTCTCGCTTCTTCTATGTTCGTTGAATCAAGTAAAATCGCAAGCTCTTCGCCCCCATAACGGTAGGCGCGTCCCTTTGTTCCAATTTGCTTCTTCAATACATCCCCAATCTTACGAAGCACCTGGTCTCCAACCAGATGGCCAAATTGATCATTAACGGATTTAAAATAGTCAAGATCCGCTAGAACGAGGAGAATTGGTTTTTCTTGATCAGCACAGTAACGCAAATCTTCTTGAAAAGAGCGATGATTGAACAAATCCGTTAAAAAATCCTTTCGGGCAATGTCTTCTAATTGCGAGTTTTTTGAACGCATCGTACGCTCTCTTGTAACGATTATTCCCCCTAATACCCCAATAAAAATTAAGAACATCCAGTTAAAAAGATAGGGGATGAGATTTTCACCGGTGAACGAGTAGTCACTAAATAGGAGAATGCCGGTATACCCTCCGCCTAGAAAAAGCGCTGCAATCATACCACCGCTAAACTTCCAATAAACCGCAACATGTAAAATAATTAAATAGGCGATTGGAAACAATGGACTCTCACCGCCACCTGTTAGCACAATTAGCCACAGGAAAGCAACATAGTCAAAACCAACGCTTACTTTCGTCATATATTGGTATCTTTTCGAATTCAAAGGAGACCGATGTAGCGCCATTTCAGCGGCCGTCATATAGACTACGCCAAATAAAAGTAAAAAGAAAAAGGAGATACTAGTCCCCTGCATGATGATATAGTAATAACCGCCTGCAATGATCAAAAATACCCATCGAAAAAGGGATAAAATCTTTTCAATCGTATGATCATTTTCTTTTGAAACGTTCACTTTGCTTTTCACCCTTTTCATGATGAACTTACGCAACTATGAAAATTTTTCCACTACCTTTATTATAACGTAATTCCATACCAACAATCATATGTTTTCAAAACTTTCGGAAATCTGATCATATAAAAAAAGAAGGCTTCACGTAGAAGCCTTCTCGTTCAAGTATCGCTGCAATTCTTCGGCTACTGAGAGCCCTGAAAGCACGGCACTTTCGACACGCGTTTTTCCTGCTGGGTCATTTTTTTGTAAGAAAGCATCACCTGCAACATAGATGGCTTCATTCGTAGAAACTTGCAGAAACGGATGATGATGCACGTGTTTCGCCTGAGCGTACCGCCATCTTTTTAACTGACGAGAAATAATGGCTTCATGAGGAAGAAGATGCCCCAATTTACCTAACATAAGCTCCAGGACGCTCTCATCATCTTGGTGATCGTAAGCTTTCGAAAAAGCAGGAGTGGCATAAATCGATATGATTTTTTCGTCAGAAATTCCTTTTACCTGATTATCCACGATTCGCTCAATTCCATCAGGAAGATGTGAGTCTTTGTGCCCTTCGAGGGAAAGTCCTGCTGTCTCACCACTCATCGTAAGGAGCCCAACGAGCGCAGGATCAAAAGTTATTTCTTTCAGTGTTTTCGACGCCTCTTCTGAAAGAAGGACCTCACTGTTTTCAAGTAGCTCAAGCGTTTGGGGCGCTGGTGGGGTAAAAAGGATCGCGCTGGATTTTACTTGCTCTCCTTTTTCAGAGAAGACCACGTACTTTTCCTCATTCCGCTCGATGCGCTCAACTTTACTAACGAGCTGAAGCGGGACTTCATTTGCCAGGTTCTTTACTAACTGATTCATTCCATTCACTGCTTTGTATCTCGGATGTTTCTCTCCAAACCACTTTGATACCCACCCGTTTGTTCTCCACTCATCTACCAGCTCTTGAAACGAATCAGTTCGAACAGTAAAAAACTGGGCACCGTGATCAGCACGGCCGCCCCCTATCCTTCTGGTAGCGAGACGGCCCCCTACACTTTTACTTTTATCCAGCACCAGGACCCTAAATCCAGTATTCATTAGTTTTCTTGCCGCTAGAATGCCCGTAACTCCGCCACCTACAACTGCAACGTCAATTTCCCTCATTCTTCAAATAGTACTCGGTATTCGCCGTATCCTTCTTCTTCAAGACTTTCTTTCGGAACAAACTTCATCGCCGCAGAATTGATGCAGTAGCGAAGACCATTTTCACCTGGACCATCGTTAAAGACGTGACCAAGATGAGAATCTGCTTCCTTGCTGCGCACTTCGGTTCGGATCATAAAATGACTAAAATCCTTCTTTTCCTTTACGAAATGATTGTTAATCGGCTGTGTGAAGCTTGGCCAGCCGCATCCTGCATCGTATTGATCGGTTGAGCTAAACAGCGGTTCACCCGATACGATATCCACATAAATACCTGGCTTAGCGTTATCGTAATACTCATTCTGGAACGGACGCTCTGTGCCGTTTTTTTGTGTGACTTCATATTGAATGTCCGTAAGGCGGCTACGTAGCTCGTCATCGTTCTTTTCATAAGCCCAGTTTTTTTCTATAAAATCCGCTCGACCTGATCCTTTTTTGTAGCGATTGTAGTGAGCCGGATTTTTTTTGTGATAATCCTGATGATAATCTTCAGCCGGATAAAACGGCTTAGCTGGAAGGATTTTTGTTACGATCGGTTTTGAAAAACGACCGCTTGCTTCCAGATCTTTGCGTGACTGCTCAGCAAGCTTTTGCTGCTCTTCATTATGGTAATAAATCGCCGTCATGTACGTGCTACCACGATCAAAGAACTGTCCTCCATCATCTGTCGGATCAATTTGACGCCAAAATAGATCGAGCAATTTACTATATGGGAAAACGTCGGGATCAAACGTAATTTGAACGGCCTCAACATGACCTGTTGTTTTAGAAATCACTTCTTCGTATGTTGGATAAGGCTTTTCTCCACCTGTATAACCAGATACGATGCTTTGAATGCCGGGCATTTCTTCAAATGGTTCCACCATACACCAGAAACAACCTCCAGCAAATGTTGCGAGCTCATAATTCGTACTCATTCTCTATCACTCCAATATAGAAGATTTATCTCACCTAAAAGTGAGGGTGATTTTCTCTCAATAGCTATAGAATTTTCATTATGTATAACATATCCGAAATGGACGGTTTATTGCCAGAAACTTGCTTTATGCGTATGCAATCAGGGAATAATTTACTAAAATTACTGAAATCTGCTACAATTTAGATGTAAAACTACGTGATAAAAAAGGAGACCTTCGACTATGGCTACGTTTCAAGAGAATTTACAGAAATACGCAGATCTAGCGGTAAAAGTTGGGGTAAATATTCAAAAAGGACAAACGCTTGTCGTCAACGCTCCTCTTACATCAGCTGAATTTGTGCGAAACATTGCTGAAAGCGCTTATGAAGCTGGAGCAAAAAATGTGCATGTGGAATGGAATGACGAAAGTCTGACTCGTATTAAGTATGACAAAGCACCTGACGAAGCATTCAAAGAATTTCCTACGTGGAAAGCAAAGGGATTCGAAGAAATGGCAGAAAACGGAGCGGCATTTCTCTCCATTACCTCTTCAAACCCGGACCTTCTAAAAGGGGTCGATCCTGAACGTATTTCCAATGCGAGCAAAACAGCCGGAAAGGCAATGGAAGGCTATCGAAACTATATTATGTCTGATCACAACAGCTGGTCCGTTGTCGCCGTTCCTTCAAAAGGTTGGGCTGAAAAGGTTTTTCCTGATTCACCTGAAGACGAACAGGAAGCAAAACTATGGGATGCCATTTTTGAAGCGACGCGCGTTTCAACTGGCGATCCGGTTCAAGCATGGAAAGAACATAGTGCCAACCTCGAACAAAAAGTAGATTACCTCAATACGAAGCACTACAGCAAGCTTCACTATCGTGCTCCAGGAACGGACCTTACGATTGAACTACCACAAGCTCATCAGTGGGTAGGCGGCATTAGCGAAAATGTGAAAGGAAATCATTTCGTTGCGAATATGCCTACAGAAGAAGTCTTCACCATTCCACATAAAAAAGGCGTAAATGGCGTTGTGTCTTCAACAAAGCCGCTCAGCTATGGCGGAACAGTCATTGAAGACTTCACCCTTACATTTGAAGAAGGTCGGATCATTAAAGCTGAAGCAAAGCATGGCAACGAGACACTTCAACACCTCATTGAAACAGATGAAGGCGCTCATTATCTTGGTGAAGTAGCACTCGTTCCTCATGATTCCCCTATATCGAATGCAGGTATCATTTTCTTTAATACGCTTTTCGATGAAAATGCATCGAATCACCTGGCAATCGGAAATGCCTATTCTTTCTGCCTTGAAGGCGGTAATACCATGTCGAAGGAAGAGCTTGAAGCGGCTGGAGCCAACGAAAGCGTAACGCACGTTGACTTTATGATCGGTTCTGCAGAAATGGATATTGATGGAATTAAAGAAGATGGAACAAGTGAACCGGTGTTCCGTAAAGGAAACTGGGCCATTTAGTTTTTTAAGCAGAGCGAAAACGCTCTGCTTTTTTTATTCCCAAACAGTTTCACTGGGATTTCTGTGCCATCTCCTTTATACTTGAGTAAAATGATGGGTTTTAACGGGTATTGATCAAGGAGGTTATAAAATGAGTGCTAAAGTATATATCATTCATGAAAACGAAGAATGGACAAAGCCGCTTAAGCAAGAGTTAGAGGCACTTCATGTCCCATACGAAGATTGGTTTCTTAGTGAAGGAAGTTTGGATTTAAGTGATGTACCACCAGACGGTATTTTCTATAATCGCATGAGTGCTTCTTCACATACGCGTGATCACCGATTTGCCCCTGAATATACAGCAGCTGTACTCGCGTGGCTTGAGAGTCACGGCCGAAGAGTGTTAAATGATAGCCGCGCTCTCGCTCTAGAAATAAGCAAAGTAGCGCAATACGCGGCCCTTCGAAAACATGGTATCGTCACACCGAAAACCATCGCTGCGGTCGGGAAGGATCATCTTGCTAAAGCAGCAGATGCGTTTTCTGACTCTTTTATAACGAAGCATAACCGAGCCGGCAAAGGGCTGGGCGTTCAGCTATTTAACAATCCTGAGACGCTGAAAGCATATGTGAAGAGCGATGCTTTTGAAGATTCAATAGATGGGATTACCTTGCTTCAACAGTACATTTCAGCACCTGATGCTTCCATCACGCGATGTGAATTCGTCGGAGGTAAGTTTCTTTATGCCGTTCGCGTTGATACGTCAGAAGGGTTTGAGCTATGTCCAGCGGATGCGTGCCAGGTTGGCGATTCCTTTTGCCCAACGACCGAAGAACCGAAGCCTAAATTCGAAGTAATCGAGAATTTTAATCATCCTGTGCTCGCTCATTACGAAGCTTTCTTAAAAGCGAACGGCATTGCCTTTGCAGGGATTGAATGCATTCAAAATGAGCGTGGCGAGCTTTTTACTTATGATGTCAACACGAATACAAACTACAATGCGGAGGCCGAGAATAAAGCAGGTGTTTCAGGTATGAAAGCAATCGCTAAAACACTCGCTCACGAACTTTCTCACCTCCACTCCTTTCAAAAATAAAGAGCGCCGAGTGCGCTCTTTATTTTGTCCTATCATCTTCGTACTTTTCTTTGATTTGAAGAAAACCATCTAGATTTTCTAAAAAAACGTCAACGAGAGTAGGATCGAATTGCTTACCTCGCTCCATTTTAAAATGAGTAAGAATCCGCTTCATCTCCCACGCTTTTTTATAAGGACGGTCCGTCGCTAGCGCATCAAAAACATCAGCAACGGCAACAATCCGCCCATAGATGTGAATGTTTTTGCCACTAAGTCCTTCTGGATAGCCCTTCCCATTCCAATGTTCATGGTGCTCTTTTGCGATAATCGCTGCCGCTTTTAGAATACTTCGTTTAGAATTCTCAAGAAGGTGGTAGCCGATATTCGCATGTTCCTGCACCGCAAGAAATTCCTCTTCCGATAGTTTACCAGGCTTATTTAAAATCGCATCCGGAATAGCTACTTTTCCAATATCATGCATAGGTGAAGCAACTTTAATGAGGTCTGCTTCCTCTTCGCTAAACCCAGATTTAATAGCAAGAAGCTTGGCATACTCCGCTACGCGTTTGACATGGGCTCCCGTTTCTTTTGAACGAACTTCCCCGATCTCCCCCATTTTAAAAATAATTTCTTTCTGTGCTTCTTCCATCTCCGTGTTCATAAGTACCGCTTCAAGCGCCTGAGCAGTATACGAGGCGGCAAGACTTAAATTTCTTACGTCCTGCGGCGTAAATAGGCCTTCCCTTGTTAATTTATTGATGACTTGATAAACGCCAAGTGTCTGATTCTGCTTATTTTTGAGTGGAATCACCATAACAGACTTGGTACGATAACCCGTCGTATGATCAACGTCTGCATGGAACCTTTGGTCTTGATAGGCGTCCTCAATAACGAGAGGTTCTGATGTCTGATACACGTAACCTGCTAAACCGCTCTCGGCAGGTACACGGACCTCCTTCATCCCATGAGCCCCATGAGCCACTTTCGCCCATAGTTCATCCATTTGCTCATCATAAAGCCAGAGAGTACAGCGATCGGCAACCGTCATATCCCGCCCCATATCTGCCATAAGCAACAAGAGACGATCGAGATTGTTCTCAATCGTAATACGCCCTGCATAATCAAAGATGATTTTAAGAAGCTCCTCTGATTCTAATTCCTTTTTCCAGTGGCCATTTGACATCCAGCATTTCGGCCTCCTTTACTAACGTCATTGAAAAAATAGTTAAAGTGATCCATCTCCCAAATGGCAAAAAAATAGCGTACTAACCCTTCGAATACTTCTATCATACACGCATATGACACAAAGTGGAAGATTAAGGAAGGGCAAGTGCAACCTCATCAAAACGTCCCTCCTCTTTCTTAAAAACAGCCTTCTTTCCTACACCAAGCAACATACGTATATAAAAACGAGGTGTTAGGGGGAAGACCGTATGAAATTTTCTTTTTCCTTGTTTCCATTTATCAAGCATCAGGATACACCACTTATAAAAGAGTTGAAGAACGCCACATCATCCCAAGCTCCTGACTTAACACCAGAAGATGTAAAGATATCCAATCAGATTCGTGAACGAACGGAACGTGCAAACCAAAACAATGTTACACGGACAAAGGCCTATCTCGATTTCTACTTAAAACATCCAGAAATTCACTGGGCCTTCCTTGCCCACCTAGTTTCACGGAATGCTGGTTGGACAATGACGGACTTAAAAGGGGAATATCTTTCTCGCCTTTTATCTCAAGAGGATCAGCAGTCCTTTTTCTCCTTCCTTGAACGAGGAAACTGGCTCATTTTTCAGGATGCCTTTCCTCAACTATTAATCTACGAAGAAAGCCTTAAGAAGAGAAAACCTCTTTTTCATCTTCTTTCATTCTTTCACGTTTCTTCTTTTATGAACGTTTTTTGGAGCCGGTTCTGGAGTGACAACGATTCAGTTACCCTTTCAGTTGCACTCATTATTAACGAGCAGCACTACATCGATTCACGTGTCATAAACAAGAAGCATTTTAAGAAAACCGTTTTTTTCACGCTTCCTTTTCAGCTTCAAGAAGTTTTGAATATGAACGTGCTCCTCTTCCCTATGATACGAAACAATTCAATACAACTCATAGGAGAACCAGCCCACCACTTTCTTTATGTGAAAGAACGGATTGAACTAGGAAAACGACTTTATCAACTCGTCTTCTCTAAACAATCTGTTTTAAAAGAGATCTTGAAATGGGCAGAAACCTCCCCTCATACTGGGTCTAGAAAAGATTTTTGGCCAGATCTATTTCATTCTATAAGAGAAGGTAGTATAGATGAAAAACGCGTCCTTCAAAAATGCACGGTTGAAAAAGGACCGCGCATTTATAGTCCTTCTTTGTCTGTTTGGAAAAATGTTCAGCAGGAAACACCAGATCGTAAAGATTGGTTCATAAACACTTCAGTCCTTTCGTTATTTTCATTACCAGAACCGGACTTTTCAGGTAATGTCCAAAAGATTTACTGCCGATCCCTTCACTTACTAGAAAGTCTTGTGTGAACATTGTTACTTCCAAAAAAAAACTTCCGCAAGGGAAGTTTTTAAACTCATATCATCTTTTGCATACGTAGAACTACTTCAGCAATCAATGCTGAACCGAGAAACGTTCCTACCATAACGAACATAGCCACAACAACGCTACGCCATCCAAGCTTTACAAAATCCGTCCATGAACGTCCTATTGCAATACCTGCATAGGCAAGTATGGGAGTTGCCAGAGCAAGAATGTTAATGCTTTCGGTCCACTTTACAATATACTCCGAACCCGGCATAACCGGCATAGATACAAGTATTCCGATAATCCCGATATAAGCAACGCTTGGGATATTCACCGGTAGAACGTGCTGAAGAATAAGCCCCGCTAAACAAATCACGATTAACACTGCCATACCTGGTAAAGAAGAACTTGGAATAACGCTGTAGCCAATCCAGTTTCCAACGGCCGCAATCAGGCCGAAGATGATTAATAACCATGTCCACTCTTGTATATTTTTTAGCAGCATCTTATGCCCCCTTCCCGACGCTATGCGAGGATTTTTCTCTGGTCATGAGCTGATACATCTTTTCGGTTAGTGGAAGACCGATGAAAATACTCATGTATAACCCCGTTGATAACGACAGCAAATTGCTCGCACCTGCAAATGCAATAATATCATCTGAGAATGCAGGAAAAGCAGCAACGAGCGAGCCACTTGCAGCAGCCATCATACTTCCACTTCCAATGCCAGACGCCATCGCGAACGATAACGGATGTAATGGCGTAATCGTCGCTAGGAAGCCAGAAATCACGCCCATAAATACAGCTCCAAAAACAGTACCAAAGATATAAATTGCCATCACCCCTCGTCCCTCAGGTGAATTGAAACCGTATTTATCAACAATCAACCCAACGTTTGGCTCTCGTGCTACAGAATGCGTCATTCCAATGCTCTCTCTTTTCAACCCAAGTAGAACCGCGATTGGAAGAGCAATAAAAATCGTACCTAAATTTCCGAATTCCTGCAGAAGCAAGGCCGGACCTGCTTCAATTAACTTGGATAGTGAAGGACCAATGATCACGCCTATTTTCGCAATAAGCAAGGTCACCCCTAACACAATAAGCGGTTCAGCATTTAGCGCCTGCGCTTTTTTAATCACTGGGGTAAAAAACAACCCAAGTCCAATGAGCATGGCATACAACATTGGCAGTAGTAAGATAACGCCTGGCCCTACCGTAAATTGAAAAACGCCAATCCACTCTGATAACGCCACAATTCCAAATACAAGTAGATGCAAACGCCAGTCCTTCCAAATTCCTTTAAGTTCTGTCACCCAAATCCCCCATTCCTTTTCCGCATGAAAGCTCTAAAGTTATTGTTATCTTAATATTTTGATTGTTAAAAGTAAATGGATTTTTCTTACACATTAGTGAAATGTAAGAGGGATTTAAATGCGAAAGGGGAACGAACTACCTAATTTACTTTTGCAGATAAGGGTTTAAAGCAAAATAAAAAGCCAGGCACCGAGCCTGACTTTTTTTGGAGATTAATTATCGTCACTAACCTTTTTTCGATTAATAATGCTCGCACCAACAAGATCCCCTGTTACATTAAGACCTGTGGCGCCCATTCCAACTAACGCATCAACGGCTGTTAATAACGCAACGGTTTCCATCGGCAATCCCACTTGCGCAAAAACGGTTGCGATCATAACAATTCCAGCACCAGGAACGCCTGCTGTACCAATTGACGCGAGGGTTCCTACGATAACGACCATAACCATATCCGTAAAGCTAAGTGGTGAACCCACAACGTTTGCAGCAAACACAGCGGAAATGGCAATGCGAATCGCTGCACCATCCATATTAATCGTCGCTCCCAATGGTAAGCTAAAGCTATAAAGACTTTTTGAGACGCCTAATCCCTTAGCTGCATTCATCGTGAGTGGTAATGTTCCAGAGCTACTTTGCGTCACAAATGCCGTAATCATCGGTTTGTTTGCATGGCTGAAAAACTTCTTTGGACTCACTTTAAAGAATAGTAAGAACAGTACGTAGATTCCTACTTGTACAATCAACGCAATATAAAGGACAGCGATCATGTTTCCAAGCGAGAGAATCGTATCCAGCCCCTGGTTCCCAATTGTTTTCGCTATTATAGCAAAGATCCCAATTGGCACATAGTGTAGAATCACGTTCATGATTTTAAACGTAGCTTCATTTAAGCCTTCAACCACTTTATATAGATGTTCGCCAAGTGCACCATGTTCTTCAGAGTTCCGTAAAGCAGCGATTGCGATCCCAAAAGCAAAAGCTGTAAAAATAATCCCCAAGAGATTCATCTCGCTAAATGCCGTCACAATGTTTGAGGGCACGATATTTAACAGTACGCTGACAATCCCTGGATTATCCGGTACATCGAACGATTGGCCTGGGTCAATGGATAAACCTGTACCTGGATTAAACACGTTCGCTACGGTTAACCCCACAATAATCGCTAGTGCAGATGTTAATACGTAATAGAGAAATACCTTACTGCCCATGCGTCCAAGGTTACTCAGTTTCGTTTGATTGACACCGACCATTAATGTAAATAAAATAAGTGGAATGATTAGGAACGAAAGCAATTTAATTAATAAGTCTCCAAGTGGTGCAAGAACGGCAGCATCTTTTCCAAAGATGAGCCCTACGGCAACTCCAAGAATAAGGGCAACCGTAATTTTTATAATTAACGAAGCATTTAAATAGCCTCTTAAGATCTTCTTCATCGTTGTCCCTCCTTTAAATTCAAATTCGCATACGTATACTAGGAAATAAGATACAGCACAATAGGTAGCCTGTCAAAAAGTTAGCTTTATCATCCAACTAAACCCAAGTTACGACACTTTGAATCTGTTATTCTCGTTTTCAAGTATACTGCTAGACTTATTTGGATAGACTGCTTCTTAAAGTCTATTAAAAAAGTTGGAGGTTCAAAATGAACAAAGTAGAAAATTTTCCTGTAACCCCTTTTGAAACGTATCTTGAAATGACGCAATACGGGACAGAGGTACACTTCGAACACGATAAGTACGAGCTCTTATCAGGAACGACTGAAGATGGAAAAATGTATTTTCTAATCGATTACAACACCGGCCTCACATATGAGGTGGAAGAAAGCACGGCGGTCAATTTGCTGCAGTTAAATGAGCAAGGAAAGGGCAAACAGCTCGTTGAAACCATCCTACCGCGTCTACGACCGACGACTTCTCTTTCCCACACGTAAAAAGTCCTGCTCGATGGCAGGACTTTTTATTGACTACATATCCGATACATTCACTAATTTAGACTGAATCACATACCGCTCAGGCGCACTTCCGATAAAATCAAATGGGTAGCATGTTGTTAACGTTAAGGTGGCTTCCTCTTTATCAACAATGACTGTTCGATCGCTTTCATCTACGACCTTCATGTCGATCACCGCATATTCATAACGCTTTCCATCGTATTCAAGAAACACGGCATCCCCTTTTTTTACGTCTTGTAGACCATTAAAAACCGTATCGCGATGGCCGCTTAAGACGGTGTGACGCTTCTGATCTGGTGTCGTTGTGAATGGACTAACAAACATACCAACGCCCTGGCTGAGCGTATCCTCATCTGTTCCCCAATAGGTTGTAAACCCTTTTTCGATCGTAGGGACGACTAACCTACCTACCTTTTGACCAGGGTCAAACTTCTTTATCTGATCACTCATGAAAACTTCTTGTGTATTCACAACTGGTTTTTTCATAACCTCTGTTTCTTTCGTATTCTGCCACTGTTTCGTTTCTTCCGCAGAAACTTGTTCGACTCCCTGTGTCCCCTGCCACCATTCATACCCATAGTAGCCCGCCATGACGATGCCTGCACACATGAGCAAAGCATATAATTTGTTCAACGTCTTCACCTCACTAAGAAAAGCGAAAAAACCGCTTATTAGGCGGTTTTTAAGCCATATTAACAGCTAACGGAACGTCTTCTATAAAGAAGCAAACCACCTGCAGCTACCGCCAATGCTACCCCACCCATAGCAAGCATTGGATTAGCTGAAGCTGTTTCAGGCAACTCTCCGCCCTCTTTCATTCCTTCAAGCGGTTTAGCAGAATCAATGATGTTTTGTGGAACAGTAATCGTGTCAACTTGATTAAAGTTGTCGATCGACATTTCCATTGATTGTTTCATGTTCATGCTTTCGTCTTCAATCTTCATATCCATATCAAGATCCATCGTTAAATGCTTCATGTAATACGTGTCTTTATCAACTGTTACTTTATAGGTAACGTCATTGATCGTCATTTGTTCCATGAGACCTTTCATCGATCCAGAGCCTTCTTCTCCTGACATGCTGTCTTGAAACATCTTCATAGAGGCTTCCATTAACGTCTTGCCATCGCCTTCGTATGTTAACACATAACCTTCATCTGTCTCTTCAACGCTCATCTCTTTGCCAAGTTCTTCAGCTTGAGTCATTTGTGCTTCAACCGAAGACATGCTTTGAAGTTCCTCTAAACCTTGTGTGAGTTCTTCTGGCATCTTGATCCAGCCTTTTTCGGGATCTTCTTGATAAAAACCTTCTTCAGTCCAATAAGATTCTAACGAAATTTCGCCTTCTTCAGGTGATTTTGTTGTGACGACCTGATGCATCGCAAAAGGCTTTAACGTAATGTCTGCTTCGGATTCGCTGGAAATCATCACTGTTTCTCCTTCAAGAGGCATCGACTGTTCCATCTTTGTTTTTGTAGAATAGCTCTCAACCTCCGTCATCGCTTCACTTGACTGCTTTAATATATCAGTTGCAGTCATTTCCTTTGCTGATGTGTGAAACGGAGCTCCTACTAAAACAATTGCTGCTACCGATAGAGGGACTAACTTCTTTAACATCAAAACACTCCAATTCATTTTTTTGGCAAGAGAAGGCTAGAGATGTGATGTGACAGTAAATGATGTATGAAGCTACCGGGATGGGACATCTTATATTCACCAGTTTCTTTCACCTAAACCTTATTTTCCCAATAGAGTGAAATTAAAACGCTTTTTTACCGTTCTCTAAAACATATTTTTTTATTGGTCCTTCGCTTTATTAACCGAGTATGACTTGGCTTAGGTGTCCAAAAATCACATCTGTTCACTTTTGCAAATTGACGAAATACAAAAACAACACATTGCAAACCCTTTCATATTTGTTCTATCGCCTATATACTTAGCACTATCAAATCATGATTTGTTTCATCCGTATCATTTTGCACTCGTAAGGGAGTTGGAGATCTCCATGTCACTTGATGAAAGAAGCACATTTCTATTAACGAAACTCGTGAATGCAACTGAGTTAGTTACGGTTGATCATGTCATCGACCAGCTCGGGATATCAAAACGAACCGTTCATTATGATCTACAAAAGATTAATGATTGGCTCGTTGAGAATAAACTACCCATTATCCAAACAAAACAAGGATTGGGTTACTATCTCTCAGAAGAGACCAAACAAACCGTTCCTAAATTGATGAAAGAACTAAAAGAATGGCAGTACCACTATTCGCAACCAGAACGCATCACCTTAATTGGTGTCGAACTCTTAACAAATGATAAGCCGATCTTTATGCAAGACTTTATGGATCGAACCCAAGTAAGTCGTGGCACAGTCGCTAAAGATTTAAAGCTTGTTAAGAAAGTTCTGGCCGAAGAATCATTAACGTTACAGTTTGAACGATCAACAGGGTATCGTGTGGAAGGGAAAGAGGAAAACAAGCGGAGAATATTGAGTCGTTTTCTGTCCGAGGTCCTCACCAATGGGCAATTAACCGAAATGACGAATTTTCTTTATCCGCTCTTAAAGAACGGTGATGAACACACTTATTCGCACCTTATACCAATGAAGCAAATCATCATGAATGCGGAACCCATTCTAAAGGTAGAGTTAACAGACGATACAATCCATGTTCTAGCCATTCAGCTTGTCGTTCTTCTTCAACGTTTGAAAGGCGAACATCGTATCCAGCTCGATCCAGATGAAAAACACGCTCTTTGTTCAACAAGAGAGTTTGAAGCAGCAAAGAGCATTGCCAAAGAATTAGAAGCTCAATTTAAACTCTCCCTTTCATTAGATGAGATTGCCTTTATCACCATGCACCTTCTTGGCTCAAGAGTCAATTATTCTGAAGTAGGCACGGTCGGTAGTCTTGAAAGTAATAAACTTAGAAAAGTTGTTTCTGAAATCGTGAACGAATTTCAAGTTTATGCGTGTGTCCTATTTGAACAGCGCAATGAACTAGAAGAAGCTCTTTTTCTTCATCTTAAACCAACGTACTACCGGCTGAAATATCACGTTCCGATCACAAACGAATTAACAGCATCAGTCCAACAGGAATATCCTGATGTTTTTTCAATTACGAAACGAGCGGTTTGGCCGATTGAATTGATGATGTCTCAAAAGCTCCCTGATGATGAGTTAGCTTATCTCGCTATGCACTTTGGCGCTTGGATGCAGAAGGAAGAGCTTCCAGAAGTAACATTTGGGAAAGCGATTATCGTTTGTGAAAAAGGAATTGGCACCTCAAATATTTTAAGAGGACAACTTGAGAAGCTCCTCACAAATGTGGAAATCATCGGGACAGTTTCAAGGAGGCAATTTCTACAAAATCACTACGACGTAGATTATGTCTTCTCTACATCACCATTGGAGCATGAGACGTTACCCATATTAACGGTTAACCCGATTTTGACTCAGCAGGGAAAAGAGAAAATTCTGCATTGGATGGAAGCACAAACAACTCCAAGTGAAGAGAGTGGACCTACCCCAGACGTGATCGTTGAAATCATGAAAAAACACGGCACGATTACGAATGAGAAAGAACTAAGAACTGAATTACAGCAGTTATTCGCGCCATCACCAACCACCTTATCGATAGAAAGGTTTGAACGACCTATGTTAAATGACTTATTACACGAAGAAACGATCCAATTTGCTACAGATACACCCGATTGGAAAGAGGCGATTAAAACAGCAGCCATGCCGCTTCTTGCTACAGATCAAATCGCACCTTCCTATATCGATGCTATGATCAAAAATGTAGAAGAGCTAGGGCCCTATGTCGTGATTGCTCCAGGAATCGCTATCCCTCATGCCCGTCCTGAAGAAGGCGTGAATACGGTTGGAATGAGCTTGCTTCGACTAGATCAAGAAGTTCCTTTTTCCTCTAAAGATAAGCACCAGGTCAAGTTGCTGATTGTGCTTGCTGCAGTCGATAACGAAACACATTTAAAAGCTCTTGCTCAACTCTCGGAGCTTCTATCAGAAGAAGAAAATCTAGATATGATTTATCGCGCAGAGGAAAAAGAAGAAATTATTAAACTTGTATCAAAATACTCAAATTAAGGGAGAGAATAAAAATGAAAAAAATTCTTGTTGTATGTGGAAATGGACTAGGAAGCAGCTTTATCGTAGAAATGAATGTAAAAAGTATTCTTAACGAGCTTGGAATTGAAGCCGAGGTTGATCATACGGATCTCACAACTAGTAAATCTGAGAACGCCGATTACTTCTTAGGCTCAACTGAGATTGTTGAAAATCTAGAAGACGGCAAGCGAAATGTGATTAAGCTAAATAATTTGATGGATAAAAAAGAATTAAGGACGGCGATTGAAGCAAACTTGAAAGGGGCATAAATCATGGTCGATCTCATAATGAAAGACATTCTAGGTACACCAGCGATTCTTGTAGGGTTATTTGCCCTTATCGGCCTCCTTCTTCAAAAGAAGGACGTCGCAAACGTCATATCAGGTACATTAAAAACGATTATGGGATTTGTTATTCTAGGGGCAGGAGCAGGTGTACTTGTCGCCTCCCTTGATAACTTTAGTAGCATGTTTGATCATGCATTTAAAATTCAAGGTATCATTCCGAACAATGAAGCGATCGTTGCACTAGCTCAAGATGCATTTGGTGCAGAAACGGCGATGATTATGCTCTTCGGAATGGTAGCCAACATCCTACTCGCGCGCCTCACACCTTTTAAGTATATCTTCTTAACAGGTCATCATACGATGTTCATGGCTTGTCTGATCGCCGTTATTCTTTCAACTGGTGGCTTTAGTGGCGCAACAATGATTATCACTGGTTCCCTTATTCTCGGATCTTTGATGGTGTTGTTACCTGCACTGTTACAACCTTACACAAGAAAAATTACGGGTAGTGATGACTTTGCGATCGGCCACTTTGGCTCGTTCGGCTATTTAATCGCAGCCGCTGTCGGAAAAGCAGTTGGGAAAAATTCTAAATCGACTGAAGAAATTAAAGTACCGAAGTCATTCAATTTCTTACGAGACACATCTGTATCTGTGTCACTTACAATGGCGATTCTATTTTTCGTAGTCGCTCTTTTCACAGGACCAACCTTTATCGAATCCGAACTAAGCGGTGGGACAAACTTCCTAGTCTTCTCATTTATGCAAGCGTTAACGTTCGCAGCTGGCGTCTACATCATTTTGGCTGGAGTAAGAATGCTCCTATCTGAAATCGTTCCCGCATTTAAAGGAATTGCAGATAAAGTCGTACCAAACGCCATCCCAGCCCTTGATGCTCCGTCTGTGTTTCCTTTCGCAAACAATGCGGTCATTATTGGCTTCTTCTTTAGCTTTGTTGCAGGACTGCTCAGCATGTTCCTTCTACCGATCTTAGGTCTAAAAGTGATTGTCCCAGGTCTTGTGCCTCACTTCTTTACCGGTGCCGCAGCTGGCGTATTCGGTAATGCGACTGGCGGTCGTAAAGGAGCGGTATTTGGCTCAATGGCTAATGGTGTCATCATCAGTTTCTTGCCAGCACTACTTCTGCCAGTACTTGGTTCACTAGGCTTTCAAGGAACGACATTCGGAGATTCCGATTTCGGCGTAGTTGGACTCCTTCTCGGCGGCTTGATGGAACTGCTCTCTTCTAACGTTCTATTCCTTGTGATCTTATCGGCACTACTCCTTGCTGTATTTGTCGGATCTGCCTTGATCAAACGCTCTTTAGCGAAAAATGATTTAGAAGAAAAACATGATGCAATTTAGTTGAGAAAGACCATCCTGGTTAAAAGGATGGTCTTTTTTCATTCTATCTCGTTTTCAGCAGTCATCACATAAACCAACTGATCCGTCCACTTATCATTCTCATAAATGAACCCTTTCCTCACACCCTCATATACCATGCCTACACTTTGGGCTAACTGAGTCGATGGTTTGTTATCCAGGTTAATATGTGCCTCAATACGATGAAAACCAAGATCATGAAAAGCGACCTGAAGCGCTGTGCTCACCGCTTCTTTTCCATACCCTTTTCGCCAATACTGATTATGGATCGTGTAGCCAATCCGTGCCCATTGAAAATTCATTCTTGCTAACGTTGAAAAATCAACCATTCCAATATGGGTGCCATCTTCTATATGAAAAACACCAAAAACGTGGGCTGTATCATTTATGGCTAATTCTTGGTGCTTATTCACTAAGTCTCTAAACCACTCTTCCGTGCAATCACTCATATCCAACTTTCCAGGATCATGGGTGTGTTGCGAAGGATGCCTTGCATGAAACTCCCGTAACCAGTTTTGATAGTCTTCCATTTTTAATGGTCTGATTACTAATCTTGCTGATTCTTTTTGCAGATTAAACTCACTCAATTGAACACCTCTACCTCATTTGTTAATAAACTTTTGAACCATGCTGTTATATAGATCCGGTTGATCCATGTTGGCCGTATGACCGGCATCAGGAATTAGGCCAACACTTATTTTATCATTGCTTCTTTTCAAAAATTGAACAGCCTCTACTTCATAAAGCTCATTTCCTCCATTAAGCACCATAAGCGGTACTTCAAGTTCAGCAATCTCATTCTCTGAAACGCTCGGATATTGAAAAGTCATTATTTTATTTACTTTCTGTAACGTATCTAGCCATTTATCGCCGTGAATTTGTTTAAAAGAAGCGGCAATCTCTTGATCGTTTTCTTGAATGTTATTGAAGTAAATATATTGCTCTTCCATGATGCTCTTTAAATTATCCGGTATAAACGGTGTATAACCTGTTAAAACTGCGCCCTTTACAAGCTCTGGTCTTTTTAAGGCGAGATGAATGGTTAATGAAGCACCTAAAGATAATCCAACAACATACCCTGGCCCTTTGTTTGTTACTTCCCCCACTAACCACTCTAAAGTACGAGCAAAATATTTTTCATCTGCAGGAATAGTTGAATGACCATGACCTGGTAGGGTTAACGCGATTACCTCCATGTCACGCTCAAAAAAAGCTTTCTGATGCTCAAAGTGTAAATCCTCTGTCCCCATAAACCCGTGAAGAAAATAAATTCTTTTCGTCAAAACACAGCCCACCCTATTGATTCACATTTTAATGAAATACTTTATCTCCCTCTTAAACTTTAACATAAAATGAAATCAGAACTCACTGAATCTTTAAAATTTTGATTGAGCTATGTAAATGTATTAGGGCGACAGCCCAGTTTCTTTTTAAACGGCTCTACGGATCATTTACAAAACTTATCTCTTTCTAAATCAAGCTTTCTATTAATTTCATGAAGCAAAAACAGCCCTCGAAGCAAGCAACCCACGATAACGCCAAATCCTATGATGAGTCCGATTTCATGCAAGGACAATAATAAAAGTCCAACCACGCAGCTTGATACGATCAGAAAAAAGAGAAACATCTCACACCTCCTATATTCATACAAAACTAATTTATCATTTCTACAGTTTAAAATGATGCGAGCAAAATGAAAATTATCCTTTAATTGTTTTATTACAAACCTAAATTAGTGATATACCTCTGCTTTTCTCTATACCCAAACGAAAAAAAGCAGCTGCCTTAAGGGCAGCTACTTTTTTCTATTCTATTATATGAACTTAAGACGGGAATCCTAGTACTGCTTTCGTTTCAAGGTACTCTTCAATTCCGAAGTCTCCCCACTCGCGGCCGATACCAGATTGCTTGTAGCCACCGAATGGTGCTGAGAAGTCCATATCCGCATTGTTCACTTTAATGCGACCGGCACGGATGCTTGTTGCGACTTTGCGAAGCGTTTCTTTATCTTCACCAAAGACATATCCAGCAAGACCGTATACGACGTCATTCGCAATTTCGATCGCTTCATCAATTGTTTCATATGTGATGATCGACATAACTGGTCCAAAGATCTCTTCTTGCGCAATGACCATATCATTTTTCACATCTGTAAAGATCGTTGGTTTTGTATAGTAGCCTTTCTCAAGACCTTCTGGCTTACCAGTTCCACCTGCGATCAAGTTGGCACCTTCGTCGATTCCTTTTTGGATGTAAGACTGCACGGTATTCCACTGCTTTTCAGAAACGAGTGGTCCTACATAGTTGTTTCCGTTCGGATCACCTACTGGGAATTCAGGAAGAACATTTTTTACGGCTTCTTCAAATTCTTCTTTTCGAGAAGCAGGGACGATCATTCGAGTACCAGCCGAGCAAACCTGACCGGAGTTGGTTGCAATATGACTTACCGCAGCTTTAGCAGCTTTCGTAATATCTGCATCTTCTAGCATCACAAATGGAGATTTCCCTCCAAGTTCAAGTGCTACTGTCTTGATTGTTTCTGCTGCGTTTTTCATCACTTTTTCACCAACGCCTGCAGAACCAGTGAAGGATACAAAGTCGATGTCAGGATGTGAGCTAATTCCGTCACCAATCACTTCGCCTGTTCCGTTCACGAGGTTAAATACGCCTTTAGGTACGCCCACTTTATCAAAAATTTCGGTTAAGATAATGGCAGCAAACGGTGTGATTTCAGCAGGTTTTAAGACAACTGGACTTCCTGCTGCAAATGCACTCGCAATTTTCGTAGACGATTGATTTGTCGGGAAGTTCCACGGTGTAATTAAACCACTCACGCCAATCGATTCTTTAAAGATCGTATGATCGCCACGATCTTCTGAGAAAGAATACTCTTTCAATGCTTTTGCTGCTTCAGAGAAGTGTTGATACCCCATGTTGTAATGAACTTTCTCTGAAATAGAGCGTGGAGAACCAAGTTCTTGTGTAATCACGTCAATGATTTCTTCTTTACGGTTCGCATATTCTTCCGCGATATCTTCAAGCATTTTCACACGTTCTTCTCGACTGGTTTGAGAGAAAGAAGGGAATGCCGCGCGTGCTGCTTTCACTGCTTTATCCAAATCTTCTTTCGTTCCTAAACTAACTTTGCCGATAACTTCCTCTGTCGCTGGATTGATTACTTCATGTGTTTCTGAACCTGTTGATTCAACCCATTCGCCATTAATGTAATGTTTTAATTGGTTACGCATGATGTAAAAACTCCTTTTTATGTTTGATCGATTTTAATTGATTTAACTTTTCTTTGCTTCCACAGTAACTGTAACCGTTAAGGACTATAGTTAAACATATGGGTGCTCTTATGAAATTCAGAAAGCGGTTGCTTATCTTTGAATCCGAGGTATATTAGCTTTAGACTAAAATAGAGAGATTTCCAGAAAGGATGATTGAGAATGGGACAAACGATCAAAGGAAAAATAGCTTATATTACAGGCGCGAGTAGTGGTATCGGACGTGCTACCGCTCTTCAACTCGCGAGTGAAGGGGTGCATGTTGGCTTAATTGCCAGGACAGAACAAAAGCTGAAAGAAGTAGCAACGGAAGCAGAATCTCACGGCGTTAAAGCGATCGTTGCTCCAGCTGACATTTCGAAGATAGAAGATGTGGACACTGCGGTAGAGAAATTAAAAAATGAACTCGGAACAGCAGATATTTTAATTAATAATGCTGGAATAGGCCGCTACGGTTCGTTCTTAGAAATCGAGCCTGAGGACTGGAAGGAAACGTTCGAAGTCAATGTTTATGGAACGTATCATGTAACGCGAGCTGTTCTTCCACAAATGATCGAAAAAGACAGCGGTGATATTATCACAATTTCCTCAAGTAGCGGTCTAAAAGGAACGGCTGGCTCCACCTCTTATAGCGCTTCTAAGTTTGCTATTCAGGGCATGACCGAAGCACTTATGCAAGAAGTTCGTCGAAATAACATTCGCGTTTTCACCCTTAATCCGAGCCTTGTTGCGACTGAGCTCGTCTTCGGTGACAAGCTTGATGAGCAGGATAAAGAAAAGTATATGCAGCCGGAAGATCTTGCGGAATATATGGTGGGGCAGTTGAAGTTACATCCTCGTATATTTATTAAGCAGTCCTTACAGTGGGCGACAAATCCGTTTTAATGAAAGCATTTAGAAAGGAGCTGACAAGTTCAGCTCCTTTAGTAATAAGATCAACAATTTATTCCTTTTTAAGATTTTCTCATAATAAGCTGGCGTAATTTTAAGTTCTCTCCAAAGTGGAGAATTCCTTTAGGATAAACCTTCGCAGCAAAATACCCAAAAACGAAAGTTGTTATCACCAGTAAACCAATAGAAATACTAATCTCTACTAAGGAAGCAGCATCCTTCATAACCAGAATAATCATGTTAAATGGCGAGGTGAAAGGGAACGTGGCGAGGAATTTCGATAGCGTTGATGTTGGATCATCAATCACGAATAAAATTCCCGAAAATGCACTTGCCATTAATAGAATTGAAATTGGCGTTGTTGTACCATTAAGTTCTTCTGGTCGACTTACCATAGATCCGAACACCGCGTATAAAGAGGCGTATAACAAATAGCCTAGTAAAAAGAAAATGAAAAAGTAAATGCAATGGTAGACCGTTAACGCTGAAAGATTCAATTCAAACTTCCCTAGGCTTTTAGCAGGTTCCACAATTCCTGACTTAAGATATAGAGCGACACTACCAAAAAATGCCGTAAACTGGAGGAGGCTTGCTAAAGCAATCCCAAATATTTTCCCAAAAATCATGGAGAGAGGATTTACTTTTGTCACCATCACTTCCATTACTCTAGAGGCTTTTTCTGAAGCTACACCGGTTGCAATGGTTGTGCCGTACATCATAATCGCCATTAAGATAAACATCAGCATTATATATGTTACAAAAACAGAAACTTCATTCTTCGCAGTGAATTCTCCTTTTTCCATGACCACTGGAACGAATAATGACTGTTGATCAGCTGCTGAAAGGTTATGATCTAGTGCGATTTTCTGAACATTCTTTGCTTGGAGATACATAGATAATTCCGAGTTTAAATTAACGTCATTTGATTTAGAGTAATAGTTCACAAAGTAGTTGCTTTCATTCTCGTCAATCACATACAGGCCGAGTATTTTCCCTTCTTGAGCTTCTTGTTTAAAGAAACTCAACTGGTTAGGCTCTGCTCCCTCCCACATCCAACTGGTTAATGTTTGTTGAATCTCTGAAACTTCAATATCTGTAGCATTTGAGATCACCACCACTTCCCCCTTAGGAGAGGAAAAATTCTCAAGAATACTTGGTAACGAAATAGCAAAGATAGAAAACAAGATTAAGGCAAGAGTCGTCATAAGGAAAGACTTGGACGTTACTTTTTCTCGAAAAGATTGTTTGAAGACTAATTGAAAATTCCTCATGATTAATCCCCTACCTTTTCAATAAAAATTTGGTTTAACGATGGATCGGCAATACCAACTTTTCGAAGATCGACGATGCTTTTAAGTTTTTCAATTAAGTATAGACCCTGCTCCATCGTTTTCACTTGAACCTGGTATTCCTTTCCTTTTCTCACAAAATCAGTTTGTAATTCGATTAACGACTCTTCTAGAGGTTGGGAGGATTCAATATTCACATATTTAAATCCATATTTGGTTTTGATGTCATGAAGTGAGCCAGAAAGGACGACCTCACCATGCTTCATCAGATAGACCCTATCGCAAAAAGATTCAACGCTTTCCATTCGGTGACTCGAAAAGATCATCGTTTTTTTCTGCTGAATGAAGTCTCGAGTCACTTCTTCTAACATCTGTGCATTCACGGGATCTAATCCACTAAAGGGTTCGTCTAAAATAATCAAATCGGGATTATGCATAACCGCTGCGATGAGTTGAATTTTTTGCTGATTTCCTTTAGAAAGATCACCTGTATCTTTTTTAAGATATTCGTTGATTCCTAAGCGATCAATCCATTTTAGTGCTTCCTGTTTTGCAGCTCGCTTACTCATCCCTTCGAGACGGCCAAAGTAAATCAACTGGTCGAGCATATTCATCTTGGGATATAGCCCTCTTTCTTCTGGTAAATAACCAAGCTTGATTTCTTTACGTGATAAAGGTTTTCCTCCCCATTGAATACTTCCACTCTCTTGATTCAATAAGCCTAAGATCATTCTAATGGTAGTTGTCTTTCCAGCACCGTTTCTTCCTAGAAGACCTACTGCTTCCCCTTCCTCAACTGACAAAGATAAGTTTTTCACAGCGTGATAGGGACCAAAATGCTTGTTAACATCATTGATCATCAGATTCATAATCTGTCGTCCTCTCTTTTTTAAGAATGTTTTATACAGTACAACGGCTAGCACACCCGCTATAGCAAATACCCCATAAATGACTCTATTTTTCATATCTTTCTTTCCTCAACTCTGTCAGTTATTGAATAATCATTTCTTATACATTTTCTTCTTTTTTAATTGGTGGTACCGAAGTTGTATTTCCAATTATTTCCCGCTCAATCTCCGAGTGATTTATGTTGTCACTACATCTAATATAAACAATCAAATAAGATAAAAAGAATTAGTAAAATCTACGTAATTAATTCTTATTTAAACCCAATTTCACACCATCATTTTAACTAAATATCCTTTATATGGAATATTTTCTGCGTAATCTCATACAAAAGCAATCGTTATGAATATAAGATAAGTCCATACGATCGCTTTCTGATACTATGAAAAGGTAGATTAAATTAAACTAAATGAACCATTATATAAAAAAGAGAAATGAAAAGAACAAACAACCTCGAATTATTATGTTATATGCCTTCAAAAGAACTTTCCTACACTTCACAAAAATAGATAATATTATATAATTTGTATGCGATGACCGTTTGCACGAAACAGTAGCACTTCCTGCATGAGACAGTTCTTCTGACAAACTAGCATTTCAGATTATAATCATGATGAGCAACACCTAGATTGAAATGAAAAGAGTGAGAAAATGGAGATAGGAGAAAGAATTCGACAAATTAGGATACATAAAGGATTAACTCAAACTCAATTAATTAGAGGAATTTGTTCCAACACGTATATTAGTAAGATTGAAAGTGGGAAATCAAAACCATCTTATTCTTTTATTCTCAAAATCGCTAAGGTGTTGGAAATCGATTCGGACTTCCTACTCGATACAAATATGAAGAACGTTGAACCAGATGTTGATCGTATTTATGACGCCTACATTCAAACGAAAGAAATCGACTCCCAGGACCTTGCTTTATTAAAATTACATGCAAGGGAAAATCATTCGAATTCGACTTTGGTTAAGATTTACTATATCTTAATTTCGTATTACACAAGCCACAACATTAAAGAAGCCTATCAATTCGTTGAACAAGCAATAAATGTTATTTCTCCTCACCAGAAATCAGTAGAAAACGAACTTTCCTATTACTTTGATAGCCTTTTAAAATATTTTTATTACAATAGAAATTATTCAGATGCCTTACTTTATGCGAATTTACATATCAAATCTTTCAATCAAGAAGAGGCAACTCTGCAAGTGGCCAAAGCCTATTTTAATCTAGCTATGATTCGAAGAAAGATTGACGTGGATTTAGAGCTTGCACGTATTTATAATAAAAAAGCCCTTCATATTTTTAAAAAAGAAGACTTTAAAGTCGGGATTGGAAATGCCCTCTCCGAACTAGCGATTCAATATCACCGGGATGGCTTATTTAACGAAGCATTAGAGGTTTTAAACGAACTCTCAGATTTCTCGAAAGACTATAATACAGACTACTATGCTCCTGTTTTGGCATACAATTATGGGAGGATCTATCAAAAAAGAGGGGATTATGACCAAGCCATTAAGTATTACTTCAGTAGCATGAAATATGATGTAAATGCGGAAAGAGAAGAACACACAATTTATGCCCTTAAGTGTTTAGCTGAAATTAGTATTGAACAAAAGAATTGGGAAGAGGCCAATAACTATCTGCAAAAAGGCTTCAAATTAACCGATTTATTTCATTTTCCAAACGTATACATCCAGCTTTTGCATTTGAGAGCCCAGATTTATAAAGTTCGCTTTGATTTTCCTGCATATGAAAAAGAACTAAAACAGGCGATCCAATTAGCACAGGACGGAAAGTATCCCCTGCTCATTAAAGAAATCAGTATTGAATTAGGCAATCACTATCACGACGCTCGAGCTTATAAAATGGCATCCAAATACTATCAAATTGCACTAGGATCTGATTGATAAAGCCAGAGAACAAAAAAGAGAGCTTGCGTAAACATTCGCCATCAAGCTCTCTATTATACGTTTTATGTTTTAAAAACAAATTTCACCATCACAACTGTGGTGAGAGCATTCGTAAAAATACTACAAAGGAATTGCCATCCATCGGCATGACATCCCCTTCTCATACATGAAGATGCTCATCTCCACTTTCTAAATAGACGCTTGATCTCTTCAGGACTTGTCCGACAGCATCCACCAATTAATCGTGCACCTGCATCAAACCATTCATTTGATCCATCGACAAGGCCATCGCATAATTCACCACCCCGCCATGTTTTGGTCTTAGCATTATAAATTTCTCCAGAATTAGGGTACACAATAATCGGTTTATCGGTTTGAGAAGCTAATTGATGAATTGCTATAGTCACAAGCGAAGGAGACGCACAGTTAATGCCAATTGCCGCAATCTGGTCATTTTCCTTAAAGTATTGAGAACATACTTTTAAAGCTGTTCCATCGCTCATTTTATCATTAGTTTGAAGAGTGAATGAAAGCCAGGCATAAGTGGATGGAAACTCTTGTAACAGGGAACCTAAAACTTTCGCTTCTTGAAAAGATGGAATCGTTTCGAATGCTAAAACATCAGCACCTGCCTCAATCAACGCTTCTATTCTTGGGCGATGAAACGCGGTAAGTACCTCGTCGCTAACATTGTAATCACCTCGATACTCCGATCCATCAGCTATGTACGCCCCATAAGGTCCAACAGAAGCTGCAATAAAAGGTTTTGGGCGATTTAACTTTTCATCCTGCTCCCAGAAATCATCGCGTGCCTTGCGCGCAAGAAAAACCGTTTTCTTTATTAGCTCCACAGCCTCCTCTTTACTTAAACGACGGCTTGTTAATCCTTCCATTGTAGCCTGATAACTTGCCGTTATCGCACAATCAGCTCCTGCACGGAAATAATCTAAGTGAACCTGATAGATAAGCTCTGGATTTTCAAGTAAAACGCGAGCGGACCAAAGTGGATCATTTAAGTCACAGCCATATTTTTCGAGCTCTGTTGCAAGCGCCCCGTCCAGTATCACCAAATTAAACTCTTCTAATATCGCCTTAATAGGATTCTGTTTCTGCCACATCACTGACTCCTCTTTTCTTTATTCGTTTTGATAAATAATAATTTCCATAGCAAAGTGCAATGAATGGAATCCCGCAATATAACGCGATTCGCTGGGTTGGATCAAAAGCAATCCCAATCAAAGAAGCGAAGCAGAGGACGAAGGCTAGGATCGGAACAGTTGGATAGAATGGCGTTCGATAGCCTAGGTCTTTAATCGATCTGCCGTCTTTGACATATTTCTTCCTAAAAAGAAATTGTGACGCGCTAATACTCATCCAGACAATGACAACGGCTAGACCGGATATCGAGACAAGCACTACATAGACGGTATCTGGTGCAATGATGCTTGAAAGTAGTGCCAGCACTCCGCCTAGCATACTGAGATTTACTGCGTTAAGAGGGACACCATTTTTGTTAAGTCGAGCAAAAACAGGAGAAATCATTTGCTTGTCTGAAAGTGACCAGAGCATTCTAGATGAAGCATATAACCCTGAATTTGCAGCGGATAAAATGGCTGTTAGAATAACAAAATTCATGATATCAGCCGCATAAGGAACCCCAATTCTTTCAAGCACCGATACAAATGGACTTTCAAGAACGCCAGCTTCTGATGCCGGTAGAAGAGCTGATAAAATAAAGATTGAACCTACAAAAAATAGAATGAGCCGAATTAGCGTGGTTCGAATTGCTTTTGGTATGGTTTGCGCAGGGTTTTCTGTTTCTCCAGCTGCAATGCCAATGAGTTCCGTTCCAGAGAAAGCAAAATTTACTGCCAGCATCGTCATGAAAATGGCAAACGCGCCATTCGGAAAGATACCTTCATTTGTAAAGTTAGCGAACAAGGATTCATTCGCTCCAGATGCCATCGGAATAAACCCTACGATCGCTGCCGCACCTAGGATAATGAACAACACGATAGCCAGAACCTTTACAAGAGCAAACCAGAACTCACTCTCAGCAAAAAACTTCACAGTTAGCACATTTAAAATAAAGATCATTGCAGCAAACAACCCGCTCCAAATCCATACGTTAATGAGTGGAAACCATCTCTGCATGAGCATACCAGCAGCTGTAAATTCAGAACCAAGCGCAACTGTCCAAGTTAGCCAATACAACCAGGCAACAGTATAGCCTGTTCCTCCGCCAATGTATTTCGCGGCATAACTATGAAAGGAACCGGTCTCTGGCATATGAACTGCTAGCTCACCCAAACACAGCATGACCAGGTAAACGACAAGTGCCCCTACCAGATAAGACAGTATCGTCCCAATAGGACCAGCTTGTTGAATTGTGTATCCAGAACTTAAAAACAATCCTGTCCCAATCACTCCTCCAAGGGAGAGCATCACCACATGTCTTGATTTCATCTCCCTGTTAAAACCCTGTTTGCTTTCCATATTATTTCTCCTTACTTTTCCATCCAGAAAAACAAAAAAACGCACTCGAATGGAGTGCGTTACTGACAAAATAAAACCGAAGGCTCTCATCTATCAGGTTTATCACCCGCTGGAGTTAGCACAGTATCCTATGGACCTGTTGCTGAGGTTTCAAAGGGCCAGTCCCTCCACCTCTCTGGATAAGAAAATATATTTTTACAAAAATACCAAGTTAGACAGGATTTGTCAAGACGCGATGATACAAACACCTACCAAATATCTCTTTTCCATTGACGACTTCCCTGCATTTGTCTTTGGACAATTGTTTTCATCCCATCGCGTTTCTTTACCTTCGAAAATCGCGTCATCGCTTCCCTCATATCTTTCTCAGCTTGTTTTAAAACGTACTCATTTTCCATTCCCTTTCCCTCCTCCTAAAAAAAGATGGCTCCCCTTAAGATAGTGGAAGCCATACCATGATGTGAGAACGTATATTCGGTTGATATTCTAAGTCTAGCGAACATTCGTTCTTTTTGCAAGGAATACTTTTATTTAAATATTGAAAAATCCACCTCATCTGCCATCTTTTTATACCCTTCATCATTCGGATGCAAATGATCCCCAGAATCATACTTCGAGAGAAACTTTTCTGGATCATCTGGATCTCTTAATGCTTTATCAAAATCAATAACAGCATCAAATTCTCCGCTTGTTCGAATCCACTCATTCACTTCCTGCCGCGTCTTTTCTCCCTCTTCAGTATACATACTAGAATCTTTATAAGGGGTTAAGGTACCTCCATAAACCGGTATCCCCTGTTCATGAGTCGCTTTAATGATTTTTTTCATTCGATCAATGATTTTCTGTGAATTATATTCAGGATAATGTCTTAAATCATTGATGCCTTCATGTAAGATCAGACCTTTGATTCCTTCTTGACTTAGAACATCTCGTTCTAGTCTTGCCAACGCATTTTGGCCTTTTCCTTCTTCACTATTAATCAAGTGGTTTGCAGAAATTCCTGCATTTAATACAGACATTTTTACACTAGCGTCTTTCGCATTCATTCGATTGGCTAAATAATCAGGCCAACGTCGGTTTGCGTTTAACGTGGAATAGTTGCCATTTGCAATTGAGCTTCCCATTATAACAACAGAACCGTCTACAGATTCTTCAGGAACAACCTCTAAACGGTCTAGCCAGAACCACGCTTCTTCTTTGGACGTGTACGCAGAATCTTTTTCATCTGCGGCATGGTTTCCTTCTTTAGACATATAGACCGTTTGATTTGAACGTTGGTGCCACGTTGTTGGCCCTGTTTCACGATCTACGTACAAACTAACCGTTATATTTTGATCGGCTTTTACCGAAAAATCAATTGGATCACTATATTGCGTTTCTCCTTGTGGAATCGTAACGGCTTCTTTACCATCAAAGGTAATCAGCTTGTCCGTCTCTTTATCAATACTTGCTCCATCCTTGGATATCGCAACTCTCACTTCTTTCATGGATAAAGGAAGGGAACCAAATTCATTGGATAATCGAATCCGCATCTTCTCCCCTTCCATATGCGGTCGAAGAATCAACCTGATTGTTTGATCCTTAAATCCGTCATGAGAGTTTCCATCTTTGGCAGGAGCCTGCATGCTTGCTGTCCATGAACCGACCCATTCACTCTTCTTGGCTGCATCCTTCATAGAAGAAGGCCAGCCTTTTGCGCTTACTACACTTAATAATCCAGCTATAAGAATCAGTACGAATAATGTTACGATACGTGTCATTGTTTACTCGCCTCTCGTTTACAGTTTCATTCAACCTCTATTAGATCCTCACAAAAGCCTTCGTCCATCATAACTAGCCTCAGTTGGTCTTAATCTTTCTGTCTCTAAATTGTTATTAAACAGAATATCCCTATTTGGATGGATTGATGCTCTATGTAATTGCAAACGAAAGAACAATAGATTAAATAATTTTGAACTATTAGCACATCTAGCACTTTTGTTATCTTACGAACAAAATCCCTAACCTCGCATATGAGGTTAGGGATTTTTGTGTTAAAAGAAGTCCATGAAATTTGTTTCCTTTGTTGAACGTATGCTTTGCAACCGTACTACATCATCCTCTGCTCCTTCTAATAAACCAGCTTCATAGAGAAAATAAGGATCTTGGTAGCCCGTCAATACAGAAGTCAGCGTATTAATGTTACATCGAAGGCCACGTTTTGGTGGATGAGCACACGCTGCATTCGGTTTATCTCCCTTAAATACCCTCACTCCTTCACGATCGATCAGATAGCTTCCATTGTTCCACTCTGCCTGATCATCGGTAATATGGAGGAAGAGAGTTTCATCCGCCTTTATTGTAAATGGATACTCTTTTAGAAAATTTTCGACATCAACAATGCGCGCCATAAAGTACGGCTCGACTGTGGTTTTCACTTTTGGATTGGCTAATAAAAACGTTAGCTGATCGCTTTCATTCGTTAAAATTGTTACGCGCTCAACCATAGAATCATGCTGACAGAGGTAATTCCATAATCCTCTTCTTGCCTCGCCATCTGTACAAACCATTTCTTCAACTTCCAATTTCCGATTTTCTATTTTGTAAGAGAGGTAACCAGTTACATTCCCCTCTTCATTTGTATAAGTAGCAAACCGAAAACCTTTCGAATAAACGCGTTCCTTCCACCAATTTTCCGTTCGAACGAGCATACCATTAAAGCGAGCCGCAAACGTTTCGTATACAGGATTCAGGACTTCAAAGATGTGATCAAGTTCCACCCGCCTTATTTTTCCACTTACAGCACGAAGAGGCTTAAGGTCCTCCACTTTCAACTCTACCTTCTTCCAGTTATTCAACACTTCATACCCGAATTTTCGATAGAATGAGATTTGAAACGGATGGAGTAAAGAGATGGTTTGGCCTTTTTGCTTCATTTCAAAAAGACCATTTCGAAGCAGGCGTGCAACCCTTCCTCCTCTTCGATGTTCTGGATACGTCGCAACTGATGCAACGCCGCCCATCTTTATTTTCTTTCCTGCAAGCCATGTTTCAAAATTAATTAGATGGAGCTTCGCAGCAAGTTCATCCGCCTCGAAATCGCCCCATATTTCATGCTCGCGATATCTTTGGATTTTGTCATCTAACTCTTCTTTAGGGACTGTATATTGAAAGGCATACTCTGAAAGTCTTACAGCATCAATTACTTCGTTTTTATCTAATTTCCGCATGGTTCCTCTCCTTATCGTGTTTTAGTGTAGATAAAGTATAGTGGGCCGATAATTGGGAAGAACCCAATCCAGCCAGCGGCCCCATCCCGACTCCTTAAAGCGAAAATTGATAGTCCCGTTAATACAAGAAAATCAATGGTCATCACATGAACAAAATTTGATTCTACAAAAGCTTTTTGATATAAAGTCGCTTCCCCAGCAACAATCCCATATACCATTAAACCGATTGTTAAAAGGATCAGTATACTTAAGAGAATTTTCGATTCCAGAAGTCTTTTTAACTTATTAGGTGTACGATTCGGTCGATGTGTTTTTTTATTTACAATAAAGTACGGAAGTAAACTAAAAGCACCTAACGCAAAAGAGCCAAGAACAAATGGCCAGGCTGGAACTGATCCGCTATCGTCTCGTAAAAGTAATATAGCAAAGACGACCGGAAAAATCCCAAGTAAAGAAAACATGGCAAGCAAGCCAGCATCAGGATCATTCATTGTTATAAGATCTGAGAGGTATGATCCATTGCCATCCGGAGCCAATAAAACCGCATATAAAATAAATCCAATCCATATAATAAATAAAGAAATTCTCTTCATCATAAACCCTACTTTCTTATATTGCTTCTTAAATCATAAGGTTACCGGAAAAAAATCTCAAATATATGTAGAATTTTCTAACAATTGTGGTATACTAATTGTAACAAAACATTCACAAATTATTCTTTATTTTGACATAAGTTTAATTTGTAAGCGGTATCATAAAAAGGAGTTGTTAACTATGGATGTCTATATGGTCTATCTTTTCGTTATTACGGCAACCCCACTTTTTCTCTGGCAGGATTATAAAAAGCTCGCATTTGTACACACGCCTTTTATTGTAGCAATCTGGGCGCTACTGATCTTCTACATTGGTGGCGGTATGACTCCAGTTGCACATACACTCTTTATTACACTTTTTGCGATTAACGTTCTATTTGCTCATTTAGCGGCATATCTTATCTTTGCTCGTCCTTTCCTTAAGGAACGTCAACTTGCAAAGAAAATGTCTCGCGTTGAAGAATAAACCTATATTCATAAAAAAACCGTTGTTCCCTTCTTACCGGGAACAACGGTTTTTCAATTACATATTCATATTGTGCATGCCAAATGACATAACCCAGATTGTACCGGCAACGATTGCTACGGCAATAAAGACCGCATATAAAATCGTACCAACTTGAATCCGACTACTATCGCTCTCTGTGATGTGCATAAACATCAAAAGTTGAATAGCTGCTTGAATTAATGCCAGGATGACGACAATAATCATAATTGTTCTAAAGCTAAAGTCTGAAGCAAAGCCTACCCACAAAGCTAATAATGTGAGGACGATCGAAAGACCGAAACCAATTAGGTGGCTCCATGGAAAGTGGCTATGACTGTTTGTCTGCTCGTTGTTGGACACCTTACATCACCATCCCATACAAGTAGACTGCTGTGAAGATAAAGATCCACACAACGTCAAGGAAGTGCCAGTAAAGACTGGAGATAAAGACCTTCCTTGTTGTATCAGGTGTTAAACCGCGCTGCTTTAACTGAATTAAAATGAGTGAAATCCATGCGATACCCATTGTAACGTGGGCACCGTGCGTTCCGACTAATACAAAGAAGCCAGACCAATAAGCACTTGTTGTTAGTGCCGCACCTTCATGAATATAGTGAACAAACTCATAAATTTCAAAGCCCAGGAATCCTAGACCCAATGCTAGCGTAACACCGATCCAAAGAAATACACCTTTTAGTGAGTGATTTCTCATATAATGTATAGCTAGTCCACAAGTAAAACTACTTGTTAGAAGTAAAAACGTTTCAATTAACACACCACTTATTTCAAAAAGCTCTTCTGGTCCTGGACCGCCAGCTGTTCGGCCAACCAATACTAAGTAAGTTGCGAACAACGTTGAAAATAGGGCAATTTCGGCGCCGAGGAAAATCCAGAAGCCTAGAATATTCAGTCGGCCAGTTTCCGACTGATATTCTAAAGGCGTGTTAGGAGAATATTCGACTGATTCCATGCTTCACGCCTCCTTTATAAGGTAGTCTTTTTCTCAGTTTCTTCTATTTCTTCTACGCTAACGTAGAAACCTTTATCATAATCAAACGAACGGATTACCATTGTCGCAAGGACACCGACTAGTCCAAGTATGGACATCCAGTGCCAGGAGAAGACCATGCCGAATCCGGCAGTAAAGAAGAACACACTCATAATAATCGGTACACCAGAGTAACTTGGCATATGAATCGGTTTATATGGTTTCTTCTCAGGTGCTTTTCCTTGTTTCTTCTCTTCTTTCATAATCCAGAATGCATCATGTCCTTTCGCTTCAGGAAGATGAGCGAAGTTATAATGTGGTACTGGAGCTGGAGTAGACCATTCAAGTGTTCTAGCATCCCACGGGTCACCAGTCGTTTCACGTGGAGAGTAACGGAAGCTGTAGTAGATGTTATAAACAAGAATCAAGAAGCCGATTCCCATTAGTACACCACCGAATGTAGCCAATACGTTCAAGCTCATCCAGCCGTCTCCAATTCCGTAAGTGTAAATACGACGAGGCATTCCTGCAAGACCTAAGAAATACATTGGGAAGAAACATAAGTTAAATCCAGCAACGAAAATCCAGAAGCTCCATTTACCAAGACGTTCGTTCAAACGGTGGTTGAACATTTTTGGATACCAGAAGTATAGACCTGCGAAACAAGCATACACGGTACCAGAAATAAGTACGTAGTGGAAGTGAGCAACTAGGAAGTACGTATTGTGATATTGATAGTCAGCTGCTGCCATCGCTAGCATAACACCTGTTACCCCACCAATAACGAAGTTCGGGATAAAGGCAAGCGACCATAGCATCGCTGTCGTAAATCGTATTCGTCCTTTGTACAGAGTGAATAGCCAGTTAAAGATCTTCACACCTGTCGGAACGGCGATTAACATCGTTGTGATGGAGAAGAATGAGTTAACTGCTCCACCTGCTCCCATCGTAAAGAAGTGGTGAACCCAAACTAGGAAGCTTAGCCCGGCAATAACGACCATGGAGTAAACCATTGCTTTATAACCGAAAAGCGTTTTACGTGCAAACGTACTAATAATTTCAGAGAACATACCAAATGCTGGAAGAATAACAATGTATACTTCAGGATGTCCCCAAATCCAGAAGAGGTTTGCCCAAAGCATTGGCATACCGCCATCCATCATTGTAAAGAAGTGACTTCCAAACAAACGGTCAAATGTCATTAGTGCAAGTGCCACAGTTAGAACCGGGAATGCAAAAATGATGATAACCATTGTAATCAATGAAGACCATGTAAACATAGGCATTTGCATAAGCTTCATGGATGGTACTCTCATTTTCAAAATGGTAACGAGGAAGTTAATACCCGTTAACAAAGTACCGATACCCGCAATCTGCAAACCTAGTAAATAATAGTTCTGTCCTACTCCAGGACTTAGTTCAAGACCAGCTAGTGGTACATAACTTGTCCAACCAGCAGAAGGCGATCCCCCGATAACAAATGAAATGTTAAAGAGCATAGCCCCCATGAAGAAAGTCCAGAAACTTACTGCGTTCAAAAACGGATAAGCCACGTCACGTGCTCCAATTTGTAGTGGAACAACAACGTTAATTAAACCGATCAAGAACGGCATCGCCATGAAGATAATCATGATGGTACCGTGCGTTGTGAAAATTTCATTATAGTGATTCGCATCCAAAAAGCTTGAATCCGGAACGGTTAGCTGTGCCCTCATGAGCAAGGCATCCACACCACCGCGGAATAGCATTAGGACGGCTGCGATGATATACATGACACCGAGTTTTTTATGGTCAACAGTTGTTAGCCATTCTGTCCATAACCACTTCCACTTCTTGAAATACGTTAGTACGAAAATGGCACCGATCATTGTTAACGCGATCGAAACATCCGCACCGTAAATCAGCGGATCCCCGGTGACAAAAAATTCATCCAATTTCATGGTGTCTTCCTCCTCTCTTAATGCGAGTGTTCCTCGGAATCTTTTTCAGAATCGTCATGGTTCATTTCGGAATGATCCATTTCTGAGTGATCCATTTCTGAGGACTCATCTTCATCAGTTGATTCGCCATTACGGACCTTTGTTGCGTATTCAGCGTCCATTCCATGATCAACCCACTGAAGGTGAGTTTCTGAGAATGTCTGCTCTTCTGTATGACCTTTAAGCATCAACTCATTGTATTTTTCTTGGGTAAGCTTAGGTGCGTCTTGCGCCTCTTCTACCCACTCATCGTAATCTTCTTGAGATTCAGCCGTTACAGTAAATACCTGCTCCGTAAATCCTTCACCAGTGAAGTTAGCATTACGTCCGCGATACTCACCAATTTCATCAGCTTGCAAATAAAGTTCTGTCATCATGCCAGACATTGTGTATTCCTGCCCACCAAGTGACGGAATCCAAAATGATCCCATTGAATCTGCCGATGCTAATTTAAATAAAATTGGGTGATCTTCAGGGATATGAAGATAGTTCACCGTTTCAATATTTTCTTCTGGATAGCTAAAGACCCATTTCCAATCGACTGATGTCGCATGAATGACGATTGGATCTTTATGAGACGTTGCTTCCGGTGCCTCTTCAAGTGCAAAGATCGTTTGTACAGTTGGCACTGCAAGAACAATAAGAATAATTACCGGAATAACCGTCCAAACAATTTCTAGAAATACGTTCCCCTCGATGTGAGGAGGTTCATATTCAGGACCACTCTTACGTTCACGATATTTAACAAGGATGAGTGTAAATAGCACGAACACGACCAAAACAATAAACAGCATAAATCCAATAGAGAAAAGAATTAAATTTGCTTGTTGTTCTGCTACAGGTCCTTTTGGATCAAGCACGGTTAAGTTACTACAGCCACTCAATACCATTACTGCAAGAAACATACTGAGCGCAAAGAATGATTTCATTCGCTTCACCGCCAGGCCACCTTCCTTTCTTCCTATATAATAGTTAAGTAGATTTTAAACAATAAATGACATGGAACAACAGTTACCATTGGCTATTGTAGCAGGTTCCTCATATAAATGTGACACGTGTCACAAAGTGTCAAAAGTTGCTCATGCATTTATCACTTTTTCGACACATTTCGTTCATAATTCGTTCAATTTTGTGGATTTTTTTAACTTTATTGGATATAACAGCGCTTGCTTGTTTTACAAAATCTCTCCCTACTATTCACTCTCATTTTGTTTCATATGAAAAAGAGATAGAATTGACATTGATTTGTATATACATGGCACGAAACCCCACTAACAAAGTTAGTGGGGTTTCGCTTACTTATTACTTTAATAACCATTTCGTCACATGAAACATTGAATGACCGCCTGCTTCAAACACAAGACTTTCGTCGTTTTCATCTGGGAAAAATCTTGAGGTAAACACCTCTTCACCATTATTTACAAAAACTTCAATCGAAGAAGAATCAACATAGAAACGGAGGTCGTTCACGCTCTCAATCCAGCAGCTACGTGTTTCTTCTTCCCCATTCACAAAGCTTTTTCTCTTAAATGTTAACAATGAATTTGTGGCATCATACATCATTGAAGCATTGTTTCGAATGGATACAGAAAATGTTTCTTCTACCTTATCAAGTTGAACAAGTAATTCATATACCGCTCCGTTCAACTCCCTCCATTCTTTTCGTTCATTTGAAAGACTGACTACCTTAGTTATGTCACTATGTCTCATTGCTTCGAGTTCTACGGCAGGACGTTGAAAAAGTTGATCTCCTTCATAATGAAGCTCACGCGGAATGGTTAGAATGTGAACCCATTTATGAGCGATCGTTGGATGATGCTCTTCTCCCTGCTCCGGTACACCCATCCAGCCGATGATCAATCTTCTACCCTTCTCATCAAGCGTCGTTTGTGGAGCATAAAACTCAAAGCCGCGATCCAGCTCTGTAAATGGCCCGTGATTCATCTTTCCGCTCGCATAATCCAGTTCTCCAGATAAATAGCCGGTTTGATAAACGTTTTGATACAGATAGCCATCCGCTTTAAGGCCTTGTGGTGAAAAGAGGAGTATGTCTTTTCCGTTTAACTCGAATAAGTCTGGGCACTCCCACATATATCCCAGATCACCAATCGCTTCTTGTCCCGAAGCGGTGACATCGCCTTTAAACGTCCACTCTTTTAAATCAGAAGACTCATATAAGACGATGCGCCCTTCCTCATTTAAATCCTGTGTGCCAATGACCATATACCACTTATCTAAATGCTGCCATACTTTCGGATCACGAAAATGTGGGGTGTACCCTTCTGGCAATCCAATGACCACGCCCTTCTTATCAAAATGAAGCCCATCTTCTGATTCGGCTACACATTGATACGTTTCACGATTTCCGTTCTCATCCTTCACATTTCCTGTATAGAAAAGTTTCATTTTCTGATCGTGGACGACCGCACTTCCTGAATAACAACCATTCTTGTCATACCAATCACCAGGAGCTAATGCAATTGGCGCAAGCTCCCAGTTCACAAGGTCTTTGGATGTATAGTGCCCCCAGAATTTTGCCCCATGCTCTGTCTTAAACGGCATCCATTGAAAGAAAACATGATAAGTGCCATTCCATTGAACAAATCCGTTTGGATCATTCAGTAAGCCTACGGGTGGCATTAAATGAAACTCTGGACGGTAAGGGTCACGCTTAACCGTCTCGTGGTGCAATTCCATTTCTTTTATAGCTAGTTCCTTTAATTCATTGTTTCGATCTAACATGAAATCACCTAGTTTGTTTAAATTTTGAAAAAGGGGTCCGCTCTTTTGAGGACCCCCTTCCATGATTATTTATCTAGCATACCGTCTTTATAGCCAAATGCCCATGTAAGACCAAAGGCAATGGCGATCGCTATCACATTCACAAGAAGATATAACACGATCTGACTGTTTAAAAACAAGAGGGTACCTGGAATCACGGTAACCGCAAGACCAGTAGCTTTTAGTTTAAAGAGTGATGCAAGGAATCCACCAACTGCCCCACCAATCAACCCCATAATAAATGGTTTCATGTAACGAAGATTGACACCAAAGATTGCTGGTTCTGTTATTCCAAGAAATGCAGATAGAGAAGATGGAAGCGCTAATGCTTTTAGTTTTTTCGATTTAGTTTTCATCCCGACTGCAAGTGCCGCCCCACCTTGAGCCGCGATAGCAGCCGAAATGATTGGGTTAAACGGATTATAACCAAGATTCTCAAACAACTGAATTTCAAGGAAGTTAAAGATATGGTGCACACCGGTAATGACAATGATTTGATGGAAGAAACCAATAATTAGCCCACTTAGACCAAATGGAAGATCAAGAATATAGATCGTACCATCCATAATGTATTCTTCTACCGTATGGAAAACCGGTCCGATCGCAAACAGCGACAGGGTAATCATAATGAGCAATACTAAAAATGGTGTTAAAATAAGATCCAATGCTTCAGGAACTATTTTCCGAATACGTTTCTCTAACTTTGCACCGAGTAAACCAGCAACGAATGCTGGAATGACGGAGCCTTGATACCCAACTACAGGTATAAATCCGAGAAACTTAAGTGGTTCTGCATTTCCTGCCGCTACTTCCCATGCGTTTGGAAGAGCTGGAGTCACTAACATTAAGCCGAGAACAAGACCAATGGTTGGATTCCCTCCGAACACTCGGAATGTCGACCAAGCGACTAGTGCCGGTAAGAAAATAAACGCTGTATCTGTTAGAACTTGTGTAAATAGAATAAAGTTATCTGAAATATCCCCTGGTGTTAACCCGAAAAGAGCAAGTATCTCTTCTTGGAGCACAAGTCCACGTAATCCCATAAATAATCCAGTTGCAACCAGGGCAGGAATGATCGGCACGAAAACGTCACCAAATGAGCGAATGGCACGTTGAAAAGCATTTCCCTGCTTTGCCGACTCCTCTTTGATTTCGGACTTTGTTGAACCAGTTGCTCCAAGTGCCGTCACTTCTTCATAAATGCGATTAACCGTTCCTGTTCCAAAAATAACTTGATATTGACCGGAATTATAAAAGGCACCCTTTACTTTTTCAACCCCTTCTACTCGCTCCTGATCAATCTTTTCTTTGTCGTGTACCATGATTCTAAGTCTCGTTGCACAATGGGCAACAGATTGAATATTTTCTTGTCCCCCAATAGCATCAATGACTTCCTGAGCAATTTCACGATTTGTAGCCATATTATTTTCTCCCTTCACGATTTATCTTGCGCCTGGTATCGATTCCACATTCTGCGAAACAAAATGCGAGCGTTTTCATTTACTCGCTCTTCCGTTATTCCAATAGTAAGTTTGGGTCTGAACGATGTGTGAACGATTCCACATTAGTAAAAAAGAAATTGACATCGTTTTCATAAGTTACTATACACTATCTCGTTCAATAAGTCTATAATCAAGTTTAATTTTTTCTTTTTCAATCACTTTCCCTGATAACTGCTCTAAAATAAGCTGAGCCGTCTTCTGTCCAGCATCTTCATTGAAGTAATCAACAGTTGATAGGGCTGGTGTCACATGTCTCGATAAATCTGACGCACCAATTCCAAATAAAGCCATATCTTCAGGGATACGAATATTTTTTTCTTTTAGCAGGCCTAGTGCCCCGATCGCCATTCGATCTGTTACAGCAAAAATAGCTGTCGGTCGATGCTCAGATTGCTCCAATACTTGCTTTGCGGCTTCATAGCCGGATTCAAACGTAAAGTTTCCATACTGAATCCAACCTTCTTCTACTAATAAACCGTGCTTTTTCATTGCATCTAGAAAGCCCTGTTTACGAATAACTCCAACGGCGTGGTCACTCTCTGGTACGCCAATAAAACCGATATTACGATGCCCTTTTTCAATAAGCAACTCGGTTACACTAAAGGCAGAATGATAATCGTCGTAAACAACAGACGTCACTCCGCTTAGCTCCTGACCAATTGCCACAAAGGGAATGGAAGTTTCTGAAATCGTATCGATTAAATCTTGATTACGGTTTGTAGCAAGCAAAATAATGCCGTCTACTTGACGACTTTTCAATAGTTTAATATTTTGTAGTTCTTTCTCTGGCTGTAACTGTGTATTGGTTAAAAGAATTTGATATCCGTTGTCCGCAAGCTCTTTTTCAATTCCGTTCACAACGCGACTGGCCGTTTCCGTACTAATCCTTGGCAAAATAACGCCAATTACTCCAGAGCGTTTCGTTCGCATCGTTTTAGCATGCGCACTTGGAATATAACCCATTTCTTCCACTGCCTCAACGACCCGCTTCCTTGCTTCATGACTTACGTAGCCATTGTCATTGAGCACTCGTGAAACTGTGGTACGAGAGACTCCCGCACGTTTTGCTACATCCTTAATAGTTGGCATAACCGTTCCTCCATTAATACAATCTTTCCTTCTATCATCATAATCGAAATAACCTCTAAAGTCTATAATTGGGAAAATATGTACGATTAAACCTATTAGATAGGCATATTAGTTTACTTCTCACCAAAAGGCCACTATGATTAAATGGAATGTGTTTTATTTCGGGATACTAAATAAATAATGCTGAAGGAATAACATACCAATTAAAGGAGGGCTGCTATGTCAGACTATACAGAACACGAAAAATTAGATGCCTCAGCACGCCAAAAGCTGATCATTCTCGTTTGTACGATTTTAGCTTTTGCTGTTATGAATGGAACGATGTTTAACGTTGCCATTCCTGATATTGCTGCATCGTTTAACCTTAGCCCTTCAGAAGTAAGTTGGGTTTTAACTGGATATATCCTTGTGTTTGCGATTGGTTCGCTCATGTACGGCAAGCTGGCGGATCTCTATCCAATCAAAACGCTTTTTACAATAGGAATTACCATCTTTGCGATCGGTGCTTTTATCGGCTTTCTTTCCCCAAACTACCCGACTTTATTAGCAGCACGAATTCTTCAAGCGATTGGTGGGGCAACCATTCCGGCACTTGCCTTTATTGTGCCGATTCGTTTTCTACCTAATGAAAAAGGCAGAGTATTTGGATTGATTTCTTCTACCGTTGCATTTGCTTCAGGAGTTGGCCCGATTATTGGTGGAGTTGTAGGCGGCACCCTCAACTGGCGCTTTCTTTTCCTCTTCTCTGTTGCTACCATCTTTGCGATACCACTGTTTCGAAAATGGTTGCCCGATGAAGAAAAACGTTCAGGTTCAATTGATTTACCAGGGGCTGCTCTTATGGCTGTGTCTGTTGCCTCTTTGTTGTTTTATATCACTACGTTCCTATGGGTTTTACTTGCTATTTTCATTGTGTTTTTCATTCTTTTTCTCTGGCGGACATTTACAATTACCCACCCCTTTATTGATCCAGTTATATTAAAAAACACCAAGTATACCATAACTGTTTTAACAAGTTTTCTAGGGACTTCAGCACTTTTTGGCCTCATTTTTGTCATTCCGATTATGTTACGTGAGCTAAACGGACTATCAACGTTAAAGATCGGACTTGTCTTATTCCCTGGGGCCATGGCAGCTGGGTTAATTGGACAAATTGGCGGTAAAATTATTGAACAGCGCGGCGCCATTCTTGTTGTTAAAATCGCTTTGCTCCTCATTGCAAGCGGGACATTTTTCATTTCAACATTTGCAGGATACAGCGCTTGGGTCATTGCACCATGTCTGTTAATTGCTTATCTCGGATTCCCACTCATTCAAAGCTCTACTGCTGATTTACTATCGACCATCCTACCTGATAACCAAAACGGTGTTGGAATGGGCGTGTTCAATTTATTGAACTTCCTTGCCGGTGCTTTTAGCTCAGCGATCTTTGGAAGACTACTCGACATGAAAAACGTCTCGTTTTCTATGAACCCCTTCTCCCTTTCTGGAAGTAATCTTATCTTTAGTAACCTTTACCTTGGGTTAACCTGTATTGGCATACTCGCTTTTTCAATCTTCACACTGAAATTTTTATCTAAGCGAGAAAAAACGCTATCTGAATCATCCGTTTCTTCATAAGCAATAAAAAGATCGGCCACTTGTGGGAGCCGATCTTTTTATTATATCATTTGGGCGGTATATAAACCGCTGGCTGCTGCCTGCGATAAGGAATGCGTTTCACCCGAACAATCACCGATTAAAAAGAGGCCACTTACTTTTGTTTCAAAATGGTCATTTGTTGGGATTTTTGCTTCGTAGAACTTCCCGTCCATGCCATATAGCAATGTCTCTTCATCGATCTGCTCTCCTATCAGCTGTTCAAGACAGTCGAAAAACTCCAGAAGGGCACGTAGATAGATGTGAGGAACTTCCTTTATCAGGTTTCCAGCAACTGAATCAAGGGATGGTACGATTGAATTTAATCTCAAAGTCTCAGAAGTGGTCGTCTGCTTCTTTCTTAAATCCTGTAGACGCTGAACAACTATTCGATCCGTATCTCTATTAATTCTCCCAATCACCTGGTTCGCAACTTGATCGGCTTCCTCTTTTGAAGAATAAAAAGTAGGTACAAATAACGTAAAGTTTAAATTACTACTCGCCTCGTCCCTTTCCCTCTTATTCTGTCCATCTGGCATGACAAGATTGTGTTGATATTTCCTTATAATCCTCCCATTTGGGTTCATACAGTAAGTTGTTGCTTCGAAAGTCTCTCTTTTGATATGAAGCTTTGTTTCAAATGTTTGTTTTAATAGCGCTTGAAGCTGATTGCCTCGCATTTCAACGCGAATACCCAAATCAAGACGAGCAGGACCAGGAAGTAAACCGAGCTGCGCACATTGATCATACATCCACTCACTTCCGCTATTCCCTGTTGAGAGCACAACCTTCTTTGATTGGATGATTCCTTTTGAAGTGATGATATTGAAGCACTCAGCTTTTTCAATTGAGTAAATATCTGTTTCAAAGTGTAGCTCAATCCGACCTCTTAAAAACTCGTACATCTTTTGAAAAACAAGGCCCGACCGTTTCGTACCAAGATGGCGAACTGATGTGGTCAATACTTCTAATCCGGCTTTTTTTGCGTCCCTTTTTAACTCTGGACTATGTGTGTGATAGAGTTCTGCTCCATCTCCCCCAAAAGAACATAGAATACGATCGACTTCCCACATTAGCTCTCCAGCCCGATCTGATCCAATTTTTCTACCGAGATTACCACCAAAGTCATTGGTATAATTAAACTTTCCTTCCGACTTACCGAGTCCACCAAACCCTATGTACTGATCACAAACATCACAAGAACACATCTGTTTTGAACGAGCTTTGCACTTACGTTCTGAAAGCTCCTTCCCTTTATCAATTAGTAAAATTTTAAAATCCGGGTGTAGCTCAGTCAGCTGATAAGCCATAAAGATCCCACTTACCCCAGCTCCAATGATGGTTACGTCATACATGAGAACCCCTCGCCTTCTATTAAAAAAAGCATATCATAATCCAGTACTGAAACGGTGGATGTCACCTCGTTTTTTATAAATGAAAAAGCCCCTTTGACAGGGGCTTTACTTACTTGTTTTCTTCAGCATTTTCTTTTTCTTTTTCATTTCTCTCATCAGTACGTTGCTTTTCAAGCTTTTCACGAATACGATTAAATTCTTTACTAGGCGGCATCAAGCTGACGAGCACATCACCTGCTTCTGCTCTTGTTTGAGAGTCATGCGCAAAAAACTCTAAACTTCCAGAAGGTTTTTTCACAAAAAGCATGATTGTTTCCTCATCTCTTTCCTCAAGATATTGGTCATAACCATACTGCTGTGTAATATTTGTTTTTCGGAATACGTAGCCACTTTCTACTTTACGATTCAAGCTTTCCCATGTAGCACCTTCTTTAAAGGCTACACGTCCCCCTATCGTATGCACGAGCTCCTCTAAATCATCCCCTCGGTCATTCCGTAAACTTAACTGAAAGAGATTGTTTCGACCAATTTCAGGAACAAATGTTGTACAAACCAGTGCATTGTAAGAATCAAGCTCCGTAGCCGCAATCATATACTCATACGGTGTTAAATCAAGGCGATATTCGGTTTGTTCGGATAGAATTTCTCCTCTATAAAACGGTACACCAGCTTTTCTTGTTGTAAGTAGCCTTTGCCATGACGAATCCGTAATTAAAACTGGAATTTTTAATTCTTTTAGCGTTTTAGATAAAGCTGTGGAGAACGTACTGCCCCCCACGATAAGAACACCAGGCTGGCCATCGCTCGCTAGTCCGAGCTTCTCGGCCGTCCATCTGATCGAAAAACCGTGTACCACAACAGTAGCAAACACTAATGCAAATGTAAGAGACATTAATATTTTCGCATCTTCAAATCCAGCATCAAGTAACACACTGGCAAAGTAGCTCGCGACAGTTAATGCAACGATTCCTCGCGGTGCTATCCATCCAACAAGTGTTTTTTCCTGCCAGGATAAGTCCGTTCCAATGGTTGAGAGCCATATTGAAATGGGTCTCACGACAAACAACATAAGAAGGACGAAGGCAAGAATTTGCCAATGGAAAATTTCAAGAAGTGTTTCAACGGATAATGAGGCGGTTAGCATAATGAAAATTGTGGAGATCAACAATACTGAAATATTTTCCTTGAAGTGCCTCATATCGTCTATTGATGAAATATGCATATTCGCTAGCGTAATACCCATTGCGGTAACAGCGAGTAATCCTGTCTCATGAGTGATTTCATCCGCTACTGCGAAACAAAGAATGACAACTGCGAAAACCACTGGAGATTTTAAGAACTCCGGTACATACCCCTTCTCAAACATCCATCCAACGCCTCGGCCACATAGGAAGCCAAAAAGCGTTGCAAATAATGAACCTAAGAAAAAGACGAGAAGAACGGTTGGCGTTGCTTCTTCTACTTTTAAAAATTTTATTATTTCAAACGCAAAAACGGCAAGAAGCGCTCCAAGTGGATCGACGATAATGCCTTCCCACTTTAATATTTTTGCTGGTCTTGGCTTTAGTTTTGCCTGTCTTAATAGCGGTAAAATAACGGTTGGTCCCGTAACGATAAACAAGCCTCCGATGACAAACGCCACACCCCAGGATAATCCCGCAACGTAATGGGCTGACAGTGAGCCTAAAAGCCAGGCGAGAAATGCGCCGACGGTTACAATTCTTCCAACTGGTCGACCAAGCCCTTTAATTTCACGAAAATCAAGATTCAGACTTCCTTCAAATAAAATAATGGCAACCGCAATTGAAACAAATGGATCAAATAAATCCCCGAATACATCTTCAGGATGCAGCAAACCGAAAATCGGACCGACAAGCAAACCAATAATCGACATAACAACAATGGCAGGCAAGTGAAAACGCCAGGCAATCCATTGCGAAAAGATGCCAAGGGCACCAACAAGCATAATATTAAATAAAATCGAATCGACCATGGATAGCCTCCTTCTGTTTACAACTAACTCTTCCTTCATTCTATTCTGTCCTATGTACCTAACTTCACTATAGTCGATACGGACAGAAATGTTTGAAGATATGCTCAAAAATACCGTAAATAGTAAAAAAAAGAATGAAACGTATATTACATGTCGTCATTTTATATGCAATTCATACCATAAGGCAACTATCTACTCTTTTTGTGAAATAGAAACTTTACATATTTTAGTTATGGAAGAAGTATTACCCTTTAGAAGTCAAAACGAACCCAATTCCAATTAATCTTATTTTATACAAGGACCAGGTTAAATTGAAAAAGAGCAGGTCACCCTGCTCTTCGCTACTTATTTTGGTCTAAATTTAATTTTGCTAACGCATCAGCAAGAGCGGTATTAACCGGCTCGTCTTTCTGCTGATTTTTCATATAACTTGATACATCTTTCTTCGTTGCTTTTGTGTTTTTCTCTTTTTTACGACGTTCATTAAACGTGGACAGTTTTTCACGATGGCCGCATTTACATATAAAGGTTTGGGCATCGCCCTGGCCATGAAGTTCAAGTTTCTTCTTACACTTAGGACATCTTGCATTTGTCACTTTGCTTTTTCCTTTGCGGTAGCCACATTCGCGATCCTGACAAACGAGCATTTTTCCTTTTTTACTCTTTACTTCGAGCATTAAGTTTCCACAATCTGGGCATTTTGTTTCTGTGACATTATCATGTTTATATTTCTTCGTACTTGATTTGATTTTCTGAACAGTTTCATTCGCATATGCTTTCATTTCATCAATAAATGCCTGTTTTGATAGATGACCTTTACCAATCGCTTCAAGTTTTTGCTCCCATTCGGCAGTGAGCGCTGGGGATTGCAATTCATCTGGCACGATCTCAAGCAATTGCTTGCCTTTTGATGTGATTGTTAGATCCTTACCATTCTTCTCGATCAAAAAGCTATTAAATAATTTTTCGATAATATCCGCACGCGTGGCGACTGTGCCAAGTCCACCAGTCTCTCCAAGCGTTTTCGCAAGCTTGTTATCTTGCGCGCTTAAAAATTGAGCTGGCTTTTCCATAGCAGTTAATAAGGTTCCTTCGTTAAAGCGTGATGGCGGGTTGGTTTTCCCTTCCGTTCTAGTCAGAGAGAGCACACGAAGTTCCTGACCTTCTTTCAACTCAGGAAGCAGGACATCTGCCTCCTCTGTTTCATATACTTCTTTCCAACCGGCTGAAAGAACCCTTTTCCCCTTTGCATCAAAGTTGGCTTCACCAATTTTGGCTTTCACCGTTACTTGCTCATATTCAAACGGTTCATATAACGCCGCTACAAATCGTTTAACAATCAAATCATATACTTTTCGATCCTTGTCACTTAGTTCACGAATGACTGGAGTTTGCTCTGTTGGAATAATGGCATGATGATCGGATACTTTTCGATCATCAATAATATGCTTGCCTGTTTGAATGGTTTTCCCAAGTACTTTACGCGCTGTTTTTTCATAAGGAGCTACGGCTTCTAGTCTTTCTTTCAACGTATCTTTCATATCGGATGATAGGAAACGAGAGTCCGTTCTCGGATAGGTAACGAGCTTATGCTGCTCGTACAAGCGCTGGGTAGCCGAGAGTGTTTCTTTCGCTGAAAATCCATAACGTTTATGAGCATCTCTTTGTAGCTCGGTAAGATCATACAATCCAGGGGCAAATGACTTTTTCTTAACTTTTTTCACTTCTTCGATCCGTGCTTTCTTTCCTGATAACACCTTAAGATCAGAATCAATGCGGTCACGATCAAATATCCGAGTATCGTTCGATTTTGAATCACGATATGTTAATGTAAAGCCATCCACTACCGCCGCTAGTCCATAATACCGTTCGGGTTGAAAAGATTTTATTTCCTCTTCTCGCCTTGCAATAATAGAAAGTGTCGGCGTTTGCACTCTTCCACTTGAAAGCTGAGCATTGTATTTTGTTGTAAGCGCTCGAGTTGCGTTTAATCCAACGTACCAATCCGCTTCAGACCTAGCTGCGGCTGCATGATATAGATTGGTATACTGATTCGCATCTTTCAACTTTTTAAATCCATCCCGAATCGCTTTGTCTGTAACGGATGAAATCCATAATCTTTTAAGAGGCTTTTTAGCCCGTGCTTTCTCAATAATCCACCGTGCCACAAGCTCTCCTTCACGCCCTGCGTCCGTTGCAATTACAATTTCACTTACATCATTACGGTTCATTTGCGTTTTTACAACGCTAAACTGCTTTCCACTTCTTTTAATAACCACCAGCTTTAGCGGGGCTGGAAGCATTGGCAAATCTTCTAACTTCCATGTCTTGTAGGAGTCATCATAAACTTCAGGATCAGCGAGTGTCACTAAATGACCAAGTGCCCACGTTACAATATAGCGATCCCCCTCAAGAAAACCATTTCCACCTTTTGTACAATTCAATACCCTCGCAATATCGCGCCCAACGGAGGGTTTTTCTGCAAGAATGAGCTGTTTACCCACAATACCAATCTCCTCATAGTTCGATTATTTCTATGTTCTATCATAACAGCTTCAATGTTACACGTGAAACATTGCCTCTTCGTATTTTTTAACAAACAAAAAAGAAGATGTCTCCCATCTCCCTTCGGCTAGTTGCTATTTAAAATACCTTCTTCTATTAAAACAGCTTCAAGGGCATCGACTACTTCACCATCGTACAACACGCCTGAAAGACGCTTTAATTCATTCAAGGCATATTCAGGTGTATACGCTTTTCGATAAGAACGATCATCCGTCATCGCATCAAAGGAATCACTGACCCCAATGATTTTTGCACCAATTGTAATCTCATCGCCTTTCAGACCATCCGGGTAACCCGAACCGTTCAGTCTTTCGTGGTGCTGACGTATAATAGTGCTTATATCTGAATAATAGGAGTCTTTAACCATTTCCGCACCATCAGTTGGATGTTTTTTAATAATGTCATATTCCTCATCCGTAAGACCGCCTGGCTTATTCAATATTTCTTCAGGAACATTTATTTTGCCTACGTCATGAAGAACGGAAGCAACAATTAGTGTATCTAATTCATCTTTTAGCAACTTGAGTTTTTTGCCCATTTTAATACTCGTATTCTGTACTCTAATACTATGCTTAAAAGTGTATCGATCCTTTTCTTCAACCTTACTAACTACCTCTAATAACAAAGAAACTTTTTGACTAATTAAATGGAAAACGGACTCATTTATCATCCAAATCATTGAGACTTCAGAAGCTGCTTCAAAAAACACGATATCTTTAAGATCTTTTACGAAAAAGTAATCATCTTTTTTTAAAGTAAGGGATAGCTCTTCGCATACCAGTTCACCTTCTAAAATATAAAAAAATTCGAAACTTTCTGGATTGTTTCCGGGATATAAATAAAACACGGTTCCTTCGTACACTACTTGTTTCATGACTTCAATGCCAGAACCTCTACCTAATAAACTAAGTTTCGCAGATTCTTGCACTACTTCTTCCAAACTCTCCTGCTTACGTCCAATTGATAAACCGTCCAAATTTACACCTCTTTTTCCACTAACATACATTTCCTCTATATCTTATTATATAGTACTAAGCATATAATAAAAAGCATCTCAAAAGAGATGCTTTTTCAATTAAACTCCTACGATTTGAATCGGATCAACCCAAACCCATCGGTCTGCAATTTGTACATAGACCCAAGAACATTCTGCTTGAATGCCCTCTTTTGCTGCTTCCTCAATCATATCAGCAGTCATTTTATTCGTTTTACGAATAAGGTCATTGATTAACTTATCAAGATCCTGGTTGTACTTTTCAGTAAGCTCATCTTTTTTCTTCTTTACTTCTTTTTCGATAACCGCAACGTCTGTTGGTGAAGCGCCATTTAGACGGGCATTCTCAATCTTAGCATCGAGCTTTGCCGTTTCGAGGGAAAGCGTTGCCAATAATTGATCTCCTTTACCCTGAGCCTTTTGGATTTCCGCTTCAATTCTTACATTCGTTTCGTCAATTTTTTGCAAGATTTCATTGTGGTCACTTTCTGCCGCAAAAGTGCTGGTACCCATAAACATAAATAGTGCAACTACTGAAAATAAAGCTACAATCAACTTCTTCATGTTAATCCTCCCCTATCAAACTAGTATGTAGTGAAAGTTTGAATTAGGTCATACCTCCCACTAATCAACACTATACGGTAAATTTTTCAAGAAATCTATCCTTTTTCACCCTGTTTCCTCGACAAATTTGGTAAATTTTATACATAAACAAGTCTTTTGAAACCCTTTTTTCTACCTAGAAAAAGACAGTCGATTTTACTCGACTGCCAGCTGTTAGCGATTAAGGCGATAAACTCTTGCTTCGTAAGGCTTTAATACAATCGAATCGTTCACTTCTCTTGCTACAGGATAGTTATTCAAAAGTAATTGGGTCGGTTCTAACTTAAGTTTTGTGTTGAATACAGCCGGTTCAATGGATAGATTTGTAACAACGAGAACAGCGTCTTCTTCCATCGTTCTTGTATAAGCATAAATTTGCGGATCTTCTTCAAGTAGCAAGTCATAGCTTCCGTATGTGAAAACCAAGTTGTTCTTCTTTAATTCAATCATTTTTTTATAAAAAGCTAGAATGGATTGATCGTCAGCTTCTTGCTTCTCAACATTAATATCCACAAAATTTGGATTCACTTTTAACCATGGTGTTCCAGAAGAAAAGCCAGCATTATGATCATTGCTCCACTGCATTGGTGTGCGGCTATTATCACGAGAGGAAGCCCAAATGACTTTCATAATATCCTCATGTGGTACACCTGCTTCGCGTTGAATGCGATAGCGGTTTTTATCAGCCACATCATCATAATCTTCAATAGAAGGAAACTGCACGTTAGTCATCCCGATTTCTTGGCCCTGATAAATAAATGGCGTTCCTTGCATAAGGAAATACATGGCTCCCATTGAAGTGGCACTTTCCCTCCAATACTCCTGGTCATTTCCCCACGTTGAAATAACACGAGGTTTATCGTGATTTTCAACAAATAAAGCATTCCAACCTTTGTTTTCAAGTCCCTTTTGCCAGCGTGTTAACACTTTCTTTAAAGACACGATATCAAGATCAGGATTTTCTTCTGCATCCCATAATCCAAGGTGTTCAAATTGAAAAATCATATTCATTTTTCCGTCTTTTTCGTCCACCCATTGGTCTGCTTCATCAATGCTTACACCGTTTGCTTCTCCAACCGTCATGACATCGTACTTCGAGTACGTTTTATCCTTGAACTCCTGAAGAAATGTCTGAATCCCCTTTTGGTTCATATGCATATCAAATGAGGAAACGTATTTTTCTTTGTTTGGATTCGGCATATCCGGAAATCCTGGACGCTTCTTAATATGACTAATTGCGTCAATTCGAAAACCATCAATCCCTTTATCAAGCCACCAGTTGACCGTGTCATAAAGCGCTTCACGAACTTCTGGATTTTCCCAGTTTACATCCGGTTGCTTTGTTGAGAAAACATGCAAGTAATATTGATCGGTTTTTTTATCATATTCCCAGGCAGATCCACCGAAAATACTTTCCCAGTTGTTCGGTTCTTTGCCATTCTTTCCATCACGCCAAATATACCAATCACGCTTCGGATCTTCTTTCGATGAACGTGACTCGATAAACCACTGGTGCTCATCGCTCGTATGATTTAAAACAAGATCGATAATTAATTTCATATCGCGTTTATGCACTTCTTTTAAGAGTAGATCAAAGTCTTTCATTGTACCGAAATCTTCCATAATATCCTGGTAATCAGAAATGTCATAACCATTATCATCGTTAGGGGATTTGTACATTGGACAAATCCAAATGACATCGATACCAAGATCTTTTATATAATCCAGTCGCTGAATAACACCTTGTAAGTCTCCAATTCCATCGCCATTTGAGTCCTGGAAGCTTCGAGGATAAATTTGATAGCCAACCGCTTCTTTCCACCAGATTCTTTTCATATCTCTACACCCTCATCTATTTTATAAAGTTCGTTAAAGTGCAAACGTTTGCTCAAAACGCGATAAAAAAAGCGCTTTCTTTTTTCCTTATTTACTTCTACCTACTTGTAGTTTACTTGGATTTGACACAATTATCAATACGAAGATGAAAGTATTTTTTAGGGAGGTCGGTGACAGGCTATTGACGAGCGACCTAGACATCTATAAAATACGCTAATAATACGTACCAGGTTTCGTATAATTTTGGAGATATGGTCCAAAGGTTTCTACCAAACTACCGTAAATGGTTTGACTACGATGACAATTCTGGCAATGCGAATTTGTCATCCTCTGTCTAGACTGAGAGGAGATAAAGAATGGATAAACTAACACGAAGAATACAAACTGCCGCCGGAGAACGTGAGGCCGACTACGTTATTAAAAATGGACAGATTTTAGATAGTTATAACCTCGAATTTATTGAGGCTGATGTCGCCATCATCGATGGCGTTTTTGCAGGCATAGGAAATTTTGAAGGGAAGCACGTCATTGATGCAAAAGGAAAATACGTCGTTCCCTCTTTAATTGATGCGCACGTCCATATTGAATCCGCTATGGTTCCTCCTTCTGAATTTGCCAGGGCAGTCCTTCCATGTGGGGTAACGACGATCATTACTGATCCCCATGAGATCGCGAATGTTTCTGGGGCGGAAGGGATTTCTTATATGCTACAAGACTCAGAGAATATTCCGATGGACATCTATTACATGCTACCCTCAAGCGTTCCTTCTACACCTTTTGAAAATAGTGGAGCAATTCTTTCTGCTGAAGACTTAAAGCCCTTCTATGAACATAAACGCGTTCTCGGGTTAGCTGAAGTGATGGATTATCCATCTGTCGCAAACACCTCCCCTTCAATGATGAAAAAACTTGTCGACGCGCAATCTAAAAAGATTGATGGCCACGCGGCAGGTCTTGATACCCGGGCTTTGAATATTTATAAATCAGCTGGCATTGGAACAGATCATGAATGCATCACCGCCCAAGAAGCACTTGATCGAGTGAAACGCGGGATGTATGTTTTTATTCGAGAAGGCTCTGTCGCAAAAAATTTAAAAAAGCTCCTTCCTGCCGTAACCGAACGAAATGCGAGACGGTTTATGTTTTGTACGGATGATAAGCACATTGACGACTTAATAACAGAGGGAAGCGTTGACCATAATGTTCGCCTTGCTATCCAAGAAGGACTTGACCCGCTGCTCGCCATTCAAATGGCCTCCCTAAACGTAGCGGAGTGTTATCATTTATCTACAAAAGGCGCCATCGCACCAGGTCTTGATGCTGATTTTCTCCTCCTAAACGACGTGTCAACATTTTCAATTGCACAGGTCTATCGAGCTGGTGAGCTCATTGCAGAAGAAGGCGAGACGAAGAGAATCGAGACGGTAACGCCATCCAAAAGAATAACCAATTCTGTTCATCTACCAAAGTTAACGAAGGAACACCTGCATTTAGCAGTAACAGATCAAGAAGCAAATGTGATTCAAGTGATTCCAAATCAGATCGTGACAGAAGCAAAGAAGTTTACCGTTAATCGCAATGACAACAATGGCTTCGTCTCCTGTTATGAAAAAGACCTCATGAAACTCGCCGTTATTGAGCGGCATCACAACACAGGCAATGTTGGCCTTGGCATTGTTAAAGGTTTTCAGTTTAAAGATGGGGCCATTGCCACAACTGTTGGCCATGACTCTCACAACTTGATTATGGCTGGAGTTAGCGACGAGGACATGATCAAAGCAGCTGAAGTGATTCAAGAAATGCAAGGTGGTTTAGTGGTTGTACGCAACCAGGAAGTGCTGGCAAAATTGCCGCTACCTATTGCGGGACTCCTTTCGACTAACGACTACCACTCTGTCGTGAGAGAACTTGAAGAAATCGAACTGGCATTAAAAGAGATTGGTGCACCTGAGCACTTTAATCCTTTTCTTACGCTTTCCTTCCTAAGTCTTTCAGTCATTCCAGAGCTTAAACTAACAGACATGGGACTCTTTAACGTTAATGCGTTTCGCCATATTTCTATTAATGAGTAAAGAAAAAGCAGCATGGCGTCGCCATGCTGCTTTTCTGTATTAGAGAGATCGGGTTAGAATATCTCGAACGCTTTCTCGATCAAGTTCTTTATAGGTGCCAACGCCTGGTTTAATAAAGGTTTTTTCAACCATACTGTCAAATTCAGCATCATCGATTTCATAATCTGCAAGACGAGACGGTGCACCAAGAGAGTTCCAGAACGTACGAAGTGCTTTCGCTCCTTCTACAGCCACTTCGTAATCACTTTTACCTTCTGATGATACGCCAAGAACGTTCATGGCTAACTGTTTCACTCGAGAAGAATCTTCTTCAAGGACGTGTTCCAACCAGTTCGGGAATAAAATGGCCAATCCACCACCGTGAGGAATATCGTAAACGGCAGATATAGCATGTTCGATGCGGTGTGTGGCCCAATCACCGCCATCAGTGCCGTTACTTAATGTGCCGTTAAAAGCCGTTGTACTAATATACATCATTGTTTCACGGTGTTCATATGAATTCAAATCCCTTAAGAGCTTTGGACCTGTCTCAATCGCCGTGCGAAGAAGGGATTCGATAAACCCATCAATCATTGGGGTGTTGTTTGTGCGGTGAAAGTAATGTTCCAACGCATGTGACATGCTATCAACGATACCATAAACCGTTTGATTTTCTGGAACTGAAAATGTGTAAGTTGGATCAAGAACAGAAAACGTTGGAAATACATGAGGAGAACCCCATCCAAGCTTTTCTTTCGTTTCCCAATTTGTAATTACCGACACGGAGTTCATCTCTGAACCTGTTGCAGCGAGGGTTAAAACAGTTCCAAACGGCAGGGCTGATTCAATTGGTTCTTTTTGCGTAATTAAATCCCATGCTGAACCTTCATAGTGAGCGCCCGCAGCAATTGCTTTCGTACAATCGATTACGCTTCCACCGCCTACTGCCAGCAGAAAATCGATGCCCTCTTTTTTACAAATGGCGGAACCTTTTTCTACTGTTGTCAGACGCGGGTTTGGTTCTACTCCAGAAAGCTCATACACTTCCGCATTCACTTTCTTAAGTTCAGTCATGACAGCGTCATAAACGCCGTTTCGCTTGATGCTTCCGCCACCATATACCACGAGAACTTTCACCCCATAATGAAGTTCTCCTGCTAATTCTTTTATTTTGTCTTTGCCAAAATAAAGGCGGGTCGGATTGTATTGTAAAAATGGTTTCATAAGACACCTCATTATCATTAGTCGAAGCTAGTGTACCATACTCCCATCCTCAAACTGTAGGATGGGCTATCGGGGATTGATCACAACTTCAGACTTTGTTTTCTCCGCTTGATAAGCTCCCTCCATTAACACGGTTAGATCAAGAGCAAGCGCAACGTTTTCATCTGTCCCTTTACCCGTTTGAATGTGGTCAATCCATTGTGAAAATGGAGAAGGTTTATCCGTGGGTATCCTAACCTCTTCCCATTTATCCGAAACTTTTTTGATTAGTTTCTTATCAGGAATTCCGTAGATAGCAGAGCCTTTTGTACCGTGTATTTCGATAGTAAATGGGGAGTGAGCTGTGACAAAACCCGTTTCCACTACTCCATAAGATCCATTTTCATACCCGAATGTGACGATCGCCTGATCTTCGACTTCTTTTTTCGTTACATACCCGAACTGTGCTGTGACACGGTCTGGCATTCCATGAAAAAGTCTTGTTAAGTAAACCGGGTGACAACCAAGGTCAATTAATGCTCCACCCTGACACTCCTCTTTATTGTAGAAATGATTTGGAAGCCAATCAGCAGTGGCTCCATTATGTGCAAGTCGCACGCGCGTCTGCGTCAGTTCTCCCAGCTCACCTGATTCAATCAAGTTTTGAACAGCTTCCGTGTAGCCATCATAAACGCGCGGCAATGAAACAAATAACTTTATGTCTGATTCCTTCACTGCATTCAGTATATCAATTGCTTCTTCTTCAGTAGACGCCAGAACTTTCTCAGTAAAAATATGCTTTCCTGCTTGAGCTGCTTGTACCATTACTTCCTTATGACGATTTGTCGGAGAGCTAACAACAACAGCTTCTATTTCTTGCCGGTTCAGAAGATCTTCTAGATCACTTATGTACTCTACTTCTCTCATTTGAGCTTCTTTTCTTCCACGCTCTTCATTTTCGTCCCAAATCGCTGCAATTTCCACATCAGGATGAATCCGCGCTTCTTCCGCATAATCTTTTGCATGGACGTGCCAAAAACTAATCATTCCAATCTTCATTTTTGTAACCGCCTCCATTATTGGCTAAAACCATATTTGTCTATTATTGTAATGGAGTTTGCATCGATCAATCAATCAAACAGCCATATCGAAAAAAATATTCCATTCGTACAAATTAATTGTTTATGTTATAATAGGAGATGTGCTATAATTTATAAATTTGGGGGTGGGCGCTTGTTTGAGGTAGGCGATAAGATTTTTTATCCCATGTACGGTGCAGGTATAGTCGAAGCTATCGAAGAAAAAGAAATACTGGGTGAAACTCAGATCTATTATATTCTTAATATGCCTTTTCGAGATATTCAGGTGATGATTCCAAAAGGGAAGACAGAAAACCTGAAAATTCGTGAAGTGTCTGACGTCAGCACAATGGACCAGGTTCTCACTTCTTTTAACGAAGAAGTAGACGTGGAAGAGCCCAGTGCAAATAGAAACCAGCGTTACAGGGATAATATGAACAAGCTCAAAACCGGTGATATCCACAATCATGTGGAAGTGATCCGTGAGCTCGTAGCCCTAAACAAGAAACGACCACTCGGAACTGACGATAAAAAACTACTGGAAAACGCCCAGCAGTTTCTCATAAGCGAGATCGTTCTGACAAAAGATGTCGAGTTAGATCAAGCAACTGTTATTTTAAAAGAAGCCATTAAACATTAAAGTAAAGTTTGCGAAAAAGGACAGCCAACGGGCTGCCCTTTTTTTATTGGTGGCACATATGCTTTAGTTTGTGCTAGCTGCAACACACCAGGACCTAGGTCGCTTCACCTTTCAAACCTGAACACAAAGACCGTGTTCATTTTGAAGGCAGCGTCTGCCGGGTCTAAACGGGGTTTTTCCGCTTTACTTTGTGCTAGCTGCAAAACCCCAGACCCTCGGCCACTTCACCTTTCAAACCGAACACAAAGACCGTGTTCATTTTGAAAGGCTCCAGTGTCTGCCGGGTCTAAACGGGGTTTTTCCGCTTTACTTTACTTCCAGCTACAACACACCAGGACCTCGGTCGCTTCACCATTCAAACCGAACACAAAGGACGTGTTCATTTTGAATGGCTCCAGCGCCTGCCGGTCCTAAACGGTGTGTTTCCGCTTTAGTTTTTCCCCAAGGTTTTGTTTTGGAAATTAGCTATGGCGGTGTATTCTTCGGTTAGTTTTCTTGAGATTCTGATGTAGATTGGGAGTAGTTCTGAGTAGATTTGGACGTTTTCTTTTTTTGGTTCATGGCTAAATGTGTCTCCTACAAGGTCTGAGACGATGCTTAGGGAGTCAATTTCACCGAGTGCTTTTTTACCGAGTACGATGGCACCAAGGCAAGAGCTTTCATAGCTTTCTGGAACGGTTACTTCTTGGTTAAAGATGTCGGCCATCATTTGTCTCCATAGAGCTGATCGAGCAAATCCACCTGTTGCTTTAATTTGCTTTGGCTCACCGATTAACTCTTCAAGTGCAAGCAGGACACTGTATAGATTGTAAATAACCCCTTCAAGTACTGCGCGGATCATGTGCTCTTTTTTATGATGCATGGCAAGTCCAAAGAAACTTCCGCGCGCATCAGAATTCCATAATGGAGCGCGTTCACCAGCAAGATATGGATGGAAAAGAAGACCGTCAGAGCCAGGGTTCACCTGTTCGGCAATTCGTGTCAGTATTTCATATGTGTCAATGCCTAAGCGTTTGGCTGTTTCTGTTTCAGATGCTGCAAATTGATCGCGTACCCAGCGGAATGTGATACCACCGTTATTTACTGGACCACCTACAACCCACTTATCTTCCGTAAGAGCGTAGCAGAAAATGCGTCCTTTTGGATCGGTAACAGGACGGTCCGTTACAGCTCTAATGGCTCCACTTGTCCCAATAGTGACCGCTACAACGCCCGGCTCAATCGCATTAACGCCAAGGTTTGATAAGACGCCATCACTTGCTCCAATGATGAAGTTAGTTGAAGAAGTAAGCCCTGTTTCCTCAATATATGGTGCTTTTAACCCAGACATCATATGCGTTGTTGAAACGGGCTTCGATAATTGTTCCGCTGTGATTCCAGCAATTTCAAGCGCTTCTTCATCCCAATTAAGCTGTTCTAAATTAAATAAGCCTGTCGCTGAGGCAATTGAATAGTCAATTACATACTCATGGAAAAAGCGGTAAAACACGTATTCTTTTATTGAAATGAATTTTGCAACTGATTGAAATAACTCACTTTCATCATTTTTAAGCCAGACAAGCTTCGAAAGAGGTGACATTGGATGAATAGGGGTTCCTGTTCGACGATAAATTTCATGTCCACCCATGTCATTTTTTATCTTTTCTGCCCAATGTGCACTTCGGTTGTCTGCCCAGGTGATGCAATTAGTCAACGGTTTTCCCTTTTCATCCACTCCAATCAAACTGTGCATGGCTGAGCTAAATGAAACAAATTTCACTTGCTCACCGTTCAGCTGATTATCTTGTATCACCGTCCGAATGGACTCGACAACAGCTAGAAGAATTTGTTCAGGATCTTGTTCTGCTGTTGCTGGTGTTGGAGTAAAGAGCGGGTACTCAACATTATGTTTTGATACGGGCTGCCCGTTATGATTAAATAGAACGGCTTTTGTACTCGTAGTACCGATATCCACACCGATCATATATTGTTCATTCATCGTCATAAGCCATTCCTCCTACATGATTGTTCATTCTACTTAATAGTATAACTTTTTCGTACACTTGTTACGAATCATCTAGCCATCTGTAAGCGTGTTCAATTGCCACAAGTGAGTTGTACCTACACAAAAGATCAGGAAGCATGTTTGTGTCAACATGCTTCCCTGCTCTACTTTTTAAATTTAAAATTAATTACTTTTTTCAGTTGCGTGGCCGCCGAATTCATTACGGAGTGCTGCAACAACTTTACCAGTGAATGTATCGTCTTCTAGTGAACGATAGCGCATCATCAAGGAAAGAGCGATCACAGGCGTTGCTGTTTGAAGGTCAAGGGCCGTTTCTACTGTCCATTTTCCTTCGCCTGAAGAATTCATTACTCCGCGAATATCATCCAAGTTTGCATCTTTAGAAAATGCAGACTCTGTTAATTCCATTAACCACGAGCGAATAACAGAGCCGTTGTTCCATACGCGCGCCACTTTTTCGTAATCAAAGTCATATTCACTTTTACTTAGTAGATCAAAACCTTCAGCAATCGATTGCATCATGCCATATTCCACACCATTATGAACCATTTTTAGGAAGTGACCACTGCCAGACTCGCCAGTGTAGAGGTATCCATCTTCCACACAAATGTCATCGAATAACGGCTCAATCGTTTCAAATACCTTGCTATCTCCACCGATCATTGTACAAGCGCCATTTCGTGCACCTGACTTCCCACCGCTAGTTCCGACATCAAAGAAGTAAATGCCTTTTTCTAGAAGCATTTCGCCTCTGCGCTTTGAATCCTTATAATGGGAATTACCACCATCAATGATAATATCGCCTTTTTCAAGAAGCGTAGACAATTCAGTTGTTACAGCTTCCGTAATATCACCTGAAGGAACCATCATCCATAGGATACGTGGCGCCTCTAAAGATTCGACAACTTCTTTAAGAGAGTGCTTTCCGGCAAACCCTTCATCATTCATTTTTTCAACCTGTTCCTCGTTTGCATCATGTACGATCACGTTATGTTCATGATCACGTAAGTTTAGGGCAAGGTTATATCCCATCTTGCCAAGACCAATTAATCCGACGTTCATATGAAAAACTCCTTATACGAATGAAATATTTTTTCCTATATACTAATTATACATTAAATATTTTTTGTTTCAATTGGTTGAGCGGAATCTATTTTCATCTTATTTGTAATCGGTTACAATGATAAAATCAGGAGTGATAGAGAGGAGAATGAACATGTCCGACACGGAAACCCGTCACTGCCTTCCAAGAATCCGCTCTTCTTACTCGCAATTTAGCGAAAAAGAACGGCAGGTTGCGGATTATATTTTAAATAATTCGAATAAAATTATCCATAGTACTATTAATCAGGTGGCTGAAGACCTGAACGTGGCCGATGCTACCGTTTTCCGTTTTTGTAAACGAATTGGCTTCAAAGGTTTTCAAGCAATGAAGATTGCCCTTGCAGCTGAAATTGTGAACCCTATTCAAGATATTCATGAAACCATCACAGAAACTGATTCTACAAAAGAGGTTGCCGAAAAAGTCCTTCGGTCAAACATTCGTACGCTTGAAGATACGTATCATATTCTGGATGACGCAACAATTGACAAGGCTGTTCAAATTTTATTAAAAGCCACACATATTGAATTTTATGGTAATGGTGGTTCTGGTATTATTGCGATGGACGCTCAGCATAAATTTATTCGAACGGGGTTACGCTCAACGTCATATAGTGATGCGCATTTGCAAATCATGTCAGCCTCTCAGCTCTCTCGTAGCGATGTTGCTGTCTTGATTTCTCATTCTGGTACGAATAAAGATATGTTACGCGTGGCTGATATTGCGCGTGGAACAGGTGCAACGACAATTGCTATCACGAACCTGGCCACTTCTCCACTTAGTAAAAAAGTCGATATTCCACTCTATACTGTTTCACAAGAGACAGACTTTCGCTCGGAAGCGCTCGCTTCTAGGATTGCACAATTAAGTCTCGTTGATGCGCTTTATGTGAACATTATGATTGCGCGAAAAGAAAAGTCTCAACATTCTCTTCAATTAATGCGCGAAGCGATTTCTTCAAAGCGAATATAACCTTATATAGCCAACCGCCATTCCAGGCGGTTTTTTTATATTCTTCAACTTAGAAAGCGCATGATAAGACAACGAATCCTCTCCCGTGCTAAACTGTAAGGGATGTAATTACAGTATGTTTATAATAAAGGAGGAACACAATGACTTCGAATCGAAAAATGCTACAATCTTATACGCTCCCTTCAGGAGTAGAATTAAAGAACCGTGTCATGCTTGCTCCGATGACTAATTTTTTATCCAATGATGATGGCACGGTATCCGCACAGGAACTGGCTTATTATGAAAAGCGCTCTGGCGGTGTAGGTGCTGTTATTACGGCCTGCGCAAATGTTCTTCCGCACGGTAAAGGCTTTGCTGGTGAAATTGGAGCGTACCGCGATGAACAGATTTCAGGTCTCAAAAAATTAGCAGATACCATTCACTCTGAAGGGGCAAAAGCCATTCTACAAATCTTCCATGGCGGAAGAATGTGTCCTCCAGAGCTCGTTCCAGATGAAGAAATCCTTAGCGCAAGTGCTGTCCCAGCTGAGCGTGAAGGTTCGAAAACACCTCGTGCTATGACAGAAGATGAAATTCAAGAAACCATTCAAGCTTTTGGTCAAGCAACGCGAAGAGCAATTGAAGCGGGGTTTGATGGAGTAGAACTTCATGGTGCAAATACGTATCTTCTCCAACAGTTCTTTTCTCCTCATTCAAACAGAAGAGATGACGCATGGGGTGGGAGTCTTGAAAACCGCATGAAATTCCCTTTAGCCGTTTTAGAATCTGTCCAAGCAGCAATCAAAAAGTACGCTAATAAGGCTTTCGTTCTTGGCTATCGCATTTCACCTGAAGAACGTGAAAATCCTGGTATCACAATGGATGATACCCTTCAGCTTGTTGATGAGCTTGCCACACGTCACCTCGATTATGTTCACGTATCACTATCCGATTTCTATCAAGGCTCGATGCGTGAGGAAGACGCTACACCACGCATGGAAATGATCAAAGAACGAATTGGTCACCTTGTTCCTGTTATCGGCGTTGGCTCTCTTCATACTCCTGATGATGTAGAAAAAGCACTTGATACTGGTGTGCCCCTCATTGCCCTTGGTCGTGAAATGATTATGGAACCAAACTGGGTGGAAAAAGTTCAGAACGGGAATGAGGACACAATTCGTGTAACGTTACGGAAAGACGCACAGCAAGAGCTCGTTTTACCTGATCCACTTTGGAACGCGATTTTTAGCGTACCTGGCTGGTTTCCAATCGAAGAATAAAATGAAGAAAGCCCTCGCATTGTAATATGTACCCTATAGAGTAGACACTTTAAAAAAGTCTGCCCTGTAGGGTACTTTTATGTATAATGGGGACAAATTCATCGATGGGATATGATTCAATGAGTAAAAAAGTTTTCTCAGAAAAAGAG
>NZ_JAQQWU010000019.1 GCF_028610625.1 Guptibacillus spartinae
TCCCATGCCGAACACGGAAGTTAAGCTCTTCAGCGCCGATGGTAGTTGGGGGATCTCCCCCTGCAAGAGTAGGACGTCGCTGGGCAACTGATGAAAGGCGAGAGACCAAATGGTTTCTCGCTTTTTTGTATGGTTTTTACTAACTGAAAGCCCTCATCTATCATGATCGCTGAATTAGACATGAAAAGCGCGGAATAAATCCATCTTTCGCGGAAATATCTCAAATATCGCGAAAAAAACGATCCTTTCTCTTTAATCCTCTCTCTATCTATTCCTACTATGAAATTAACGTAAGTCTCTACTTCTTTCAAAGAAAGGTTAGCAATTTGTTGAAAAGGGTACAACCTCTAAGCGTGCTCCTAATAAACTGGTTGGAGAGAGCTACCACTAACTTCTTATAGCCCTCCTCTATGTTTCTTCTCCTAATTTAAATCGTGAAAACTATAAAATGACCGTCTTGAATTTCGCATAAATGGAAAAGCTTAAAAGAGATGATGCCTCACAGGTCTGTTGCTTTGCATTCCAACTTAAACGCGTTATAATATAGTCAACGTCAAATATAGTCAAAGTCAGTATGGGGACGGAGAGGAGTGAACTCTGTGAGGAATGTTTCCGATATCATTGAAGCATATTTAAAGAAAATTTTAATGGTTGATGGAAGGGATGCTGTTGAGATAAAACGAAGTGAAATAGCAGACAAATTTCAATGCGTTCCCTCGCAAATTAATTATGTCATTAATACTCGCTTTACGATTGAAAAAGGATATATTGTGGAAAGTAAAAGAGGTGGAGGCGGATATATAAGAATTGTTAAAGTGAAGCCTGAAACTCACGCTGATTTAATTGATGAAATGCTCCAGATCGTCAAAAATCAAGTTCCACAAGTAGTGTCAGAAAATATTATCCTTCGTTTGCTCGAAGAAGAGGTTATTTCAGAACGAGAAGCGAAGTTAATGTTAAGCGTTTTAGATCGTACAGTGATTACAATAGAGTTACCATTAAGAGATCATCTGCGTGCAAATATGTTACGCGCAATGCTTACTGCTTTAAAGTATAAATAATTATCACTATGATAAGGGTAGATAAGGAGGGTTGCCCTATGACTTGTCAGGAATGTGGTGAGCGCCCTGCTACGCTTCATTTCACTAAAATAATTAATGGCGAAAAAACAGAAACGCATATTTGTGAAAAGTGTGCAAAAGAAAAAGGTGAGGTTGAGCCAGGCACTAACCATTTTTCTATCCATAACTTATTATCGGGATTACTAAATTTAGAAAACCCAATTGGAGAAAGTCCAGCACAGTCTTATTACAAGCCGGAGATTAGTCACTGTCCTAAATGTGGGTTAACTTATCAGCAATTCACGAAAGTTGGGCGATTTGGTTGTTCCGAGTGTTATAAAACTTTTTCCGATAAACTCGATCCTATACTTAAAAAAGTTCATGGTGGCAATACGGTTCACTCTGGTAAAATACCTAAAAGGGCTGGAGCAGCTATAGAAATAGAGCGCAAAGTTCAAAATTTAAGAAGCAAGATGAAAGAATATATTGAACATGAAGAATTCGAAAAAGCTGCAGAAACAAGAGATTTGATTCGTACCCTTGAAGACAAAAGTTCATCGGAGGGGGGAGAATAATGTCACTTCAGCATTTTATCAGCGAGGCTGTAAGTCCCTGGATGAAGAACGACGGTCCTGACTCAGATATTGTGATGAGTAGCCGTGTAAGGTTTGCTCGTAATTTAAAGAATTACGTGTTCCCAATCCTTTCTAATCGTGAGCATAACTTAGAAGTGATTGAAGAAGTAAGAAATCAATTTACTGACGTGCCTGACGATCAGGTAGGGCAACTGGAGTTAATTGAAATGGATGATTTAAAGCCCATTGAGAAAAGAGTCCTCGTAGAAAAGCATCTCATTAGTCCTAACCTTATTGAACAGTCCAAAAATGGTGCTGTACTATTAAGTGAGAACGAAACGGTAAGTATTATGATTAATGAAGAAGATCATTTTCGTATTCAGTGTCTAGTAGCCGGATTTGAACTTAAAAAAGCATTGTCGCTAGCAAATTCTCTCGATAATTGGATTGAAGAAAAAGTTGACTATGCTTTCGATGAGAGAAAAGGTTACTTAACTAGTTGCCCGACAAATGTAGGAACTGGAATGCGGGCATCCGTAATGTTACATCTTCCTGCACTTGTTTTAACACAGCAACTAAATCATATTATTCCAGCTATTAATCAGCTAGGGCTCGTTGTAAGAGGAAGCTATGGTGAGGGAAGCGAAGCCTTAGGTAATATCTTTCAAATATCAAATCAAATTACACTTGGTAAGACCGAAGATGACATTGTTGAAGATTTACAAGGTGTCGTCAGGCAAGTTATTGAAAAGGAACGAGCCGCTAGACGTGCCCTGCTTGATAACTCAAGAATTGAATTAGAAGATCGTATTTATCGAGCACTTGGTGTCCTGCAAAATAGTAGAATCATACAATCAAAAGAGGCGGCTAAGTGTTTATCAGACGTAAGACTTGGGATTGATTTAGGTCTTGTAAAAGGATTATCTAAATCGATCTTGAATGAATTGTTGATTCTTACGCAACCAGGGTTCTTACAACAATATGCCGGGGCGAGTCTTACCCCTACAGAACGAGATATTAAACGTGCTACTTTAATTAGAGAACGACTTGAACTTGAAGATCAACTAACGAAGAATGTGGAGGGTGATGAACAATGATGTTTGGACGATTTACAGAACGTGCCCAGAAAGTACTTGCATTAGCACAAGAAGAGGCAATCCGACTTGGTCACAATAATGTTGGAACTGAGCATATTTTACTTGGCTTGATTCGAGAAGGAGAAGGGATCGCAGCCAAAGCTTTAACAGCTCTTGGACTGGGATCAGAGAAAATTCAAAAAGAAGTCGAGAAATTGATTGGACGTGGACAGGATTCTGTTCAATCGATTCACTATACACCACGGGCTAAAAAAGTCATTGAGTTATCGATGGATGAAGCTCGTAAATTGAGCCACTCTTATGTTGGAACTGAGCATATTTTACTTGGCCTCATTCGCGAAGGAGAAGGTGTTGCAGCTCGTGTTCTGAACAACCTTGGTGTCAGCTTGAATAAAGCACGTCAACAGGTTCTTCAGCTGCTTGGAAGCAATGAAAGTTCTTCTTCTAGTCATCAGGGTGGGGGTGCCAGTGCTAATACGCCTACTCTTGACAGCCTTGCAAGAGATCTTACTGTCATTGCAAGAGATAATGGCCTCGACCCTGTCATTGGGCGAAGCAAAGAAATAGAGCGAGTTATTGAAGTCCTTAGCCGCCGAACAAAGAACAATCCTGTACTTATTGGAGAGCCTGGTGTAGGTAAGACGGCGATTGCCGAGGGTCTTGCTCAGCAAATCATTAACAATGAGGTACCTGAAACGCTTCGTGATAAGCGTGTTATGACGCTTGATATGGGTACAGTTGTAGCTGGTACAAAATATCGCGGTGAATTTGAGGATCGCTTAAAGAAAGTAATGGATGAAATTCGTCAAGCCGGTAACATCATTCTATTCATTGATGAACTTCACACCTTAATTGGTGCTGGTGGTGCTGAAGGCGCAATTGATGCCTCAAATATCCTAAAGCCTGCCCTTGCGAGAGGAGAACTTCAGTGTATTGGTGCAACAACGCTTGATGAGTACCGCAAATATATTGAAAAGGATGCGGCACTTGAGAGACGTTTCCAACCGATCCAGGTAAATGAGCCGACAAGTGATGAGTCTGCGCTTATATTAAAAGGACTACGAGACCGTTACGAGGCACATCACCGTGTAACGATTACAGATGACGCCATTGAAGCAGCTGTAAAGCTTTCGGACCGCTACATTTCCGATCGTTTCCTACCGGATAAAGCGATTGACTTGATTGACGAAGCCGCTTCGAAAGTACGTCTACGTTCGTATACAGCACCACCAAACTTGAAAGAGCTAGATAAGAAGTTGGAAGAAGTTCGAAAAGAAAAAGATGCAGCTGTCCAAAGTCAGGAATTCGAAAAAGCTGCTTCTCTTCGTGACTCTGAACAACGTTTGCGTGAACAGCTGGAGCAAACGAAGAAAGAATGGAAAGAAAAGCAAGGAAAAGAAAATCAGGAAGTAACTCCAGAAGATATTGCCATTGTTGTAGCGAATTGGACCGGTATTCCTGTATCGAAACTAGAAGAACAAGAGACAGAGCGTCTATTGAAGATGGAAGAAATTCTTCATAATCGCCTTATTGGTCAAGAAGAGGCTGTTAAATCGATTTCTAAAGCTGTGAGACGTGCTCGTGCAGGTCTTAAAGATCCGAAACGCCCAATTGGTTCATTCATTTTCCTTGGACCAACAGGTGTAGGGAAGACAGAGCTCGCTCGTGCTGTTGCTGAAACGCTGTTCGGTGAAGAAGATTCTGTTATTCGAATTGACATGTCTGAGTACATGGAAAAACACTCAACGTCCCGTCTTGTAGGTTCACCTCCAGGGTATGTTGGTTATGAAGAGGGTGGTCAGCTAACTGAGAAGGTTAGACGTAAACCATACTCTGTCATTTTGTTAGATGAAATAGAAAAGGCGCATCCGGATGTATTCAATATCTTACTTCAAGTGCTAGAGGATGGACGACTAACTGATTCGAAAGGCCGCGTAGTTGATTTCCGTAATACGGTAGTCATTATGACGTCAAACGTTGGAGCTAGCACACTAAAGCGTAATAAATATGTTGGGTTTTCCACTGAATCTGAAGGTCAAGAATACAAAGATATGAAAGATAAAGTGATGGATGATCTCAAGAAAACGTTCCGTCCAGAGTTCCTGAACCGAATTGATGAGACAATCGTCTTCCATTCACTTGAAAAGAAACATTTGAAAGAAATTATTGTATTAATGGCCAACCAACTTAAGACTCGTCTCTCTGATCACGGGATTGATTTTGAGTTAACCGATTCAGCTTTAGATAAAATTTCAGAAGAAGGATATGATCCTGATTACGGTGCACGCCCACTAAGAAGAGCGTTGCAACGTCATATTGAAGATCGTCTTTCTGAAGAATTATTAAAAGGAAATATTGAAAAAGGTCAACGAGTGAAGATCGATTACAAAAAAAATGAGTTTGTTGTTGAAACTCTTTCTGAAGCAACTTCATCCTAAGAAATACAACCGGAAGTGTTATCTTCCGGTTTTTTTCTATTTGAGGAGTGGATTATTCCACTTAAGGGAAAGGTACTGGGATAAGAATCATACAATAGCTGCTTTTAAGGTGTTTATAGGAATAAATGCTCTACAAATAAAGATTGGGCCACCAAATTTATGAAACTTTTGAAAAGGGCCAATCGTTATGAGTTCATAGGAACTTATAAGTTGTGATAAAATAAATATAGTCAATTGTTCGGTTAATCGTGAAAGTGAGGATGTTAGATGGCGAAGAAAAAAACGAAATTCATGTGTCAGGATTGCGGCTATGAATCTCCAAAATGGATGGGGAAATGCCCAGGGTGTCATCAGTGGAATACAATGGTGGAAGAAATGGTACCTGGGGACAATGATCGTAGACGTTTTGTAACATCAAGTCATGAAACAACAAGTAAGCCCACGTCTATTCGAAGCATACAAAAAGAAATGGAACCTCGAATATTTACACACATCACAGAGCTTGATCGCGTTCTAGGTGGTGGGGTCGTTCCGGGATCACTCGTTCTAGTAGGCGGCGATCCGGGAATTGGGAAATCAACGCTTTTATTACAAACTTCATCAAAGCTTGCGGATCAGGATCATCCGGTGCTATACATCTCTGGTGAGGAATCGGTCAAGCAAACGAAGCTTCGTGCAGATCGATTAGGTGTTGATGCAGAAAAATTATATGTATTAGCGGAGACAGATCTTGAGTATATTAGTAATGCGATAGAAGAAATAAACCCCCAACTTGTGATTATTGACTCCATCCAAACCATTTTCAGATCAGAAGTTACGTCCGCGCCAGGTAGCGTTTCTCAAGTGCGGGAGTGTACATCCCAACTTATGCGCATTGCCAAAACAAAGGGGATTGCTGTTTTTATCGTTGGGCATGTGACAAAGGAAGGATCGATTGCGGGTCCGAGACTTTTAGAACATATGGTCGATGCCGTTCTTTATTTTGAAGGAGAGCGTCACCACACATTCCGTATTTTACGCGGTGTTAAAAATCGTTTTGGATCGACAAATGAGATCGGCGTTTTTGAGATGAAAGAAGAAGGACTTGAAGAAGTACTTAATCCTTCCGAGATTTTTCTAGAAGAACGTTCTTCTGGCTCTGCAGGATCGACGGTGGTTGCATCTATGGAGGGAACGCGTACGGTACTAGTCGAAATACAGGCGCTCATCTCACCAACAAGCTTTGGGAATCCGCGTAGAACAGCTACTGGTATTGATCACAATCGCGTATCGTTATTAATGGCGGTGCTTGAGAAAAGAGTTGGTCTTCTACTCCAAAATCAAGATGCCTATTTAAATGTGGCTGGTGGAGTAAGACTTGACGAGCCTGCAATTGATCTTGCTATCGCTGTGTCGATTGCCTCAAGTTTTAGAGACAAACCGACCCGTCCATCTGACATTGTAGTGGGGGAAATTGGGTTAACAGGAGAAATTAGACGTGTATCTCGTATTGAACAACGAGTAATTGAAGCAGCTAAACTTGGTTTTGAACGGGCGATCATACCAAAGAAAAATATAGGTGGCTGGACTTTTCCAGAAGGTATTCAGGTAATTGGTGTGCAAACAGTAGACGAAGCACTAAAAGAAGCGCTAGGGGGATAGAAGATGGAGATTGATAAGCAGCAGGAAGTTATAAACGACATATTGAAAATTGTTGCTCCGGGCACGCAGTTAAGGCATGGAATCGATAATATTCTTCGCGCAAATACCGGTGGTCTCATTGTCGTTGGATACGATGGGAAATTACAGGAAATTGTTGATGGAGGCTTCTCAATTGAATGCCGTTTCACCCCTGCGTATTTGTATGAACTTGCAAAAATGGACGGAGCGATTATCTTAAATAAAGAAGCCTCGAAAATATTATATGCGAATACGCAATTAATTCCAGAGACGTCCATTTCCTCCACCGAGACTGGCATTCGCCACCGTACAGCAGAACGAGTTGCCAAGCAAACAGGTAATCTAGTGATTTCGATATCACAGCGACGCAATGTCATCACCTTATATCAAGGAAATATTCGATATTCATTAAAGGAGATTGGGGTTATCCTGACCAAAGCCAATCAAGCGATGCAGACGTTAGAGAAATACAAATCAGTTCTTGATCAGGGGATTACTGATCTTGGTGCTCTCGAGTTTGAAGAGCTTGTGACTCTCCAAGAGGTAGCACAGGTCATTCATCGCATTGAGATGGTTTTACGAATTAAGAAAGAAATCCTTAATTATATTAATGAATTGGGGACTGAGGGACGATTAATTAGCATGCAGATGGAAGAGCTCGTATCTAATCTTGAATCAGAGGCAAAGTGGCTGATTGGAGACTATGTGAAGGATGTTGATGAATCTCCTGCAGATGTGATGAAGCGTCTAAAGAAGCTTTCAAGTGATGATTTACTAGAAGATAACGCGATTATGAAAATTCTTGGTTATCAGGATCAGAATGAAAATGTGACCCCGAGAGGATACCGCATTTTGCATAAAATTCCAAGGTTGCCCTCTAATATTATTGAGAACCTGGTCGATAGTTTTGCTAATCTAAATGCAATTTCCAAAGCTTCTATCGAGGAACTCGATCATGTTGATGGGATTGGCGCCATTCGTGCTAAGAAAATAAAAGATGGTCTGAAGCGAATTCAAGAGCAACTTTTTGTTGACCGTCACATATAGGACTATGAAATAGACATTCCATAGGGGGTGTGCTAATCTATAATTAATTTATAGTCATACAAACTAACCTATAATCATACTATAAAATTCGGAAACTTCAAGGATTGACGTTTCAATTCTGAGAATTTGTTTATAATGTTAAAAGGAGGTGAAAACGTCAATGATAAAGTGGATTGTACAGTTATTTTTTATCATTTTAGGCGGAGCACTGGGATTAGTATATTTACCAGATTTAATACAATTACTCAATATAGGGGATCTTCCAACAGTCTTTAGCAACTCTTATGCAGGTGCTGTCATTGGTGCGGTACTATTCTTTCTAGCAACATTTTGGGTGACAGATTATATAGTGGATTTTATTCGAATTATTGAAGAAAAGGTCGTTAATGCACCGGTTGGGGACGTGCTGTTTGGGTCAATTGGACTGATTATCGGACTTATAATTGCATTTTTACTAAACGTACCTCTGGCTGAATTTAATCTTCCTGTTGTTAGCAACATTCTGCCGATTTTTATCACCATTCTTTTTGGATATTTTGGGTTTCAGGTTGGATTTAAAAAACGAGACGAACTCATCAATCTTTTTTCGAACCCTAAAGGGAAAGATAAGAAAAAAGATGTGGATGAAGACGAAATTAACTCTGGATCTTCTAAGTTAAAGATTCTAGATACTAGTGTCATTATTGATGGAAGAATCGCTGATATTTGTCAAACTGGTTTTCTAGAAGGAACGCTCGTTATTCCGCAATTTGTTCTTGAGGAGCTCCAGCATATAGCTGACTCATCTGACGTTTTGAAACGTAATCGTGGCCGTCGAGGACTCGATATTCTGAATAAAATACAGAAAGAGCTTGAAATAAACGTTGAAATCTATGAAGGTGATTTTGAAGAAATCCAAGAAGTAGATAGTAAACTTGTGAAGCTTGCTAAGCTTGTTAATGGCATGGTGGTTACGAACGATTTTAACTTAAACAAAGTTTGCGAACTGCAAAAAGTTCAAGTATTAAATATCAATGATCTAGCTAATGCAGTTAAACCAGTTGTGCTGCCTGGTGAAGAACTTAATGTTCAAGTTATTAAAGACGGGAAAGAGTACAATCAAGGCGTGGCATATCTAGATGATGGTACAATGATCGTTGTAGAAGAAGGTAGAAATTATATAGGTAAGACAATTGATGTACTTGTAACAAGCGTGTTGCAGACATCAGCAGGGCGAATGATATTTGCGAAGCCCAAGCTACTAGAGAAAGCACTTTAAGCGATAGACGACGGGGGTTCTAGCTTTGAAGTATTCGGTAGTCATTCCTGCGGCTGGTCAGGGTAAACGAATGAACGCAGGGAAAAACAAACAATTCATTATGCTTGAAGGAAAACCGATTATCGTCCATACGATATCGGTTTTTCAAAGTGATCCGCACTGTGAAGAAATTGTGCTGGCTGTAAATGATCAGGAGCATGATGATTTTAGGTCATTGATAGAAGAGTATAGATTAACGAAGGTAAGTCAAGTCGTAACAGGTGGACGTGAGCGGCAACAAAGTGTGTTTGAAGGCCTAAAAGCCTTACATGGAGAAAAGATCGTATTAATTCATGATGGAGCACGTCCATTCTTTTCACATGAAGTTGCAAACAAAGTGGCGATAGCGGCATCCACTTATGATGGTGCCATCGTAGCTGTTCCGGTAAAAGATACTGTTAAGCAAGTTGATCAATTACAAGTACAGAAGACGATTGATCGCTCAAGCTTGTGGGCTGTCCAAACGCCGCAAGCTTTTCGTCTGTCGGTGATTAAGGCGGTTCATGAATGGGCGGAAGCGAATGACGTTATTGGAACCGATGATGCAAGTCTAGTAGAGATGAATGGACGAGCGGTGCACGTAATTAAAGGTGACTATTGGAACGTGAAATTAACAACGCCTGAAGATTTAATCTTTGCAAGAGCGATACTGCGTGAGAAAAAGGAGAGTGGAGTTTAATGAGAGTTGGGCATGGGTTTGATGTACATAAATTAGTAGAGGGGCGTCCATGTATTATTGGAGGAGTGACGATTCCGTTTGAAAAGGGGTTACTTGGTCATTCTGACGCCGACGTACTGCTACATTCTGTTGCAGATGCTTGTCTAGGAGCGATTGGAGAAGGCGATATTGGGAAGCATTTTCCGGATACGGATGAAGCATTTAAAGATGCTGATTCTAAGGAACTTTTGCGTCATGTGTATGGCATTGTTAAGGAAAAAGGATTTGTACTAGGAAATGTCGATGGCACAATTATCGCTCAACTTCCAAAAATGGCGCCTCACATTTCAGCCATGCGTGAAATTATTGCTGAATTACTTGAGGCAGACATAAGTCAGGTGAATGTGAAGGCAACCACTTCTGAGAAGCTAGGCTTTACGGGCAGAGGAGAAGGAATTGCGGCTGAAGTTGTTGTATTGCTTCAAAAAGCTTGACCGATAATTTGACTCTAATGGTAGAATAATAAGACAGTTGAAGATAATAATTAATGGTGGTGGATCAAATGGGAAACGAAGTACGTGTACGTTATGCCCCGAGCCCAACGGGTTATTTACATATTGGGAATGCCAGAACGGCATTATTTAATTATTTATTTGCTAGAAACCAGGGCGGTAAGTTCATTATTCGCATTGAAGATACCGATCAATCTCGTAATGTAGAAGGCGGCGTTGAGAATCAGCTTGATTACTTAAAGTGGCTTGGAATGGATTGGGACGAGAGTATTGATAAAGAGGGCGAATACGGTCCATATACGCAAATGGAGCGTTTAGATATATATACAGAGCATACAAAAGAGCTATTGGAAAAAGATCTTGCATATAAATGTTACTGTACAGAAGATGAGCTTGAAGCGGAGCGTGAGGCACAGCGCGCACGTGGAGAAATGCCTCGTTACTCTGGGAAATGCAGACACCTCACTCAAGATCAGCGTGAGAAACTAGAAGCGGAAGGAAGAGAACCGAGCATTCGTTTTGCTGTTCCGCGTGATAAAGAGTATGCGTTTGATGATATTGTCAAAGATCGTGTATCTTTTGAATCAAATGGTATTGGCGACTTTGTAATTGTAAAGAAGAATGGCATTCCTACTTATAACTATGCAGTGGCACTAGATGACCACCATATGAAAATTTCTCATGTTTTACGTGGGGATGATCATATTTCAAACACACCAAAGCAGCTGATGATTTATGAAGCATTTGGTTTCGAACCACCCAAGTTTGGTCATATGACGCTGATCGTCAATGATCAAAAGAAGAAGCTTAGTAAGCGAGATAAATCAATTGTGCAATACATTGAACAGTATCATGATTTAGGGTTTCTTCCAGAGGCGCTATTTAATTTTGTTACGCTTCTCGGTTGGTCTCCTAAAGGGGAAGAGGAGCTGTTTACAAAAGAGCAGTTGATTGAAATCTTTGATCCTGAACGTTTGTCTACTTCTCCAGCGGTATTTGATTCACAAAAACTTTACTGGATGAATAATCAATATATTAAACAGGCGAGTCTCGATCAAGTTGTAGAGCTTGCGCTTCCACACCTTGTCGAAGCAGGAAGGTTTCCGCTTGAAATGACAGCTGAACAAAAAGAATGGGCGAAGGAACTGATTGCTCTTTATCAGGAGCAGCTGCATTATGGTAGAGAAATTGTTGAGCTTACTGAGTTGTTCTTTAAGCAAGAAATTCAGTATAATGAAGAAGCAATGACAGTGTTAAATGAAGAACAAATCCCTGAAGTAATGCAAGGATTTATCGATCAACTTAAAGAAGTTGAAGAGTTTGAGCCAGCCGCTATTAAAGCAGCGATTAAGGCTACTCAAAAAGCAACTGGACATAAAGGGAAAAAACTATTTATGCCAATTCGTGTTGCTACGACAGGCGAAACGCACGGTCCTGAACTTCCTCAGGCCATTGCTTTACTTGGAAGAGAAACAGTTAATGCGCGCTTGAATCAAGTTCTTGCGATGAGTAATTCCTAAACAATATAGATCTCTACAAACGTTGAAGAGGAAAAGTAAATGAGTGAGATTCTTTTTAGAGAGAGCTGTCCCTGGCTGTAAGCAGCTTAAGGATTCACTCATTGAAATGCCCCTCTGAGTCTTCTTTCGAAAGCCATCATGGTGAATAGTTAGGAGCGGTACCGCCGTTATCGGTGATAGGAGCATTTCTTAAAAATGTTCGAAGCAGAGTGGAACCACGCGAAAGGCGTCTCTGTGTGATGGAAATATCACACAGAGACGCCTTTTTTTAGTCAATCGACTTATCAGGCTGAAGGGCAATACTACTCGATCGATTTAATTTTATGGAAGTATGTGGAGAGGGGTGAACACATGTGGAAGACGTTAAAACAGGATATTGATGTGGTGTTTGATCAAGATCCTGCAGCAAGAAGTTACTTTGAAGTGATCTTAACTTATGCAGGACTTCATGCGATCTGGTCTCATCGCGTGGCACATTGGTTTTGGAAAAAGAAATTCTTCTTCCTTGCAAGAGCAGTATCCCAAATTAGCCGCTTTTTCACCGGTATTGAAATACATCCAGGAGCGACTATTGGGGAACGATGCTTTATTGATCATGGGATGGGCGTCGTGATCGGAGAAACATGTGAGATTGGCAATAATGTCACGCTTTTTCAGGGAGTTACTCTCGGTGGTACTGGAAAAGAAAAAGGGAAACGTCACCCGACTCTGGAAGATAATACGCTCGTTGCGACTGGTGCAAAAATACTTGGATCGATAACGATTGGAGAAAATTCAAAAGTAGGGGCTGGATCGGTTGTGTTACAGGACGTTCCTGTGAATTCTACAGTTGTTGGTATACCAGGGAGAGTCGTCATCCAAAATGGTGTTAAAGTACCTCATCATTTAGATCATCATAAAATGCCCGATCCTGTAGCGGATAAATTCAAACAAATGGAGCAAGAAATGAAGAACTTACAAGAAGAAATTCGAACGTTACGAAAGAGGAGTGAAAAAGATGGCGATTAAGCTATACAACACATTGACGCAGAAGAAAGAAGTGTTTCAACCCATTGAAGAAGGAAAAGTAAGAATGTACGTGTGTGGTCCAACCGTTTATAACTATATTCATATTGGAAACGCGCGACCGGCAATTGTCTTTGACGTTGTTCGCCGTTATCTTGAATATCGAGAGTATGACGTCCATTATGTTTCTAACTTTACGGATGTCGATGACAAGTTAATCCGCGCAGCTAACGAGTTAGGTGACGAAGTGCCCAATGTCGCTGAGCGTTTTATCGCAGCTTACCATGAGGATACGGGTGCACTTGGTGTTAAAAAAGCGGATGAACATCCAAGGGTAACGGAAAACATGCAAGAAATCATCGATTTTATCACCGCTCTTATTGAAAAGAATTATGCCTACGAATCTGAAGGTGACGTATATTTTCGAACACGTCAATTTGAAGGGTATGGAAAGTTATCCCATCAATCTATAGATGAACTTAAACTTGGCTCACGTATTGTAGTTGGTGAAAAGAAAGAAGATCCGCTTGATTTTACTTTGTGGAAAGCGGCTAAAGAAGGCGAGATCTCCTGGGTAAGTCCATGGGGAGAGGGGCGCCCGGGATGGCACATTGAATGCTCTGCAATGGCGAAGAAATATTTAGGAGATACGATTGATATTCATGCCGGTGGAAAAGACCTTGCATTCCCACACCATGAAAACGAGGTTGCGCAAACAGAAGCGTTAACCGGTCATCCTTTTGCGAATTACTGGCTCCATAACGGGTATATCAATATTAACAACGAAAAAATGTCTAAATCACTCGGTAACTTTGTCCTTGTGCATGATTTAATTAAGCAGCATGATCCAGAAGCTATTCGATTCTTTATGCTATCCGTTCATTACCGCAATCCAATTAATTTTGATCACGAGCTTTTAGCAAGTGCGAAAACTGGACTTGACCGCATTAAAGATACAGTTGAGAATCTTGAACACCGTTTGATCAATAGCGCTGATCTAGCTGAAAATGTTTTGGAATGGAAAGAAAAAATCGAAGGGTATCAGAATCGGTTTGTAAACGAGATGGACGATGATTTTAATACAGCTAATGCGATTTCTATCTTGTTTGAACTCTCTAAAGAAGCAAATCTGTACCTTCAAGAAACAAATTCCTCTAAAGAGGTTCTTGAAAAGTTCTTAGAGCAATTTGCTGATTTTGGCTCGGTTCTAGGTATTTCGTTTAAACGGGAAAAAGCACTTCTAGATGAAGATGTTGATCAGCTGATTGAAGAACGGAATGAAGCTAGAAAACAGCGTAATTTCAGTAGAGCGGACGAAATTCGCGATGAATTGAAAGAGCAGGGAATACTTCTTGAGGATACTCCTCAGGGCGTTCGCTGGAAAAGGATGTAGCATATGAAGGAAATTGATGTAAAACAACTGAATTCTCTTGCCCTGGCGTATATGGGTGACTCTGTTATTGAGATTAATGTTCGGAAACGTTTATTATCACTTGGCCACATTCGTCCCAATCAGTTGCATCGCACAGCAACAACGTATGTATCTGCTAAAGCGCAGGCAGCTTACCTTCACCATGTACTGAAGCAAGAATGGTTATCGGAAGAGGAAGCTGGTGTTGTTCGTAGAGGGCGTAATGCAAAATCTGGAACGGTTCCTAAAAACACGAGTGTCAGCACGTACAAATATTCAACTGCGCTTGAGGCGTTGTTTGGTTATCATTACTTACAGGGAAATGAACAAAGAGTCGATGAACTTTTGGAGAAACTTTATGAATTTGTAGAACAACCGAAGAAAGAAGTGAAGTGAGATGGATAAAGAATTTATTGTAGGACGAAACTCGGTTCTTGAAGCGTTACGATCGGGACATGAGATCAACAAGATTTGGATTAATGAAGGGTCCCAAAAAGGACCCCTTCAGAATTTGATTCAAAAAGCGAAGGAGCAAAATGTGCTTGTTCAATTTGTACCTAAGCGAAAGCTTGAACAGTTATCTGGGGAAAGCAATCATCAAGGCGTAGTGGCTTCGATTGCGGCATACGAATATGCTGATATCGATGATTTATTTAAAAAAGCTGAGGAGTCTGGAGAAGCTCCATTTTTCCTTGTGTTGGATGAGATTGAAGACCCGCATAACCTTGGTTCAATCTTAAGAACGGCTGATTCAGCAGGAGCGCACGGTGTGATTATTCCAAAGCGGAGAGCGGTTGGCTTAACATCTACAGTGGCTAAATCCTCGACAGGTGCCATAGAGTATATTCCTGTTGCGCGTGTAACAAACCTTGCTAGGACAATGGATGAGTTGAAAGAACGCGGAATCTGGTTTGTTGGGACAGATGCACAGGGTGGACAAGATTATCGACAAGCAGATTATGATATGGGAATTGGACTTGTTATCGGAAGTGAAGGAAAGGGAATGGGTCGTTTGATTAAAGATAAATGCGACTTCCTTGTAAGCCTTCCGATGGCTGGAAAAGTAACCTCGCTCAATGCATCGGTTGCAGCAGGATTAATGATGTATGAGGTTTACCGACAACGTCATCCTCTGGGGGAGTAAATCATGGACGTGCTGTTAGTTGACGGGTATAACATCATTGGAGCCTGGCCAGAATTAAGATCTCTGAAAGAGAGAGACTTTAGTAAGGCACGTGAGCTCTTGATTGAGAAAATGGCCGAATACCAAGCATATACTGGTTATCGGGTGATCGTCGTGTTTGACGCTCACCTTTCTCACGGTATTGAAAAACGCCATAGTCAGTATCGGGTTGAAGTCATTTATACGAGAGAGAATGAAACAGCGGATGAGCGAATTGAGAAGATGGCACGAGAGCTTAAAGGAATTCGCACGCAAATCCACGTTGCCACTTCAGATTATACAGAGCAATGGGCCATTTTTGGACAGGGCGCATTAAGGAAGTCAGCTCGAGAGCTTTACAATGAAATGCAAGGAATTGAAAGAGGGATCGAAAAAAGTGTGAATACCGAAAATCGGCGGAATCGCTCGGCTGGTCTGCATTTATCAGAAGAAGTTAGCGAAATATTTGAAAAATGGCGAAGAGGCGGTAAATAGGCGGTTGACGATTTTTCGACACGTACTGTATAATATTTCTATATAGCGTACTGGTCGGGGGGAACGCATATTGAGTACAGTAGACCTCAAAGAAAGCACGGTAAATCAAGAACAACAGTCAGTAGACCAAAGACACCTGGAACACGTAGCATTCGATCAACTTGATGATGAACTGCTCGTCATCATGGTTCATGAAGGTCACAGTAGAGCGTTGGAACATTTGATTACGAAGTACAAAAATTTCGTACGCGCTAAAGCGAGGTCGTATTTTCTCATTGGAGCAGATCGAGAAGATATCATTCAAGAAGGAATGATCGGTCTGTACAAAGCCATTCGTGATTTTAGAGGAGACAAGTTCTCATCTTTTAAAGCGTTTGCCGAACTGTGCATCACCCGGCAGATGATTACAGCTATTAAAACCGCCACAAGACAAAAGCATATTCCGCTAAATTCTTACGTATCACTTGATAAGCCAATCTATGATGAAGAGTCAGATCGGACATTGCTGGACGTTATATGCGGAACGAAAGTAACTGATCCTGAGGAATTGATTATTAATCAGGAAGAGTTTGATGACATTGAACTTAAAATGTCTGAAATTTTAAGCGATTTAGAGCGAAAAGTGTTAATGCTTTATCTCGATGGACGCTCTTATCAAGAAATATCGGTTGATTTAAACCGACACGTTAAGTCCATTGATAATGCCTTGCAACGGGTGAAACGTAAACTAGAGCGTTATCTGGAACTTCGGGAAGTCAGCCTTTAATATGGACAAACCTATTAGAAATAAGGGGAGAGAGTAGGGAGAGTTCCCTACTCTTTTTCTGTGTCTGTCTTTCATAGGCTTTATTGACATGCCAAAACGCGCTATGATAAAGTTGTAAAAGTAAGATTGTCAATTTTTTGTTAGGTTTGTAAGAACGTCACAGGGTAGCTGAACGTTTTTTTATTTTGCTCTTTTTTGATATAAGAAAGCTTATATAAAGTCAAACTTCACTACTGCGCGGCTTAGGAAGGTGTCATTATGCGTAAAAAGGCAGTACTAGCATGTGTTCAATGCAATAGCCGAAACTATACAACTATGAAAAACTCACAGACAAGCCCGGCCCGCATCGAAGTTAAGAAGTATTGCAAATACTGCGGTGCTCACACTGTGCATCGTGAAACAAAGTAATGCCTCGCAGGGTGTTTGCTTACTGAGGCAAACGACATCAAAATAGATTCTCGGGGGAGTTTTCCGCCAGATTAATTGGGGGTAGCAAGTAATGGCAAGTATTGTTCAACGTTCTGGTAAGTTCTTTCGTAATGTCGCAAGTGAAATGAAGCGGGTAAGCTGGCCTACGCGTAAGGAATTGACTCGCTATACAATCGTAACTGTTACAACGGTTATTTTTATAGCTGTATTCTTTGCGTTAATCGACCAGGGTATTTCCTCAATAATCCGCCTCATTTTAGGATAGATCGTTATAAAAGTTCATTCTCAAGGTTAGAATGAAAGAGTAAATGAGTTGGGGAGGGAAGGACACAGTCCTGCATATATGGAAAAAAGATGGTATGTTGTTCATACGTATTCAGGGTATGAAAACAAAGTAAAGACCAACCTTGAAAAAAGGGTTGAGACAATGGGCATGACAGATAAGATCTTTCGTGTTCTCGTCCCTGTAGAAGAAGAAACAGAAGAGAAAAATGGTAAGAAAAAAACGGTTATGAAAAAAGTCTTTCCTGGCTATGTTATTACAGAGATGGTCATGACGGATGATTCATGGTACGTTGTTCGAAATACACCGGGTGTTACTGGATTCGTAGGATCAAGTGGCGCTGGTTCTAAACCGACTGCTTTGCTACCAGAAGAAGTAGAATCTCTTCTTAAGCAAATGGGAATGGAGCAGCCGAAAGCTGATGTAGACTTTGAACTTAAAGAGAAAGTCAAAGTGAAAGAAGGTCCGTTTGCTGATTTCGTAGGTTCTGTTGAAGGAATTGATATGGATAAAGGGAAAGTGAAAGTACATGTCAATATGTTCGGTAGAGAAACGCCTGTAGAACTGAATTTTGGACAAGTTGAAAAGTTCTAATTGAAAAGTCCTTGCTTAACTTTTCGATTAATGATAGAATTTTAATGTTTCATGAGTCTCATACTAATCGAGACATTCAATTGATATATAAGGTGGGAGGGTGTAAACACCCAAATACCACATCACGGACTTAAGGAGGTGTGTCGCGTGGCTAAAAAGGTAATCAAAGTTGTTAAATTGCAAATCCCGGCTGGGAAGGCGAATCCTGCACCACCAGTAGGACCTGCACTAGGTCAAGCTGGAGTTAACATTATGGGATTCTGTAAAGAGTTTAATGCTCGTACTTCTGACCAGGCTGGTATGATCATTCCAGTAGAAATCACGGTTTTTGAAGACCGTTCATTTACATTTATCACTAAAACTCCACCAGCTGCAGTTCTTCTTAAGAAAGCAGCAGGGATCGAGTCAGGTTCTGGTGAACCAAACCGCAACAAAGTTGCGACTGTGAAGCGTGATAAAGTGCGTGAAATCGCTGAAACAAAAATGCCAGACCTTAACGCAGCGAATGTTGATTCTGCAATGCGTATGGTTGAAGGTACTGCACGTAGCATGGGAATTACGATCGAAGATTAATGTTACACAAGCCGTTGCGATTAAAAGGGATTCCTGCCTGTGTTTTACAGGTTCGCAACTTTTATTATGATGTCGCTCATTTGGCGTCATAAATAGTGGGAGGTTAATCCGCTAAACCACATTCAAGGAGGAACACAAAATGGCAAAAAGAGGTAAGAAATACCAGGAGGCTGCCAAGCTAGTTGAACGTACAACTTTCTACGAGCCTCAAGAAGCAGTTGAACTTGTTAAGAAAACTTCTGTAGGAAACTTTGATGGAACAGTTGAAGCAGCAATTCGTCTAGGAGTAGACCCTAAGAAAAACGACCAGCAGGTTCGTGGCGCGGTTGTACTTCCAAACGGAACTGGTAAAACTCAACGCGTTCTTGTTTTCGCTAAAGGTGAAAAAGCAAAAGAAGCTGAAGCAGCTGGCGCTGACTATGTTGGAGAAGCTGATTACATCGCTAAAATCAACCAGGGTTGGTTTGAGTTTGACGTAATCGTTGCAACTCCAGATATGATGGGCGAAGTTGGTAAGCTTGGTCGTGTACTTGGACCAAAAGGCTTAATGCCAAACCCGAAAACTGGAACAGTAACGTTTGATGTTCAAAAAGCTGTTAATGAAATCAAAGCTGGTAAAGTAGAGTACCGCGTTGATCGTGCTGGTAACGTCCATGCACCGATTGGTAAAGTATCTTTCGAAGCTGACAAACTTGTAGAAAACTTGAACACACTTGTAGAAACACTTGTGAAAGTTAAGCCTGCAGCTGCAAAAGGCACGTACCTTAAAAACATTTCGGTTACATCTACAATGGGACCTGGTGTTAAAGTTAACGCATCAACTTACCGCTAATTAAATTAGCTGTTGACATTTGCGTAGCTATTAAATATACTTGTAAATGTTGTTTGATAAATTAATACTTTCTGTACCGTAGACAGCAGGAGTGCTTACGCACTTAATATCCTGCCGAGGTGTGAAGTGATTCGATACGTATGTAATCGTAAAGCCTTCATGTCTTCGGATGTGAAGGCTTTTTATATGACCTCATATTCCAGGGCGGTATAGATACATTTCTTTAGGAGGTGGAACTATGAGCAGTATAGTTGAACAGAAGAAGCAACTAGTTACGGAAATTGCAGACAAACTACGTGATAGCCAATCAACAATCTTTGTTGATTATCGCGGACTTGATGTTTCTGAAGTAACTGAGCTTCGTAAGCAATTGCGTGATGCAAACGTTGAGTTCCGTGTTTACAAGAACACAATGACTCGTCGCGCAGCAGAAGAGCTTGAACTTACTGATTTGAATGAACACCTTGTCGGTCCTACGGCAATCGCGTTCAGCAATGAAGATGTTGTTGCTCCTGCTAAAATTTTGAACAACTTCGCTAAAAGTCACGAAGCTCTTGAAATCAAGACTGGCGTAATCGAAGGCGGCGTTGTTTCAGTAGAAAAGATCAAAGAACTTGCGGACCTACCAAACCGCGACGGACTACTTTCTATGTTGCTATCTGTGCTACAAGCACCTATGCGCAATATGGCACTTGCTACAAAAGCTGTGGCTGATCAAAAGGAAGAACAAGGCGCGTAACTTTACCGTCTATCAATTGGTATAAATAAAACAAAAATTAAGGAGGATTTACTCATGGGTAACGAGCAAATCATTGAAGCAATCAAAGAAATGACAGTTCTTGAGCTTAACGACCTAGTTAAAGCGATCGAAGAAGAATTTGGTGTAACTGCAGCAGCTCCAGTAGCAGCAGCAGGTGGCGCAGCAGAAGGTGCTGCTGAAGAGAAAACTGAATTTGATGTAGTTCTTGAAAGTGCTGGAAGCAGCAAAATCAAGGTCATCAAAGTTGTTCGCGAAATCACTGGTCTTGGCTTGAAAGAAGCTAAAGAACTAGTTGACGGCGCTCCAAGCTCTATTAAAGAAGGCGTTGCTAAAGAAGAAGCTGAAGAGCTTAAAGGCAAGCTTGAAGAAGTAGGCGCAGTAGTAGAAGTTAAGTAGTCATTTGTCTGAAACAAAAGCTCGCTTTTAGAAGCGAGCTTTTTGTTATTTGGCATTAATCTTATTGATTATGATGGTAGATGGGTAAGCTGATAGAAATGGCGAGGAAAAGAGGGAAAGTGATGAGTGAACATTACTATACGAAAAACCCCGGGGTGAAAAGCAACCCGAACAAAATTGTTGCGGATTTACGCGGGCAACAGCTCCAGTTCACGACTGATTCTGGTGTTTTTTCCAAGAAAGAAGTCGATTTTGGGAGTAAACTTCTAATCGAATCATTTGAAGAGCCTGAGATTGAAGGGGATATTGTAGATGCTGGATGTGGCTATGGGCCAATTGGCATATCACTTGCTTCTGCTTTTTCAAATCGCCGTTTTTATATGTTAGACGTAAATGAGCGTGCAATTGAGCTTGCGATGAACAATGCGATTAAAAATCGAGTTCATAATGTGACGGTAATGGAAAGTGATCGGTTAAGTGCAGTGAAAGATAAAATGTTTGCCTCCGTCATTACGAATCCGCCGATACGTGCAGGAAAAGATGTTGTTCATGGCATATTTGAAGATGCCCATCACGTTTTGAAAGAACGAGGTACACTTTGGGTTGTAATTCAAAAGAAACAGGGTGCCCCCTCGGCTGTTGCAAAGCTTGAAGAAATGTTCGAACAAGTTGAAACCGTTGTGAAAAAGAAAGGATACTATATTCTTAAAGCAGTCAAGTAAATTATGAAATTATCCTTTGACTTCATGGACGGCCTATGCTAATATAATATAATGCCAATGATGGATTTTCCAGGCCTTTTTCGCTTTCATATGCAAAGAGGTATAAAATGCCGTCGTCTGGAAAAACTAATATAATCGTTTATAGTTAAGGGGAATTTTATCAATGCCCTTTTTCTTTTTTTGTCCAACGATAGATTTGATTTAGCAGAATCTCATTGGACTAAGAAAATAAATACGCTGGATTTGAGGGGTGAATCATTTGACAGGCCAACTAGTTCAGTATGGACGCCACCGCCAAAGAAGAAGCTACGCGCGAATCAAAGAAGTGTTGGATTTGCCAAATCTAATTGAGATTCAAACGGCTTCTTATCAATGGTTTCTTGATGAGGGTTTACGAGAAATGTTCCAGGATATTTCTCCAATCGAAGATTTCACAGGTAATCTTGTGCTGGAATTTATTGATTACAGCCTCGGTGAACCTAAGTATCCCGTGGAAGAAACCAAAGAGCGAGATGTAACCTATTCTGCACCTTTACGAGTGAAAGTACGCTTGATCAATAAAGAAACAGGCGAAGTGAAGGAACAGGAAGTGTTCATGGGTGACTTCCCATTAATGACTGAAACAGGTACGTTTATTATTAATGGGGCAGAACGCGTAATCGTATCTCAGCTCGTGCGTTCTCCAAGTGTCTACTATAGTGAAAAGATCGATAAGAACGGCAAAAAAGGATATACAGCTACTGTCATTCCAAACCGAGGAGCATGGCTGGAATTTGAAACTGATGCCAAAGATATTGTCTATGTACGAATCGACCGTACTAGAAAGCTACCAATTACGGTGCTGCTCAGAGCGTTAGGGTTTGGGTCTGATCAAGAAATCATAGATCTCCTAGGTGAAGATGAGTATCTTCGCAATACCCTGGAAAAAGACAACACGGACGGCACAGAAAAAGCGCTTCTAGAAATCTACGAACGCTTACGTCCTGGCGAGCCTCCGACTGTCGATAACGCCAAAAGCTTACTTGATTCCCGCTTTTTTGATCCAAAGCGCTATGATCTTGCAAACGTAGGTCGTTACAAGATTAACAAGAAGCTTCATATTAAAAACCGTCTATTCAATCAACGTCTTGCGGAAACGCTTGTTGACCCTGAAACAGGCGAAGTGATTGCAGAAGAAGGCGCGATTCTTGATCGCCGTCTGCTTGACAGAATTCTTCCTGCTCTAGAGACGAACGTTGGATTTAAAGACGTTGAGCCTCATGGAGGAGTCATTGAAGATGAATCTATCGGTCTACAATCCATTAAAGTATACGCTCCTGATGATCCAGAAGGTGAGAGAGTTATTAATGTAATCGGAAATGGTGGAGTAGAGACAGGTGTGAAGAATATAACGCCTGGCGATATCATTTCTTCCATTAACTACTTCTTTAATCTTCTACATCAAGTAGGAAACACAGATGACATTGACCACCTTGGTAACCGTCGCCTTCGTTCTGTTGGTGAACTTCTTCAGAACCAATTCCGCATCGGTTTATCACGTATGGAACGTGTTGTTCGAGAACGTATGTCAATCCAGGATACGAATGTCATTACGCCACAGGCGCTAATCAACATACGACCTGTTATTGCATCTATTAAAGAATTCTTTGGTAGCTCGCAATTATCCCAGTTCATGGATCAGACGAACCCGCTAGCTGAGCTAACTCACAAGCGTCGTTTATCTGCACTTGGACCTGGTGGTTTAACACGTGAGCGTGCTGGATTCGAAGTTCGTGACGTACACTATTCTCACTATGGTAGAATGTGCCCGATCGAAACACCTGAGGGACCAAACATTGGACTTATTAACTCATTGTCTTCCTATGCAAGAGTTAATAAATTCGGTTTCATTGAGACGCCTTACCGTAGAGTTGACCCTGAAACTGGTAAAGTAACGGAGTATATTGACTACCTAACTGCCGATGAACAGGATAACTACGTTGTAGCACAGGCGAACGCAAAACTTAATGAAGATGGTTCTTTCCAGGACGAAGATATCGTTGCTCGTTTCCGTGACGAAAACATTATCATCGCCCGCGAAAAAATTGATTACATGGACGTATCACCGAAACAGGTAGTTTCGGCCGCAACGGCTTGTATTCCGTTCCTTGAGAACGATGACTCCAACCGTGCGCTTATGGGTGCGAACATGCAGCGTCAAGCTGTACCATTGATGGTTCCTGAAGCGCCAATTGTCGGAACAGGCATGGAGCATGTTAACGGAAAAGATTCCGGTGCTGCTGTTATTTGTAAGCACGACGGTTTAGTCGAATTTGCATCTGCTGCAGAAATTCATGTTCGTCGCATTTCTGTCATTGATGGCCAGGAAGTAAAAGGTGATCTTGACCGCTATAAACTGCTTAAATTTATTCGTTCCAACCAGGGAACGTGCTATAACCAAAAGCCAATTGTTGTTGAAGGCGATCGCGTCGTAAAAGGTGAAATCCTTGGTGACGGACCTTCAATGGAAAAAGGTGAAATGGCCCTTGGACGTAACGTCCTAGTCGGATTTATGACTTGGGAAGGTTACAACTACGAGGATGCTATTATTATGAGCGAACGTCTTGTAAAAGATGACGTTTATACGTCAATTCATATCGAAGAGTACGAATCAGAGGCTCGCGATACAAAGCTTGGACCTGAAGAGATTACTCGTGACATTCCGAACGTTGGGGAAGACGCCCTGCGCAACCTCGATGAACGCGGAATTATTCGCATGGGTGCTGAAGTAAAAGACGGAGATATCCTTGTTGGTAAGGTAACACCAAAAGGTGTAACGGAGCTAACTGCTGAAGAGCGTCTCCTTCATGCAATCTTTGGTGAAAAAGCTCGTGAAGTTCGCGATACTTCCCTCCGTGTTCCACATGGTGGAGATGGAATTGTACTTGATGTGAAGATCTTTAACCGTGAAGACGGCGATGAGCTTCCACCGGGAGTAAATCAACTTGTTCGCGTATATATCGTACAGAAGCGTAAGATTCATGAAGGCGATAAAATGGCGGGTCGCCATGGTAATAAAGGTGTTATTTCAAGGATTCTTCCTGAAGAAGACATGCCTTACCTACCAGACGGCACACCAATCGATATCATGTTGAACCCACTAGGTGTTCCTTCTCGTATGAACATTGGACAGGTACTAGAGTTGCACATCGGTATGGCTGCACGTGCACTCGGTATTCACGTAGCAACACCAGTATTTGATGGTGCACGTGAAGAAGATGTATGGGAAACGTTAGAAGAAGCAGGTATGCCACGAGATGGTAAAACTGTGCTCTACGATGGTCGTACAGGTGAACCATTTGATAACCGAATTTCTGTCGGTGTCATGTATATGATCAAACTTGCTCACATGGTCGATGACAAGCTTCACGCACGTTCTACTGGACCATACTCACTAGTTACACAGCAACCGCTTGGTGGTAAAGCCCAATTCGGTGGACAGCGTTTTGGTGAGATGGAAGTATGGGCACTCGAAGCATATGGTGCTGCATATACCCTTCAAGAGATTTTGACTGTTAAGTCAGATGATGTTGTTGGACGTGTTAAAACTTATGAAGCAATCGTTAAAGGTGAAAATGTTCCTGAGCCTGGTATTCCAGAGTCGTTTAAAGTTCTAATCAAAGAGCTACAGTCACTTGGTATGGATGTTAAAATGCTTGCAAGTGATGAGCAAGAGATTGAGATGAAAGAGTTAGACGATGAAGAAGATCAATCCAGTGAGAAATTAAACTTGAATGTTGGGTCAAATCAGGCGAGTGAGTAAGGGTTAAACCTGAATTCTAAAGGGAGGTAGGCCCCTTGATAGATGTCAATAAATTTGAGTATATGAAAATCGGTCTGGCGTCACCGGATAAAATCCGCTCCTGGTCAAGAGGAGAAGTTAAGAAGCCAGAAACCATTAACTACCGTACCTTGAAGCCAGAGAAAGATGGTCTTTTCTGTGAGCGTATCTTCGGACCCACAAAGGACTGGGAATGTCATTGTGGGAAATACAAGCGTATCCGTTATAAAGGTGTCGTTTGTGATCGCTGCGGAGTTGAAGTTACACGTGCGAAAGTCCGTCGTGAGAGAATGGGGCACATTGAGCTAGCTGCTCCTGTCTCTCACATCTGGTACTTTAAAGGCATTCCAAGTCGTATGGGACTTGTTCTCGACATGTCACCCCGTGCACTTGAAGAAGTGATTTACTTTGCTTCATATGTCGTAACTGAAGCTGGTGACACACCGCTTGAGAAGAAACAACTTCTTTCAGAAAAAGAATATCGCGCATACCGTGAAAAGTATGGCAAAACATTCTCAGCAGAAATGGGTGCGGAAGCTATCCGCAGACTTCTCTTTGATATCGACCTTGATAAAGAAGTTGATATCCTGAAAGAAGAGCTTAAAACAGCACAAGGACAGCGAAGAACACGTGCGATTAAACGCCTAGAAGTACTAGAGGCTTTTCGTGGCTCAGGAAATAACCCTTCATGGATGATCTTAGATGTCCTTCCGGTTATTCCACCAGAGCTTCGTCCAATGGTACAACTAGATGGCGGCCGCTTTGCGACTTCAGATCTAAACGATCTGTATCGTCGAGTTATCAACCGTAACAATCGCTTGAAGCGTTTGTTGGATCTTGGCGCACCAAGCATTATCGTACAGAATGAGAAGCGTATGCTTCAAGAAGCTGTTGATGCCCTTATAGATAACGGCCGTCGCGGTCGTCCTGTAACAGGTCCTGGTAACCGTCCATTGAAATCTCTTTCTCATATGTTGAAAGGGAAGCAAGGACGTTTCCGTCAGAACCTACTAGGTAAGCGTGTTGACTATTCAGGTCGTTCTGTTATCGTCGTTGGACCTCACTTGAAAATGTATCAATGTGGTCTTCCGAAGGAAATGGCACTTGAACTATTCAAACCTTTCGTAATGAAAGAGCTTGTATCAAAAGGTCTAGCACACAATATTAAGAGTGCGAAGCGTAAAGTAGAAAAAGTTCATCCTGAAGTATGGGACGTGTTGGAAAACGTTATTAAAGAACATCCGGTTCTTTTAAACCGTGCACCTACACTTCACAGACTTGGTATTCAGGCGTTTGAACCAATTCTCGTTGAAGGACGCGCAATTCGTCTTCACCCACTCGTATGTACAGCTTATAACGCTGACTTTGATGGTGACCAAATGGCCGTTCACGTGCCGCTTTCTGCTGAAGCACAAGCTGAAGCGCGTATCTTAATGTTAGCTGCACAAAACATCCTTAACCCGAAAGATGGTAAACCAGTTGTTACACCTTCACAGGATATGGTACTAGGTAACTACTACTTAACAATGGAACGTGAAGGAGCAATCGGTGAGGGTTCTGTATACAAAGATACTAACGAAGCACTTATTGCATACCAGAATGGATTTGCACATTTACATTCTCGTGTAGCAATTCCTGCTGCTTCACTAAATAAATCTGCTTTTACTGAAGAGCAGAACAAGCAATTGCTTGTGACCACGGTTGGTAAGTTGATTTTCAACGAGATTCTTCCGGAGTCATTCCCATATATTAATGAACCAACAACAAGTAACCTTGAAATTGCGACGCCAGAGCATTACTTCCTACCTCACGGTGTGAACGTAAAAGAAGAAATTGCTCAACGCGAACTGATTGCACCATTTAAGAAAGGCATTCTTGGTAAAATCATCGCGGAAGTGTTCAAGCGTTTCAAAGTTACAGAAACGTCTCGCATGCTTGACCGCATGAAAGATCTTGGTTTCAAGTTTTCAACAAAAGCTGGTATTACTGTTGGTGTAGCTGACGTAGTGGTACTTGCTGAGAAACAAGAAATCGTTCATGAGGCAGAAGAAAAAGTTGAAAAGGTTCTTAAGCAATTCCGTCGCGGTCTTATTACCGACGATGAGCGTTATGATCGTGTTATTGCGATTTGGAGTAGTGCGAAGGATCGCATCCAGGAAAAACTAATGAATCGACTCGAAAAAGATAACCCAATCTTTATGATGAGTGATTCAGGTGCTCGTGGTAACGCATCTAACTTTACTCAGCTCGCAGGTATGCGTGGATTGATGGCTAATCCATCTGGACAGATTATTGAGCTTCCAATCAAATCCAGCTTCCGTGAAGGTCTAACGGTGCTTGAATACTTTATTTCAACACACGGTGCTCGTAAAGGTCTTGCTGATACGGCCCTTAAAACAGCTGACTCAGGTTATCTTACTCGTCGTCTTGTTGACGTGGCACAGGATGTTATCGTTCGCGAAGATGACTGTGGTACAGATAGAGGCCTTGAAGTTAGTGCAATTAAGAATGGTAATGAATTAATCGAAGGATTGTATGATCGTCTTGTAGGCCGTGTTGCCTTTAAGAAAGTGAGACATCCTGAGACAAATGAAATTCTAGTAGAGAAAAACAACTTAATCACTGAAGACATCGCTACGGAAATTGTTGAAGCAGGTATTGAGAACGTCTATATCCGTTCTGCCTTTACTTGTAGCACAAGCCATGGCGTATGTAAGAAGTGTTACGGACGTAACCTTGCAACAGGTACTCGCGTTGAAGTTGGGGAAGCAGTCGGAATCATTGCTGCTCAATCAATCGGTGAACCGGGTACACAGTTGACGATGCGTACATTCCATACAGGTGGAGTTGCCGGAGACGATATTACTCAAGGTCTTCCTCGTATCCAAGAGCTATTTGAGGCACGTAACCCGAAAGGTCAGGCTGTTGTGTCTGAGCTAGATGGTAAAGTGATTGATTTAGCTGAGGTAAAAGAGAAGAAAGAGATTGTCGTTCAAGGTGAAACCGAGACAAGAAACTACCCTGTACCATATGGCGCGCGCTTGAAAGTAGTTATTGGAGATGAAGTGAAGGCTGGTCAACCTCTTACTGAAGGTTCGATTGACCCTAAACAACTTCTTACAATTAGCGGTATTGACGGCGTTCAAGAATACCTACTTGCAGAAGTACAAAAGGTTTACCGTATGCAGGGTGTGGAAATTGGCGATAAGCACGTTGAAGTAATGGTTCGTCAGATGATGCGTAAAATTCGCGTTATTGATGCGGGCGATACTGAAGTGTTGCCAGGATCCCTTATTGACATTCACCAGTTTAAAGGTGTTAACCGTAAAGTTCTTAGACAGGGTGGATTACCTGCAACTGGTCGTCCAGTTCTTCTTGGTATTACAAAAGCTTCTCTTGAAACTGAATCATTCTTATCAGCAGCATCCTTCCAGGAAACAACTCGTGTCCTAACTGATGCAGCAATTAAAGGTAAGCGTGATGAGCTACTAGGTCTTAAGGAAAATGTTATTATCGGTAAACTTGTTCCGGCAGGTACTGGTATGCAACGTTACCGTAGAATCAATGTAGCTGGCGAAGCTCAAGAGGCTGAACAGCTTTTAGAGCAAGAAGAAAGTGCTTTAGTTAGTCAAGAATAAACAGGGGAAGTGTTGACATCGGGAGTGCAGGGTGATATTATATCCAAGGTGCTCCCGATAATCCTGTTACTTTGGAGGATATGTTCGTGTCTTATGAAAAAGTATCGCAGGCAGATGAATTGATTATTGGGACGAAACAAACTCTAAAGGCCCTCCAGATTGGAGAAGCGAAGGAAGTGTTCATCGCTGACGACGCTGATCGCAGGGTAACTTCTAAAGTTGTTGCACTCGCCGAAGAGAAAAGCATACCGGTTCATCGAGTTGATTCTATGAAGAAGCTCGGTAAGGCGTGTGGGATCGAAGTCGGCGCAGCAACAGTTACGATAAAAGCATAACCGTTTTTGCCGGGCAAGGCATGCCCTGTCAGGCAAAAACTTTCCTTTTATCTATACATGAACCACCTGGATGTGTGGGCTTGCTATTAACAAAAGAAGGGAGGAAAACAAAATGCCAACTATTAACCAACTTGTTCGCAAAGGACGCGTTTCTAAAACAAAGAAATCCGATTCTCCAGCATTGAACAAAGGGTATAACAGCTTCAAAAAGTCTCATACAGACCTTTCATCTCCACAAAAACGTGGTGTATGTACTCGTGTAGGTACGATGACTCCTAAAAAGCCGAACTCCGCATTGCGTAAATACGCTCGTGTTCGTCTTACTAACGGAATTGAAGTAACAGCTTATATCCCAGGTATCGGCCACAACCTTCAGGAGCACAGTGTCGTGCTTATCCGTGGAGGACGTGTTAAGGATTTACCGGGTGTACGTTACCACATCGTTCGTGGTGCGCTTGACACTGCAGGTGTTAACGATCGTAGACAAGGTCGTTCTAAATACGGTACTAAGAGACCGAAAGAAGCTAAGAAATAATAGCTATCATTTTATTAAATAATGAAAGGGGGTTAACCCATGCCACGTAAAGGTCCAGTAGAACGTCGTGACGTATTACCAGATCCAATTTACAAATCCAAGCTAGTTACTCGCCTGATCAACCGCCTTATGGTAGACGGTCAGAAAGGTAAAGCTCAGCAGGTGCTATACAAAGCGTTTGATCTTATTCAGGAGCGCACAAACACAGAGGCTATGGAAGTATTTGACCAAGCGTTGAAAAACGTTATGCCAGTACTTGAAGTACGCGCTCGTCGTGTTGGTGGTGCAAACTACCAGGTGCCAGTTGAAGTTCGTCCAGATCGTCGTACAACGCTAGGTCTTCGCTACCTTGTGAACTATTCCCGTCTTCGCGGTGAAAAGACTATGGTAGAAAGACTTGCTAACGAAATTATGGATGCTGCTAACAACACAGGTGCTTCTGTTAAGAAGCGTGAAGAAATGCACAAAATGGCTGAAGCAAACAAAGCGTTTGCTCACTATCGCTGGTAATCAGCAGACAACCCAAATCCCTTTATAAAAGGAAGGAGAAATACTAATGGCAAGAGAATTCTCCTTAAGAGATACACGTAATATCGGTATCATGGCTCACATCGATGCTGGTAAAACAACAACTACTGAGCGTATTCTTTTCTACTCAGGGCGTATCCACAAAATTGGTGAAACTCACGAAGGTGGATCACAAATGGACTGGATGGAGCAGGAGCAAGAGCGTGGAATCACGATCACTTCTGCTGCTACCACTGCCCAGTGGAAAGATCACCGTGTTAACATCATTGACACGCCTGGTCACGTAGACTTTACAGTAGAAGTTGAGCGTTCATTGCGTGTATTGGATGGAGCAGTTGCAGTACTTGATGCACAATCTGGTGTTGAACCACAAACAGAAACTGTTTGGCGTCAAGCTACTAACTACGGCGTACCGCGTATTGTATTCATTAACAAAATGGATAAACTAGGAGCAGACTTCCTTTACTCTACAGGTACACTAAATGAGCGTCTACAAGCTAACGCGCACCCTGTTCAGCTGCCAATCGGTGCTGAAGATGAATTCGAAGGAATCATTGATCTTATCACAATGGAAGCTTTCTATTATCTTGATGATCTTGGTTCACGTACTGAATCACGCGAAATTCCTGCTGAATACAAGGAACAAGCTGAAGAGTACCGTACGAAGCTTATCGAGGCTGTCGCTGAGCTTGAAGAAGACCTCATGATGAAATATCTTGAAGGTGAAGAACTAACAGTCGAAGAAATCAAAGCTGCAATCCGTAAAGGAACTTGTAACGTTGAATTCTATCCTGTACTTTGTGGTTCTGCATTTAAGAACAAAGGCGTTCAGCTTGTTCTTGATGCTGTACTTGACTTCCTACCTTCACCACTTGATGTACCAGCAATTAAAGGTCATCTAAAAGACTCTGAAGAAGAAGTAATCCGTACTGCTGACGATAATGGTCCTTTCTCTGCACTTGCATTTAAAGTAATGACTGACCCTTACGTTGGTAAGCTTACATTCTTCCGTGTTTACTCAGGAACGCTTTCTTCTGGTTCTTATGTTAAGAACTCAACAAAAGATAAGCGTGAACGTGTAGGACGTATTCTTCAGATGCACGCTAACTCTCGTGAAGAAATCTCTACTGTATATGCAGGGGATATCGCAGCGGCAGTTGGTTTGAAAGATACTTCGACTGGTGATACTCTATGTGATGAAAAGGATACTGTTATCCTTGAATCTATGGACTTCCCAGATCCAGTTATCTCAGTAGCAATCGAGCCTAAGACAAAGAGTGACCAGGATAAAATGTCTGTAGCTCTTGCTAAGCTTGCTGAAGAAGATCCAACATTTAAAACTGAAACAAACGAAGAAACTGGACAAACGATTATCTCTGGTATGGGTGAACTTCACCTTGACATCATCGTTGACCGTCTCCGTCGTGAGTTTAAAGTTGAAGCAACTGTTGGTGCACCTCAGGTTGCATACCGTGAATCGATCCGTCAAGCTGGTAAGGTTGAAGGTAAATTCGTACGTCAGTCTGGTGGTCGTGGACAATTCGGACACGTATGGGTTGAATTTGAACCTAACGAAGAAGGCGCAGGATTCGAATTTGAGAACAAAATCGTTGGTGGTGTTGTTCCGCGTGAATACATCCCTGCTGTAGAAGCTGGTCTTCGCGATGCAATGGCTAACGGTCTTCTAGCAGGCTACCCACTAATCGACGTGAAAGCTCGTCTTGTTGATGGATCTTACCATGACGTTGACTCAAACGAAATGGCATTTAAGATTGCAGCATCTATGGCTTTGAAAAAAGCTAAGAATGTTTGTGACCCTGCTCTTCTTGAGCCTATGATGAAAGTTGAAGTTGTAGTGCCGGAAGAATACATGGGGGACATCATGGGCGATGTAACTAGCCGTCGTGGACGTGTTGAAGGTATGACTGCACGCGGAAACGCTCAAGTTATCAATGCATTTGTTCCACTTTCAGAAATGTTTGGTTATGCAACAACACTTCGCTCTCGTACGCAAGGTCGCGGTACTTACACCATGACATTTGATCATTACGAGCAAGTACCTAAATCTATTTCTGAAGAAATCATTAAAAAAGCTACAGGCGAATAATTGTAGCAAACCAACTTTTGTTGTAATCTAAGATAGGCGAGATTGATATACTCTTACGCCTATCTTGGCATAGATAATTTCTTGGTAATCAAAGGAGGAAACACTAATGTCAAAAGAAAAATTCGACCGCTCCAAGCCCCACGTTAACATTGGTACAATTGGACACGTTGACCATGGTAAAACTACTCTAACAGCTGCGATCACTTCTGTGCTTCACAAGCGTTCAGGTAGCGGTACTGCTATGGCTTATGACCAAATCGATGGTGCTCCTGAAGAGCGCGAACGTGGAATCACAATCTCAACTGCACACGTTGAGTACGAAACTGAAAACCGTCACTATGCACACGTTGACTGCCCAGGTCACGCTGACTATGTTAAAAACATGATCACTGGTGCTGCTCAAATGGACGGAGGAATCCTAGTAGTATCTGCTGCTGACGGCCCAATGCCACAAACTCGTGAGCACATCCTTCTTTCTCGTCAAGTTGGTGTACCTATGCTTGTTGTATTCTTGAACAAGTGTGACATGGTTGACGACGAAGAACTACTTGAACTAGTTGAAATGGAAGTTCGTGATCTTCTTTCAGAATACGACTTTGATGGCGACGAAGTTCCAGTAATCAAAGGTTCAGCTCTTAAAGCTCTTGAAGGCGACGATGAGTACGAAGCAAAAATCTTCGAACTTATGGACGCAGTTGATGAGTATATCCCAACTCCAACACGTGACACTGACAAGCCATTCATGATGCCAGTTGAGGACGTATTCTCAATCACTGGTCGTGGTACAGTTGCAACTGGCCGTGTTGAGCGTGGACAAGTTAAAGTCGGTGACGAAGTTGAAATTCTTGGTCTTGCTGAAGAGAACAAGAAAACAACAGTTACTGGTGTTGAAATGTTCCGTAAGCTTCTTGACTATGCTGAAGCTGGCGATAACATTGGTGCACTTCTTCGTGGTGTATCCCGTGACGACATTCAGCGTGGACAAGTTCTTGTTAAGCCAGGAACTGTAAAAGCTCACACTAAGTTCCAAGCTGAAGTTTACGTTCTTTCAAAAGAAGAGGGTGGACGTCACACTCCATTCTTCGCTAACTACCGTCCTCAGTTCTACTTCCGTACAACTGACGTAACTGGTACAATCGCTCTTCCAGAAGGCGTTGAAATGGTTATGCCTGGAGATAACATCGAAATGACAGTTGAACTTATCGCTCCAATCGCTATCGAAGATGGAACTAAGTTCTCTATCCGTGAAGGTGGACGTACTGTAGGCGCAGGCGTTGTAGCTACAATCACTGAGTAATCTCTATGATTAAACAAAACACCCGGATTTTTCCGGGTGTTTTTTATTTGGGATCTATGTTAAATTGGAAAAATGGGTTTGAAACATTTCTTTCAAGACCATTAAAGGTTAGAGAATAGTCTGAAATTGCTTTTAGGCCTTGCATTTTATGGCTCAGGCCGTTATACTATTAAAAGTGTGCGATCGACATACTTTTCAAATGCACTAAGCCTTGCAATTAGGTATTTGGTTTAGTATAATAAGAATGTTGGTCATAAACAGCGATGATGTGGAAGGTTGCTGACACACCCGGCCCCTTTGCCATGGCGAGTGTGTTGGGTTTATTTTCACGGAGAACTGTCTATAACAATATGGGCGATAAAGGAGGGGAAATAATGGCAAAGCAAAAAATTCGTATTCGTTTAAAAGCATATGATCACCGTATTCTAGATCAGTCTGCTGAGAAAATTGTAGAAACAGCAAAACGTTCAGGTGCACAAGTATCCGGACCGATCCCGTTGCCGACGGAAAAATCTGTTTACACAATTCTACGTGCTGTACACAAGTACAAAGATTCTCGTGAGCAGTTTGAAATGCGTACGCATAAGCGTCTAATCGATATCATCGAGCCTACACCACAAACGGTTGACTCGTTAATGCGTTTAGACCTACCGTCTGGCGTTGACATTGAAATTAAACTTTAATAGAACGCTAAATAAATTTTTTAAAAACAATTAGGAGGTGTGACGAATGACCAAAGGAATCTTAGGAAGAAAAGTAGGCATGACTCAAGTCTTTGCTGACAACGGAGATATTATCCCGGTAACTGTAATTGAAGCAGAACCTAACGTTGTCCTTCAAAAGAAAGTTGTTGATACAGACGGCTACGAAGCAATCCAAGTTGGTTTTGCTGACAAGAAAAAGTCTCGTTTCAACAAGCCTGAAGAAGGCCATGCTACAAAAGCTAGCACAACACCTAAGCGCTTCGTGAAAGAAATTCGTAACGCAGAAGGTAGTTACGAAATTGGTCAGGAAGTCAAGGTTGATATCTTTAACGAAGGTGACGTAGTTGATGTAACTGGTACGTCTAAAGGGAAAGGTTTCCAAGGTGCAATCAAGCGCCATAACCAATCTCGCGGACCAATGACTCACGGTTCTCGTTATCACCGTCGTCCAGGTTCAATGGGACCTATCGATCCAATGCGTGTAATGAAAGGTAAACTTCTACCTGGTCGCATGGGTGGCGAACGTGTAACTGTACAAAACCTTGAGATCGTTAAAGTAGATGTAGAACGTAACGTGATTCTAGTAAAAGGTAACGTACCTGGAGCTAAGAAAAGCTACGTAACTATCCAAAGCGCGGTTAAAGCAAAAGAAGCTAAGTAAGAAGGGAGGATATCCAAGTGCCTAAAGTAACAATGTTCAACCAAACCGGAGCACAAGTCGGCGACATCGAACTCGCTGAAGCAATCTTCGGGATCGAACCAAACGAAAGTGTTATGTATGATGCGGTTATCATGCAGCAAGCATCTTTGCGTCAAGGTAATCATGACGTGAAAAATCGTTCAGAAGTACGCGGTGGTGGAGCTAAACCATGGCGCCAAAAAGGAACAGGTCGTGCTCGTCAGGGCTCAATCCGTTCACCACAATGGGTTGGCGGTGGAGTAGTATTTGGTCCGACACCAAGAAGCTATTCTTACAAGCTACCTAAAAAAGTTCGCCGTTTGGCGATCCGTTCTGCTTTGTCTTCTAAAGTGCAAACAGAGGATATGGTCATCGTGGACAGCATTTCTTTTGATGCTCCAAAAACAAAAGAAATGAAATCAGTACTATCAAGCCTATCTGCAGAAAACAAGGCGCTTATCGTTACAGGAGACTATAACGAAGCAGTTGCATTATCTGCACGCAATATTCCTGGTGTTACTGTTGTAACTTCAGCTGGACTTAACATCCTTGATGTCCTTAAAGCTGATAAACTAGTTATGACAAAAGACGCTGTGGAAAAAGTAGAGGAGGTGCTAGCGTAATGAACGCTCGTGATATCATCAAGCGCCCCGTTATTACTGAAGCTACTACAGACGTAATGGCAGACAAAAAGTATACTTTCGAAGTAGATACTCGTGCTAACAAAACTCAAATCAAGAGTGCTCTTGAAGAAATTTTCGGAGTAAAAGTTGCTGGAGTAAATACTCAGAACTATATGGGTAAAAAGAAACGTGTTGGCCGCCACAGCGGATTTACACCACGTCGCAAAAAAGCTATCGTGACGCTTACACCAGAAAGCAAAGAATTGGACTTCTTTGAAGGCGTCTAAAAAATAATAGTGAAGGAGGGAAATAAGAATGGCGATTAAAAAGTACAAACCGACCACAAACGGTCGTCGTGGTATGTCAGTATCTGACTTTGCTGAAATCACAACTGACCAACCGGAAAAATCGTTGCTTGCACCGCTTCATAAAAAAGGCGGACGTAACAACCAGGGTCGCTTAACTGTTCGTCACCAAGGTGGCGGTCATAAGCGTAAATATCGTGTTATCGACTTTAAACGAGACAAAGATGGAATACCAGGACGCGTTGCTACGATCGAATACGATCCAAACCGCTCTGCAAACATCGCTCTTATCAACTATGCTGATGGAGAAAAGCGTTACATTCTTGCTCCAAAAGGACTTAAAGTAGGAACTGAAATTATGTCTGGCGTTGATGCTGACATTAAAGTAGGAAACGCTCTTCCACTAATCAACATTCCAGTTGGTACAACAATTCACAATATCGAACTTAAGCCAGGCCGTGGCGGACAGCTTGTTCGTTCTGCTGGTGCAGAAGCTCAGCTTCTTGGTAAAGAAGGTAGATACGTACTAGTACGTCTTCGTTCTGGAGAAACTCGTATGATTCTTTCTACTTGCCGCGCTACAATCGGTCAGGTTGGTAACCTTGAGCACGAGCTTATCAATATTGGTAAAGCTGGTCGTTCTCGCTGGTTGGGCATTCGTCCTACAGTTCGTGGTTCTGTAATGAACCCAGTTGATCACCCACACGGTGGTGGTGAAGGTCGTGCGCCGATCGGACGTAAATCACCAATGTCACCATGGGGCAAACCAACCCTTGGATTTAAGACTCGTAAGAAAAACAAAGAATCCGACAAGTACATCGTACGCCGTCGCAAAAAATAACGGGATTTACCTACGGTTCCGCGGAGCCGTAGCATAATCTCAAAAGGGAGGTTCACAAATGGGTCGTAGTTTGAAAAAAGGACCTTTTGTCGACGATCATTTAATGAAAAAGGTCGAAGACTTAAATGAAAAGAGCGACAAAAAAGTTATTAAGACTTGGTCTCGTCGTTCAACAGTATTCCCAGAATTTATTGGACACACTTTTGCAGTATATGATGGACGCAAGCACGTACCGGTTTATGTAACAGAAGACATGGTCGGTCATAAACTTGGTGAATTTGCTCCAACTCGCACATATCGCGGGCACGCTGCAGATGACAAAAAAACTAGACGTTAATTTGAGGGGAGGTACAACGAATGCAAGCTAAAGCTGTTGCAAAACACGTGCGTATTGCTCCTCGTAAAGCACGCTTAGTCGTAGATCTCATTCGAGGAAAGCAAGTCGGTGAAGCTATTGCGATTTTGCGCAACACAAACAAAGCTGCTTCTCCAGTAGTTGAGAAAGTGCTTAACTCTGCGATCGCTAATGCAGAGCACAATCTTGAGTTAGAGCCGAACAATCTTACGGTTTCTCAAGTGTTTGTGGACGAAGGAGTAACAATGAAACGTTTCCGCCCACGTGCTATGGGTAGAGCTAGCCGCATCAACAAGCGCACTAGCCACATCACAGTCGTGGTATCAGAAAAGAAGGAGGGATAACGAGTGGGTCAGAAAATTAATCCGGTAGGACTTCGAATTGGTGTCATTCGTGATTGGGAGTCTAAATGGTACGCAGACAAAGATTACGCTAACCTATTACACGAAGATATTAAAATTCGTGAATATATTGAAAAACGTTTGAAAGATGCATCTGTTTCAGCTGTTGAAATCGAACGTGCAGCAAACCGAGTGAATGTTACAGTGAAAACTGCTAAGCCTGGTATGGTAATCGGTAAAGGTGGTTCTGAAGTTGAGTCTCTTCGTAAGTCTCTCGCGGAACTAACAGGCAAGAAAGTTCACGTTAACATTTTCGAAATTAAACAAGCTGACATTGATGCAACACTAGTTGCTGATAACATCGCTCGTCAACTTGAAAACCGTGTTTCATTCCGTCGCGCTATGAAGCAAACAATTCAACGCGCAATGAGATCCGGAGCTAAAGGAATTAAAACGCAAGTATCTGGCCGTCTAAACGGTGCTGATATTGCTCGTTCTGAATCATACAGTGAAGGTACTGTACCTCTTCACACACTACGTGCTGACATCGACTATGGTACTGCAGAAGCAGATACTACTTACGGTAAGCTTGGTGTGAAGATTTGGATCTATCGTGGTGAAGTCCTTCCAACGAAAGGAACGCAAAAAGAGGAAGGGGGAAAATAAATCATGTTGTTACCTAAACGTGTTAAATACCGCAGAGAACATCGCGGAAAAATGCGCGGACGTGCTAAAGGTGGCACTGAAGTAGCATTCGGTGAATACGGTCTACAAGCTCTTGAAGCTAGCTGGATCACAAACCGTCAAATCGAGGCAGCTCGTATTGCTATGACTCGTTACATGAAACGTGGCGGTAAAGTTTGGATTAAAATTTTCCCATCAAAGCCTTACACTGCTAAACCACTTGAAGTACGAATGGGTTCCGGTAAAGGTGCTCCTGAAGGCTGGGTAGCTGTAGTAAAGCCAGGGAAAATCTGTTTTGAAATTGCAGGCGTATCTGAAGAAGTAGCGCGCGAAGCACTTCGTCTTGCTTCTCACAAATTGCCTATTAAAACTAAGTTCGTAAAACGCGAAGAAGTGGGTGGTGACACAAATGAAAGCTGAGGAAATTCGTAACTTGACCACTGCCGAAATCGAGCAGAAAGCGAAATCGTTTAAAGAAGAACTTTTCAATCTTCGCTTTCAACTTGCTACAGGTCAACTGGAAAACCCAGCCCGCATTCGTGAAGTCCGTAAATCAATCGCTCGCGCAAACACTGTTTTGCGTGAAAGAGAGTTAGGAATCACAAACGGTTAATATGAGGGGAGGTTTGCGAAATGAGCGAACGCAATAATCGCAAAGAATACACTGGGCGTGTTGTCTCTGACAAAATGGATAAGACAATTACTGTTTTAGTTGAGACTTACAAAATGCACCCTTTATACGGTAAACGTGTTAAGTATTCTAAAAAGTTTAAAGCACATGATGAAAACAACACTGCAAAAATCAACGACGTGGTTACAATCATGGAAACTCGTCCGGTATCTAAAGATAAGCGTTTCCGTCTTGTGGACGTAGTTGTAGAAGCAGTTATTATCTAAATGAACTCGGATCATTGAATAATGTCCGAAGGGAGGTCTTTCTAGATGATTCAACAGGAATCTCGTTTGAAATCAGCTGACAACTCTGGTGCTCGTGAACTACTTTGTATCAAAGTACTTGGTGGCTCTGGTCGTAAAACTGCTAATATCGGTGACGTAATTGTTTGTTCGGTGAAACAAGCAACACCTGGTGGCGTTGTTAAGAAGGGTGAAGTCGTAAGAGCTGTTATTGTACGCAGTAAGTCTGGCGTTCGTCGTCAAGATGGTTCATACATCAAATTCGACGAAAACGCAGCGGTTGTTATCCGTGATGACAAAGGACCGCGCGGAACACGTATTTTCGGACCAGTTGCACGCGAACTACGTGACAACCAGTTTATGAAAATCGTTTCTCTAGCTCCAGAAGTTCTTTAATCATTTGAAAATAGATGCCTTGTAAGGAGGTGCGCGACCTTATGCACGTAAAAAAGGGAGATAAAGTAAAAGTTATTTCTGGTAAGGATAAAGGTAAACAAGGTGTGATCCTTGAAGCTTACCCGAAAAAAGAAAGAGTTATCGTTGAAGGTGTCAACCTTGTTAAGAAACACTCAAAACCATCCCAGGCTAATCCTCAAGGTGGAATCATTGAGCAGGAAGCAGCGATCCACGTTTCTAACGTAATGGCGCTTGATCCGAAGTCTGGTGAACCGACTCGCGTTGGTTACAAAGTAGACAACGGGAAAAAAGTTCGTATCTCAAAAAAATCCGGTGAAGTACTCGATAAGTAGTTCGTAGCGAAAGGAGGTCAATCCGATGAATCGTTTCCAAGAAAAGTATCAAAATGAAACTAAACCTGCATTGATGGAGAAATTTAATTATTCCTCTGTTATGGAAGTTCCAAAACTTGAAAAAATCGTAATCAACATGGGTGTTGGTGACGCTGTACAGAACCCGAAAGCTCTTGATACAGCTGTTGAGGAACTTGAGTTGATCTCAGGTCAAAAACCCCTAATCACTCGTGCTAAGAAGTCAATCGCTGGCTTTAAGCTTCGTGAAGATATGCCAATCGGTGCAAAAGTTACTTTGCGCGGAACTCGTATGTTTGAATTTCTAGATAAACTTATTTCTGTATCACTACCTCGTGTACGTGACTTCAGAGGTGTTTCTAAGAAAGCATTCGATGGCCGTGGTAACTACACACTTGGTATTAAAGAACAGTTGATTTTCCCCGAAATTGATTACGATAAAGTAAATAAAGTACGCGGAATGGACATCGTTATCGTAACAACAGCTAATACGGACGAAGAGAGCCGTGAAATGTTGACTAACCTAGGTATGCCATTTCAAAAGTAAGTAAGGAGGGAAAATTGTGGCGAAAAAATCAATGATCGCGAAACAACAGCGTCAAGCTAAGTTTAAAGTTCAAGAATACACTCGTTGTGAACGTTGCGGACGTCCTCACTCTGTTATTCGTAAGTTTAAACTTTGCCGTATTTGTTTCCGGGAACTTGCACACAAAGGTCAAATCCCAGGCGTTAAAAAGGCTAGCTGGTAAACCCGAAATAGGGAAGGAGGTAATTACTAATGGTCATGACTGATCCAATTGCAGATATGCTTACAAGAATTCGTAATGCGAACACAGTTCGTCACGAAAAACTAGAGTTGCCTGCATCGAATTCGAAAAGAAACATCGCTGAAATCCTCAAACGTGAAGGTTTTGTACGTGATGTTGAAATGATCGAAGACAACAAACAAGGAATCATCCGTATCTTCTTAAAGTACGGTTCAAATAACGAACGCGTTATCACTGGATTAAAGCGAATCAGTAAACCTGGTCTTCGCGTATACGCTAAAGCAGACGAAGTACCACGTGTACTTGGCGGTCTAGGAATCGCTCTAGTTTCTACTTCTAAAGGAATTATGACGGACAAAGAAGCTCGTCAACAGCAAGTAGGCGGAGAAGTTCTAGCGTACGTTTGGTAATTCTTAAAAGCAGAATGGAGGTGTAATTATGTCACGTGTCGGACTTAAACCGGTTGACATCCCAAGTGATGTAACAATCGATATCAAAGGAGACGTTGTAACGGTAAAAGGACCTAAAGGGGAACTTTCTCGTACATTCAGCTCTGATATCAAAGTAAACATTGAAGAGAACGTGCTAACTGTAGCTCGTCCTTCAGATAACAAAGAGCATCGTGCTCTTCACGGAACAACTCGCAGCCTGATCGCTAACATGGTTGAAGGTGTGACTAAAGGCTTTGAAAAAGGTCTTGAAATCATCGGTGTTGGTTACCGTGCAAGCAAATCTGGTCAAAAACTAATCCTTAACGTAGGTTACTCTCACCCAGTTGAGATGGTACCTGAAGAAGGAATTGAAATTGAAGTTCCTTCTAACACAAAAGTTGTTGTTAAGGGAATTGATAAAGAACGCGTTGGAGCTGTTGCAGCTAACATCCGCGCTGTCCGTACTCCAGAACCTTACAAAGGTAAAGGAATTCGTTACGAAAACGAATATGTACGTCGTAAAGAAGGTAAAACAGGTAAATAGGTAAAAACCTAGCGGAAAGGAGTGACGTTTAATGATCACTAAGGCCGATAAAAACAAAGCACGTCAAAAAAGACATGCTCGCGTACGCCGCACAGTTACCGGCACGACTGAACGTCCGCGTCTAAACGTATTCCGTTCTAATAAGAACATCTATGCTCAGCTTATCGATGACACTAAAGGTGTTACAATCGTTGGAGCTTCAAGTATGGAACAAGGAATTGACGTTGAACACGGCGGTAACACGGAAGCAGCTGTGAAAGTCGGAGAAGCTATCGCAAAGCGTGCTGTTGAAGCAGGTTATTCAGAAGTGGTTTTTGACCGCGGAGGATACCTCTATCACGGACGTGTAAAAGCTCTTGCTGACGCAGCGCGTGAAGCAGGACTGAAATTTTAATAAAAAGGAGGTTAACTCATGCCTAGCATTGATGCTAACAAACTAGAACTTGAAGAACGCGTAGTTACCGTTAACCGCGTAGCGAAAGTTGTTAAAGGTGGACGTCGTTTCCGCTTCGCAGCGATCGTAGTTGTCGGAGATAAAAACGGTCACGTTGGATTCGGAACTGGTAAAGCGCAGGAAGTTCCTGAAGCAATTCGCAAAGCTATTGAAGATGCGAAAAAGAACTTAATTACTGTTCCTATCGTAGGAACTACAATCCCTCACCAAATCACAGGTCATTTCGGAGCTGGTAACGTACTATTGAAGCCTGCTTCTGAAGGTACTGGAGTTATCGCTGGCGGACCCGTTCGTGCGGTACTTGAACTTGCTGGTGTAGGTGACATTCTATCGAAGTCTCTTGGATCTAACAATCCGATTAACATGGTGCGTGCAACACTTAACGGCCTTGAAAACCTTAAGCGTGCTGAAGACGTTGCGAAGCTTCGTGGAAAATCTGTAGAAGAGCTACTAGGTTAAGGGAGGGAAATTAGATGGCTAAGCAATTAGAAATCACCCTCACACGTAGTGTGATTGGTCGCCCTCAAGACCAACGCGTGACGGTAAAAACACTTGGACTTAAAAAGATGCATCACACGGTTGTTCATAACGACAATCCTGCGATTCGTGGTATGATCAACAAGGTATCTCACCTTGTAACTGTTAACGAAATTGATGCGTAAAAAATCTATACATTGAGGAGGTGCCCACAATGAAACTACACGAACTAAAACCATCTGAAGGTTCTCGTAAAGAACGCAACAGACTTGGTCGCGGTATTGCTACTGGTAACGGTAAGACATCTGGCCGTGGTCAAAAAGGTCAAAAAGCTCGTTCTGGCGGCGGTGTACGCGTCGGTTTCGAAGGAGGACAACTTCCAATCTTTAAACGTCTACCGAAACGTGGATTTACAAACATGAACCGTAAAGAGTTCGCTATTGTTAATCTTGATTCGCTAAACCGTTTTGAAGATGGAACTGAAGTTTCTCCAGAACTTCTTTTGGAATCTGGCGTAGTTAGCAAAGAAAAAGCTGGAATTAAGATTCTAGGTAATGGTAAGCTTGAGAAAAAGCTTACCGTGAAAGCCCACAAGTTCTCTGCTTCTGCAAAAGAGGCGATTGAAGCGGCAGGCGGAAATACTGAGGTGATCTAATGTTCCAAGCAATCTCCAACATTATGCGCGTAGGTGATATTAGAAACAAAATAATTTTCACCCTACTCATGCTTGTCGTGTTCCGTATCGGAACATTCATACCGGTTCCTGGTGTGAACAGAGATGTATTACAGTTTCAAGATCAAATGAGTCTCTTCGGAGTTCTCAACACCTTTGGCGGTGGAGCGTTGCAAAACTTCTCCATCTTTGCCATGGGAATTATGCCTTATATCACTGCTTCTATCATTGTGCAGCTTTTACAAATGGACGTTGTGCCGAAATTTACCGAATGGTCTAAACAGGGCGAGGCCGGACGCAAAAAGCTTACACAAGTTACTCGTTATGGAACGATTGTACTTGGACTTGTTCAAGGTATCGGTCTTTCAATCGGGTTCAACAATATTGTTGGAGGTCAGTTGATCAGTAATCCCGGTGTACTGACGTATCTAAATATTTCTCTTGTTTTAACAGCCGGAACGGCTTTTTTGATGTGGTTAGGCGAACAGATCACAGCAAAAGGTGTTGGAAATGGAATCTCAATTATTATCTTTGCTGGGATTGTAGCTGCAATTCCTCCAGGGCTTAATCAGCTCTATGCTCAGATGTTTGAAGGCTCCCAGGATGAGTTGTTCATAAACATCGTCACTCTTGTGATTATTGCACTTGCAGCACTTGCAATTGTTGTCGCTGTTATCTTTGTTCAACAAGGTCTTCGTAAAATTCCAATTCAATATGCAAAACGAACTGTTAACCGCAGACAAGTAGGTGGTCAATCCACTCACTTACCGATTAAAGTTAATGCAGCAGGTGTTATTCCAGTTATCTTTGCGATATCACTGATCATTACTCCACCAACGATCGCCAGGTTGTTCGGAGATAATTCGGTAACGGAATGGATCATCAGGGTGTTTGACTATACACAACCGATTGGTATGGTCGTGTATGCGTTACTCATCATTGGGTTTACGTATTTCTATACGTTTGTCCAGGTTAATCCGGAAAAGATGGCTGAGAATTTGAAGAAACAGGGTGGATACATTCCTGGTATTCGTCCGGGTAATGCAACAGAAACGTACATTACTCGAATTCTCTACCGTTTAACGTTGGTAGGAGCACTTTTCCTTGCTGTTATATCGATTATTCCGGTATTTTTCACAACCGTAGCAGGACTGCCGCAGACGCTGCAAATCGGCGGAACAAGCTTGCTGATCGTTGTTGGGGTAGCGCTTGATACGATGAAGCAAATTGAAAGTCAATTAATTAAACGTCATTATAAAGGCTTTATTAAATCTTGAGGATAAACTGGGAAGAACTTTCTTCCCCTCCTTCATCCTCGATTGGGTGACGTGCGGAGGGATTAGATGAATCTAGTATTAATGGGGCTTCCGGGTGTCGGAAAAGGAACCCAGGCAGAAAAGATTGTCGAAAAGTATGGCATCCCTCATATCTCCACTGGAGATATGTTCCGAGCAGCGATCAAAGAAGGAACGCCTCTTGGTCTAAAAGCAAAAGAGTACATGGATTCTGGAAACCTCGTACCTGATGAAGTAACAATTGGTATAGTACGAGAGCGTTTAGGAAAAGATGATTGCGAAAAAGGCTTTCTACTCGATGGTTTTCCGAGAACAGTCGCACAGGCTGATGCGCTTGAAACGATCTTATCCGATCTCGGTAAAAAACTTGACTATGTGATTAACATTGCAGTCGAGGAAGATCAGCTCATGCAGCGTTTAACTGGGCGTCGCGTTTGCCGGAATTGTGGAGCTACCTATCACGCAGTTTTCAATCCTCCTAAGGAAGAAGGAGTTTGTGATAAGTGCGGTGGAGAACTTTATCAACGTGATGATGATAAAGAAGAAACTGTGCGGACTCGCCTTGAAGTCAACAAGCAGCAACAGCAGCCATTGTTGACCTTTTACGAAGGCAAAGGCTATCTTAAAACGATTGATGGCAATAGAGACATCAATGAAGTTTTTGAAGATGTCGATCAACTTCTCAAAGGATTGTCGTAATGATTATTTGCAAGACTCCTCGTGAACTTGATATCATGCGAGAAGCAGGCAGAATTGTCGCGTTAACACATCAAGAATTACAAAAGCACATCAAGCCTGGAGTTACGACAAAAGAGCTGGATACGATTGCCGATCGGTTTATTCGTCAGCTTGATGCAATTCCTTCCTTTAAGGGTTACAATGGATTTACTGGAAGTATATGCGCTTCAGTTAATGAAGAGCTTGTACATGGTATTCCAGGGGGTCGCGTGTTGGCGGAAGGAGATATAATTAGTATCGATATTGGTGCTAAGTATAAGGGTTACCATGGAGATTCAGCATGGACCTATCCTGTTGGCACTATCTCAGAAGAAGACGAACGGTTGTTAAAAGTTACCGAGGAATCGTTATATAAAGGGTTGGATGAGGCGAAGGCTGGTAGGAGGCTTTCAGATATCTCTCATGCGATCCAAGCATATGCCGAAGCTGAGGGTTTTTCGATTGTACGAGAATATGTTGGTCATGGTGTAGGTCAGGACCTTCATGAAGATCCACAAATTCCCCATTACGGTCCTCCAGGAAAAGGCCCGAGGCTAAAGCAGGGAATGGTCCTTGCGGTAGAGCCGATGGTGAATCTGGGCTCTCGCTACGTTCGAACACTTTCGGATAATTGGACTGTAGTAACAACTGACGGTAAGAATTGCGCTCATTTCGAGCACACGATTGCCGTTACGGAAGAAGGATATGAAATACTAACAAAGGCCTAAGTGAAGGTGATGGTTCGTGAAAGAGTCGGATACCGTTCCCGAGATCGGTCAGATCGCTCGGAATAAACGGGGAAGAGACGCTGATCAATATAGCGTGATTGTAGGGATTGTAGATGAACGTTATGTTTTCTTAGCGGACGGGGATAAACGAAAGTTTGATCGTCCTAAGCGGAAGAACCTCGCACACCTTGAGCTGGTAGAGTATATATCCCCTGAGGTAAAGCGAAGTCTTGAAGAAACGGGCCGTGTCACAAATGGCAAGCTGCGTTTCGCGATCTCAAAGTATTTGAATGAACACGTCATTGATTTAAAGGAGGGAGAGCAAGTAGATGGCTAAAGAAGAAGTAATTGAAATGGAAGGCACGGTTATCGAACCTCTACCGAATGCAATGTTTCGAGTAGAACTCGAAAACGGTCATAAGATTCTTGCTCACGTATCCGGAAAGATACGCATGCATTACATTCGTATTTTACCAGGTGACAAAGTAACTGTTGAGCTTTCTCCATATGATTTATCACGTGGACGTATCACGTATCGTTATAAATAAGAAATTAATCTCCGTATACAAGGAGGGTTAAAATAATGAAAGTAAGACCGTCAGTAAAACCAATGTGTGAAAAATGTAAAGTTATTCGCCGTAAAGGTAAAGTCATGGTTATCTGTGAAAATCCAAAGCACAAGCAAAAACAAGGCTAATATATAAGGAGGTGCAACGTAATGGCACGTATTGCTGGTATTGATGTTCCACGCGAAAAACGCATCGTAATCGCGTTAACTTACGTTTATGGAATCGGTAAAACAACTGCGAAACAAGTTCTAGTTGATGCTGGTGTTTCTGAAGACACTCGCGTACGCGACTTAACTGAAGAAGAGCTCGGAAAAATCCGTGAAGTGGTAGACAAAATTAAAGTTGAAGGTGATCTTCGTCGTGAGATCTCACTTAACATTAAGCGTCTAATCGAAATCGGTTCTTATCGTGGTATCCGCCACCGTCGTGGTCTTCCTGTCCGAGGTCAACATACGAAGAACAACTCTCGTACTCGTAAAGGCCCTCGCCGTACAGTAGCTAACAAGAAGAAGTAAGGGAGGTAATTAACAAATGGCTAAACAACGTAAAGCAAATACGCGTAAAAAGCGCGTGAAAAAGAATGTTGAGAGTGGAATAGCTCACATCCGTTCTACTTTTAACAACACTATTATTACGATTACTGACACTCACGGAAATGCGATTTCTTGGGCAACTTCCGGTAACATGGGCTTCAAAGGTTCTCGTAAGTCTACTCCATTCGCTGCTCAAATGGCTGCTGAAACTGCAGGTAAAACTGCACAGGAGCATGGCATGAAAACTGTAGAAGTTTCTGTTAAAGGCCCTGGAGCTGGTCGTGAAGCTGCGATCCGTGCACTTCAAGCTGTAGGTCTAGAGGTTACTGCGATCCGTGACGTAACTCCAGTACCTCATAACGGCTGCCGTCCGCCAAAACGTCGTAGAGTCTAAGGTAGTAGAGAGTTCAAAAACGTAGATGTTCCCTTCGGGAGAATGCCTGGTTTTGAACAATCTCTTATGGAAAGATTCAATCTATCGGTATACAATTGATGAACATGTCAATAATGATAATGTATAAATTGTTGACGGTTGACGAATCATAATTAGGTTGTTGGTATTTGGACCGCCTAAGGGGATTATTCGGTTAGACAACATGTCTAACCGAAGTTCGACGTTTTGAAGGAGGGTTTGTTGGATGATCGAAATCGAAAAGCCAAAAATTGAAGCGGTAGCTATCAACGAGGATGCTAAATACGGAAAGTTTGTTGTAGAACCATTAGAGCGTGGTTATGGAACTACCCTGGGTAACTCCCTTCGTCGTATCCTGTTATCTTCACTTCCTGGTGCTGCTGTTACATCTGTACAAATTGAAGGAGTTCTTCACGAATTTTCTACAATTGAAGGCGTACATGAAGATGTAACAACTGTCATTCTTAATCTTAAGAAATTAGCTATGAAAGTTTACTCGGAAGAAGAGAAAACATTAGTAGTTGATGTGCAGGGGCCAGGGACGGTAACAGCTGGAGATATTACTCATGACAGCGACGTGGAGATCTTAAACCCTGACCTTCATATTGCTACCCTTTCTGCTAGTGCCCGTTTCCAAATGCGAATTACTGCTATTCGCGGAAGAGGCTATGTACAAGCAGAAGGAAACAAAAATGATGAACAGCCAATCGGAGTTATTCCGGTTGACTCGATCTTCACTCCTGTTTCTCGTGTTAACTACCAGGTTGAAAACACTCGCGTTGGCCAGGTAACTAATTATGACAAACTAACCCTCGATGTTTGGACAGATGGAAGCATTCGCCCTGAAGAAGCTGTATCACTAGGCGCAAAGATTTTAAATGAACATTTAAATATCTTTGTTGGCTTAACAGATCAGGCTCAAAATGCTGAAATCATGGTCGAAAAAGAAGAGGATCAAAAAGAGAAAGTGCTTGAGATGACAATCGAAGAGCTCGATCTCTCAGTTCGTTCATATAACTGCCTGAAGCGTGCTGGCATTAATACTGTTCAAGAACTAACTCAGAAGTCTGAAGAAGACATGATGAAAGTTCGTAACCTTGGACGTAAATCACTTGAAGAGGTACAAGAAAAGCTTGAAGAGCTTGGACTTGGACTTCGTAACGAAGAATAGATATTTAAGTTGTTGATTTTATAAACAACAAAGGAGGGAATACTTCATGGCATACCAAAAGTTAGGTCGTACGAGTGATACGCGTAAAGCGCTATTCCGTGACCTTGTTACAGATTTGATCATCAATGAACGTATTGAAACGACAGAATCGAAGGCGAAAGAGCTTCGTTCTTTCATCGACAAAATGATTACGCTTGGTAAACGCGGAGATCTTCACGCACGTCGTCAAGCAGCTTCTTTCATCCGTAACGAAGTAGCGGATCAAGAAAGCGGTCAAGATGCAGTTCAAAAACTATTCAGCGATATCGCTCCACGTTATGCAGAGCGTCAAGGCGGTTACTCTCGTATCCGTAAGCTTGGACCACGCCGCGGTGACGGTGCTGAAATGGTTATCATCGAGCTAGTATAAGACGCACTTGATTAAAAGGGCGGGACAGGATCTCGACAATGGATACTGATTCTATGCCCTTTTTTCGTGCGTTTTTTTGTTTTAACGCACGTTCTCAAGTGGTTGCATGCTGCTTGCCATTAAAGGAAGTCTGGCAGATGCCAGGCTTTTTTTATAGGATTAGATGTTGGTCCACGACCGATATGCTGATAGGAAAAAGTGGCGGTTTTGCTGCCCGCCTTTTTTTCGCACCAGTATCATTAGTTAGAGGCGTGATCATCGTTTGAAATTAGCAGAGGTAGGAGGAACGAGTATGGAAGAACTTATCACCGTTCAAGATGTATCCTTCCGATATCAGGAAGATCAACCGCATGTGTTACATGGCGTATCCCTTTCTGTCTATAAAGGCGAGTGGCTAGCCATTGTTGGGCACAACGGTTCAGGAAAGTCGACACTTGCTAAACTTCTAAATGGTTTGCAACTTCCTGAAAAAGGTGATGTTCTCGTTGAAGGGTACAATAGTCGAGATGAGGAAAGCATTTGGGAAATAAGAAGAAGAGTAGGCATCGTGTTTCAAAATCCTGACAATCAGTTTGTTGGCACCTCCGTTCGAGATGATGTTGCATTTGGACTTGAGAATAGTGGGATGGCTAGAGAACTAATGTTAGAACGAATAAATGAGAGCGTCCAAAAGGTCCGAATGGAAGATTACCTTGACCAGGAGCCCCATCGTCTTTCTGGTGGGCAAAAGCAGCGGGTAGCGATTGCTGGAATTATTGCTTTGAGACCATCAATTGTGATTTTAGATGAAGCCACATCTATGCTTGATCCTGCTGGTCGTAGAGAAGTATTGCAAACGATGCGAAAGTTAAAAGAAGAAGAAGGAATGACGGTCATCTCGATCACCCATGATCTTGAAGAAGCTGCACAGGCAGATCGACTTGTTGTGATGAACGCAGGAGAAGTCATCGATGAAGGAATTCCGGTGGAAGTGTTTAAAAAAGGAGATATGTTGGAGCAAATCGGCTTAGACCTGCCGTTTCCACTACAGGTGCAGCGAGCACTCAGCGAGAGAGGATACGATTTCTCAAGGCTTACTTTATCTCAGGAGGAATTGGTGAACGAGTTATGGACATTACAATTAAAGGTTTAGAGCATTCGTACGGTAAAGGAACACCATTTGAACGTAAAGCTCTTTCAAACATAAATCTATCGATTTCATCGGGGACATTTCAAACAATCATTGGGCATACGGGGTCAGGAAAATCTACGTTAATTCAGCATTTAAATGGGCTTTTGAAGCCTACCCAGGGTAGTATTCAAATTGGGGATTTTAAAATTCAAGCTGGTGTAAAAGAAAAAAGGTTAAAAGCATTGAGAAAACATGTTGGAATTGTTTTTCAATATCCAGAACATCAGCTTTTTGAAGAAACCATTGAGAAAGACATTCTTTTTGGCCCGTTAAACTTTGGTGTTTCAGAAGACGAAGCAAAGCGGCGAGCGGCAAAACTCATTCAGCAGGTGGGACTCGATGAATCCTATCTCAGTCGCTCTCCCTTTGATTTAAGTGGTGGGCAAATGAGGCGAGTTGCCATTGCGGGAGTTCTCGCGATGAAACCATCTATCCTTATCTTGGATGAGCCAACTGCTGGACTTGATCCACGAGGGAGACGTGAAATAATGGATCTCTTCTATCGTCTACATGAAGAAGAGGGATTAACAACGATACTCGTCACACACAGCATGGAAGATGCAGCCCGCTTTTCTGATGACATTCTGATTATGGAAAAGGGTGGGGTCGTACTGCAAGGAAATCCAGAAACCATCTTTTCTAACCCCGAAGCCTTGAAAAATCTAAGCCTTGATGTTCCAGAAACAGTCCAGTTTATCCATCGCCTAGAAGAGCGGTTTAATAAGGATCTTCCACATAGTGTCTTTACGCTTAAGGCGGCAGTGGATGCAGCGTTATCGGTTTTGCAGAAAGGAGACGATTCCTAATGCAAAATATCATTATTGGGCAGTATGTACCAGGGCAATCCTTTATTCATAAACTAGATCCGAGAGCTAAGCTTCTAACGGCGTTTCTTTTTGTCATCATTGTTTTTTTAGCAAATAATTGGATTACCTATGTTTTACTCGGGGCTTTTACTTTACTTGCGATTTTTGTCTCAAAATTACCTCTCCGCTATATTTATAACGGTTTAAAGCCGATCTTGCTCGTTATCATTTTAACGTTTTTACTCCACGTCTTTTTAACAAAAGAAGGACCTTTGCTTTTGGACTTGGGCTTTCTTGAAGTGTATGAAGGCGGTGTGGAGCAGGGGATCTTTATCTCACTTCGTCTTTTATTTTTAATTCTGATTACTTCTCTGTTAACTCTTACCACGACGCCTATTGATATCACAGTAGGGATTGAAACGTTGCTTGGTCCAATGAAGAAAATTGGCTTACCCGTTCATGAATTTGCCCTAATGATGTCTATCGCGCTTAGGTTCATTCCTACGCTTTTGGAAGAGACAGAGAAGATCATGAAAGCTCAATCAGCACGTGGTGCACAATTTTCAAGTGGTCCAATAAAAGAACGCTTAAAAAGTATCGTGCCGCTTCTTGTTCCACTCTTTGTCAGTGCGTTTAAACGTGCAGAGGATCTTGCCATGGCAATGGAAGCAAGAGGATATCGCGGGGGAGAAGGTAGAACGAGCATACGTTTACTAAAATGGTCTGGAAAAGATACAACGTTATTTATCATTCTTCTCCTGCTCTGTGTTAGTTTACTACTGTTAAGAAGTTAGGAGACATTGTTGATGCAACGGATAAAAATGACGCTCTCTTATGATGGGACTGCTTATAATGGCTATCAGGTGCAACCGAATGGACGTACAGTGCAGGAGGAAGTGCAGCGTGCATTACAGCAAATGCACAAAGGGGAAGTCATACCAGTTACGGGGTCTGGAAGAACTGATGCACGAGTGCACGCGTATGGCCAGGTGATTCATTTTGATACCACGCTCTCGATTCCTCCTGAAAATTGGACGCGAGCTTTAAATGCTCAGCTTCCTGGTGATGTGAGAGTTTTGCACACAGAAGCTGTATCGAGTAATTTCCATGCAAGGTATGACGTTGTAAGAAAGACTTACCAATACCGAGTGCACAATCGCGCAGCGGTTGATGTGTTTAGAAGAAACTATACGGTGCATGAGCCACATGCACTTAATGTGTTAGAGATGAAGCGTGCAGCAGCTGATTTCATTGGGGAGCATGACTTTACCTCTTTCTGCGCTAGTAACACCGATGTGATGAATAAAGTGAGGACCATCTATCGAATCGAGATTGAGCAAATACAAGACGAGCTCGTTTTTACGTTCGAAGGGAGCGGCTTCCTTTATAACATGGTTCGCATTCTGATGGGCACGTTACTGGAAGTAGGGAAGGGTCGCCGTTCGGCTAATGAAATGTCATCTATTCTTAGCGCAAAAGATCGAAACAAAGCAGGTAAAACAGCTCCTCCCCATGGACTCTACCTATGGAAAGTCTCGTATTCTTAGAAAAGGAAAGAAAGTTCTTAAACACTTGACATTTGTCTCCCAGTATTATAAGATATTCTTTGGTATTTCTACATCCACTTGCCCCGGATTTAGAAATCTGACTGACAACTGACAATGAATATTCTGTGGTAGTTTTAAAATAAATTGGATTGATTTTAGGAGGGAAACTCATGCGTACAACATTTATGGCTAAAGGCCACGAAGTCGAGCGCAAATGGTACATCGTTGATGCTGAAGGTCAAACACTTGGCCGTCTTGCTAGTGAAGTAGCAGCGATCCTACGCGGTAAAAATAAAGTAACTTTCACACCTCACGTTGACACTGGTGATCATGTGATCATCCTTAACGCTGAGAAAATTGAACTAACTGGTAACAAACTTAATGACAAGATGTACTACCGTCATAGTGGACACCCAGGTGGTTTGAAATCAAGAAATGCTCTAGAAATGCGTACTAACCGTTCTGAGCAAATGCTTGAACTTGCAATCAAAGGTATGCTTCCAAAGAACAGCCTTGGTCGCCAAATGATTAAAAAGCTTCACGTATTCGCTGGTAGCGAGCACAATCACCAGGCTCAACAGCCTGAAAAATACGAACTAAGAGGATAATTAAAAGGAGGGAATCAACTTGGCACAAGTACAATACAACGGCACTGGCCGACGTAAACACTCTGTAGCACGCGTACGTTTACTTCCTGGTAACGGACGTATGGTTATTAACAACCGTGAGATCGACGACTATTTCGATCTAGAAACACTTAAGCTTATCTCTAAGCAACCACTAGTTGAAACTGGCACTGAAGGCACTTACGATATTTTCGTGAATGTTAGCGGTGGTGGATTCACTGGACAAGCAGGCGCGATCCGTCACGGTATCGCTCGTGCACTATTGCAAGCTGATCCGGAATCACGCGCAACACTTAAGAGCGCTGGCTTCCTAACTCGTGATGCTCGTATGAAAGAACGTAAAAAATACGGTCTTAAAGCAGCACGTCGTGCACCTCAGTTCTCAAAACGTTAATCTGTTTTATTCAAAACCTCTGGCTTCGAGCCGGGGGTTTTTTTGTGTTGTTTTTTACATGTTGCCATAAAAAAAACTGAAGGAATTACCAGTTCATATATCGCATACTCCCTGACGCTTGAGTGAGACTAAAATCAAACGAGTCGAGAGGATGGGTGAGATGGACAATGTGATTACCGTATTCAAAGAACGCCAGCGTCATAAGCGCCTTGAATTCGAACGGAGAGTTTTAATTGAAATATCGCTAAAGGAGTTATCAGATAACATCAGGGAAATGTTTTCTCCATTTTTCTCTGAGGCTATTCTCTACAAGGGAGATGTGGAGAATGTTTGTATGGATATTGCCATTGAAGCGTATTTGTTAGGCGCAGAGTATAGCAAGTTCTCCTATTATGGAGAACCGATGACGATGGTGCATAAGCGATGTTTTAAATTGGAGAAAGCGCTCATCGAAGCTCTCTTTGACTATTGGCTTTTTTGGAAAACGTCAGAGGGGTATGAAGAGTCCTTACAAATCACGTGTGATGTATTTGTTTCAAGTTGGTGGAAAGCAGGTTGTGAAAAAGGCATGATGAGACGGCGACTACGCCTCCAATAGCCGATAAAGTTTCAAGACTAATTCTTTCACCTGTCCCATATAGATAAGGTAGGACAAAATAAGGGGCGGTGTTGGATAAGTATGAAGAAGTGGTATAAGCGATTTGGCGTTGCCACTGGTATCATCGTGCTGTTATTTATCATTAATTACAAATTTGCCATTGACTCTTCATGGGATGCCTGGCATCTACCTTTATCAGGTCAGGTTATTGTGATTGATCCCGGTCATGGAGGCGCTGATGGAGGAGCGGTAGGTAATAATATCGTAGAAAAAGATATTGCTCTTAAAATATCACTTAAATTAAGGGATTATCTTCAAGAAGCAGGGGCGCTGGTCATTATGACAAGAGAGACGGATACAGACCTGGCATCTGAAGGAACGAAAGGACTAAGTAATCGAAAAGCAGAGGATTTAAGAAATCGGGTTGAACTGATCAACGAAGGAAGTCACAATCTTTTTGTTAGCATTCATTTAAATGCCATTCCTTCTTCCAGATGGAGTGGAGCTCAGACATTTTATAATCCAGTGAATAAAGAAAGTGAGGCGCTATCTCGGTTTATTCAAAATGAAATAAAACGAAATTTAGAAAATACAAATCGCCTTGCGAAGAACATGGACAGTGTTTATTTACTTAGAGAAGCTGAAATTCCAGGGTCATTAGTGGAGGTAGGTTTTCTTTCAAACCCCCCGGAGAGAGAACTATTGAATACGGACACCTATCAGAACAAAGTAGCAGCATCCATTTACCAGGGGATTATTCGCTATGCCACGAACGAGCCAGTGCCAGAAGAATAAGCACTGGCTTGTTTTAAATAAAGAGATTTCACGTGAAGCGCCATAGTCAAAACTCTCTGAATGATATGTTATACTAGCAATGTAATCGAATTCAGAGAAGGTGGTGCCTCCATGTTAACGAAAGATCAAGTCGTTGAATTACTACAAAAGGTGCAAGATCCTATTTTACATAAAAGTATCACGATTCGTGATGTGAAAACGAAGGAAGGCTATGTCAGTGTGAAGGTAGCCCTTGCTCAAACGGAATCAGCTGAGCAAATGAAGGTTCAGCAGGAGATTGTCAACACGCTAAAAGGCGCTGGTGCGGAGTCTGTAGGGTTACGATTTGAACAATTAGCCGATGAAGAACTGCCTGAGGGAACGTCAGCTAACCCAGATCTTCCTCCATTGCTTTCTCCAGAGAGTAAAACACAGTTTATTGCAGTAGCGAGTGGTAAAGGGGGCGTTGGGAAATCGACGGTTACCGTAAACCTTGCAACATCATTAGCTCGCCTCGGGAAAAAGGTTGGGATTATTGATGCGGATATTTACGGATTTAGCGTTCCTGATATGATGGGTATTGAAACGAGACCAAAAGTAGAGAATGAAAAAATCTATCCTGTTCAGCGATTTGGCGTTAAAGTGATGTCCATGGCTTTCTTTGTAGAAGATAACGCTCCTGTTATCTGGCGTGGCCCAATGCTTGGCAAAATGCTAAATAATTTCTTTAGTGAAGTGGATTGGGGAGAGCTAGATTATCTATTACTTGATTTACCACCAGGTACTGGGGATGTTGCTCTCGATGTTCATACGATGCTACCTGCCTCAAAAGAGATTATTGTCACAACCCCACATGCTACTGCTGCTTTCGTTGCAGCACGAGCGGGAGCAATGGCGCTTAAGACAAAACACGAAGTCCTCGGTGTTGTAGAAAATATGTCTTATTTTGAAAGTAAAGTAACGGGAGAGAAAGAGTATGTCTTTGGCCAGGGAGGCGGAGATAAATTAGCTTCTGAATTATCAACGGACATTCTGGGAAGACTGCCTCTCGGGCAACCAGACTTTGACGAAGCTGAATTTGCGCCTTCTGTCTATCAAGAAGATCATCCAATCGGAATGCAGTATCTTCAAATTGCTAATGAGATTATAAAGAGAACCGCGGAATAAAAGGGAAAGGACATGCATCGAGGCATGTCCTTTCGTGTGTTTATTGCTGTCCAGAATTAGAGGTACCTCCATTTTTGGAATCAGAATTACCTGTTCCTTCCTCCTTGCCGCCGCCAGAAGATTTCAGTTGCTCCGACGTAATTCCGGTAAGCATTTCCTGAATCTTAGCTTGAAATAGTGGACTTTCAAATGTTTCGGCGATTAAATCCTTAATTTGCTGACGGGATTGTTTACTTTCAAGGAGTTGTAGATAGTTTTTTTCCATGACTGGATCTTGTAGCAGATCCATCATTTTTTCCTGATAGTCAGGGTCATCCATGAGTGATTTAAATAATTTCTTATTCTCATCCTGAATGTTTTTAGCGAAATTCTCAACGAACGTAGGGTCTTTCAACATTTCTTGCCAGTAAGCTTTTCCTTCTTCAGTTGTAAGCACTTTCTGTATCGTTTCTTTCACAAATGGTTGTTCCATAACAAGCTGTTTCTTTATTTCTTCATCTGACATCACTTCTTGAATCGCTTTTTTTCCTTCGTCGGATTTTAGCAAGTCGACAAGCATTTTCTTCGTTTCTTCGTAATTGGCCTGAGATCCTTCGGCAGAACCGGTGGCACAACCAGCGATAAGAAAAATGACAAATCCGAGCGTAAGTAGTCTGAAACGCTGACTCATATCATTGCGCTCCTTTCTCAAGATCTTATTCTTAATATTAGGCGAAACTGTGAATTTATACCCGGTGAATAAAGGAAGGGTAGCAATTTAAAAGCGGCATTGGTACAATTCAACATAGAAGCACCATTAACGTTCACGGGGGTTTGATCTTGAAAACAAGAAATCTTGTTTATTTATTCTTTACAACCCTTCTGATTGGATCAACAGCCGGTATGCTTACAGGTATTGTCTTAGACTGGTCCCAGTATTGGACAGATCTAAAAAATGGAGAATTACTCTCGTTTTTAATAGTAATACTCTGGTTATTAGGGGTATCAAGCATCTTTAGTTTGATTAGTCAGATGGGTTTTTTTGCGTATTTAACCATTCATCGTTTTGGATTAGGTATTTTCAAATCGGTAAGACTCTGGAATACCATCCAGGTTGTCTTAATCGCAGTTGCTTTATTTGATTTAGTTTATTTCCGCTATGCGGTTTTTGCAGAAGAAGGAGAAAGTGTGATTAGCTACATACTTATCGCATTATTTCTTTTAGTGGTAGGACTCATTGCGGCATATGTGAAGCAAAAAGAAACAAATAAGCAGGCGTTTATACCCGCTCTTTTCTTTATTGTCGTTGTTACCATTCTTGAATGGATTCCAGGACTACAAAGCAATGATCCAAAGTGGCTTTGGCTTATTTTGATTCCTCTACTAGTAAGTAATGTGTGGCAATTGCTAACACTTCATCGTTTAATTCAAAAAGAAGCATAGATAAAGGCCGCTATCTAATTGGATAGCGGCTTATTTTATTTCTTTACTTTTAATCTTAGCGTCTGAAACAAGTTCGCTTACTGTAGCGAAAGAATAACCTTTCTTCTTTAGAGCGGCAATCATTTCTGGAAGTGCTTCTGCCGTCTGTTTTGCTGAATCTGATGCGTGCATAAGCACGATGTCACCTGGATCAATTTCTTTCATGACATTCTGAACAATATTCTCTACACCTGGGTTTCTCCAGTCTTCAGAGTCTAGACTCCAGTGAATGACAGTATAGTTAAATTTGTCTGAAAGCAAGAGAACGCGCTTATCAAAGTTTCCATTCGGAGGTCTAAGTAATTGTGGCTCTTCATCGGTAACTTTTTTTATAGCTTCGCTCGAACGAATGATATCTTTCTTGATCTCTTCATCTTTCATGTTTGTGTAGTTTTCGTAGCGATAACCAAGGTTACCGATTTCGTGACCATCTTTCGTAATCTGTTCAACAATTTCAGGATGACGTTCTGCCCAAGCGCCAGAAATGAAAAACGAAGCTTTCACATTGTTTTGTTTCAATTCATCCAGAATAGGAACTGCCTTCGTTTCACCCCAACTAATATCAAAAGTTAAGGCAAGCCGTTTATCATCACTCTTCACCTGATCGACAGCGAGCGGGACATCATTATTTGTAAACACGGCGAGGTCTCCACCTTCAACAAATAGGATAATGGCAGCAAAGAAAGCAGCCGTTACAATAATAAGTCCCTGCTTGATTCTGATTCCATTCCAAATCCAAAAAAACTTCATTATGCACCCCCTTTGTCCCATTCATATGCGAAAAGTTTCATAACTATGTACAAACTGTTAGGGAAACACATAAAACACAAATCACCTGGTCATACTGGGGTGAGGAAGGAGCGATACAGATGATCGGACTTTTAGTTAACTTTAAAGAAATGAAAGAAATTGAGTATTTGCTAAAGCGCGAAATGGAAGAACTACTGATGGATCTAGATAACAGTAGGCTTGATGGTTTGGTTAAAAGAGCGATGGAAGAGCGCTATCAACTTCTGTTAGGTATCTATAAACGAACTGCCACGCAAGCTGAGATAGCAAAGTACCTCCGCATCTTGAAAAAAAGTTCAAATTAATTTAAATTACCCCTTGTCAAAACGAAGAACTACCTGTATATTTATATAGGTCGCCGCAACAACGCGGTGGACACGAAAAAATGATTTCAAAAAGTTGTTGACGCCAACTGAGTTAATGTGGTACATTAATAAAGTCGCTGAAAACGACATTGAAAGAAACGAATTGCTCTTTGAAAACTGAACGAAACGCCATGTAAGTAGTTGTTTCTACGGAAACAAAATGTTTTAAAAGCTAGATTAAGCTTTCTATCGGAGAGTTTGATCCTGGCTCAGGACGAACGCTGGCGGCGTGCCTAATACATGCAAGTCGAGCGAAGAGATGGGAGCTTGCTCCCTGATCTTAGCGG
>NZ_JAQQWU010000020.1 GCF_028610625.1 Guptibacillus spartinae
TCTTGAAGAAGTGTTGTCGTACAGAATACAAGCCCACATTATACATGTTCTTGCTTAAATGAACGAGCTTACGCAGTGCAAGATACTCTTTTTTAGATTTCAACTTCAAATACTCTTTTTGAATGCCGTATCGCTTTTTCTCTTTCATTTTTCACACCTCCTTTAGCTACATTTTATCAAAGGAACATGTGTTTGTCTCGAATGTGCTAACCCACGGAAATTCATCCCATGACTGAAGATCACGGGTGTTCTTTCCTAATTCATACAATTCGCATTAATAACAGTTATCCTAAAAAATATGTTAGTCTTGATAAGCGATAAAACGGAACAATGGGAAGGGGTAAAAAATGAAGAAAGTTTCTATGCTGATTCTTTTGTTGCTTTTATTTGCTGTAGGTTGCTCTCAAGAATCCAGTCAATCGAATGAAGAGATAAATCAATCGATAGAGAACGACCTTAATACAAATGCAGATAAGAAAATAGAAGAAGAGAAGAAAAAAGAAAAAGAGGAACGAGTTCCGATTGTAGATACCAGAGCACTTGCAAAAGAAACAGGTGCAGATCAGGAACTAATGGATAAGTTTTATCACGTAGGTGATGAGTTCAGTCGAAACAATTCACTGACTCTAAAACTAACAGGCGGATATACCACTAAAGCAAAGCATAATGACCTTGTTGTTGAAGAGCTAGATCATGATCAGTTTTTAATTTTGGAGTTTAAAGTTTCGAACATGCGTAACGAAGATGTCGTGTTATCCGATCAAGACTTTACAGGTATTTCATCCGAAGAGATACAGATGGAGAGTGAGGTCTTTTACAATACATACAGCGATGAGTCGTTTAATTACCTTAAGCTTCAAGCGGGAGAGAAAGGTATTTTCCGAATTGCATTTGATGTGACCGAAGCGGAATTTTACATTGTGAAATTTAATGAAATGGAAAAGATGAACAGCAGCGAAACGCTTATCTATATAAAACCTTCCTATCCCACAAAATTATGAAGGTAATGACTCCAGGACATAAAGAAGGTGATCTCAATAGCCACAATAAGACTTAATCGTAGGTATGGTTGTTTCTTTGAGAGCAAAGAATCAAATGATTTAGTGTTCGCACTATATGAAGATATCGATCGTAATATCCACTACAAGTATTGTAACTACGACACCGACACGTATCAGATGAACACGGTATTGTTCTTCGAGAAATTCCAGAGGTCAGTAGAGTAAATGCCTGCGCTCTCTGTTCGAAGGCAAACTATAAGTTCACGAGTTTAACCAATAATGATTTTCTTTTTAATTTCTGGGAAGCGAGGATGTAGTAAGGCGAACCAACTAAAAGGAACTTTCCTTGTCGCTTCCCTTTTTGTTCTTGAACTTCTACGTAGGTTTCTGTCGGATGATTACTCATTTTCTCCATATATCTCTTTAGTTTTTTAGGATTTGGTTTGCTCGGTAAAGGTTTGTAGTTTATTTGGGCAATTAAAACTTCTTTAAATAATGGATCTGTAGGAGATAAAGTTGTTTCCTTAATGTTTTCAGCCTCTCCAACTGAGATTGTTTCCAGTTCAGCATGATCTATAGTTATAGATTTTACAATTTCTTCGGGAAAGTTCATGCGTCTAATCTCATTTAGTTCTTCTTCAGATAATTGAAACCATTCCCCATTTAGTCTTTTTCCTTCAAAATACTTATGTAAAAGTTTTTCTGTGGTCTGAACGTTTTGACTGTATATTGCATGAGCGAGCTCCACATCAAAAGGCAAAGTGACCCCAAAACGGATTAATCTTTGATCTAAATTCCTCGAATATCCAATCTTAATACTCCCACAAAGATGTTCTCTCAAGAAATAAACAAATCCGGCTTCTTTCCTCTTGAGTAATCCCGTAATTTTCTTGCTCTCCATTACCTCAACTCCTTTTACCTTATTTTTCTACATTTCATCATATTTATTCGATTGGTTAAAACGACTTACAAAACTGGAATTTTCATTTAAAAAAACAACCTCCGATATTAGCCCATCGAAAGTTGTCTTTTAAGTTTTTTTTGATAAAATTTTTCCATCTTCTCCGAATAACTCAAGAAGAACAAATAGCATTGCTCCTCATTTACTGCGATTTGTTGGTCATGCGCTCTTTTTAACAATTCTCTCACCATGGACCCTACGTTTATCATTAACGCGCTTAAACTAGAAAAACTCTCTCTCTTTCTTTTGAAAATAGCATGTCCATAACTTACCATTCTTTGCTTATCCTTTTCATCAACCGTGAAACAGTTAAGAGGACTTTTTATTGTTATTGCCTTCACCATTAGACCCTTTAAGTGATTATTCTCTTTGCTTACCTTAATTTCTTTTCGTACCTTCTTATTACGAATCAACTTCATATAGATATTTTCCATTTTTAAACTATGCGACAGGAAAAATAGATAAGCTTGATCACGGGAGAGTACAAGTTGCTTCCATTTAGCCTTTTCAATAAATACATCTACTAAAAACTCTATGTCATCCATTAAGTCAGCGTAGCTAAGATAGTTATGACGGTAGCTCAAATAGATATTTTCACCACTACTTAACAACTTTTGCCTTACTTTCCCTTTGCCAGAAAAACAATCAATCGTCTTGTTAACTTTCAATGCCTTTTTCCTCAGTTCGACGATATGAGGCATTTCTAAAGCGTTGTTTGTACTAGAAATTTTGGTTCTGAAAAGTGCTTCTTTTGCTAGGTGATCAACAAGTTCATTGTATTCATTTCCATTATGCGCTTTCACTTTAGTGAAATCTAACCTTAAACCATAAAGAGCAATCCATCTATCCATAAATGTTTTGTATTGTTTTGCGAATGGATTTCTAGGCTTTATTTCTCTAGTTACTATTTCTCTAACCCCATTGAAATCATGATATATAACTAAATTACGTTCCCCATTTAATGCAGCATACCTCACAGCTTCCATCACTGCTTTTAGTTCTCCTGCTAAACTCTTCAAAGACAGAGCAGCTTCCTTATTCGTTCCTAAACCGCTCTGGCTATGTGTAACGGATTCATGTTTGACTGTTACAAAAGCATAAGAGTAGTCATTCGTTCTCCCGTTAAAGCTTCCGTCTGTATAGATGTTCATCATATGTAAATGTGATAACTTATTTGTCTGTCTTTCTTCCGCTAACCGGAACCCTTTTAGTTGTTTTTCTCCTAGTAACTCCTGCGCTTCAGATAGAGAGTAACACTTCTTTACAGATGCCCCTAAGAACCCCTTAGTGACCCGCAACACTTCATCCCAACTATAGTAAATACCTGGTTCTCTACCCATGATCACCGCGTAACAGATGGAATCCTTTATGGTTTCTTTTTTCATCCTTTAAACCTCCGTAATGCTGTTCAGAGCAATTAATGAGAATAACCTAAATGAACTACTCATCACTAAATAATATGGAGCCAAAAATTCCTTATCTTAAGAGTTTCTTAGAAATCTCCCTGGTTATTTTCTATGTGGAGAAATACGGAAAAGGTATTCAGTCATTAGAAACATCAATTAAGAAAAAGAGCTTATGAAAAGCCCCTTTGTTTTATATGGTCTTTTTTAGCTCGCAATTCTATTACATTGCATACAATACAATCCCAAACTAGGGTTGCCATCATCTAAAGGTCCAAGAATCCCTTTACCGCAACTACATGTTTGGTTGTATTTTTTATTGTAATCATTTACTTCTTCGTTTTCTATTTCTACTTTTTTATCATTATGAATATGCCATAATGCAACGTCCAAATCTTCGTTTGCAACTTTGAGCTCTTGGTTTTCTTCAATTAAAACCTTGTTTTCTATGCTTTTTTTGTTTAGAAGCTCTTCCAATTCCTCAATTCTTGCTTGTTTCTTTCCGAAGATCTTTTTAAATAATTTCATACAATACACCATCCTAGTTTTTTGCAATTATAACTGGATATTGAGTATTGAGAGAATTTAAATTAGTTTTTATCGTACAAAGAGGTAAGCGAAGGAAGCGCACAGGAAGCTGAACACTTTTCCGATAACATGCTAAGCGATATGAATATCTTTGAAATTTATTATTTTACTGCAGTTTAAACAATAAAGACCCGAATTTGGCTCCTCATCAACTAATGGTCTTATATCTTTATCCTCGCAATGACATTTCTTTATTGATCGCCCTTGATAGTCATCTTCCATAAGTCTTCGTTGTTGTTTTTCGTTAGTGACTTTTTGAACACGAACTCTGGTTGATAACGATTTGATTATTTTTCTTTTTCCATTTAGCTGATCCGACAAGAGTTGATTTTTACTCCTCTTTGAAAAAAACAATGTTTTTAGTAACTTCATCTAAATCACCCACTTAACGTAACTTCATTAACCTCTATTATATTAGCGAAGTATTGAAATGAACAGTTGTAATTTCATTATTATATATATTTTTACGTATTTTTAATAATAGTAGAGAGGTCTGTACAGAATGACAACTACTTAATGTCGCTAGGATAAAACATCTAACTACCTTCTGTGATAGTTGAACCCCTTTTAAAGGAGCTTCCACTTCGGATCTCTATCTCCATATTCCTTAGCCGACCGAGTTTCACCTAAGCCATTCTCATCACACGCACCAAGAATTAAGAAATTCATTTGCGCTTCTTTTAATGTCAGGGGTGAATTCGCTTCATCTAATGAGTCAGGTCTTTCTCTGTAAATAGGATCGTCTTGCCAGAAGCAATTTTCACAGATATCGTGAATTTCGCTATTTAGTACAACATCCACAGCAAGGGCAAGTATATTTCATTACTATCACCTCAATTAATTAATAAATGACAATGGGTCATGTATTGTAGTTCCTCTTTTTCAATATATTTTCAGAAATTTCCTTTTGGATAAAGGACTCTTTCCTTATTAGATAAAAGGGAATTTTAGGAACAAAAATTAAAACAAATGGAGTGAACAAAATGAAAAAAGTATTATTTTCAATAGGCGCAGCGTCCTTGATTTTCACAGCAGCATGTTCAGAGGAAAAGGCAGAGAATACAGAACCAGAACAAGAGGCAATATCTCAAACAGATGTTAAAAGCGCTCTAATGGATTTCCAAATGAAGTTAACGAACACGATCAACAAACAAGATGCCGCGCTTTATTCTTTTGATGCACTAGTTGCCAAAGAAGAAGAACCACCAACTCAAGAAGAGGTGGATGAAGCAAAGAAACATGCTACAGAAACATCAGTGAAAATTGCAGAATCGGTAAAAGATCTCAAAATCCCTTCAGATCTAAAACCATTTAATGAGGAACTAACCGAAGTTGTTACAGAACTTTCTACTGCTTATAAAGAGTGGGGTACTCTTGGTGAAGAGAACGATCACCCTAAATATACAGAGCACTTTGAAAATGCTCAAGCATCACTCACAGAAATTTATGAACAAGTGGAACTTGAACCAGCTGACTTAGCGACTGAAGTAAAGTAATCTGAATCAACCAACTAGAAGCCATAACAAGTGTTATGGCTTCTAGTTTTAAAATAATCAAAGATGGAGTGAACGCATTTGGAGCAAAAGGTATATAAAATAAGAAACAAGGTGACTGGGGAATTTTCCAAGGGAGGAAGTAGGGCTAATGTATGGACCAAATCAGGTAAGTCCTGGTCAAATATAGGTCATCTTAAAAACCATATTAATCAGTTTATACGAAACGGAGAACTAATTCAGAGCTATCCCTATAAAAATGCAGAGATCGTTGAGATAATCATAGACGATTCCAATTCATTTAGATTTGATATGGATAGGTTTGCTGAAGATTTACTAAAAAACAAAGCGGATGCTGAAGAAGCCTATCGTAACAACTTGAATCGTTGGAAAGAGCAACAAGAAAAGGCTCTATTAGAAGCACTAAAGCAGAAATACGAACCACAGTAAGTCACTAAAGGATGTGTATGACATGCATCTTACATATACTAAGGGTATACAATACACATACTCAATGTACACCGAAGCGAGAGAGGAGGGGGGAGAACCATTACAAATTTAGGTGCGGGAATACTACTATTAATTTTACTAGGATTAGTGATGTATAGCTGGTTTTTTGAACCAAAAAACGGGGTGGCTATCGATTTCCATTCAAAAAAAGCATTTGTTTTATTTTCTGTTTTCTTAAGTCTACTCATAGTTTATTTACTGGGCACAGGCATTTACCAATCCTACATGTAAACAAAAGAACCTTAGAGGTATCGTTTCCTCAAGGTTCTTTTAATTCTTAATTGATTTCGTCAGGACTACCCAACTTAACTAATCCATACTGGATAAGTAAGTCGCCAAACTCATGATCAAACAAATCACTGTCATAGTAAGGAAGTGAATCATAATAATCCACTATTTCTCGTAAATTGTGCTTCAACATTATTTTTCTAAATGCTTCACAGTAACCGCTCGTGCCTTCCATATAGAGCCACCAAGCATGATAACTAAATTCTTCATAGTTATTTGGCTTATCGCCGCGTTTAATATCGTTTTTTTGGAAAGTACGGATAACTTCCTTTCTAAAATCGGATAAAATTTCTTTAGTAAACTTGGATTTTATCTCTTCAGGTATATGATAATCCACGGTACCTTTATCTGTTATAGGCATAATATCCCCCTTTCATAAGCACTTATGAGACTGGTAATGATTTATTTTCCAAATTCTTGGTTTACCCTCTAGTAATTTACCCTTAAACTGAATACCATATCCTATGTGTACCAATTCATAACTGAGCAATTAGCCTAATTATCAGGAGGTTTAAGAGTTGATCGATAATATCCTAAAGGCTTTAAAAGAAGCGGGTTATTCTATCCAAATAACCGTTGAAGATGAAAAACCAGTAAAAGTACAAGCTATAGGCACCGACCGCACATTACACGAAACGACCGGTTCTTCGTTGTTGGTCAGTTTAGATAAGATGCAGGAAAACTTATTGTGCAGCAGCAATAATTAATATAGAGGAGGCGATACCATGATCGATAAACGAAATACCATCATCAAAGGAGCTTTATTACTCCAATTAATTTGGTATGTGATGTTTGTAACGAATTTCATTGGATTCATAGGATCCAAAAGTATTCTTCTCCAAGATATAGTATGGATTGGTATTCCTAGCATAGGATTAGTTGTTTCATTATTATTTTTACTCAAATACAAATTACATAAGCTTTCATTTATCACGATGTTACTATCTTTACCCATTTTTGCATTTTGGTTTCTTATATCGGGAATAAGCGAGATGTAAGTCTCATCCCTATACACCTGTTGCAAAAAAAGACTTCACCTTAAGGGAAGTCTTTTTTGCGTTTACACATTCATTCTCCTTTTTCTTGGTTAATTACATTCTGCAGTTTAGGATGTTTGTTCAAGCGAAGGAGGTAGTTTTCTTTTGAATAATGGGTTAAAGCGCATGATCTTGTTTAATACATCAACTTCGGTTGTGTTTACATTCGTGGATTTATTTGTGAATTTATATATCTGGCAACAGAACAAACAACTTTTGGACTTGGTATGGTTTAACTTTTTTATGTTCTCTTTGTGGAGTATTTCATATGTGAGCGGATCATACTTATTTTACAAAAAAGATTTAAAAACTGTAATGAGAGCGGGTTCAATCTTTTCACTAATATTATTTGGGTTACTTTCTTTTGTAACGTTTGATGAACCATTTCATTGGATTATGTTTGCTGGTTCCATATACGGTCTAATGAGAGGGGTATTCTCAGCTGGAATAACACTTGCTTTATCAATATTAGGGGAAGGGAAGGAATTCAAACTTTTCTTCCAACAGTCCGCTTTCTGGAGAAAAGCCGTAAACAATTTCATTCCACTAACGTTCGCATTTATATTGTCAACGTTAAACTATGGGAACACATTTATTGTCATGTTTATCTTTTCGATTGGACTATTTTTGTTGAGCTTCATGTTGCCCGATATCTCACCTAAAAAGGATAGAATCTCAAATCCATTCACAAAAGAGATAGGCTTAAAAAAGGTTTTTAAAGGCGGAAAGACCAAACTACTTCCTTACTCATATTATTTCGGAGGGATGTTCGCGGAATTCCAGACAATCTTTTTAATGTATTTCACATTCACAATTACGGAAGATAAATTCTTCGTAGCACTTCTCAATGTTTTCTACACACTATTAGTATTCATCATGATCAAGCTCTTCAATGCATCGAAACTCTCACCGGTCAGTTGGATGATTATCGGTATTTTACTAGCATTCCTAGGTTTAGGACTAGCAACCACTCTATCGAACCTATGGTTATTGGTGCCTAACATCCTATTAGTAATAGGTAACTTCATCTTCCGTACAAACTATTACTCTCAGCAATACGAACAATTGGAAGGGGAGGGGAAGACGAAGCGTATACAGATCACTATTTGGAGAGAGGTTATATTGTGCATATCCAGAATTTCATTCTTAACAATTATCATCATCTTGCATGCAATAGATCTATTTTCTATTTATATCCTCTTATCTATGATCATCTTTACGACAAGCATCGTTCCAGTTATACATAATAAATTCAAATGATAAATTTAAAACCGATAAAGGGAAAAACCCTTTGTCGGTTTTAAGACGAATTTACTGTCTCTGTTAGTTATCACTGAAAAAACTTTCATCTAGAAAATTAGTAATATCCTTAAAAGGGAAAACCAATAATTTTGATTCACTTTTTTCCCATTCACTTAGTATTCCAATTGCTTTATAATCGATCCCGCCAGGTTCCATATATAGACCAAATACTAATGAACCACTCATACCGGAAAAGGTAGATACTTCAATCTCTTCCCCGTACTCAGAAATCCCCTCTTGATTTGAATGTATATTCAAGATTTCTGCATACTGATCATATTCTGCAACGGTTGTTTGATAGGGAGTGGTTACCATGTCTATTGTCTTTTCCATATGATCTATTTGAGTATCGTACACAGCATAACCGTGAACGAAAATAACATTTGATATATCATTAATGTAATCCTCTATATCCAAATCATAGTTTTCTTCACTGAGAAAGCTTTTTTCGTTCATTTTATTAACTGTTTCTTCGCTTATTTCGAAAGCAGCTAAATCATTATCTTTATTCTCAGCGTCATTTATTACAATCATTTTTCTATCTATTGCGTCTTTATCAGCATAAGGTATATTGATATAAATTGCTCTATTGCCTTTTGGAACAGACCTAACAACATGTTCATTAGTAACTACAAAATAACGCCCTTTGTAGTTAACTAACCCACCTGAACCTAATGGCTTTATCTTACTTCCCGAATCATCAAAAATCTTTACCAATGCAAGCCCAGACCATGCTTTGAATTCCGGCATAATTTCCATGAATTTTTCCGGATTAATGATATTTCCACCTTCACTATTTTCGTTAATCATTTTATATCTCTCTTCCTTATCAATTTTTTTATCTCGATTCATTTAAATTTAGTAACTAGTTAACGATTGTGTTGTACATTCCATCCCGGTCCATTGTATCCAATCATCGCTTGTTCAAGCGCTATAACAGTTTCTACATCATTCGCTGAATCACCAACAATTAAGATGGAGATCGAAATTTGTTCTCGATTCTCAAACATCTTTCGCCCTGAACCATGAGTTCTTCCGCTATCACTACCTCTGACGTAATCTCTTAGTCGTTTCCTGAAACCACCATTGCTGTGCTCCACCGCCTTTCCCACATAGACGGTTTTGCCGTTTTTCTCAGCTTTATATAACCCAATTTGTTTATTGTATTGGCTTAAATCGTCAATTGTCAGGGAACTTAATCTCCCCAGTTGGATCCATTTCCCGTTCCATTGACGTATTGTGTAGCCTCCATATGTCACCTCACCATTACTATTAGTCTTCAAATTCCCATATGAACTGCTCGGTTTATTAATGTTGCTTTTAACCTTTTCTATTTTTTCTCTTCCTTCATGTACCTTCCTTGCAAACTCAGGATCTTTCATTCTACCTGATTTCTCAGCCGCTTCAACTTTAGCTTCATTCTCATTCAGTCTTCTTACAACTTCTTTTTTCATAGCAACTTCCCGTTTTGCTGATTCCTGTTGCAACTTATATGCAGCTTCTGGCGCTTTTTCAATCGCCGTACCAACCGCTTTCCCTACCTTATTCCAGAATCCCATAACAAAACCCCCTGTAATTTATTGAATGCGATGTAAAATTTGGTAACTTACAATAATAGTATCACAGTTTATCGATCGCATTAGTAAAAGGGCTTAACTACATTAATCAGAAGAGAAAAATATATGATTATGGTAACGTTGAATGTTGCGAAGGAAGGGTGATAATAATGAATCGTAATCAAGAGCAAAATATAATCCTATTTGATGGCATATGCAATGTATGCAATAGCTTGGTAAAATTTATGTTTAAAGTTGATAAGAAAGGTATTTTCTCTTTCGCTTCTTTGCAATCTGATATAGCCGCAAGATTATTGAAGGAAGCGCATATGGAAGAGATACCAGACAGCGTCATAGTAATTAGAGATGGTCAAGCACTTGTGAAATCAGATGCAGCGATATATATTTTCAAAAAGTTAGGCGGAGTATTCCAACTATCCGCTATCGCTTACATACTGCCTAGAAGTGCTAGAGATAGAATATATGATGGTATTGCTAAAAGACGTTACAAATTATTTGGGAAGAGAGAAGAATGTATGCTTCCAACGAAGGAGCAAAGGAATAGGTTCCTAGGATGATTAACTGAGGAAGGGAGTAGGTAATTTTATTTGGTAAGCAGAATTAAGTAAGAGCAGACGGTATTTAAAACTTAAATCATGTTTTGGGAGGAGTAAAAATGAATTATCATAGTCTCAATCCAAAAGTATTTGCTGATAGGACAGAACACTGCTTGTTGATCTATGCCATTGAGGGAAATTATTCTTACATGTTCACCTATCATGTTTTAGAAGAAAAAGATTACAAATATGTACTTTATTTTCGCAGAGTAAGTAGGAAAGATGATATACGTGATACTTTTTATCTTGACGTACCGGACTTAGGCGTAAGAAACTACGAAGAAATCGCTAAAACGCTACTAAATAACAATATTACAGAAATAGAAAAGAAAATAACCAAAAAACTCAAAGGTTTACGTCTTCAAAAACTACTAAAATAAATAAATACTGTACACAAGCAAAGTTAAGGCGTGTGTACAGTATTTTTGGATGCTACTAGAGAAGTTCCTCATATAAAGTATCTGAAGTTATGAATTTGCATTCTTCTTCGAGGGGTATTTCTTTTCGATTATTGTGATAATGATCATAGAGGTCAAACCTAATGCCAAACCCTTAACTAACCAATTATCCGGTAAGAAGATATATTCAATGCCCATTACAACCATTAAACTTATCCAGGTAATAAGAAATTTCTTCCCGTAAGACATTTTTACCTCCTCTAGATTTAATTTACTTGTTGTGAATTCGAAATTATATCCTTCAGCTCCCATGTCATACTCGATATAAATTATAGTCTGAGGTTGCGCTATATATATTAAAAGAAAGAAACAAATTGGTGGAGAGAAGAGCGGAATCTTCGAACAATGAAGTAATAAAACACTGTACACCTCTCCTTAACCGGTTGGTGTACAGTGTTTTAAATGCTTAATCGAATTCGCTCGTTTACAAGTGAAGTATCTCAAATAAAGTAACCGAAGTTATGATCCTTCTTTATTCTTCAAGGGGTATTTCTTATTCATTATATTGGTAACGAGTATAGTTGTCGTACTTAATGCGATTGCCTTAATTATTATAATATCTGGCAAGAATATATATTCAATACTCATTAAAACCATTGAGATTAAACAAATAATAAGAAATCTTTTCCCGAAAGACATTACTAACCCCCCTTGAAAGTTTATTCACTTGATGTAAATTCGAAATCAGACCCTTCAGCTCCCATTTGGTACTCAATCTTAATATTTTGTGCAACATAATTCATCTCTGTGAGAACTAAAGCCGCAGCAATCGTGGAGAGTACCCAAAGAGGAACACCAGTTATTAATACAGATTGAAGTGCATATATAAAAGCAGCTTCGGTGGGGGTGCCAACTGTCAAATCTAAAATGCCCGCAACCACAGTTTCGGATAACGAAACGACAAATCCAGTCCATGTTATCTCTAGACCTGTTTCCCCTAACTCAGGATCACCTAAACCATAATCAGTAGGACAAACATCTTGCTTAATTCCACAATCACCGTAGCTGGGACCATCTACCTCGCCTGAACTAGTATTTTCCTCCCATGAATATCTAATGATATTACCATCAACAGTTCCATCTACATAGTCCGTTTCTCTCATTTGATTATTCGCAAATATAAGTTGATCTTTGACAATTTGCAACTCCTCTGGAGTTAGTTCATTTTCAAGTGTAGTCATGTTCACATCTTCCATTGTATATCGATAGTAAACAGCTGATTCTGCAGTAGTTGCCTCTGAAGAAGAGCTAAAATATTTCCCTCCACCTTTACCACCTGGTTCAGAGGGAAGAGTGTCATAATATTCATCATTAGGATCTGCTTCCTCTTCAGTGTGATAAGTTTCAAATTCACCATCTGGCAAAATCTCAGAAAAAGAAGTGTTAGACCTTTCTAACTCAACATACTGATCAACTTTTTCGATTAATTCCTCACTGATATGCGAATATTCTTGAGCAAACACTTCTTGTGGTTCATGCCCAATAGAAGGGGCGACACCACTAAATACCAATAGCGAACTTAAAACTGGAACTACCAACTTAGCAACTGTTTTTGATTTCAAATAAAAAACATCCTCTCCATTTTTTGTAAGAACTCTCTTCAAGTATCACTAAGGTCCTACGTATAAACATAAATTGGATAAAAAGTTAAGACAATTCCAAAAAAAACAGGCATTTTAGGATAGGATTAATGTCATGTATCCATCTAAAATAAAAAGCAAATGATTTAGAATCATTTGCTTATAAGAAATATAATGTTTTAATTAAACCTATTTATTATAGAGTGTTTTTGAGCCCAACATAAATAGACTCTACATCACATTCGAAAGTATCACCTATTTCTTCTTCAACTTTAGCAACCATATCCTTAAGCGTCTTATCTAATTCTTGATGAAGTAACAAGGCGTTAAATTTGTTGAGATCTTCTTCCTTAATTGGTGTCATAAATGATACTTCTGTTCGGATGTGAGGCTTACCCTTGTGCATTTCTATAACATGTTTGTTCTTTACTTTTTGCGATAGCATATTTCGCCCTCCCTATTTTTACAAATGAATACTAATTCCGTATCCCATTTGTATCATTACTTACATAGTACAATTAAACGGTATGAATAGGGTGAAATAATACCTTTTTTATCTCTTAAATGTTATTTATTTGAAAAGAAGGGAAGCTTACCATAAGCCCATTAATCCTAGGTTCAATATTATGAAAGGAGATCACAAATGAAACAAAATACAAAGTTTCCCTTTATGACCGTTAATATCATTTTAAGCGTTTCGATCTTCTTTACAATTCTTAAAGTTGAAAATCCTTATCTTAAATCCTTTCTAATTATCCTTATTTTCGCTGCAACCACTTACAATAACCATAAATACCGTCAATATCTTAGACATTAATGAAAATTTCTAATGTGTCATTAGTACGGACTCATGTGACACATTATTCTAATGTAGATACGCCATATGAGGAGGTCATAATGAAGAGTAGTCTATATTTCCTTTTGTTAATTGTGGCTTATGCACTTGTTTTAGGCTTTGCTTTTTACATTACTCCAAATGCATATGCAAGGTTTTTTGTATCGATAATAGGTGTAGGAATTAGTTTGTGGATCGTTTTAAAAATCAATAAAAAATAAATAAGTCTAATGTTAGATGTGACACAACAGAAATAAGGGTCAGAACTAATTTAGGTTCTGACCCTTATTGATTTCGGCGAATTACGCAGATTAAGCGAAAGAATCACCTATTTTCGAATATGTTCTAATAGAATTAATTTCAATTCGTAACTTGTATTTTTCTTTTTAAAAATATCTCCTTGTAGTTATATCGAATATTATCTTTATCGACTTCATGTTTAAATTCTACAACTTTTCCATTTAGAGAGTTCTCTTCATCTATATGAATTAAAGATTTAAAATCTCTAGGATTGATTGCTAATATACCCAGATCAAATAGTTTATGATGGTTCGGACATAATACAAGGCAGTTATTAATTTCATCAGAACCGTTGTGTGCTTCGTTATAAGGACGTATGTGATGTACTTCTGAGTATGCTAACTCATCGATTCCTGTAAGATTCGTATCGCATACCTGGCACTGGTTATGGTATACCTTTTTTAGATCTTTCACTAACATCTTATCTCTTTTCAAACGATCGATAATCGCAGTTTGCTTTTCTGGTTTAATATCATCCAAATCATTCTCTAACCGTAAGAGGAAATTATTTTCAGCATTAGAATTAACAGGAATACCGAAATAACGCAATGTTCGACTGGCTGTTTCCCTTAAATCATTCCTAGTGAATCCTTTCATAACCCCTTTTTCGCGGAGTAAACTTTTAGCATAGTGGTTTTGTCCGCTATAAACAACATTGGTAGCCCTTAAGTTTTTAATTCCCGCTATTTTCGCTAAGCGTATAATAGCTTGACTAATTCTCTCGGGCTTTACTTGCTTTTCCCCTCTAATCCCTTTTAAAATAAAACCTGCTTTTTCCATTTTATAGCGTCTGACTTTATCCCCATTTACACTTAGATATTCATCTTGAGTATAGGCATTTGTTATCAGTTTTGCAGTTTTAGGTGTGATTGTGATCGTTCTATCAGTTAAGTGAATTTCATTTCTATCAAAATCGACATCTTTATATTTTAAATTAATCAATTCTTGGAAAGTTTTTTTATTATTCAACCCTTCGAATAACAACGCTAGTACAACACCATCCTGAGCATTATCCGCACCCATGGCAATATTCATGATTTCACCCGCTGTGAATAACGCATATTCAGAGGTATTACTATTCAACAATTGCATTTTAGCTTCTTTGTAATTAAAGGATTTGACTGGGTTATCCTCCCTTTTTACGTACCCTTTTTCACAACAGAAGTTGATGTATTTATTAATCGTGGATAATGTATTGTCTAAACTTCTAACAGATTCAGCTTTTCGAGAAACTAAAAAGACTTTTAACTCATCATCCGTAAAAGAGTGAAGATCCTTCCTGAATTTTTTTTCGTATTCCGCCATATGTCTAAATAGCGTTTTAACATCATGTTGAGTAGAGGGTATGTACTTATTAAAAAACTCTACCTTTAGTTTATATTGATAGTAATTTTCCGGTATATCTTTGGTTTTTCTCATAGACTTTATCTCCTTTAATTTTTGCTTCCATAAGATTTGATTTTACTTTTTTTCTTAATTTCGAAATAGCGGTTTGATTATCTGGCAACCCAAAATACTGTCTCGTTTTTATAATCGCTTCATCCAGGGAACAACCATTAACGATTAAAGACTTTGCATAATGAATTTGACCACTATTATTTAATGTCCTACCATTCAAATTACCTTCATTAAGCAAGTCAGACAGTCTAGCAATTCTTAGTCTTATCGCATGTTTGGTAACTTTACTATTATTCCGTATACCTCTCACTACGTTTGTGCCTTTAGCAACAGTATATTTTCTGTTTTCAAACCCTGTAACACTCCAATACTCCTCTTCATAGAACGCTTTTCTAATAAGCTCTGTTGTCTCAGAGCTGATAAATATCGTTCGATTTCCTAACGTAACAGATCGATTTTCAAAATCGACTTGATCAATAGAAAGGTTAACCAATTCTAAATATTCATCTTTAAAACTAACCCCTTCAAACAACAAAGATAAAATAATACCATCTTGTGCATTCTCTGCCTCATATGCCATTTTCACGACTTCATTTTCAGTCAAATACGTTCTATTTGACTCCTGGAATAAACGGTCCAATTCCTTTTTGTTATTAAGTTCAGAAGCGGTATTTTTATGAAGAGAGCTATAGTTCATTTCAATCGAGAAAGCGATGTATTGACGAATGATCGACAAATTCCCGTACAAACTACGAAGGCTTACAGAACTTAATGATTTTAATAACGTCTCTAGTTCTTTAGAAGTAAAAGAGTGTAGATCTTTTCCGTAGTGTTGTTCCAACAAAGCTGAATGCCTAAATAACGTTTTCATTGAACGTTGAGTAGAGGAGGGAGAACTATTAAGGAATTCCATCTTTGTATCAAAATCGAAGTAGTACGTACTTTCGTGGTCTTTATCTAAAGCTATTTGCATTTGAATACTCCTTTACTAAATTTTCACCATATGATTTAAAATAATATAACACCTCAACGTTTTATTATTTTAAATCATATTAAAATAAATAGTATATTTTCAATTATCTTTAATCCAAGAACAATTATACACGTGATGAATTAGATTATAAATCATATATTTCGTTAATATTGTCATGTTATGGAAGAATATAACATGCTTTTATCTATATGAAAACATTGCTATACTAATAAAAGTCGAAATAGAAGGGAGGCAAGAGGTTAGTGATTTTGCTATTACATACGTTTTAATATACAAGCAAAGTTTAACTAACTTGGATTTTTAGTAAATAATATAATTTTAGCATAAGACGTTTGGAATAAGTTGAATGAAATTGTACTAAATGAAAACAAAGACAGTAAGAATATACTAAAATCTTGTTTCATTTCATTAATTTTGGACAATAGGTACTATTTATATTTGATATCACTCGTTCTATAGCTATAACCATGGAAAGGTGTTTTAAATAAGGTGAAAAGATTACTGATGAGTCTAGTTTTTTTGAGCGCAGCATTAGCGGGATGTTCTTCACCCGATAAGGTATTGGATAAAGTTGATTCCGGAGAATACGTAGAAGCCTTCGAAGTTTACGAAAAAGTGTTAGCGGATGGCGACATCGATGATGAAAAAGGATTTCAAAAAGAATTTTTAGAATCGGTCCAGAAGAATATGAAAGAAAATATAGAGAACAAAGACTTTGAGAGGGCATTACTCCAAATCGATCAGTTAGAAGATTTTTCTTTCATTAGTGATTATCTAAATCAATCCAAAGCAACAGTTGAAAACGCAAAGCAATCGGAAGAAGCCTTTCAAACTGGTATGGCACTCTATAAAGAATCAAATTTAGATGACGCACTCACAAACTTTCATTCAGTTAGAGAAGATGATAAATCCAATTTCAAGAAAGCCCAGAACCTTATTGATGAAATTATGTTCACTAAAGGTAAAGGCTATTATGAAGAAGCAAAGAAACAGGATAGCTTAGAAACTTATAAGTTTGCATACAATATTCTCTCTGAGGTCTCTGAACAAAACAAAAGTATTTATCAAAAAACTCAGAAGTTATTAAACAAGTCAAGATTCAAGTTAGGACAAGAGGACACCATCTATCTGATGGAAATACCCGAGAGTAGTGAGGTCTTCAAAAAAGCTCAAGAGGCGATGAGCAACGAAGCATACAAGCTCTTAATATTGGAAGATCCCGACTCCATTAAAGAGGCTTATAACCTCTTGCCAGCTAAATTCCGTAAAGATCATAAAGGGGATTTGCACAAATTACTCCGTTATAGTCAGTTAAACTATTATGTTGACGATATGCCTGCCACTCCTTTTGGAACGAAGATGCTTTTTTATCATATGAATTACGGTACGATGGACGCGACCTTTAATAAAAAAGATGATGAAGGCGAGAAGGCAATCAATTTAGATGTGCGTGGCTTCTACGTGGATACGAGAAAAATGGATATAGAAGCTGAAAATAAGACTAAGAAAAATGATTGGCTGCCTATGATTAGTTTTCAGACTGGAAGTGATTATTTTTATCCAGGGAAGATTACATTTCATGTAGAGGATAAGGATGTCATAATTCCCTTCAAGCAAGAGGGGCTAGGAGGACATGAAGTATTAAGTAAGGTTGGGGATTTTATGATGCCCAATTATACCAATTACAGAAGATACGATGCACGAAATTTACTTGACGAATTGGAAATGCTAGGTTACACAAAATCTCCGATAGATTTAACTATAGAGGATAGTGAATCAGATGACACTCTTCAATTCGAAGATGTTTTCGATGATGAACAAAAGATGCATTTCAGAGACTTTGTTGATCACTATAATATTGTTCAACATTGGTACCCAGAAGAGAGCGATGCATTTTACAAGACATTAAAGGATGAATTGTACACCAGAAACTTTTCTTGGGAACTTGAATCTTAATGTACGAGCAAACAAAAATGACTCTAGATCATATTATGCGATCTAGAGTCATTTTTGTTCATCAGAAGCGATGGACAACGGCGACTTCATATCCCTCAACTATCATTCCCCTTTTGGTAATTCTCCTTTCAACATTAACGATTTACGCATTCTACGATAATTGCTTTCTGTAATTCCCAATTTCTCTTTTATCGCAGCAGGAGCAACGTTATTACTTAATAGCGAAAGAAGAGTTTTCTCCCTATCAGTTAATGGGATGTGTTGAGAAGGGGGCGCATCATTCCGTTCTACAATAATTTCTACGGAACCTGTTTCTATCGCTTTTTTTAGCATTTTTTTGCATTGGATAACTTTTCTTTTCCCTCGTTCTCCTTCGCCTTTTCCTCCCATTCTACCGTTGTTTTGGAAAAAAACTGTCCCAACATATTCATCCTGTTCATCAAGAAAACGAACCGCTCTTCCACGCTTACTCTTAAAGTAAATGAACTGACATGTAGCGAATTTATCTTTTAACGTCACCAAAACATTTTCGTGTTCATCGTACATTTGAGAAACCGTATAATTCTCATCTAATAACGACCAAAATGAGTGGCATTCGAACAATGGCACTGACTTTGTATTTTCGAACTTCATTAAAAAATACCCCCAAACTCTCCTGTTTATCTACTCAAATTTTATCATATATCATTCTAAGTTACTTTTATCTGCTTACCACATAGATTAAGTCATTTAAATACTTAAGGAAATGCATATTCTTCGACTTGCTCTAGTAAACGCTAATATAGATCGCGGGCACTTAACCAGTAATATTTATTTTTTACAAAAGAAGGTAACAAACCGATCTAAATCCAATATACTTTTCTAAACAAATGGAGTTGGAAGGAGTAAGTTGAATGAAGCATGCTATTATCACACTTTTATTGATTTTTTCCCTGATAGGATGTTCTAGTGCCACAGATGGAAATGAGGAAAGTAAGTCCTTTGAAACCCGACAGGATGCAATTGAATATGGATTAGAACTAGAGGACATAGAGAAGGATGATATTTTAGATACAATGAGTTTGGAAGATCAGGAAATTGTGCTCTTTCAATTTAGCGAACAAGAAGGAGAAGGAATCACTTTGGCGGAGTTAACTAAACAAGATGGCGAGTTTCAATGGAAACGCTCAATTCAACGTGTCGTATTGAAGTCCGAAGACCCTAGCATAGGGAATTTAAACGTGGAGACAACCTTTGAAATGAGTTCCGGGAAAGAGTATGCACTTTATTTAGGAGTTGCAGACGAAGAGGGAATGACGATTGAGACTGACATAGGTGAAGTTACCCCCACTACTACTAATGGTATGTACTATTACCTTCAGTCATAGGATGAAGTTCCGCCGGTTAGCACGTTTGAGACAAACACACGTTCCTTTGGTAAGATATAGCTAAAGGAGGTGTGAAAAATGAAAGAGAAGAAGCAATATGGTATTCAAAAAGAGTATTTGAAGTTGAAGTCCAAAAAAGAATATCTCGCACTGCGTAAGCTTGTACATTTAAGTAAAAACATGTACAACGTTGGGTTGTATGCTGTTCGACAGCACTTCTTTAAGACCAACACCTACCTTCGGTATAGTGAAAATTACCATGAGTGTAAAGGGAATGAGAATTACAAACTGATGGGTACAGCTGCAGCACAACAAACATTGAAAAAAGTAGACGAGAATTTCAAAAGCTTTTTTGGATTGCTTAAAACGCCAGGATGTAAAGCACGAATCCCTAAATACTTAGACAAAGAAAGTCATTTTGAACTAAGTTATCCTCAGTTCAAATACAAAGGTGACGGAACATTCAATGTCCCTGTTTCCCCTGCATTCAAGAGAGAATACGGGAATATAACCGTTCGATTTCCTGCAAATTTGGATCCGAATAAAATAGCTGAAATCCGTATTATTCCTAAATATAACGCTCATTACTTCGAGATTGAGTATGTATACGAGATCAAGGAACTTTCAAAGTATGAGCTCGATATAAATGAAGCGTTAGCAATTGATTTAGGGATTAATAATTTCTGTTCAGCTATTGATACGCTAGGTCACTCTTTTATCATTGATGGTAAACGAATTAAGTCTGTTAATCAGTGGTACAACAAAGAAAACAAACGATTGCAGTCCATCAAAGACAAACAAAAGATCAAACACCTCACAAACCGTCAGGTTTGTTTGTTAAAGAAACGAAACAACATTTTACGCGATTATTTAAACAAAACAACTCACTACATTATCCACTACTGTTTGGATAATGGAATCGGTAAATTGGTTGTCGGTCACAACATCGGATGGAAAAAGAATAGTAAGATGGGAAAACGTTCAAATCAACGTTTTACACAAATTCCACACAGTCAATTGATTAGTAAGTTAGCTTCAATGTGCGAACGGTATGGCATTGCATTTGTGAAACAAGAAGAATCCTATACCTCAAAAGCTAGTTTTCTAGATTCTGATGTCATTCCAGAATTCCACGAGGAAAGAATAAAAAAATACACCTTCGCAGGAAGGCGTATTAAACGCGGTTTGTACAGGACGATGAAAAACATACTAGTCAATGCTGACATCAATGCTGCAGCTAATATCCTCAAAAAAAGTAAGCATAATATCTCTATGGATAAAATGTGTAGGGGGCTTTTGGCAGTCCCAACGAGAATTAGAATCGCGTAAGCGATCATTGTTTTGTTTTTCTCGTAGAATCTCGTAACTTCAGTGACGAGTAGTTCAAACTTTCTCCTTAAAATATGGAGATAAAGGATATATCGCGTTCAAACCAACTAAACAGAAATCCACCGGTAAATTGAAAAAGTATTCCAACTGGGATGGGTATCTATACAGCAAAGACGCATACGCTAGAAACCCCGTCAAACTAAGCAATGGTGAAGCCAAAGGCGTTTATCTATTTATTAAACAATAAGTCTCAAGAATAGATATAGGGAACCCCATTAATAAAATGGGGTTCCCTATTAGTTTAATGAAGGTAAAGAAAAACATCTCATTAAGTTTTGTATGTTTATTAAGTAAAGTTTAGTGTAGAAAAAGAAACCAGAGTAACTAAAACAGGAAGTTTCGTTAGGTCGAGACCACCTTACATCGCTATAACTCCTTAGGAATCATCGCTCCGTTTCACGTTCATATTCATATTTTTCATCTTCTAGTTCTCGCTGATATTCGGTTCTTCCCAACTCATTGTCAATCTCATCCAGTTCAACATCATATACTCCTTTTTGTCCCCAGGTTCGCATTTTAAAACTTTGATGTTCTAATTCTTCTACTTTTTCTAAATCGATCTGCCATTGGGGTTTCTCAAATTCTTCAGGAAATGCATCGATGTTGTTAGAATTAGAGTTCTGTTCTTCATCTCCCAACCAGCCTGACCATAATTCGCTTCTTTCTTTATACAGGTCGATATATCTTTGATTATAACTTTGACCTCGTAGCTTCAAATTAGTATGTGTACGATAACGTTTATATACAAAATTGCGATATAACTTAAGTCCAAATATTAGGAAGACCAATGCTACTAATGTCCATATAATTGAATATGAAGGAGTGGGGGAGATTTCTGTCATGCCAAAAATAAATGTGATGGTCAATAAAATAATTGTTCCCTTTCGGATATTTTTACTTAGTAAAGCCAATTTATGTTCATCTCCGGATGCGATGTATTTCAAAGAAATAGAGTTGTTCATCAATCCTAATCCTTTTAAAAATCGATTTACTACCAAGGAGAGCAAACCTACAACAGTCATTCCAATAATATAAGTTGAAGTTATTTCAGCTGTTCTACCCCCGTAGTCATTCGCATAAATAAACCAAGCTGTTAAAAAGATGAGGTAAGAATACATATAAATGAGAATTCCAGATCTCTTTAATAGTTGCATTTTCTTTAAATAGCTGTTTGCAATAACTCCTAATGAATAACCCAGTATTAAAACAAAAGCCGTGTTTACTAATGTAGTTTTCTCTAGAAATACCGTTATTGTTCCGATTAACCATATTGTTATAAAAATATAAATTCGGGTAACTATTCGACCGACCAACCATAATTTATCCACGAGATACCTCCCAAATTTGGTTTGATCAAACCATCCCATCAATTCCTACACCTATAGCAATTCGAAAATTTGTTCCAGGTTATCAACTCCCCCTCTTTTTGGGTTATGTTTACATTATACTATCTAACAAGAACCAATCGTGTCTTTTCCTATTATTAATGTATTTTTATATGTTAAAAAAATACATTAATAATAGGAACTGCAGTAGGCGACTTTTTAATAAAAAGGTATGTATTAACTTCAATAGTAGCCTTGACGCTTTAGTGAAGTAAGTTTTCGATTTCATCTTATTTTGCTACAATACGAACTGGTGTTTTGGTATAATAGCAATACATAGAACGTCCCGAATACAAATTTAAACAGTGTACTAAATTATATCTAAAAAGGAGCTTTAGATGAGCCAAGAAAGAAATGTCACCCAATCAATAGAAAAATCAATTCACGACATCAAGGAGATGCGAAAAAAATTCGAAGTTATGGAAAGGCTCCTTAAAGGGCTCAAGTTTGCTCTAATTTTCGTAGTGCCAGTTAGTATTCTCAACTTAGTCGTTAGTCTTGATGAGGGAGGATATAGACTGTTGCAGTCAATTATTCTCTTAATCATTACCGGCTTGAGTCTAAAAAAGTATTTCACATTAACCGATAAAAACAATAAGAATTTGCAAAAGAACACTATGATTTTAAAACGTTTATCTTCTGCAAGAAAAGCAAGATCTTCCCTTTAATAGTGCTCATCATTAGATCGTGAAGAATAGAGGCTAATAGAGGCTGAACCCTAGGAAACATCAGGAAATGTAGTTTTAGTAAGGTCGATACAGAGTTTTGTAATGGATACAGACATGTGTTTCTCATTGATGAGGACATCGGGTGAAAACCAGATTATTTGAAACATCTCTACTATGATTTTTTCATGGTACTGGCGCGGAACCGAAGTAGTATATAACACATTGGTGATGTGACGGATATAAGAATCATATAGCTCACTTAACGATTCTTTGTCTTTCTCTAAAAGTCGCTGAACGATCTGATGTTTGTTATGCATTCAATATCTCCTTGGGATTTTCGTAGTAGTATATTAGTACCACTAAAATCCCTTTTACAAACTTATTATACGGTTTTGCAGCACTCCGGAAAAATGTATACAAAGGATCATTCAATCATTTATACGTAAAATACTTTAGAAAGAATGCCCTAACCCAACGCTTCTGTAAGGGTTAGGGCATTCTTTTATTGGGGTAGCACTTATTAGTATTATAAAAAAACATATGATATTCTGTATTCAATGGTAAAATAGGGGATTTTTAAAACGGATTGTTAATTACGTGACACCAAGTAGAGGAGGAGAATCGTCTTGAAATGTCCAAAATGTAAAATCGGAAAATTGATCCTTTATAAGGAAACCGAATCAGTATATCGTTATAAACTCACTAGAGAAAACAAGATTTACAAAAAACCATATACTTCTAGTGAACATCCTACCGATAAGGAATATCTAGAATGCGATAATGATGGATGTTATATAATGTGGGATTTTGACTTAAACGATAAAGGCAAAGTGATAAAAGATAGTCTAACCATTCGTTAAACTATCAGACGGAATAATACTGAATCTACTAATTAGAAGAGGGGATAAGTTTGGATAATAACCCGTTTGATTCAACAGATACAGTTCGCTTTTCTAGAAATCGAAAAATTCAAGATATATATGAATTAGCTAATATTTTAAAACGTGTTGAGTTAGAGAATAATGAATTACGAATTGGAAATTTTATTCTTCAAGGACGGCGAGGTATTACGAAACCTCTGCACTTTAGTCATAAAGAAGACCAGCACTTGGATCAGGAACATAATTACACTTTTACTATTTTAGAGGGGGATTTAGAACTATCTCTACAATTAAACGAGAACGGGAATCACCATTATAGGATTAACTCTTTTTCTCGTATTAATGATTTAGTAGGTCCGATACTCTCTATGAATCTAACGACTGAAAAAGATGCAAAGGGCTGCATCTTCCTTAATCAAAAAATAAAGTTTTCTGAACGTTATGCTGTATCTGGAGAAAGAGCTAAAAAGCATAGAGAAATGAAGAGAGAAGTTTTCTGTAGTATGTTAACTAAATTAGGTTTTGAAATATCGGAAAGTTATGACTTACTGCTAGGAGTTTACGATACAAGAAGCAAATCATTTTTAAATACAACTCCTGAAAAATTCGTAAAAGACTTTTTAATGATAACCATTTTAAAAGGTCATTTTATGGGTAACAAAGGATACGAATTAGAAATCTTACCGTCCTATTCTTTAAGTCCAGAAAAGGAAGCACCGGAGCAAACCAATGAGATGCTTCTACCCGAACGAATTAAGAACCAAAAACTAAGTAGAAGTATTCCATTAGGGTTAAGGTTTAAGGTGTTGGAGCGGGATAGAGTATGCATGTTGTGCGGTCGTTCTCCTAAAGATGACATCATTCTCCATGTCGATCATATAGTCCCATTTTCCTTAGGAGGTCTCACTGTGTTAGAAAACCTTCAAGCTCTATGTAATGAATGTAATATCGGTAAAAGCAATAGATCACAAACTAAGTATTAAAACAAAGCCGACTTTCACGTAAAAAGTGAAGTCGGCTTTGTTTAGTTATACGAATGTTGTATTGTACAGCAGGAAAAAAGCCGTACCCGCTCTCCTTTACTAAAAATTCAATGTAAAAAAATCTTTAAATCAGCTTTCTACTTCCTCTTCCACTCCCAAATCAATTTTCATTCTATGCCGACTTTCTTGTAATTGATCTTGCGCTTCATGGGTATAATACTTCACCCATTTGTCCTCCAGTTCACCAAACACCTCTTGTATACTATAAACTGTCGGGAATTCTTTTATTGTTTCTATAGCGCACGTCTTAAAAGACGAAGCTTTATAGATAATCTCCTTGGGATATACACCTAAATGATTATCTTCTATATAACCAATGATAAACTTTTTCATCATATTTAATCCCCCTCAGTGTTCAAATTATAACCTAGTTATAATAATAAACCAATTAATCCTTTTCTCGGTAATGCGCACTGCAGAGAGCTTATGAGCTAAGGAAGATATTACAAAACTCTACAGTATAAAACGCCTCTCTTAGAAAATGAGAGACGTTTTATTCCTTGATTAATCGACTTATTCTTTCGACATAAACTCCACTTTCAAATCAGCCGTATCAGCATAATGATTTTTTATGGTCTTTGGCATCGCTTCTTGTTGTTCTTCTACGTTAGTATAGTAAAACAGAGTCGTTCCATCAAAGTAAGCAGCCCAAATTTCTCCAGAGTCCTTATACATAATTATCCCATTAAAACTTTGTGCAACACCAGTTAAGAAACCGGAGTAAACAGTAGATCCAAATCCGTCGATGTCTTCTTCTTTTGAGTACGTACCAAACCTTTCTATAAAGGCACCGTATTTATCTCCTGTTAAATCCTTTAATTTAGCGTCAATGTTTTCTGGAAGCATACCTATACTATTAAAAGTGGTGGACTGCTCGGCATTACCTTTAGGATAATTCCCTTCAAAGGGTCCAACACCTGCCCCTTTGTACCCATCGCAAAGTTCATTAGACGTTACTTCAATACTCTCATCGAGATGAAAAAATGACACTTCGCAACCCATGTCGTCTTCTGGGTATTCAGCAGTATCCTCAGTCGTTAGGTTTGCAGTCCCCTTTATTAATCCAGTGTTACCACCGTTCGATACGTTCAATTGAAAATCAAAGGTGCTACTCGTCTGGTTAGTGATTTTTAAACTTCTCCCGCTGTGAGCGTTCGTTTCTGACCAATCTCCCACCCAGTCTTTAGGCGAGAGGGGAGTGTTAGCCACTTCTTCACCCTTCTTTGACCAATTATTAGCGTTATCATCCGTGATAACTACCGGTGCATTATCTTCTAGCTTGGAGATGGTGAGATCCCCATAAGGCATTGCTGGTGAGACATCTAAAGCCACCCAAAAAGCTAACCGAAACTCACTTGTCTGACTTTCCCATTGTTGAAGACTATTTAACTCCCCTTTAGCCATTTTATGTGTTGGGTCGTAATCACTCACAACTTGCTGATAGAGTTCTTTGAATCCTTTATAAACTATTTCTTTCGCACTTTGGTCATCCTTATTACACTCTTTTTTTAAATCAAAGCGATAAGTTATGGAATCTAGTTTCCCCGACATGAAATTAAAAGAGACCGTATCACTTTTTACACATGTAGTTGATGAATATCTGTCTTCTTTCACAGATAGATATGTCATTCCATCATTTCCATTTTCCTCGCTTGCATTTGGAATAGCCTTTTTCAATTCCTCTACTGACATTCCCCAATCCAACAAAGAGAGGTAGTTATCATCATTGAAATCGCCTTTCTCTAAAGCAATTTCACGGGCAAATTGTTCGGCAAAGTTTTCTTCTTCTGATTCATAACTTTTTACAAGAGCCTTTGCGTATTCAGGATAGAATTTCGGTTCTTTATCATCCAAAACAGCGTATACGTCTGATACTAATTTACGAATCTTATCCGCGACTACTGTGCCGTTTTGAGTTTCACTAGATATGAGATCGGGCGTTTCAATGCCCTGAAAAGATTTAATTCCGTGTCCATTGTATATTCGAACACTCGATTTTGTCCTGATGAGTGCTGTAGTGGGAGAGACGTCATATCCGCCACGAGCAACCCATTCACCGCCTTCATCATATATGGTAATTTTCGTTTCTGATCGTTGATTTAAGAATTCCTTAAAATACCCATAAGGTACAGTGTCATATTGCTGTCCGACATAAGCATAGGTCATAATCTTTATCGTGCGATAAGAGATCTCTTCGGATGAGAATAGTTGTTTCAATGAATCTAGTAAGAATTCAACTATTTTTTTCGTAGTATCCATGACCTTTAATATTGGTACAAGACCTAGTATGTCTATTTTAATGCTTTTTTTAATTCCAGTGTTTACGGAATCATTTAATGTTTTTAAATCATCCTGTCCATACCAGCTATTATAAATGATTTCTAATCCGAAAAACTCCTTAAGAATACCATCTTTAATAACTTCTTTCTTCTCAATTTGTTCAATAGCCCAATTATCTCTCCCTTTAGCCTTGCTATCATCGATAACTGCGATATTTGTCCCATTTAATAACTCGTCAATTTCCATTTTCTTATCTTTCTTTTTTGGAGTCTTTTCCTCCGTTTTCATTTCATTTTGATTAGTAGAAGCCGACTCATTTTTACTGCATCCAACAACAAAGATAGAAAACATGAATAGAAACAAAAGAACAACAGAAAATTGTTTAGCTTTCATCACATCATCCTTTCCTATATTCGATAAAGGAAGAGTTCTCGATCATAGTAGAAATACCTTCCAATGTTATATTCCATTTAATTTACATTAAATCGATGAAGAGATCGTATTTGTTATAAATATGGGACTTACTCACTGTTCCAAAAGACTCAAGTACATTCAGATAAGGTAGCAATTCTGAGACAATCGCTACCTCCTTTGGTAAAATATAGACGCAGAAGAATACCAATTTGTTAACAAGGATTGTTATTGTTTGCATTACGTCACACTATACTAATCGAACAGAGAGGTGCAGGGATTGTTACAAGCGATAGATGCTTCAGGTAATAAATATCATTCATTTATAGAAGAAAATAGCGAACAGGTTAAAGAGTTAGATCAAAACAGAAGGTTGTTATGCCCTGACTGCAGAAACCCCATCCAACTTAAATCTGGACCAGTTAAGATCAATCATTTTGCACATAGAAGAGGACACCTTTGTACTGACAAATACTCTGAACCAGAAAGTCCACAGCATTTAAAAGGCAAGATTTCGCTAAAAGCGCAATTAGAGCGGATGCATCCAAATAGTAGAGTTGAGCTTGAATATAAAGTTCAAAAGACCAATCAACGAAGCGATGTCATGGTAATCCATCCTGATGGCAAACACGAAGCTTTTGAGTTTCAATGTTCCCCAATATCAGAGGCAGTAATGAACGAACGACATACCTTATATAAACAAGCAGGAGTGAAAGATTATTGGATATTCGGAGAGACAGTTCACTCCTATCATGAATCAAAGGATGATAACTACAATGAAAGTAGTCTTCATAAATTCAGGGGAATGGAGTTAGCAGTACAAGCATTCCAAGAGAACCTCTATTACATTAATACAAATACTGAACGTTTGAGAGCTCTCTATAACTTTAATTACAAAAATAATTACTCTAAAACTGTATTTCATATCAGGGAAGAGAGTATGGATTTAGGATCCATACTAAAGTTCGAGGATTATTTAATGAACTCTTCTATTAAGAGTATGATCCTAAATAACAGAGAAGCAGCTGCTATCGCTGAAGAAGAGCGCGTTAGAAACCAAAAAGAGAAAGAGAAGAAAGAAGAGCTTCGTAAAGAACAAGCTGTTGAAGAAAAACGAAAAAGAATGCGCGAAATTCATCATACGTTAAATAATAAGAACCTCATAACAAAAAAAGAAGAAGAACTTTACAACACACTCATGCAGAAACACGGTTATCAATATCTCCCAGGATGCTTTAATATTGCAGTAGAACATAATGATATGATCATCACTCCTAACCATGTATGGCAGCTTTGGATCTATGATGAATTCATACACCATAAGAACTTACACTCTTCAGGTAGGGTTTTTGTTTCAAACATTAAAGATTCTTTCTGGAAGATGATAAATAAAGGGGTTTTTAGAGCCAAAAGATCTAAAAATAACTCTTACCGATCTGTTCATTTTTCATACCCTATCTATGCCTATATATCAGCGTTAGCTATGTTAGATGTACTATCCAAACTTTCCTACAAACGTAATTACTACTCCATTGAGGTAGATGAAATAAAGCCTTTTAACGATAAATGGAAGAACATATTATTATCGATCGCCACAGAAGAAGCTATTGATGTTTTCGACGAAGAAGATAGCTTACGGTATCATTTTGAGAAGAATAAACAGTTTTCAAGCAAAGCGGATGAGTTAATAAATGATGCGATGTTATCTTTTCTAAAAACAAATTTGAATTTATCCTTAGAGAAATATAGAAAGATCGAAGAACTTAAAAGTAAACAAAAGCAATATAGAAACACAATACAGTATATTCATAATTTATCAGGGGATGTAGGAGATACATTGAGTGAGTGGGAGAGGAACTTCATTAAAAATTCCCATCAAAATAAGAACAAGTTGACTGAAAAACAACTGACAGTCGTAGATAGAATATCAACCAAGGTGGAACAAAAATTAAATATCTCATTATCAATGGAAAATATCTAAAAGAAGATATTAAAAAAAATGAATACTAAAATCCGCTTTTTGTCTAATACCCGGAGATAACCCTTTTCAATTTCACTACTGTGTTTTTCTAGTTCACAAGAGATAAAGGGTGTTAGAGCTATTTAGCTCTAACACCCTTTATCCGTTATATTTAGTGTTTTCTAGTCTTCATTTTAGGTTTAGTGAAGTAGAGGAGGTAGTCAGAACCACCAGCTTAGAATCCGTACCACTCATTGTATAGTCTCCCACCGATTTAGATGGAATTAGTTTGTTTTATTGTTTTTGCAATTCATAGGATGGTGTTTTTGTATATCGAAATGGATTCTTGAAATATTTATTAAGAAAACAACCCTACCATTGTAGCTGTTAGAATACTAGCCATAGTTGCAACGAGCAGCATTTTAAGACCAAACTTAGCTACAATTCCTGCCTTTGCTCCGTTGATCGCCTGAATAGAACCACTGATTATTCCAATAGAACTAAAGTTAGCAAAGGAAACCAAGAAGGTACTAATGATAGCTACAGACTTAGGTGAAAGAGTATCTATAATCTCCTGTAGTTGAAGCATAGCAACAAACTCATTAGTTGCTAATTTCGTACCCATAAGAGACCCTACCTGAATCATATCAGCAGAAGGAACACCCATGAAGTAAGCTATCGGCGCAAATATGTAACCTAGAATCTCAGTGAAACTCATTCCGATCACAGACATGAAACCTGCGTCTATCATTGAAATAAGACCAACATAAGCAACCAACATAGCTCCTACGATAAGTGCAACCTTACCACCGTCTAAAGCACCTACACTAATTGCCTCGAACACTGACTTAGTGTTAGATACTTCTTTAATGTTAATTTCCTCGTCCTCAGTTTTCTTAATAGGCGCTACCATTGTAGCAATAATTAAAGCTGAAAGAGCGTTCAAGATCATAGCAACCAGTACATATTGTGGCGGAATCATACTCATGTACGCACCCATAATGGAAGCTGAAACACTAGCCATAGCAGAAGTAGAAACAATGAATAATTTGTTATCGTTCATTTTATCCAAGTGACCTTTAATCGCTAGCAAACTTTCGCTCTGACCAAAGAATATAGAATTAATAGAATTGAACGTAACAACCTTTGAAAGTCCTGTGATTTTTGCTAGGAATCCACCAATATACTTTATAGCAAGTGGCAGTAGCTTAATGTGAGTTAATATAGACAGAAGCGTTGATGTGAAAATAATGAGCATTAGAACATTCACAAAAAACACTGTTGTTCCCTCAGGAATCCACCCACCGACTACAAAGTCGATCCCATCATAACCATAAGTTAGAACCTTAGTGACGCCGTTAGAAATGGCTTCAACGATCTTCATTCCAATCGCAGTTTTGAACATGACCAAAGTTACAGCAATCTGTAGACCGAACATAACACCAATAGCTTTAAAGTTAATGTTTCGCTTATCGTTACTGATAAGATAACCAATTCCCAAAGTAAGTAACATACCGACAATTCCAATTAATATAGACATTTTATAATCTCCTTTTTTATATAAGAAAGAGGCTGGTCAAAATATTTGTTCACAAAATCACTCTGAACAGTTTTTTGGGGTGCGAATTCTTCCCTGAATTGCACCCCAATTAATTATTTTCTTATTAATTTTATTACGAAAGATTAGAGAGTTTTCTTGTCTTCATTTTTGGCTGAGTAAAGTAGAGTAAGTAGTCCGGTCCGCCCGCTTTGGAATCCGTTCCACTCATGTTATAACCTCCAAATGGATGAACCCCCACAAGAGCTCCAGTACACTTTTTGTTAATATAGAGGTTTCCACACTGCATGTCTTCAAGAGCTTCTTCAATACGTTCTTCTACAGTCGAATGGAAGGCTCCAGTAAGTCCATACTCTGTATTGTTGTACTGTCTAATCGCATCCTTATAGTCCTTTGCCTTTGTAAGACCCAGAACAGGACCGAAGATTTCTTCTTGGAAAATACGATCTGTTTCAACTACATTACCGAAAATCGTTGGTTCGATATAATATCCTTCATCACTACCAGCTTCTCCACCAAGCAAAAGTTCAGCTTCCTTTTTACCGACTTCAATGTAACCCATCACTTTGTCGAATGATTTTTGATCAGATACCGGTCCCATTTCAAAATTATCTTTCCCAGGTCCCATTACAAGCTTTTTCGCTTCATCAACAACCTTAGCCGCTACTTCGTCATAGACACTTTCTACGATGATTGCCCGAGAACCAGCTGAACACTTCTGTCCTTGGAACCCAAATGCCGAACTTACAATATCTTTTGCAGCTTGATCAAGATCAGCCGTTTCATCAACTACAACACCATCTTTTCCACCCATCTCAGCAACCACTGTTTTCAACCATCTTTGCCCTGGTTGTACTTTAGCCGCTCTTTCATAAATGCGTGTACCTGTCGCTCTGGAACCTGTGAAGCTAATAAATCTTGTTTTTGGACTATCGACCAAGTAGTCGCCGATTTCACTGCCATAACCAGGCAAGAAGTTTAGTACACCTTTTGGTAGTCCGACTTCTTCCATTAGCTCTACAAATTTATAGCCAATGACAGAAGTGAGCTCTGATGGTTTAAGGATGACAGTGTTGCCTGTCACGATCGCGCTTGTTACTGTACCCGCAAGAATAGCAAGAGGGAAGTTCCATGGTGGGATAACAACTCCGACACCGAGCGGAATATATTCTAGTTTATTATCTTCTGCAGGAAGAGGACGGTACATATCTGGATCTACATTAGGATTGATTTGGATAAGCGGTTCAGGATTAGCGAGGTCTAGCATTTGTCTCGCATAATACTCCATGAAGTCGATTGCTTCAGCTGTATCTGCATCCGCTTCAAGCCAGTTTTTACCCGATTCAAATACCATCCATGCTGTAAACTCATGCTTTCTCTCACGCATAATGCGAGAAGCTTCAAAGAGGTAGTGAACTCTTTCTTTAGCAGGTACTTTGCTCCATGTCTTAAATGTTTCACTAGCTACATTAAGAGCACGTTCAGCTTCTTTTGTTCCTGCAGCAGACACATAACCTACGACTTCGTCCTTTTTACCAGGATTTAATGATTCGATAACTCGCTCAGTTTTAATTCTTTCACCATTAATAACGAGTGGGTATTGCTTCCCAAGCTTAGATTGCACATCATTAAGTTGCGCTTCAATTTCAGTCTTATTTTTAGGATTTTTAAAATTAACGAACGGTTCATTTTCAAAAGTATAAATATTTTTCATGGATAATCTCCCCTTATAAATGTATTTAGAAAACGGTTTCATTTATTCGATTGAATAAAAAGACTTGGAAACCTCTTTCAGTTCTAGATAATTATCAGAGTATTACACCAAAAGACCCCAAGTGAACGGATTAAAATATTAATAAAATATATGTTTATATAAAATTCATGCAATAAAATTTGGTTTGCCTATGTTAAACTGAATTAAAATGTTGTTTTTTTACTATCTAGACCACATGTATGGGTACGATTAATCCATGTCTTAAGACACTATCAATTAGTAATCTAGTTCTAAAGGAGAGAAATATCTAATGGGAGATACCAAACCTTGTTTCAAGTGTAAAAAGTTCAAGAATGTTGACGACATGAAATGCTGTGAGTTCAATTTCGACGCATTCTGTCCTAATTGCGATGATGAATTGGTTATGATACGAGATCACTCCAATTTTAGAAGTTACGTACATATTGGATCATTAACTCGATTACAAGCTGCTCAACCAACTCAGCATTGGATTAAGTTGTGATTCATCAGAAATAGATTTTATCAATTAGTAAAGGCATTTAGACACTCATTTTCATTAGATAAGATATAAGAGAGGGGAAGGCTAATTGCGAAATATAAGGAGACTGTCGGAAGAGGAAGTTCAAGCATTGAGTATGGAAATGAAAGTATGCTATATGCTTCAGGCTTGGAATAATGTAGCGGATCCACAAACGCCAGAAGAATGGGCAAAAGAAGTAGGGTTCTTTAATTACAAGAAAATAGGCGTTTCGAACAACGATCCGGTAGCAATTAAAAAAGCATTAGAAGATGCCGAATATCACATCCAATACATAAATACATTTATCATATAAAGAAGAGTGGAGGAGACCTAAGAAATGAGAAGTTTACCAATGAAACTCGTTATACCGATTGCTGCTCTATCGGTTTGCCTTAACATAGTCTTTATCGTTCATCATTATGATCATACTCAAAAGGAAAAAGAAGAATTAGGTAGCGCTGTATATCATGTAATGGTCAATATTAATAACGCCGTTAATCATTTAGAAAATCTGGATAGAAACCAACCGGACTATAAGGATCGCTTGATATTAGCTCAAAGAAATTTTGCAGAAAATAGAGGGCTAATCGATGCGCATATCAGTGAAATGCCTCAAAATTTAGCTTCATGGAACGGAGGTATGGAAGTTGGGTTAGGGAATGGGATTTATAGTACGAATGACGAAGGGGTCAAAGAAACCATTCAAGATATCAAAAATTTCGCAAAAGGCTACCATACTGAATACGATCACGTAAGCGGGAAAGACAAACCTTATGAAGCGTTAGAAACGATCGAAAACGTACTGAGCAGTAAAAAATATATGGGCGACAATTATATTAATAAGTAATACGTCAATATATTAATTACTAAGGGAGCGAATAATGATGAAAAATAACATTGCAAAAAAACTGGGTGTCTCAAAAAAAGACGCCAAAAAACTTGTTTCATTGTCGCGCAAGAACAGATCGGTTGCCATGATTTCAGTTAAAGATGCTAGATGATGCTATGCAGAGTTTTCTTTCTAAATCAAACGAAAATAAACCCCACGAAGATAGGTGACATCCTATTGGCGTGGGGTTTTGTTATAATTCGTAGATAAACATAGTTAAACAATGACGAAATGTAATTACAATTTTACTTGCAGAATCTCTAGTCCATTTTCAAGGTATGAAGAAAAAGGAACCTTTGAGGTCATTTGTCGGATTTCAACCTCTTTGCTATTCCATCCATCAGAACTTAAATCCTGAAGGTAATTTTCATAGATTTCTTCCGGTGATTCAGTTTTAGGATAATCGCGATCACGTCCAAGATACATAACCGTCTGTATCATTCTAATATCATCAAATTCTAGATTTTCTAAATAGGATTCGAGCTCTTCGTTTAATTCTCTAATTTTCTTTCCTTCCTCAGTAAGTTGGAATGCCCTTATGTCTTCTGGACTACCACCATCACTGCTAGAACGATCGACAGCCACCTTCCATTTTTCACCTAATTGGATCACATCTCTAAAAATTTGTTCTTTACCTTCAAAAAGTTGACCATTCATACAAACAACCCCTTTCACAATTAGTTCAATCCTAACAAAATTAAGAAAAGATTTGGTATATTTCCACAAATTTCTGAAAAGAGATTATACTATTTGGGCGTTTTTTAGGAGGTGTATTGTTTGATGAAAAAGATTCCAGATTTACCGATGGTAAATGATGTGAGTGGTGTGAACGTAAGTGAAAACAGGGAAAAGCTCGTTTTGCTTAATGACGTTAACCCTGATAAATTAGTCGTTTTTTCTAAAGCTTATAAAGAAGGTAAAAAAGGAGCTATAGAAAGGTCATTCGTCAGAGAGACAGTTAAGGAGAAAGTGATTTCAGCGGCGGATAACCTACCTAAAGGGTACAAATTGGTAGTGTGGGAAACATACACTCCGAAGTCTTTGATTGAGGGCATTCGTAACGAGAAACTCCAGGACATTTCTGGATTCGCTCATATGACCGGAGGTAGTGTGGATGTATCTTTAGCAGATTCGCACGGGAACGTCTTAGATATGGGTACTGATTTAAGCCACAGCGCTCCTCAAAATAAAAGTACCTTACATTATGAGCAACTTAAAGACGGAGAATTGAGCGATGAGGCAAAAGAACTTAGGGAGAATAGACGAATTCTATTCCATGCGATGAGTGACGCAGGTTTTACCAATAACCCATTAGCCTGGTTCCACTGGGACTATGGGAACCTATGGTGGGGGAAGGCTACAGGAAGAAATGGCTTTTATAGTTCACTTGATATGTAGAAAAAAAACACAAGGGTTACCTTGTGTTTTTTTTCTATTAAGTTGGAACAAAGCACTATTAGTAAAAAAGGGCATAGTTGCCCTTGAGTGAATTAATGTCAAAATAAGCTGATTTGCCCACCGTTTCGATATAGCAATTCTTCTTCATCATCTTTGAATATAGTCTCTATATCTTCTCTTAGAATCGAAGCATAAAAACCCGACTCATCTCTAATACATACAGAAGGACATACGATAATCTTGTTCATAATCTCCGTCGGATGGTAGAAAGTATCGACTACAAACCAAGTTTTATCACATCCTTTTATCGCCACCCTATCATGTACTTCTAAATGATGAAAAGGAAATTGATATTGTTTGTACTGATCCCAACTATTAAATCTAAGAGGCTTACTTTCTAACTTCTTACCTGATAGTTTATTGACCGCTTTGTAACTCATTTTCATTCCTCCATGGATATGTAGATTTTAAATATTGTAGCACCTATAATGCATAATAGACTTAAAAATAGAATGTAATTCCTCACGAATCACCCTTACTGGAAATGAGTAACTAATGTAAAACCTCAAAATAATTCGATTTTATTCTTCCATAGAGACATTTTCCAATTAAAATAATTTCGTAGTCACAATATACATCTTGCTTATCGGTAGCAAAAACAACAACATAAGAAATCTAACAATGGACGAAGGGGAGTAATAATGATGGTTAACATGACGGTCTACGCAGACGGAGAGGTTTTTTGCTTCATTGTTAATGCACTGAACCATGGACCTTTTGAAGGAGCGGAAATCCTGGAAGTATCTTTAAAGAAAACAAAACGATTCAAGTACGAAATACAAGTTCCAATCGTCATAATCGGTCAGTTTTCTAGGAAAAATAAAACCACAATCGACCTGGAAATGCTGGTGCAACTGAATGAACATTAGGAGTATAATTAACTTGAAAATATTTGAAATGCGAGGTATTCGAGTGGAGAAAAAGGAAGCAATCAAAAATGTAAAACAATTTATTAAAGACCGCCAATACACTTATAAAGTACATGATATTGTCGAGTCATACCAAGAGTATTATAAGAAGGGATGGTATATTAGCTATACCATGAAAGATTGCATTAAACATCTGAAAGAAGAATTAGAGGTACTAACAGCAGCATAACGAAAAATAGGAGTGATTACTAATGCCAACAAAGTTATCAGAAGGAAATATTATAAAATTTAATCATGAAAACTACAATTCTAGTAAAGAATATGTCGTAACAGAAGTATGGGAAAGGGAAGCAGGGACGAATGAATTTAACCGAATGACATCATATGAGAACTTATTCACTGCTAAAGAATTGACCGATGGTGAATATGATGAACAAGCTGACGAAATCTCTTTTTCAACTTGTAAAGCATATGAGAATTCTATTGAGGAAGTCCATATTAATATAGTAGGGTTAATGAGAAAAACCTATGTAAGAAGTAATTTTTAAACTTTTTCTAAAAACTGCAGGTATATGGTAATCATTTTTTTGAGATCATTAATACTAATGTCTAAATAAGTAAAAGGTAGGTATGAGATGGTCCTGAAAATAAAATATAGTAAACATCAAAATGATGATGATTTTAAGGTTATTGAGAAAGATGAAATTGCACTTAATGACAACCCTGAAAAAGCAGCTGTTGATTTTTTTCAACAAGTGGATAATACCTTAGAAAAGGTAAAAGCAAATGCGGAAAAAATTGACGATTTTGTCGCGCATGGAATGACAGCAATTGAGTTTTTCTCTAACGACAGACAATATTATTATTTATTTGAACTACAGCACAATAACGAGACAATAAATTCAGTACAGGAATTAGGGTTTTGCTTGGAGTATACTGAATATGTAACGGCAGAAAATAGTTATAAGATAAATGCATTAACGTCAGTTCTAAAGAATAAATTAAATGTTTAAAGACCTTAGCGGGTCTTTTTTTGTTTTACTACAAATGGTTAACCTCACTAAATTAAGCAAAGTAAGTAAAAGGTTCACAAAAAGCGTCCCCTAGTAAGGAGACGCTGGTAATAGTAATAGGGACCATTATCAAGATCCCCTTAGTTGATATTCGTGCTGTCCCGATACTCCGATCAGGCTCTGTTGTCTTCATCATGATAACAGGATGGTATTAAACAGGCAATAGTCTAAACTCTAAATCCTTCGAGTTTACCCTTTGTTAGACAGTAGAGCAAATATCATGGGAATATATCTTTGTGTCCATTAAAGTTATCTTATCTATACCTTTTAATATTGAGGTAATCATTTGCTTTTAATTTATTTATTTTTATTCTTCCTTTTCGAAAGTTGCAAATATCAGCATCAAAGCTAACCAAATCATTACACCTAAACTAATATACATCCCTATGCTGACTTCAGGTGTTTGGGGCGTTTGGCTAATTCGTTCTTCCAAAGCTTTAATTGTGCTATCTCCGACAGTCATCACTTCCTGTATCCAACTTTTTGGAACCAATAGTAACAAACAAGCAAAAACATACGTGATTATAATTAGTTTCATAACATCCCCACTTTCTATCTCCTTATGGAAAAAGTTATTTTGTATACTTTTCTCCATTAATTGGACGGTAATGTTACCGTTTATTCCTTTTCCATATTAATTCTCGCTTAAATTATCGTATTACCTTATAAAATTCCAGTTTCAGATCAGAAAATTTTACAGTTAGAATTCAAAACTTTAACCGCTTAAACGATTTTATCCGGCATTCTACGATGACATCTACTACATACAATCGCAGTATACAAAACACTAGTTATTTTAAAACAGACTCCATTTCGTGACCTATAATGTCTAAGAACTGGGGGTGGTTTATTTGAGTAAAGTTTCAAAAGAAGAAATAGCTGGTTTTATCGATGACGCATTATTTGCCGATGGATTCGATGACGCGATTATCGGATATGTTCAGCGATGTGGAATGATGGTTGTCTTGTATGATGCTCGTAAATGCATTGAAATACTGGTGATAGATGAGGGGATGACGGAGGAAGAGGCTTTGGATTATTTTAGTTACAACGTATTAGGCGCTTGGGTAGGCGAGAACACTCCTGCTTTCGCTTTTCTGGAGGATTGTTTGATTTAAGGGGGCAACCCTTTTTTTATCGCTATTGGATACTAATAATTTATATTGGAATTGATGGGGTTAAGGTACTTTAGGTAACTTTTCCTGATATAATAGTACCATCTTCTAACATGATCTAAGGATGTGACATATGGATACAAAAACGTTAAATACAATAAATGAGATAACATCTGTTGGCGAATGGAAAGAAGTTAAAGATTACCCAAACTATGTGGTAAATACAGATGGCGATGTATTAAGTAAAAAGACTGGTAAGTTATTAAAACACCAGATCAACACTAGAGGGTATAAGTTTGTCCGCCTAAGAAATGATGGCAAGCCTAAAATGCTGTTAGTCCATCGATTGGTCGCAATAACATTTATACCAAATCCTGATAACAAACCAGTTGTAAATCACATAGATTCTAATCGAGAAAATCCGCAAAAGACTAATTTGGAATGGGTTACACACAAAGAGAATTCGGAACATATGGTAAATCATTTTCGTTGCCCTAACCAAACGATGACAATTCTATTAGATAAAAAGGGTGATGAAATAGGTGTTTTTCCATCCTACAAAAGATGTATTAACTACGCATGTAACCATTATAGATTTAGACATGGGTACAAAGAAGGTGAAGATATAAGCCATGTTGATATGGAATTATACACAGATTTACCTGCTGTACTAAGAGACGGTAGAGTAGCTAAACGCATTAAACTTACGTTCTAAGTAAAAACACCAATACTTAACTACTGAATAACTCTACAGCTAAAGAACAGGATAAACAAAAACATAAACATAATAATTAACACAATAACTTGGGAAGGCATTTAGCCACCAAGTTTTTTAGCTTCTTTCTATAATTTTTTTTGCTATTAGAAAAATAAAAAGCTAATAGAGAAATTCTATTAGCTTTTTATTTAATGTCGAATTTACTTTTTATGCTGATTTATTTGCAATTACACTTTGTAAAACATCAATTACTTTTTCAAGCGATATATTTTTCATATGTGGTCGAAATGAAGAACGGAAATTCAATAACTCAATAGTGTCAAAAGTGTTATTATCATTGATCCGTAAGTATAAGACTACATTATTGTTATAGATAACACTATATAAAGAATCGAATAGGTACAAACCTTTACTTCCTTCAGGTGGTTCCATAGCAGGTTTCAGTTCTAACCCATTATCATTGAGTCTTTGTTCTACTTCTTTTTTCATATTTATTCCTCCATTTTGTTCTGTTTTTTTCATAAATCAATGCTACATCCATTTAAAAGTATCAAAATTGCCCCATCGTTCCTCAATTTGTTTTCTAGCTTCTTCTTCAGTATTCGATACTCCATCAGCTTCGTTTGTATCAAAATCAAAATATATAAATATTAGATGTCTTTCACGGCGAATGCCTAGCTTCACAACCGCTTTTTCGGCATCATCTTTTTCATTGTATTCAGCAACCCAAACAATAGGATTATTTTTCTTGTCATTTTCAAATTGTTGGATTGAGTTTTTCAACTTATCATATAAAGTCATAATTTTCTCCTCTGTCTAAAATAAATACCCTACAGTTCAATTTGGGTCCAGCCAAATGAGTCACAATAGTAATACTTATTATTAATCTCAACAATGTCAGATACACTCATTGAGTGACCATAATAATCTTTTGGGTGGTGGACATTGAATTTAGCGAAAAGCTTCTCAAGGATTTCTAAAGTATCTGACTTACTATTTAACTCAATCCCACCTTCATAAACCTGGTTGTAGTTAGCCAAGCTCACTTCGGCACCTATCGAATTCAATAGCTGCAAACCCATAAATCCAAAGTCTCTAGTCAAATCTCTTTTTACTTGGTGTATTTTATACTCAACTCGCATACTACATCATCTCCTGGAAAGATTCTGAACCTACCTCTATTAAACCGTGGTTTTGATCCCAATCATCGATGTAATGATGAATCTCACCTACAAATTGATCGAGCATTAACCCTTGTTTGTTTTCGTCAATGATACTGATTCCAGTTTTGATCGAGTAATTCTCCTTGTTTACTAATTTTCTCAAGTAGTTATCTAGACTCTCTCTATTATCAAAATGACCAATCCCTTCACCATTTACATGAAGGTAGAATGATGATGCGGTGATGTATTCTCCTAATTTACACTCTTCGATAACCGTGGAACCTTCACTTGTGTACTGAGTGATCGTTAATTTTGCTTCTTTATCAATATGTTCATATTTTGAAAGGTTCGATTGCAGCTTCATAGCAATTAACGCTGCCTTCTCAAAACTTTCGTCTACTTTCCCAATTCCTTCAATGCCTACTGTGTAATTCATAGTAAAACCTCCGTTTTTTTTAGTTTATTTCTTGCAATAAATTGTAATGCAATAATCCCATTATGGTTAAAATTAGTCCTTTTTTTATGGGGTTAAGAGGTGTGAGACTAATGCTGTTCAACGCTAGTACAGGGGGTGATAATTTGAAATATTTTACTACTGCACTAGTGTTGATCGGTGTTCTTATGGTGCCGATCAAATCAGAAGCAATTGATAAATATTCTACATTTGAGGATTTAAGAAAAGACTATGTAGAAGATGTTGATTATAAAATAGCGGGAGAACTAAATAGCACGCAAATATTGTTTAGCGCGATACACGGAGGAAACATCGAAGGCGGGACAGAAGATATTGTGAAAGAACTGGGCAATCGGACGAACTATAGTACATATATTTTTGAGTCATTGTTAGATCACCAAGTCGACGAAGAGGGATTCAAGCCTATGCATATTACATCGACTAATTTTGATGAACCGATAGGATATGCTTTGGCACATGCAACATCTACAGGAATTACCTTTCACGGTTTTTATGACATTGAAAAGCCATACGTTCAGTTAGGTGGTTTAAATACAGGTTTTAAAAAGATCGTCGAAAAGGAATTGAGCGCAGCTGGCTTTGATGTTTCTGATGCGGAGTCTCATATAGCGGGAGTAAAACCAAATAATTACGCTAACATTGGCGGGTTGCAAGCAGGAGTTCAACTAGAACTTTCAACTGCACTAAGAAAATCATTCTATGATGATGGGCGACACATATCTCGAACCGGCAATAAGACAGAAAAGTTCTATGATTTTGTAGGGGCTATTGAACGGGCAGCTGCTGAGTATGACAAAAAGTACGAAGAAATCAATGTCGGTCCTACTACAGGAGTAGTAACTACAGTCAACGAACACTTAAACATTCGGATAAAGCCAGACTTAAATTCGCGCAAAGTGGGCGACATCCCTCTAGGCGAAACTGTCGATGTCTATGAAACATACCAGGATTACAGTGTCGTCTCATACAATGGAGTGATTGGCTTTTCTTACGGACCTTATATCAAAAAAACAGAAGAAACGGAAGTAGAAAAGCTAACAGTTCATAACGTAACGTCTTATGCAAATATGAGAAGCGGTCCTTCTATTAATGATCCGGTGATTGCTACCGTTCCAAAAGGTGAACAAGTTAAAATCCTAAACAAAGACCAATCTTATTACAAAGTTTCTTATTCAGGAAAGATCGGTTATGTGCACAAAAATACACTTGCTAACATCGTCACTCATTTTGTAGGAGGGGTGAATACATATTTAAATATACGCGAACAGCCATCGATTGACTCTCCAAAACTTAGTCACGTATATGAGTACGATACAATAGAGGTAATTGATGATTCGAGTGAATGGTATAAGGTGTTATTTAACGGTCAAGAAGCATACGCCTACGGGAGTAATTTGTTCAATAGTATTTTAGACTACAGAGTTTCCATTCAATAAAAATTAAACCCCTTCTTGGAAGGGGTTTTGTTAAGGTGCATTTTACAAGATGAAAATATTTTTAGCGATTATACTAATTCTTGCATCTTACGCTAAATCAATGTCAATTTCATTATCCGATTTAACTTTCACTTCGTAATAATCCATTCCAGATAGTCTTTCAAGCTTACCATCATTAAGAACACAATAATTACTCAATCCTTGTCTAGTAAAAATAACTTCTCCAATATCTTTTCCATTCCCATTGTAAACATCCCAAAAGCGGTTTTCTGTATTTTCAACAATTGTTGTAGGTTTAGCCGTAACTTTATCTACACCGATGTATTTAATTCCCTCAGCAAAAACCTTAAATTGTTGCTCTTTATCCTCATTTATATCAATAAACACACCAAACTCAGCCTCGTTTTTCATCTGACCATCTCCTTATGAACAATTTCTACGTAAAGATTATACCATTTAAGATTTCATTAAGAAGATATTAATATATAATTGACCATGTTATAATAAAATATATGTTTTTACGTAATTTAAATTGAAGAAGATGCTATTAATAATCAACTAATACACTTGGTAAAGGAAGATAGGACATTGAAATTATACAATTGGCATAACCTTACCGAATTTGAAAAACCACTTTACAAAAGTTTAGTTACTCAAAAAAGAAATGATTTAATATCTGAACATGGTGAAAGAAAGGAATGTTATGTAAGAGCAAAATTTTTTGCATATCATACGATTTATAAAATCCGCTTTACCAATTCTATTAGAAGCTATTTTCATATGGAGTAACTCAATAGCTCATAAGTAATTTCATTTTGTATACATAAAATAACAATAGGTATCCTCATCTAAACGAGAAGCAAGTTCAAGTTGTTTCTCGTTTTTCAAGTGCTTTTACACTCTCATTCACCCTCGAATTTTTTCACCGCATTTTTTACTCGAATCTGTTCTTTCTCTGTTAATAAGCTTAACGTTGATACGATTTCTTTGAATTTTAAATTTTCAACTTTGTAAAGATAATAAATTTCCTTTTCCCTTTTGGATAATTCTTCAGTTTGTATTTTTTGATACCTATGAATCTTAAATATATCTTTATCGTGATTTATTTCCATCTAATCATCCTTTTCATTGATATAAACTTAATTATACATATTAATCTTCAATGGAAATAGTCTTTGTAGGATAAGGCAGGTAATGTACATTAGTATGCGGAATTGATAGTGTGTTGGAAATTATTGAAAATGGAGGGGTAACGATGAGATTATATTCTTTCTTCGCAAAAATTAAAAAGGACGATTGGAAAGAATCAACTTTTACTTCAGGGGTAATGGTTTCTGAAGCCGATCTCCCTTTGGAAAAGGATAAAGAAGCTGTGAGGCAAGACATAATAAAGTCTTTTACTGAAGATGGATACATGATTAGTAAAGATATAACTATAGAGGAAGTCCAAGTTGATGGGTATGAAATATCCATTAAAAAATTAGAATAATAAAGAGGAAAAGAGATTAAGTTTCCACCTTACTTGCTATTTAAACTCCAAACTACACGATATACACCTAATAAATACTTGAGAATTATAAGCGATGTAATGCGTTTCGCCAACTATTATAATGACAACTTTACTCTAGCAAAAAAAGGATGGGTTAAATCCGTGACTTTAGTTATATTGAGTAGAAAAGGATTCGATGGAAAAGCGGGAGGGAAGCCCAGCCCTGTATATGAAGGTCGATTTCGCTCCTTCCCAATCCCATTTGCTAATTCAGGAGTTTTCTATCGCGATATGAAATTTAACAAAACTCATTCCTATTTGGATGTAATGATGGATCTTGGGATCACCCAATATAGCGAATGCCATTTGGACCCTGACCTTCACAAAGAGGTTCTTATTAGGGACTCAGATTGGGAACCAATTTTTGGTCAATCCGGCGGTCAAGAAACCTCCTTGCAAAAAGAAAGGGTTGGAGAAGGAGACATCTTTTTGTTCTTCGGTTGGTTTAAACATGTGAGCTTTTCCGATGGGAGATTCCAGTACGAACAACGATTCAGTGGGGATGATGGCTTTCATGCTATTTATGGATACCTCGAAGTAGGGGAAACGGTAGACCTCAGACAAGGGGACAGGATTCCATCATATGCAAAACAACATCCTCATGTTCTTGAATCATCACGTCGTACAGGAAGTAATCGTCTATATATCGCAAAGCGTGCAGGTACATTCCGCTTCAATCAGGAGCTTGTTTTGACGAGAGATGAAAAAACAAGAAGTTGTTGGCGATTACCTCCATTTTTTGAATCAATCGGTATAGATAAATTCAGGCAAAAAACAACTCGGACTGACGGAGAAGGACTCTGCGTCAATTTCACGGGGAGAGGTAGTCAGGAACTTTTAATAGAAAAACATCCTGATCTCGTAGATTGGTCTGAACGATTCATTAAACTCTATGGAATCCCTTCTAAAATCTAGCCCTTATTATTGGAAGTACAATGACACGTTTCTCTCGGAATATTAATCGTCAACCCTCTTAGAGTCACAGCAATCAATCTACAGAGTAATCGGCATTTACATGCAATCGGAAAAGAGCTTGGAAAAAGTCCAAGCTCTTTAAAAAATCTATTTTGAAGTAATTAACACATCTATATTAAACATAGCATCATCCACAACACTTTCCGCTACTCTTATATTATGAGTAGACATAGGATCACTAAGGACTTGCTCCTCGATTTCAACCACTTCTTCTAAACTGGATATAATTCCTTCAATATCATTTGTTCCATTATCCCCCAAATTGTTCTTTGTTTCTGAATCTCTCAATATAGAGTTTAATTTATCTTTTTCAGTATTCAACACTTCTATCGTATCTTGTGCACTTTTTTCATTTAAATCCAAAGAAAGAGCATCGCTATTAATCGACTGAACCTGATTCAGCAAATCAGAAATGTCCTGTAAAGTAGCTTCTAGACCTTCTACCTTATCCCATTGTATTTCATCATCTTTATCCTCCTGGAGAGAAGAGGTTCCTTCTTGGTCCTGAGAACTACCTGGTTCTTCGTTCTCACTTGAATCTTCAGACTCATCTCCATATATATCATCAATAATCTGCTCATTTTCGTCATCCATTTGTTCTTCGTTAATCTCCGCGCTATTATCTTCTTGAGAATCAGTTGATATAGAGTCATCTTTTCCTGCATCTGGAGAGTTTTCTTCGTCATTGCCTCCTAGTAGATTCGATATAGCGCTTTGTCCCAGCTGATCATAAACCATAGGTCTGTCTAGAACCCCTATGCTCCCAGGTACATAAGCGTCTAATATTTCATAATCCCCATTCAATAACATTTCATAGTTGTAAAGTTCCGAACCACTAGTAGTATTCGTACGAAATGATGAAGTAACTAAATAAAAACCATCTTCACGTTTTATTACGAGACTATTTTCGTACGTGTCGTGATTGATAATGTCAGGGTTTCCCTGACTGAATAATTGAGTGATGTACTTTACTGCGGACTCGTAAGCAATGTATTGTTTACTTTCTTCGCTTCCCGCTTCTTCCTTCCCACTTGGACTGACCACTGTTTCTTCGTTATTCCCACCACACCCGCTGATCACCAAAGAAAGAACTACTAAAAACAACCATCCAAGCTTCAAAAGCCAACACTCCTTATCACTTTTTGACAACCTTGTAACTCACACCTTCAGTGAACAACATCTTACCTATGTCTAATTATTAGGGAGAGGGACTAGATTCTAAAAAAGTAGTTTATTATTGGTGCAAACTGTATTTGCTCAAATAATAAACTACTCAAAAAATCATTTTCTATTTAAATCATTCGTTGATAATTATAGCATTTTCTGGAACAAATACGAGAGGTCTTTTTTTAAAATCAACGATAACATTACGATAGTCAAATTCTTTTTTATCTGCTTCAGACTTCTGCAGTAGGAAGACTTCTTTGGTCATCATTACATCATCCATGGCTCGATGAGCGTTCAAAACTTTAATGTTGTTGCGTTCACATGTAACAACCAGACTAGGATTTTCTTTCGGTTCTACCATGAAGGTCAATGTACGTGTGCAAATGAATTCTTTTGGTTGGAGATAAGTGTCTATGAAAGAGAAATCGAACGGAGCATATTGCGCTACAACGATTGTATCCTTACAAAATGAACTTAACATCGTGAGCGCTTCGGACTCTTCCATACCATGCTCACATTCTTCTTCTGTTACTTTGGCATAGGGAGAAGGCTTGCGTCCATTCGTCAGACGTACAAATGTATGCAATGAACCATACTCATTACCTTTTGCATCGATCTTAAGTGCTGCAATTTCTGTTACTTGTTCTTTTTTTGCATCAAGACCTGTTGTTTCGAAATCAATAATTGTATATAGACTGTTATTCATAGTTAAGCACTCCTTGGCATTATTGACTGATACTTTAAGTAAGTAATATCACTTTACTTAATATCATATTATTGTATTTCTTTAATATCTTTTATACGTAACTACACACTGCATTTACCACAATATATACGACCATCGACTATACAGTGCTCATCTTCAAAAGTTATTTCCTTAAAACACTGTTCACCATAACATTCAAACCACCAACCATCTTCAAGTTGCGCTTCAACTAACTTGGAAGGTTCCTTTTCTAAATCATCAGCAAAACTAGCGCGTCTTGCTCTTACATTAATATACTCATCCCATCCGAGAGCTTCGCTTTTACTAATAGCTTCGCTCCTCTTGTCAGCAAATACGATTTGCTGGTATTCTCCATCCTTGTCTTGTACATGCCATGCTTTCATACCCTTCACTCCTTATACTGTAAACAATAAAGAAACAGTTATTTAAAGGAAACAACCGAATGGAATCCAAGTTTTTAAAAGCATTCATCCCAGAAACCATTATCTTTAAATATTTAATAACGTATTATCTATTTCAACATACCAAATATTTCATTAAAAGGAAACAAGAATTTATAATAATATATATTTTAATAAAATTGACGGAAGGGGAGATGTAGATTGTTTATTATTCATGCAGGTTTTCATATTAACCCAGCAAAAGAAGAGGAATTTTTAAAAGAGGTTCGCTCGGTGATTGAAGCATCAAGATCAGAAGAGGGGAATATCTCATATGATTTGTTGAAGGATACAGAGACCGAACATGTTTATACAATGGTAGAGGTTTGGAAAGATGGCGCAGCAGTCGAAAGCCATAATAAAAGTTCACACTTTACGTCTTTTGTAGGGAAAGCACCTGAATTTCTTACAGCTCCATTAGATTTGAAAATCTATACTGGAGACAAAATCGAGAAATAATCAGGACATCATCTATAAAATAGTTTTGGTATTTAACAGTAAAAAAGAAGCCGATTAAGGCTTCTTTTAAATATTATTATTATTATTATTCACAGGCGACCTTTTTACACTCTTCCTTGATTTCTGGAAATCCATCACCTTCGCTTATACCGCCAATAAACAAACTTTCACTTACATCCATTTCGAAATCAGCATTCCCATTAACGGTCCCTCTTAAAGCGAAATTACCCATTGGACTACTGTGATCATCACTGAATTCGACTGTTTCTACATCATGATAATTATTCCTAATGTATTCTTCCGCCTTTTTTTCCGCTTTTGAGATAAATTCTTCATCATGAAATTTATCGTTTGAGTTCACATTGCATCCTCCTAAAAGTATAATAAACACAATAGCAAATAAATGGAATTTTTTCATGGAATCACCTCTCGTGGGAAATAGAAACCAAAAACAAGGAGGAACAGATGATAAAACTAAGAGACTATGAAGCAGCTTATATATCTTTTACCTCGTATTCTCCGTTAAAAAAGATCCTTCGAATTAGAAATGTAAACGGTGAAATTTCTACTTGGAAAAGAGTTGATACGATAACGGATGTCGATACTGGTTTACAAGGTTTTGTCATTCAAAACGTTTATACCGATGAAGTCGTTATTAGTTTCCGAGGTACGGAAATGCCCACTTCAGAAAAAAATGAAATCAAGTCAAAATATGTTGGATCACCTTATCAAGATGCTCTGTTAGCGTCTGGTGAAGCTGAAATCAAGAACGGAGACATTACGTACAAAAAGAAATCCGTAAACCCAGCTAGTATTCAAGAAGCCGATAAAGACGTGACAGAAGATGTTGAAGGAATTATCCTTGGCGATTCCAATTATACCAAAAAGAGGTATGGAACAACAGCTTATTTAGGCACACCTTCCCAAGATGCTAGCCTATCCAGTGGGCAAGCTGAATTGGATGCGAAAGCGGGGACGATCACGTATATCCATAAGAATCAATTTACTGAGGCGAAGGAGAAGGTAGACAAATATGTAGAAAAATTCGGAGCTAAAAATATTACTTTTGTAGGTCACTCTCTTGGAGGGGGACTAGCACAGTATTTCGCTATTACGAATGATTCTAACTCAGTTACGTTTGCAGCTGCAGATATCTATTCCTTATTGACCCCAGAACTACAAAAGAGAGTTGATAATGGGGAGTTTAAAGATAACTCCATATCCTACACATTTCCGGACGACGTAGTAGGTACTCATTTCAAACAGTCTACTGGGTCTGTGTATTACATGAGTGATCCTAGTCAGTCAGGAATGCCTTGGATCGAATCGCACGGAATCACTAACTATTTATCGGAAAAATTATATGACGAAGATGGCTATTTCGTTCCTGAAGTTCTCTACGACGAATATATTCAAGCGCAAGTTACAACCTCACCTCTTGCTCTTAAAAATAGTGGCGTCTCAGATTTCCATATTAAGATCCAAGAGAGTCTTATGAAGGGGTATGTTCAAGAAATGAAACAAAGCGAGGAACAGATCGAAGCTACCAAACAGGCATTAGTAGCATTTTTGGATACTTACATGAACAAAATGAGGGATATAAAAAGTAAATATCTTAATGCCGTTGGTAGTGGTCGATTTGATAAACTAAGTGAAGCCGATGTGGAAGGGAACTTTCAAGAATTCACGAAACCTCCTGAAGATGGAGTACCGATGCTGTTCGATATCAAGACATTTGATAGCTTAATGACTGCCTTAGGCGATACTCATCAGGATACATCGGACATCGCTTTTAATATGGAAAGAATGAGCAATGATTTGGAACGAGCAGACCAATTACTAGCTCAATGGTTACGCTACGAATCTTAAAAAGGAGTTGTTGGACTAATGGGGTTTGATCTTGACTGGTGGGATAATTATTGGGAAAAACAACGCCAAAAAGAAGATTTACGAACGGAAATTAAAAATGAACTGCTTTCTGAAGCAGAATTATTAACGTATCATCTTGAGCATTGTTACGCTGTTGGTAATCTGAGTGAACGTCACAGAACAATTGTAAATCAAGTAGAACATAATTTTGATGGACAAGCCAACAAAGCTCTTATACAACGTTTTGAAGAAAACCAAACGAAGTTACTTCAACTGAAGATGATATATGAAATGCTCCAAGATAGCATAAAGGTGCGATAGAAAGCGTAAGTAACGGGAAAACAGATAGTTATTGAACTGTTAACTCAATCTTAGACTTCAAACACTTTCAGATGGTTTTATGGAGCGATGGTTCTGAAAAAACAACTATTTCTTAAATATTGCGTAACAATAATCTAATGAGAACTGAACCTGACAATAATCATCATAATTGGTTGAATAGAACTTTAAACAGAACGAATTTATCAAAGATCAGGATGGTCAGTTATAGAGGAGGAATTTAATTGAATAGAGAAGAAGTTGAAACCTATGTAAGAGATCATCAACAGGAAGCTCTAAGACGTACTAATAAGCTTATGAACGATCATTTTGGAAAGGAATATTCTAGTTTCAATGGACTTATAGGTGGGAAATTTAAAACTTATGAGGTAATCTTAGGGGATTATGATACAGCAGAAGAATGTGTTGAAGCTTGGTTAGAAGGGCATGGAAAGATTTATCAAAGCGAGGAGAATCAACCTGATAAGTCTTCTAATAGAATAAAATTAATGCTTCAAGACGATTACCTTAGAAAGTTTATTGAGAATTTTGTAGCAAAAGCTTACTTCAAAAACAAATAACTTTATTAAAGCACGTGCAGCTGGCAGGTGCTTATTTTATTCAAGAGGGGATATTTGAAGTGAGGGGACGGCTTTAGCACTTGCTACAAAGTCCTAACAACACCTGGCTTTGATTATCTTGAAATCAAGTCTTATAAAAACTCGTAGCGTTTATTAAATGATAAGTATGCGAATGTAATAGCCCAACTGAAGGTCGGATATGTGTTTTATTAACTTTAGCTACGTTCTATAGCTTTACAAATTCTTTTCACTGGGGGACATAATGAATAGGGACAAATTAAAAGGTTTAGTAATTTGGGGATCTATCATTGGAATAAGTGGATTTGTGATGTTGTTTTTTAGTGTTTATTTTGGAACCCTGATTGCCGAAAACTGGTTGATAAAACAAGGTGGAGCGGATACTGGTTATTACAACATCATTATGAAAAGCTATATTAATAATTTCTTAGTCGGTGGAGGAATATTATTTACTTTTGGAATAGCCATAAATTCGGTTGCTTATTATAAACTGCAATTGATTAAGGAAAAATCTCATTTAAAATGAGAAATCAATCTCGGTGCAATAGTTTAAAAGAGTGTTTGATTTATGCTCCGAAGTTGCTGGTATTTGAACAAGAGAAGAGAGAGAAAGGAATTGATAATGATTCGTTCAATATTATCTTTAGTAAGTATAGGGTGTTTATTTTTATTGACCGCCTGTATAGGAGAGGATTATGATTTCACTCCTCCAACAATGACAATTTGGTACCATCATCTAAACGATTATGATTCATATGAGCTTAAAGAGGCATCCGTGAATTGGGAAGGACCTAATGAGGAATACAAAAAGACTGTTGTTAATTTTCAATCATTAGGAATCGAACAGAATCAAATTGAGGTCAATGCTGATTCAGAAGGAAACCTAGAATTAAGACATTCTGATTTTCAATTAGAAGAGCTTCAAGTCTCTCTGTGGCAAAACAATGAAGAGATTGAATTGCCTGTAAATAAATCTAATGGCTTTCAATTTCCAGATTCAAAAGGTAACTATATCTTAGAAGTGAATCTGTCTTCTAATATGGGAGATGTTCAATATGTAGGTAACATTGATCTGAATTAACACTATTATAGGATAAAATCTAGAATTTATCCTGATCCCAAGTCCTCTGGTTTATCGGAGCTTATCTGGTAATAGGGTAGGCTTCTTTTGTTTTGAAATGACTCTTTTCGTAAGGCTTTTTTCGTAAAGATTGTTGCTTTTAAATTGGACAAGGATAAATTTACTTTTTATGGTATTGTATATACAGGAGCATCTGCAGCAATCGGGCAGGATTACGGAACAAAGAATGAATCATTTAAGGGGTGTTAATGATGGAGTACATAATTCGCAAAATGGAGAAAAAGGATATAAACGCAGTTCAGGAAGTGGCTAAAACAAGTTGGAATGCAACATATGATGGTATAATTCCTCTTAAAATTCAAGAAAGTTTTTTAAACTCTGCTTATAATGATGAAATGATGCTAAAACGTTTAGATGTTTCTTCGCTGTACGTTGCTGAAAAGAACGGAAAAATTGTTGGATTCGCTAACTTCTCTCCTCTAAAAGATGAAGGGATAGTAGAATTAGGGGCAATTTACTTATATCCAGAAAATCAAGGGAAAGGTATCGGTACTGCCTTGCTTGAAGAAGGTATCAAAAATATAAATGGTGCAAAGTCAGTCTATATAAGTGTTGAGAAAGAGAATGAGATAGGAACAAATTTTTATCGTGCAAAAGGGTTCCAAGTTGTTTCAGAATTTGATGATAATCTAGAAGGTCATATAACTAAAATGTTTAGAATGGCACTATATATATAAGTTTCACTATTAAACAAACTCGGAGCTTATCTGTAATAAGATTGGCTCCTTTTATTTGAAATTAAAGATTGAGTTGTTTGCATTATTTTGAAATAATTGTCATTAAGAAGGTTGAAGGAGTATGTAATTAGGGTTTGGAGGTTCTTATTATCAATGCAATTAGAGAGATCTTATCTTCTAAGTGGTTTGGTTATCCTTTGATTTTCGGTTTGCTTTTTGGAGCTTATTCTAAATATGGGGTAATTAAAGTCGTTTTATCTACTGTTCTGATCGCATTTTTTATTTCTATGCTAGCTTACAACTATAAGCATCAGAGCTTATATAATTTAGTTACGAAAAAAGACAAAAACTCTAAGTAGAAGATGTAATCTTAAGAAGCAATAACCGTATTCATATTCTACAATCTCGGAGCTTATCTTTAATACGATAGGCACCTTTTAAATTTGAAGTAAAAGATTGAGTTAATCGCACTAATTTGAAATAATTGGTATTTAAGATGTGGGAAAGTTTATGAAAGACTTAAATACTAGATAAAATCAAGGAGGTGGTAGAAGTGAGACGGAAATTAAGTGCTATTTCTTCTATTCTATTTATTATTAGTGTAGTAGCCTATCTCACGATGCTGTTCGGTAATGATAGTTTACTTTTTGTAGGTGTTTTAATTTCTGTAGTTGGGTTAGTTATCGCACTGTTTTCTGAAAGTGGAATTTACAAAAAGATTGGATTGATTGGTAATGGTTTTATTATTTTCATCACTATAATAATTCCTACGATTGTTACTACATTCTTTTGGAATACTCCTTAATAGTAACTATACTAATAGGAGAGCTGATCCATAAACTCGGAGCGATTATCAAACAACCGTAGGGGACCCTCAGTGTGAGGATCCCCTACTCTAATTTATTTAGAAATTCTCTCTTTATAAATCTTCCAAGTATCATCAAAGAAACTAATTGTTTTCGAATACCCCGCTTCTTTTAAGATCTCTTCATATTCAGGATGAACCTTATAAAGGCGATTACGATAATTCAGTCTTGAAGCGGAATTACTACATTTATGAAAATCCTCATCGGCTAAAACTTTTTTACGGATTATCTCAGCTTTTTCTTCTTTTTCTCTTTGCTGCTGTTGTCTTATTTTGACCAAATCTCCCTCTGATATTTCTTCAGTTATACCATCAGAGATTTCTTGTAACATATCTTCGTAAGCCACCAGAGAATTCATTTTAGCGTTATCCATTCGTATAAAATGAATAAATCCTTGATGTAAAAAGTAGAGAACCAAATAACCAGGTTCATTAAAATCAACATTCTTTATGTATTCATTATGTTCATGAATCATTTGACTGAAAATATTTCGTAATTCAATTGGGTAACGATCGATGTACTTTTCAGGTATTAAGAATTCAGTATCTAAGAACCACCCGTAAAAATAATAAATAGATTTTATGTTGAGTTCATCAACGATTTTAAAAAAATCGATTTCTGATTTAAACATAATACCAGTTTTATATAAATTTTCGAAATCACATAAACCGTTATACAATCGCACCCCTTTTTCTTGAGCGGTCTTAAATAATTCTTCTTTTAGTAGCATATTGACCTCCAATTTAGAGAATTTTCAAATTTATTACACCTTATTATATAATATCCTATCTAGAAAAACCGCCTATGTCCGATTTTTATCTTTATTACAACTTTTCACCTTAAAAGAGTTAATCAAGGTGGAAAAATAGGCTTCTAATGCCGATACTTAAATACAGAGAACACTTCTGAGGTCGAAAATTATGACAAACGCATGGATTTGATAAACCAGCAACAGTATCAATCGAACCTGATTAAAGAAGTAGTCAAAGGAGGACGTCGTTCAAGTGTTGCAAGCTGCTGTTAATTTCGAAAAAAAGGTTAGATTCTGTCTGATATGTTTTTCAGCTTTTTCTTCTTTATATGCCATGAAAGTTAGCTGGTTTCCAAACTTGATTGCTGACCAAAATTCAGCTAACTTTGTTATCATCGGTATAATGATTTCCCTGTCCATTGCCATAGCTATCTACATATGGTACGAATTAAAAGATTTTTTCGGCGGGGATTGGGATTGGACCCCTAAAAATCGCATCGAACGTGTACAAAATGAACTATTCGGCTTAGTGGGTATCGGCGCATTGTACTATATGACTCAAATGGGCATTATGATTTTCTTCTTTCCTTCGTTCGAAGAGTTAAAAGTGATGGGGCTCCACTTATATATCGTGTTATTTTTGTTAAGTTCTCTCATAATCTATATCTTTTATAGATTGACTGTCTTGAAATTTGAATAATAAACATAAATCAAAATGTTTTATAAAAAAAGAAGCTCATTGCAATAATGAGCTTCTTTTTCAATTCCATACTTCGTCTAAGGTTTTTCTGAAAAGTTCATTTAGCTTTTCGGTAGGATCTTCTTGTACAAAGTCCAGACTCTGTGCATATGCCTCTAACTGCTCCATTTCTTCTTGTAAGAATGAGTTGATCAGATCAATTCTAGGTTCAAGATTCAATTCTTCTCCAGCTATCTTCCGTTTTAACAGTGTAGTGATTTCATCATGAAGCGCTGGTGGGAGTGCAGCATCCTCGAATAGTTCGTGGAAACCGATAGGTGGAACCGTATGATATTTCTTGATCCATCTAGCCGCAAGAACAGGTCGAAGTACATAGAAATACTTCTTAATTCGTACGTCATCACCCTGGAGATACTCTCGAAAGTTCCCCTTTGCCATATTTAGATAATGATATAAGCAGGAGGTAGGTAAAAAGATCGTCCCATCAAAATCTCTCATTTGTTTAGCGGTTGAAAAAGACTCATAGTAGACAATATTGGAGCGTAACCATTCAAGCAGAGGAGGATTAGACTTCCGAAACAGCTTTAATGCCTTCGTGAGTTCCCAACCGCTCATATCAACCAAGTCATCAACTGGGATGGATAATTTGTCTCTAGTGGGAATTTCGATAACATCCCTTTTTTGATCGATCGATAAGTACCAATCTTTGCGATGGACATAGATAAATCGAACGTCATAATCGGAATCCTTAGAAGGGAACCCCCATGCTCGACTACCCGACTCACACGCATAGAGAATTTTAATATCATGATCGATCTCTGTTTGTTTAATGACATCTAGTATATGCTCATGCATTATATTCACCCATTCCATATAGACTTTTACCACTAATATGATACTACACTTAACTAGTAAACTACATAATAGCAATGATTGATTCTGGAAATAGCTCAGATACCCCAACAACTGACTCTCTATCAATATAATGGTAATATAATTAAAAGAGAGCGGATAATAAACTTTTAAAAGGAGGTTATGTAGTGGAGGCGTTCGGGATAACTAGTGCCACCTTTGTATGCATTATATTAGCCCTTATTGCATTCATTAGAGTAATCGAAGATAGTAGAGAAGATACGAAGAAATACGATGAAGAAATCAAAAGACAGAGAGAAGAAGGTAAAGAGCCGGTAGTAAGAGATTTTTCGAAATTCTTCTTCTGGTTAGCGGGGATTGCACTCCTAGCAACCATCGTTATTCTGATTTACCAACTTAATAGAATGTAAAGTTATTGTATACAGGAGGAATCATCGTTGAGCGGTACACAAAATAAAACAGCACAAAAGATCGATAATACTATCATTGAACATTTAGCATGTCTTGAAATTAATGATTTGATCCTGCAACCGCCTTTTCATTTGGTAGGGGATATACAGTATAACGATAAGAGTTTATCTTTTGATGGAGTCATTGAAGTTTACAATCACGAGAATCTTAAAAAAGAAACTTTAGTTAATACGGTACCTGTTCAAGTCAAAGGAACCACAAGGTACAAAAAAATGGATAAGCAAAACAAGATTAAACACTCGGTCTCAAGAAGAGATATCGATGTATTTTATAAGATAGGTAACGGCGTACTGTATTTAGTAGTGACTATCAATCCTAATACATTAAAAAAGCCAGCATATTACCGCATCTTAGCACCATTGGATTTAAAAAGCCTTCTTAAAGAATTAGACAATAATGGAAATGATACCATTACACTCTCATTCAAAAAATTAAATGAGGGGCATTTAGAATTCATTTGTAACACGTTAATTAACCTAGTGTATAAACAACCAACTTACTTTGTCGAAACCGGAGAAATGGAAAGTTTTCAATCTTACACATTAGAGTTCGTAGACGTCCAAAAGGAAAACTTTAACGAGTTCGAAGAATCGGCTTATATGTACGGAGTATCACCTAATGGTACTGAATCGCCATTAGAACTAGTAAACATTATACAAAAGGAAGGGATAAATGAAGATGTAATATCAATTGGAGAAGAAACGTTTCCAGTCAACTATAAGATTACAGAACGAAAAGATGAAATGATATTAACAATAGAAGATACCCTTTCTTATGAGATCAGTAAAAAAGAAAGCAATGCTACCGTAAGTATAGGAAGACTTAAAACGCTGTCTTCGTACATTAAAAGTTTAAAAATACTGCACTACCATCTTAAATATCATGCTTTGCCTTTAAATTATTTCACTTTTGATACAAAGTGGGGCGATATTGAGGCATTTAACGATATAAGCGAAGTGATAGCAAATTATGAAGAATTGATTACAGTATGTAAGCAGATCGGTATAAGCGAAAATTACGTTTTTCATGAAGAGGAAAACCTACCGGACTTATTTAACAACAATCAGCAAGAATTCCCCTTCAAAATCTTCGATTTATCGATTTAGTGGGGGATGAATTGCTCGCACTTAAGTGGCAATAAGAACGTATGTTTGATATAATGGTGGTAGTATATGGAGGTGTTGGTAGGTGTCTACAGTGTTGAACTATTTATTTGAGATCTTCCCGACAGAAGAACAGTCAAATACCCTACATAGATGGGTAGACATCTGCCGACTACAGTACAATTCTGCCCTCTTGGATAAAGAAAGATATTATGGGAGAACAGGCAAAGGCTACACGAAAGCTCAGCTTCAAAAACAGTTAACGCTCGATAAAAAGAATCATCCAATCTTAAAAGAAGTTCCATCGCAACCTCTACAGGAGGTCTTTTTTCGCATAGAAAA
>NZ_JAQQWU010000021.1 GCF_028610625.1 Guptibacillus spartinae
CCGCTAAGATCAGGGAGCAAGCTCCCATCTCTTCGCTCGACTTGCATGTATTAGGCACGCCGCCAGCGTTCGTCCTGAGCCAGGATCAAACTCTCCGATAGAAAGCTTAATCTAGCTTTTAAAACATTTTGTTTCCGTAGAAACAACTACTTACATGGCGTTTCGTTCAGTTTTCAAAGAGCAATTCGTTTCTTTCAATGTCGTTTTCAGCGACTTTATTAATATAACATATTAACTCAGTTGGCGTCAACAACTTTTTTGAAATTGTTTTTCGTGTTAACCGCGTTGTTGCGGCGACCTATATAACTATATCAGGCTCTTAATCGTTATGCAACCCTTTTTTAATCTTTTTTTAAAAAAGATAGATAACCCATTATTTCTGTTTTTTATGCTGTTTAACCATGACTAATCAATTTTAACTTCAATCTCTTCTCTACTAATTAGCCCCCCTACTGCAGCATTACTATATGGCCCCTGGATAAGAAAGAAACAAAAAAAGAATGAAGTTCGATAAACGAACTTCATTCTAAGTCTTCTATCGTTCTGTATTTCTCATTTGTGGAAACAGAAGAACGTCTCTAATAGAAGGAGAATTAGTAAGAAGCATTACGAGACGATCAATTCCAATACCAAGCCCGCCGGTTGGTGGTAGTCCATATTCCAGCGCTTCGATAAAGTCGTGGTCCATCATATGGGCTTCGTCATTTCCTTGCTCCCGCTCTACAAGCTGAGCTTCAAATCGTTCTCTTTGATCGATTGGATCATTAAGCTCTGTAAATGCGTTAGCGTGCTCACGAGCTACAATAAATAACTCAAAACGATCGGTGAAACGACCATCTTCAGGGTTTTTCTTGGCAAGTGGAGATATTGCTACCGGGTGACCATAAACAAAAGTAGGTTGAATCAATGTATCTTCTACTTTCTGTTCAAAGAATTCATTTACCACGTGACCAAACTCCATTGTCTCTTTCACGTCCACTCCATGCTCTTTGGCAAGGCTACGTGCTTCTTCATCCGACATTTCTTTCCAGAAGTCGACACCTGTTACTTCTTTAACCGCATCGACCATATGCACTCTCTTCCACTCTGGTTCAAGATTGATTTCCTCATCACCATACTGGATTGTTGTAGATCCTGTTACTTCTTTTGCGATATGAGCAACCATTTCCTCGGTTAAGGTCATGACATCTTTATAGTCAGCATAAGCTTCATAAAGTTCAAGCATTGTGAACTCAGGGTTATGTCTTGTCGATACGCCTTCGTTTCTAAACACGCGCCCGATTTCATAGACACGTTCCATGCCACCTACAATCAAACGCTTGAGATGAAGCTCAATAGCAATACGCATGTATAGTTCCATATCAAGAGCGTTATGGTGAGTAACGAAAGGACGAGCTGAAGCCCCACCTGGAATAGAATGCATCATTGGTGTTTCTACTTCAAGAAAACCTTGATCATCCAGGTAGCGTCTCATTGATTGGATGATACGACTTCTTGCAATAAACGTTTCTTTTGATTCTGGGCTCATAATTAAATCAAGATAACGCTGACGATAGCGCTGTTCTACATCTTTTAAGCCGTGAAATTTATCTGGTAATGGACGTAGTGATTTAGATAGCAAATGTAGTTCACTAACTTTTACAGAAAGTTCTCCAACTTTTGTTTTAAAAGCCTCACCGCTAACGCCGATGATGTCACCAATATCCATTGAATCAAAAAGTTCGTATTGCTCATCACCCACAGTATCTTTTCGGATATAAAGCTGGATTTGACCAGTTAAATCCTGAATATGTGTGAAACCAGCTTTTCCTTTTCCGCGCTTAGTCATAATTCTACCAGCTAACGAAACAGTCTTATTCTTTTCAGCTAGTTCTTCTTTAGTAAAAGAATCAAATTCTTCTAGCATTTTGCTCGCAGTATGAGAACGATCAAAACGGTGTCCAAACGGATCAATATTGTTCTCTTTTAGAACGTCAAGCTTTTCTCTTCTTACTCTTAGAAGGTCATTTAATTCAAGCTCCTGACTCATCTCTATCACTCCTGTCAAATCTATGTTTATCCCGCTATAACTTTATCGGAAAGCACTATGAATAGCAAGCATTCCCGTGTAGAAACCTGTATGACAAATGCGCCGGGTGTATCATTATAAATATGAAGAAAACTGCCAGTAACCATTACTGACAGCCCACTATTTCCTAGATGTAGTATAGGAAATGCTAGTTAGAAAGTCAAACCGCCTGTTTCAATATACTTAAATGTATAATACCCGCGATCCTCTAGTTGCCTTATCTACTCATTTCACCATTTTGATGGTCTTTAGTCGCGTAATAAAACGAACCGCTAGATGACAAACACCATTGGGCTTGTACACTCATTCAATATACCTTACCTCTATTTTTTATTTGTGCTCTAATGGAAAAAGTTCTTCTAGTGATACCTTAAGCTTCTCTGCTACTGATTCCATTAATTTTGTAGTAGGCTTTCGGTTCCCTCGTTCAATCTCTCCTAGCACAGAAACCGATACGCTTAATTCTTTTGCAAGTTGTTCTTGCGTATAACCTTTTAACTTTCGAAAAGCGCGAATACGTCTCCCGTAGATTTCCGCTTCCATAGACGTACACCTTCTTTATCTTCTATATGATTAAAATAGGAATCAATTCTTTTATTTGTGGTAGGGATAACAATATCCGGACTCAGTTCATGAAGAGGAATCAGGACAAATCCTCTTTGAAGAAGCCGAGGATGTGGGACAACCAGGCCCTCAGCTACAATATTTTCATGATTAAAGAGCAAAATATCAAGGTCTATGGTTCTTGGCCCCCACCTGATATCACGCTCTCTTCCAAGAGATTGTTCAATTCCCTGGAGAATCTCAAGTAGCTGAAAAGCATTCATCTCTGTTTCTAGCAAAGCGACCATATTAAGAAATGCATCTTGCTCTGTCATACCAATAGGGGCTGTTTCATATAAGGAGGATGTTGAAGTAATCTGTACTCCTGGGTACTCTTGCAACCTTAATAATGAGGTGTGAATATAACTCTCTCTATCTCCGATGTTAGAACCAATCCCAATATATACACTATTCATTTCGTTCCCTCTTCATTTCGATCGCAACAGAGTCATAATGACCATCTATTGGGGGATCTGGCTTAATCACTTTAATTGTACATGCACGGACGATTTCAAATTGTTGAAACATCTTACCTGCGATTTCCTCAGCTACTGTCTCAACTAATTTTCGAGGCGTTCCTTCTACAATTCCTTTAATGACATTGTAAGCATCTGCATAATTCACTGTATAGTTTAAATCATCTGATTGACTAGCTTTCGAGAGATCTGCTTCTAGCGTCAGATCTACATAGAAACGTTGTCCGAGTTTGTTTTCTTCAGGGAACACACCGTGGTACCCGTAGAATTTCATTCCGTTCAGGTAGATTTTATCCATCTTATTCACTCTCCTATCAATTGAGATGTGGTTTAAGCATTGCATCCATCATCTGGGCCATTCGCGCCATCGGCTTTACGTCGTGAACTCGAATGATTTGTGTGCCTCTCTCAATTCCGAGACAAATCGTTGCTCCAGTCCCTTCGACCCGATCATCTGCTGGCGTGTTTAATGTTTTGGCTACGATAGATTTTCGCGAGGTACCAAGTAACACTGGGTATCCTAATGCAGTAAATTCATTTAATCTCCTCATGACTTCAAGGTTCTGCTCATGTGTTTTTGCAAACCCGATGCCAGGATCAAGGATAATATTTTCGTCTTTTACGCCTGCTAAACGAGCAATTTCTATACTTTCTTCCAAATCAGCTTTTATATCCATCATAATATCACGATAATTCGTGTTATCACGATTATGCATCAAGATGATAGGGACCTTATGTTCTGCAGCTACTCGAGCCATATCAGGATCTGCCTTTGCTCCCCAAACATCATTAATAATGTCAGCTCCAGCTAGAAGTGCCTGATGAGCTACCTCGGCTTTATACGTATCTATAGAAATAGGAACCTCCACAGCGTGACGAACTGCTTTAATAACCGGGATAACGCGTCTGAGCTCCTCCTCCAATGGGACAGAGACAGCACCCGGACGAGTTGATTCTCCACCAATATCAATGATATCAGCGCCATCTTCAACCAGTTGAATAGCATGAGCAACTGCCTGTGATGTCGTATTGTATTCTCCCCCGTCGGAAAATGAATCTGGAGTTGTATTCAGGATACCCATAACCCAGGTTTTATCATTCCAGTTAATAAACTTATCTCGCCATTTCATCGTCATCGGATGGGCTTTATGCTTATCAATTACCGTTACCAAGCGGCTCACTCCTTTTCGTACATATGATCTTAGTTAGTATTCCTCTCGACTCATTAACGATGTCCGATGTTGTTCATATTGAAGGATGAGCTCGTTCGTCGCAGGGCCATGAAGACCCGGCAATGGTTTTTGTTCAATTTGAAACAACGGAACGATTTCTTGAACGGAATTTGTCACAAACGCTTCATCTGCTTCCAGAAGTGCTTTTTCTTTAAAGCTACCTTCTTGAACAGCAATCCCCATTTTCTTTGCAACATGCACAACAAACTGTCTCGTAACGCCATTTAAAATTCCCGTCGACAGCTCCGGGGTAAAAAGCGTACCGTTTTTAAACCAAAATAAATTCGAGACAATTCCTTCAGCAAGCATGCCGTTTTGTGTTAAGAAAATGCCTTCCACCGTAGGGTCGCTGCCTACTTCTCTTTTGGCAAGAATATTATTTAAATAATGATGTGACTTTAACCGATACTCACCCTCGGGTGAGTTACGCTTATGTGATAGAATGACACCACGCTTTGCCTTTCGAGAAGGGCTGCCGATTGCTTTCACAAAGATAATCACAGTTGGTTCTACGTAAGCATCAGTTTTAAGCCCAATTTCTCCCTCTCCGGCTGAAACGTTCAACCGGACATACGCATCCTTCATATCATTTGCTTGTATGGTTTGCTTTACCTGACAAAGAAGTTCATCGTACGTATAGGGAAACTGAATTTGAAGCATTTCAAGCGATTCACGCAGACGCTTGTAGTGATCGCAGAATAAAAAAGGATGACCTTCATAAGTTCGAAAGGTTTCAAACACACCGACACCGTATAAATAACCATGATCATATGCCGAGATAACTGCCTTTTGATCGTCAATTAGCTCCCCATTAATTGTTAGAAACATGGTTCTCTTCGATGTGTTTCAATAAAGTTTTTCAAAAGTGTTTTACCCGTGTTGGTCATAATGGATTCAGGATGAAATTGGACGCCTTCGATGGCAAGGTCTTTGTGACGAATCGCCATAATCTCACCCTCAACTGTCCATGCACTAATCTCGAAGCATTCTGGCAATGTTTCTTTTTTTACAATCAATGAATGATACCTCGTGGCAGTAAAGGGATTATCAAGGCCTTGAAAAATTGTTCTTCCGTCGTGATGCATCGGCGACGTTTTTCCATGCATAAGTCGATCGGCTTTTATAACATCTCCACCAAAAACCTGGGCAATGGACTGATGACCCAGGCATACCCCGAATATAGGAATGCTTCCAGCAAAATGTTTAATCACCGCCATGCTAATTCCCGCTTCATTAGGGCTGCACGGTCCAGGAGATACCATAATAAAGGATGGGTTGAGCTCCTCAATTTCTGAGATGGTTATTTCATCGTTTCGTTTTACGACTAGCTTTTCACCCATTTCTCCAAGATACTGCACCAAGTTATACGTAAACGAATCATAATTATCAATCATTAAGATCATTCTTTCTCCTCCTCTAAGCTATTCTCTGCTCGTCTCTTTTTCTTCACTTAACTCTTTTGCTTTCCATAGAGCCCTTGCTTTCTTTAATGATTCTTTGTACTCAGCTTCTGGATTAGAGTCAATGACAATACCAGCACCAGCTTGTACATGTGCCACGTTATCTTGTATCACCATTGTACGGATCGCGATGTTCAATTCCATATCATCATTAAAACCAATCCATCCAATAGAACCAGTGTAAACCCCACGGCGCACAGGCTCAAGTTCTTCAATGATTTCCATCGTTCTAATCTTTGGAGCTCCTGTAATCGTACCACCTGGAAAAGTAGCTTTAATTGCATCAAAAGCGGTTGCCTGCTTTGTGGAAATGCCACGTACATTTGAAACAATATGCTGCACGTGTGAGTACTTCTCAATCACCATAAATTCATCTACTTCAACCGTCCCATATTCACAAACTCGTCCAAGGTCGTTTCGCTCAAGATCCACAAGCATGACATGTTCAGCACGTTCTTTTTCATTTTCAATAAGCGTGCGCGCAAGTTGCCGATCTTCTTCATCATTTTTTCCGCGTGAACGCGTACCTGCAATTGGGCGTGTACTTAACGCTACACCCTTCTTCTTAATCAGAAGCTCAGGAGATGCACTGACAAGATCGAATGCCGCTGTATGAATAAAGGACATGTAAGGAGAGGGGTTAATGGTTCTAAGCGTTTCATATATCGAAATAGGTTTAGAGTGAAGTGTTCTGGATTCTCTAAGTGACAGGTTTACCTGAAAAACATCTCCAGCTGAAATATAGGTTTGTATCTTTTTAACGGCTGCTGAGAAAGCGTGCTGGTCCATTGAAAAAAGCCGACTCTCTTCTTTAGAAAAAGAAGAAGATTGGAATGGTTCGACTCCATATGGATCCATCCACTGCTGCTTATACGTTTTAAGGCGCTTCTTAGCTTGTTTTTCCTCACCTTGTTCCACCTGAGAAATGAACCAGAGTGTTTCTAATGAATGATCATAGACACCAACATCTTCATATACAATAAAGAAAAGTTCTGGAAGCTCTAAATCATTAGCAGCTAGCCGAGGTATATTTTCAATTTGACGAACGATATCATAACTAAGATACCCCATCGCACCACCTTGAAAGTCTGGCAAAGAGTCATCATTAACTGCCACATGGCGTTGCATCCATTCTTCCATCAACTCCAGCAAGTTACCTTCAAATGATTCAGACTCCTTTCCCTCCTCTTTAATCGTAAGAGAAGTACCGGATCCAATCAGCGAGGCAATCGGCTTAATTCCAAACATACTATACCGGCCACCACGCGTACTATCTAATAAAATATGCTCTTCGCGTTGTTCGGCGAATGACTTGTATCGTAAAAACCACTCATCTGCCTTAACATTCATGTTTTCATATAACGTATGACGTGCGATTTTCTCTAGTTGTTTTGGCAAACTTTTCACACCCTATCAAAAGCTTAAGCATAAGCTACTGCTCAGTTTATGCCTCTATTCTACATGAAGTTAACAAACGCTTCACCTTTTTTATGTTCCCCTAACATTTTAGAATACCCAATTAGAAATTCTTCCCTTCTCTCTTCCTGAAAATAGAAAAGCAGCCCATTGAAGGACTGCTTTTACGCTTTCTTATTCGTCGTCAAATTGAAATAGTGGTGTACTTAGGTACCGTTCTCCGTTACTTGGAATCACAGCAAGAACTTTCTTACCTTTGCCGAGTTTTTTAGCCACTTCGAGCGCTGCAAAGATTGCAGCACCTGAAGAAATACCGCCAAGAATCCCTTCTTCTCTCGCTGCCTTTCTTGCCCACTCAAAGGCTTGCTCGTTTTGAACTTGAATCACTTCGTCATAAACATCCGTATTCAGAACGGCTGGCACAAAACCAGCACCAATCCCTTGAATTTTATGGGGCCCTGGCTTACCGCCAGATAAAATAGGGGAGTCAGTTGGTTCTACTGCATATAGCTTGACTGATGGAAAGTGCTTTTTCAAAACTTCACCCGCACCGGTAATCGTTCCCCCAGTTCCAATACCTGCAACAAAACCATCAAGCTGATCCATCTGCTCAACGATTTCTTGACCCGTTGTCCGACGATGAACTTCAGGATTTGCTTCATTTTTGAATTGTTGGGGCATGAAATAACCATGTTCTTTTGCTAACTCCTCGGATTTGCGAATGGCTCCGCCCATTCCTTCAGATCCAGGAGTAAGAACAAGCTTTGCTCCGTAAGCTTTTAACAAGTTGCGTCGTTCCATACTCATCGTATCTGGCATAACAAGAACAGCCTGGTAGCCTTTTGCTGCTGCAACCATTGCAAGACCAATTCCCGTATTACCACTTGTAGGCTCAACAAACGTATCTCCCGGCTTTAATTCGCCTTTTTCTTCAGCCGCTTCAATCATTGCAAGTGCAATACGATCCTTTACGCTGCTTCCAGGATTCATAAATTCAAGCTTTAGATATACCTCTGCATGGTCCTCATTAGTGATGCGGTTAAGTTTCACAATAGGTGTTTGACCGATTAGATCTGTAATTGAATTTGCTACTCTCATCATCGCGCCTCCTCAAACCCGAGTGTTTTTATAGGGATTATCTTACTAAAAAGAATATCACCACTGAACTTAACTGTCAATTTGAACCTTTTATACCTTGCTTTCAGCGTATAATTCTTGAAGCTCTTCTTTTGAGAAATGATAGTGCGCATTACAAAAATGACAAGCTGTTTCCGCTTCTCCATCTTCCTCAATCATATTGCTGATTTCTTCTTTTCCAAGTCCCATAATTCCATTTGAAAAACGCTCTTTTGAACAGCTACACTCAAATTGTACAGGCATATTGTCGATGACTTTAATATTTTCTTCCCCGAGGAGGGCATTTAAAATCTCTTCTGGTGTTTTACCCGCTTCAATCAATTTGGAAATCGGCGGAATGGCTTCAATGCGTTTCTCGATAAAGCGAATGGTTTCCTCACCGGCACCAGGGAGCAATTGAATCATAAATCCTCCAGCTGCAAGGATTGTATTATCTGGATTCACAAGTACACCAACACCGACTGCAGAAGGAATTTGTTCGGATGTAACAAGATAATACGTAAAATCTTCGCCTAATTCACCGGAAACAATGGGAACTTGCCCTGTGAATTTCTCACGCATCCCAATGTCTTTCACTACAGATAGAAATCCATCGCGTCCTACAGCTTGCGCCACATCCAACTTCCCGTGTTCATTTAAATCAAAGTGAACGTGTGGGTTACTAACATATCCACGTGTTTCACCTTTTGCATTCGCATCAACAATGATGGCGCCAATCGGTCCGCCACCTTCAATTTTTACGGTGATTTTTTCCTCACCTTTTAGTCCAGTCGCGATCATTGTCGATGCTGTCATGGCACGACCAAGCGCAGCCGATGCAGTCGGCCAAGTATTATGACGGCGCTGTGCCTCTGCAACCATTTCGGTACTAGATATCGCATAAGCTCTCACATTGCCATCGAACGCAAGTGCTTTAATTAAATAATCATTCATTACTATATAGCTCCTTTCACTAGTGGGCCATTGCCCTCTTCCACGATACATCATTTTTTCATGAACTTCCATTATGAGAAACTAAGAGAAGACTCAAGGTGAACTATTGTGCGATAGAACACTCTTTTTTTATCTACAACTAAGTACCATTTACATTTTAATTTCCCCAAAAACTCAAAATGAAAAACGCATCCCGTTTTATCGGTATGCGTTTAGCTCTTCTTTGTTCTTATTATATATAAAATGTAGACCTTTCAAAGTTAAGAACGGATCAACAACATCAATCAGATCACATTCCTCTGCAATGAGGGAAGCCAGTCCTCCTGTCGCTATAACAGTAGGCTCTTTAGGAGAATGTTTTTTCATACGAGAAACAATTCCTTCAACCTGACCAACATACCCGTACAGCGTCCCACTCTGCATTGCACTCACCGTATTTTTCCCAACAATATGGTTTGGCTTTGCAATTTCAATACGAGGAAGTTTCGCTGCATGCATGTAAAGCGCTTCTGTTGATATGTTAATGCCCGGCGCAATCGCTCCACCAACGTACTGTTTTTGTTCATCAATATAGCAATAGGTTGTCGCCGTACCAAAATCAACAATAATAAGTGGCGCACCGTAAAGATGAATGCCAGCTACTGCATTGACGATCCGGTCGGCTCCCACTTCTTTTGGATTATCATACTTTATATTGAGGCCTGTCTTAATTCCAGGACCAATCACTAATGGTTTGTGATGGAAATATTTCTGGCACATTCGCTCAAGAGCGAACATGATCGGAGGCACAACGGATGAAATGATAATGCCTTCTACGTCATCAAACGAAAGTTCTTCATGAGAAAAGAGGCCTTTAATAACCATTGCGTATTCATCTTCTGTCTGCTTCCGGCTTGTCCCCATTCGCCAGTGATGCTTTAACTCTTCACCTTCATACACACCGAGAACAATATTTGTATTTCCTACATCAAGCACAAGTATCATATTATCACCTTATTAAAAAAATTTAACTTCAGTCATGCTCTCTATAGTTATACCACACATTGGAATCAAAAACGAAGAACTTTTTTGAGAGCGTTTACTTTAAGGTGGTAATGGAAAAGAGATTTAGCCTCCATCCCTATAAAGAGATAAAAAAGCAGGATGTCATTAATGACATCCTGCTTTACCAACACGTTACTCTTGCTCTTCCTTTGTTTCAGGGTTCTCAGGAGTTTCTTCCTTCTTAGAGATGTTTACTTTCACATCTTCAGAGCTACCAGTTGCATGGTGACCCTCAGGAAGTTTTCCATCTTCAACAAGCGAGCGAATCTGTTCAGCATCAAGCGTTTCAATATCTTTTAGCGTTTCAGCAACAAGATTTAACTTATCCTGATTTTCTAAAAGAATGTCACGACAGCGAGCATACGCTGATTTGATGATACTTTGAACTTCTAAATCAATTTCATTGGCAAATGAATCACTATAGTTCTGATCATTTTGGATATCACGACCAAGGAATACATTTCCTCCTTGACCTGAACCAAACTGCATCGGACCTAGCTTTTCACTCATGCCATATTCCGTAACCATGCTACGGGCAATGGCTGTTGCACGTTGGAAGTCATTACTTGCGCCGGTACTTGCTTCACCGAATGTAATTTCTTCTGCTACGCGACCACCGAGTAAACCAATAATTTTATCAATCAGCTCTGGTTTCGTCATTAAGTAACGATCTTCCTTAGGAAGTGTTACAGCGTAACCACCAGCCTGTCCTCGAGGAACAATTGTAACTTTATGAACAATATCGGCATTATCGAGCTGTGTACCGATAATTGTGTGACCTGCTTCGTGATAAGCAACGATGTTTTTCTCTTTTTCGGAGATCACGCGGCTCTTCTTAGCAGGACCAGCAATAACGCGGTCTGTCGCTTCATCAATATCGTTCATATCGACCTTTTTCTTATTATGACGAGCAGCCACTAGAGCAGCTTCATTCAATAAGTTCTCAAGGTCAGCACCAGAGAATCCTGGCGTACGCATCGCGATTGTTTTCAAATCAACTTCATCGCTTAGCGGCTTGTTACGCGCATGGACGCGAAGGACAGCTTCACGACCATTTACATCTGGACGGTTTACCGGGATTTGACGGTCAAATCGTCCTGGACGAAGAAGCGCCGGATCCAGAATATCAGGACGGTTTGTAGCTGCAACAATGATAATACCTTCATTAGCACTAAACCCATCCATTTCCACAAGTAGTTGGTTAAGCGTTTGTTCACGCTCATCATGACCACCACCAAGACCTGCGCCACGTTGACGACCAACTGCATCGATTTCATCGATAAAGATAATACACGGTGCGTTCTTCTTCGCATTTTCGAATAGGTCACGTACTCGAGAAGCACCAACACCTACGAACATTTCTACGAAATCAGAACCAGAGATTGAGAAGAACGGTACGCCTGCTTCACCAGCTACTGCTCGTGCAAGCAATGTTTTACCTGTACCCGGAGGTCCTACGAGTAGAACACCCTTCGGAATACGAGCACCGACTGCAGCGAACTTTCGAGGATCCTTTAGGAATTCGACAACCTCAACAAGCTCTTGCTTTTCTTCATCAGCACCTGCAACGTCTTTAAATGTAACTTTCTTTTTCTCTTCGCTGTATAACTTCGCTTTACTCTTACCAAAGTTCATCACACGGCCACCGCCGCCTTGAGCCTGGTTAAGAAGGAAGAAGAACAGAATGAAGATGATTACGAAAGGAATGATACTTGTTAGAAATGTAACCCACCCGCTTTGTTCAGGGGCTGGCTCTGTTGTTAACTCTACATTTCCTTCGTCAGCTGCAGTTAAAATATTCTCTACAGCTCTTTCTGAGTCAGGTACATTCGTAACGAATGTATTAGCATCTTCGCTATCTTCACCGCCACCAGCTAATTTACCAGTAACCGTGTAAACCCCGCGCTCAGGTTGTAACGTTAATTCTTGAATTTCACCATTATTCAATTTGGACTGAAATTCGCCGTAATCGAGGACATTCGTGTCATTATTTGTTCCATTAAAGAAACTGACAACACCTACTACGACGAGGAAAATTAACAAATAAAATATTGTATTTCGGAAGATACGATTCATTCCTTACCTCCTCCCACGAACAGGAAACCATAGATTATCTTACCATACTGGCACAACTGACTACAACAAATTAACCTTGATAAATCTCGGGTTTGAGAATCCCGATAAACGGAAGATTACGATACCTTTCAGCGAAATCAAGACCGTATCCAACAACGAACTCATCCGGAACAATAAACCCTGCCACATCAGGCTTCAGATCAACTTTTCGTCCAGTTGGTTTGTCTAGAAGTGTTACAATCTTAATCGACTTTGCTTTACGGTATTTTAGAAGGTCGATCAGATAGCTCAACGTTAACCCGCTATCGATAATATCTTCGAGAATGAGGACGTCTCGTCCTTCTACCGAAGTATCTAGATCTTTAATGATCTTTACTTCTCCAGAAGAAACCGTTGAGTTTCCATAACTTGAAACATCCATAAAGTCCATCTCAAGGTGACAAGTCATACGCTTTGTTAAATCACCCATAAAAGGCATTGCACCTTTAAGGACGCCAATTACAAGCGGAAAGCGATCCTCATATTCATCCGAAAGCCGTTTCCCTAACTCGCGGCATTTCTCTTGAATCTGTTCTTCACTAATTAATGTTTCTTGAATTTCGTTTAACATCAGTAGTATTGCCCTCCCAACCTATGTAAGTGTTTTTTTCTCATAGTGCAGATGCACAAGCTGATTCTTTCTTGCAGACAGTGTTGCCTTTTCAGAACGGGTAACTCCAGCGACCCAGATGATTTGACCCGTTACATCCTCAACAATTGGCCAGACATCTCGTTCTGAACGGTCTATTTTACGGTCGATAAAAATATCTTTTACCTTTTTCGTCCCTATCATGCCTTTTGGCTGAATTCGATCACCAGGACGCCTTGAGCGCACCACTGCTGGAAGCAGCTGTTCCTCGATAATGAGATCATTTCCCGTTAGTGATTGTGGAACTGCCTCAATTGGAACGGCCGTAATCATTCCATGTGGCGTATCCACAGAACCCCATAAAGGGAGATGATACGTATACGGTTCTGGTGGCAAAAAGGTTTCAAAAGAAAAATAACAGGTGGTATAAGATTTTACCGCCCTCAATTCCAGGGGTAAATTAAGGGAAGCAGAAGGGTGCTCAGAATCGAGCATTAACCGCAAATCCTCAATATGTATAGAAGAAAAAGGAGCATTGCCTGTATAAAGATAGTTTAATATTAGATGAATCACTCTTCTTTGTAAAGGAATAGGGAGGCATTGGTACGCCTTGTTGTCCATCTTCACAAATTTGTCATTTTGATCAAGGATGACTTTGTTTAATTGTTGCTTAGCTAACTCCATTAAAAACCGCTCATCATCTTGCGTTCGTTCGCTATAGAGTTGATATCTCTTGTGAACATTTGGGTTCTCTTCTTTAAGAAAAGGGAGCACGTGATGACGGAAGCGATTCCTCATATAGTTATCCCTTTTATTGGAAGGGTCCTCTCTATAACCCAACCCGTAATCACTACAATAATGCAAGAGTTGTTCTTTTGTTACACCTAAAAATGGTCGAATGATAGAACCAGTTGAAAACGGACGTCTGACAGGAATGCCCGCAAGTCCTGAACCGATACTTCCATGAACTTGTCTCATAAGCATGGTTTCAATTTGGTCGTCTCCGTGATGAGCAAGTGCAAGAGCATTTGCCTGATAGGTACTCATCACCTCTTGAAAAAAGTGATAGCGACATTCTCTAGCCGCTACTTGTGTTGAAACCTGATGTTGCTCTTTATACTCGTTTACATCAATCGATGAAGCTTCAAAGGTGATACCTTCCTGCTGGCAGAAGCGCTTCACGAAAGCTAAATCTTGAGCCGATTCCTCACCACGGAGATTATGATCGACATGCGCAGCAACAATTGTTAGTCTGAAAGAGGGCGCAATTGTGCCCAAATAGTGAAGCAACGCCATTGAGTCTGGCCCTCCAGAAACTCCCACAACAACTGTATCCCCACTGTTAATTAGTTCATGCTTATGAATAAATTGGTCGACATCTTGCAACAACCTTTGTCTTCCTCTCACTTCCTGCTTGAATTAAACAGTTTTTCATTTTAGTACTATTAACCTAACCCAAATGATTTCAAACATTTCTTTTCTAAAAAATGTGACCAACTAAGTATAAAGTATAGAAGAATAGAAGGAAAGCAACGAGAAGAACGGTTTCAACCCATCCAGTACGCTTTTTCTTTGCTTTTGGACGAGTTTGACGTGCAGCAACTCGAGAATGACTAGAGTTTACCTTATTTTTACGCACATTTGTTTTCTCTCCTTGTAGGAGTGCAAAAAGTTCCTGTCTCATTTCAGAGGCATAACCGTACTTTCCAAGCAAAGCCTTTCGAAGAATTGGTTTATATTCCTTTAATAGTTGACTACTCTCAATCTTATTCATCAAATAATGTTCTGCGTCTTTTTTTGGACGATCAAAGCGCTTCGGATAGCCCGCATTCAGAACAATCATGGCTACCGAAAACAAATCATAAGAAGGCTCTGCTACACGATTGCCTAGCCCCCAATAACCGCGGTCAAAAAACTCCGTAAACTCCTTAACAGACCTTCCCATTGGGGTCGTTCCTCCCACATCCAGCCACCTCACAGTAGGGGGCGAGCCTTCCACTAGAAGATTGTCAGGCTTTAGATCGCCGAATACCCACCCTTCTCGATGAAGGGCAGAAAGATCGCGAAGCAATTGAAGCATTAGGATTCCAATCCACTCTTTCCCTCTTCGATTAATAAAAGTAAAAAGTGGCTCCCCATCAATATATTCCATCACATAGAAAGGAAATTTCTTTCCACTCCTTTCCCAATCATCGATCTCATAGAAAAACGGCCCAAGAACTGTTCCCTGGACCATTGAAAGCTGTTTTAGAACATTTACCTCTGACGTAATGGACATACTGTCAGTACCGATCTTTAAAGCTACTCGTCCTTTAACGGAGTCTGCTAAATAGACAGTACCAAGAGCTCCACTCCCTAATTTTTTCATAATTTGATAGGTTTGCTTATTCCATTTCCCGCTAATGGTTGTTCCACGGGGAACATCAGCTACTTGATTCTTCGATGTACCCGTCATCTAATAGCCCTCTCTTTGAACGTTTTTTCTGATAAGCATCAATGGCTTCTTTTAATGCGGGACCAGTTGGGGTAATACCGCCAGTTGTTAGTTTCGGGAAAATGGTGTGAATATCCTTGAGTATCGGTGTCCAATCCATCAGACGTTCTACTTGCTTTCGTTTCCCGGGAAATGCATAAAGTGCATACTCATTTTCACCAATTCTTGAATGTAAACTAATGGAAAGATCGAGCAGGGCATCTTCTACCGTTGGAAGCTTATGCTGCATACTCGCACTTGTATCAATCATAATTAACACTTCCAGGTCCATGGTTTCCCCCAGTTCGTCAACCACTTCGACTACCTGCCCCCGTTTATCAGGTGGTAAGTCTTCTATCTCTTTATCATGACCCAAAATCGACTGTAGTTCTTTGTGAATAAACCCTTGAATTGTCTGGGTCATTGCTTTACGTGTTACCATTTGCACCGTATGCGATAGCTGTTTCGCATAAACTAGCTGGTGGATGCCCCCGCCAGATAAAGCAATATTTTCAATTTCCTTCAATCCTTCTGTCCGCTCATTTTCATCAAGTACCCCTATTACATTAACAGTCATTCCATGTTCTCTTGCAAGAGCTGCCATAGCAACCGGATCTTCCCCCTGATTCGAACATCCATCTGTTATTAAAAGTATTTGCCGTAGTGTTCCTTTCTTCATCTGGACTCCTCCTTTTTTGCTGTTACAAGCATCGCCTTTAGGAGGAGAGTTTATACTTACCTACTGCGCCTTTTTCTTTCTGAAAGATGGGGCTGAATAAATTGGAATCGTTGACCATTTAGGGATGTTTCGCTTAATTCTTGCAACGACAATTGTCATATCGTCGTCAATTCTGCCATATTCCGTTCGGATCACCTCTTCCATAATAAGGTCCGCAATTTCCTGAGGCTTATCAGTGTCAAGCTCTCGAATCTTGCGTTTCATCCAGAATTCAGGGTTCTCTATATTTTTGACTCCTTCGTAAATACCGTCGCTCATCATAATTAGTAAATCGCCAGCTTTTAATTGCTCACTCACGACCTCAACATCAAATTCAGGAATAATCCCCATTGGTAGATTTCCTGATTCCACCATCATCACACGATCGCCTCGCTTAATAAAGCTCGGGATAGAGCCAATCTTGAGAAACTTAGCAGATGCATCTTGTAAATCAATCATCGCTAAATCTAGTGTAGAGAAAATTTCATCGGTATTTCGTAAAGATAGAACAGAGTTAACCGATTTAATCGCAACTGTTTCATCAATTCCAGAATGAAGAATTTTTTGGAGAAGTTGAATCGTTTCGGTACTCTCTTGGTGTGCTCTCTCCCCATTTCCCATTCCATCACTAATGGCAATGGCATATTTCCCTGCACCTAATTCAATGGTAGAATGACTATCTCCTGAAATCCAAGCTCCCCCTTTAGCTGCGTTTGCAACACCCGTTTCAATAACAAAATCTTTTGCAGATCCAAAGTAAAGGTGACAAGTATCGTGTTCGTGTTCAGCACAAATTTCTCTTTTAACAATGATGTTCTCCTTCAAAATGTCTGATAGCATTGGCGCAATTACTTTTTCTCCTTCTCCTCTTCCGCCACATGCTGGTATCTTCATCTCAATGTCTACATTTCCCTCATCTAGACTATAGATTTCTACCTGTCCTACTTCTAAACCCATACTTTGAATCGCATCCATAATTTGCTCTTCTTGTTGATGGAGATTATCACGCTCTTTTTGAATTTCTCTCGCAAAATCACCCATCACATGTGATACACCGCGCAGCTGATCTGCCACAATTTTTCGACTCTCACGAACCTGCTTTTTTAACAAGCGATTTGCGTGATAATGGCTCATCTCCTTCCCGATAATTTCAATGACTTTATTCGCCTTAATACAGTGTTTATCAAAGTCCCTTTTTAAGCTATAGTTTGTTAATTCAGTCGTTTGCTCAAGCTCTTCCATAATTCCTGTCATATACCCATAGGTAGCATCAAAATTCTTGGCCCAGCACGTTTCCTTCTTAAAACAGTTTTGACACGTTTTTTCCGTTACGTGGCTGAGAAAATAATCAACCTCGCGCTCAGACTGATCATCTGCTTGGAGGTCAGAATCTGTGAAACTACTTGAAAGCGCTTGAAATAAGCTTGAAAACTGTTCGACTCGATTGGCTGTAACGTCACGAACTTTACGTAGGTACTGCTGTTGTTCATTGGCATGCTCAACAGTGCCAGGAATGTATTTTGAAAGTTGGGAAGTTACTTTAGATGGGGTAAAGAAAAAGAGCAGTACAGCAATAACGGATTCCATTAGATTTGGATACAAAAATTCAGGACCGCTCCCGTACAGCGCAATTAATAATGTTCCAATCAGTAACCCCATCCCAACGCCAACTTTTCTCCCATCTTTCAGTAAACCACCTAGTAGTCCTGAAAACGCGAGCATACTCATTTGATAGAGGCTAGCTACATTAGCAAGTGCCAGGATCAATCCCGTTACGACCCCCACCGTTGATCCAATTGCCGCTCCTCCCACATAAGCGAAAATCAATACGAGGTACCGAGAAAGGATATTTTCAATCGAAAACCCATAAACCACCCAACCAATCGTTCCGGTTAACATCGTTGCAAGCAAAATAATAAAGCTAATAATCTCCTCATTCTTGAGAGCCTGCGTTCTTTTCTTAATAGAAAGAACCGGTATACTTTGAATAAAAATAATTGTTAGAATCATTCCAAGCGCACCTTCGACCACTGCTAAAATCCAATTTGTATTAGCTAAGGTTCGCTCTGTAAGTAAACTTAAAATCAACCTTCCAAGCATACTCGTAATAAATACAAGGACTGGCAACGTCTTTACGAGAGAAAGGGAAGATAATTTCACAAATCGATTAATAATAAGAAAAACAAGGATGCTACACATAATAAAAGCTGTGTTCTGCAAATTTGACGTAGAAACGGCTCCAGCTAGCAAGGCGGCGATAATCATAGGCGCACGTTCACGTCTTAGAAAAAATACAGCTCCAAAGAAAGGAATGGCGAAAGGGGTTACTTGTGTAAGAATGACGGCTCGTCCAAGCAAAAATCCGATGACAAACAAGAGTAGACCACGTTGAAAAAGAATCGTTTCTAATTTAATTTTTATACCATGAACCCATTTTCCCACCCTTGATTTTGACCTCTCCATGACTAATTCGCTTTGCATTCCCCCACCTGCTTTCATTCATTCTATTTGTTCACCGATCTGCTTGAAGCGGTTTGTGTAAATTATTAAACCACAATCAAATTTCGCTTTTTGTCAAAAAAAAGAAGTGATATGTTAAAAACTTCTCGACTTCTTTCAGGGAAGCTTGTCAATCAAATGTAGACAGAAGAAGAAATCTGTAATCAAGGTAGTGAATTCTTTCATCAAGATTGCGAAATTAATATACGAAAAATATAGCTTCATCCCCTTTTCCTTCATCTTTGAATCCAGAAAGATAAAAAGGTCGAAATGTTACAGATAAAAAAGAAAAGAAATGCGATAAAAGAGATAAAACGATGTACTTTTCTTCTTTTCTGCCACATATGGAAAGCATGATTTTCCAATTTGCCTAAACAAACTTAAAAAAGGCCCGACATTTAGATCATGTCGGACCTTCTCAGCAAACTTTGTATATTCTCAGCATTTATATGTATAATCATTAAATTTATAAGTTGGTGACCCGTACGGGATTCGAACCCGTGTTACCGCCGTGAAAGGGCGGTGTCTTAACCGCTTGACCAACGGGCCAATTTATAAAAATGGTAGCGGCGGAGGGGATCGAACCCCCGACCTCACGGGTATGAACCGTACGCTCTAGCCAGCTGAGCTACACCGCCATATGACTGTTGCTTTCTTAAGCACAAGTTATATAATACATTGCAGAAAAGTATGTGTCAACTTCTTTTTTATATTTTTTGCATATAAATTTGCAAAAAGGAATATGGTAAAAAGTTTCGAATGAGTTGCATGACTTGTTTTCCTTATCATAAACAAAACCAGCGTGTGCACGCTGGTTTTGTTTATAAATATCATTAGTAGACAACAAGCTCTAGCCGCGACGAGCGCCGCGACCACCTCGTTTTGACTCTGTTTGTTTCTTCAAAGTTGAAAGGCGGTCTTCACTGTCTTTAAGGAACTTGCTCATTTTATCCTCAAATGACTCTACCTGTGGACGTCCACCTCCGCGAGGCTTACCTTTGTAACCGCCGCCACCAGGTCTGCCACCGCCTTGCGGACGGCCTCCACCCTGTGGGCGACCTTGAGGACGACCCTGCGGGCGCTCAGTTGCTGGTCGATCTTTTGCTTTCTTAATCGATAAACCAATTTTACCGTCGTTTTCAACCTGGATGACTTTTACCTCAACCTGATCGCCAACTGAAAGAAAATCATTAATATCTTTTACGTAATTGTCTGCAACTTCACTAATGTGAACGAGACCTGTTTTGCCGTCTGGTAGTTCAACAAACGCGCCAAAATTTGTAATACCTGTTACCTTTCCCTGTAACTTGCTGCCTACTTCGATTGCCATGTAAAAAAAGCTCCTCCTTAAAATCTTTAAAAGATCAGTCGTACGCTAATTATACCCCTTCAAAAAACAACGTGTCAATTTGAGGAAGAGGGAAGCTTAAAGATTGTCTCGCCGGGTTTTGACATAAAGTAGTCTCTTCTAGCCAATTCACCAATATAATCAAGGTCATTAAGTTTCTCGATTTCTTCCGTTAAATATTTTTCTTGCTCTTTCAATTTCGTCAATTCTTCTTCAGCCTGCTTTTGCTGTACGTTTTTTTCTTCGATCGTTGCTGCCTGTGAAGTGAATACGGAGATAAATAGAATAGCTATGGCTAAAGCAGCTACCGCGAATGCAGTAAGACGTCGAACAAGACCTCTTTTTCTACGTTCCTTCACTTTATCCTGTAGCTGTTTCTCTTGATGGTATTCCGAATGAACTTCTGTAACTTTAGGCTTGTGCTTATTCGCAGTAACCAAGCTTTTCCCTCCTCACTTTCGTATTTTAGTTAACCATTGGTATATGTAGTTCTTTATTGTATCGGCAACTCCTGCTAATTTTGTTAGTGATGTCTGCACCTGTTGCGGTAGTAATCTCCATACTAACGAAATTACCCACTTTAACGGTACCCAAAAAACCTTAAAGATAAACCAAAAAATGGTTGTCATCATACTTACTATCATCATACATAAGCTAAATAAAACTTTCAATATCAACCTTATAGGCTTGTAGATTAGATAGAAAAACAGTGATCGGATCATCCGACTGGTTGCTAGAATCACTAAAATGATTCGTTCTAGCAATCGTCGATATAACGGTTGAAAAAGAGCCCTATAGGCTGAATAGCCACATAATATGGCTAAAAAGACATAAAACCGTATTGCCCCTTCATTAACAAGGTATAGAACATAAAAAATCAGAAGTCCTTGTAATAACCAGAAAACAACATCATTCGCATAAAGCCATACGTTTTTTTTTCTATTGGGATGAAGAAAACGGCTATAGGTATCCATGGCTATACCAAGCCACACTCCCATAGCCACCATGGCAACCATCGTATAGAATTGCACGGATAATGTCATTTGAATAGTTTGCTAAAGAACCCTTTAGCTTTTTCCCCTTCATGATGGTCGAGGTAGCTCAGATCAAAGATTTTCCCTTCAATTGAGACACGTCCTTGCTCCACATTTAAGTTTTTCATTTTCAAGTGCTGTCCTCTTATTGCAAGAAAGCCCATGGTGGTCTCTAGAAGAAATTCTTCATTATCAAAGCTATCGACATGCTTTACTCCTGTAATTTCAAGCGACTTACGTGACTTCATCACTAAATCATGTTCAGGTGTGTTTGAAGTTTTATCATATGTGCCGTACTCATAATAATTATCCATCGCTCTCCCCCTCTTCTCGATACATGTCTATGAGGAGGAGGTCTCTTTTAGAACAAGCCATGTTATGGGAAGAAACGTTGGCAAAAGACACCTCTTCCTAACAAAAAAAGACCCAATCGGGTCTTTTTATTCACCGGCTGCTTCTTCTTTTAAAATCGTAAACATGTTGTTGGCTTCTTCTTTCTTTGTTGTTTCTTTGATTTCATCCACTCGAGCCGTTACTTTTTTATGTCCGAATGAGATCACTAGCTCATCACCCGCTTTAACATTTGTCCCTGCTTTCGCTTTATTGCCGTTCACTTCAATACGACCCTTGTCGCAAATTTCTTTTGCGATAGATCGGCGCTTAATTAATCGTGATACTTTCAAAAATTTATCTAGTCTCATTTGTTTCAACGCTCCCTATTTAATTCCTTTTTGCTTTGCTTCCTCCCAAAATGAATCGAGTTCTTCAAGAGATAACTTCTCGATCTCAAGCCCTTTTTCCTTTACTCGCTCTTCAATATATTGAAAACGAGCAACAAATTTATGGTTTGTGCGGTGAATGGCTACTTCTGGATCAACTTTATAGTAGCGAGCTAAATTAACGAGGGCAAATAATAAGTCTCCAAGCTCATCTTCCTGATCACGAAACGTCTTATCATTGACAGCTTCTTTGAATTCAGCAAGCTCTTCTTGAATCTTCTCCCAAATGGGATCAACCTCATCCCAATCAAAACCTACTTTCGCAGCGGATTTTTGTAATTCATTGGCACGCATAAGACCAGGAAGACCCTTTTGAATCGTTTCAAACTGTGATGGTGTAGCATCCTTTTCCTGCTTTTTCACTTGATCCCACAGTCCGACTACCTCTTCAGCCGTTTGTGCTTCTTCATCTCCAAATACGTGTGGGTGTCGCCGAATCAACTTATCACTTAACTTCTCGATGACGTCATCGACTGAAAACATTCCTTCATCTTCACCGATTTGAGCATGTAAAAGGACTTGAAGTAAGACATCCCCTAACTCCTCAGCAAGGTGCTCATCATCCTGGTCGTCAATTGCTTCTAATACTTCATACGCCTCTTCGATTAAATATTTTTTTAAAGATTCGTGTGTTTGCTTTTGATCCCAAGGACAGCCTCCTGGACCGCGCAGCCTTGCGATGACATGCCGCAGCCATTCAAAATCCTGATATAAAAGCTTTTCATCTTTTACAGGTGGAACGTACACTGCCGTCAAATTATTGACTTCCATGGAACGATCCAATTCGAATAATGGGACAGACATTAGTTTCTCTTCCTGACTTCCCGCTGCTTGCAGGATAGTCACCTGGTAATCATCAGGTAGAAGATCCATTAACGTTAATTTTACACTTGAAGCAGTAAACTGGTCATAAACTTGTACAAAAATTAAATGATTCCGCACTTGAACCTCAGATTTTGTGAACCGTGTGGCATCAAGAATCTGACATCCTTCAATTGGATCAATTCGGACGGCAGTAAATAGAGCATCTAGAAAACTTTGCCCTCCTGCGACACTCACTTCGACGTCGTGCTTTGCTTGTTCCTCTAACAGGAGCTGTACAGTTGCCTCAGCCATCATCGGATGGCCTGGCACAGCATAAATAAGAGAGCCATGCTGTGCCTCCTCGAAGAGACGATCCACAATCGTGCGGTACGTCTCCTCGAAAGAATCATTCTTTTCATAAACATCATCAAAGCCCGTCACGATAAGTCCCTCACTAATTAATTCCCTAAGGACGGGATGGTCAATCGTTCTCGCAAAAATTCGTTCAGCTGTCTGAAGCTGACGATAGCTACCGAGAGAGAGCTGAGTAAGGTCACCCGCTCCTGTGCCAATAATCGTAATTTTAGTCATCACTCAGGCTCCTTTCTTTAATTTAGTTTGAAATAACGAAATCTTTTCACCTTTAGGTAACTGCATCAACTCTTTTTCTGTAAATACTTCCAGAAAGATTGCTGCGATACCAAACGTAAGCCCTCCTGCAATCGCTCCCGCAAGAGCCGAGATGCTCGACAACCCTCTTGAGAGGAACGACGGAATAAAGAATTGCAGAAGCATGACAGTGACACTCATAATCAATACAGCCGCTACAGCGCGCATTAAATAGAAAGGATATGGCATCAGTCCGACTTTAAGATGCACAGCAGAAATAGTAAGCCCTGCAACAACTGCAAAGCCAATGACTGTAGCAACTGCAGCCCCATTAATGCCTACTAGCGGAATCAGAATGAGATTTAATAGACCTTTCACCAGAATGCCAATGACTGCATAACGAGCAGCATTTCTTGCTAAACCAACCCCCTGCAATACTCCTGCTGCCGTCATTGAAAGCGAACTAAAAAATATGGCAAATGCAAGGACACTAAGCGTAGATGAAAGGGACTGATCTTTAAATAACATGACATTTGTTTCCTTCATAATGATAGCAAGCCCAGCGGAAGCTGCAAGCCCAATAACAAAACTAATTTTTAGAGAAAGGCCAGCCTTATTTCGAATGAAATCCTTTTGGTTTTCAGCTGATGCTTTCGAAATTACCGGTACGATTGACAATGAAAGCGAGGTGGCAAGCACCGTTCCCACCTGCATGAGCGGCTGGCCGCGATCAAATATTCCCTTTGTCTCACGAGCCATTATAGAGGAAAGGCCATGCTCCATTAGTCCGGGCACGATCGTTAAAGCATCCATTAGCTGAAAAAGCACCATGACAAGGGCGCTGACACAAATCAGCGTCCCTTCCATTAAAATTCTACGCGCGACGCCAAAAAAACGAACGAAGTGGGTTTTCATTGAGTGCAAACGGATTGGCTCATGTCGATAGCGAAGAACCACCAGCAAAATAAATGCTGAAATCCCTCCTATTAATGAACCAAGTGCAGCCCCTGTACCTGCAGCGTATGCGTCTGCACCACCAGCAACGAGACTGATGGATATGGTAAGAATAGCAAGCACGCGAACAGATTGTTCGGTCACTTGTGACCATGCGGTAGGCACAACATTTTCTTGCCCTTGAAAATACCCTCTAATTGACGCAATTCCTGGCATAATTAGAAAAGAAAATGCTGTCATCCGCAGTGGCCCAATTAATTGACGGTCCTCCATTAATAGTGAAAGTAAAGGAGCGACTGCATAGAGAAGAAGAAAGCCAGTTAAACCAAGCAAAGCAAGTACGTAAAAGCTATAACGGGAAAGCTCTTTTGCTTGATCATAATCGTTTTTGGCAAGCTTTTCAGAGATAAGTCGTGAAATAACGACAGGAAAACCATATGTAGCGAGAATGATGGCAATGGAGTAAAACGGATAAATTTGTTGATACACATAAAAACCAATGTCACCGGTAATATTCTGATAAGGGATTCGGTACCCAACGCTCAGCACCTTCATGAAAAGAGCAACTGCAGTAAGCAAGAGCGCGCCGTGCCAGAACCCTTTGGGATTTTCTTTTATTTTCATACACACCTGCCGAGTATACCTATTTATGTACGAATTATATCATATGAAGAAAGATGGGAAACTTTTGAAATACGATAAAAGAAGCTCACGCACCTAGTACACACGGGAAAAGCGGAGGACCTCGGATGGAGCGGTGGTTGACGTTCGCTTTTTATTTTTAAACAGAGAAAAATGGAGGCAGCTGCCTCCATTTTCGTTACTGTTCCATTTGCCTTGCAAGAAATCCTGCTGCTGTTTCGGATAGCTTCTGTTCCAATTCCGTCACCTTTTCATCTTCTTTTGCAAGTAAGATGACCGTACCAATTGGGTCGCCATTCGCTATTATCGGAGCAATCACATGTCCTGTTTCAACAGGCACTCCTTCAATGAGTTCAGACTTACTTTCATTTAGTAAACATCTTCGTTCATTCATCGCTTTTTCGACAGAGTCGCCAATGCTTTTATTTAAGTACTCTTTCTTAGGACCACCCGCAGCTGTAATGTAAACGTCACGATCAGAGATAAGGGCAATATGCCCAGAGTGCTCCGCAAGAGACTCTGCATATTCTCTTGCAAAATCGCCAAGTTCACTGATTGGTGAGTACTTTTTGAGAATAACCTCACCTTCACGATCAACAAAAATTTCTAGTGGATCGCCTTCTCTAATCCTGAGTGTTCTGCGAATTTCTTTCGGGATGACAACACGCCCCAAATCATCAATACGACGCACGATACCTGTTGCTTTCATCTAAGTTGCCTCGCTTTCTGGAAGTTGTAGGTGATTGCTCCAATCACTTTTTCTATTGCATGTTCTACAATATGTTTCCATTAGTATCGTTTCGACGTATGAGTTCTATTCACAAACCTGTCAAAATTATGAGTTTCCTCCAAAATCGACTTTAATTCGCATTCATTGGCTGCTTTTTTGCTCCTTTTACTTTCTTTAAGACTTTTTCAACAAGCTGAAGATGCCCCTTTGTTTCAAGGCCTCTTCCCTTCACAACTACCTTTACTTTATTACCATCTGCACCCAGGGAAAGCTTATTTCCAAATTCATTCGCAACCTCAAAGATCGTTTCTCCCCCAATTGCTTCTCGTGCCGATTCATGGAATAGCAGCTGTATATCTTTCTTACTTCTACCTACTTTTTCAACCTTTACTTCTTTGGCCAGTTCTTTCATTCGTGAAACCTGGAAGAGATACTCGACCTCCTCTGGGAAATCTCCAAATCGATCCATCATTTCATCTTGTAAATCCATAATGTCTTTCAGTGATTCGATTGAGCGGAAACGTTTGTACATATCAATTTTCTGCTTCTCATCGTTAATATACGTACCGGGGATATAAGCATCTACCTCAAGATCGATCTCAACGCTGAACGCCTTCTCTTTCGGTGCATCCCCTTTCCTTTCTTCAATCGCGTCTTTCAACATTTGCGAGTACAGATCAAACCCAACTGAATCGATAAAACCATGTTGCTCTGCACCTAGGAGATTACCAGCACCTCGAATGGAAAGATCTCGCATCGCAATTTTAAATCCTGAGCCTAGCTCGGTAAATTCTTTAATTGCTTGAAGGCGTTTCTCCGCCACTTCGGTTAGCACCTTATCTCGTTGATAAGTGATATAAGCATAAGCCACTCGATTCGAACGCCCAACCCGACCACGAAGTTGGTAAAGTTGAGAAAGTCCCATTTTATCTCCATCATACACAAGCAGTGTATTTACGTTTGGAATATCCACTCCAGTCTCAATAATCGTTGTACTAACAAGCACATCATAATTTCCATCAAGAAAATCAATCATGACTGATTCTAGCTCAGTTTCACTCATTTGCCCATGAGCAAAGCTAACTCTCGCTTCAGGTACGAGAGTTCGAATTTGATCTGTCATGTACTCAATGGACTCCACTCGATTATAAAGAAAGTAGACCTGTCCTCCTCGTGCAAGCTCCCTTTCAATGGCTTCTCGTACAAGCGTGCCGCTGTATTCAACAACATACGTTTGTACGGGGAAGCGATTCTCTGGTGGCGTCTCAATAACTGATAAATCGCGAACACCTAACATCGACATATGAAGCGTTCTAGGAATTGGCGTTGCTGTAAGAGTTAACACATCAACGTTCGCTTTTAATTTCTTGATTTTCTCTTTATGCGTTACCCCAAACCGCTGCTCTTCATCGACAATAAGCAAGCCCAGGTCCTTATACGCAACGTCTTTCGATAAAAGTCGGTGTGTGCCAATCACAATATCAACCGTACCATTCTTCACACCTTTTAACGTCTCATTCTGCTCTTTCCTTGAGCGGAAACGGCTTAATAAACCAATGTTAATCGGGTGATCCGCAAAACGCTCCTGTATCGTTGCAAAATGCTGCTGAGCAAGAATAGTCGTCGGTACTAGAAAAGCCACCTGTTTGCCATCCATGATGGCTTTAAATGCAGCTCGAATACTAACCTCAGTTTTCCCATAGCCAACATCACCGCACAGCAGTCGATCCATTGGACGCGTTTTTTCCATATCTTCTTTAATTTCTTGTATCGCTCTGAGCTGATCATCCGTTTCTTGATAAGGAAAAGCAGCTTCAAACTCTCTTTGCTCTTCTGTATCTTTTTCAAAGCTATGGCCAACACTTGCCTCACGTTCGGCATACAACTTAATTAAGTCATCTGCAATGTCTTCAACAGAAGATTGTACTTTCCGCTTCACTTTCTTCCATTCTGTTCCGCCAAGCTTGTAGAGCTTTGGTTCTTTTCCTTCAGAACCGACGTATTTCATGACCTGATCAATTTGTTCAACCGGTACATACAAATTGTCATTCCCTGCGTAGCTCACATAGAGGTAATCTTTATGAATGCCACTTACTTCTAATGTGCGTATGCCTAAATATTTGCCTATTCCGTGGTTCACATGAACAATGTAATCGCCCACCTTTAATTCCGAATAGCTTTTGATTCGTTCGGCATTCGACATTTTTTGAGAACGTCTTGGCTTTTTCGATTGTTTTGTGAACACTTCTGCTTCTGTTAGCACAGCAAGTTTCTGCATCGGAAGTTCAAATCCACCGTTCAAGCTGCCGATTAAAATCTGAGGCTGCTGATGGGAGATCGGCGTATCCTGTTCCACCATCATCGCATTGATCTCATAATCTTCTAGAACTCGCTCAAGTCGCTTTCTTCGCTCCTCAGTTGCGGCTAGAAAAACAATCGCTATCCCACTTTTTTTCCATCGTTCGATTTCGCTGCTTAATACTTTCATTTGCCCATGGAAATTCTGCATCGCTTTACTTGTAACATTAATGATATTCTGTGGGTTGGTATATGGAACGTGTCGTAAGAAAATGGATAAGTATATGGTGGAGTGCACCGGCTTCGCAAACAACGTATCGTAAGATCTCGATAAGGAAACAGATGAAACAATTTCTCCCTGGTTAAGGAGCGCGGTTTGCCACTCTGCTTCTTCCTTATCCAAATCAGATGACATTTCTTGGATTCGGCTTACTTCATCGAAAACAACAAGGCCATCTTCTGGTAAATAATCTAGTAAACTTGCAGGCTGATCGTAATAATAATCCATATACTTGATCATACCCTGGAAATTTTGCTCATTTTTAAGCTGATCAATTTCATGCGTAATGTTCTCGTGCATCGCTTCTTTTACTTTCTGATCTTTCACTTTTTTTAGAGATGCCTGCAACTCTTTTTGAAGACGCTCTGCCCCTATTTTATAGTTTTCAGGAAATAACACGACTTCGTCTGCAGGACCAATTGTAATACGGTCTGTTTTATTTGCAGATCGTTGTGACTCAATATCAAAAAAACGAATGGAATCGACTTCTGTATCAAATAATTCAATTCGAATTGGACTGTTTTCCGTTAACGGATAAATATCCATAATACCGCCTCTAACACTGAACTCACCTGGTGAAGAAACCATTGGTACACGTTCATAGCCCATAGCTACAAATGTGGAGAGCGTTTCCTCTAGAGGAATATCGTCGCCGACAGTAAAGGAGATCTGGCTTTTCTCCCAGATGTTTTTTGGCGGAAGGTACCTTCTAACGCCCGAAATCGGGGCAATAACGATACCGTTTTTATTTTTCATCCAATAATTTAAAGCTTCCATTCGTTGCCCTCTTAATTCAGGACTTGCAATGGCAATTTCTGACGAAATGAGTTCATTTACCGGATATAAGTAAACTTCCTCTTGAGAGACAAGCTCACACATATCTTCATAGAGCTTCTGAGCTTGATACAAATTGTGGGTAATAATGAGTTGAGGACGCTTCGTTTCATGATAGAGAGAGGCCATTAGAAGCATCCGAGCAGAACCAGCTAGCCCTGCAACAAGTTGTTCTTTAAGCCCCTCTTTCACCCCGGCGAAAACGGACTGAAATTCATCGCCCTTACTAAAATATTCTCTTAAGCCTAACATCGGTAAGTTTTTCTCCCCTCTCACTATGAAAAGTGCAAGCGTGTCGTACAACGTATTCAAACACTAGCACCGCTTTAATATGCAAAAAGACGATAGTAGTGCGTAAAAAACGTCTTACAGAAGCTAACCTTCTCTAAATCCTATTTTTCTATAAATCGATCGGTTCCTTTTTTAACGCAAAAATGCTTTGGACGCACTCCCAAAGCTTCTTACTGAATAAATGTATCAAGCTCATGAAAAGATGGCGTTCGCTCCATGGCTTCATGACAGTCTTCACAAATGGCTTTTACTTCAATTGTTCCATCAGGATGATAATGAACCATTGCCTGGCGCTCCTTCTCAGTGAGCTGTTGAAATCCTAGTTCGTCTACTGTGTGGTTTTGTTGAGACAATCTCCCAATCTCCGTTCCACAATGACGACATACGTAATGAATATCCATAAAGAATCCTCCCTGTCCCTTATCTTTTACTAGTATGGACGGAAGAATAGCAGGATATTCAAGCGTTGTACTGATTCATTACTTCTGGAAATGAGGATGTTGTCCAGGCTTCACAAGCTTTTACAGTCTGTTCGATAGCAAGTTGAATTGGCTCTGCTTCTTCTTTTGAAAAAGGTTTTAATACATAGTCAATCACCGTTTGGCGTGCCGATCGATCAATTCCAATGCGTACTCTCTTAAATTCCTGAGTATGAAGGTGCGTAATAATCGACTTCATTCCATTGTGTCCACCAGCGCTACCTTTTTGACGGATACGGACTTTACCAGTCGGAAGGTCCAGATCATCATAAATGACGAGCAAATCTTCTACATCAATATTAAAATATTCCATCAAAGGACGCACTGATTCTCCAGATAAGTTCATAAAGGTTTGCGGTTTTAAAAGGTAAACCGCTTCTCCATTCACCATTCCTTTACCGTATATACCTTGAAACTTTTTTTGATCTAAAGCAATTCCCATCTCTTTTGCAAGCTGGTCAATTGCCATAAACCCTACATTATGTCTTGTATTATCGAATTTCTTTCCCGGATTACCGAGGCCAACAATTAATTTCAACGGATGATGCCCTACCTTTCATTGCTTTTCTTCTATCGTATCAAAAATCCATGTACTTATTCACCTGTAGTTTCTTTATCTTGAAAAAAAGACGTAACCCGTTCGGTTACGTCGTTGAAAATTATTCGGTTTTTGTTGTTTCGTCTCCAGCATCTTCTTGCTCTGCTGGTGGCTCTTCTGCCACTTCATCAGCTTCTTCTTCGTCTTCAGCAGGTTCTTCTGTTGGAGGAACGATGGAAGCGATTGGCTCTTCAGCATCAAGAAGAATTTCGTACTTATCACCTTTTGGAAGATCTCCAGCTTGAACAGCATCACCTATGTTGAGTTCAGAAATATCAACATCAATGCTGTCAGGGAAGTCATTCGGCTTAGCTTTCACAAGAATTTCATGAAGCATCTGCTGAACAACGCCGCCTTCTTTACTTCCTGCAGCTTCACCAGTTAAGTGAACCGGAACTTCCGCTTCCACTTCTTTGTTAAGGTCAACTGAATAGAAGTCAACGTGAAGTACGTGATTTTTAATCGGATCAACTTGCATGTCATATACCATGACAGGATAAGTACCCTGTCCTTCGAAGTTCAATTCAATAACGCCATTTTTTCCGACCTGGCGATATACCTTAATAAATTCAAGAGCGTCAACCTGTACCGGTGCGCTTTTGCGGTCTTTACCATAAAGAACGGCTGGAAGACCTTCTTCAGTTTCACGAAGTGTTCTTAGTTCGCTTCTTTTTGTTGTATTACGATCTAATGCTTTCAATGTTGCTGCCATTATTAATCACCTTCCTGATTAGGTTTTACTCTACTATTATGAATACCCATAATCAGGCGGCAATAAACGTATTTCATTTAATCAAATAATTTACTTACCGAAAGCTGCTCATGAACACGGATGATTGCTTCTCCTAAAAGAGGCGCTACAGAAAGCTGAGTTATTTTATCAATTTGCTTCTCGTTCGGAAGCGGGATCGTGTTTGTGATAGCAAGCTCTTTAATTTTAGAATCATCAATTCGTTCAATTGCAGGGCCTGATAAAACAGGATGTGTACAGCAAGCAAAGACTTCTTTTGCTCCATTTTCAATAAGTGCGTTTGCTGCTAGCGTAATCGTACCGGCGGTATCAATGATATCGTCAATAATAATCGCGGTTTTGCCTTCAATATTACCAACAATATTCATTACTTCAGCGACATTCGGACGCGGGCGACGTTTATCAATAATCGCAATTGGTGCTTTAAGGCGCTCAGCAAGCTTACGAGCACGGGTTACACCACCGTGGTCTGGTGATACAACGACAATATCCTCAAGATTCTTTTCTTCAAAATGCTTCGCGAGTGTAGGTACACCCATTAGCTGGTCAACTGGTATATCAAAGAAACCTTGAATCTGAGAGGCATGTAGATCTAGCGTAATAAGACGAGTTACACCAGCTACTTCAAGAAGGTTAGCTACCAACTTTGCCGTAATCGGTTCGCGAGATCTTGCTTTACGATCTTGACGAGCGTATCCATAATATGGGAGAACGATATTGATTGTTTTAGCAGAAGCTCTCTTTAATGCGTCAATCATAATTAAAAGTTCCATAATATTTTCATTAACAGGAGCACACGTTGATTGAATGACATAGACATCGCAGCCACGAATACTTTCTTCAATGTTAATTTGGATTTCTCCGTCACTAAAACGTACAACAGAACATTTTCCCATTGGAACCCCAATGTGTTCTACAATCTCTTCTGCAAGATCAGGATTCGAATTTAAACTAAACACCTTCAAATTTGGATCTAAATAATTAGCCATCGGCCGGTACCCCTCCATTTATTAATAAGAAAAGCACAATCGTCTTATCTTCTCCTCAAAACTGGAGAAACGTCACAATTTTCATACTTTCTTATCCTTTGAAAATCAGTTATCCTTCTTTTTTGTTACGTAATCTTCTTTATTCGTTTGACGAGAGCGAGCAATTGATAGAGCCTGTTCAGGAACATCATCCGTAATCGTAGAACCAGCAGCTACAGTGGCACCTTTTCCTACTGTGACAGGTGCGATCAAATTCACATTACAACCAATAAAAGCTCCATCTTCAACTTTCGTTAAGTACTTTTTCTGACCATCATAATTGACAGTAATGGAACCACAGCCAAGGTTCACATCTTTTCCGATGTCAGCATCGCCTACATAACTCAAGTGAGATGCTTTGCTTCCTTGCCCCATAACGGCTTTCTTGATTTCAACGAAGTTTCCAATTTTCACCTCATCACCAATTTGTGAGGCTGGTCGAATATGAGCAAACGGTCCAATATTCACAGCATTTCCTACTTCGCTGTCATGAATAACCGATTGTTTCACAACAGTCATACTGCCAACTTTACTATCTTTAATTTCGGTATTGGGTCCGATTTTAGCTTCTTCACCAATGGTCGTATTGCCACTAATGGTCGTTCCAGGATAAATGACCGTGTCTTGCCCAATCACCGCATCCGGAGAAATGTATGTTGCAGCAGGATCAATCAAAGTTACACCATTACGCATATGTTTCTCATTAATGCGTTTTTTCATTGCAACTTCTGCTTTAGAAAGCGCAACACGATCGTTTACTCCCATTGTTTCATCAAAATCTTCTGTTTGGTATGCAGCTACAACTTCACCTTGTTTTTGAAGAATCTCAACAACATCCGGTAGATAATATTCTCCCTGAGCATTTTCATTTTTTACTAACTGAAGCGTTTCAAATAGAGTTTTGTTATCAAAACAGTATGTACCAGTATTTATTTCTGTGACTTGCTGTTCATCATCAGTTGCATCTTTTTGTTCAACTATTCGTTGAACACGTCCATTTTCATCACGAATAATTCGTCCATAACCAAATGGATTATCAGCGTCTGCCGTCAGAATCGTGGCTTTTGCACCCTTCTCCTCATGATATGTCAAGAGAGCATCCATTGTTTCTTTCGTAATGAGAGGAGTATCACCGCATACGACAAGCGTCACGCCTTCATTGTTGGCTAATGTTTCCTGCGTTTGCATGACAGCATGAGCTGTTCCTAATTGTTCTTCTTGGAGGACATAATTGACTCGACTACCAAGTTGATCACGCACTTTCTCAGCACCATGACCGACAACAGTGACAATGTTCTCGAGCTTAAGCTCTTCAAGTTGATCCACAACATGTTCAACCATCGGCTTCCCACAAACGGGATGCAGTACTTTATAAAGCTTTGATTTCATCCGTGTACCTTGACCTGCTGCTAATACAACTGCAAATCTATTCATGTATATGGTTCCTCCATCGCATCCTATTTTTCCACTTTGACTATATCTCAAAAACCCCTCATTTTCAAGGAAGTTCCTTAAATACTCACCATATATGAGGCTGGAAAAGAAAGGTTGGTGAACATTTTGATCATAATCTCCCTTTCCATTTACAACACAAAAAAAGCCCGGTCTATTGACCAGGCTTTTCTCAATTAGGAAGCACCCGCTTCTTCGTAAGCAGCTTCCATTTCACCAACACGATGATATTCAGCTAAAACAGCTGTTTGAATCTTTTCCCTTGTATTCGAGGAAATTGGATGAGCGATATCGCGAAACTCTCCATCTGGAGTTCTTTTGCTTGGCATCGCTACAAACATGCCGTTATTCCCATCAATAACACGGATATCATGAACAACGAATTCATGATCCATAGTGATGGAAGCGATTGCGCGCATGCGTCCTTCCGTATTCACACGACGTAGGCGAACATCTGTAATTTCCAACTTGAGTGCACCACCTTTTTCCATTAATTAGAGCATATATGCACTATTCAACTTTTAGGCAATAATTCCTTCTTCTAAATATAAAAAATGTTATAAAAATTCAATATTAACCGTTTACATATTCCATGTTCGACACTAGACGAAGAATTCAAACAAGGAATAAAAAAGACGCACTCAGTGAATGAGTACGTCTACTTGGTTAGCCAACTAAGGCAATCACTTCAATTTCAACAAGAGCATCTTTAGGAAGGCGCGCTACTTCAACACAGGACCTTGCTGGCATGTGTGTATGAAAGTATTCGCCGTAAATTTCATTAATCGCTCCAAATTGCTCCATGTCTTTAATATAAACAGTGGTTTTTACAACGCGATCGAGTGATGTTCCAGCAGCTTCCAGAACGGCCTTCACATTTGAAAATACTTGGTGAGTCTGCTCTTCGATTGCGCCATCAACGAATGTACCATCTGCTCGTAATGGAATTTGACCTGAGCTGTAAAACAGGTTATTAACAATCATCCCCTGTGAATAGGGACCAATGGCTTCTGGTGCTGATTTCGTGTAGACAGTTTTCATTCCTTCTCCACTCCTTCAGTTAATCGCGTAAGAAACTCTTTATAATTGCCTGGTGCTACCTGAATTGAACGCTCTTTCATATCAACTCCACCCAGGTTCATCATTGAAACATACTCTTCAACTAGACGTTCTTCTCCTTCACCCTCTGCTTCTACAAGAACGCCGATTCCGGCTACGTCAGCCTGAAACTCTTCAAGGAGATTCACCATTCCTTGTATGGTTCCACCAGCTTTCATGAAATCATCAACGATTAAAACGTTTGCGCCAGGCTTTAAGCTTCTACGAGCAAGCGCCATTGTTTGAATACGTTTGGATGAACCGGATACATAGTTGATGCTTACCGTTGATCCTTCTGTTACTTTGCTATCTCGTCTAACGATGACCACAGGGACGTTGAGATGACTGGCAGCTGCATACGCAAGGGGGATTCCTTTCGTTGCAACAGTCATCACACAATCAATTTTACGATCAGCAAACACAGATGCAAAGAGGCGCCCCACTTGATTCATAATTTCCGGATTACCAAGGATATCGGTTAAATACAAATACCCTCCCGGAAGAAGGCGGTCAGGGCTTTCTAGAAAGTCACACAGCTCTCCAACGACTCTGTCAGCTTCTTCATCGCTAATGAGTGGCATATAGCGAACGCCACCAGCTGCACCTGGAACCGTCAATAATGAGCCAACACCCTGCTGTTCAAAATTCTCTTTAATAATAACCAAATCTTCGCTAATCGATGATTTAGCTGCGCCATAGCGCTCTGAAAAATAAGTTAGTGAAACTAAGCGGTGTGGATGCTCTAACAAATATCTTGTCATATCCACTAGCCGAGAACTCCGTTTCATCTTCATAGAAGAACCTCCAAAAAATCCGAATAATTACTCATAATATATCACTAATGTACGGATTTATTCAAGGGTTCTTCTCACCTAACAGTCGAACTGCATAAACTTGACCACAAAAGCCTCGTAATCCATTGTAAATTCGCTGCATTCTGGATTCATGACGTGTAAGTCCAAAGACGGTTGGCCCACTTCCACTCATAAGGACGCCATCGGCCCCTAGACTTTCCATTTTCTCTTTAATTTGACGCACTTCTGGATGGAGTTTTAAAGTCACATCTTCTAAAACATTTCCAAGTAGGTCACAAATGCCTTCATAATTTTTATCTTCAATCGCCTGCATCATTCCTCTTACATCAGGATGATTCATTTCATTTGTTCGTAGTCGACGATATACCTCTGCTGTCGATACGCCTATTGATGGTTTTGCGAGAATCACCCAGCACGGTGGAGGGGCATCAATGGGTTGTATAATCTCGCCTCTTCCCTTCGCAAGGGCTGTACCACCATATACACAAAACGCTACATCTGAGCCAATCTCAGAACCAATATCAGCAAGTTGATCATAAGAAAGCCCTAATTCCCAAAGTTCATTAAGACCTCTTAACGTAGCGGCCGCATCGCTACTTCCCCCAGCTAGACCAGCAGCCACAGGGATTTGCTTATCGATTTTAATCGCAATGCCCTGGCGAATGTTAAATTTCTTTTTTAAAAGGGCAGCCGCTTGAAATGCTAAATTTCTTTGATCATCTGGCACAAAGCCACTGGTGGATTCAATAATAATTTCATTTCGTCTTAGCTCCGTTAACTCAAGACGATCGGCCAGATCCACATTCGTCATAACCATTTCCACTTCATGAAAGCCATCAGGTCGTTTATGAAGCACATCAAGTGCTAAATTGATTTTCGCCGGGGCTTTCACACTCAATTTTTTTCTCATCTCGTTCACCTACATTTTCGTCCTACCGTTCGACATTTTAACTTACTGTGAATTATTGTAACACAATAAGCCTAAAAGAAAGAAACAGATTAAGAGTAGCCTTTGTCCCTCCCAAAAAAAAAGAACCCCGGCTATTCACCAGGGTTCAATCGTCACAGGGTTCAGTGTTTTTGTTGGTTTCCAAGTTGCTCTTCCGCTAGTTGAATGGCACGCTTCACGATGTTACCTGCATCGCGAGCTTTTATTCCACCCCAACCTTCTTTCTGAACCGTATCATAAAAGCCAAGCTCTTTCGCAATTTCTTCCTTCAAATGATCAGACATAATCCCTCTACGTCTCGCCATGCGAATCAAGCTCCTTTCTATCCTGTGACACACTTAGTGTGAGGATTGAAAGCAAGCAATATACGATGAATATGTAACCAACTAAGGGAATAAATCTTTCTCAAGAAAGCAAAAAAGCAGTTAGACTGATTGCCTTAACCGCTTACTGCCGCTTGTTCTTCATTAAATGTAATTTGTACTGTATCTGTAAGAATATCTGTGTAGCTGTACGACACACGCTCAAATGCGTTGGTGTCCTGATCCAGCTTAACTATGAACACTGCCGGGTAGGTTTCTTCAAGGATGCCTGAACGTTGAATTGTCTTTCTGCGACCTCCGTTTGCCTTTAAGGTCAACCGTTTGCCAACCTGAGATTGTAACGTTTGTTTGATCTCAATAATCGTTTTTGCCATCGGAACCTCCACCTCACTTAGACAAATTATAACATCTTTTGCATCATCTTGTCAAATAAAACTTAAATTATAACAACGAAGCAAAAACAATGTCAATTGTTATTTACTAATGATGTGCATTTTTATTATTTCTTAATTTGTCGAAAAATATGTATTAGTGATGAAACCTGTTTATTTAGAAGCGTTTTCTTCGTGAAATGCAATACGCTTTTTAATATGGCCTAACAAAAAAAGAAAACGGATGAGGTTCGTTCCCATCCGCTCTTTCACTCTGAATAATCCTCGTTTTCTTTCATTGGCATACCAGTCCGCAGTATTCCTTTTGTTTCAACGCCTCCCAGCCCATCTTCACCGGTTAACGTATTTCTTAAGGCGTCCCACACGTTTACATGGTCTGTAAATGATGTAAGGGCGATTTTAGATACAATAAAAACAGGATCAAGCATATGAATGTTAATACGTGAAGGCGAACTTGCAAAATTCGCACCAGCTCGTATTAACGATTCAAAGTGAGATTGGCACGCTCCTGCAAAAATAACAAGATGATCAAGATTTGGAAAAACGCTTCTCACTTCTTTTACAGCACGAACAAAGTAACGTGAATTGCGATAAGACTGCAGATCTTTCTTTTCACCTTTATGCTTCATGTAAGCATCATGTCCCGTAATCACTAAAATATCTGGCCTTACATTGTTAACTAATTTAATGATATTCTCAGGAATTTCACTTTCTTTCATGTACAACCCATAGACCGGTACCCCTAGCCGTTTATACATCTCCAGACATTTGCTTAGGTAAAGCGGATCGCCATCAATGTGAAGAATTTTACCAGGCAGTTCAAAAAAACTCGTTTCTTTCTTAAAGTGACTGGTAGCCGAATATTCACGCTTCATTCGTAACAGCTGATAATCTTGCCTGAATAAGCGAAATGAATAGTCCTCTTTTTCTTTCGACTGCTCTCGCCTCATTTTATGTTCACTCGAGTCAATTAATACAAGATCATCGAATGGGGCATCCGCAATGAGCCTCATATCTTCTCCCACAAGTTCTGCTGACTTGTTCGACTCATTTAACCTTGTTACTCGAAAAATTAAATCACAGCCATATGAACGTCTGGCAACGATATCTCCTTCTTTCATCGTCATCTCTTCCCTCCACGCCGCTTGACCTTTAGACAAAACGTTAGCTCCTTTTTCTACTATATGAGAAGTTTTTGAAAAGATGATTTTTCTAGACTTGATTGGAGATCCCTAGAGTTATTTCACTGCAAAAATGTAATTGGAAATAAAAAAACACCAATCGGTGTTTTTTACATTAGCTTTTTCTTTTGTAAAATGCATTGCTCAATGCCGCAAATTCTTCCATCGAAAGTGTTTCGCCACGACGTCTTCCATCAATCCCTGTTTCCATTAATACTTCTTCAATCATTGGCTTCTCTTCTTTGCTCAATAAATTATTCTGCAAGTTATTCAATAAGGTCTTTCTTCGCTGACCAAAACTTGCTCGAATCACTTCGAAGAAATAGGCTTCGTCTAATAGGTCAACAGGGGGCTCGTTACGTAATTCTAAGTGCAGAACCGCTGAATCAACATTTGGTTTAGGAACAAACACCGTTTTTGGTACAGTTAAAGCGGTTTTTGCTACTGCATGATATTGTACAGCCAGCGAAAGAGAGCCATACTCCTTCGATCCCGGCTTGGCAGCTATCCGCTCAGCTACTTCCTTCTGAATCATAACGACAATCCCACGAACCGGAAGCTTCTCTTCTAATAACTTCATCAGAATCGGAGTGGTTACATAATAAGGGAGATTCGCCACCACCATTAAATCCTGACCCTCTTCGAATTCTTCGGCAATCACTTGATGGACATCCGCTTCTAACACATCCGTATGGCGAATATGAACGTGTGGATAAGGGGACAGCGTATCATCCAGGATTGGGAGAAGTCGCTGGTCTATTTCAAAGGCAACTACCTTCTTTGCTTGTTTCGCAAGTTTCTCAGTTAATGCACCAATTCCGGGACCAATTTCAATGGCCCCAGATTCAGGCGTTAAATCAGCCTGATCGACAATTTTAGTTAGAACATTTGAATCGATAAGAAAATTTTGGCCAAGGCTTTTCTTAAAAGTAAATCCATATTTCGCTAATATTTCTTTCGTTCTAACGGGTGTGGATATTTCTTTATTCATTTCTCTTCCTCCTGTAACACTTCTTCGAGTGCTTCACGAAACTCTTCTCGTGATATTTGAAACATTTGAAGTCGCTTGAACAGCTGTTTTCCATTCATATAACCCATCTGTAACTGCTCACCAAGGGCTTTTCTTCTCTCCTTGGCACGATCCCCCACCACTAGTCCTGCGGCGATGAGATCTTCCCATTCAATTAATACGTCCGGTGTCTCAAACTCTTCTCTAACGGAAAGAATGGCTTCTTGAATATCTTGAATAGAAGCATGCTCAATCCCAACCTTTTTCCCATTTGATGAAATCGCAAGCTTTTTATTCAGAAAAGCATGCTTACAGGATGGAAGACGCTCGCTTATAATCTGTCTTATACGCGTCCCAGGATAGTCAGGATCTGTAAACACGATGACGCCCCTTCTCTTCCAAGCCAGTTCAATTCGTTTGAGCGTGTCTTCACTAATTTCAGATCCATTTGTTTCAAGCGTATCAGCATCTACAGCACGTTTCACGGCCAGTGTATCGTTCTTACCCTCTACGATAATAACTTCTTTTACTTTCACTCTATTTCCTCCATCAGACGCAACCGAATCTATTTATACTACTTTAATTTTTTTAGTTTTCCTCATTGAGCTTTTCTTTATCATACAAAAAACACAGAGGGAGATTTGCCTCACTCTGTGTTAATAGCATATCATAGATCGATCACTAGTCGAGAATCGTTATTTGAACAGTCTTATTTCCCCAAGCGTAAGCCGCTGACTTCGAGGAGAAAAAGACGTCAATTTTGTTTCCTTTAATTGCCCCTCCTGTATCCGCAGCAATCGCCGTTCCATATCCCTCAACGAACACTTTTGAACCAAGGGGAATAACGCTTGGATCTACTGCAATCACTTTCGCATTTGGGTTTGATTTTAAATTAAACCCTGTCGACGTAATCCCTGAACAACCTGCACAATTTGCAGTATAAGCGGTTGTTGATACGTTTAAGACTTTACCAGACGGTTCACTTTTAGGTTTTGACTGGGCTTTCTTTGTTTCAGGCTTGCTAGATTTCGGTGATTTAGAAGATGTCGAAGGCTCATTACTTGTCTTAACGGCCGTTTGCGTAATCACTTGTGTGCCAACTGCAACGATTTGGTCACTGCTTTCTTTCACTACATCGGTTTTCACTAGTTCACGAGAAACTTCTTTGCCATTTTCTAAAACCACTTCATAATGTTTCTCTTGCTTGCCTTCTTGTCCATTTTCTACTACTTTTTCAGTGCCTCTTTGCATGGAGCTATCATTCTTTTTAACAGTTGCATAGTCGATTGGTTCTTCCACTACATCGGTGACCTTTTCTACTCGAATCACGTTAATTTCCGAGTTCGCTTTTACATCCTCATCTTTGCCCGGTTCTACGCGATCAAGTTCTCCAAGTTGAATGTTCTGCTGTTCTAAAAAGCCAGCGACCGTAGTCGAAGTTGTCCAAAGATCTTTTCTCTTTCCACCGTCATTGACTGCGACTTTAAAAGCCTCATCAACGGCAATCGTCATATTTTCCTTTAATTTATCTTCAAGTGAAACAGACATTTCGTCATGATTACCTAGTTCAATATGCTGGTCTTTCAGAAAGTCTTCAACTGTATCTTCTGTCGACCATACCTTTTGGGTATTACCATTAACCGATAATGTCACTTGAGTAGCAGGTTTCCACTCAATTACGTCGCCTGCATTCAACTCTGCTGATAAGTCATGACTTAAATAATCATGAGTCTTAGGGCTTAAATCCTCATCACTTAATAACTCCGCAACTGTATCTGCATGTGTATCTACTAACTTCTCTTCCCCATCAAGGACAAGTGTTACAGAAGCTTTTGTAGTTTCAAACACGATAAAGCCGGAGACTAATCCTAGTACAATTACACTTAAGCAAATCATGAATACATTCTTTCCGCCTTTTAGACGAGCAAAAAAGTTTTCCATGTTCGATTTCATTGTCATAGATCCTCCTTGAACCGACTGTGTTTCTTAAAGAAAAGCTTCTCACTTATCCCTTTTGCAAGATTAGTAGTTATACGATCTACTATTCCTTATACAGGGAAGATGTTTTTTTCCAAAAAGCTTAAGATCAATTCTTTTTAACGACAACGGTTTTAATTAGCGATTAATTCCGAAGAGGTTCATCGCATTTTCAGATGTTCTTTTTGCTAATTCTTCATAGTCCATTTCCTTTAATTCTGCAATTTGCTCTGCAATGAGCTTCACGTACGCAGGTTCATTACGCTTACCACGGTTTGGGTGTGGTGCAAGGAAAGGGCAATCTGTTTCAATCAGCAAACGGTCAATCGGTATTTCTTTTGCAACTTCTTTAGGTAGTTTCGCATTCTTAAATGTCACTGGGCCACCAAGAGAAATGTAGAAATTCATTTCAAGGCACTCGTTTGCCTCTTCTACAGTTCCAGCGAAACAGTGCATAATGCCGCCTACTTCTGCAGCATTTTCTTCCTTCAATACATCAATGACATCTCTCGTCGCTTCACGATTATGTATGATGATCGGTAAATTCACTCGTTTCGCAAGCGCAATTTGCTTACGAAAAACCTCTTTTTGTATGTCATGAGGTGACTTGTCCCAATGGTAATCAAGTCCCATTTCGCCGATTGCAACGACTTTTGGATGACCCGCAAGTTCTTCAATCCAATCAAGGTCTTCCTCTTTCATGTCAATTGCATCAACAGGGTGCCAACCTACTGCTGCGTAAAGAAAATCATACTTTTCTACAAGCGCCATAGCCTGTGTAATGGTTTCACGATCAAAACCAACCACAACCATTTTACTGACTCCTGCTGATTGAGCTCGCTCAATCACCTCTTGTTGATCTTCGGAAAATTGTTCAACATTCAAATGTGTATGCGTGTCGAATAACATGTCAAAACTCCTTCTCCGCTCTAGTACGATGCTAGTGTACCAAACGTCCTAGTTTTTTTCTAAGTCTAAACAGTTTCATTTTAATTACAATTTGTTTACAACGAACACAAAATAAGTTAGAATATTCTGTATATTATAGTCTTTTGTGTGATTTCTCTTCCCTTTTATGATGTTCATAGAAAGGAAATTGACTCATCTCATCTGCATTTATTTACAGGGATAAATTGTGAAATAAAAAGTAAAAAAGACCCGGTCTGAATAAGACCGAGTCTTAAGTGATTATTTAATTTGTGTTCCATTCGGCAAGCTTTCAGCAATGGTCGACAATTTTAGTTCACCATCATGCTCACCTGCTAAAATCATACCTTCAGATAATTCTCCTCTAAGTGTTACTGGCTTAAGATTCGATACACAAACGACCTTTTTGCCAATGAGATCCTCTGCTTTATAGTGTTTTGCAATTCCTGAAACAACTTGTCTTGTTTCATAACCAAGATCTAACTTTAATTTCAAAAGCTTATTTGCTTTTTTTACCGGTTCCACTTCAAGTACTTGAGCTACTCTTAAATCAACCTTTGTAAAATCATCAATTGTTATTTCATCTAAATCTGGTTTTTCTACGGCAGGTGCTTCTTTTACAACATTGCCGCCCATCTGTTCAACGATATAAGCAACCTCTTCTTCACGATCAAGACGCGGGAAAAGTGGCGCATCCTTTTGAACAGTTGTACCACCGTAGCCTTTTTTGAATCCTAGTGAATTCCAGGTTGTTTTCTCACCTTCTGCTATACCTAGCTGCGCCCAAATCTTTTTGGGTGTTTGCGTTAGGAAAGGCTGTAAGAGAATACCAACTTGTCTTAACGATTCGGCAAGGTGAACCATTACAGCTCCAAGTTTCTCCTTATTAGCCTCATCTTTTGCTAGAATCCAAGGTTCCGTTTCATCGATGTACTTGTTCGTACGACTAATGAGCTGCCAAATGGATGCTAGCGCTACTGAAAACTCCATATTTTCAAGAGAGTTTTCCACTTTCGAAATGGTGGAATTGACCATCTCAACAAGGGTGTCGTCAAATGCAGTAACAGACCCTTGATAAACAGGAACTTCACCGTCAAAGTATTTTGCAATCATGGCTACTGTACGATTTAACAGGTTACCAAGATCGTTCGCTAAGTCGTGATTAATTCGTTCAACAAAACTCTCTGGTGTAAAGACGCCATCTGAACCAAAAGGCACTTCGCGTAACAGATAGTAACGTAACGCATCCAGACCATAACGATCAATTAATGTTACCGGATCAACGACGTTCCCTTTTGATTTCGACATTTTTCCATCTTTCATTAATAACCATCCATGAGCAAACACTTTCTTAGGAAGCGGGAGATCAAGAGACATTAACATAATCGGCCAGTAAATCGTATGGAAACGTACAATTTCTTTCCCAACAAGATGAACATCAGCTGGCCAGAACTTGTTATAAAGCTCATCATTTTCAGTTCCATACCCTAGGGAGGTGATGTAATTGGACAACGCATCAATCCATACGTAAATGACGTGTTTTGGATCGCCGGGAACTTTAACACCCCAATCGAAAGAAGTTCGCGATACGGCAAGATCTTCAAGACCAGGTTTGATAAAGTTATTGATCATTTCATTCTTTCTAGATTCCGGCTGGATAAACTCAGGATTATCTTCGTAAAATTTCAGTAGACGGTCTGCGTATTTACCCATTTTAAAGAAGTAAGATTCTTCCTTCACTTTTTCTACTTCACGTCCACAGTCGGGGCACTTGCCATCAACTAACTGGCGCTCAGTAAAGAAAGACTCGCACTGAGTGCAATACCATCCTTCGTACTGGTCAAGATAGATATCGCCTTTCTCGTACATCTTTTGAAAAATGGTTTCAACAATCTCTTCGTGTCGCTTCTCTGTTGTGCGGATAAAGTCATCGTAACTAATGTCTAATTTATCCCAAAGGTCTTTTATACCTGCAACGATGTCATCAACATAGGCTTGAGGGGTAATCCCCTGTTCCTGGGCTTTCTTTTGAATTTTTTGTCCATGCTCATCCGTTCCAGTTAAGTATTGAACTTCAAATCCTCTTAATCGCTTGTAACGAGCCATTGCGTCGCCTGCTACTGTGGTGTAGGCATGGCCAATGTGTAACTTACCGCTAGGGTAATAAATCGGTGTTGTGATATAAAACGTCTTGTCACCCATGTTGCTTCCTCCTTGATTAAAACAGATATAAGTGGAACGTCATAATTTTTCTTTAGAAAAATGAATCCCCAAACTTAACGCCAAATGAGACTGGCGTTTTGAGATGGGGCTACTAGATAAAAAGCTCCCGTCCCATATTGGACGAGAACATTAGCAACTTTTAACTACAGCCTGCAATAGCGTACCGCTATGTACGTCACTTCTTCATCAAAATATAACTAATTTAAGGAATAATTGCAAGGAAGCGAGGCTTAAATCCCTTTTACCTACACAAATTTACAATTCATGTCGAAGGATTTACAAGAAAATTGTCGAATTATTAATATAGGCAAGTCAGGTTTTGACAATTTTATAGTACTATCAATCCCTTTAAGGTCCCTTTGTAGGAAATATTTACCCATTCAAAAGGATTGACGCTTATGGGAAACACTGGTATTATATAGAACATAAATAGAGAAATTTGTCGAATCCTGACGTAATTAATAAAAAATTGGGAATAGGGGAGTATAAAACATGAAATCTACTGGTATTGTACGTAAAGTTGACGAGCTTGGCCGTGTTGTTATTCCGATCGAACTACGCCGTACTCTTGGCATCGCAGAAAAGGACGCTCTTGAAATCTACGTTGACGACGAGCGCATCATTCTTAAGAAGTATAAGCCTAACATGACTTGCCAGGTAACTGGTGAAGTTTCCGATGACAATTTAGCAATCGGTAACGGGAAGCTTATTCTTAGCAAAGAAGGCGCAGAGCAAGTATTGGAAGAAATTCAAAAAGCTCTTGCAAAATAATGATCATATAGAAAAGCTCCTGCCGCAGGCAGGAGCTTTTTTTCGACATCGTTATTCGACATGATACGCTTGATACACATCTCTTTTGGAAATCTCTCTTTCCACAGACACTTGTTTAATAGCGTCCTTGCTTTTCATTCCTTCATTAACATAGTGCTCCACGTGTTCTTCTAACGAAACGTTTGTCCACCACTGTTCTTCACTAGTCACTTCTTCGTAACCACCATCGACAATAACGCAGAATTCGCCTCGAATCTCTGACTGCTCACACCAGACGAGGACTTCTTCGACTGTTCCACGAATAAACTCCTCGTATCGTTTCGTTAATTCTCTTGCTATAACAATCTCTCTGTTGCCAAGTACTTCGTGAATAGCTTTCATCATTTCTTTTAAGCGATGAGGAGCTTCATAGAACATAATTGGTGAAGGAATACTTCTTAATTCGGATAGTTCTTTCTTCCGCTCTTTCTTTTGTCGTGAGAGGAAACCATAATAATAGAAATGCTGGGTTGGTAAGCCTGATGCAACGAGTGCAGTGATGGCAGCATTTGCTCCTGGTAACGGGATAACAGGAATATTTTCAGCGAGACAAGATGAAACAATTTCATATCCTGGATCGGAAATGGCAGGCATCCCTGCATCACTAATCAGAGCAATGGTTTGCCCTTCTCTTAACCGTTCCAGTAACTTAAAACCACTCGACTCTTTATTATGTTCGTGATAGCTAATTAACTTTGTTTCAATGTCGAAGTGATTGGTTAATTTTTTTGATTGTCTCGTGTCTTCTGCAGCAATAAGGTCAGCATCTTTTAATGTCTGAATGGCTCGAAAGGTCATATCATTTAAATTGCCGATTGGGGTCGGGACGAGATATAGTTTTCCTGTCTCGCTCTCTTTGTAACTCTGTTGACTCCACATGATTTTGCCTCTCTTCTTTAATAATCTTTTCTTTTTTTTCGCGGGACAATTGTTTGATTTGATATTCTACTTGCATCGCTTCACGCTTCGTCTCGAATTTATCTTGATAGACGAGAGTCAGTGGCCCTCTGCCTCTTGTATATTTAGCCCCTTTTCCACATTCATGTTGTGCTAACCGCTGTGATATATCCGTTGTGTAACCAGTATAGTAGGTTCCATCTCCACACTCCAATATATACACGAAGTGATTAGAGCTCTTCATATAAGCTGCTCATTTCATCAGTATATTGATTATCGTTTTGATAAACAGTAAAGGGGGGTAACACTTTTAAATCAGGTTTCCCATCTTTTATTCCTTCTATCAAAAGCGTGTTGGCTTCTTTACCAGCTTTCGGATAAACAAGTTGCATTCTTTTTGGTTCAATTCGATACTTTCGCATTAACGTCATAATATCCAGTAATCTTTCAGGACGGTGGACAAGAGAAACCTTTCCGCCCTGCTTAACTAATCGGCTACACGATTGAATAACATCTTCAAGGGTACACATCACTTCATGTCGAGCGATCGTTAGATGCTCGTTTAAGTTTCGCTGCTCCTGTCGCTGACTTTTGAAATAGGGGGGATTACACGTGACAGCATCATAAGACTCTTGTTTAATACTTACAGGTAACTCTCGAAGATCTGCATGGTGGAGAGTTAATTGATCACCTAGTCGATTTAATTCAATACTTCTTTTTCCCATATCAAAAAGACGATCTTGTATTTCTACCCCTTCAATTGGCACTTCGCTTCGACGTGAAAGTAGTAATGGAATAATCCCGTTTCCCGTACACAGATCAATCATCTTTCCCCGCTTAATTGGAACCCAGGCAAACCTCGCTAGTAAGATGGCGTCTAATGAAAAGGAAAAAACGGTTGGACTTTGTATAATACGAAGTTCGTTTTCAATGATGTAATCAATTCGTTCATCACCGATTAATTGCATGATGCTGTTCTCCTATCTGTATCAATTGTTTATCTATTCTCTTAAAAGTGTAAAAAAGGTCTTTCCCTTTGCGGAAAGACCAGATCACTACTTCTTATTTAAGAACGACAGGCAGAAGAGGCAATCTCCTTCTGTCCGAATACTCCCATAGTGGAGGTTACAAATATGAAAACCTTCCTGGTACAACCTGGCCAGATTATCATACCCTTCTCCAACTTCTGGTTTACCACGCTTCTTCTTGCCAGATGAATGACTCTTCGGCTCTGAAGTTTGTTCTAACCGCTCTCGCAAGTGGTGATTCTCAATTTCGAGATGGTGATTTTCTTCCAGAAGTCCTGCAAGATGTTCTTTTAGTTCGCCTAATTGTTTGTATAAGTCACCAATCTGTTCTTCCATTGAGCTTACACGTGAAAAAACTTCTTTTTTCTCCACTTCCGTTCCACCTCAATCAATCTGTGGCTTGCGTAGATACTGCGCCGTCTTGTATTAATTCATCAAGCGTATATTCTGTCACGCGGTTAAGTTCGAACAATTCCACCTGCACAAGACGCTCCAATATATTCAACCCAACAACTTTCCCTTTGCCCTGTCCAGTATGAATCGTCTTCCCAACGTCTGGAAGCTCTTTTTTACCGGATTCATAAGCATCGTTTTCATACTTTAAGCAGCACATTAACCTGCCGCATAGTCCAGATATTTTAGCAGGATTTAAGGAAAGATTTTGATCTTTCGCCATCTTAATCGAAACAGGTTCAAAATCGCCAAGCCACGTTGAACAACAAAGCATCCTGCCGCACGGTCCAATACCGCCAAGCATTTTCGCTTCATCACGTACTCCAATCTGACGAAGTTCAATTCTTGTCCGAAAAATGGATGCGAGCCCTTTCACAAGTTCGCGAAAATCGACTCTTCCATCTGCTGTAAAATAAAAAATAATTTTATTTCGATCAAATGTATATTCAACATCAACAAGCTTCATATCAAGCTTGTACTCTTCAATTTTAGAAACGCACACATCAAAAGCTTCTTCAGCTGCATGTTTGTTATCTTCCACCGCAAGGCGATCTTTCTCATCCGCAATGCGAATCACTTTCTTAAGAGGAAGAACAATATCTTCTTCATCCACTTGCTTGTTAGCTAAAACTACTTTCCCAAATTCAACCCCTCTGGCAGTCTCCACGATCACAAATTCTTTGTCGGACACCTGGAGGCTACTCGGATCAAAGTAATAGATCTTCCCCGCTTTTTTAAAGCGAACGCCAACTACTTCATACACAAACTTATCCCTCCCGTAATCTGAGCACTAGCTGTTCCATCACAAACTGCGGGTTTGTGTTTGCACTCAGACGTCTTTTGGCATCGAGTATCGCCATCATATGCTGACTTATCTTCTTTCTTCCGAATTGAAGGGCATAACGTTCGAGCTTATCCTTCTGATCTGCATAGACAATTCGATTATCCTGCAGTTGTATTTTCATTATATCCTTATACCAAAAAAGCATAAGGTTAAGGCCCATATCCTGCTGCGTTTTATCCTTAAAATGTGCTAGCCATTTGTCATGGATCGTTAGGAAAACCTGATGAGGTCTTTCCTTCAACTCTTCAGTCAATTGTATCACTATCGCTCTTGCCTGTGCAAACCACTCATCAAGCGCAAGCTCCTTTGCTGCACGCTGGTCATTTGTTAGTTGAGCAGCCGTTTTAGCAAGGTATGATGTGACTCCTTCATTTGTAAGTGCTTCTTCTACTCCACTCATTGAAAGAGGTTGAAAGGTGATAACCTGACATCTTGAATAAATTGTAGAAAGAATATGCTGCTTTTGTTCTGTTAATAAAATGGCCATCGTCATTTGACCTGGCTCTTCTAGAAATTTAAGTAAGCTATTTGCTGCCTGAGTGGTCATCCGATCAGAATGATTCAAGATATATACTTTTTTACGCGACTCAACTCCAAGATAGGAGAATTCTTTTTGTAGTTTTCTAATTTGGTCAATTTTAATCGATTGGCCATCTGGTTCAATAAGATGAAGATCTGGATGATTACCTGAATCAACTCTTTTGCAGTCTTTACACTGTTGACACGGATCAATTCCTGTTCGCTCCTGGCAAAAATAAGTTTTCGCCATATGAATGGCAACGTCTTTTTTTCCAGTGCCTGCTCCACCATCAAATAAGTAAGCGTGAGACAGACGTTCTTTTTTAAAACTGTTGATGATCATCCTAACGACTGTAGGCTGGCGTTCTTCTAATTCAATCCAATCTGTCATTTCTATCCCTCATCCTACTAGTTTAAAAATGATGGAAAGCCTCTACAGGAAGAACAAATACCGTCGCTCCTCCCACCGACACTTCAACAGGATAAGGGACATAAGAATCCGCATTACCTCCCATTGGCGATACCGGTGCTACCATCTGCTCTCTGCTCTGGCAATTGTCTTTAATGATATCAAGAAGCTTTTGCACACGATGATCTTCAGTACCAACTAGGAATGTTGTATTCCCAGCGCGCAAAAATCCACCAGTCGTGGCAAGTTTGGTTGCCTGAAAATTATAGTCGACCAGGGCATTGGATAAGCGATTGCTATCTTTATCCTGCACGACAGCCATAACTAACTTCATAATTATCCTCCCCGGGGTGCATGAACCCGTTTATTCGTTATTAGTAGAATAGTTATCCCAAAGGACTTTAAAATCCTCTATTATTGCTGAAAAAATCTCATCAACTTTTTTCTCGCCATTGATTAAATGGATTCGTTCATTATTCTCTTTATATAATTCTAAAAAAGCTTCCCTTACCTTTTCGTGATAAGCTGTACCTTTCTGTTCAATACGATCCAATTGATTCCGAGCAATCATTCTTTCTTTTCCAACCGAAACAGGAAGATCAATCATATAGCTCCGATCTGGCGTAAGACCTCCTGTTGCAAAGTCATTAATCACCCTTACTTTTTCAACATCTAATCCCAGGCCAACTCCCTGATAAGCAATCGATGCATCAACAAAGCGATCACAAAGCACAAGGTACCCTTCATTTAAGGCCGGAATAATCTTCTCTCTTACGTGCTGTGCACGCGATGAAGCATATAGAAGAACCTCTGTCTCATCCACCATCTCTTTATGCTCCGGGTTTAAAATAAGCGATCGAATTTGGTCACTTATCGCAGTACCCCCTGGCTCTCTTGTATGAATATATGGAATACCTTCTTCATTTAAATAATCGGCTAATTTCTGAACCTGGGTCGATTTACCCGCCCCATCCGGTCCTTCGAATGTGATAAATAATCCTTTCAATGCCCTACTCCTCTTCTATTGCAATCTCAATCATCTCATCATGTATTCCCTGTATATGTCCCCCAGAAAGTAGAATTGATTCTAATCGTTTTACCTTTTCCATTGGAATTCGTTCACCCGGTAGCACAACAGGAATTCCTGGCGGATATGGAATTAACCCTCTTGCAGCTATCATACCAGTAGCCTCCGTTAACTTTACTCTCTTTGTCTTCATCGTCTCCAATTTTTCAAAAGAATAAGCAGGAAAAGTCATATCTTCATGGTTCAACTCATATAGAAATTCATGAAAGTTGTCCTCATTTCTATGAAGAGCAATCTTTTTAAATGCCTGTATCGTTCTTATATAAATTTCTTCATTAATAGCCATTGGGCAAACAAGTAAGACATTTAATGGATCACTCAGCTCAACGAATATACCTTCATTTTCAAGTTTCTTTGCTAGTTCATATCCTGACGCCCCAGCTAGCTGAACCGTTATTTTGAGTGGATCAAGCTGATGATACGCACGACTTACATCGCCAATAACGTTTATACCAGGTACTTCACTCAATTGTTTCTTAAACTGACGAATCTCTTCTAAAATGTGACCTAGCTGCTGCTCTGTAAGAGAAGATAGATAGTGTCTTGCTAAATCGAGGGAAGCCATAATTGGATAAGAAGGACTACTTGATTGAAAGACTTGTAAATAGTCATTTATGGCACTCTTATATTCTACATTCCCTAGATGTAAGTAAGCCCCCATCGTCATAGCAGGAAGTGTTTTATGAGCAGATTGAACAACAACATCGGCTCCTTGCTTTAAAGCACTTTCAGGGAAAAAACGCTCGCTTATAAAATGTGCCCCGTGCGCTTCATCAACGAGTACCGCCACCCCGTGCTGATGGGCATAATTGATCATTGGCCTTAAGTCCATAGTCATTCCATAATAATTTGGATTTGTCAGGACAACCGCTTTAATATTGCTATATCTCGAAAGGGCTCGTTCGATAAGATCAACCGAAACTCCAGTTGCCACCTGGCTTGCTTCATCAATAAACGGAGTTAGAAATACTGGTTGTGCTTTCGCTAGGCGAAGTCCATTCAAAACCGATTTGTGACAATTTTTTTGAACGAGAACCACATCTCCCTCAGAACAAACTGCCATTAACATCGCTAGATTACCAGTTGTGGAACCACCTACCAAGAAGTGAGTTTCAATACTTCCATAGAGCTCCGCTGTAAGCTGCTCTGCCTCCTTAATGGGACCTTCAGCATGATGAAGGTCATCTAACCCCGGAAGCTCTGTTGCATCTATTTTCAATAAGTCTTTGTACAAATGATCTGCACGTTTATAAGAAGAAAAAACCGTTCCGTTTTTATGTCCTGGAACATGATACGAAAGAGGTTTCTGAGCCTTCCACGCTGTCAGAGCCTCGTATAATGGTACTTGATCTTTTTTGCTCATTAAACCCACTTCTATCTATTGAAGATTCATTTACGTATACTCATATTCTATCATTTTCTAGACTTCTGGAGAAGTAAAGGGGTATGCTAATTCTTCTAGCTAGTCTTTTCTAGAACATGTAAAAAGCAGATAGCTTATGAAGCAGCTATCTGCCTATGCTAATCGACTTAGTCGTAGTTTGCGTAATTTTTCAAGATAAAATTGATAGTTCTCATGACTGGTATCTGTTTGTATCACCTTACGTTCACAATCATAACAAATAAAACGATCACAAATATGGATACCTTTGAAACTATGCTCCTCACAAACAAGACAACACTCACTAAAAATCTCCTTGATTGCCTTCTCCATCTTCCCACCTCCATGGTAAAAGCATTGCCCAATTATAGGGGATCTATACAAGTTCCATTTAATTCGAGCTGACTTTTCACTTCCTTTTAAGGATATGTGCCTGTAACTTATCCCGTGTCTGTGATTTACGAAAAGAAAGTAAATTTCCAAGGCATATTAGCATTGTAACTGAAGGAGTGATTTAAAGGTATTAAGCTTTTTCCGCGATTTCCATGTCTAATTCCTCGAACGTAAGACGTGAGGACTTTCAGCTAGTAAAACCTTTTTCATAAAACCATACAAAAAAAAGCGAGAAACCCTCAGGTCTCTCGCCTTTCTTCATTTGCCCAGCGACGTCCTACTCTTGCAGGGGGAGATCCCCCAACTACCATCGGCGCTGAAGAGCTTAACTTCCGTGTTCGGCATGGGAACGGGTGTGACCTCTTCGCCATCGTCACTAGACTTATCAG
>NZ_JAQQWU010000022.1 GCF_028610625.1 Guptibacillus spartinae
CCTAAAACGAAAAGCGAAGTAAGCCGTTTAAATCCGACAAGCGTTGGAAGCTTTTGAATCAGACGCGCTTTTTGCGTCAGAATCAAAAGGTGAAAAGATCGAGGATTTGGCGTACGTAGCTGGACACATTATTGGAAAGTTGTGCGTGCTATCTAGTTTTCAGGGAACACCCTGATAAGTCTAGTGACGATGGCGAAGAGGTCACACCCGTTCCCATGCCGAACACGGAAGTTAAGCTCTTCAGCGCCGATGGTAGTTGGGGGATCTCCCCCTGCAAGAGTAGGACGTCGCTGGGCAATGAAGAAAAGCGAGAGACCAAACGGTTTCTCGCTTTTTTTGTATTCAAAAAGGGTGGAAAACTCGTAAGAGTAAAAAGCTACGTAGGGGTGGGAGAAGCAAGAAATTCGAGGAAGCAAGTGATGCCAGACCGGAGTGGATATTCAGGAGATCCATGAGGATCTGGCATCGCGCAGCTGACGAAGAAGTTCGCCGCTTATCGCGCCCCGTATGAGAACACGGAAGTTAAGCTCTAGCGCCGATGGTAGTTGGGGGATCTCCCCCTGCAAGAGTAGGACGTCGCTGGGCAACTGACGAAAGGCGAGAGACCAAATGGTTTCTCGCTTTTTTTATGTGGTTTTACGGATGTGGTTTTGACAAGCTGAAAGCCCTCATGTCCTACGTTCGCGGAATTAATCTCAAATTCGCGGAATTAATAAGGATAATCGCGGAATAAATCCGTTTTTCGCGGAAATATCTCAAATATCGCGAAAAAAACTTATCAATAAACTTTGAACCTCTTCCTAGCAAGTGCCTGCACCTCAATAAATTGAAAATTTCGAACCGAATCTATTGAAATTCTCTTATAGAAGACGTACAGTTAATGAAAAAGAATTTTTCTTAGGGAAAGGGGATAATAAATGGATTTTCATTTTGATACAAAAGCTGTACGTTTTCCACGAAAGTTAAAAGCAGATACTGTAAGTAAAGTCCAGCCGATATATCAAACCTCTGCATTTGTATTTGAAGATCTCGATGATCTTGAATCATTTTATGAAGGCAAGAAAGACTATTTATACACTCGTGTTAGCAATCCGAATACAGATGACCTTGGAATGGGGGTAGCGGATCTTGAGGGAGCTCCTAAGGGCATTGCGACATCATCAGGCTTATCTGCTATTCTTGCAGGCGTTCTTGCTGTTGTGAAGGCTGGCGATCACATCGTCGCATGTGAAGATCTTTACGGAGGCACATTTTCTCTTTTTAATGGTGAACTTCCCGACTTCGGAATTGAAGTCTCTTTTGTCGATTTTACAGACAGAGAAAAAATTGAGAATGCGATACGCCCAAATACAAAATTACTGTATACCGAATCCGTAACTAACCCTTTATTAAGGGTCGAGGATTTAACCCTTCTTAAAACTCTTGGACAGAAACATAAGCTAGTTACGATGGTAGATAATACGTTTGCTACACCATATCTTCTACAGCCGTACCAATTGGGTATTGATCTTGTTGTACATAGCGCCACAAAATATATTGGTGGACATAGTGATGTGACAGCTGGCGTATTAGTAGGTAGAGAAGATCTGATGGCAAAAGCAAAGGCAAAAGTGATTAACCTTGGAGCTAACCTTAGTCCATTTGAAGCTTGGCTTGGATGCCGAGGGTTAAAAACGATGAGCGTACGAATGGAACGGCATGTAAAAAATGCAGCCATTCTTGCAAGTGAACTAAAAGCTGTTGAAGGAATTAAGAATGTCTATTATCCTGAATATGTAGCTGAAAGAGGATCAGGAGCGATGGTTTCTATTGAGTTAGATGAGGAAACCGATGTCACAACATTTTTCAAGTCGCTTGGATGGGTCAAGATTATACCGACTTTGGCTGGTCTAGATACAACTGTTTCATATCCCATTGCCACTTCCCACCGTACAGTACCAGAAGATACGAGACAGAAGCTTGGGATTAATAAGCAGCTCGTTCGTATTTCTGTAGGTATTGAAAATGAAAATGATATTGTAGATGCTTTTAAAAATGCTGTGGAGAAATCCCTGTAACAGGGTATTTCTTCTTTTGTTTCTAAGGCTTGCATTCATTACACATATCTGGTATAGTATTACTTGTGTCCATATCATATACAAATATGTGTCGTGGGCAGCATAGTGTAGCATGATGACATTCATATTATCGCGGGGTGGAGCAGTTCGGTAGCTCGTTGGGCTCATAACCCAAAGGTCGCAGGTTCAAATCCTGCCCCCGCAACCAATTTATTCCTTACGCAAGTGAGCAAGATAAACTTATTACCTGGTCTCGTGGTGTAGCGGTTAACATGCCTGCCTGTCACGCAGGAGATCGCGGGTTCGATTCCCGTCGAGACCGCCATTTTTCAAGAGCGATTGGATCGCTTTTTTTTTATACTCAAATTTGCAACTAAAACTGAAATTTTTTTAAACAAACATGTGAATTTATCGTTAAGTAAGATAAACTGATAGAAAAAGCACCTTAGGATGAAATTCCTAAGGTTTTTTTATAAAATAGAAAGAGAGATGAGTTTGGTGAAAGATGAATTTGCATTTATTCAATCCATTACGCCAGCTTATACATTTCGAGAAGAGTTGATTCATGGCATTGGAGACGATGCCGCTCTGTATCATATTGATTCAGATTGGGATGAAATCGCCTGTGCGGATACAATGGTAGAAGGAATCCATTTTAAAAAGAGTACGTTATCCCCTTTTCAAATCGGTCGCAAAGCTCTTGCAGTGAATATAAGTGATATTGCCGCTATGGGTGGTATTCCGATGTTTTATCTTGTGTCTATTTCCGTTCCTCAAACAGGCTGGTCCTCTAAACAGCTCAAAGAAATATACAAAGGGATTAAAGAGATCGGTGACTCCTATGAGATGGACATGATCGGTGGCGATACGGTATCGACTAGAGGAGATCTCCATATTGCGATTACGGTTATTGGTAAAATTGAAAAAGGACGAAAACTTTTAAGGAGTCATGCGAAGGCAGGAGACGTTGTTTTCCTTACTGGACCTGTAGGCGGTTCAGCTGCTGGACTTTCCTCCTTGCTTAAGGGTGAGGGCAGTGATGGAGCTTATGTACGGTACCATCAGGAGCCGAATCCATGCATCAAGCAGGGGCGTATTCTCGCGAAGAGTGGCTACCGAATTTCATTAAACGATGTGAGTGATGGAATCGCAAGTGAGTCCCACGAAATTGCAGAGGCAAGTGGCGTTTCGATCGTTCTTGATCAAGATGAGATCCCGGCGCCTGAAGGCTTTGAGGCTTATTCTTCTTTCCAACGGTTAGAATGGATGTTAAATGGCGGAGAAGATTATGAACTGATCGGTACGGTTGCGAAAGAAGACTGGGAAAGTGTGAAAGAATTGTTTCAAGAGCACCAGGAATCGATCTATCAGATCGGCTATGTAGAGGACAAAGGAACAAGTGTCTGGATGAGTTACAAAGATCAAAAATTCAAACTGGACAAGAAGGGGTACAATCACTTCTCGTCTAAAGAATAGGTGATGAACATGAGTGGATATGCTTTCATCATGAAATCTCCAGAGGAAACGATGGCATTTGGCAGTAAGCTTGCTGAGAAGCTGAAGCCGGGCTGTGTGTTAACGCTTGAAGGAGATCTAGGTGCTGGCAAGACAACTTTTACAAAGGGAATCGGAAAAGGGTTAGGAGTTACTAAAATAGTAAACAGTCCGACCTTTACGATTATTAAAGAATATGAAGGAACCATACCTCTTTTTCATATGGACGCGTACCGTCTTGAAGAGAGTGATGAAGACCTTGGTTTTAGTGAATACTTTGAGGGAGATGGGGTGACCGTCGTCGAATGGGCAAAATTCATTCAGGATATGCTCCCTAAAGAACTCCTCAGAATTGAAATTTATCATCAAAGAGAATCAGAACGTCGACTTATTTTAAGACCATTTGGCGCTTTTTATGAGTCCATATGTAAGGAGCTACAACATGAAAGTACTAGCCATTGATTCTTCGAACTACTGTATGGGCGTTTCCATTATGGTAGAAGGCACGATTGCCGGAGAACTGATTACAAATATAAAGAAAAATCATTCGGTGCGCTTAATGCCAGCTATTGAACAACTCTTGGAAGAGGTTCAGGTTAAGCCAGCTGATCTTGATCGCATCGTAGTCGCAAAAGGGCCAGGCTCTTATACGGGGCTTCGGATCGGAATTAGCATTGCTAAGACATTAGCATGGACGTTAGCGATCCCTCTTGTAGGTGTTTCTAGTTTAGAAGTACTGGCGCAAAATGGCCGTTATTTTTCTGGAGCCATCGTTCCATTTTTTGATGCAAGACGAGGACAGGTGTATATGAGTGTCTATCAAACAAATGGAACAGAGATTGAAAGAGAAACGGAAGATCAGATCGTATTATTTGAAGACTGGTTACATGAAAATAAGGCCCGATATGAACGTTTCCTATTTATCAGTGGGGATTTAGATATGCACAAAGAGAAGATTGCATCCATTTTAGGGGACAAAGCGGTGTTCGCACCAACGAGTAGTTTGAATGCGAGACCTGCTGATCTTGCCAGGTTGGGAGCAGGTTATGAACCGGTGGAAGATGTCCATCATTTTACACCAAACTATGTAAGAATGGCTGAAGCTGAAGCGAAGTGGTTAGCTTCACAGAAAAAGTAGGGGATAGGAATGAATGATACGGTATCGTTTCGATCGATGACTATTGAAGATATTGAGGCTGTGATGCGGATCGAGCACGCCACTTTTCCGACGCCATGGAGCAGGTCTGCTTTCTATAATGAAATCGTCATAAATCATTTCGCTACTTATCTTTTGCTTGAAGTGGGAGAAGAAATAGCTGGCTATTGTGGGGTGTGGGTCATTATTGATGAGGCACACATTACAAATATTGCGCTTCATCCAGATTATCGAGGAATGAAGCTAGGGGAAGCGCTCTTAAAGAAGGCGATCCATTTTGTGAAATCACGAGGAGCAGTGAAAATGACGCTTGAAGTTCGCGTGTCTAATCTTGTAGCACAGAATCTATATCGCAAATTTGGTTTTGAAGAAGGCGGCATTCGCAAAAATTATTACACAGATAATCAAGAGGATGCGCTAGTAATGTGGGTGAATTTAAATGGAAACTAAACATGAACTTATTTTAGGAATTGAAACAAGCTGTGATGAAACAGCTGTTGCCATCGTAAAGGATGGGAAAGAAGTATTAGCGAACGTTGTTGCTTCTCAGATTGAAAGTCATAAGCGTTTCGGAGGAGTGGTCCCTGAAATTGCTTCAAGGCACCATGTGGAGCAGATGACGCTGATCTTACAAGAAGCATTAGACGAAGCAAACGTTACAATGGATGAGATTGATGGCATTGCGGTGACGGAAGGACCTGGTCTCGTTGGAGCTCTCTTAATTGGTGTGAATACGGCTAAAGCTCTTGCGTTCGCTCATCAGAAACCGCTAATTGGCACGCACCATATTGCAGGTCACATTTATGCCAATCAGCTTGTAACAGAGTTAACTTATCCGTTACTTGCGCTAGTCGTGTCAGGAGGGCACACAGAGCTTGTTTATATGCCTTCTGAAGGTGAGTTTGAAGTAATTGGAGAAACACGCGATGACGCAGCTGGAGAGGCTTATGATAAAGTAGCAAGAACGCTACAGCTTCCTTATCCCGGCGGCCCGCATATTGATCGACTGGCAGCAGAGGGGGAGGAATCCGTCCCGCTTCCACGTGCATGGCTTGAGAAAGGGTCATATGATTTCAGCTTTAGTGGTTTGAAGTCAGCCGTGATCAATACTGTGCATAATGCGAAACAACGGAATGAAGAAATAAAGCCGGAGGATCTTGCGGCAAGTTTTCAAGCTTCCGTAGTGGAGGTCCTCGTCACAAAGACGGTGCGAGCGGCAGAAGAGTATGGTGTAAAGCAAGTTCTTCTAGCTGGTGGTGTAGCAGCAAACAAAGGGTTAAGAAGTTCTTTAACAGAAGCTTTTCAAGATAGCGGCACAGACCTAGTGATTCCACCATTATACTATTGTACAGATAATGCTGCGATGATTGCGGCAGCTGGAACAATTGCTTATCGTAAAGGAAAACGCTCTAGCCTTCAACTTAACGCGAATCCGGGATTAGAACTGGGAATCTAATCCCGGTTTTTTTGTTTTTTTACAGCAAACGTTTTCTTGCATGCAGATGATCTTGAATGATCTTGAATAGAAGCTGTTAATAAGAACGGTTATCCACAATGCGATCGATAATGTGGATATAGAGAGAGAAACCTTACCTCTTAGCCTTTTTCTAAAATGCACGAAAATTGTGGATAACTAGTTGAGGTCTTGTTGATAATGTTAATAATTTTTAAGAAATAAGGTATAACGGCAATTATGTTGTGTATAAGTGTGTGGATAGTGTGAATATGTCGGAAAATTCTTTTATAATAAAAAAACAGTCCACAGTGGACTGTTTTTTATTAGGCTTCCTGTAATTGCTCCCATTCCTCCATCAGTGTTTCTGTTTGAAGTCGCAAAAGATCCATTTCTTCATTTAATTGCATGACTTTTTCATGATCTTCAAAAATGTCAGGGATACAGAGTTCTTCTTCGATTGCTGCGATTCGCATTTCTGCATCATCTACTTCTTTTTCAATTTCTTCAATTCGACGAAGCATTTGACGTTCCTGGCGTTTTGCTTCTTTATCTTGCTTAAAGCTAGATTTACCAGATGCAACAGGTTGAGCCACTTCATTGTTCTGCTGTTCCAGTGCAGCTAGTTCAGCTAGTTCCTGCTTTTTTTCAACATAATAATCATAGTCCCCTAGATAAGGTGTCACACCATCTGTGGAAAGCTCGATCACACGCGTTGCGATTCTATTTATAAAATAGCGATCATGAGAGACAAACAGAATTGTACCAGGGAATTGAATAAGTGCTTCTTCCAATATTTCTTTGCTATCAAGGTCAAGGTGGTTTGTTGGCTCATCCAGAATGAGTAGGTTTGATTTTTGCATCATTAATTTGGAAAGCGCAAGCCGTCCTTTTTCGCCACCGCTTAAATCTGAAACGTTCTTTAATACATCATCTCCGGTAAATAAGAAACGACCTAGTACAGCGCGAATATCTTTCTCATCGGTAAGTGGGAAGTCATCCCATAATTCTTTTAAAACGGTTTTATTTGAATGCAGGTTCGTTTGTTCCTGATCGTAGAAACCAATCTGTACATTGCTTCCATAGTGAATATCGCCATCAAGTCGTGTCTCACCTGATACGATTGCTTTTAACAATGTTGATTTCCCTATTCCGTTCGGACCAACAAGTGCGACACTTTCCTGTCGCTTGAGATCAAAGGTTAAATGATCGTTGATGACATTATTAGGATACCCAATCGATAGTTCTCTCAGGGTTAAAACGTCATTGCCTGTCTGCTTATCAATTCCAAATGAAATATTTGCCGACTTTTCGTCACCTTTAGGTTTATCAAGACGTTCCATGCGCTCAAGTTGTTTGCGCCTACTTTGCGCTCGCTTCGTAGTTGAGGCTCGCACAAGGTTTTTTGCAACAAAGTCTTCTAGTTTCGCAATTTCTTTTTGCTGTTTCTCAAATTCTTTGAGCTGCTGCTCATATCGCTGTTCTTTTTCATCAAGGTAGTAACTGTAATTGCCTTCAAAGCGTTCCGCCCGGTGTCTCGAAATCTCATATACTTTTGTTACAATTTTATCGAGGAAATATCTATCGTGCGAAACGATTAATAAGGCGCCAGAATAGTTTTGAAGATAGCCTTCAAGCCATGTGAGTGTTTCAATATCTAGATGGTTTGTTGGTTCATCTAGAATAAGTAGTTCAGGTTTAGTGAGCAAAAGCTTTCCTAGAGCAAGGCGTGTCTTTTGTCCCCCGCTAAGGGTTGAAATTTTTGTACTGTAATCAAAGTCTTTAAAGTTCAGACCATGTAATACTGTGCGGATGTCTGCTTCGTATTTATAACCACCTTGATCTTTAAAGGCAACTTGAAGCTCATCATATTCTTTTAGGATACGTTCGTATTCAACCTGATTCTCGTAAACTTTGGGGTTACCCATTTTTTCTTCGTATTGTCTTAGTTCAGACTCCATCTTTTGAAATCGCTCAAAGACGGTTAGCATTTCATCCCAGATCGATAGTCCTGACTCAAGGCCTGTATCTTGTGCCATATAGCCAACTGCAACATCTTTTGGTTTAATAATATCTCCTGAATCATATGATAGCTGCCCGGTAATCATCTTCAATAGAGTGGATTTACCAGCGCCGTTCCGCCCAACAAGCGCCACGCGGTCTCGTGATTGTACTTCTAATTTAATATTCGATAAAATGGTATCAGCACCAAATGATTTCGTGAGTCCATTCACTTGCAATACGATCATGTTCGTTCACCTCTATTTCCTTCCTTATGACTGTAAAAACGGACAGTAAGGATAAGCTAATCTTTGTTTATAACCGATTATTCGGCATGATCCGACGTTCCTTTAAGTTTACCTTAGAGGGGACAGGTGGAGCAACTAAACGAATGTTCATGATTTAACAAAAAAAGTCATCAAAAAAACAGCAAAATCGCAAAAAATGGTGTATAGTCACAAGTAGCAGCACTAACCTTCTATCATCTCAGTATGAGGAAAGGGGCAAACATGAGTTCATTTACTCACTTTAATGAAGAAGGCCGAGCAAGAATGGTCGATATTACGGATAAAACTCCCTCGGTTCGAACGGCTACTGCCCGCACGAGCGTTCAGGTGAGTGAACAAATTTATTCAGGTATACAGTCTGGAACGATGAAGAAAGGCGATGTTCTTCAAGTCGCTCAAATTGCTGGGATTATGGCAGCAAAAAAAACATCAGATCTCATCCCCATGTGTCATCCGATAGCGCTTTCTGGCGTTGACCTTCATTTTGACTGGCAGGAGAAGTCGTCATCTTATGAGCTGATTATTGAGGCTCATGTGAAAACGAGCGGAAGTACTGGCGTTGAAATGGAAGCGCTGACGGCAGCATCAGCTGCAGCATTGACCGTATACGATATGTGCAAAGCAGTGGATAAAGGCATCGTTATCGGGGAAACCTATCTTGTTACTAAAACAGGTGGTAAAAGCGGGGACTATGCGCGCAAGTAAGGTGACGATGGAGCGCGGAGATCAATATGGAGGTAGTTTATGGATATTGATCAAACAAAAATTCCGCAGGCGACAGCAAAAAGACTGCCGCTCTATTATCGATATTTAAAGAATTTAAGCGCATCAGGAAAGCAGCGAGTCTCATCAGCAGAGCTAAGTGACGCTATTAAAGTAGATTCTGCCACAATTAGAAGAGACTTTAGCTATTTTGGCGCTCTTGGTAAAAAAGGCTATGGGTACAACGTTCATTATTTGTTATCCTTTTTTAGTAAGACCCTTGATCAGGATGAAACGACAAAAGTTGCCCTGATTGGCGTAGGGAACCTTGGAACTGCTTTTCTGCACTACAATTTTATAAAAAATAATAACACTAAGATTGAGCTTGCTTTTGATGCCGATTCTGAAAAAGTAGGACAGGAGATTGGCGGAGTACCCGTTTATCACATTGATGAATTCAAAAAGAGATTGAAAGAGAATGACGTTTCTGTCGTGATCTTAACAGTCCCTGTTCATGTCGCCCAGTCCATTGCTGATCAAATGGATGAGACAGGCATCAAAGGAATATTGAATTTTACCCCAGCTCGATTAACTGTTCCAGATCATATTCGCGTTCATCATATTGATTTGGCCGTTGAATTACAAGCACTCGTTTATTTCATGAAACATTATCCAGTATAAATGATAAGGAGGTGACACGCATGGGAATGGGTGGCGCAAGTATCGCATTAGTTGCCGTGGTTGCTTTAATTATATTCGGACCGAAGAAATTACCTGAGCTAGGTAAAGCAGCAGGTAATACGCTTCGTGAATTTAAAAATGCAACAAAAGGTTTAGCGGATGACGACGATGAACCAAACGAAAAGAAAAATAACGACAAGTAATCGGTTAGGACGGATAGTGAATGGAGGATCAGAAGCAATCCATCTATGATCATTTAGAGGAATTAAGAAAACGAATTATCATTACAGTCGTTTTCTTAATTCTTTCCTTTATTGCGGGGCTGTTTCTGGCTAAGCCAGTCATCGTATTTTTGCAACATGCTCCTGAAGCGCAGGGTATACCGATGAATGCGTTTCATCTTACTGACCCATTGAAAGTGTATTTTAGCTTCGCCTTTTTAATTGCTTTTATACTGACATCACCCCTAGCACTTTATCAGCTATGGGCGTTTATCTCACCTGGTTTGTTTGAACATGAACGGAAAGTAACCTTATCGTATATTCCTGCGGTTTTTCTATTATTTCTTGGGGGGATATCCTTCTCCTATTTTGTTCTCTTTCCATTTGTAATTGACTTTGTAGGAAATCTTGCTCAAAGTCTTAACATCCAAGAAATGTATGGAGCCAATCAATATTTTAGTTTTCTGTTTCAATTAACCCTGCCGTTTGGGTTTGTCTTTCAGTTGCCGGTAATCGTTCTTTTCTTTACAAGACTTGGGATGTTGAATCCAGCAATGCTTGTGCAAATTCGCAAGTATGCGTACTTTGTTCTTCTTGTGATTGCAGGTATGATTACACCACCTGAAATCATTTCCCATCTTATGGTTACTGTACCGCTCCTGCTTCTTTATGAATTTAGTATTATCGTGTCGCGATACGGGTATCGAAAAAGGTTGCAGGCAGAAGCGAAACGGATTCTTGAGGAAGCTCAGGAAGAAGGAAATCAATAGCTGCAAAACAAAAAGCGGTAGGAATCCCTACCGCTTTTTGTTATCATCTTTTTTCTTAAGTTTTGAAATTCGTTTTCTAAGGACGAAGAAGCGGATAGCATAAACGAAATCCACGGTGGCAAGAACCATCAAAAAAATCGTATAAAAGTTCCACAGCTCGCCGTTACTACTCGCACTTTGAATCGCCAGATAGGTGAAAAGCGAGCCGAGTCCTAAATAGAAAAAACCCATAACAATTGGTGAGAGTTTCATGAAAAGAGTCCTCCAATAAACGATTGCGCCTGATTAAGCTGTTTTTCCATCTCCATAATATCATCAGCAAAATAGACGTTAATTAACACAACAAACGTATTCATCGTCATGTGTGCAATAATCGGTACGATCAGACGCTTTGTTTTCACATATAGAAAGGCAAAGGTTAGACCCATTGCTGTATAAATGAGAAGATGAGAAAAGTCAAAGTGAATCGCAGCGAATATAACAGAGCTAAGAATGCCGGCAATCCAGAAGTTAAATCGTTTGTATAATGATCCGAAAATAACTTTTCGGAAAACGATTTCTTCAAGTATGGGTCCAATAATGGACGTCACGATAATAAAGATAGGAGAAGCCTTTGCTACTTCTATCAGCATTTCGGTATTCTCAGAACCTGGATCAATCCCTAATACATTCATTTCAATCATGGCCGCCACAATTTGAGAAGCATAAGCCATAAAAACACCGAGAATACTCCAGCCTACTGCCTGACCACCTGAAACGCGAGTAGAGCGTTCAAACGGGACGTCGGGAGTGGAGCGGAGAAGGAATAGCATAATCACCAAGGCAGTAAGAAAACTGAAAACTGACCAGATTACAACGGGATCAGCTATGTTAAGTTTTTGAAGTAATGGAACACCTAAAAGTCCTGAAAGCTGCATGACAATATAGGTAATCAATATAGTCCAATAGTGTTTAGCCAAGAAGCATAACTCCTTTAAATGGTTTCCATGCCTTAAAGGCACTTTGCATACTCGTATTAGTTTAACACACTTTGAAAAGGGAATGCCGTTCATAAGACTTCCTAAACTGTTTAAAGCGTTTCATCGAATATACTCGAAAAACAGGTCAGAAGTCTTATCTTTTCATGTCAGATCTTGGCGAGTAGGGAAGAAAAGAAAAAACTGAAAAAAAAATCAACTTTACTACTTGCAAATAGATAGTGAATTATTTATTATATACATGTGTTAGCACTCGACGATGGTGAGTGCTAAAAAACGAATCAAACCATAATTTCCATCTGAGGAGGGTGTTTGAGTTGTTAAAGCCTTTAGGTGATCGTGTTGTCATCGAACCAATTCAATTAGAAGAAAAAACGTCTAGTGGGATCGTGCTTCCGGATTCTGCGAAAGAAAAGCCACAAGAAGGTCGCGTCGTATCTGTAGGTAGCGGTGCACTTACTGATGGTGGAGAGCGTGTCGCTCTTGAAGTATCAGAAGGCGATGCTGTCATTTACAGCAAATACGCTGGTACTGAAGTAAAGTATGACGGTAAAGAGTATCTAATCCTTCGTGAGAACGACATTCTTGCAGTTGTAAGTAAGTAATTACAAAAATAAAAGCACTACATACATTTAGGAGGGTAACAAATGGCAAAAGATATTAAGTTCAGTGAAGAAGCCCGTCGCGCAATGCTTCGCGGTGTTGATTCTCTTGCGAACGCAGTTAAAGTTACACTCGGACCAAAAGGACGTAACGTTGTCCTCGAGAAGAAATTCGGATCTCCACTAATCACAAATGATGGTGTGACGATCGCAAAAGAAATCGAGCTTGAAGATGCATTCGAAAATATGGGTGCGAAGCTTGTAGCAGAAGTAGCAAGCAAAACGAACGATGTTGCTGGTGACGGTACAACTACTGCAACTGTTCTTGCGCAAGCTATGGTACGCGAAGGTCTTAAAAACGTAGCATCTGGTGCGAACCCAATGGTTATCCGTAAAGGAATTGAGAAAGCAACTAGAGCTGCTGTTGAAGAGCTTAAAAACATTTCTAAGCCAATCGAAGGCAAAGAGTCAATCGCACAGGTTGCGTCAATCTCTGCTGCTGACGAAGAAGTAGGTCAATTGATCGCTGAAGCAATGGAGCGCGTTGGTAACGACGGCGTTATCACTGTTGAAGAATCAAAAGGATTTGCTACAGAGCTTGAAGTAGTAGAAGGTATGCAGTTCGATCGCGGATATGCATCTCCTTACATGGTGACAGATTCCGACAAAATGGAAGCTGTTCTAGAAGATCCATATATCCTGATTACGGATAAGAAGATCGCGAGCATTCAAGATGTCCTACCTGTACTTGAGCAAGTGGTTCAACAAGGTAAGCCACTTCTTATGATTGCTGAAGACGTAGAAGGTGAAGCACTTGCAACACTAGTTGTGAACAAACTTCGCGGAACGTTTAACGCAGTAGCTGTTAAAGCTCCTGGCTTCGGTGACCGTCGTAAAGCAATGCTTGAAGATATCGGTACCCTAACTGGTGCTGAAGTGATCACGGAAGATCTTGGTCTTGATTTGAAACAAGCGAACATCACTCAGCTTGGTCGCGCTTCTAAAGTTGTTGTAACGAAAGAAAACACAACAATCGTAGAAGGTTCTGGCGAAACAGACAAGATTGCAGGTCGCGTAAACCAAATCAAAGCTCAGCTAGAAGAAACAACTTCTGAGTTCGATAAAGAAAAGCTTCAGGAACGTCTTGCTAAACTTGCTGGCGGTGTAGCTGTCATTAAAGTTGGTGCGGCAACTGAAACTGAATTGAAAGAGCGTAAACTTCGCATTGAAGATGCTCTTAACTCAACTCGCGCAGCGGTTGAAGAAGGAATCGTATCCGGTGGTGGTACAGCACTAGTGAACGTCGTTAAGGCTGTTCAAGCTGTTGAAGCTACTGGTGACGAAGCTACAGGCGTTAAGATTGTTCTTCGTGCTCTTGAAGAGCCAATCCGTCAGATCTCTCACAACGCTGGTCTTGAAGGATCTGTTGTGGTTGAACGCCTTAAAGGCGAGAAAATCGGTATTGGCTTCAACGCCCTTACTGGTGAATGGGTAAACATGGTTGACGCTGGTATCGTTGACCCAACTAAAGTAACTCGTTCTGCTCTACAAAATGCAGCATCTGTATCGGCAATGCTTCTTACAACAGAAGCAGTTATCGCTGATAAGCCTGAGGAAAATGCAGGCGGCGGTGGCATGCCTGATATGGGCGGCATGGGTGGAATGGGCGGTATGGGCGGCATGATGTAAAAACACCTTTAGATACCTTTCACAAAAGTCTCTTAAGGTGGAAAAACCCATTTATTGTCCGAGAAAACATCCGATATTAACAAAGGCCAGTACTACTCATAGTACTGGCCTTTGTTGTCTGTTTACTAAAAGACAACATCACTTTTCTTTTAATATATTTCCTAGTAAATTCTTTTCATCTGAATACATTTCGTTTTCTTGGGTATGAGATGAGTATTTATTATATAACTCGGGATAGTCGCTAAGTACTTCTTGTAAGTACCTGTGAAAATCATATTTCCCATAGATTATTCTGGCTACTCTTAGGTAAGATGGTATATCCTGATCATTAAAATCTTTCAATAATATCGTTGCCACATTTGTCTTGCTTTTTTTACATTTACTATAGCCAATTTCATATGGAACCCACCAAGAATCTCTTGTCTTTTCTGAGATGATTGATAAGAGGTGTGTGGATTTGGACAAACCCTTTTCAAGGCATGAAGTGATTAATTCATGATTATCATCATTCGCAGCTACTTGCAGTTTGTCATCAAAAACGTCTAGATAGATATCTATGTTATTCTCCATTATGTACTCTCCTATGTTTAACGCTTCAGCTCGATTTTCTCTTTTATAAGATATAAAAATGCATTTTTTTATATCTTTATATTTTTCAAAAAAAGACAAATTTGATTTAGCTAGATTTATACCAGTCATTATAGGTCTCCTTTGCATAATATTTAATTTTACCATATTTTTCTTTTTGTGAAGGACTATTGTAGTTTGGTATCGAAAAGAAATATGGTACAGAGTATCTTTTTTTTGAATTAATTTCATGGATTGAGAGGTGTTAAATTGGATCCTTTATTATTTGTAGCAATGCCATTTGGAAAGAAAAAAGACAATAAACGGGCTATAGAAATTGACTTTGACCAAATATACGAAGAAGTAATAAAGCCGGTTGCAGAAAGTGAAAATGTAAATATTATTAGGGCTGATGAAGAAAGAATGGGTGGCATTATACATCTACCTATGTTTGAAAGGCTTTTGCTTGCAGAGATTGTCATAGCAGATTTAACAATTCCTAACCCAAATGTATTTTATGAATTAGGAGTTAGGCACTGTGCCAAGCCTCGCTCTACAATATTAATCTTCTCTGATGATACACAATTACCATTTGATCTAATCCCAATAAGAGGCCTACCGTATCATCTAAAAGAGGGAAGATTAGATGAAGATAAAAAGGAGGACTTTGTTAAGAAATTAAAGGATTTAATTAAAGATGCAAAAGAAGACTTAGAAGCAAAAGATAGCCCACTATTTCAATTAATAGCTGAATTCCCTGGGATAGACTTACCTCATGATGTAACTGAGAGTTTTAGAGATAGAGTTGAAAAAATAGGTGATTTGCAACACGAAATGAAATTGATAAGATCTTATGAAAACAAGAAAAAAGCAATCACTGAACTTTTTGAAATTGAGGAGTCGCTTGGTGAGATTAATAGTGCCCCTTTAGAAGTGGTAATAGATTTGTTGCTTTCTTACCGTGATGTTAATGCCTATACAAAAATGATCGAGCTTTATAGAAAAATCCCGCGTGAAGTTAAAAATTCTTCTTCTACTTTAAGGGAACAATATGCATTTGCACTTAACAGAAGGAATTCGGAAGGCGATAGACAGGAAGCTATCCATATTATCGAAGGGGTAATGAAACAGTTTGGACCTTCTCCAGAGTCATGTGGAATATTAGGGAGAATCTATAAGGATAGGTACGAAGAAAATAAGGAATCAAATCGTGAAGTTGCTAAAGCCTATTTAACCAAAGCCATAGAAGTCTATTACGAAGGATTCAAAGCTGATCCAAGAGACTTTTATCCTGGTATAAACGCAGTAACGTTGGCTTACTTAAATGATGATCACGAGAAAGTGAAGGAATTAATTTCTGCAGTTGCGTTTGCTGTTACTAGAAGGGGAGGATTGAACTCCAATAATTATTGGGAAGTAGCGACAGTTTTAGAATTAGCAGTTTTAAATAAGGATTGGGAATTCGCCAACAGAGCACTTCAAAAAAGTATAATTTTGGAGGCCCCCAGCTGGTCTTACGAAACAACCTTTAGGAACCTAGATAAGATAAGGGGCAAAAAGAAAGAGTTAGGAGATGATTTAAAAGAAGTAGAACACATCTTAGAAACATTAAAGTCTTTATTTTGATTGGAATCTTATAGATTTAAAAAGTGGTGAAAGTAAGTTATGAGTGAAGAAGAATATCTGGAGCAAAGGTTGGAAAACCAAATAAAATGGTATGACAATAACAGTATTAATTACCAACGTAAGTATAGAACCCTAAAAATGATAGAGATACTATTTGCAACTTCTATTCCTGTTGTAGCTAGTACTATACCAAACGCAACTGTTATTTCTATACTTGGGGGAGGGATTGCTTTTATTGAAGGTTGGTTAAATTTATCAAAATATCACGAAAATTGGATTGAGTACCGGAGTATTTGTGAAATCCTAAAACAAGAAAAATATATGTTTTTAACTCATTCTGGTGTGTATTCTTCAAAGAAATCATTTACATATCTTGTTGAAAGAGTTGAAAGCATTATTTCTAAAGAGAATGTTAATTGGGCTAATTTAAATTCGGATAATAAAGGAGATTGAAAAATGACAATGAAAGTATTTATTAGTTATGACTATGATGAAGATAGAACCTATAAAAATATGTTAAAGGCATGGTCTAAGAATAGCGCAGAGCATTTTAATAATATTAATTTTGAGGATGGTTCTACTGACATATCAATAAATTCAACTGATCGCTCTGCTATTAGGAGGGCCATTTCGAGAAGAATGAATACATGTGATAAAATTATCGTGTTAGTTGGAGAAGAAACTTATAAAAGTGATTGGTGTAAATGGGAAATTGAAAAAGCTGAAGACCTAGGACTTTCCTTTGCAGCAGTAAAAATTAATAACTCTAATCAATCACCTAGTGAATTAATTGGTAAAGGCGCAAAATGGGCTAGAAGCTTTACAAAAACAGCAATTGAGAATGCATTGACTGATTAGAACTTTATTGAGCGTTACATGATGCATACTAATAGAGACCTCCACTTAAGTTTCAATTTAAATGGAAGTCTCTTTATTTGTTAATTTTCACTTAAGTGAGTAAACTCTTGTGCTAATGTTTTTCTAATTTCATATGCAATTTGTCTCATAGTGTATAAATGGGGATTCTTAATTGGTTCTGGTTGATTATTTCCTATCTGAAATGTTTCTCCAGTAGAGCCTCCTCTAGTTAATTCAGAGTAATCTTTTTTTAATTTATTATCTACATGTGCACCACCGTCTTGATTAGATAGGCTTAAAACTAGGGATTTCCTTGTAAAATCATCACCAACTCCGCTAGTCAAAATCGTTTGATTTTCCCACCAGTCATTAAATGGAATAAAGGATTCATTTTGCACGTTAGAGTCTAAATTTGAATAAAGCTTAGGGCCATTTAAATCAAACTCTTCATAATACATTGGTTTAGTCATAGGTTTAATAATTATTGTACCATCAGGTAACTTTTGTTTAGGTTGAACAGAAGAATCACAGAATAAGATACTTTTCTTGTTTAAGTGTGTAAGAAGGGATATAGATTTATTAGTATCATGGACCAGTACTCTTACTGTTGTAGCCATTCGTTTCGCTTCATTTAATTTTTCATCTTGATCAAATGCTTTAATTGAAGTTAATAGATGATCAAACTGTTCTATTAAATGTCCAATAAAATCGTTATAAGATAGTCCCATTTGTCTCACCTCCCCCTTTACTAGTTAAAATATTCCAAATATATTATTTCATTGTAGGAGAAAAAAGTATATAGCAATACGTTGAGTTACTGAAGAAATTTCTTATATCATTTATATTAGGTAGTAAGGGCGGCCGTTAGTTGAAGCTTAACCCTAAATTAACCGCAGGTTATGTAAGGAATCATCTATTATTTCGTGGATTATAGACAAAATGGAAGTTCACCTAAGATATAAATTAGGTAATATTCTTCTTGTTGAATGAGAGTATATTTTTAATTTTTCTTATATAGCCTATATGAACATAGATGAATAGTAGAAGAATATAAAATTATTTTACTGGTATAGAAAAGACCCGACGTTATATATTACTTCTGGAGCTCTCAAGTAACATATAAAGAAACATGATATTTTAGTGACCGAAAAGTTTGATGGAAGCGATTTTTATATCTATCGTAAAAAAAAGGGGAAATATTGCTATATCAAGGTTTTAATAATCAGTCTTCAAAATAATGTTTATGTGTTTAATGGGCGGCATGATGTAATGCATGCTCTCAGCTGCTCAGAATATCTGAGTGGATTAAGCTTCCTCCAGTTTTATAACTGGGGGGAGCTTTTTTTATATGAATAAGCGCAATGTAATTGTTTTATGAGAGTTAAAGCAATAGACAAACATCCCTCTATAGGCGTAGGTTCAGTTAAATTGTTTATCTATTTTTTGCTATAAAAAAGAATAACTTGTGAAGATTGAATTTTTAGAAAGAGCTTGTAACCTTAGGTGGATTCAGTATAAAATATAACAACAGGTCATCTGATGACCTGTTGTTATTAATGTTGACTGAAAGCGCTAACAAGTTATCGAATAATGAAGTGGAGGTATGTAAATGTTGTTGCTTGTAGCTTTAAGTGCCATTTTAGCTCCCTTTCTCTTTTTAGTACTCCTTCGGATGCCGGCTAAAAAAGGGATGTTTTTCAGCGCAATCATAGTAATCATCTTATCTTTTTTTGTATGGGGAGTAGAGGGAGACGTCATTTTAGCGTCTGTTTTGGAAGGATCACATAAAGCGCTCACGATTTTATTTATTTTGTTTGGGGCGATTGCGTTATTAAATACGCTTCGTCGAACGGGTGCTGTGAATCGCATTAATCAAGGGTTTCGAAATATCTCAACGGATATGAGAGTCCAAATTGTCATTGTCGCTTTTTTATTTGGCGCTTTAATTGAAGGGGCTGCAGGCTTTGGAACCCCGGCGGCGCTCACAGGACCACTACTTGTAGCGTTAGGTTTTACCCCGATGGCAGCAGCGGCCATTGCTCTCATTGCAGATAGTTCATCTGTTTCTTATGGAGCTGTCGGTACGCCAATTCAAGTCGGACTTAGTAATCTACCAGATGCAGGTTTGTCTTTTTACCGAGAGATTGGTGTGCAAATTGCTTTCTTTGATTTATTTGCGGGTACGTTGATTCCGTTTATATTAGTTGTCGTTCTCACTGTCTTTTTTGGAAGGAAGAAAAGTTTGAAGGATGCCGTTGAGATGCTGCCATGGACATTGATGATTGGACTTACTTATACGTCATCTGCTTATCTTTATGCGGTTTTGTTCGGTCATGAGTTTGTTGCGATCTTAGCTTCTCTTACTGGTTTAGTTGTCGCTACGATCACTGCAAAGAAAGGGTTTTTGCTTCCAAAGACATCGTGGCAGGATGCCCTTCAAAAGGATTTTGTCATCGAAGAAAAAGGCTCGAAGATGGGATTAGCGTCAGCATGGTCTCCATATTTGATTATTGTTGCCCTTCTGTTAATGACCCGAATCGTACCTGCCATTAAAAACTTTGTGTTAAGCTGGGTGGATTTATCCTGGACGAATATTATTGGAATCGAGGGGATCACATCCAAATGGCAAGTTTTGTATTCACCAGGTACGGTATTAATTTTGGCGACACTACTTGCCGTGGTTATTCAACGAAAATCCTTTCGTCATTTTTCGGCCGCCGCAAAGGAATCGATTATATCGATGAAAGATGCCGCATTAGCATTACTCGCCACCTTAGCTCTTGTACAAGTTTTTACGAACACAGGAATGAATGCGAATGATTTGATTAGCATGCCTCAATACATAGCGCAAACTCTTGCGAGTGGATTTGGTTCCATGTGGGTGCTTGCGGCTCCGTTTCTTGGTGAATTAGGAGCCTTTATTACTGGAAGTGCAACAGTGTCAACGCTAACCTTTTCACCGATTCAATATAGTATTGCAGAAGAAACGGCCCTTGCCAAGGATACCATTCTATCCTTACAAGTCATTGGCGCTGCTGCTGGGAATATGATTTGCGTTCATAATGTGGTTGCAGCAGGTACCGTTGTTGGTCTTTCTGGAAAAGAAGGGGATATCATTCGAAAAACGCTATTGCCTGCTTTACTTTACGGACTCTTAGTAGGGATAGCCGCTTTCGTTACAACGGTGCTGTTTTAATTTCCTGATAACTTTTCCAAATGTCCTTTTTAGAGTAAGATAGAAGTAACACATGATGGGAAGTTGGAGGAAAAATGGTGGACTATAAACCGATTCGATCGAAAAAGATCTATGAACAAGTCGCAGATTCTTTGCTCGAATCGTTAAAAAATGGCACGTTAAAGTCTGGAGATAAACTCGATAGCGTGGAAGTGTTAGCTAAAAACTTCAATGTTGGCCGTTCGGCTATTCGAGAATCGTTAAGTGCGCTTCGAGCAATGGGCATTCTTGAAATGCGCCAAGGAGAAGGGACGTATGTGAAGTCCTTTGATGCCTCGCGTTTTTCACTTCCTGTATCCGTTGCATTTTTGATGAAGTCAGAGGATCTGAAGGAACTATTGGAAGTACGAAAGATTTTAGAAGTTGGCGCAGCGGGATCAGCAGCTTCCTCCCATAAAGAAGAAGATTTGTCTCCAATGAAAGATGCCCTTAGGAAAATGGAAGAGGCAAAGGGCAGTGGTGAGATTGGGGATCAGGCTGATTTAGCGTTTCATATGGCATTAGTGAAAGCGACTCACAACCACATGCTCATTAATTTAATGAATAGTGTCTCGGAAATTATGATGCAGGCGATGCGAGAAACGCGCAAACTGCTTCATACGCCTGAAGGTACGGAACGTTTGTTGCAGGAGCATCAAACCATATTAGCCGCGATTGAATCTCGTCATGAGGAAAAAGCAAGGGAAGCGATGTTAGCGCACCTTAACAACGTGGAAGCTTCACTAGCGAATTTCATTAAGTAAAGGGATCTGAGTAACACAGTTTCCTTTTTATTTCTAATAGTCATCAGATGACCTTATGTTTAAAGTGGGAGGGATTAATTATGAAGGTTTCGTTATTTATTACTTGTTTATGTGACACGTTCACACCTGATGTTGGGAAGGATACGGTCGAACTGTTAGAGCGGTTTGGATGTGAAGTCGACTTTCCAGCTGGACAGACGTGTTGTGGACAGCCTGCCTATAACAGTGGATACAAAAGCGAGTCAATCAAAGCGATGAAGCAAATGATCAAAGCTTTTGAACAAGCGGAATATGTAGTTGGACCATCTGGTTCCTGCGTCCATATGCTGAAGGAATATCCGAAAGTATTAGCTGATGAACCGGAGTGGGCAAAGCGAGCACGTAAACTTGCGGACAAAACATTTGAGCTCACCCAGTTTTTGGTGGATGTTCTAAAAGTGGAAGATGTAGGTTCTACATTTACAGGAACGGCAACGTATCATCCATCTTGTCATATGACGCGTTTGTTAGGCGTTAAGGACGCTCCGAGAATCCTATTAGAAAATGTGAAAGGTCTAAATCTTATTGAACTTCCAATGAAAGAGGATTGCTGTGGATTTGGCGGAACATTTGCTGTGAAAAATTCGCATATATCCGGGCAGATGGTGCAAGAGAAAGCCGAGCATATTGAAGAAACGAAGGCTGACTACTTAATTGGTGGTGATATGGGTTGCGTCATGAATATGGGCGGTCGGTTACGAAGGAATGGACAAGAAGTAAAGTTTCTTCATATTGCACAAGTATTGAACACGCAGTGAGGAGGGATAGAGATGAGTATTAAAATAGGGCATAAACTTTATGCTGAACGAATTCAAGATGGTCTTAATAATGCCTTTATGAGAAAAGCTGTTTCGAGTGCTCAAGGACGCTTCAGGTCAGGACGGTTAAAAGCAGCAGAAGAACTCGGGGATTGGGAAGATTGGAGAACCCTAGGTGAAGAGATTCGTTCTCACACGATGGAAAACCTGGATTATTATTTGCATCAATTGAGTGAGCAGGTGGAAAAACGAGGCGGAACCGTCTTTTTTGCCGAAACAGCAAAAGAAGCGAACGAGTACATTCAGGAGATCGCAAAGAAAAGACAAGCGAAGAAAGTCGTTAAATCAAAATCAATGGTGACTGAAGAAATTGGCTTGAATGAAGCACTCGAAAAAAGCGGGTGTGAAGTTGTTGAATCAGACCTGGGTGAATGGATTTTACAGCTTGACGAGGATCCGCCTTCTCATATCGTGACGCCGGCGCTTCATAAAAATAAAGAGCAAATCCGCGAAACGTTTAGGAAGAAGAAAGGCTATACCGGTTCAGATGATCCGGTCGAGCTCGCTGCTTTTGCTCGTGAACAATTGCGGCAGGACTTTCTAGAAGCCGATATTGGGGTAACGGGTTGCAACTTTGCGGTTGCAGAATCTGGAGCAATCACACTCGTGACGAATGAAGGAAATGCGAGAATGGTTACCTCTCTTCCTGATACTCAGATATCTGTCATGGGCATGGAGCGAATTGTGCCTACGTGGGAAGACTTAGAAGTTGTTGTGAGCTTGTTAACGCGTGCTGCTGTAGGGCAAAAGCTCACGAGCTATATTACAGCATTAACTGGAACACGTCTTGAAGATGAAGTAGATGGTCCGGAAGATTTTCACCTTGTCATTGTAGACAATGGACGGTCGAAAATACTTGGGACGGAATTTCAATCAGCTCTCCATTGCATTCGCTGTGCTGCCTGTATTAATGCGTGTCCCGTGTATCGTCATGTTGGTGGGCATTCATATGGATCGATTTATCCAGGACCGATTGGAGCTGTCCTAACTCCTTTACTGGATGGGTACGACGATCACAAGGATCTCCCCTATGCTTCAACCCTGTGTGCTGCCTGTACGGAAGCATGTCCTGTCAAAATTCCGCTTCATGAGCATTTAATCAGACATCGCGAAATCATTGTGGAACGCGAAAAAATGACGACCAAAGCGGAAAAAATGATGATGATGGGTTTTGCGAAGTGGGCTTCCACTCCAGCCGCTTATAAGCTATCGACGAAAATGGCAAGAACGACGCTAAAACCATGGACGAAAGAGGAATATATTGAAAAAGGGCCAGGGCCAATGAAAGGCTGGACAGAGCAACGAGATTTTCCAGCGCCATCGAAAGAGCGCTTCAGGGATTGGTACCAAAAACGAGAGCAAAGGAGTGATCAGTAATGGCCATTCATAATCGTGAAGCATTTTTGGACAATCTGGCAGAGCAGCTAGGGCGTTCACGAAAAATGAAAGTAGAACCCCCCCTTTATTCCGTTCATCCGCAGGAGCGCGTGTTTCAAGGAGCAACGCAAGAGGAGCTCGTCGAGAAATTGGAGGAGCAGTGTAAAATCATTCACACGTCTTTTATGAGAACGGATTTGGAGAGGCTAGGAGATAGGTTACGCTCTGTCCTTCTAAACTATGATGTAACGAAAGTAGTCGGTGCAGGTGGATCAAGGAATGAAGCAACCGGCTTAACAAACTTCTATCAAGAAATGCAATCTGAGGGCTATGATGTTCACATTTGGGATGAAGCGAAAGGGCGAGAAAATGTCTCGTTTGCTGAACGAGCAGGGGCTGGGATTGTGTTCAGTGATATCACGCTAGCTGAATCTGGAACTGTTACGTTGTTTAACGATCGGTATAATGGTCGCTCAATTAGCTTACTACCAGAAACATTCATTGCGATTATCCCAAAGAGTACGCTCGTGCCTCGAATGACGCAAGCGAGTCAATTGATTCATGAGGAAGAGAAAAAAGGGAATCTTGTTCCCTCTTGTGTAAGCTTTGTTACTGGTCCAAGTAACAGCGCGGACATCGAAATGAATTTAATTGTAGGTGTACATGGACCGGTAAAAGCGACTTATATTATTGTCGATGATCTTTAATGTGCCAAGTCATTAGCGGACCCTTTTGTAAGTTTATAAAACTTCAAAAGGGTTTTTCGCTTGTTTGAAAGGAATATTCTGTATGCATCCTTTTTCTAGATCGCTATAATGAAAGCTAGAGTTGCCGCCAGAGGAGGATAAAATTGTGCAGGAGAAACAGAAAAAAGGAAAAAAGAAAGGGATGTCTTCCACAGGGAAGATGGTTGCCTGGATCGTTGGAGGTGTCGTCCTTTTTCTTCTCATCTTGACTGGGATCATCATCTGGATCGTGATGACGTATTTTAGTGGATTTTTTGCTGATCCTGAAGATGAATTAAATAAGTATATGAAAAAAAAGTACGGGGAAGAAATTACCCTCGTTTATGCTGGGAATCGTAATGAAGCAAACTTAGGAGATACAGAGCATAAAGTCGCTCTAAAAGATAACCCTGACTTTGATTTTTGGATTGATGTTAACGGTTTTTTTCGCACCATTGTTGAGGGAGATGACTACGAAAAAGGGAAGAAAACTTACGAGAAGTACCAAACGATTGAAGACGACATGTTGGATATTAGCGAATTTGGCTTTACTAGAATACAAGTAGGACAATACAGTACATACCTCGATTATACGGAAGAAGGGTTTTATCGCTTAAATGTTCAGGATGATCACTTACTGAGTCGCTACGGATTAAAAGAAGAAGAGTTAAAAGATATGATGGAACTGATTGAATGGATTCGATCAAAAGGTGTGGATATTGGTCAATTGATGGTGTTTGGCCGCCCGGATGAAGCGAAGGAAGGCTACCAGATTGAGTTACTAATTAAAGATGTCCAGTTGATTTCATCGATAGCGGATTTGAAAAAAGAGATTGCAGAAGAACATCCAAGTACGCTTAGTCATGAGATTGAGGAACAAATGATACCGAAAATGAAGACGTTAGAGGAAGAGCGGATCATCCCGAACGTTTCCGATCAGGATACACATGAAGCGCATTGGATCAGTTGCAATGCAATCGATCAGGATGGCAAGTGTTCGAATATGCTGCTAGCGCTTTACTATGAAACGGATGGTTTTTATCCTGGACATCCTTATGTTATACAAGATTTAACGAAAGTATTTGAATGGATCAAGCCTGAGCTTGGTCAGGATGGGAGTGTCACCATCCAAGTGATTGAAAAAGGTGTGCAACAGGAGCCATTATTAAATTTAATCGAACTTGATAAAAGTGATGAGAGTGAGATGGTAGGCATTGCCCTGGAGAATGATCAGAAAGAATTTCAAGAATTGAAAATGGAACAGGAGCAAGGAGAAGGAGAGGAATGAGGTTAATCCGCCTTAAGGCGGAGGGGATTTCAAACCATGGGTCATCGTCTTACCTTACTGCTTTTCGATACACTTAAGCTATCAAAAAAGCAGAGGTGTTGGGGATGGCATTAAAGGAAAGCGTGCTTGAACAAAATGAGCACATTGAGAAAGTCGATTCTATATTTAGAAACAAAAACTTTCTTCTCTTATGGGGAGCGGCATTTTTATCTAGTTTTGGCATTTCCTTTTTTCTTTTTTCGGAAAGCTGGTATATCGTCAATGTACTAAATCTTGAAGCATCGCTAGGATTAATTTATATTGCATCAAGCATTCCTAGATTATTGTTTATGATTATCAGCGGAACAGTTGCGGATCGAATGAGTAAAACAAAAATCATGTTTCTTTCTGATTTTTCGAGAGGGCTCTTGCTTGGGGGACTTGTTCTCTGGTTCATTTTCGGAGATGTAACACTATGGACGTTTGTTGGAGTGGCCTTTTTCTTTGGTATTCTAGATGCGTTTTTCTGGGCTGCGGAAAGTGCTGTAATTCCATCCATTATCCGTAAGGAAAACCTTACGAGAGGTAATTCCATTATCCAAATGACAAATCAGTCTTCTTTTATCATTGCTCCCATGCTAGCTGGATTATTAATTGCGTTTGGTAGCTATGAAGTGGTCTTTACGATAACAGCGATCATGTTGTTTCTTGGTAGTATGCTAATCTACTTGATGAAGATTCCAAAGCGAGAAGTAGAGCAGGAGACGAATGAACAATCTTTTTTCGAGACTTTTAAAGAAGGACTTCTTTATGTAAAGGAGTCAAGGGTTTTAGTTGTCGTCGTGCTAACAACCGTTTTTATGAATTTATTTCTCGTTGGTCCTATGTCGATGGGGCTTCCGCTTTTCGTGAAATCTATTTTGAATGGTGACGCAATGACGTTTAGTTTGCTAGAAGCAGGAGCGGCCGTAGGGATGTTGATCGGTTCCATAGTCGTTGGTGTTCTTAATTTAACGAAAAGACGTGGGAAAATTGCGCTACTGACTCTTATTGCTTCAGGTCTTGCTTTTATCGGTCTAAGTTTCTCGTCAGTGCTATGGGTGAGTATTCTTATGCTAGTTCTGTTTGGTGCATGTCTTTCTGCAAGCAATATCCCTTTTATATCTGCGATACAAGGTATGATTGACGAGAAGGTACTAGGACGAGTCATGGGGTTGATCTCTCTTGCTTCGATGGGGCTTATCCCGGTCAGCTATGCAATGACTGCTCTTTTGCTTTCTACAGGCATTGGGATTCATCACATTATGGCAGGTGGGGCTGTATTAGTTGTTTTGTATGCCTGCTTTGTCTATATAAGGTTCCATGAGTTAAGAAATGTTGATTAATTGAATAGAAGATGCTTTTTGAGCTAGGATGCACTCCGTTATCAATGAAGATAATGGAGTTTTTTATTGGCTAAATAACCCAATATATTGAAAAATAATGTTTGAATTCAGTCAGTTGGGGAACCGCTCTATATGAGATTTTACATATCGACATAGCGGGAGGAATTATAGTGAGCGAGAATAAAAAGAAAAAGCAGTTAGACCAATATAGCACGACGGATGAAGGCAAAATGACTACAAATCAAGGACTTAAAGTTTCGGAAGATGAATTCTCTCTAAAAGCAGGCGAACGCGGCCCAACGCTAATGGAAGATTTTCATTTTAGAGAAAAAATGACGCACTTTGACCATGAGCGCATTCCTGAACGTGTTGTGCATGCAAGAGGTTTCTCAGCTCATGGGGAGTTTGAAGTCTATGAGTCTCTTGAAGAAATCACAGACGCTGAATTTTTAAAAGATCCTTCCAGAAAAACGCCGGTGTTTGTTCGTTTTTCAACAGTGGCAGGTTCAAAAGGGTCTTCTGAAACGGTTCGAGATGTCAGAGGATTTTCAACACGTTTCTATACGGATGAAGGAAACTATGACTTAGTTGGAAATAACATACCGGTCTTTTTTATACAGGATGCGATTAAATTCCCTGATTTAATTCATGCTGTTAAACCAGAGCCTCATAATGGTATGCCTCAAGCTGCTTCTGCTCATGATACATTCTGGGATTTTATTGCGAATAATCAGGAATCCGCCCATATGGCGATGTGGGCAATGTCGGACAGAGCTATTCCTAGAAGCTTACGTATGATGGAAGGATTCGGCGTTCATACCTTCCGTTTTGTAAACGCCAAAGGAGAGGCCCGTTTTATTAAGTTTCACTGGAAACCAAAGTTAGGTATCCATTCCCTTGTGTGGGATGAAGCACAAAAAATCTCGGGTAAAGATGCTGATTTCCATCGTGGGGACTTATATGAGTCTATTGAAAATGGTGACTACCCTGAGTGGGAACTGGGTGTGCAAATTATCAATGAAGAAGATGAATTTAAATTCGACTTTGATGTACTAGATCCAACTAAAATTTGGCCAGAAGAAGATATTCCTGTAAAAATCGTTGGGAAAATGACGTTAAACCGAAACGTTGAAAACGTCTTTGCTGAAAATGAGCAAGTTGCGTTCCATCCGGGTAACGTTGTAAAAGGGATCGACTTCTCAAATGACCCTCTACTTCAAGGACGCTTGTTCTCTTATACGGATACTCAAATCAACCGTTTTGGTAGCGCGAATTATCATGAGTTGCCAATTAATCGACCTGTTTGTCCGTTCTTTAACAACCAGCGCGATGGATTTATGCGTCAAACAATTAACAAAGGCCAGGTAAGCTATCACAAAAATTCTCTTGCTGATAATCAGCCAGAACCAGCTACGGAAGAAGAAGGTGGCTATGTTCATTATCAAGAGAAAGTAGATGGTCATAAGATTCGAGCACGCAGTGAAAGCTTTAAAGACCATTTCTCTCAGGCCGTTCTTTTCTTTAACAGTATGAGCGATGTGGAAAAAGAACACATTAAGAACGCCTTTAGCTTTGAGTTAGGCAAGCTAGAAAGTAAGTCGGTTCAGCAACAAGTCGTGGATATGCTTGCGAATATCAATCTAGACCTTTCTCAAACCGTCGCTCAAAATATTGGAGCGAAGGAACCTAAAGAAGGCGGATCCGATATTACAAAAACATCACCTGCGCTTAGTCAATTAAATACAACGTTTACGCCAGATACTAGAAAAGTGGGCGTGATTGTAGACAATGGCTTTAATGGAGAAGAGCTCATTCAAGTGCTTAATGAACTGAAAGAAAAAGGCATTAAACCAGAACTTATTAGTGATAAGCGTGGAGTGAAAACCGCTACTGATGGAGCTGAAGCAGAGATTGATCACACGTTCCTGACATGTGATTCTGTTCTTTTTGATGCGATTTACGCAGTTGGTGGGAATCAGGAAAATAAAGGATTCTATCAATCAGCCAATTACTTTATTAGTGAAGCTTTCTCACATTTTAAACCGATCGGTGGAACACATGAAGGTATGAAGTGGTTAGAGAATAACGATTTAGTCGGTCAACCTGGAGTTGTCACTGGTAAAGATATGAATGAGTTTGTAAAAGAATTCAGTCAAGCGATTGCGACGCATCGCCATTGGGATCGTGAATTAGTATAAATTCAATCTAAAAAAGGTAGCCTCTCGGGGCTACCTTTTTTCATTACCTCTTCAACATTCCATGGGGATCAATGACAAATTTCTTTGATACTCCACTATCAAATTCCTGATAGCCTTGAGGTGCTTCATCTAAACTGATAACGGTTGCATTTACGGCCTTTGCAATATCGGCTTTGCCATTTAAAATCGCCATCATTAATTGACGATGATACTGCATCACAGGCGTTTGCCCTGTTACAAAATGATGGGCTTTTGACCAGCCAAGTCCAAATCTTACTTTAAGGGATCCTTGCTTGGCATCTTTATCATCTGCTCCGGGATCCTCTGTTACATATAACCCAGGTATACCCATCTTTCCTCCAGCCTCTACAACATCCATCATCGTATTTAGCACAATAGCCGGCTGCTCTTCGTTATCTGTTCCGTGTCCATAAGCTTCAAATCCAACTGCATCAATGGCACAATCGACTTCAGGTATACCGAGAATTTGTTCAATTTGTTCACCTGGGTCATTGTGTTCTTTGAGATTAATTGTTTCACAACCGAAGCTTCGGGCCTGAGCGAGACGTTCTTCTTTTAAATCGCCTACGATCACAACCGCAGCACCGAGCAATTGAGCGGAATGGGCTGCAGCAAGTCCAACTGGTCCTGCTCCCGCTACATACACAGTGGAACCAGTTGTCACTCCTGCACTAATCGCTCCATGGTAGCCGGTAGGGAAAATATCCGATAGCATCGTTAAATCGAGAATTTTCTCCATCGCTTTTTCTTTATTAGGGAAGGGGAGTAATTGGAAATCTGCATAAGGCACCATCACGTATTCGGATTGTCCGCCTACCCAGCCGCCCATATCGACGTATCCATAAGCAGCACCCGGACGTTCGGGGTTCACGTTCTGACAAATATGGGTATCCTGACGTTTACACATTTTGCATCGCCCGCACGCTACGTTGAATGGAACGGAGACAATATCTCCTTTTTTAATAAATTCCACATCTCTACCAACTTCAATAACTTCACCTGTAATTTCATGACCGAGTACTAAACCGGATGGAGCTGTTGTACGACCGCGAACCATATGCTGATCGCTCCCGCATATATTCGTTACGATATTTTTCAAGATCACCCCGTGCTCACATTTACGACCGACGTTGCTTTTTGGAACACCTGGACCCTCACGAAGAACTAAATCCGGATAGCTAATATCCTGAACTTCTACACGACCTTCACCTGTATAGACGACACCGCGATTTCCTGCCATTTGTATTCCTCCTTTTCGTTTTTAGACGAGTGGGACGGGAGGCATAGGATGACCTTATGTACTCACCTCATTGTAGTGGTATGAAGCTTCGAAATTCTTTTGATGTTATCATCTGTAGGGTGCATTCCCTTTTTCATCCAGTATAAAACGATGAGTCATGCCGCTGGTGTCATTGTAGGAGTGGTGAAAAATGAAAATAAAGGAAAACTTACTTCTTATTAACGTGACGAAAGACTTTTTTGTTACAATAAGGTTATGAGTATTCAGACATTTATCCATACCACTTTTATGCATAGATGATAGGAAATGAGACCTATTTTTAGGATGTTTAACCGCAGATCAAGATTATTGGAGGAATCAATTATGAGTTCATCGTACCAGTTTGATGCATATCATCCAGCTGTTAAGCAAGTCATTGAAAATATTGAAAAGGTGATGGTGGGGAAGCGAGATGTCACCGAGCTAAGTTTGGTTGCGTTACTTGCTGGTAGCCATGTGCTACTTGAAGATGTACCTGGTGTAGGAAAAACGATGATGGTTCGTGCTCTGGCTAAATCAGTTGGTGCTCAGTTCAATCGCATTCAGTTCACACCAGATTTGCTACCTTCCGACTTAACTGGTGTTTCCATCTTTAATCAACGTGAAATGAAATTTGAATTTCGAAAAGGTCCGCTTCTAGGTCATATTATTTTGGCTGATGAAATCAATCGAACGTCGCCCAAAACACAGTCAGCTCTCCTTGAGGGAATGGAAGAGGGGAATGTAACTGTTGATGGAGAAACTCATATTCTCCCACAGCCGTTTTTTGTGATGGCGACCCAGAACCCGATTGAATATGAAGGAACATATCCGTTGCCAGAGGCTCAGCTTGATCGCTTTCTATTAAAGTTACGAATGGGTTACCCTTCTCCGGAAGAAGAGCTTGAAGTTTTAAATCGTACCGAGCACGCCCATCCAATTGATTCGATCGGCACCGCTCTTGAGCTTCAAGAACTGCTTGACATGCAGAAAAAGGTAAAGGCTGTTTTTGTTGATGAGTCGGTGAAGCAATACATTATTGATGTTGTAAGTAGAACCAGAAATAATACATCGATTTATCTAGGCGCCAGCCCACGTGGTTCTCTTTCTTTGATGAAAGCGTGTCAGGCGTATGCATTTATGCGCAATCGTGATTACGTCCTACCAGATGACGTGAAATTTTTAGCTCCTTATGTCTTATCTCATCGCATTATTCTAAAATCGGAAGCCGCATTTGAAGGGCAGAAGCCAGAAGAGATTATTAAAGAAATTCTTCATCGGGTTCGTGTACCTCTTCGGAGGGAAGAGAAAGTGAAATGAGAGACAAGCTTGCCAATAATAGAGTGTTAAAGTTCTTCTTTTTAGGGCTTCTTTTTCTCCTTACTTTTTCTTATGCCATGTTTCAGGGAGGCTTTGTAAGCTGGTTTCTTTTCTATAGCTTTCTCCCTTTTGTTATCTATTCTTTCCTTCTCATTTTTTACCCGCTGAAGGCTATTAAGATAACGCGTGATGTGAGCCACACGGAATTAACAGATGGTCAGGAGTTAACGGTAACGATACACATCGAACGAAGTAGTCGCTTTCCACTTTTTTATTTAGTGGTGGAAGATGTGCTACCTGAAAGACTCGTATCCTATGCAAAAGAGTCGTCATCAAACTATCAAAAGCGATCGCTCGCTCTATTGCTTCCAATGTTTAGAAAAAAGTTAACTTTTCGCTACACCATTCAATCCATTCCAAGAGGAGAATATTATTTTAGGAAAATCCGCTGTAAAACAGGTGATTTATTTGGATTTATTCAACATGACAATGTGGTTAAGAAAGAGCAAGCGATTTATGTTCTGCCAAACTATCAAGAAATCTCATGGTCGCCTTATAATCAGCAGATTTCAGGGACAAGACCATCTCCTAGAAAAGCGGATTTAGATTACTCGACTGCTGTAAGTGTGAGAGATTACGTACCTGGAGACAAACTGTCGTGGATTGACTGGAAAGCAACAGCGCGTGGCTCGAAATTACTCACGAAGCAATTTGAACAGCAAATTAGTCAGGACTATATGGTATTTCTAGATCGAGAAACAGCACACTACGGTCGGGTCGAATCTCCTTTGTTTGAGAAAGCAGTTAAACTTGCTGCTTCTGTGACAAATGCTGCATTAAAGCAAAATGCGATGATTGGACTTGTTTCGTCGGGTAAGGATCACTCGGTTTTAAGCATTAATGGAGGAAAAGCGCAACGGAGGAGAGTGTTTCATCACTTAGCCCGAGTTCAAGCGAATGGGAGTACGACGTTCGATACGGTTGTTAAAAGAGAAGCGCACCATTTTCCGGCAGGAACAGGTGTGGTGATGATTAGTCCTTCAATCGAAGGATCGTTTACCTCAACGTTGAAAGAGCTCGTTGCCCGAAAGGTCCAAGTTGAGTTTTTTTATGTGGCTGAGCACATTACGTTGGAGCAGCAAGCTGAAATTAATCAGCTCATGCAGTATGGAATTAAGGCTCACGTGATAGTCGGAAATTCATTTAGTGAGGAGTTAAAAGGGGGTGGAAAGCGTGCAACAAGCTAATGAAAAAACAGACTGGTTTTACGCTCTTCTCCTCTACGGGTTAGGTTTTCTATTATTCTGGGAATGGCTACGGCCACTCTCGATTATTTCGGATACAGGTCAATCTGAAATTTTTATCTTATTTACCGCTTTTTTGTTTTTGCTTTCGTATTTTCAACTGCCATTTTGGCTGTCCTTTCCGATCAAAGGCGTCGCGATGGTCTATGCCTTGCATGAAATGTTCTTTCCTGGCTCCTTCTTTGACTTTTTGTGGCTTAATTACTTTCTATCGGACCTTTCTCAGAATGTAGGTTTTTTATTCGATGGCCGATTTGATCGCCTCTCGAATGTATTTCGAACGTCATTGTTTTTTGTTTTACTTTGGCTCATTAGCTACTTAATGCAGTATTGGTTGATACAAACAAGAAGGATCTTCTTATTTCTGTTAGTAACGATTGTCTACATTTCAGTGATTGATACGTTTACAACTTATGAAGCCGACCAGGCCATTATTCGCATTGTCATTATCGGTTTTGTATTACTTGGTTTACTGCAAATTCTCCGCATTCAAGAACAGGAGGGTGTTTCATTTTCGAAAGGGCGCTTCCCTGTCTACTGGCTCATGCCACTGGTCATTGTCATTGCGTTCTCCTCTTTATTTGGTTATATTGCGCCGAAAGCAGAACCTCAGTGGCCAGATCCTGTCCCCTTTTTGAAAAAAACGACTGGAGATGATGGCGTAGGGAATAACGGGGACGGTATTAGCAAGATTGGTTACGGAGAGGATGATTCTCAGCTTGGTGGCCCCTTTGTGATGGACGATACGTCGGTATTCACCGCACAAATTAAAGACAGAGGCTACTGGCGAGTTGAAACGAAGGATGTTTACACAGGAAAAGGGTGGGAATCTTCCGTACGTGACCGCGTGATGTTTGAAGGGAGTACAGAAACGTTATTTGAAGATGACGTGGAAGTAGAAGCCTTTGATATGAAGATGAACATGACAGGAAATGAAGAATTTGATTTCATTGTCCATCCTGGCCAGGTAACTTCGATTGAAACAGGAAAAGACGTACAGCTCCTTGAAAATCCCTTAACGGGAAAAGTGTTTACGCAAAACCTTGGTGAATCGGTTGTTCTTGATAATTATAACTTAGAATATGAATCACCTACGTTTTCAGAAAAAATGTTACGAGAAGCATCAACTGAATATCCAGAACGACTTGCGAATACGTATCTTCAATTACCTGAAACTCTTCCAGAAAGAGTAGGAGCTCTTGCTGAAGAGATAACGAGTGAAGAGGATAACCCTTATGATCAAGCACGAGCAATTGAAAATTACTTCGTTGGAAATGGGTTTGTATATGAAACAACTGATGTTGCTATTCCAGGTGAAAATGATGACTATGTTGATCAGTTTCTTTTTGAAACGCAGCTCGGTTACTGTGATAACTTCTCAAGTTCGATGACTGTTCTTTTGCGAAGCCTCGGCATTCCAGCGAGATGGGTGAAAGGATTTACGGAAGGCGAATTTGTTGCCGCTGCAGGTGACTATCGTGAATACGAAGTAACAAATAATAATGCGCATTCATGGGTCGAAGCTTATTTTCCTGAAGTAGGATGGGTTCCTTTTGAACCAACGCGTGGTTTCTCGAACCAGGCTAACTTTGTTAGTGATTATAATGATGATGAAGCGACAAATACAGAGACGCCGGATCCAGCTCAATCTGAGGAAGAGCAGGTACAGCAACAAGAACAGCAGCCTGAGGAAAAGGCAGCAACAGGATCGTCATCGTCTTCATTTGAATGGTCGGTGTGGTATACGGTTGTGCTCATTGGGATTTTTCTTCTCTTATGCTACCTCGCAGTTAAGAACTACAAGAAATGGTTAAAGCGATTAATCATTTCAAAATATAAGAAACGGGATGATGATAAAGCATTATCTGAAGCTTACTTCCGACTGCTATGGTTGCTCGACTTGCACGGCATTAAACGTGGCGCAAACCAGACGCTTAGAGAGTATGCTGTTCAAGTTGATCAGAAGCTTCATACAAAAGATATGAAAGAATTAACCCGTCATTATGAAGAGAATTACTATCGTGGGAAAACGACTAATGACAGCTGGGGTGAAATGAAGAAATTGTGGGAAAATTTAATTAAAAAGATGCAATCTTGACCGCTGTATAGACGGTTGATAGAATGAATCCATAGTTTGAACAGAAAGTTGTAACCTTCGTATATCCCTGGGAATAAGGCCCAGAAGTCTCTACCGGATCACCGTAAATGATCTGACTATGAAGGCAGATACTCCTCGTATAAGCGCCAGGATTCTGCCTTTGTACCATGGCAGAGTTCTGGCTTTTTTATATAACTTGGAGGTTAGAGGTTGAAAAGCTTATCAATCTTTCGTTTTTTATTCGATTTTGGAAATGCTACTAGAGACTAAATAGAAGTGAGGGAATGAGATGTTAGAAGAACAGGAATCCATTATTGTCCTCGATTTTGGTGGGCAGTACAATCAACTCATTGCGAGACGTATTCGTGATCTTGGCGTATTTAGTGAATTGCATCCGAACACAATTACGGCCGAAGAAGTTAAGAAGATAAACCCGAAAGGAATCATTTTCTCGGGTGGCCCGAACAGTGTGTATGGAGAAGGTGCACCGCGCTGTGATGAAGAAATTTTCGAACTCGGTATTCCGGTTCTTGGAATCTGTTATGGCATGCAATTGATGACGCACCACTTTGGTGGAAGTGTAGAAGCAGCCACACATCGTGAGTATGGAAAGGCAATGCTTACCATTACCGATAAGTCCCCTTTATATGATGGTCTACCAGAAGAACAATCTGTATGGATGAGCCACGGTGATTTAGTGAAAGCACCACCTGAAGGATTTGAGATAGCTGCAACAAATCAATCTTGTCCAGTAGCTGCAATGAGTGACGCTTCTCGTCACCTATATGGCGTTCAATTCCATCCAGAAGTTCGTCATACAGAGTATGGAAACGAATTGTTAAAGAATTTCGTGTACAAGGTATGTGAATGCAAAGGTGAATGGTCAATGGAGAATTTCATTGATGAGCAAATCGATACAATCCGTGAAGCGGTTGGAAATAAAAAAGTTCTTTGTGCGCTAAGTGGCGGGGTCGATTCTTCTGTAGTAGCGGCGTTAATTCACCGAGCGATTGGTGATCAGCTAACTTGTATGTTCGTGGATCATGGCCTTCTTCGTAAGGGTGAGGCAGACAGCGTTATGAAAACCTTTGGTGAAGGATTCGACATGAACCTGATCAAAATTGACGCGGCAGAGCGTTTTCTTACAAAGCTAAAAGGCGTAACGGATCCAGAGAAGAAACGTAAAATTATTGGTAACGAATTTATCTATGTGTTTGAAGAAGAATCTGAAAAGCTAGAAGACATGTCCTTCTTGGCACAAGGAACACTTTATACAGATATCGTTGAGAGTGGGACAGCAACGGCTCAAACGATTAAATCTCACCACAATGTAGGTGGGCTGCCTGAGGATATGAAGCTCGATTTAATTGAGCCGTTAAATATGCTTTTCAAAGATGAGGTTCGTAAAGTAGGAACAGAGCTTGGTCTTCCTGACGAAATCGTTTGGAGACAGCCATTCCCAGGCCCTGGTCTTGGTATCCGAGTCATTGGAGAAGTGACGGAAGAAAAGTTAAAAGTCGTTCGTGAATCAGATGCGATCCTTCGTGATGAAATCAAAAAGGCTGGCCTTGATCGTGATATCTGGCAGTATTTCACGGCACTTCCTGATTTCCGAAGTGTGGGTGTAATGGGAGATGCAAGAACTTACGATTACACGATCGGTGTTCGTGCTGTAACGTCTATTGATGGCATGACCTCAGATTGGGCGCGTATACCATTTGAAGTTCTTGAAATTATTTCTACAAGAATTGTCAACGAAGTGGATCACGTTAACCGCGTGGTGTATGATATTACTTCTAAGCCACCGGCTACGATTGAGTGGGAGTAAACACGAACAAAAAATATAATAAATAGATAAAATGTTCGTGTTTTGTGTTGACGGCACGTTAGATAGCTGATACACTACAAAAGTAATTAAATAGAACGACCATCCATCGTATAACATCGGGAATAAGGCCCGAAAGTCTCTACCAGGTTACCGTAAATAACCTGACTACGAAGGAAATAGTGAAAGTAGTGAAAGTAGTTGCTCGTGTAGCAACTCTTGACCCATTTTCTCTTTTCCTATTAGTCCGCTCCGGGTAGAGAACCCGGAGCTTTTTTCTTTTTTAGAACAAGAAATGGTAGCGAATATGGATGCAGGGAATAAGGGGGAACTAAGAAATGGATCGTTTTTTTCGTTTTAAAGAACATAATACAACATACAGAAAAGAAACTATTGCAGGGCTAACTACCTTTTTATCAATGGCTTATATTTTATTTGTTAACCCGGCTGTGCTAGCTGATGCCGGAATGGATCAAGGAGCTGTCTTTACCGCTACGGCTCTTGCTGCTGCACTTGGTACTTTAATTATGGGTGTGCTAGCAGGATATCCAATCGCTCTAGCTCCGGGTATGGGTTTAAATGCGTTTTTCACCTACTCTGTAGTAACCGTGATGGGAGTACCGTGGGAAACGGCGCTTGCGGGTGTGCTTGTTTCTGGAATTATCTTTATTATTATTACCATTTTTAAAATTAGAGAAATGATTATTAACGCAATTCCAATGGAATTAAAATACGCAGCAGCAAGCGGGATTGGCCTGTTTATTGCCTTTATTGGCCTTCAAAGCGCAGGAATAGTTCAGAACAACGATTCGACGCTCGTACAACTAGGGGATCTTCTTGCAGGACCAACCTTGCTTGCGGTATTTGGATTAATTATTACGGTTATCCTAATGGTTCGAAACGTAACGGGTGGGATTTTCTATGGAATGGTGATCACCGCCATCGTAGGAATGATCTTTAACCAGGTGCCGCTTCCAAGCGGGATTGTCGGTAGCGTGCCAAGTCTTGAACCAACGTTCGGTGTGGCTTTCGGGCACCTAGGTGATTTGTTTACGATTGACATGCTTGTAGTCGTTCTAACGTTCTTATTCGTTGATTTCTTTGATACGGCGGGTACGTTAATTGCTGTAGCCACTCAAGCTGGCATAATGAAAGACAATAAGCTTCCAAGAGCCGGAAAAGCTTTATTTGCAGATTCGTCTGCAACAGTTCTTGGTGCTGTACTTGGTACGTCAACAACAACCGCTTATATTGAATCATCATCAGGAGTAGCGGCTGGTGGTCGAACAGGCTTCACTTCTGTGGTAACGGCAGGATTTTTCTTGCTAGCATTATTTTTCTCTCCGCTATTAGCGGTCGTGACACCTTCCGTCACAGCGCCAGTATTAATTATCGTAGGTGTGCTGATGGTGAGTGTGCTTGGAAACATTGAGTGGAAACGATTTGAGATTGCTGTCCCTGCGTTTCTAACAATTGTTGCAATGCCACTAACCTATAGTATCGCTACGGGAATTGCGCTTGGATTTGTTATGTACCCGATCACCATGGTTGTAAAAGGGGAAGGGAAGAACATTCATCCAATTATGTACGGACTTTTCTTCGTCTTTATCGCCTATTTTGTATTCTTAGCATAATAAGTTTAAAAGCAGCCGAACCGGCTGCTTTTTTTATGAAGATGAACAAGTTGTTACTAAATCATTTTTTTATTGGGGAGTGCTTAATCAAACGTTTGTTTAATGATGAAAAAAGCATATCTGGATTGGTTATTAGAAAAACTTCATTATATGGGATCGAATAAAAGTGATGGAGAATTCTATTCTTATGCAATGTTTTAAACTATCTACGTCCTAATGTTTTCATGAATTTGATAAAAGCCATTGACCATATCCCGTTTTACTGATAGAGTAGAGAACGTTGTTAAGAAAACGACAACGAGCACATGAAAAAAATGATTGACTTCATTTCAATATTCATGTATTATGAATAACGTTGCCGCTGAAAGAAGCGTGTAACACTATGAAAAATACTTTAAAAAAGTTGTTGACATCAAACGAAACAACATGGTATATTAGTTGGGTCGCTGAAAACGACAACGAAAGAAATGAATTGCTCTTTGAAAACTGAACGAAACGCCATGTAAGTAGTTGTTTCTACGGAAACAAAATGTTTTAAAAGCTAGATTAAGCTTTCTATCGGAGAGTTTGATCCTGGCTCAGGACGAACGCTGGCGGCGTGCCTAATACATGCAAGTCGAGCGAAGAGATGGGAGCTTGCTCCCTGATCTTAGCGG
>NZ_JAQQWU010000023.1 GCF_028610625.1 Guptibacillus spartinae
TCTTATCAAGGAGAGAGTTACCGCTTAACAAACGCATTATCTAAAAGAAAATAAAGAGAAGTATTCCGGGTGACAAACCTCTGCACTTTTCTTTGCATTTTCCTGCACTTTTCTATTGCAAAATACATGAGCCTAACAAAGTAAAACCAAAAGAGATTGTACTTTATCCAGGAAAAGGAAAATAGCGTATTACGCAAATAATACGTTATTTAATGTAATTTATTGGAAACAATAAAAATGAACCCAACACAAAAAAACCTTCGGTTGTTTAATTTACACACACGGGTTGTGAGTAATCAAATTCCAACCAAAAGGTTGTAAAGTTTGGTTTAATACACCTGCATATCTTTCTAAACAAGATAGCAAAAAAAAAAAGAAAGCTAATAAAAGAATTATACACTTTTTTCTTAATATTTGTAAATACAAAGGAGGCATTTTGATAATGAATTTGTTAAAGCAAATAAAGCAAAACAAACCTGGTAGTGAAACGCCTGTTATCAAGAAGATACAAAAAAAAATCTATAAAGATAGAAGAAACAGTTCTATAGAACTAACTGAAGCCTTACAAGAATTTAAAGAATTTATGGAAAAAACTAACCATAACAGTGCTGGGTATCACGTAACGAGAGTTAGGTACTTCACAAAAATATTAAATAAAGATTTAGGATATCCCCAAAAAACAAAGGATTATAATATAAATTTGATGCATATAAAAACATTTGAAGGCCACCTTCAAAAAAAAATAAACGATAGAATAATTACTACACCAACCTCTTATGTTTATTTACTTAGTATTAAACACTTCTGTAAATTTCTTTTTTTTAGAAAAATTATAAGTTTTGAATACAACATACCAAATAATTTTAGAGGAAGTTCCAAAAGATCAAACGACTACGTTAGTGTCGAGAATATTATGAAATTAATTAACTCTGTTAATTCTAGAGATAATATTATTAAATTTAGAAACCTTTCAATCATCTTATTAATTGTTGAAACCGGATGTAGACCAATTGAAGTATGTAATATTAATATCTCAGATATTAATTTTTCTGAAAGAACAATTTTTATTAAAAGTGTAAAATCTGGCCAAAGAAAAATGGTGCTAAATAAAGAATTGATAAAGCTATTTAAATTATATGTATCCACTAGAGAACTATATAATCCAAACTCCAATTCTTTATTCTTAAAAGTAAATGGATCAAGGATTAGTAGGAAAGCTATTACTAACATGTTTCATCAAGAAAGTATTAGAGCATTTAATGAAAAACAAATTTCCGCTAAAGCATTAAGACATACTTATGCAACGAACGCAATTGATAGCGGAAGTAACATCGAAGAGTTATCAAATTCTATGGGACATAAACATTGGATATCCACTTATTATTATCTTAATAAAGATATTGATCGGTTATTAGAGAACACTCTAAAATACAACCCTTTTAAGAATCGAGGTTACTGATGCCAATAAATATACAAAGTAATATAGATTATAAAAAAGTTTGCGAAGAGCTTGGAATAAGTTTAGACGATCTAGTTTCAATAGTTAATCAAAAAGGAAATATAAAGGAAATTAATTCAATAAAGTACACAACTATAGAAGTGATAGATGCTTTTATTGAGCAATTAAATATTCAAAAGGATATTTATTCTGCTAATACACTTAATTATTATTTTAGTTTCTTGTTTAGGTATAGGGAGTTTTTGTTATCTACTAATAATATAAATTACATTAATGATTTAAATGAAGATTTGATTATGAATTTTTTAGTATACAAAAATATTAGTTCCAAAGGAACAATAAACACCTATAAAGCTATTATTAGAAAATTGTTATGTTTCGCATATGAACATCAATATTTGGAAAGAGATATTAGATATAAGTTCAAAAAACACAAATATCACTTATTACCAAAATACTTTTCAGAGGATCAAGTTAGCTCAATCTTAGAATTGACTTTGAATAGAACAAATGGGTATCGTTGGAGAGCAATATTTATTACTCTCCTTGGTACTGGATTAAGAGTGAGTGAATTAGTGAACCTTAAAGTAAAAGACATTAGCTTCGAAAACCAACTGATTTTTACTATAGGAAAAGGAAATAAGGAAAGGTATATACCTCTCTTCCCTGAAGTAAAAAAAGCATTATTACATTACTTCAATTTAATTGGCCTTGATATAATCGAAGAAAATTCCAATTGTTATCTCTTTAGCAAAGATTACAATACTAGCAGACTAAAACCAATTTCTATAAGAAGTGTACAATATAATTTACAACAAATATTACAGAAACTCGAATATAACAATCGTTTAACTGTACACTCTTTTAGACATACATTTGCAGTTAACTGTTTAAGAGCTGGGATGAAGTTAGAGTATTTAAGTCAAATATTAGGGCATGAAGACCCAAAAACAACTTCTATTTATACAAAATTGTTTCCTAGTGATTTAAGAGATGAAGTCATAAGTAAGTATCCTATCCCATTCGAAAAATTGATAAAAGAAATAATGCAGGAGTGAGTATATGAAAACTCTCTTAGAGGAAATTGATTCATTTTTAATTAATAGTGATTTTGCTGTAGGGACAAAGCGTATTTATTCAAAAAAACTAAAAGAGTTTTCAATATATCTATCGGATATCACTCATACCATTGAAGAAGAAATTCATTTAAAAACCATCTTCGTTATAACTGATATAAATGGTGTAGTTGTTACATATAGACCTATTAATTCAACTATTATTGACCAATTTATGATCTCAAATATTAATAAAGGGCCTAGCTGGATAATGACTGCTAAGAATTCCCTAGGAAGTTTTTTTAATTACTTAAATAGAAAATATGATTTTGAAAACATTATGGGAAGTTTATCATTCGATTTTCAAAGTATTCAAATAAGAAAAAAACCTACTCGTATTCTAAGTCGACATGAGTTACTCAAATTCTTCCATTCAATTATATCTCACAGTAAAAATTTAGAACGAGATTTATTTATTTTCACTTTTCTGATCACTACAGGTTGTAGAATTTCAGAATTATTAAATATAAAAATCCAAGATATTAACTGGGATGAAGGAACGATTATTTTACCTTTAACAAAAAGTAAAGTACAGAGAATGATTTTTATCAGACCTGAATTAATTAATGCTCTTTCAATATACATTAATAAAAATAATTTTAATAAATTTGACCAACTATTCTTAATGAAATACTACAATGTGAGATCTCTCCTAATGTTCTATTTAGATAAAGCTAACCTGCCTTATATAACTATACATTCACTGAGACACTCTTTCGCAACATTGATGTACGAATCGAACTCTGATGTTTCTTTAATAAAGCAAATGCTAGGGCATAGTAATATCGAAGTAACCAGACAATATATTCACCCTAATTTCATTAGAAACATTAGTATCAAGAATAAAGAAAACCTATACATTTTCGATAATTTTATAATAAATAACGATATGTAGTTATAAATTCTATATAAACGTTGGTTGATTAAAGTGTTAATGATTTAATGACTCAAATATAAATGAAACCCATAATGTTATTTACTGCTTTTACTCATATTGGTCCCCTTTCAAATAATTTTATAATGATTCAAGCTCCTAAATTTTAAAGTGTGAAGGCCCGCTGTGTTCTATTATTTCGCCGCTGAGGAAGACAAGCTATATATTCGCAAAATGTATATTATACACGAAGTTCATTTTATAAACGCTGACTAATGAAATACTCCCTTCTGGATATATTAGGACTAACCTCTCTAATAACCAAAGGAGCGATATACATATGAAAGCCTCTACAGCAAACTTTGATAAGTTACTTGGAACGGTTTATCGTGCACGACGACAACAAGATCATTCCCTTATAGAGCGCTCATTTCAAAAACCGATTCTTCATCGTCAAGTTCATGGTGATGAGGTTTATGTTCCTTTAAATCTTGAGAGAATCTGGGATCGAAAACAAAAATGAATAATGTGAATGCTTTGGCATATCCTAACCATGAGCCATTCATCTTTGCATGACCTTCCATAGGCTTAAAAGGACTTTGTAAACCGAAGTCCTTTTTAATACACAACAGTAGATGACATAAATACAGTTCCTTCTTATAGTTAACAATAGAGAAAAACTTTGTGTTTATAAAATGTTTACCATTTTCGGTTGGCTTGCTGGCGCCTGGTTAGGTACACTGATATTAGGTAGATGGGGTCTAGATATTTGCGGAAAAAAATCTAACTGCTTTATGAGCAGTTAGATTTTTTTATGACCACATTAGTTCATTCTAATACAAACCGTATGAACATCTCGATCTGTGCTTGTAGAATAAAATTGATAAAATTGATCATTGTACTCAACTATATCGTTAAGTAAAGATATATCACTCAAATGAGGCGTAAGTCCTTCTCCAGTGGCTTTACAAAGCGACTCTTTTCTCGTCCACAACCATAAGGTCTTCAAAGATTTTTCTGTTGGTTTTAACTGTTGAAGATATACATGTTCATCATGATGGAAAAATAATGGATGCTCTATCCCACGCACCTTACGATGATCTTCAATATCAACACCTATAGGGCTGAATTGACTTATTGAAATTAGAACAGTTTGCTTAGAATGAGAAACATTAAAGTAATATGGGTTTGACGGAAGCTCAGGTTTTCCTTTCAAACCGTAGGAAAACTTAATGTCAGCAGGTTGATCCTTCGTCTTTTGAGATAAAAGACTACGTAAATGCCCACGTATTAAAATAAACTTCTTCTGATCCATTTTTCGTGTAAAACGACTCGCACGTATATGCTCATCTAAAGAAAGATAAGATGCATATTCTTCAAGTTTGGGTTCTAATGAAACAATTGAAAGTTTATGAACATCAACTGTCTCAATCATTTAACCTCTTGGTTTGATAGGAATGTACTTACGGCGTTTATCCTTTGATAGAAAAGACCAAGTGAATAATAAGACTCCTGCAGATAAAAATGTTCTCATATCAAACCTCCACTTTATTATTTGCAACAATTCCATATTGAAGTTTTTTCATTACTGTATATTTAAAAGGCGTTCGGTCAAGCATTTTCATTTTCCACTTTCGAATAGCACATTCCACGGGTGAAGATGCAGCCAGATTTTGTTCTTGTCGTGCTTGGAAGCTAGAGACAAAAGATATTTGTTGTTTTCGCTTGCTAACAAATTCATCAAAATGTGAAGCTGGAATAGGGCTGTTTTGATAAGCCGACAGTCCCTTAACTACATACGGAGTGAGCTCATAAGCATCTTGCATAGCAATATTAACGCCCTGGCCTAAAATCGGTGAGAGAGTATGGGCAGAGTCACCAATGAGAATAATTCCATCCTTTGCCCATTTGTCCACATGGGCTGTGAAGATTTTCAATAATGTTGTATCTTTCCAAGATGTAATATGATCTTTCATTGGCGTTAAGAGGCGTGGCTCAATGCGGCTAACCTTTTCTATGAACGAGTCTAGACCCTTACTTTTTGTATTAGCGTTGTCACCTAATGAAATATATGTGCCCACTCGCAGGTAATTGGGATAAGTCGGTAAAATAATCACATGGTCATTTTTATAGACTTTAATGAGGTTCCCCTCTTCCCAATTCAAGGGTTTTGGAACTTTGAACCAAATTAAATCACGGGAGAATTCTTCTTTTTTGACATCATACTCAGCTAATGAACGGAGTTGGCTAAAACGGCCTTCTGCTCCGATAACCAATTGGCTATGTATCTTCTTTATTTCTCCCTCATGCTTGTACTGAACACCCACCACTTTTCCATTTTCCTTTATCAGATCTGTACAATTGGCTCCGTTGATATATTGAAAAGAGGGGTACTTCATTGCTTGTCGTTTAATGGCTTCAAGGACTACAGGTTGCGGCATGTCAATTCCGTACTTTTGAGGATGGTTAAATCGATTAAAGTCTACATTAAAAAGATTTTTTTCTTGGTCGTACATTTTAATTTTATTGACCTTAATAAACCCATGCTTTTCTAGTTCTTGATAAACTCCTAGCATTTTCAGGATATAAACGGATCCAGGAGCAATGGTTTCTCCTCGAAAGTCTCTTTTCAAAGAATTGTTCTTTTCGAGAACCACAACCTTAATATTTTCCTTTGCTAAAAGGAGTCCCATTAACATCCCGGCTGGACCTCCACCTACAATGGTGACATCATTTTTCACGATTCTACTCCCTCCTGCAGGTAAAATACTAATTGTCCTCTGGCTACTTTTTTGTTATCTTTTGCTTTACGAATCGTTGCCTGTGCAGTATGGTACGAGCCGACTTTCTTGACAATCTTCACTTTAGCTAGGAGCTCATCTCCAGGCTCTGACACGGATAAAAAAGTGAAATTCTCAGTCTTAACCAGATATCCTTCCAACGGGTTTGTTTCACCCTGCATTAGCATCGTTAGGAGTAGACTTGATTGGGCAGCCATTTCAATCACCAACACACCTGGCATAACTGGATTACTTGGAAAATGTCCGGAAAAGAATGATTCGTTATGAGCCAGCAGTTTACTGCAAATAATTGTTTCTCCATCAAAATCTACAATTTTATCTACGAAAAGAAAAGGAGGTTTCTGCAGAAGCATTTCCATTGGTCTTAAAGTCATCAAATCATCTTGTTTTAGCATCGTTTTCATTGAGAAATCATTCCTTATACTAAGACTTTTAGTCTGTCTTTAATTTCTTCGTGTTTAAATAAATCAAGTAGATAGCTAGACTCTATTTTCATCTGTGATTCTAATTCAATTGCTGCACGTTCTTTAAGTAATTTTTTTGTTGCTGCAATTGCTGGGGAGTAGCCTTCAGAAACCTTTTTTAGATATTGGTTTAGCAACTCATGCAATTCTTTTTTGTTATCGGCCAATTCATGAACAAGACCTAATTGCAGGGCTTGCTCAGGTTGGATGAGTTCACCATTAATCAGTATTTCAAATGTTTTTTCAACTCCCATTATTCGTGGGAGCAGATAACTTGCACCTAAATCAGGGGACATGCCCATTTGGTGGAAGTTTTCCAGAAACTTTGCCCTTCGAAGGGAGATTCTTCGATCACATGCAAGCATAATGTTAAAGCCCCCTCCGTAGGCATAGCCGTTTATTAAGGCTACTGTCACTTTTGGAGAGCGAAAAATGGATAACACACATTGATTAAGAATATCTAATACTTCCACCAAATTTTCGGATCCATCTTCTCCTACACATGTCAATAAGTCTTCTGGTCTTGGACCACTGCTAAAAAACGCACGGTGCTTACTTTCAAACACGATCGCATTAATATTAGTATCCTGGTTCGCCAACCTTATATGCTCTAACAAAGATGTAGCCATTTTTAAATCGAGGCCATTCTTTTTTTCCGGATAATCCATTGATAAATAGATAGTTTTTTCTTCTTTTCTCGCTTCAATACACATGTTCTCCACCTACACTGAAACTTTTTGATTTGCTGTTTTTTCAATCTTTTTCCAAAGCTTATATCCTGATAGAATGACAGAGACCACGCCACCACCTGGATCGGTCCATTGTCCGGAAATGTATAGCCCTTTAATTGGCGTTTCATGCTGTGGCTTCCCTGTCATTTGATTATTGTTTTGTTCCCATCCATAAATGGACCCGTAGCTGTTATTTGTATAATGTTCCATAGTTAGAGGAGTACCTGATTCTACATGCTCAATATGATCACGAAGATTCGGAATCGCTCGTTCAGCCATTTTAATCAAACGATCCTGATATGCATCTTTTTGCTCCTTCCAACCACCCTCAATATTGTAGGGAACTAGTGTAGTCAATACAGCTGTATGCTTTCCTTCTGGAGCCAAAGATGGGTCTGCCAGTGTCGGTGTTGAAATCGCTAAACCACTCAAACCTTCTGGACCTAACTCGTTTAAGCGATTATGTTTGTCCATAAATTGATCATAATTATAGTCATTATAAATGAATGTTTCATGAGATAAATTGTATTGCTCTAGAGGTAGATCAACTCCGAGAAACACTTCAAATGCTGAAATGGATGGCTTAAGCTTTGCGATTCGTTTGTTGTACCTTACTGGAAAATTCTCTTCTCCAACAAGGTTGTGTACCATCTTTAAAAAGTCACCATTGCACACGACCATAGGTGCTTCCACGTACTCTCCAGTTTGTAAATGAACTCCTTTTACTCGCTTCTCTTCGACTTCAATTTTTAATACTTCATTTCGTAGACATACTTCCCCATCTAGTGATTGAATTCGCTTTACAAATACATCTGCTAGTTTTTGAAAACTCCCTTTTGAGTAATAAATGTCTTCTTTGAAATAACTCATAATCGCATAAGCGAAAAACATCGCTCCTCCTTGAGTAGGCGGAGTGCCATAGTAAGCCCATAAAGCTGAAAAAGAATAAATAGCTTTTGGATCTTGTAAAAAAGATGAAGTAAGTTCATGGAAGGTCTTATTTCTGTATTTAAGCATGTATGGGTTTGACAGAACTTTCATAGGATCTCCTGAATGTAAAAGCATGAGCGTTACTTCATATAACTGTTCCATTTCATGAACCAAAGCTTTTATATTTTCACTTTCATGAGGAAATTGTTCGCAATAAGCTTGGATCAACCCATCGACTGTTCTCGAAACTTCAATTTTTCGATCAGGATAATATGCTGTATAAATATCATCCAATTTGATGAAATCCATCTCGTCAGCTACGCCAGCTTTTTCAAGTAACTCATCGAGCAAGCCTCCATCCTTTGCCCCAGCTGCAATTCGCACCGCAGAATCAAAAGTGAATTTCTTTCGTCGAAATGAATGAGCATACCCTCCAGCTCGATAGTGGCGTTCTAACACTAAAACAGAGTACCCTTCTTGTGCCAGAAAGGTTGCTGCACTCAACCCTCCCATACCTGCGCCAATTACGATGACATCATACTCAGACTTTTTTGGTCTTCTCGCCATTGTTGTTCCTCCCAATTCTCTAAATTAGTTTTTACTTCATTAAAAAACTCAGCTGCTAAAGCACCATCAATTGCACGATGGTCAAAGGTCATACTTAGAGGCATAATTGATGTGACGATAATTGCTCCATCTTTAATGATTGGTTTTTCGATGATGCCACCAATTCCAAAGCATATTGTGTTGGACGTAATCGGGTATATCTGTTGAACAGGTAAATGACCCAAGGAAGTTACTGTAAAGCTACCTTGTGTTTTTAAACGCTTGTATGGATTATTTAAAATCTGTTTATAGATGATTCTACCCAGCCAAACAGGCAAGCCTTGGAGCTTACGTACCGATTCAAAAGATTCTCCTGTTTCAAAGGGCATTTTTTTCATCCGATCGATGTTTTCTTGAATCGTCTGAAGTGACTTTTCATTAGAATTTTCAATTACATTCGATACAACAATTTGCTGATTTCCCAATTGCTTATTGATCGTAAATTTGGCATGAACTTGATCGTACGAAATATATTTCGGATGCCACTTTCCATGGACACTTGTGTTTACTTCAGGAAATTTCTCAATAGCTTTAGAAATAGCTGAAATTACGTAGCTTACATAGCTAATAGAGATGTTATTTTGTTTGTAATTTACTCTCGATTTTTTGAGTTCTGATGCCTCTACATCCATATTCAAATAAATCGCCTGGACCTCACGTGCCTGTTCAAGAAAATGAAAGGTATGCTTACGTGCAGAAGGCAACCCTTGCTTTTTAATGGTCATATTTTTCTGCCTCTATTAAATTAACAATGTCCTGAATGGTTTCCACATTAAGAAATTGCTCCATACTAAGACGAACATTGAACTCAGCTTCTAAACTTGTGAACATACGTAGTGTATTCACTGAATCCCACTCATCGTTTTCTTCTTTACTAAATCCCATGGATAAGTCGCTTTCTTCACATTCTAGTATTTCGGCCACAACTTCAATAATCGATTGTTGTACACTGGTAATCACGCTATACGCTCATCCCTTCCTCGGATGCTGTAAGTTGAATCCATTCCACTTTTCCAATTTCCTTCTTGAATAGATACACCCAGCAAGTAGAATTTTCGCCATAGTCCACCAACTCAAATCCATTATTCTGATAAAAATCTGAAACCAATTTATTTTTTTTGCTTGGTTTATAATTCCCAATAACCTCAGATACACCTTGTAATTTTGCGTTTTCTAAGATAACTCGCAGTACTTCGCATTCTACACTTCGCTGGAAAACTCGACAGCTCATAATAAAATTCTCAATCAACCACCTATGCTCTTCTTTTTTCACATGGACATAGCCAACAATACCGTTATCTCCAAACTTATCTTTTAAGCGAAACCCATATATACTACTGCTTTCACTGTTCGAGATACCTACTACTTCGCTTTCGGTAAGCCGTGTTGTTGTCATATTAAATTGATTTGTTCGTTGTGATAGTTGAGCAATTCTAGGAACATGACTTGAAAGGATTTCAAATACGTCCAGTTCCATCTCCAGCTGCAGAAGGTACTCTTCAATAGAATCGGAGTCTTCTTTTAGCTCTTCTCTTTTCGCAATTTGTTTATATTTCTCTAATCTTTTATGATCTTCGTCTGTTGAGTTCATTGTATTGAAATAACCTTCCATCAAAAGGTCCTGAATATAGAGACTAGGGTCTTGTGACAAGGGGATAACCGTTACCTCTGGTAGTTGGCTGGAAACTAGTTCTCTTTCAAATGGATTGTCATCCACAAAAACTATGCTATCTTTTCCAAGGTTTAAGCGACTCGCCATGTTAGCAAGACTCTCTGATTTTGGCCCCCAGTTGCAAGAAATTTGAACAAAATCCTCTTCATCAAGAACCATGTCATCATGAGAAATAAAAACATCTTTTACATTGTCCCAATCGTTTTTGCTTACAATAGTTAAAAGAATCCCTTGCGCTTGTAACCGTTTAATTACTTGTTGAAAGGCATAAAACTGGTTTCCTGGGAAAGTCTTTGAAAGCTGAATCCCATGCACCCCGTCATCTCCAATTATTCCGCCCCAAAGTGTTTGATCTAAATCTAAAGCAAGAACCTTTTGTGATAATCCTTTAATAGAAGCAATAATGGAAGCTATCTCTTTCGAAATTACTTGCCATACATTTGATGTATAGCTCATCGAAGCATAATGCTTCATGCGGGGATCCCGGGTTTCCTGCACGTCTTGAGTGAGAACTTCAAAGTCTAAGACAATCACATTTTCTAAAGTAGTATGGAGATTTAATAGATCTTGGTTGAACCGTCTCCAAAGCATACTTACTTTTTGCTTTTCCCTATAATTTGTCACAGCTTTCCAATCGTATAAAGGCAAGGGGATGGTATGAAGAACAATGGTCGTTGCCACTCGAGTGGTGTAAATTGTTAATACCTTTTTAATCTCTTTGAAGGCTTCTTCAAGAGCGAATGATAAAGTCTCGGTTGACCATCCACTATCGCCAAAATGCTTATAAATAATAGATTCATCTAGTGAGCAAACCGTAACATCAGCACCAAAGTGTTGTAAGTCGCTTTCAGGCTTGAGCATAAGCAAATTCCATTGGTTATATCCACCCACTAATGATTGGATATTTAAATTTCTTTTTGAAGCCTCATACCTTGTTATGTTGTCCAGACCTTGAATAGTGTGACTCCCGACGAATGCAACCTTCGCTTGAACGCCACCACTATCTATCTTCTCAAGTAACTTACCAGCTTTTTCTTGGCCTGCGAATGTGGAGATTTGATGTAGTAAATGATTTATGGCATTGTCATTGTCATTTATCTTCGTTAGCTCTCTCAACTTTTTTAGTGCTTCCTTTTCAGTCATTGAGAGTGGCCCTCTTTATAAATAAGCGTAATTCCAGTCTTTATCCACTTTGAAGATTCAATTGCTACACCAACAACCTTGTCACCATAGGATAAATTGTTTTGTAATTTTTTGATTTGCAAATATGGTAATGCATTTCCATTGTTGCCGGTATCCTGTACACAATTAATTGTAGAGTCTAAGTTCAGTCCAAGGGATTCTATGATTTTTTTGGTCATATTCCATCCAAGCTGGGGAGGTAAGTAATATTTAACATCCTCATAAGTCCAATCCATATTGGTTAGTAATTCCTCGAATACTTCCTTTGTCATGATTGGTACGGATGTTTCAATAGCTTTATAATCTTCATTTGCTGATTGGAATTGCTTACGGATGTCTCTTTTACTAAGATCTTGAATATTTTCCGGAATAGAACCAAACCAATTCATAATCTGACCAGGTTTTTTGCCTAATCCTTCAAAATAATTTTGGATATGTATAATTTCTAATCCGTCTCGATCTTCGTTAGTTAATATAGCGGCACCTGCTCCGTCTCCAAAAAGAGCATAATTTATCAGTTCTGAAGAACGAAGCTTTTTGAAATCCCTCTGCAAGTCCATGTATTTATTACAGACATCCCCCCCGATAACGAGTGCATGACGAAGGATACCTGAGGCTAAAAATTGAGTTGCCACATCCATTCCCTGGAGAGCGCCAGAGCAGCCAGCTTGAATTTGGTAAGTACGAACATGTGATATCCCTAATCGGTCTGCTATGAGATTTACGGTTGATGGCATTAAATGGTCAGGAGTGGCCGTTGAAAGAACGATGATATCGATATCTGTTTTCTCAATACCAGCATCTTCTATAGCTCGTTCTGCAGCCATAGTGCAAATGTCCGTCAAATCGAAATTAACAGTACGTTCTTTAAAGTTAACTGCAAAATAACGTGAAGTATTTCCTATCATGAGATCTATCCAATCTTTACGAATGGAAAGAACCTCCTCCATTTGGTCGTTGGTTACCGGATCCCCTGGCAAATATTCTCCAAAACCCACCATCCGAACTGCTTTATGTGCCTTATATTCCTGTTTCAATTCCTGCGCCAACATGGACATTTTCTCCTCCCATTAATTCACTCGGACCATCAATCAAAATTCCTAAAGCTGGAATGTATTCTTCTAGAGTGGGAAGCTTCGGTTTAAGACTGAATATTTCGACTTTATTTTTCATACTATTCTTTTCTACTTTTTCAAACTCGTTATTGTAGTATCCAAAAGTCATTGCATTTACATTTAATTTGAAAGCGCCTAGTTCTCTCGACATACATTTCATTAATGAAAGTTTTGCCTGATTTAAGATCGGTGAGCTTGAATACCCTGCGTAATAAAGTGGATCATAAAAAAGCGGAAAGATAACTTTTCCCTTTTTCGGCTTCACCATCTGACCAATAACGACTTTGTTTACGACATAGATTTGGTTAAGTGTATCAACTATGATTTGGTTAAGTTTTAATGGATCTTGATCAAAAATAGCCTCTTCATCTAGCATCTCATTTGCATGAATAAGTGAATCAATTGGATTCCCTTCTAGCGCATCTAGTAATTTTTCTCGTAAAATTTGTTCCTCAACGTTATCTATGTAGATTGCTTTATGGTCTGGGTTTAATAATGCATAATGTTCATACACTCTTTTATCGTAAAAGAGAAGGAGACATTCATATCCTTTGTTTTCAAAATGAGATGCAATCAATTGATTAACTTTTTCTTCTCCGTTCGTTATAAGTACATATTTAGTTGTCATCTTTTCCACCTACCTTAAAAATCCTCCGTCCACTTTTAGGACGGTATCGGTTACATAATCACTTAAATCGCTTGAAAGATAAACAACATTTCTTGCAACTTCCTCAGTTGTTCCTAACTTTCTCGCATTTGTAAAACGAAGAAAATTAGAAAGTTTTTCTTCTGGTACATGATGAATCATTTCCGTTTCAATCATTCCAGGAGCAATTGCATTTATTGAAATACCTTTTGAGTGATACTTACGAGCAAGTAGCCTTGTTAATCCAATAATAGCGCCTTTTGATGCGCCGTAATTCGTCTGGGCTTCTCGTCCGGCAACCCCAGTTACCGATACGACATTAACGATTTTGCCTTTTTGTTGCTGCTCCATAAATGGCAGCACTGCTTGGCAAAAATACAGCGTGCCAGAGAAATTTGTGGAAATAACCTGGTTCCAATCTTTTTTTTCCATTTTAAAAATGAACTGATCACGGTTGATCCCTGCATTGTTGACAAGGATATCGATCTTGCCATACATTTCAGTTATTTGTTCTATGGTAGATTGCACAAATGTTTGGTCGCTAACAGACCCCTTAATATAATGAACAGTTTGGCCATCTGCATTTAATTCTGCCTCTATTTCTGTTGCTGCAGTATCATTGTTTGCATAAATACCAATAACAAAAGCACCTTGCCTCACAAACGTCTGAACAATCTCTTTTCCAATTCCCCGAGTTGCGCCTGTCACCACGGCTATTTTATCTTTTAAAAGCATGCTCTCCCCACTTTCAATTTATGATGGGGAGCACAGCATAAAAGCTGCGCCCCATCGTATAATTAGCTGTTTACAGTTGCTTTTAACTGACTTTCGACAAAATTAGAAAGTGTCGCAACTGAATAAAAATGCTGACGAATTTCTTCTTCTTCAAGCACTTGTAGAAGAATCCCAAACTCGGCTTCTACACCAGAAACAACGTCAAGCGCTTCAACTGAATCTAATCCCAGACCATCCCCAAAAAGTGGTTCGTTGTCTTCAATTTCATCAGCTTCAATATCTTCCAATTCTAATCTTTCAATCAAAATGTTCACCTTAATAATTTCTTTAATCTCATTTAATGTTTTCATAATAGGAAAACCTCCAAATTTTTTATTTTGATATAGCCATCGCCATACAATTGCCATTAATTGATGTTGTTACAATCAACCCTTTTTTCAACGGTCCTTTAGTCCATCCTAGCGAACGGGTGACTTTTTGTTGTTCTTCATCTGTTAAGCCAAGTAATTCAACTGCAGCTTGTGTATGATACAAAGAGCCATTTGACTCCATGTAGCCAAAAGTGTTATTTAATGTAAAGATTGGTGTGCTGCCAAACTCTGACTTCAGTTTAATAAATTCATTAGTGTCGAATACATTGTTGTTATGATAAAAGATAAAATCGACATCAGAAACAGTTAGCTTCGCATCATCTAAACAACGGGATATACTATTTTTAATGGTTCGGTAAAGGTTATCTTCAGAATTAAAGCTCATTCCAAATCCTTTGACCTTAGCGTGGACATCTAATCCTTGCTGTACAGCAATTTCTTCATCAGCTAAAGTTAGAAAAGTACTTCCTTCAGTTGTTTCATACGAACTCTCAGTTAAGTGAAGAGCTTTGTCGATTTCATCCGACAAATCCGAAGATTCATCCCCAGCGCCAACAAGAACAGTTTTTTGTTTACCATCTTTAATTGTCAATGCTCCATATAGCATGGCGTGTAATCCATCGGTTCCACCAGAGCTATGAGAACTGCTAAAGCCTTTAATTCTGAATTTTTTTGCGATTTTGCCTGCTGTGGAATTCAATACCATATCCGGAAAGTAAACTCCACTTGCGTTATCAATGCCCCGGTCAAGAATGGAGCCCAAATATTTTTCTGCGCTCTTTAAGCTTCCTCTAGAAGTACCGTATACAAGCCCGATATCTTCTGACCACTCCTTGTCTTGCAAAGTATTCTTAATGGCGAGATCACAAGCTCCAATGCTAAATTGAGTTAGTGGATTCATCCGTCTTTCATAAAGAGCTTTATTATATTCTTTTAAAGAGAAGTCTAGTTTAGTCTTAGGAGAAGGTTGGATACTGAAGGATGATAGAATGCTTCCAGATTTGTTTGCTAATGCGTGTACTGTACCAAATCCGCAAATGACAACATCTGATTGTTTTGCTGTTTCGCTGTTACTATCAAAGATAGGTGTTTGAGGAGAATGAAAGACATTTTTTGATAGAATTGAAGCGTTATGACCGCCAAAAGCTGAATTGTTACATAAAAAATAATCAGGAGTTTCGGTCAGCATTTCATTTGTAACAAGTTTTGCCGTTTCGCAACCTTCCCTCGCTTTTTCAAAGTGAATTGTTGCTGGCAATAGACCTTGTTCTAAAGCTAACAAGGTAGTAGCATATTCAATTGAAGCTGCTGCTCCAAGGTTATGACCGAAATATGCTTTACTAGAACTGACATTAATGTCCTTAAATCTATCACCGAAGAAAGACTGTAGCCCTTTTAATTCAGCAGGGTCATTTGCCTTAGTGCCTGTTCCATGAGTGTTGATATATTCTATACGTTCATTTTCAATACCACCCTGCGCCACCGCCATTTGAACGGCATTCAAGATTCCTTTTCCTTCTGGCTCTGGAGCAGTTTCATGATATGCGTCACTACTAAGCCCATAACCATTGATAACTGAGTAGATTTTCGCATCTCTTTCAAGCGCTTTTTCAAGAGGCTCCAAAACCAAGAATGCTGCTCCCTCACCTAGACTCAAACCATATCTGTGGTTATAAGGTGAGCAAGGTTTATCGTTCAATGCTTTTAAAGCATTAAACCCAGCATAAACTGATGACGACATGGAGTCTGACCCGCCTGCAATCATTGCATCAGCATACCCATGCTGTAGCATGTCACACGCAAATCCAATTGCATTTCCACTTGCCGCACACGCAGTATTCAAAGTCATTACTGGGCCATTAAAGTGGAAATGCTTTGCCACAGAGTCACCTTGTTGGAAAAAAGGATAATTTTTAGTTAATTGACTATCAAGATTCGATAATCCATTTTGCTGCTCAAGTGAATTTAACCCACCATTACATGTTCCAAAAGCTAGACCAATTGTCCCAATATTTTCCTGAGCTAGCCTCGCTTCACTTACCGCCTCTTGAATAGACAAAATAGCGTACTGTGAACAGCGATCAAAGGAGGCTTGTTCTTCTAATGTAAAATGATCGGTTGGTTCATAGCCTTTAATTTCAGCCCCAATACTGCTAATAAACTTACTAGCATCAAACGACTGTATGTTATCAATCCCTGTTTGATTTTGTTTCATATTTTCAAAAGTTTCTTTTTTGTTTTGACCTAGTGCTGATAAAATGCCAATTCCGGTAACTGCTATTTGGAATGGTTTCATTTATTACCACCTCGCTTTTTCCATTTTTGCATCATAAGCAGTGTAGACAATAGTATTTTCAAAGGAATGTTATTGCTACCACTATGCCTCAATACGCTTAGTGGAACGATTTTTTGTATAATGTCCAGGTGATCCGGAGATCCATGGATATCATCAAATTCAATGAACTCTAAGTTCGATACATTTTCATTAATAAAGGACTTTTCAGAGAGTGGAATAATTTCATCACGTGTGCTAAAAATATAAGTAATTGGAATGTCTATCCGTTGGATATTTTCAGGGGAGATGGCCAATCCTCTCATATAACTCTGAAGTTTATCTTCGTCAAGTTTGCACACATGAGACAATGTTCTTCTGGTTATGAAGGGTACATTCTCATTTGAATAGTCTTGATAAAAACGATTGAGAGGCGCTCCAACAGTGGTAATCCCTTTGATTCTTGGATCAAATAATGATTGTTTTATAGCTAATTGTCCTCCAAAGCTCATACCAACAACAAAGGTGTTTTCAACATCCGTTTCGTTGGCTAGAGAATTTAGAATCATTTCGATCATCTGATGAGATGATTCTTGAAAGATCATACTATTTTCTCCGACCCCTGGAAATTCCGTGACAACAACCGAAAACCCCATCTTTTTCCCTGTTTCAAGAAAAACGCTCCACTGTTCTTTAATAGAAACAATACCGCCTAAGACAAGTAAGCAAGGCTTTTTAGGATTAAGGTTTGCAGTATAAAAAGAAAGTTTTTTATCATGTACATAAATGGTGTGCTTTTTGACATTATTATCACAATAGTGATCTTCAAAAGCACGAACTAACTCTTTGCTTGATTCCTTTTGTACATTTGTTTCTGGGAACGGAAATCTAGCAAAGTTATAGCACTGGATGGCATCTGATACGTGTCCATTCTCTAAACTTTGTTTCGCTGCCTTTCTCCAAACACAATCCCATGCACCTTCGATTTTGTCCTCATGAGTGGATTCTTTGTAAATTGAGTTAAGAACATGCTGAGGATCTAATCCTTTAAACTGCTGTGATTTAATATGCAAGCCTGCATATTTTTTTAATTCAGATAATTCAATCAATATATAGCACCTACTTGAACATACTTTAACAGTAGGGAGTGAATAACCTCTGGGTGCTTGAGAATCTGAAAGTGATCACCTTTTATCGCTTTTATAGTCACTGTGTAATCCATGCATTCTTTCCATAAATGGATCTTTTCTATGTCTATAATTCGATCTTCGGTTCCATTAATGACATATGTAGGAAGAGGTAAAGATTCTTTATTAAGTGTAAATGTTCCCACTAATGATAAATCTGCTCGTAAGATTGGAGCAAACCACTTTATAAACATTGGATGTTTTTGCAAATGGTCCGGAATCCCTCCAAGCGCCCCCATCTTTTCCATTAATGTGTGATTATCCCCAGTTGTTACTTGAACAGCACCATTATACTCCTGAAGAGGATTCACACCACTTAACACTCGAAACAAAGGATCATGATCCTTTAAACGTCTTGTTATTTCATAAGCAAACAATGCACCCATACTATGACCAAACACACCCCAAGGTTCACCGTCTTGTATCGTTTCCTCGACCTGAGCAATTAGTGATTCAGTCGCCTCATTAAAGCTGTCGACTAATGGCAAATTTCCCTTTTTTCCTCTTCCAGGTAAATCAATAGAAACTATTTCTACGCCATTCATTTTCCATCGTTTAAACATTGATGAAGAACCTCCAGCGCAATGAAAACAAAGCAGTTTCATCAAGCACCTCCCTTGGTAACCACAGGTTACTAACCTGTGGTTACTAACCTGTGGTTAATATAATACACACTTCAAATTACAATATCAACCATATTTCGAAGATAATTGTTAAAAAATTATAAAAAAATGCTTTTTATGTAAATTTAACAAGATACTGGTCTATTTGTTTATGAGGAAACTCAATGTCTTTTCCATGACAGATACTAACAGATTTTGGCCTCAATTCTTTTACAATACCCCCACTCTTTACAGCTTCGTTCATATCTGAAGTAAACATAGGCATTGGTTTTTGTAACTTTCCTTTTTTAGAAGTAAACAAATCTCCCCCAATAAGAATACGATCTTTTTCATGGTAGTACACTACGTGTCCGGGAGAGTGCCCTGGAGTATGGATAGGTATTAGATTCGCTAGCTTTTTAAATTTACCACCATCCAATTTTTCTAGTGGCTGCACGATTCCTGGTTGGACCAGATTTTCCGTTTTTTTTCTACCAGGAAAAGGCTCTTTTCCTTCCATGTGATTAATATCATTTTGATGAGCATACACGGGAACATTTTCTGCTTCGACTATTTTATTTACTCCACCTACATGATCTGAATGACCGTGAGTTAAGAGGATTCCTTTTAAAGAACCTAACTTTTTAGCTTCTTTTAAAATACGCTTTCTCATAAAGGGCATCCCAGTATCAACAAGATAGACTCCATCATCGTCTGTTACAATCCACGCACTCATTTTCATAAAAAACCATGCTTCGACTTTATATATGTTAGGAGATACCTTGAGGACTTTCACTTGCTACCACTCCTTTAATAAAATAATGGACCGACTGTTTCACAATTGGAAGTACTCTTCTTTCAATTTGGATCACTCGTTCTTCAACATCTTTATACGTCATGATGATTCCATGAAGCATGTAATAAATCATTCGACTGAACTCAAGTAGTTGGGCTTCCCCCCACTCCGTAAAGTTTTCCTTAACTGCTAATTGTAATGAATCAAATAGCCTTAATCTCGTTTTATTTAACTCCCACTTTGTTGAAGTTACATCCACTCTACTAGCATCAACTGTTACAAAGGCTTGGTACAAATTTCTATAAAATAATCCGAAGTGAACAAACGTTTGTGATGTTCTTATTAGTTTTTGTTCTGGTGAGAACTTTTCGTTCGTTAGTATGGAATTCATTTCTTTTATTAATTTATCTAACGGTTTCTCTGCTAATTCTTCGAGTAATTTGTGTTTGTCATGAAAATACACGTATATACTCGTATGGGAGCAATTCGCTTCTTTTGCAATTTCTCGAACGGTTACCTGTTCATAACCCTTTTTGTAAAACAAGGTTTTTGCAGCAATTAAAATCCTATCTCTAGCTAAAATTTCTTTTTTTGTCAATGTATTTTCCTCCTCTATAACCACCGGTTAGTAACCAATGGTTATATTATATTGAAAACCTTGTAACTATTCAAGGACAATCTAATACTTAAACTTCATGTGTCCTCAAAAACTCTTGATATATATTTCGTAAACATTCAATATAATCTTTAGGTTTATTCACTAATTCACGTGTAATTGAGTCTTATATCCTTTAAAATCACAGCCACTATTTGAGGAGAATACTGATTTTAAGTAAAAATACCTATACTAAGATCCCTAGTTTAAATTGGGATTTTCCAAAGGTTTTATAATTGGTACTTATAAATAAATTAGTAGATTTACTATAATTAGGGGGGACTATATGAAAAAAAATATTACTAAATATATATTACTTGGTTTTCTATCTAAAAATTTCAACACTGGATATGAAATAAAAACACTAATTGATCAAAAAATGAGTAACTTTTGCAAATTTAGTTACGGACAAATATACCCAACACTAAAGATATTAGTAAAAGATGAATTAGCAACAGTTATTACGATTCATCAAGATGGTAAACTTGATAAAAAAGAATATAAAATTACAGATAAAGGAATTGAAACATCAGAAAAATGGCTTCATCATCCTATAAATGATCTGCCGGTAGTAAATAATATCATCTTATTGAAAGTTTTTTTCCATTGTCATAAGGATGATGAAGCTATAATCAATCAAATAGAGTCCTATAAATTACTCTTAATAAATAGATTGAATACGTATTATGCTATTGAAAATACAATACAATTAGAGGCTCAAGACAATGAGGATCCACTTTATGGGCAACTCATACTGGATTATGAAAGAAGAAGAATTGAGGCAGCACTCATGTGGTGTGAAACAGCTAAAAACAAAATCTCAAATTAATTTATGTATTGATTAGAATAATACTAAGACCTCTTTTAACACTTCATAGAACTAAGATTATACACGAAGTTAAATTAGTTGTTACTTCTATTTCCTGGTCATATTACAATAATGAACAGAGACCTCTATTTATTGAAGGTCTCTGTTCATTATTAAATTTTTGTTTTCTTTTATCTAAAATCGATTCTATACAAAACCTTATCTCCGTTTTTCTTGTATATTTTCACTTGGTCTATTTCTTTTTTAGAGTATTTTGTATCTATAAGAATATCATTTCTTTCTCCACTATTTTTATCATCATTAATTGTGTATTTCATACTATCTCCATTGGCAATAACTTCTGCAAAACCTACATTTTCAGGGTTGTGGTTAATCTTTATACCCAAATAATTATTATACTTTCCGCTTAAAAATACATGGCTTACTTTTTCAGAATTTGAATTTTCATTTGAATTTTCTTTGGAAATATTATCCTTAGAGTATTCTATGACACCAAAATTTTCACCTTTTGAATAGAGAGAGAAAATATAATCTTTTTTTTGATGAATTTCCAAAATCGACAAATTATTTTTATTCATGTAAAGATCGAATGGCTTAAGTAATTTATTTTCATTATTGCTTTCTTGACTGTTCATCACCATTAAGGTTGTAACTGTAATAACTCCAATAGCGGCAATAATTGCTATGAACACCCAATTCCTCTTATTCATATGCAAATAACCTCCTTATTAGTAAAAAATGGTTGAAAATTGGGGTTTATTGTCATATAATGGCCCCTGTGCTTAATCATAATATATTTAAGGGGAGAGGAAAAGTATGAATTTATTGTTAAAAAGAGGGTTATTATCTATTGCGTTTTTAGTCTTAGCTGTTAGTACCTTAGTGAATCCGTCTTATAGTAGTGCTGCAACTAAATTAGACTCAAAGGAAAGTTTTGAAGTACCAGATATAAAATTCACTCCAAAAGTCATAAATACTTACAAAGATGAAAACGGCCATATAATCAATGAGTATTCAAAACTACCAGATAATTTCGTCACTGATGAAAACGGTAATATTATTTCTGAAGAAAGTCAGTCAAAAACTACTTTAAGAAAAGAGAATAAAGTCACCACAGCTGCATGTTCTTACCAATATTATTATGATGTTGTCGGCAGAGTAACTGTGGAAAGAGATGCCTTTGTCAATTATCACCCTGCATTTCCTCAAGCACAAAAAAATGTTTCAGAATACAATTTCACATTTTCTACTACTAGCTATTCCATTGGCGTTTCTGGTTACGGTATGTCTGCAGATGTTTCAATTTCTGCTCCTGGAGCAGGTTATTCTATTTCTGCCAACCCTACTATGTGGACTCGTCCTGCTGTCTATGGGGATATTGAAAGACAAACTGTTAAGGTTACTAGAACTGGTGGATGTACAAGTGGTGAGAAGATCACTTATCAAACTAGATACGTACCAATTAATACTTACATTGATACAAATGAATGGTCATATAATCCGAATTGAAAATTATTAATCTCTTATCAGTATTAAATCTATTAATCTAATTGTCTTATTAAAAAAGGTTATTTGTAAATACAATTTAAGTGTGATTCGTTATTTGATATCTTTCATGAAATAAAGGACCATGAGCAATCATGGTCCTTTTGTAATACTTCCTTTAAATCAGTGGATTTGTTTTATACCTAAGCTAATTTTATCTAACTGATAGGTGAAAATTTTTAATAAAACATGAATTGATTTCACGTAAATTTGATATTATACACGAAGTTTAAGAGTATAATATATAGCCTATGATTTAATTTACATAGTTGATATGAAGTTGAATTATCCTCCTCTTAAGTGCAATCCAGTACTTCTGAAATGTGCCCGATTGTTTAAGCTAAATCATCAAATTATGACTTTAATTCTTTTACTTGGTTTTAAAAGCATTAAAGTCAATGAAATTGATTTTATGGTCTTTGAATAGTATAGGGTCTTTTTCTCCATAATACCTTTCAGCAGAAAGACAAATGTACTCACATAATTTATCTATATTAACAGTAACAATTTTTGTTTTTACTAATTTTAACTCTTTATTATTTTGGTTTACCCAAGATAATCCAGTTGAGTCTGCTCCACTTACTGCTAACCTAAATTCATATGAATAATAAAAATCTGTATCTTCATTATCGCCCCAGTTTTTAATATCTGAATTTCCATCATGTAAGAAAGAGCAACGTAAAGAATAACACATCTCTCCAGTGAAATATGGATTTTTAGCTTTAGTGTAATCATTTGTCCAACCTGTGTTATCTGCATAATATTGGTTTACCCAATTATCAAACCATGCTGCATATTGCTTTCCTACTATACGCTTTCCTCTTTTGTTTTTAAAATGAGGATATTCAATTTTTCCGCAAATATCAGGTAAAGTTAAAGATAGTGCAAGTGCTGATAAATAACTTTTATTAGTAAGAGCAAGTTTAATGTCATTTATTTTATCTAACAATTATATCTCTCCATTGCATCAGGATTAATTTATATATTTCTTTGTACTTGAGGGAAATGTCCTCATTTCATCCAAATAGGTAGCATTATCAATTCTAGAAAAGGTGTTTAAAATGATTTGCTGAGTAACATAGCTGGTAAAAATGATACAATCTTTCGGCTAAAGTAAAGTACAACTACCTTCGCAGTTAGACTTTACAGATTGCAAAACATCTTCCTTTATATCTATTTCTTTGGTATCAATGCCATTTAAAATGGTGTTGTACACCTTTTTAACAATTTCTGATTTCTATAGTTATTGAAGGGCTTTTTCGATCTCGTTGTCACGGATCCCCTGATTATTTGCTAAGTACATTTCTAATAGACGATCAATATAGGTTGAGTCTATATCATTAAACTTGATCGCATTCTCTCCGTAGAACTCTATGCCTGAAAAATCAGGGTTCGTTCTAAGTTATAACTATAATGGGAATAAATACGATTACTCTCCAGATTATAAACTAATTACTTTATATGACCAAATATATAATCGAGGTTAAACCTCTTTCAAGGGTAGAAGAAAACCGTAATAAAATTAAGTTCCATTTAGGAAATAAATTAAAAGGGGAAATCCTCGCAATATCGATCGTTCTAGGAATTATTTCAACCACAATAATTCTTACTCAAATATGTTAATATCAATATATCTCATTTATTGAAATATATGGTTTAAAAAGAGAGTTCTTGAGTTCTTCAAATCCCATAGCTGTAAAGCAGACCTCAATATTAAGAGAACCGTCTTAACAGCATTTTTTGAAGCATTTTTACTTTTGAGAAAACCATGTTCAAACTTCAAACAAATATAATTGTGTCAAATACTAAAAATAATAGGAGTTAAATTATGGACCTAACAACTACTTTCACTATCATTGGTTCATTTGCAGCAGCATCCAGTGCACAGATTATTAATCATATACTTACTCAGAAGAGAGAGGACAAAAAATACAAAAAGGAATGTCTTCAAAACCTGTATTCACCTACCATTCTTAAGTTAATTAATTTAATAGAATACGAAGGAGCCCATCATTGTTTAAATTCTCATTTACAACAAGAATTTACTAATAAAGGTGAACTGGTTTCACTGATACTGGATAACATTGGCGCAAACATAAAGTATGCAGAACCTAATTTAATTAATATTTATCATGAAATACGTAATAATTTTGATATAAACAACTTAACAGAAGCTTTAAATGATACTAAGAATACACATATTTGGCATGACATAATTAATTTAACAACTATGTTTTTTGATCGATTTTTAGAGATCACTAAGTTATTAAATGCAGAAGGAAATTCAATAAATGAAAATTTAAAAGCCCCAAACTTTTTTTGCCAATTTTATCTTTTATTCAATGATTGTTTCGGAAGATATACTACTGATCCAGATTACCCCACAGATGAGTTTCTTTTTAGCTACTATGATTTAATTGAAGGTATCCTTATTCCTACAAATAACTTTCATATCCGTATTATTAAGATTAGAACGAGTATTGAGAGTGCATTTCACAACTATAAAAATCAAAAGAGAGTAGAAGATTCTTTCATTGATGCATATCAATTTTTTTATGAAATATCAGATGAGTTTACAATTATTAGCGAAGAAAGAGGAAATGAGTTTAAAGATAAATTAGACTATTATATAAATACATAATTATTAAGGCTTGTTGATAAGTAGCTTAAAGAGTATGAATAACCTACCGCAACATTATTAACAAAAAGAGAGGTGTATTTATTCCTTGTTTAAAGAGGCTATATTAGAAGAGAAGCAATATCATGAAAATGAAATAGCGCATGAAGAGTTATTATTGTTGGTTAATAAAAAATTGGAGTTTGAGACGGAGAATTTAACGTATTTATGGTCCCCTGTTATTTACCAGTTTTTATTTGACGATGAAAAAATCTTTTGGGAAAAAGATATAATCCAGATTTCCTATAATAAAATATGCGAAATATATGATACTGCTGAATAAAAGGTAGAATTTGATTTATCTCTCGCAAATGCATTACAGCACTTTTTTGTGTCTTTATCCTCCTTTAATGACACAATAAAGAGCATAACATTAAATCAACAGTTCATATCTTCACCACAAACAGAATTTCGAATGTTTTATATACCTATTTATAATTCTATACTTGAAGGGTGTTGGACTAACTTATTAAAATTCTGGCGGAACCTTCTCAATTTAGTAGATGATAAAGACTTAATCCGTCAAAACAAGTTAAACAGTTTAGTTGAATTGGTTAATAAGAGAGGGTTAAGTAAAATAACAACGGATATTGATGTAGACATTCGAAATGCAATAAACCATGGTGGAGTGCATATTGTAGATGAAAACACAGCAATTTTTCAATATAACAAAGGTAGTCAAGGTATGCAGACTAAAGAGAAAGATATAAATAAATTTAAACGACAAATTTATAACTTGGTCGATATTGCAAGTTCAACTTTTCTAGGTATATTAAAATTTTTAAATAAGATGGAATATGATTTCCCTCTTCTCTCATCCTACACTGGAAAAGGGGTTGTATATGATAGCTTAGTTAAACTTAACATCTCGACATATAACAAGACTTGTAATTATATATACAAAAGTCAAACTATAAAAGATCAAACCCAACTCAATATTTCCTACTATACAGATGAAATGTCTCTTGAAGAAAAGCTCGAATTTTCAATTTTCAACTTCATGAAACTACACCTATATTATCCAGAAATTGAAAGGTTCTATATTAAATTCACTAGTAGAGAACACTTCCATCATTTATTGTAGCTGAATCTAAGCATTTAAGAATGTTTTTTTCCAGAAAAATAAAAACTATGGATGCCCTAGCAAATATAATTGTAAAGGAAAATACACCTATGTTATGGGAACCATATTTGGAAGATATAAATATAATTGAAGCAGAAAAAAATTACTTTACAGATATTATTGAACAAAACTATAAAGTAACTGAAATAAAAGATATTAGTACGGAAGACACGAAACGATTCAAAGCTACTGTCTATATAGAAAATGCAAATAGAAAAAACCATGTTAGACAAGATATATTTAAAATAATGGATACATTAAAAAAACTAAAAAATTATCCTAATCTAAAGTACAAAACAAAACATGGCGAAATACCTGCTGACTTAATACAACTTACCATCTATAAAGTGGAGGCACGAAGTGGGAGGCGTGAGAAGTACCTCATTTCTTCAAATGAAAATTTTATTGCAACAGTGCAGTACTTTTCTCATCAAAACTATAAACTCTCCCACACCTCGCTTAAAGGTAATATATGGAAGGATTTAAAATTTAGAAGAGAAGGTGATATCGAATTTGGTTGGAACCCAAATTTCGGATAAGAAAAAAGATTATATTCCCTATTGATACATCTAAAATATCTACACTCTCTTAAAATTAAGATTATTAGCAGATTAGGATATGAACCATTTTAAATAATTCATATCCTAGTCTTTTTTTACATTGTACTTATGGAAATAATTTAATACTTATATATATAAGTATTGAGTGGACAAATGTAATAATTCATATTCGTCTACAGATTTATTTGTGAGGTTGAAGATTAACCTCAATTCAATAATAAATTTGTTATTGAGATCGGAAGATATAAATTCAAATCTCTCTTCCTCGCCAATAAAATCACGTACCTCGTGACTTAAGATGAAATCATCCCAACTAAAACTTACAGAAAAATCTATATCAGTAGTAACGGTTAAGTCTATTAATAATTCATTTTCATTGAATAATGTTACATTAGACACTTCGTCTATTTTGACTTGATTAAGGGTATTAAGAGAAGCCAAACCTATCTGATCTGTTAACCCTACTCCCATAAATAGTAAATCATCCTCACTTACAAGGTAATCAATTTCACCCTTCACCCAATCACTAATATTTAATGCTTCATATTCTCCTTTTTCTAATTCCCTTCGAGTATTTTCAAGTTTCTCTAATTGTGGCATTATGTAATTATCGTTAAAATTATCCAATCCATCATATAATATTATATTACATTCGTTATTTGTGACTTCTTCCATTAAATGATTATGTACTTTCCCATTAGAACCGAAGTCCTGTATATTAGAAGTAATAAAAATAATTGTATCATTGCTATTCTTACTGAACTCTACAATGGTTTGCCAAATCAAATAATCTCTATAACCACTACCTTCTCCTAAAAATGGTTTTCTTCTGGAAAGTTCCATACTTACAATTTGTTCATGCGCAGTAGAAGGATAAGGTAAAAAAATACCACCATTGTCAATTATTTTTCTTTCAAAATAATCTTTATACTCTTTATTTACTGCATTTGAATCTATACCATTAAATTTTTCCTCTTTAAATAAAAATTTGTTAAGCTTATCCATCTCAGACCGCGCCTTACCTATTATGCTCTCAACCTTTTCTCTATGTTTATTTACGACTTCATCTTTAACTACATCTGGGATGAATATTTCACCAGATATAACTGAAAGCTCATTTAAAAAAACTCGAAACCCTGGAGAATTCATTTTGAAATCTGAAATAAAAATATTGGAGTCAATAAACACTTTCATAATATAATTCACTCCTAATTATGCTGATTTTATAATATTCAAACATAATCATAACATTTTTGCAAAAGGTTAAAATTATGTTTGCGATAATTCTAATTATATATGAAATCTCATATTTCGTTTGTTATCAGGTTTTTTCTGTTGCAAAAATTTTAATTCTTGTGTTCCGGATTCGAAATTAATTGTACTTAAAGGAAAATTTCCTGCCTTTTCTTTTACAAGATTCCACTCTTTCCTTTTACCTTCTATGCGTTTCTCCAAAAGAACTTGTTCTTCTTCATCTTCAGGACGGTTTTCTAACTCCTCAACCTTCTCCATATGAGTTTTTTCTACAAATCTATGTTACCAATATTTTAAAAAGTTTCTATTATTTTAATTTTGATTGTTTGGATTTTTTAAGTATCGATAAAAAGTAGCTCTACTAATACCCGTAGCATCCAGTATCTCCTGTATACTGTATTCTTTACTATCATACATACGAAATGCCATATCCAACTTGGATTGATCTTTTTTAGGTCTACCTCCCTTTCTTCCTCGAGCTCTTGCTGCATCCAAACCAGCCTTAGTTCGTTCTGAGATGATGTCACGTTCAAACTGTGCGAGGCCACTGAAAATCGTAAAAACGAGTTTCCCCATCGCAGTTGTTGTATCGATGTTTTCGTTAATGGAAACGAAGTTGATCTCCTTCTCCTGAAAGTCGTTGATCAGGTCGACCAGATGTTTCGTGCTCCGACCGATTCGATCAAGCTTGTAAACGACAACTGTGTCCCCTTCTCTTAGATACTTCAACATTTCCGTAAACGCAGGACGGTCTTTTTTCGTACCGGTGATCTTCTCCGAGTAGATGTTCTTCTCTTCGACTCCATATTTCTTTAACGCATCGAATTGCATATGTAAGTTTTGGTCCTTCGTACTGACTCGAGCGTATCCAAATAACATATTGGTCTCCCCTTTTCGATTGTTGGTAGTTCTATATTATCAAAAAGGTTAGTTGAGACATATATCGAAACTTTGATTATGAGACGGTTTTTGATACTAGTTTTAGAGGAGTTTTGATTTGTTGGAGGTGAGTTTCATACTCGTTATCAAAAACGAACATTTGGTACAACTTCATTTATTAGTATTCAACGAATCACTCATAGAGTAATTATGAATGAGGAATGAGTTGATTCTCTTTCAACCAGTTTAAAAAAGCTATATCCTTTTTCTTTTTAGAAGAAGTACGCTTTATGTAATACTTTTGTTCAAACTTAAAGGAGTATATTGTAAATCTCATCCATAGATGTTACTATACGGTTAAATAAAACTGACGGAGTAAATAAAGGAGACTACAGAATATGCTACCCATGATGACGTTAACCGATCATAGTCAATTAAAAGCCCTGAGCGATCCACTTAGAGCTAAAATGATGATTCGTCTCTTAGAAAAACCCTATACTGGTCAACAATTATCAGAGGTTTTTGATCTTTCTCGTTCCAAAATTCATTATCACTTAAAAGAACTTGAGAAAAATAAGCTCATAAAGGTTGTTCGAAGAGAAGAGAAAAACGGGATAGTTCAAAAATTTTATCAGTCTGTAGCACGTGGTTTTACACCATCTGCTGAACTACTTCCACACGTGACTGATATCAGTGAATCTTCAAGGCAATTACTATTCCAAATGGCTGAAAAAACCAAAAGTGTAATTTTATCTGCTCCTGAACATGCTTTTGATCAGGATCACGCCACCGAGGTCCCATCTGAATGGAATTATGTAGGTTCAATGTGGCAGGTTAGTGCTACAGAGGAGCAGTTTAAAACCTGGATAAAGAAATATTTTTCCCTTATGGAAGAACTTCGCTCGTTAAACGAACAGAAAGAGAAAACCTCGAAACAAAAATTGTATTTTGTTTCGACGATGGCATTTGAAATTGATGATGAAATTTTTAAAGATGAGAAGGAGTAAGCACTCCTTTTTATTTTCCATTTCAGTCAAATTAATTTGACTGAGTAATTTTATTGAACTAAGGGAGGAAACTATTCATGATTGAAATTCTTAAGGACAAAAATTTCTTGTTTTTATTTCTAGGTCGAATCGTAACGAATATTGGGGACAGCCTTTATTATGTCGCTACAATGTGGCTTGTTTACGAATTAAGTCAAAGTTCTTTTTATGTTGGTTTAGCAGGCTTTCTAGTTTTAGTGCCAAAAGCGCTACAGTTTTTAACAGGTCCATTCGTAGATAAATGGGATATTAAAAAAATACTAGTGACTACACAACTCCTTCAATGCCTTCTTTTGATATTAATTCCAGTAGCTTATACACTTCATTTTCTCACAGTACCCTTCTTATTAGTCCTAATGCCTTGTATTGCCATTATCGAGGAATTTGCATATCCTACTCAAACAAAAGCCCTTCCATTAATACTAAAGAAAACGGATTTAATTAAAGGTAACTCTCTATTTTCGTTCGCCTATCAAGGCGTTGACTTAGTTTTTAATGCTCTTGCAGGCATTCTTGTTGCGCTCATTGGAGCTATTAGTCTCTTTATTGTAGATTCCGTCACCTTTGGTATTGCTGCTATGCTCTTCAGTTTCCTCAAGATTCCTAAAAAGAGGAAAGCACAGTTAGCTGCTGATGTAAGAGAGGAAGCTGCTTTTATCTCCTATAAAAGGGACTTGTTCGAGGGTTTCTCCATTGTTTTTGGATCCTTACTTTGGGTATTTTTACTTGGTTCGGTTGTGGCGAACTTTGCAATTGGAATGACGATGGCTATATTACCTTCTTTCGCTAACAACATTGGCGGGGTAGAAATGTATGGTTTTTTATTAACTGCAGTTTCGGCTGGTTCGTTAATCGGTGCTCTCTTAGGATCGGTACTAGGAAAGTTCCGTGTTGGCGTTATCTCCATTGTCTGTTTCGCATTAGGTGCTGGATCATGGACATTATCTGCGCTCATAGGGAGTCCAATCATTTCTACTGTTCTATTTGGTCTTGCATGGATACCAATAGGAGCTGTCAACGTATTATTTGCGGGGATTGACCAGGCTGTCTTACCAAACCATGTTTTAGGAAGAGTCAACTCAGTCATGTACAGCATAAGTGTGGTAGCTATGCCAATTGGTTCTTTGTTAGGTGGATATTTAGCTACCACAATGAGCAGCTCAACGATTTTTGCCTTTACTGGAATAGGTGTGTTTTTTATTTCACTTGTATGGCTTGCTCACCCAGATTTAAGAACGTTACCTAAAGCACACGATATAGATGCAAGCACTTTTAAGATCAATACGCAATCTTTTGATCATGATACAGGAAAGGAAGCTCCCTTCGGATAGGATGTGAAACAGGGAATCTACTACTTTTAGAAATCTTCTAATATATAACAACGAAAGACCAGAATTTACGGTATAACATTTACTATATAAGTAGGCGAAGGTTATGATTCAAAATAGATAACATAAATAGAAACAAACCAAAACAAAGCAATTAGTAGGCGAGGATCTTTGTATTCAAGTTTTTCAAATTCATTTATTTTGTTTATATTAAATTTTAAAGCTTTGGCTCTCTTAATTAATTTGGAGTTAAATGTAAAGAGAACAAAAAGTATAATTGGGAGAATAAGGATGTCGAATTTTATTATCTTGTCACTTAGTCCTTCTCTAATATTTAAACTGGACGTTATCATTGGCATTGATAACCCGTATAAAAACAATGCATTTTGTAACCAAAAGACTATAAAAATTTTTTCGCGTTTTTTTATAAGTACATATATCAGAAGTATTGTTGGGATAACAAATAAGAATATACCGATACCTAATGAAATCTTTCTTCACCACACTAGTTGATTTTTATTAATATGACAGCGAATTAGTTTGTGCTTCAAACGCTCTAAGATTGTTGAAGATAAATTACATATGGAAATCAATCAGCTAGTCCGTTCCATATATATTGCTGGCTTTCAATATCAGCATAAACAATCACATTATTTGTGGAAGATGTACTTTTTGTAGGAAATTCAATAGCATCAACATCTTCTCCTACCTTTGTATTCATTTCATTTGATTGTTTAGCAAACATATCGCCTGTTAATTTCACTTTTGATATTGTTCCATCTTCCCAAGTTCCATCAATAAAATCTATTTGGTCCGATGGTAATTGAGTCCAAACTACCTTCCTTACATCTTCATCTTCAGAAAGTTCTTTTTGTTCTTTTACATCGACTTTGTTTTGTTTATTGTTGTCTATTGCTTCGCTTTCATTTGAACAGCCCATTCCCACTAAAGGTAGGACTGATAACATACAAAGTAGTATAATTTTTTTCATATGTACACCTCCACATAATATTTTACCAAATAGACGGTATAACCCTTCCTTAAATTACAAAAAGGGTTATACCGTCAACATTCCAAGAAATTTCTTCAAAAATGTTATTCCTGATTCGCTCCGAGATTCTGGAAAACTTGATTTCGAGATATATTAGAATGACTTTTAAAATAACTGCCAGTTACCTTAATAACTTTTCCAATTTTATTTCGTCTCTGATTGGAATACCCTCGTTACCTCTTAAAGGAATTTCAGGTTTGAGCTTCCTTGCTTCTTCAACTGCATTTCTAAATATCTGTGCTAAAACATATCCTCTCTTTTGATAAAACTTAAGTGCTAACAAATTATCATTAGTGGTTATAAGGTTTATGTAGTAACATTTATTCCTTAATGCAATTTCCTCTACTGCCTGTAAAAGAGAAGTCCCAACCCCTTTATTTTCTTCCGTACTATCTAATGAGATAATTTCGCATTCATCATTGTTAATTATGAAAGTAATTAAACCAATAACTTCTGTTTTATTATCTAAAACTACATATCCATCTAATTGACTACAATCATAGATACCAGAAGAAATAACCATTTCTGTACTACCCCAATGCTTTTTAAAAAACTCAATTACTTTAGCCTGGGAAATTTCACTTATTGCTAACAGCTCCATTATTAAACCTCCATCAACGATCTTCCATTTAAACTTTTTACAATTCCAATTATTTCAAATAAACTTGAGTAACTCAATCATTTATTCCTAATTAAAGGAGCCTATCTTATTACAGATAAGCTCCGATTTAATGGAATAAGCCTTTCTCTTCGTTTACTATCCTTTTAATTTCTCCTACTTTAAATTCAGTGATTTTTTTTATGGTATTTTCATCTGTAAAACCTTGAAAATACTTGTTTATCTCCCATGCCAGCATCATCGTTGTATGGTCTATATAAAGATAGTTAAAGTCTTTTATATAATCTTCTTCTACAATATTAAGCTGTCCTTCCTTCAAAAGTTTCCAATATGCCTTAATTACAAAGTTAATTAACTCTATGTCGTAAATATCCTGCAACAGAATTGTTATATCTCTCAGTGGTGAACCAATTGCTGCCCATTCCCAATCAATAAACCAAATCTCCTCTTCATAATAGAAAATATTTTCTAAATGAGGATCTCCGTGAGTTAAGACTAAAGGACTTCTCGCTTCAAAATTACTTAAAGATAATTGATCATATGTATCATTTATTGTTTGGATCCACTCAGACTTTGCCCAATGGTGGCGAGCACACAACTTTTTCATTTCTTCTAAACACCAATTGCGCCATTCAGAGCTTATTTGGTGAATAGGTAACTCGGGGGTATAAGAGTTCGACCTTGTATCATGCAGGTCTGATAACCTCTGTATGATATCACTGATTACCTTCTTTCTATCTGTTAAAGATAAACTTTCATAGGTGTCTTTTAGTGGTGACTCAAGGTCATGCATTAAAATGGCCTGGGGAGCATTATTCCAGATTTGTACTAATTTGCTAAACTGCTTAATAGGATTTTTAAGTTTTTCATAGATATCTATTTCATTATTTCGATCAGCTGCAAATTGCTTATAGATATAAGATCCTCTTTGATTCTTATCATCTAAAACATCAACCCTAAATATCCTACCTGCATGAGCACCATGAATAACTTTTTTACTTAGTAGCTTCCACTTTTTCTCTCTCATTCTTTCTTCTAAATGCGTCAAAGGATCATCTCCATTATTGTTGTGATTGAAACAGGTGGTTAAGAATTCTAATGAGAAACTATGATTTATAAGTAATTATCTCAATCATTTCTTTAATGGCATTTATGACAGGTTTCGGTCTGTCGATGTGGATGGCGTGTCCAGCCTCTTTAACTATAATATGTTTACTTGTTTTAGTTAGATACGAAAGGTCAATTTGAAACCTCATCCAGGCATCAAAGGATTCACTCGTATGATGGGGTTGCGTTCCTCCTGTAAGCACGATAAGAGGAATGTTTTTGAGTTTACTTCCTCGAACTTGTTCTAGACTTTCTTCAAATTCATTTAACGAAGATTCTACTAAGAATTGCCCTAAGTATTCATTCTTTACTTCTTCAGTAAACAGGGGTACCATTTCATTATTTTGATCTTCGTGAACTGAATCTATTAGGATTAGTCCTGTTACCTCTTCAGAGTACCTACTCGCATAAAGTCGAACATTTACTCCACCAAACGAATGTCCTACTAATATGTATGGAGGCTTGATATCTGCAGCTTTAAGTAGGTTTCTAAGATTCTCGACAATTTGTAAACTATGTTTGGGTTTATGACTATTATTACTTTTCCCTATACCTTCTCTGTCATAAAAAAACACGTTTGCAAAAGTCGATACTTCTTTTCTAATGGATTGCCAATTGTCTAATGCCCACCCATAACCTGATTCAAAAACGACCGTTGGGCTAGAGTCAGACATATCAATATACTCGTAGTAAAGCTCTGTTCCTTCGACATTTATCTTTTGACCATTACTCAAATTTCTCTCCCCCCAATAAAGGACCTCTTCTTGATCAAGTTAATTTCGATGATCAATAAAACAATCGCTCCGAGATTGCTTAAGACTCGTTGTATGCACTAATACTAACTCCACTGAAATTGAAAAAGCTGCTCTCAAGTCTAATTTTCTTTCTTTCGGAAATATTTCCATTTGTATGCGGTACTTAATGCCAGTAAAGCGATAATTAGAAAGGACTTAAGATAAGGGTTTGATACTGTGAAATTTACGAAAAAAGTAGATATTACTATAAATAAGTAAACTAGTATTAAAGATAAAGGTAAAGGCTTATCTGACTTCAAAGTATCACCTCTTTAAATGAATTATTTATAGTCTCTTTCTAATAATACAACAAAGGAGTCAGATGACTTAATTCTCCTACCAACATTCCAGGATCATCCCCTAAACCTACATTGAGAGCTTACTTTTCATTAAGTAAACGCTCCGAGTTTGTTGAACAATTAGCTCTTATATTCATTTTTTAAGAGACCATATACGTCAACATCTTCATATTTATTGTGAAGTAATCTATTTTCCTTTAATCTTCCTTCTTTTTGTAAACCAGCCTTTTCTAAAACTATGGTTGAAGCTTTATTTCTGGATATAGCTGATGCCCAGACTTTGTTTAAATCCAGGTGATTAAATCCAAATTCAATCATTCTATTTACTGCTTCTGTCGCAAACCCGTTACCCCAAAAATCTCTACCAATCCAATATCCAAGCTCACCTTTATTATTGTTTTTATCAATTCTTAAAGTGATCGTACCTATTATTTGATTATCATTCTTGGTTACTATTGTAAGAGGGTACTCAAGCCCCTCATGAATTTGTTCTGGTTGAATAGCGATCCATTCTTCAGCATGTTCTAGTTCATATGGATGAGGAAGACCTAGAATAGTAGCTAATTCTTTATTGTTCGCTAAATCCTTAATCCTGCTAGCATCTTCTTTCTGGAATGGTTGCAAAGTTAATCGATCAGTTTTTAATTTCAAAGACAAATTCCCCCTAGAGTACTGTTCCGGTAGTTTAATACCAATTATTTCAAAATGATACTCTAAAGGCAATCCTTATTTGCAAGAAAAGAGAGCTAATCTTTATTAAAGATTAGCTCCGAGATAATGGAGCAAGACTTAAATTGAAAGTCAAATACCAAGCAATTGGCATCTTTGTTAATAATATTTACCCATCGTAACCTTCTATAAAGATTAGAAATTTTGTTATCGCAATTCCTAGTAAAGAAATGAAAAAGCAAAAGAGTAATATAAATGGTATCGCGCCCTCAATTCCTTTAATAGAACAATGGAAGCACCCGAATGCCATTGGGATAGCAATAACATACGTTAAACTGAGTTTTCTTAGGAAAAACCTCATTATTACACTAATTATTAGAGCTATTACACCAATATTAAACACATCAATTACTATGGTAATATCCGCCATTAAGACTTCACTCCTGATGAACAAAAAATTAAGTTATATTAGTTCTGCACGACTGGGGTTGAAAAGAAGAAAAACTCTATCTCAAATTGTCCTTCCCCAAGTCATTAAACTGCTTACAGAGCGTTTATTTCCTATCTTTATTACCAATTATTTCAAACATTTGAGAACAACTCAATCTTTTTTTTTACATTAAAAGGAGCCTATCTTATTACAGATAAGCTCCGAGATTCCGGAAAACTTGATTCCGAGATATTATAATCCTGTGATAATTAGGTATTATGGCTTTTCCCTAATCTTACCCCATTAACAACAACACCAATTGACCCTGTAATAATAAATACATA
>NZ_JAQQWU010000024.1 GCF_028610625.1 Guptibacillus spartinae
ATTCGAGGAAGCAAGTGATGTCAGACCGGAGTGGATATTTGAAGATCCATGAGGATCTGGCATCGCGCAGCTGACGAAGAAGTTCGCCGCTTATCGCGCCCCGTATGAGAACGCGGAAGTTAAGCTCTCGCGCCGATGGTAGTTGGGGGATCTCCCCCTGCAAGAGTAGGACGTCGCTGGGCAATGAAGAAAGGCGAGAGACCAAAAGGTTTCTCGCTTTTTTGTATGGTTTTACAGATGTGATTTTTACTAACTGAAAGTCCTTATGCATCTTGTTCGCGGAATTAATCATTGCCAGCTTTTATCACTGCCCTCTCATATCTAAAAAAGCATAAAGCAACTTCGGAACCTTTTCAGAAGTTACCTCAAGAAATTGTAGAATGAAAGGAAGATCGACAGATTCCTGTGTATGAAATAAATCCCCCCACCACTCCGTTTCGTATCGGCAAATCATACTTAAATTATATAAAATTAAATAATGCGCCATTACCTCTGTTATAGGATTGTACTGGCTGCGCTCTGCGGGAAGATAGATCCCATTCTTATCATAGAGGAAAGGCCTCTTTTGCAACTCTCTTACGGGCTCTTCGAGTACTTGAAACGTAATGAAGTCACGCGTATGTGTGAGAATTTTTACGGAAGGGATTCCCTGTTGCTGTAGATAAGACTCAAAACGCTCGACTGTCATGTTTAACGAATCAAGAATATTTGAAGATACCGCAAATGAATTGGGCGTAACCGCGGTCATTATGTTCGTTGTTACTTTTCGATTTAGTTTCACAAACAGTGGACTCATCTCAGGAATAAGCGATAAAAGATCTTCCATCTTATACTTTTCACCTTCCACCTGTTTCACATGAAACATTTTCCTTGAAAAGTATTCAAAAAGCCCGTTTTTTTGACCTTTCACTTCATCCTGTAAGAATGCATACTGACGTTTTTTTCGTTTTCGAGATGTTACACCATGTGCAAGCACATGTGAATCTCCAGGATAATTGGGATCCATCGTAATCAAACAGGCTTTAATAAGCTGAATCATCCCGTAGAAAAGAAGGATGGGTTTTAATTCGGCATCAGCCTTTTCGGCATGCCGGTAATAGCGCTCTCCGTATTCAATAAAATACATAAAACGATAGCAGGTGTCGTAGCTTTTTCGTTCGGCATCTGGAAGTTCAATTTTAGAATAACATTCCTTTAAATATTGCTGAACATACGAGGCTGAGTAATAGGCAAAGTTGTCTGATTGATGATGTCCAGAATATCCCATAGGAGCCCTCCATGTTTGATAATTCAAACTTATTCTATCTTTCTTGACAGTAGTTTAACCAATTGATAAGCTACTAATAAAATTTCGGACAATTCGATTAGAGGAGGATGAAAGGAATGTGGGAAACAAAGTTTGCTAAAGAAGGATTAACCTTCGACGATGTATTATTAACACCAGCTTTTTCAGATGTACTACCGAGAGAAGTATCGGTGAAAACCCAGCTTACAAAAGATCTTGAATTAAATATCCCGATCATTAGTGCTGGTATGGATACAGTAACAGAGGCGCCTATGGCCATTTCCATGGCAAGACAAGGTGGATTAGGTATTATCCATAAGAGTATGTCGATGGAGGAACAAGCTGAGCATGTTGATCGTGTAAAACGATCTGAAAGTGGTGTTATTACAGATCCTTTCTTCCTTACACCAGAGCATCAAGTATTCGATGCTGAGCATCTGATGGGCAAGTATCGCATATCTGGCGTTCCAATTGTGAATGATGAGCGTAAGCTTGTTGGTATCCTTACTAATCGTGATCTTCGTTTTATTGAAGACTACTCGATACAAATTAAAGACGTGATGACTAAAGAAAATCTTGTCACTGCTCCAGTTGGAACAACTTTAAAAGAAGCTGAGCGTGTGCTTCAAAAACATCGCATTGAAAAGCTTCCACTCGTTGATGAAGACGGTACGCTCAAAGGTCTTATTACCATTAAAGATATTGAAAAAGTTATTCAGTTTCCTCAATCCGCTAAAGATAGCAGAGGTCGCTTACTAGTAGGGGCTGCAGTAGGCAATACAACAGATGCATTAAAACGAGTTGAAAAACTTGTCGAAGCTGGTGTGGATGTCATTGTTTTAGATTCGGCGCATGGTCATACAGAAGGCATTATGACAAAAGTAAGTGAAATTAAAAGTGCTTTTCCTGATCTTCCTATCATCGCAGGTAATGTTGCGACAGCTGAAGGAACAAAAGCTTTAATTGAAGCTGGCGCAGATGTTGTTAAGGTAGGAATTGGACCTGGTTCCATTTGTACGACTCGTGTTATCGCAGGTGTCGGGGTCCCTCAGATTACTGCAGTGTATGAATGTGCAACAGAGGCACGTAAACATGGTGTTAGCATCATTGCGGATGGTGGCATTAAGTTCTCAGGAGATATTGTTAAGGCGATTGCTGCAGGAGGACATGCCGTCATGCTAGGTAGCATTCTTGCAGGGGTAGATGAAAGCCCTGGCGAACGTGAAATTTATCAGGGGCGTCAATTTAAAGTTTATCGCGGTATGGGATCAATTGGAGCAATGGAAAAGGGAAGTAAAGATCGTTATTTCCAGGAAAATATGTCTAAGCTCGTCCCTGAAGGTATTGAAGGACGTGTGCCTTACAAAGGGCCGCTAACTGATACAATCCATCAATTAATCGGTGGCTTACGTTCAGGAATGGGATACTGCGGAACAAGAACGTTAAACTCTCTCCGTGAGGATAGCCAATTCGTAAGGATTACTGGTGCTGGGCTTCGTGAGAGTCATCCACACGATGTTCAGGTGACGAAAGAAGCACCAAACTACTCGGTCTAATTAGGGCTTTTGGCATAAGTTATAACAGGTATGTGACAAAAACAGTTGAATCTATTCGAAAAGTAGATAGGGGACTTTCCTCTATCTATTTTTTTAATTTTAGGTGTGATAGAATAGCGGTTATGTGAGACTTATTTGGAGGTGTAGGGGTTGAAAAACCTTGGTTTAAAAGCCATGATCGTAACCATGGCGATGGTATTATTACTAGCAGGAACATTTGGTGGAGGCACTGCTGCAAAGGCTGCAGAGGCGCCAGATATCAAAGCGGAAGCAGCAATCTTAATTGATGCAAGTTCAGGAAAAATTCTATATCAAAAAAATCCTGAGTTAACACTTTCCCCTGCAAGCATGACAAAAATGATGTCGGAGTATTTAGTGCTTGAAGCGATTAGTAAGGGTGAAGTTAGTTGGGATGAGAAAGTAACTGTAAGTGATACGATTCAAAAGTTATCCCAGAACCGTTCTCTTTCAAACGTACCACTTCGTGTGGATGAACAGTATACAGTTAAGGAATTATATGAAGCGATGGCGATTTACTCGGCAAATGCTGCGACAATGGCTCTTGCAGAGCATGTTGCTGGAACAGAAGCAAAGTTCGTTGAAATGATGAATGCCAAAGCAAAAGAAATGGGTATGAAAGAGTATAAGTTCGTAAATAGTTCAGGATTAAATAATAGAGACCTTCTCGGAAATCATCCCGCAGGAGATCCAGATGAAGAAAATATGATGTCTGCTCGTTCAACTGGCCTTCTTGCGTATAATCTTTTGAAAGATTATCCAGAAGTGCTTGAAACAACAAGCACGCCGATGAAGAAATTCCGTGAAGGTACAGATGATGAAATCACAATGAAGAATTGGAATTGGCTTCTTCCATCACTTGTATATGCTAATAAGTATAAAGTAGAAGGTATTGATGGACTTAAAACGGGTTCAACAGATTTAGCTGGGTTTGCTTTTACTGGAACAGCAAAGCAAGGTGATATGCGCTTAATTTCAGTTGTAATGAAAACTAATTCTTATGAAGCTCGCTTCGAAGAAACGTCGAAATTACTGAATTATGGTTTTGATCAATTTGAATCGAAAACAATCGTTTCAAAAGGCGATAAAGCAGATGGAAACTCATCAGTTAACGTTGTAAAAGGAAAAGAAAAAGAAGTTGGCGTAGCGGCTGGTGACTCATTTGATTCCGTAACGGTGAAAAATACGGAAGAACCATTTAAACTTAGCTATGAATACGATAAATCTCTTCTTAACGAAGATGGCGAATTAACAGCACCGATTAAAGAAGGCGACAAGATCGGAAAAGTTGTTTTAAAATCAACAGGAGAAGATTTTGGTTACATAACAGGGGATAAGGGTTCATCCGTTCCACTTGTAGCAACGGAAACAGTTGAAAAAGCCGGTTGGTTTACACTTACTATGCGTGCGATTGGTGGCTTCTTCTCAGGTATTTGGACAAGTGTAGCAGATGCAGTGACGGGGCTATTTTAATTCATAATAATAGGTTTTATTGGAAAAAATACTCTTCGATGCGGTAATCGAGGAGTATTTTTCTAAATCTTTTACGAAATCAAGCCACATGTGATAGGACAACTCATAAAAAAATGTTACAATAAAAGCGTTTGATAGATGTCGTGTATAATAGACGTTTCTAAGTATAGATATGGGAGGAATATAGATGAATCAACAAACAGGTACAGATCGTGTAAAACGTGGTATGGCTGAAATGCAAAAAGGCGGCGTAATTATGGACGTTGTCAATGCAGAGCAGGCGAAAATTGCAGAAGAAGCTGGTGCTGTAGCAGTAATGGCACTAGAACGAGTACCATCTGATATTCGTGCAGCGGGCGGTGTAGCACGTATGGCCGATCCTACAATTGTAGAGGACGTTGTGAATGCTGTATCGATTCCAGTAATGGCAAAATGCCGTATTGGTCATATTGTAGAAGCACGCGTGCTTGAATCAATGGGTGTTGACTACATTGATGAAAGTGAAGTTCTTACGCCAGTTGACGAAGAATTCCACCTTGATAAGCGTAAGTACACAGTACCATTTGTATGTGGAGCGCGTAACCTCGGTGAAGCACTGCGCCGCGTAGGTGAAGGTGCAGCAATGCTTCGTACGAAAGGTGAACCTGGAACTGGTAACGTTGTTGAAGCTGTGCGTCATCAGCGTCTTATTCAATCCCAAATTCGTAAAATTAAAAGCATGTCTGAAGATGAATTGATGACTGAAGCGAAAAACCTTCAGGCGCCATTTGAGCTTCTTCTTCAGATTAAAGAGCTTGGACGTCTTCCGGTTGTTAACTTTGCTGCTGGTGGTATCGCAACACCTGCAGATGCAGCGTTAATGATGGAACTTGGTTCTGACGGCGTATTCGTTGGTTCTGGAATTTTTAAATCAGATAATCCTGAGAAATTTGCTAAAGCGATTGTTGAAGCAACCACTCACTATCAGGATTATGAATTGATCGCAAACATTTCTAAGAACCTTGGTATCGCAATGCCAGGAATTGAAATTTCTTCACTTAAGCCATCAGACCGTATGCAAGAGCGCGGCTGGTAAAATCATTGATCCCCCCACCTGCGTAATGTAAGGTGGGGTTCTTACTTAGATAAAGAGAAGGAGTCGAGAGCAGTATGGTGAAAGTCGGTGTCCTTGGACTGCAAGGTGCAATTAGAGAACATGTAAAAGCACTTGAAACAAAAGAAGCAGAGATCGTTGTCGTAAAACGTGTGGAACAACTTGAGGATTTAGATGGCCTCGTGCTGCCCGGTGGAGAAAGTACGACAATGCGTCGTTTAATTGATCAATATGGATTTTTAGAACCCTTAAAATCTTTTGCAGCTGAGAAGCCTATTTTTGGTACATGTGCTGGGTTAATCCTTCTTTCAAAGCATATTGAAGGAGTAGATGGATCTCATATTGGTGTGATGGATGTAAAGGCTAAAAGAAATGCATTCGGACGTCAGCGTGAAAGCTTTGAAGCGCCATTACCAATTAAAGGACTAGACGAAGACTTTATTGGTGTCTTTATTCGCGCTCCGTATATTGAAGAAGTTGGAGCAGATGTAGAGGTACTAGCTACATTTAATGATAAAATCGTAGCAGCACGTCACGGACGTTTTCTCGCGTGTGCTTTCCATCCAGAACTAACAGATGATGATCGCATGCATCAGATGTTTATCGACATGGTTTTGGAGTTTAAGAAAGAAGGACTTGCAACCGAGTAACTTTTCGTGTAAATTATTACGTACCAAGAAGAAGAGAATTCTTTTTCTGCATAAGACGAATGATAAACGAAAACGTTGACGGGAAATAGTAAGAGATGTTCAATGCCAAGAGAGTCGATGTGTGGTGCGAATCGATCATTGAACCCTGTGAATCCATCCCTGAGTAGGAAGCTGAATGAAGTAAGCTTTCTCGGAGCAGACCGTTATTCTGTTAAGAGGCAGACAATTGTCTGCAATCAGGGTGGCAACGCGGGTAGCTCTCGTCCCTTTATAGGGGATGAGGGCTTTTTTGTATTCAAAAACCTTACTTTCAAAACAGGTTTCCTTAACACGTTTATCATTCATTAATAAAGGAGGAAAAAGCATGATCGATTTAAAGTATTTACGTAAAAATTTCGAAGAAGTGAAAGTAAAGCTATCAAAGCGTGGAGAAGATTTAGTTGGCCTTGATCGTTTTGAAGAGCTCGATCAACGTAGAAGAGAGCTTATCGCTGAAACCGAGCAGTTAAAGAGTCAGCGTAATGAAGTTTCTAAAAACGTGGCGGTATTTAAGCGTGAGAAGAAAGACGCTGATCATCTAATTAAAGAAATGCGTGAGGTTGGAGATAAGATTAAAACCATTGATGAAGAACTTCGCGCAGTTGAAACAGAGCTTGAACAAATTCTTCTTCAAATCCCAAACATTCCTCATGAGAGCGTACCTGTAGGGGAAACGGAAGATGATAACATCGAGATCCGTACATGGGGAGAGAAAAACGATTTTGCTTTTGAAGCAAAACCTCATTGGGATATCGCAACCGACCTTAATATCATAAACTTTGAACGGGCAGCAAAAGTAACTGGAAGCCGCTTTGCGTTCTATAAAGGTGCTGGAGCGCGCCTAGAACGTTCTTTAATTAACTTTATGATGGATCTTCACGAATCTGAGCATGGTTATGAAGAGATTCTTCCTCCATATCTTGTGAATCGTGAGAGCATGACCGGTACTGGTCAGCTTCCTAAATTTGAAGAGGATGCTTTTAAAATTCGCGAAGAAGATTACTTCTTAATTCCAACAGCTGAAGTACCGGTAACAAACTTCCATCGTGATGAAATTATGGACGGAGAAGATCTTCCCCTTGCTTATACGGCATACAGTGCTTGCTTCCGTTCTGAAGCTGGCTCTGCAGGGCGCGATACTCGTGGACTGATTCGTCAGCACCAATTTAATAAAGTAGAACTTGTCCGTTTTGTTAAGCCTGAAGATTCTTATGACGAGCTTGAAAAGCTTACTGGTCATGCAGAGAAAGTACTTCAACTATTAGGGCTTCCGTATCGCGTTATGAGCATGTGTACCGCTGACCTTGGCTTTACTGCAGCGAAGAAATACGATATTGAAGTTTGGATCCCAAGCTATGGCACGTATCGTGAAATCTCTTCTTGCAGTAACTTTGAGGACTTCCAGGCACGTCGTGCAGGTATTCGCTTCCGTCGTGAGAAAAACGGAAAGCCAGAATTCCTTCATACGTTAAATGGATCTGGTCTTGCCATCGGAAGAACCGTTGCGGCTATTCTAGAGAATTATCAGCAAGAAGACGGTTCCGTTATTGTTCCAGAAGTTTTACGTCCATACATGGGTGGTCGTGAAGTCATAAAGTAAACATGATAAAGAGCAGAGAAATCTGCTCTTTATTTTTTATGGCTAATCATGTATAGTAATAAGTGTCGATTTTCGACATCATTCGCCTTACTGTTTAATGAAATATTTTATAAAAAAGTTTTGTGATTTCGTTGACATTATTCTAAGACGATGATATTATATTACTTGTCGCAGTTAGTTAATAACTTTTGAACACGGAGGAATACCCAAGTCTGGCTGAAGGGATCGGTCTTGAAAACCGACAGGGGCTTAGTCGCCCGCGGGGGTTCGAATCCCTCTTCCTCCTCCATTTACTAATTAATAACCAACGCGCATATAATTTGGAGATTATATTTCGACCGCTGTCATCGCCGACAGCGGTTTTTCTATATACAATTATTTTATGGTATAAAAAAAGCTATCCATTTGGATAGCTTTTTTTTCGGTTAACGACTTAGTTGTGGTATTTGCTGAAACTTCTGTTCAATCCGTTTTAAAATAAGTTCGACAGAAGATGGATCGTTAACTAGATCATACTCATTTATATTTAAGCGAAGAATCGGACAGGCATTGAAGCTGTCAATCCAGTTCGTATAGCGCTCGTACATTTCTTCCCAATAAGCAATGGGCGTTTGTTGCTCCATTGGACGTCCGCGTTCCTTAATGCGACCGACAACGTCATCAAAAGATCCTTCAAGGTAAATCATGAGGTCCGGGTGTGGGAAAAAGGGTGTCATCACCATGGATTGAAAAAGGTTTGTGTAGGTGTCATAGTCAACAGCCGACATTGTTCCTTTCTCATAATGCATTTTGGCAAAGATACCTGTATCTTCATAGATTGAACGGTCTTGAACAAATCCTCCACCGTATTCAAACATTCTCTTCTGTTCTTTAAAGCGTTCTGCCAGGAAGTAAATTTGCAGGTGAAAGCTCCAGCGGGAGAAGTCATTATAGAATTTTTCTAAATAAGGGTTGTTATCAACTTTTTCAAGAGAAGTCCTAAATTGTAAGGCGTTCGCAAGTGAACTCGTAATCGTAGACTTCCCAACGCCTACGGTGCCAGCAATTGTAATCACGGCATCCTGTGGGATGTTGTATTTTTCTCTGAGATTCATTTTACAGGGTCTCCTTCTTTCAATGTTTTTTCGAGGGATTGGAAGATGGTGAGTAAATCGTCTTGATTTGATACAAAATCCATCTCATCACCATTGAAACGGAGCACAGGAATATCAGGATGTTGTGCTTCAAATTCTTGCATGAATCGTTCATAATCAGAAGAAAGACGCTCGAGATAAGCGGGGTCAATGCTTTTTTCAATTTGTCTTCCTCTCTGTGATATACGATTTAGCAGCGTTTCAAGGCTAGCATTTAAATAGATAATGACGTTCGGTTCCGGCATTCCCTCGGTCAGAATGTCATAGATCTTCATATATTTAGAAAAGTGCTTGTCACTAAGTGTCTGTTGGGCAAATATCTTATTTTTAAAGATGTGATAATCGGAAATAACGGGAAGCTGCTTTGATAAATGGTGCTTCTCCATCTCCTCTAACTGTTTGTATCGATGGCTGAGAAAAAACATCTCGGTTTGAAAGCTCCACTCTTCAATGTTGTCGTAAAACTTACCGAGAAATGGATTCTCTTCTACGATTTCTTGAAAAAGTTCAAATTGATAATGAGCAGCAATGGCTCGTGATAGGGAGGTCTTTCCAACTCCGATGGGGCCTTCGACGGCAATAAATGGGGTCTGATTCATACGTATCCTCCTCCGTCGTTTCCTGTAGCAGACCTTGCTTATCTTTGAATACACAAAGATTATTGTAGCATACACCACGAACTGTTGACAGGGTTGAAGCAAGCAAGTTAGAGGTAAATAAAGCCTGCCTGTTTGAAGTCTAAAGTGTATAGGGAATGACACTTATACAAAGGGGTGAAATCATGGATTCTAATCAAATCTTAATTTTACTGTTCATTGGTTATTTAGTGTATACAATTGATAACAAACAAAAAAATTTTCCAGCACCACTGGTTTTATTAGGATTAGGAATTGGACTTTCTTACCTCCCTTTTTTTAGTTCCGTACATATCACGAAAGACATTATTTTTGAATGGTTTCTACCGGCCCTTCTGTTTATTTCAGCTTATCAATTTCCCTTTGCCCATCTGAAAAAGCACGCTGGTATCATTGCCGCACTAAGCACGATAGGACTTCTATTTAGTGCTCTTATTCTTGGGAGTTTCTTGTTTATTATAAGTGGGGCATTTTTGTCGTTATCCTTTGTGGGGGCTTTATTGATTGCCTCTATCCTTACACCAACTGATCCCGTTTCTGTCGTCTCGATACTCAAACAGGCTTCGAAAGATCCGAAAATAGCCGATGTAGTTGAAGGGGAATCAATGGTAAACGATGGAACGAGTATCGTTCTTTTTTCAGTGTTTGCTGGCATGTATCTTGGTGGTGAAAGCTTTTCAATTAGTTCATTTGTTTATGACTTTGCTTTAGTATCCATTGGAGGGATTGCCATTGGAGCGATATTTAGTTGGTTCGTCTGCCGAGCCATTTCTTTTACACATCAGCGACAATATCAAGTGATGCTAAGTATCGTTCTCGCTTATGGGAGTTTTTATGTAGCAGAAAGTCTAGGTGTATCAGGTGTTCTTTCCGTTGTGGCAGCAGGGATTATGCTTTCTTATGAACTTGATGGCTTCATTAAAGAATCACACTATAGAGAATACCTTAATAGTTTCTGGGAAGTCGTTGAGCCAAGTATTCTTGCCCTGATTTTTCTATTGATTGGTATTGAAACAACAAACTATCTAGACTTTAATCACTGGTTATTTGCTGGATTGATTTTTCTCGCTTCCATTCTCGTTCGATTTCTCGTCCTTGCTGGCATCATCAAATCGTTTTCAGCATGGCGCAGTGAATTTAATTGGAAGGACATTTCACTTGTGACGTGGTCTGGCATTCGAGGAACAATGTCGGTTGCGCTTCTTTTAAGCTTGGAGTCAGAATATGGCTCAGGAGATAGCACATTAATTTCGCTTACATTCGGTGCTGTGTTACTCTCGCTCGTATTTCAAAGCGTGACCATCTATCCGATGTCGAGTTATTTCGAGAAAAAGGCAAAATAGACGCTGAATATGAAGCGTCTTTTTTTGTTCACCCATCATTCGAAGCAAATGGGAGACTATATTTTTCGTTGAGTCTTTCTAGTAAACGTAATTCCGCGATATTACCGTTTTTTTCGCGATAATCGTAATATATTCGCGAAAATAGAATTAATTCCGCGAACGAGCGGGGGAGGGAGTTTCTCAAAAAGCGCTTTAGTTTAGCCTGCCGTGTCTAACCGCCCACTTCCGCTTTTCATGTCTAGCTGCAGCACCCAGCCTCTCGATCGCTTCCACTTTTCATTTAATGCGTTATGGCTTTAGCAGATGTTCTTGAAAGGAAATGGAAAAAGCTATACGTTTAAGCTGAGTGACAAACTAATTTTGGAGGGATGATTGTGCAGGAGCAAATGTTGAATCAAAATCAACAGGAAACAGCTGATTTTTTCCCGGTACGAGATGTGGATTATTTGGAGATTTATGTTGGAAATGCGAAGCAGGCAAGTCATTATTTTTGTAATGCGTTTGGATTTAAGCCGGTTGCTTATTCAGGGCTTGAAACAGGGGATCGTGAAAAAGTTTCTTATGTGCTACAGCAAAATAATATTCGCCTCGTTTTATCCGGTGCGCTGTCGAATGATCATCCTATTGCAGAGTTTGTCAAATTGCACGGAGATGGCGTGAAAGATATTGCTTTAACAGTAGAAAATATTGATAGCGCTTACAAAGAAGCGGCTGAGCGTGGAGCGATTGAATTAAGTCCACCAAAAGAATACAAAGATGAGCATGGAGTCGTGAAAATGGCGGTCATTGGAACATATGGTGATACCATTCATACGTTAGTGGAACGTAAAAACTATTCCGGACTTTTTCTCCCAGGATTTAAAAAGTTTGAAGGGAATATTCCTTCAAAGGAAACGGGCTTGCTTGGGATTGATCACTGCGTTGGAAACGTAGAGTCAATGGAAGAGTGGGTGTCTTATTACGAGAACGTGATGGGCTTTAAGCAAATGATTCATTTTGATGATGACGATATAAGCACAGAGTACTCTGCCTTAATGTCGAAAGTAATGCATAACGGAGGACGTATTAAATTCCCGATTAATGAGCCAGCGAACGGGAAACGAAAGTCTCAAATTCAAGAATACCTCGATTATTACAATGGTCCAGGTGTTCAGCACATAGCTGTCTTGACGAATGACATTGTAGATACTGTCGCAAAACTTCGCGATGGCGGAGTAGAGTTTCTTGAGACACCGGACGACTATTATGATGTGCTCACTGAGCGAGTCGGTGAGATTGATGAAGAGATTAGCAAACTACGTGAATTAAAAATACTTGTCGATCGTGATGATGAGGGATACTTGCTTCAAATTTTCACAAAGCCTGTTGTCGATCGCCCAACGTTATTTATTGAGATTATTCAACGTAAAGGGGCAAAAGGGTTTGGGGAAGGTAACTTCAAAGCATTATTCCAGGCGATTGAGCGAGAGCAGGAACGTAGAGGCAACTTATAGAAGTTAGCTTCAACCTACTATAAGAAGGAGTTGCCTCACTCATGAAAGTTCAACCCAATACATTAGCCTGGAAAGACGCGTATAAATTATTAATTGGATCTGTGCTACCTCGTCCGATTGCTTTTGTCTCTACAGTTAATAAAGGGGGAGAAGTTAACCTTGCCCCCTTTAGCTTTTTTACAGGTATTTGTGCTGACCCAATGATGGTTTGTTTTGCGCCAATGCGTAAAGCGGGGGAAGGCGAAAAGAAGGATACCCTTTTAAATATCGAAGAATCCCGGGAATTCGTAATTAATATCGTTGGTGAAAAAATAGTCGAGCAAATGAACGAGTGCGCAACTCCTTTTCCAAAAGGGACAGATGAGTTTCTTGAATCGGGTCTAACGAAAGCTGACAGTGAGCTGATCAAACCTCCTAGGGTGGAAGAGAGTGACGTGCAGCTCGAATGTGTTCTTGATCAAATCGTGGAGTTTGGTGATCATGAAGGCTCAGGTAGCCTTGTGATTGGAAAAGTTGTGATGGTGCACGTACGTGATGCATTGTATCAGGATGGAAAGATTAATACGGAGAGTCTACAGCCAGTAGGGAGACTAGCCGGACAGGAATATACGAGAGCCGTAGCAGATACGTTTTCATTACTACGAAAAACATCTCCTGATGGAAAGAGCTGAGACGTTTGAAGTTCGTTACTTTCGAAGTAGATGGGAAAAGACAGGCGGGTATTTACAAAGACTCACGCATTATCGGATTACATGACGCTTCTAATGGAATTATTCCGGCAGATCTTATGAGGATCATTATCGATTATCCTCAGTATCAACCGCTCATGGAGCAATGCCACAATGGTAATTACGCACTTGAGGAAGTCACGCTATATGCGCCTCTTCCCCGTCCAACGAGCATCAGAGATTTTTATGCCTTTGAAGAACATGTGGTCACTGCAAGGGGGAAAAGGGGACTTGATGTTGTGCCAGAATGGTACGAGATTCCAGTTTTCTATTTTTCGAATCATCTTGCTGTTAAAGGGCCGGAAGATATCATTCTACGTCCTCAAACATGTGAAAAGCTAGACTATGAACTAGAAATTGCCTGCGTTATTGGAAGAGAAGGCCGAAATATTAAAGCAAGTCAGGCGAAAGACTACATGTTTGGTTTTATGATTATGAATGACTGGAGTGCACGTGACCTTCAAGCACAAGAAATGAAAGTAGGCTTAGGACCTGCAAAAGGAAAGGATTTTGCAACTTCTTTCGGTCCATTTCTTGTTACGACGGACGAGTTCTCTTTTGAACAAGGAAAGCTTGATTTGCAGATGGAAGCGTTCGTCAATGGCGAACGTTATTCCTTGGGAAATGCGAAAGAGATGTATTATTCCTTTGGAGAACTTATTGAACAGGCATCGCGTGACGTTACCTTATATCCTGGTGAAGTAATCGGTTCAGGCACCGTGGGAAGCGGATGTATTCTTGAACAATCAGAACGTGAATTCCTAAAGCCTGGTGATCGAGTTGACTTGTCTATTGCTCATCTAGGCACACTTTCAAACGTCGTAGGAGAGGAGGCTGCACATGGTTTACTATCAGAAAATGGGAGAGATCCCCTCTAAGCGCCACACTACATTTAAAAAAGCGGATGGATCTTTATATCGGGAACAAGTGATGGGGACGAAGGGATTTTCAGGAGTTCAGTCAATATTGTATCATCATCATTTCCCAACGGCGGTTACAGAAGCCACGTTTATAAAATCAACTGCTCCCGAATATGAAGCAGAGAGCGCACTGCGACACCGTCATTTCCGGACGGCACAATATGACAAAAAAGGTGATGCAATTGTCGAGCGTTGTTATTTCCTGGGGAATGAGGATGTGATCCTTGGGGTAGTAAATCCAACAAAACCCATGGACTATTTTTATCGAAATGGTGATGGAGATGAGCTTTTCTTTATCCATCATGGAACTGGGAAGATCGAGTCGATGTTTGGGGAGCTCTCTTATAAGCCAGGCGATTATATCGTTATGCCAATCGGAACCATCTATCGTGTTATTCCAGACGGAGAAGATAACCGCTGGCTCGTATTAGAAGCAAACAGTGCGATTACGACGCCGAGAAGATATCGAAATGAACACGGTCAGCTAATGGAGCACAGTCCTTTTTGCGAACGTGATATTAATGGACCGGAAAGCCTTCTATCTAGTGATCAAAAAGGCTCGTTTGACGTCATGACGAAAACGCGAGGCGGACTGCATCGCCATGTATTTGATCACCACCCCCTTGATGTTGTTGGCTGGGATGGTTATCTTTATCCGTGGAAGTTTAACATCAATGATTTTGAGCCAATTACCGGGCGAGTGCATCAGCCTCCACCCGTGCATCAAACCTTTGAAGGGCATAACTTTGTTGTTTGCTCCTTTGTTCCAAGGCTTTATGACTATCATCCTGATGCTATTCCAGCACCGTATTTTCATAGCAATGTTGATAGTGATGAAGTTCTTTACTACGTAGAGGGGAATTTTATGAGTCGTAAAGGAATCGAGGAAGCGTCAATTACGTTACATCCTTCAGGTATTCCGCACGGCCCGCATCCTGGGAAAATTGAAGCAAGCATAGGCAAAAAAGAAACGCTTGAGCTTGCTGTGATGATCGATACGTTCCGTCCACTTAAAGTCATCCAACAGGTGCAACAGTATGAAGATGAGAATTATATGAAGAGCTGGGTTACGGAATAACAAATTGGGGAAATGAACGGACGTCGCGCGGTCAATCGACTGCGCGATAATTATTTAGCATGATGCTTTTGCTTTATAGAATTTTGTTGTATAATATTACTCATTCGGCCCCGTAGCTCAGGGGATAGAGCAACGGTTTCCTAAACCGCAGGTCGGAGGTTCGATTCCTCTCGGGGCCACCATTTAAATCCTTAGTGTATAAGGGTTTTTTATTTTGTCTTTTTCCTCTATTTCCTCCCCTCATTTTTTACTAGCTTATAGATAGACACTAAACCAACTACATAAAAGGAAACGGACACCAGTCTAGCGAAACAGTTACGAAAGATCGAGCGGAAATGAGTGAATTCGTATGGGGAAGCGTAAATGGCTTGCGCTCCTTGTTCTTTTAGGAGCGGCATTTATTACGTTTACAGTCATCGGAAAGGACAAGAGTGTGCCCGATGATGTGTTAACTGTGGAAAAGGTTGAAGAGATCGTTCCTTATTTTAAAAAAACCACTCCTGGACTTGAACTTGCTGTTCAGTCTGGAAATTATCAAGATTTGAGAGGTATGGCGCTACCAGATGATTTTAACAGCGTCATGGATGGCGTCTGGTACTCTCGACATCAGGTATATGTTTTCTATCATGTTGACATATCAGATAGCGAATTTGTTCTAACGAGAGATAAAAAAGATCTTTCGACAATTGATCAACTTATGGTAGAAGATGCGTCTGGTAAAGCTTCTGTACTGAAACTCGTTGATACCGAAGACGGTGTTCTCTTTGAAAATGACTATTATATGAAGGGAACGTTTCAACCCATTGTTAACTCCAAAACAAACGAGCCTGTGCAAGAATGGCATGGAGCCATTAAAGCGGTGGTCAGTGGAAAGCGAACTGCATCAATTGATGTGCCTGTGTCTTATCAGTACGAGAATGAACCAAAGAATACGAAACCAATCAATGTAACAAAGAAATTTGATGGAACAACCATTACTGCTTTGCGTTGGGATGAGACGCCATCTGATAGTCGCCTCATTCTTGAAGTGAGCTCTCCTTTTCAAAGTATTGTTACGATGGATATGTTGCTTTTTGTCAGGGGTGAAGAGGTAGAGCCGTTACTAGTAGAAGAACTTAACGGTCAAACCGTCATCTCCTTTCCAGGCGGAACTGAGCTACCGAATGAAATTCATTTTAAAGGGTTAATAGGTTCACCGCCAAAAGAAGTGAGTTTTGCGGTGGATCCTAATCAATATGAAATTTATAAACGAATCAAAGAATCAACTTATACGCATCAGTTACATGAGCCGATCGCCTCAAATTATGGTTCGGATTTTATTAAAGATACGCTCTTTTATAACGAGGATGGTGTCACTTTCAACATACTGGTGAATTCGATCGCTTCTAATAAGTCTTTTGTAAACATGAAATATAAAAAACAGATCAAGATTGAAGCCGTGAATGAAAAAGGAGAGAAGCGCAACCCTCGTTTACTTAGTGCCAAACAAGATCGAATTGTATTCATGATTGATCGTGGTTTCTATGAAAAGTCTAAAAACATTGAGGTTCACATGAGGAATCTCCCTGTATATGTGAATACAGACTGGACCCTTAACCCTCCTACTGAGTAGGAAACATTGTTAAAAAATGCAAGCTAAAGCGACTTAAAGGTGATATGATAGAAGTAGTATGGAGAGTTGGGAGGATTTTAAGTTGGACGATTGGAAAGGGACATTGGCTGAACTATTTCGTGCCGTTGGCATCAATCTTAAATCAGAGCTTTCTCCCGTGGTTAATGGATTACAATCCGTATTCTCAGAGAATCCATGGGGGCAGCTTTTCTTATTATTACTCATCCTTCTCGTCGCTGCTCAAGGTATGAGTGCGATCGCTCGGCAATATGATCGTGCCTTTAGGCAAACGATTGAGCGGAAGATGGAAACAAATTCACATCTACATAATTTTTTTAAAGGGTTCTTGCATCATAAACGATCTGAAGGTTGGATGAAGGATGCAGCCTGGCAGCAGAAAGAGCTTCAGCGTTTTGATTTATATGAACTTGAATGGCTAAAAGCAGAGCTTGCGACAGCAGAAAATGACTTTCGCGATTATCGCCCTCAAACTTTTTTAGCGGGCCTTCTTTTTTCGATTACCGCTCTATTTCTCATCTGGTATTATAATTGGACCATTTTCGAAAAAGAAATTCTAACGATATTATTACCAGTTCTCATTGTTACATGGTGTATGGGCCTCGTGTTTTATAAAGTTGGCATTAAGAAACGCTTCTATCAGTCTTTAAATACAAGTGTCCAATTGGCTATTTCAACGAAAAAGGTTCAGGATGTGATGATGTACATTGATTCTGATCTGAAGCGATATAAAACAGAACGAGTGACGACTGATGGAGGATATTATGAAGTTGTTCGCTGCATGACCTGTCTTTACCATTCCACTTATCTTGAGGAAGTTCGCTTCCAAATTAACGATACGACCCTTACTTTTACAGCGAAAGAGCGTGTGATTGAAGTAACAGTAAATAGTGGCTTCGGCCATTCCTTCTTAATAGATCGTCTCGAGTTTAGAGATGGCTACTGCCAAAGCCTTCGAAAAGGTAGCAAACTTTTCGATGATAAGCTTATGGTAACTTATTTAAATGCTGCATTTGAACAAAGACCAGCATATTTTCAAACAAGCTCATAAATGTTAGAGGCTGGGACATAACTAGCCTGAAATCTATAAAAAGGTTCCGTTCATCGTTTTTGATGAACGGAACCTTTTTTGTTTGGTTATTCCTAAGATTATTGGATCACTCCGCACTCATAGCGGTATACTTTCTCAAGTTCACCGCCATGAGCGCAAAGCCCATTTCATTTTTGACCTTCTCTTTGCCCTTTACGGACATCCGAGTGAAACCCAAAATAGCCTTCAGAAATCCAAAAACTGGCTCTACATCGATTTTCCGTTGACCGTAGATTTCACCTGTTTTTTCATCCGAAAGCAGCTGTTGAATCATATTCTTTTGTTCTTCCCATTTGGCGTTATAGAAGATCTTTCGATTCGTCCCGTCTTTTGCTTTTGTACAATGAGAACGGAACGGACAACCGGTACAGTTTTCACTTTCATATACTTTAAATTCTCGTGTGAAGCCACCTCTGTCAGTGCGATGAGAAACGTATCGGAATGGCAACTGTTTTCCATTCGGGCATGTGAATGTATCTTCTTTTTCATTGTAGTCCCAATTGGATACGTGAAACGCATCCTTCCTATAGCTTTTCTTTTTCTCTTTTCGATAGGTATTATACGTGATGAGAGGCGTGCGCTTGCGGTTTTCCAGCACATCTATGTAGTTTTCTTCGCTCCCATAACCGGCATCCGCAACGACATACGTAGGCAATTGAAAGAAATCCTTTTCTACACGATCAAGAAACGGAAGAAAAGTACGTGTATCCGTTGGGTTTGGAAAGATATCGTATGCGAGTGTATATTGACCCTCCGTCGCAATTTGAAGATTGTAACCGGCTTTGAGTTGCCCGTTTTTCATATAATCATCTTTCATACGCATGAACGTGGCATCGTGATCGGTTTTGGAATAACTGTTCCGTTCTTTGAAGATAGCCATATCGTTTTCGTATTTTGTTTTGCGCAATACGAAATCCTTCATTTGTTTAAGGAACTGCTTCGGTCCTTTTCGCTCTGAACGAAGCTGTTTTCGTTCGGTTACATCGGCACTAGTTTCAATCTTCTCATTGTATTCTCCGACTTTTTCTTCTAGCTTTTCTTCTATTTTAGAAAGTTCTTTAATGGAAAGTTGTTCTAGACTTTCCCGTTCGATTTCGGGGATCACTTCTTTTTCAATCAACTCATCGTACATCGCATTCGACTTTTCAATCAGACTCTCGCTGTACCTTTCAACAGCCTTGCGCCACACAAATGTAAACTTATTGGCATTCGCTTCAATCTTCGTACCATCAATAAAGATCGCTTCATCATCAATGAGGTCTTTTTGAACGAGCTGACAACGAAACTGTACGAAGCCCTGACGAAGAAGTTCTTTGACTTCTGGGTGGACACGGAACCGATTGATAGTGCGATAGCTGGGTTCATACCCTTGCGCTAACCACATCATCCGAACGCTATCTTTGAGGAGACCTTCAATCTTTCTTCCTGAAAAAGCCGATTGGGTGTACGCACATAAAATAACTTTCATCATCATACGTGGGTGATAAGCAGGGCATCCCGTATCACGTAGGAACGCAGAAAAAGCTTCATCCGGAATCTGTTCGACCAAGTCATGGACGGCATAGGCAATATCATTTTCTTGTAATCTCATTTCTAAATCTAGGGGCAAAATCACTTGATTCATGTTATAATCTTTAAACATAAGGGCACCTCCGATGGTTATTGTGTGGTAACTATAATTTTATCAGAGGTTGCCCTTATTTTATTGTTAAATTAAGATGAAAATATAGAAAGAGTGGCCCTGCGAACAAATTCTTTGTCCGCAGGGCCACTCTTATTTTAATTTACTGGGTTTTGTCCCAGCCTCTATCTTATTTTTCAATTTTATCTCCGTCTTTTTCCCAGGCTGCAAAGCCACCACTATAGTTCAAAATATCCTTAAAACCAAGGGACTGCAGTAAACTTGTTCCAATCGCTGAACGCGTTCCTGATTGGCAGTGCACCACCACTGTTTTATCTTCTGGAATATCCTTCGCCTGATCTTCTAAATAGCCAAGCATGTGATGGTTAGCACCAGGAATATGACCGGCGTTCCATTCATTTTCTTTTCGAATATCAACGACATAGACATCTTCTTTATCATACACATCTTTCAATTCTTCCGTTGTCACAAAGGAATAGCCTTCAAGATCATCCCATTGTGAGAGAAGCTCAGGACCAGCGTATGCTTTGATCCGATCAATGCCAATAGAATGTAAAGCTTTTACGATCTCTTCTTTTTGATCATCCTCTGCGATAAGAAGCAAGTCGCGTTCATAGTTCAGCACCCAACCAGACCAGTTCGTAAATGCTTTATTGAATGGGAGGTTAATTGCTCCGTCGATGTGACCATCCGCAAAATCCTGTGCCGAACGGGTATCCACAATTGTCGTCTTCCCATTCGTTGCAAGTGCACGAACTTCATCAACGCTTTCAACCTTCTTGAGTTCTTCACCTGTTAAGACGTTTGGTCCTTCTTTATTCACTTTCTTCATCACAGCAAAATAAGTCGGAGCTTCAGGCTGTTCATTTAATAATTCTTTCACAAACGTCTCTTCTTTTTCTTCCTTCAATGCCCAGTTATTACGAAGTTCATAACCAACTGTTGACTGTGGAACGGCACCAAGTGACTTGCCACATGCGCTGCCAGCACCGTGACCTGGCCAAACCGTGACATATTCCGGTAGTTCTTTAAATTTTTGTAGGGATTTGAACATTGCTTTCGCTCCCGTTTCAGCTGTACCAACCGCTCCTGCAGCTTTTTCAAGTAAATCTGGGCGACCAATGTCTCCTACGAAAACGAAATCTCCTGTAAATATTCCCATCGGTACCTCAGAGCCACCACCTCGATCTGTCAGTACAAACGAAATACTTTCTGGGGTATGCCCAGGGGTATGCATCACACGCAGCTCCACGTTACCTACATGAATGATCGAACCATCTGTTACAAGTTCCACATTTAAACCATCGAGATAACCATATTTCCAATCTTGATCTCCCTCATCGGATAAGTACAGCTTTACGTCATGCTTTTCAGCTAGCTGTCTTGCGCCTGAGACAAAGTCAGCATGAATGTGTGTTTCAGCAGCTGCAGCTAAATGAAAGCCTTCCTTCTTCGCTGTTTCTAAATACGGTGTCACGTCTCGTGCTGGATCAATTACAAGCGCTTCACCTGTTCGTTGACAGCCAATCATATAAGAATACTGTGCCAATTTTTCATCAAAAAACGTACGTAAATACATGTCATTATCCTCCTAGTAACAGTTTTTTTAATTACCCCACGGGGTATATAAACCCATCATAAACCCTTTTTCATTTTTGAGCAACCCACATGCTTTTATTCCTGACATCAGAAGGAAACTTCTTTACACATGTTTGGAATTCCTTTAATCGGGAACGCACTATCTCAGTGTACTATTTACGAATAGAGCGATTTTCAAACAAACGATTCGGAGGTTTTTAATGTTTACTTTAAGCGATATTCCAATGTTCTTCGTGAACTTTTTTATCATATTACCCATCATCACGCTCCTACACGAAGCAGGTCATGTTCTTGTAGCAAGAGTTTTTGGAGGCAAAATCAAATTCTGTATCGGTACTGGAAAGACCATTTTTCATATCGGTCCCCTTGAAGTGAAAAAGAAATACTTTATGGAAGGTTGGTGCCAATACGAGGATTTATCCTATAACAAAACATGGGCTCACGTCGCGATTTATGCAGCGGGTAGTTTATTTAACATTATCGTTATTCTCATTCTAAACGCATTAATTTATGCTGAAGTTCTTCCAGTTGATCTCTTTTTCTATCAATTTACTTACTTCTCGATTTATTTTATTTTCTTTTCTCTAATGCCTTATCGAAATGATGCCGGTAAGCCGAGTGATGGCATGGCGATTATCGATGTTATTCGTTACGGAAAGGCTCAGGATCCAATCGACTAAAATAATAAAGAATGGAGACCTTTCATCGCAAAGTGTCTCCTTTATTATGTCGAAAACGAATGTTTCATTAGCTAAGATTCAGGTAATAGGAAGAATAAACCAAAAATGAGGATGTGAAGAGATGAAAGCTGTTACTTATCAAGGGAAAGAAAAAATGGTCGTAAAAGATGTAGAAGCTCCGTCGATTCAAGAACGTACGGATATGATTGTAAAAATTACCGCTAGCGGAATTTGCGGTTCTGATCTCCATCTCTATCACGGCGGTATCGAACCTCAACAGGATTATATCGTGGGTCATGAGCCAATGGGAATCATTGAAGAAGTTGGCCCGGATGTGAAAACCTTAAAAAAAGGGGATCGCGTTGTCATTCCGTTCAATATTGGTTGTGGAGAGTGCCACTATTGCAAAAACCAGATGGAAAGTCAATGTGATGAATCGAACCCACATGGTGAAGTTGGAGGCTTATTTGGTTTCACTGAAATCAATGGTAACTACCCTGGTGGGCAAGCTGAATACTTGCGTGTCCCTTATGCGGATTTCACTTCATTTAAAGTCCCTGAATCAAGTACGTTGGATGATGAAAGTGTACTATTCCTTTCTGATGTAGTTCCTACCGCCTATTGGAGTGTGGAACACAGCGGTGTGAAAGCTGGCGACACAGTGATTATCCTTGGAAGTGGACCGATTGGCTTGATGGCGCAAAAATTTGCCAAGCTTAAAGGAGCCAAACGTGTCATTGCTGTCGATCAAGTAGACCATCGTCTTGAGCACGGAAAGCGTACGAACCAGGTTGATACTTTTAATTTTAAACAGCACGATGATATCGGTGCTTTATTATACGAAGAGACAAAAGGTGGCGCTGATGTGGTCATTGATTGTGTTGGGATGGATGGGACTGTTCCACCTAACGAATCATTGGGATCTGAGTTTGATAATCAATTCGGAACGATCAGCCCTATTGTAACAGCATCCAAATCAGTTCGTAAGTTCGGTACCGTTCAATTAACAGGAGTTTACGGCACCGAAGCAAATCGTTTTCCACTTGGAGATTTCTTCACAAGAAACGTATCCTTAAAAATGGGACAGGCGCCTGTGATTCATCTCATGCAAAAGCTTTACGATATGATTGAAAATCAGGAATTTGACCCGAAAGACATTATCACTCATAGTATGTCGATTGAAGATGCTGCAAAAGGATATGAGATTTTCGATAAGAAAGAGGATGGAAATATTAAAGTCATTTTAAAACCTTAGAATAAGATGAGACCACATTCACTAAAAGAAGTGGTCTCATTCATTTTGCCAACCCTAACACAAAATTCCCAATTATTAGCATTACAATAGGTGAAATGGCCCTTTAGTTAACAGGATCTTCAATCTTTTTAGGACCTCTGCTTTATTGTTAAGCTTTTCCAATAGGTTTAAAATTGAAAGGGAATGAATGTTCATTCCGTATTTTTTTCAGAAAGGGGGATACTTATGACGATACAAAATAAGCGGGAAAACATTATGACAAGCGCTCTAGCCTTATTTGCCGAGCGAGGTTTTGATGCGACTACAGTACCAATGATTGCCACTTCAGCTAATGTTGGTGCTGGTACAATTTACCGTTATTTTGAGAATAAAGAGGTCCTCGTTAACACCCTTTTTCAAGATTATGTTCGAACATTTACAAAGACGATTGAGGATCAATTTCCCTTTCAACAATCTGTTCGTCAGCAGTTTCATCATATATTTAAAGCGATGATTTTGTTTACAAACCAGAATGAACACGCACTCTACTTCATTAAAAAACATAGTGCTGCACATTTTCTGGATAGTCAAAGTCAGGAGGATTTCACTCAGCTGCTTAACCTATTGAGAAGCTTTTTTGATACTGGTAAAGAGCAATCAATTATTCGAAACCTACCTTCTGAGGCCCTGATCGCCATTCTTTATGGAGCATTTATAGAACTTCAGAATCTTGTAAGAGCCGGTGAACTTCAACCTGATCCTGAGCTTTTTACTGGTATTGAAAATAGCTTATGGGATTCCGTAAGATCACATTCGTGAAGAGCATTCGTTCTTCATACTAGGAAATGAATGAACGTTCATTCCGTTAATTTATAGATGAGGTGATTAAATCATGACTACTAAGAAATCGTTCCCACAGCCAAAAACGTATGGACCTTTAGGAAACCTTCCTCTCATTGATAAAGAAAAACCAATTCAGTCTTTTATGAAGCTGGCAAAAGAACTTGGACCTATTTATCAATTCCAATTCCCTGGACGCACTAGTACGTTTGTTTCAAGTGCCTCCCTGGTAGCTGAAATAACAAATGAAAAACGCTTCGACAAAAAAGTAGGACCAGTTCTTCAAAAAGTTCGAGCTTTTGGAGGAGATGGCTTATTTACAAGTGAAACGAACGAAAAAAATTGGAAAAAAGCACACAACATCCTGCTTCCGAGTTTTAGTCAGCAAGCGATGAAAGGCTATCATAATAAAATGGTCGACCTTGCCACTCAGCTTATCCAGAAATGGGCTCGTCTTAATCCAGATGAAGAAATTGATGTTCCTGAAGATATGACGCGGTTGACCCTTGATACGATCGGGCTTTGTGGATTCGATTTTCGCTTTAATAGCTTTTACAGAGAAACCAACCATGAATTTGTTGATGCTATGGTACGAGCATTAGATGAAGCGATGAATCAATCCCAGCGTCTAGGGGTTCAAGATAAACTGATGGTGCGCTCCAAAAAGCAATTTAAAGATGATATTAACTATATGTTCTCTCTAGTCGATGGCTTAATCGCAGACCGTAAGAAGAATGGTGATCAAGGCGAGGATGATCTTTTAGCACATATGTTAAAAGGAAAAGATCCTGAAACGGGTGAACCGCTTGATGATGAAAATATCCGTTTCCAAATCATCACGTTCCTTATCGCTGGACATGAGACGACAAGTGGCTTACTTTCATTTACCCTTTACTACCTCATGAATAATCCAGATAAGCTCGCTAAAGCTCAAGAAGAGGTAGACCGTGTTGTGGGCGATGCGATTCCTGATTATAAGCAGGTAAAGCAGCTCAAATATGTTCGAATGATCCTAAATGAATCTCTTCGCCTATGGCCAACTGCGCCTGCCTTCTCTCTCTATGCAAAGGAAGATACAACATTAAATGGAGAATACCAAGTCGAAAAAGGCGATGAGTTCACGCTCTTACTCCCAGAACTACATCGTGATAAATCCATTTGGGGGGATAATGTGGAAGAGTTCGTACCTGAACGTTTTGAGGACCCGTCTTCTATCCCACAACACGCTTATAAGCCGTTCGGAAATGGACAGCGCGCATGTATTGGGCAACAATTCTCACTTCATGAAGCAACACTTGTCCTGGGTATGATTATTCAGCATTTTGACTTGATCGATCACTCGAACTATCAACTTGATGTGAAAGAAACATTAACGCTCAAACCTGATAATCTAAAAATGAAAGTGAAGCAACGAAAGGAATCGATTTCTTTTGTTGTTCCAGCTTCTGAATCTGATGAAAAAGAGAAAAAGGTAGCTCCTATAGCTATGGAAAATGCTCACGGTACTCCTCTTCTTGTCTTATATGGTTCAAATCTCGGAACCGCAGAAGGAATTGCCCGTGACCTAGCTGAAACTGGTCGACAACAAGGCTTTCACTCTGAAGTTGCTCCTTTGAACAATTATGTGAATGAACTTCCTCAGGAGGGAGCTGTTTTGATTGTTTCGGCTTCTTATAATGGAAACCCTCCAGACAATGCAGACGAATTTGTACAGTGGCTAGATGAAATGGAAGATGGAGGAGTAAATGGTGTGCAGTATGCTGTCTTTGGTTGCGGTGATCGTAACTGGGCAAATACGTATCAGCGAATCCCTTCCTTCATTGACGATCAATTGTCTACAAAAGGTGCGAAGCGAATTGCAGAAACTGGATTCGGCGACGCTAGCGATGACTTTGAAGGCGATTATGAGAAATGGGAAGCAACGTTATGGCCAAATCTCGCAGAAGCGATGAATATCGAATTAAATGAAAACAACTCAGAAAACAGTGCCATTTCAATGAGCTTCGTAAGTGGTGTCAGTGATACACCTCTCGCTAGAACGCACCATGCTTTTACTGCGATTATTAATCGAAATGTTGAATTGCAGCATACAGAGAGTGGAAGAAGCACGCGACACATTGAATTGATGTTACCTGACGGTGTGACCTATCAAGAAGGTGATCACGTTGGCATCCTTCCGCAAAATAGTGATGAAATGGTCAATCGTGTTCTTGAACGCTTCTCATTAAACGGGCAGGATCATGTGCTACTCACTGGCGACTCAGGTAAAGCAGCGCATCTTCCTACGGACAAACCAGTGAAACTTCAGGAGTTGCTTTCTTCTTATGTAGAGCTTCAAGAACCTGCAACGCGTTCACAAATACGTGCACTAGCTGCACATACTGTATGCCCACCACATGTTGTGGAGCTCGAGCAGTTACTTGAAGACGACACCTATAAGAAGGAAGTCCTTGAAAAGCGCGTTACGATGCTAGAACTCGTTGAACACTATCTAGCCTGTGAGATTCCATTTGAGCGGTTCATCGCATTACTTCCGCCACTGAAGGCTCGCTACTACTCAATTTCAAGTTCTCCGCTTTATAAAGAACGAGAAGCAAGCATGACGGTTAGTGTCGTTCGTGACACTGCTTGGAATGGTAAGGGAGAATACAAGGGTGTTGCTTCGAACTACCTGGCAACGCGTGAATTTGGTGACAAAGTGGCCTGCTTTATCAATACGCCACAGTCCAACTTCCAGCTTCCGGAAGATTCTGAAACACCAATGGTCTTAATTGGACCAGGAACAGGTATTGCGCCATTTAGAGGTTTCATTCAAGCGCGTCGGGAATTAAGCAAACAAGGCAAAGATCTTGGTGCAGCTCACCTTTACTTCGGCTGTCGTAATCCTGAACATGATTATTTATATCAGGAAGAGCTTGAACAGGCTGAAAAAGATGGACTTGTTACCCTTCACACGGCCTTTTCACGTTGCCCTGGACAGAAAAAAACGTACGTCCAACATCTTGTATCTGAGAATGCGAAAGATGTCATCCCACTCCTTAAGGACGGTGGACGCTTATATGTTTGCGGTGACGGTAGTCATATGGCTCCTGAAGTAGAGCAAACGATCATCACTAGCTATCAATCGATGTATGAAACTACTGAGCAAGAAGCCATTCAATGGCTAGAAGAACTTGAGCGAGACGGCCGGTATGCGAAAGACGTATGGGCTGGCGCTTAAAATACAGAAAACCAGCGCATCTATGCGGATGCGCTGGTTTTTTTCAATTTCTTTCACTGCACTTTCTTCGTATCTTTCGCCTGAACAGCTGACTCCACCACGTCATCTAGTGACTTGCCAAAACCTGCTTCCATCACCGCACTATAAGCGCCCTCAATGAACGGGGCATCAGCGATCTTGACGGAATGAGCATCCTCTATAAAATCGATCGCCATCTCTGCATTCATGACAGAACTTCCGAAATCCACAAGAATAACGACGCCATCCCCATTGTCCGCTTTTTCAATAGCGGTTTGAATTTTCATGGCACTCGTTCCCATTTCACCTTCATCCGTTCCACCAGCATCGAGCACAGTGACTTTAGGCTGGGCTTCATCTAGCATCTTTTTCAAGCCCTTTGAAATATCAGGACTATGTGAGACAAGGACAAGACCGACCACTAAGCTTCACCATCCATTTCAAGTACTGACGCAAGGGATTCGATTAGATAATAGGAAGACTGAGCCCCTGCATCCTGTTTCCCTTTTGATTTTTCTTTATAGTAAGCCGCTCTCCCTTTCTTGGCTTCATACTCTTTTACATGCTCAAGCGCTTCCTTCGCCTTGTCGATCAATTGATCAGCTGTAAGTTCATTTCCCTTCTCTTCCATTATCTCAATCACTGGTTCAAGTAAGTCGATCATCGTCTTTTCTTCTCGCTCTGCCTTACCTCGTTTCTTCATTCCCTCCACGCCAACACGGAGACCTGAAGAAAGGTCGCTAAGCTGAACCGTTGTTCCTTCTAACTGACTTCCAGCTTTCATAAAAAGCGTTCCGTAAAGCGGACCTGAAGCACCGCCTATTTTAGACAAAAGACTTGTTCCAACAGTTTTCAATACTTTCCCAGGTTCATCCGTCTCCTCAGGAAGCTGTTCGACAGCCGCCTTAAAGCCTCTTGTCATGTTCAGACCGTGGTCTCCATCACCAAGCGCCTGATCTAGATCAGTTAGTTGTTCTTTATGCGACTCTATCTTTTTAGCAGACTCTTTAATCCATTGTCTAGCCATTTCTGCGGTAAACATACTTTAACCCCCTTAGTCGTTTATCGTCCAAGCAATCGTCTGACATGGGCTTGTCACGTATTTCTTTCGTTCATTCGTTAACTTTAGGACTGTTAAAGAAGCCCCTGCCATTTCAAGCGCAGTCATATAGTTTCCAACTAACGTTAATTCCGTTTTGAGACCTTTTTCCTTTAGGAGATCTTGTATTCGATTATTTAGAATGTATAGCTCCATTAATGGAGTTGCGCCCATTCCGTTCACCATAACCGCTGTTTCATCTCCTTCTTTTAGTTCTAGTTCAGGTAGCACTTCTTCTACAAGGCGCTCTGCTAATTTGTCGGCTGAAATGAGTTCAATCGTTTCCATTCCAGGCTCACCATGAATGCCAATCCCTAGCTCCATTTCATTTACGTTAATATCAAACCCGGGGTTCCCTGAGCCAGGCACCTGTGCAGGTTGAAGTGCTGCCCCCATTGACCTCACGTTGTGAATCACTTCTTCAGCAAGCGCTTTCACTTCTTTCAATGTTTTTCCTTCTTTGGCCGCAGCACCTGCAATTTTATGAACAAAAATCGTTCCCGCTACGCCTCTCCGCCCAGTCGTATGCGTGCTATCTTCTACCGCAACATCGTCATTAACAATCACTTGTTCAACCGATATGCCTTCATCTTCTGCCATCTCGGCCGCCATTTCAAAATTCATGACATCTCCAGTATAATTTTTAGTAATAAGAAGAACTCCCGTCCCCTGGTCAACCGCTTTAATCGCTTCTAACACCTGATCTGGAGTAGGAGACGTAAACACCTCTCCGCTTACAGCAGCGTCAAGCATACCTTCCCCTACAAAGCCAGCATGTGCAGGTTCATGGCCACTTCCACCGCCGCTAACAATACCTACTTTGTTTTCCGATAGATTCTTTTTCATCAGAACTGTCGTGCTTTCCAGTCTTTGATAGGATTCGGGATGTGCCTTCACCATTCCGTCCAGCATTTGGCTTACAACGTCATCTGGTTGATTGATTATTTTTTTCATCAGTCGATCCCTCCCAGAATAGGTATACCCTTGATTTATATTTCGCAAAAGTCGAAATAAAGTGAATTCAGGCGATTCAATTAAAAAACGCTTTTGTTTTTGAACAAAAGCGTTTTACATAACTTTATAAATACTCCTCATGCGGTGCTTGCGTTGGATACAGCATGTAATACATTGGATACGCTCTTTCATACCAGAACTGTATAATTGGTCCGAGTAGAAACACGAGCGCAATTGTCCCTATGCCAACCGGACCACCAATGAGTAGAGCAAGAGTTGCCATCACAACGGCGACAATTGTCTGTCCCATCTGCAAACTAAGGTTGAATCTCGCGCTAATGACAAGAAATAGCTGATCGAACGGAGCTCTTGGGAACTGTGGCAAAATATAGATAGCTACTCCTAAACCAATTGCAACCATACCAGCGATCAGTATCGCAACTTTTGCTAGTAATGGGGCTGCTGTTAACTGAACGGAAGAAAACACGATTTCTAACCAAAAGTCGAGGATAAAGCTTTCTAGAATAATCGGCAGAACTGCCCCATATTCCGGTTTCTTTTTCATTAAGCTCCCATTGAGAAAAATGACAAGGATTTGAAACACCCCGTACCAAAAACCAACTGTTAGTCCCGCCAAATCTGATAACCCAATGAAAAAGGATGTCCAGAATCCAGCTCCTAGAGTTGCATGAATCACAAGCGCAACACCAAAAAAGTTAATAAACATACCAAGAAGATAAACCGTAATTCGATAAAGCATTACGACATCCTCCCTTCCTAAAAAATAAAGAAAACCTAAGCATCCTGATTCCATCTGCTGGTCAGTCAGACCTTTGAAGACAAACCGTCTTATCGCCTAAGATCGTAGTGTTCTTGCTTGTGGAAGAGAGGATCTTACTAAGATTTTTCGAGACCATTTTATTAGTCATTGTCTTCACCGTCAATGGATTTTACTTATAAAAGACATTCCAGTTTATTCGCTTTTCCTCGCAAAAAAAGCTGTCCATCCTGGACAGCTTTTACGCTTAGACAATAAAGATTATAAAATATGTTTTGCTAATGCTTGTTTTAACGTACTATGAGTTTGGATGGAAGAGAAATCAATCCCAAGGTGGATCATCGTTTGAGCCACTTCTGGCCGAATACCGGATAAAATTCCCTTTACTCCTAGAAGTTCAAGAGAATAAATAATGCTAAAAATGTTGTTGGCAACCATCGTATCGACAATCGTGACACCAGAAAGGTCGATAAATAAATGCGTCAATCGTTTTGCAGTTGACTCTCTTAGAGCTGTTTCCATAAGAAGACTGGCACGATGCGTGTCGATCTCACCGATAATAGGTAAAACAGCAACGCCTTCAAGAATTGGCACAACCGGTACTGAAAGCTCAAGAAATACTTCTTGAGCATGACTAAGACTATTCTTATATGAGGCAACATAAGCAGTACTGTAAGCATAAACAGCTTGATCAAGTAAACGGTCAATCAATTTCCCGGCTTTAAAAACACTTGGAACCGATTGATTTGCTTCAATTGTAATGAGCTCAATCACGTCCCATATTGCCATTCTAAATTCTGACGTAGTTTTCAGTGACTCATCTAATTCTGAACCGAATTGAACAGCCAGCTCTCCTGTCTCTCTACCCCACTTAGTGACCTGTGGCAGCGTTTCTTCTAAACCAATTAAGATTGTATCCGCACATAGCTGAACAAGCTCAGTATGTAACCTAAGGGCTTCTGCAGTGCCCTTGCCCGGTTTCAGTAAGCTTTTAGCTATATCTAACTTTCTTGCCTCTAGCTGCTTTCCTATCAATCGTACTTCTTGATCAATAATCGAGTCTTGAACTGGCATATCTTCTACCTCCGCTGATAAATCGAATCTCTACTCTATCATAGAGGAACACCTTTCATTTTACATTAAAAATTTTCACTTCCTTTAAATCAGATAATGATTTCTATAAAGTGGTGGATCAATTTAAACTTCAATTCATTTTATCATTCATAAACAAAAGTTCAGGATTTTTCAGAAGAGGTTTGCTTTTTTTGGGAGACGTGTTATACTAAGGTTAATTATTGTTGTTCGGTACTGATTATTAAAGAGCAGGCTACTTTAGGAAGTACTTACATCTCAAATGATTATGTAGAGCAGGAATAGTAATATTTGTGCAAAATGCACTTGGAGGATACACACATGAATAAAGGTACAGTAAAATGGTTTAACGCAGAAAAAGGTTTTGGCTTCATCGAAGTTGAAGGCGGAGACGACGTATTCGTACATTTCTCAGCTATTCAAGGCGAAGGTTTCAAAACTCTTGAAGAAGGTCAAACAGTTACTTTTGACACTGAGCAAGGTAACCGCGGACCACAAGCTACTAACGTAGTTAAAGCGTAAATCATATTGAAAAAGCTCTTCCCCGGTGGAAGAGCTTTTTTGTATTTCTATTTCCTCTATGTTGAGTATTAAAATTAAAATTCCTCCTGTACTTCTGATGGTTCTTTCTCACTCAAAAACAAATCTGGATTCAGTTCCCCTTCAATGGCAATAGCGGTTAACCCTTTTTCAGTCGTCGTCTCATGCCATTCATCTTTATTCCAAAAAACAGCATCGCCTTCTTTTACTTTTACTAACTCATTCTCTTCTCCTCTTACTAGCCCTTCTCCACTTACAATTAATAATAATTGGGGTGTCACGGCCTGGTGCAAACCTATTAACCCCTCTTTGTCCAGATACATTGCGCCAATATGTACACTTGATTCTGTTTGAGTAATACGAGACATGACAAACTGCGATCCAAATTTAGTTATTTCCTTTCCTGCCGATCGACTATAATTGAAAACTCTCATCTCTTATCCTCTCCTCTTTTTACTGTATTCGATTATGAAAAGCTCTTTCCCTTCTCCTTCTTCTTCAAAACAAAACCCCCTTCATTAAAGGAGGTTTTGCACTTACGTATGAAAAAGTGTTCCTTCAAGAGCCTTAAGATAGCGTACAGCTGAACGCTGGACTGCCTCATCTGCGTTAGACTTGACGACACGATGAAAAGCGTTATAAAGGCGAGCAAACTTTAGCGGCTTGACCTTATGAGCCATTTCCTCTACTTTACTCGCAGGCAGAGGAATTAAATTAGGATAACTATACATAAAACTTACCCAATCCTGATCAGCTACAACCTGAATAATATCTCCGGTTAACAGTAATCCCTGTTCTTCATTGTCTTCTTTCACATGAAGCACTGAACCCCCTTGAAAGTGTCCTCCAAGACGATGAATGGTTAAGCTAGGGGCGAGCTCCAACTCCTCACCATGCCAGAATACCATTCTTTCACTCTTTCTCATGACCCATTTTGTATCGTCTTCATGAATGTAAATTGGAACTTCAAAGGCTTCAGCCCATTCTACTTGAGAAGAGTAATAATGAGGATGCGAAAGGGCTATGGCGTCAATTCCACCAATCTCATTGATCGCTTGCATCGTATCTTTATCAAGATAGGAAAGGCAATCCCATAGCACGTTAAATCCATTACGCTGCACCAGGTACGCTGTTTGTCCAATCGCAAATGTCGGGGCTGTCGTGATGCTATACAATCCTGTCTGTTCTTCAATCATTTGATTTTGAAACGGTTTGTTTTGCATTTCCGCAAGCGTCGTCCATTCCTGTCCATCTGGATTAACATATTGTCTTTCCTCTTTACAAATCACGCAATCACTTGGGTAGGATTCCATTTCCTCGTATTGCGTTCCACAGGTGATGCATATTGGTCGTGTCATCATGATCTCCTCACTTCCTATGTATATGGAAATGATAACCTATAAAACTATTTAATACCACCTAACAATGTCTTATTACTCTCTACAACTTTAGAAGGAGATTGATGTCATTTTCCTCATAGAAAAAAGCATTCCGCAAGGCGGAATGCTCAGGCTGTCGAGAAAGTCTCGACAGCCTGTTTTTTTATCTCATTTCCCTCAATTATCCATTTTGTTTTGTTATCCTATAGGTAGATTCTATTTAGGCGGTGATTTTAATGTTCCAATCTAGACAA
>NZ_JAQQWU010000025.1 GCF_028610625.1 Guptibacillus spartinae
AGGACGATGAAAAACATACTAGTCAATGCTGACATCAATGCTGCAGCTAATATCCTCAAAAAAAGTAAGCATAATATCTCTATGGATAAAATGTGTAGGGGGCTTTTGGCAGTCCCAACGAGAATTAAAATCGCGTAAGCGATCAATGTTTTTCTCGTAGAATCTCGTTACTTCAGTGACGAGTAGTTCAATAGCTAGATAAAAAAGAGATAAATTTTGTCTCTCTTTGCACTCTATTGATAGTCGCTCTAGAGTCATCATCCTTCTAATTCTTTTTTCATATTCTGAATATGCTCCTCGCTTCCGCTCAGTAATATTTTATCTCCACACTCTAAATTCGTATCTCCATGAGGAATTACAGCTGATCCATTACGATAGATCTGTAAAATAAGAGTATCTCCCAAGAATGGTACATGTCTTAATTGTATGCCATCATACTTTGAATTCTTCATCTTTACTTCTTTTATGCTCTCACTACTATCTGTAAGCAATGTAATCAATGAAGGGCTGGATATCATAGATCGAAGTAGAACTCTAGTAGAATTTAATGTAGAAAAGACTCCGTACCCTTCTTTAACTAGTTCATCGTAGTGTTCATTTGACTCTACACGGACAAGTATTTGTTTCACGCCATACTCTTTTGCTTTCCTTGCGATTTCGATATTTCGATCATCATTTCCAGTCCCTACGATAATACTGTCAACATCATAGGCATTAGATTCGATTAATAAAGATGAATTCAATTCAGGGAGTTCAATCAGTGGAAAGTGAGGGTTATCCTCCGTTAACTCTCCTACTGTTAGTTTGTTTTGTTTTGCACTATAAACAGAAACAATATATTCTTTTTCAAGATCTAGAGATACAGGAAGTGTTAATCGATTTGCTCCGATAATTGAAACCTTCTTTTTCTCCTTTTTGATTTTGGGTATCATTTTCGTGAATATAGTAGGTGATATAAAGCATGTAATCACAGCTACTAATATAAATGCATTACTCAGTTCTTCATCCATTACACCTAAATCGACACCGACTTTCGCCGCAGCTATCACAAGACTGAGCGTAGATGTAAGGAGTAACCCAGAACTAAAGACTTCCTTCCAAGTAAACCATTTTTTTAATAATAGAGATGGAATGATTTTTGAGAGGTAAAGAATGATCAGCAGAATCGGTATCAACATTATGATTTTGGGGTTCTTAAGTAAGGATTGAATCTCAATCTCCACTCCAACCATTACGAAGAAGATTGGGATCAAAAAACCATACCCAAACGAATCTAGTTGATGTACAAACTCTTTATCGGGAGCTAACAAAGAAACAATAACTCCTGCTAAAAAAGCGCCTAATATATTCTCTGCACCCAACGTTTCCGACAATCCCACAAAAAGAAGAATTAGAGCAAACACCCCTCTTGTCCCTAATTGGACTGTTCCGCTCATGAGAGAATCGAATACTTTAACCTTGAAGAATTTTTTGATAAACCTGTAAGATACGAATACAATGACAAATAAAAGGAGCAATGATAGTGAATTTAATATATTTTCTGATTTAGCCATTACATAAAAAGCCAATAGTATCATTGTCATAAAATCCGATATTACAGCTATTAAAAGAACGGTTTGTCCTAATACTGTATTCAATAAATCTTTTTCCTTTAAAACCGGAACTACAACGCCTAACGAAATAGTCGATATGATTAACGTCGTAATAAAGACATCTTGAACCAGATTCAGCACAACTAACCCATAAGAAAATAGAAACGATAAAACTAAAATCCCACCAAATACTATTGCAGCAATTTTAAAGGGGCGAACTCCCTTGCTACCACTCATTTTTTTCTTGTCAAAATTACTAAAATCAATCTCTAATCCACTTAAAAACATTAAATATATAAAGCCCAGCACTGAAAGTAAGCTGAGCCATGGGTCATCGTGAACAATATTCAATCCACTCTTCCCTATTAGTATACCTGCTATTATCTCAGCGACAACCAAAGGTATTATGTTTAACTTCAATTTATGAAGCATAATAGGTACTAAAAAAGCCACACTTACGACAACCATTAAAGAAGTCAACGATTGATGCCCTTCCATTTCCTCACTCCTTCCGACACTGTTGTTTTAATCCATTAGACTATTCTTTTCTTTTATAAAAAAATTCCCCTTTTTGTTCATACTTTTTTCATTCAGTGATATGATTTTTCCAGCTGTGACAGGAGGGGAAACAATGGATGAAAACCAACTAGTTCGTTTTGCGAGAGAACTTAGTCATTTTTTAGTTGACTTCAGTAACGATATTGAAAATGTAAAATCCGGTGATTGGAAGGCAGTGAAAAATAATATTAATGATGGGGATATGCAGATAAGAATTTACCGTAATATTACCGAAATTATCTTCGTATATAATGGAGCTGGAAGCGTGGAGTTAGAAGTCGATATTAGTTTGCGGAAACAAGCCGATCCCTTACTATACAAAGGGGTAATAGATTTTTTGAAAGATAAAAACATCCCCTATAGTGACAATATAGAAGATAATTCTTTTAAAGTATCATTTAAATTTGAAAAATCTGAAGAGTTAAGGGACTTAATATATACATACATCCTCCCTTTAGGATATAAATAATCCGCATAAACCTTCATAAGCATACGACTTTAGAATTATGGAATGTTATTGTTGAACATCAGTAAAAAGACCTATTAATAGGTCTTTTTTAAATTTGCTACGTTTAGTTGTTCCAAACTATATGTAAAGTTTGTATACTATCTCTACTATTTATGTAGAGAGGATGGAAACATTGAGAACATCAAATTTCATTACAGGAAACTTATTGAATTTCACCGAACGAAGTAGTTTAGGTATCTCAATCGGAAGTATAGGAAACCTAATAAGTAGCGCTGCAACATTCCTATCCATTTGCTTAATTCTTTTTTTCATCACTATTGTCGTCTATCGAAATATTAAAAAGAAAAATTTTCAACATGAAATCAATTCTCTTCTTACCTCTAATCAAAAAAATATATCCACCCTTCTTTCTTCTATGGAAACAATCAAAAATCGTGGTGGTGAAGGATTCGAAAACAAGATATCAGAAGCGTTATTACTAATGGAGGGACTGCTAGAAGAAAGTCGACTTAATGAGGTAGAAATAAGTAATATTAAACTACCGATCTTCAATCATCATACAGTCTTCATTCTAATTTCTGAGTATCGAAAGAAAATCAAAAATTGTAAACTTGATATTCCATCAGTCGAAGAGTTAGTGGGAGAAATGGAAGAACTTAAAAGTACCAATGAACAACTGCTAAATAAAATCGAAGAATGTCTTCATTCAGTAGGGAATCTACTCTCTTCTATCTCAAAAACAAAATCAGATAATAATTTACCCTTTACTGAGGACAAGTTTGGTCAACGGTTCACTGAGATATATGAACATTACAAGCAAACTGTTGAAATGAACGAAGAAGTAAAGATTAAGGGGGAATCCTACAATATTGTCCTGCAATCTTTGCAAGACTTGGAATATACACTTAAAAATCTGGAAGAACAATTGATGGTTGTTGTGAACCTCCCTTCTTTGTTAGAAACTCATAAAAAGGGACTGGATAAGTTGTTTAAAGGTTACAATATAAACCCTTTGGAACTAGGTGTATATAACAAATTAAGCAATATTGACGACGTGATTACGCGCATATATGACCGCTTTTCTAGTGGTTCTCTTGAGGAATCGCAAGAACTATTAAAACAAGTTGTTGAAACTCTTAATGATATTTCAGAAGAGGCAAAAGATATAAACACTATGGAAGCAAAAAACGATGACCTAGTGTTTAAAGTAGAATACCAATTTAAAAACCAACAAAAAGTCGATGAACTTTTTCAGAGTAACTTGCAAGAGCTCCATGTTTCATTTAGCCCTATCCATTGGGAATACATAATTAACTTGTACGAAGAATCAAAAGAAAAGTTAGCGAACTTGGAAAAACAGTTTAGAACACTTAAAGAACAAAATAAGAGCAATGAATTGAATTTCGTGAAAGTGAACGAAGTAGCAACGGAAATTCTAAATAACCTAGAATTGGCACAAAAGGATATCAATGAAACCTTAAGTCTTCCACAAACTTTAAATTCTAAATTAGAAGAACGTAGAGTAGAAACGAAAACCATCTCTAACGATTTTGAAGTAATTATCGGCAAACACCATCCCCTATTGGATAAGAGCGAACCTCTTAGGGAAATGCTTGAATCGATTCAAGTTGGTTTCTCAGATTTACAAACATCAGAGCTTCAAAAACCATTTGATCTGCTCCTTATAACAAGAAAGCAAGAAAATTTAAAAACTCTAATTGATAAATTCACAGAATTAGCAGATGAGCATTATGAAAAACAGACAATTGTTGAAATCAAGATTTCAACTATGCGTAAAAGATTAGAAAACAGCTCTTTTTCTAGTAAGAAAGCTCAAATCAATGAAAACCTTACCGCTATTGAGTATTTACTCAAAGCAGGTATGTTAGAAGAAGCATTAAAAGAAGTTAATTCCTTACACGAATTAGTAGAGACCATAGAAAATAATAATAACTCGGACAGTTCTGAGTCTTTTTCGGATAACGACGAATCTTACACAGGTGACAACCAAGATAATAATTCATCAATCGACTAAACAATACGATTTTTAAAAGAGCCATATTATGGCTCTTTTTAATTTTTAAAAAATTGAGGAATAAAAAACTACAGAAATTATTGTATAATCCTAGATTTTGCATTATAAGAATAACAATTATTTATAAAGAGGTGATAAAGATGAAAAAGCTGTTTCTAATTGTGATCTCTCTTTCTATACTTTTAGCTGGATGTGAGAAAAGTGATTACGAAAAAGCCCTAGATCAGGGAGAACAATCCTTGCTAAAAGAAGATTATGAAAAAGCTTTAACTAGCTTTCAACAGGCTAAAGAATTAAAACCTGGAGAAGCGTTACCGCAACAAAAAATTGATTCTACAAATAACACCTACTATACATATTTGCTGGATAAGGGTGCAAAAGGTATGAACAATTGGGATTATGAGTTAGCGGTTAAATCATATGAAAGAGCTCTCGAAATATCTGATGAAGATCCACTATTGAAAACAACTCATGAAAAAGCACAAAAGAAATACAGTGAGTACAAAATTTTATTAGATTACGCCAAATGGTACAAGCCTATACTTGAGCAAGCCATTAAAATTAACGATGACTGGACCACATTACATCAAAAAACAAATTTAGGATCAGTAGGTCAATCTGACGTCCACACTAAAGCAAAGGAGTTTTTAAGTATATCTACTGAAATGGTTAGAACAGCGGAGAAAAAAGCATTTGAAATAAATCAAGAATTAACTGATACTCACTCTTCTCTAATTGTAAAGTTAGAAGATTTACAAAGTGATTCTTTAAGTCTTTATAATATGACCAAACCTGGGGCTGAGTATAAGGTCGATGAACTAGATCGGTACCTTAATTCAGTAAGCAAACAACAAACAACATATATAAAATCTCTAAATCGTTTAGCTCAGGATCAAGAGTTGAAATTTGATTTTAATGCGGTATCAAAGGAACTTGATAATGATGTACCTGAATCCGCTGACTCAGAGGAAAAATAAATGAACTATTTTTCCTTACCAGAAGGTAATACCCTTATTCTTGCCAATCAAGTAGTGGAGGCGAGGAAATGAAATCAAAAGATGAAATGTGTAAAGAGCTTTCCCAGATTTACAATATGGATATCCAAGAATTAATGATGCATAATGACCGTCAAATCCATATGCTCTATACAAGTTGCAAGGATGAAAAAAGTGGAGAGTTATCTCGTATAACATGACACCTCTTAATGGGGTGTTTTTTGTTTTCTTGCCCCTTCACTTTTTAACTTGTAAATCGTATACTACTTAAAATTCTAAAATGAAACAGGTGTTTAATATGAATGCAGCTTCTAATTTATTAAAAGACTCTTTTCTCGAACTTACACACATTGAAATTGAAAATATAAATGATTTTGTTGTAGGTGCAATGGACTCTGGATTAAGTGACTTCGAAAATGATATTTCCCTCTCCTCCGAAAGAATTACAGCCAAACTTATTAATTATAAAATCAATTCTCACTTTAACGCCAATTACAAATTGGATTTATTCATAAAACTTTCCTCACAAACAAAGGATAAAATCTTTAAGGTAACCTTTACAACACAGCGTTTCCCCTATGCTTCAATATATAAATTATTGATCGCCTTACCCATTTATTATTCCGGCTCGTTCATTAAAAAATTCGATCTAAAAAAAACTACGATCTTTACTGACCAAACGGAAGAATCTATGCTTCAAATTGAAAAGGGTTTGAAGAAATTCTACTTAACAAAAAGGTTTCTCACTAGAACTCTAAAACCAATAAGAACATCAAGAGCTTTAAAATTTAGGGAGTGATCTATTGTTAAGTAGTAGAACGAAACATCTTGAGCATACCTTAGCAGTATTAGGATTCAATCGTTTAGGTCTGAAAGCTTTTGACTTAGTAATTGATGAAATGTGTGCTGAAAAAGGTTTTACAAGGCATAATGGAACTCATTATTATTACCATTTGATCGACGTCGCACAAAAACTTATCAATGAAGGAATAGATGATGAAGAAATTATTGCAGCAGCTTTACTACATGACCTTGTAGAGGATGTCGATAAATACACAATTCATTGGGTTGAAAGTGAGTTTAATAGTAATGTAGCTCATATGGTAGGTTTGTTAACTAAAGACCCCGACATAGATTATAAAAGAGATAAAGAAGCATTATCTCTTTACTTAAATCTCATCTTTGAAAACGTAGGTGCATCTCTAATAAAAACCGCAGACAGAATACATAATTTTGGCACTCTCAAAGATGCTAGTGTAGAAAAGAAAAAGCGTTACGCTATGGAAACTGAAATGTATTTCTTTCCGTTTTTTAAGAAATGCAGAAAACGTTATGTAAGGTATGCTTCTTTTTGGTTCCAAGCTAAGACAGAAATAGAGCCTCATCTTCGTGAGATAAAAGAAAGGTATGAGCAAGAAGAAAAATTATTAAAACAGATCGACACTCTTGAAAAACAAATAAAGGATATCTTAAATGGAGATTATGAGTAGGATCGGAGGGGTTTCCTTGTGAAATTAAGAAGGTTTTTAAGCTATATTATTGATATATACGTGATTACTTTTATTTCTTTTTTATTTTATTTAAATATTTCAAGATCATTCTCTCCATTTGGGAGCGATCCGACCGAATATAGTATCCAACCTATCACTTGGATACTGGTTAGTATTTTCTTCCTCTTATTATACTTTGTTTATTTTGGATGCTTCGAAGGTTCAAGGTTAAAAAAAACACCTGGGAAACACATGATGAAAATCGAGTTCACTTCTAAATTAGGATTTAGACTAAGTATAAAAGAAGTTCTTATGAAATTAGTAACTTTAGGCTTTTACAGTGGTACTACTTTGAAAAAGACAATCAAGAACTATAGATAATTTCATTCTTAAGGAGTAGTCTAATGAATCTATTTAATAATAAGCGCAAAGAGATAAGGAAGACAATCAATGAAAAGGACTTCCATTGCGAGATTGTATTCGAACAAAAAAACAACCATATTTTTTTCAATAATGAAAAAATCCCATTTTTAATTAAAGAAGGAAATATTTTTTACAGTCATAGTGATGAGGCTCTAAAAAGATTTTTATCTTTTAAAATCGACAGTCTGATTCAATACTACCTATATAATAGTTAATTTTATACAAAAAATATTATTGTAAAAACATATGTTTTTGATATAATTTACTTAGTTACGACATACTAAGTGAGGTGTTAATATGATTTTCATAGCGACTTTGGCTACTGTTCACAGTTTATGGGAAGTAGAAATAAAGGCAAAAAATCAGTTCGATGCATTGAATAAAGTTCGAACAATTGCAAACGACCATGGAAAACGAAAGGAATTAGAAGTTTTATTTTCAGTAAATAATTTAAAGGGTGTTTATTGGACTCCTGATTACGGAAATGAATCTCCTGAAATTTCTACATATGAGAAAATAATTTAAAAAAACGAGTGGTTTAATATTCAACTCGTTTTTTTCGTTATAACTTTATTTGAATTATTTCTCTTTTGCCTCTATACGATAAGATCGTCTTAGATATAGAACAAAATAAAATAATAAGGAAAATGGATTTGATTGCAATCATAATTAAAAATCCGCCTTGAATCCTCGTGAATACCATTCCAAATTTTATAATCTCCATTAGGGCAAAACCAAAGTATATGTAACCCAGCACATTTAAAACCCATCGGAATTTAAACAATATCAATACCGAAGATACTAAAAGAACGATCCCAGTTATTAGCATTGGATAATGGTAGTAATAAGGAAATGAGCCACCTAAAAATACATAAGGATTTTGATATATAAAAGCATAAGTGGCTATATAAAGATAAATAATACTATGTACGAATATGATAAAACTATTTGTTTTTAAATCCACGCTTTCACCTCTTTAAATCTATTCCTCTTTTAATTAAAGAATCCTAAAATAAGAAAAAGACGCAGAGCGCCTTTAGCTATTAACATAATTTCTTAATTTTTCTTTTACAGACCTTTTTTTTATTCCGCTTTGAAATATATCCTTTTTAGACGATGTTTCGACCTCTTTATTCTGAGATTTCACTTTATCTGACTCAGTCTTATTATTCAACGTAATTTCTTTTTTTGGAGCTGCGCTATCCTCCTTTTTGCTTGTTTGTTCTTTAGGTCGATCTTTCAATTTCTCTTTAGGTGCTTTTTGTATTTCCTCGTTTTCTTTCTCATTCTCTAATTCATCTAGCTTCTTCTTTTCCATCCTTTCATTCTTTTTATACTCCATTGTATATTTCGCTATTTTCCATAAGCCCATAAAACCGACTCCTTTTTCTATTATTTATAACTCATATTCACACAAATGCAACTAACGTTATTCCATTTACAAACACTTAAACACTATTGTTTTCTAGGATATCATGAAAAGACTAAACCGCTCTATACAATCTCAAGGAAAGGAATTTAGTAACGAATTGTGCTTTTCAAGACCTTTAAATACGTTGAAATAATCGCTATACTGAGTTAACCAAAAATATGAAACGGGGAACAGGTAATGAAAACACTCTTGAATTCTAAAAATCTATCTTTAGTTGAAAATTCCTTATTAGAAATTGAAACGGATTTACGGAAGTTAGCTGGTCAATTAAGAAAAGAAACTGAACATTTCACAAATGGAATCAAAACTTATAAGGGACATCGATGGTACAAACGTATATTTCTACAAGATCCACTGCGTTCTAACTCATTAAATGACATAGAGACAATCTGTCAATCTATAAAGAATTTAGAAGAAAGAAAAGAATTATTTTCTGCTTTGAAAAAGGCTATAGAAAATGGTGAAACGGTAGAAGTAAATATGAAAAAATTAAACCTTTAATTATTTGTTTTTGTTTGATAAGCTACAAATACAATCAAAATATATGTTTTTTGTATATAGGAGGATTATTTTGTTTAAAAAGTTGCTACTTATTGTGCCTTTATTGTTTTTGGGTATAATATCGTCGAATCTAATAAGTGATTCATTTGCCTCATCAGAAAAAAGTTTTTCCTCATTAACTACTAAGAAATTCGTAGTTGAAAGGAAGCCTCTTATTTCAGATAGCATTTCATTAGCTTCCGAACGCGAAAAAACATTGAAGAATTTCTTATCTGCTTTGGAAAAAAGAATCAACGAGCTGAATGACCAGATAAAATCAAAATCACTATCAGATCATGAAATAGAAACATTAATGATAGAAAAGCGATACAATGAAGAAAAATTTAATGGCTACGAACAAGAATTAGATTTTTTACATCATGGACATGAATTTAATGACTAATAATAGAAGAAAACATATTAAATTGAGTTCCTTTATGACAAAAATCTTGCGTCACAATCCCAGTAAATTTGGAGTTAAAGTGGATGAGTTCGGCTATACTTCTGTTTCCTCGCTTGTGGAATCCGTTAATTCCCAAACATATTGGGAAGACATTAAATCTGTAGATATTATAGATGTCGTTAACAGTGACAAAAAAAGATATACATTATCAGGGGACTTGATTAAGGCTAATTATGGTCATTCTTTCCCAGTTAAACATTCTGAATCAGAATTACCTGTCCCTAACTCCCTTTATCATGGTTCCAATAAACGTTCGCTTGATTTTATAAAGAATAAAGATGAAGGAATTAAACCAATGGACCGGCATAGAGTTCATCTTTCTGAAGAAAAAGATTTCGCAAGCGATGCAGCAGCAAGAAGACCTAATCCAATCCTCTTAAGGATAAATACTAAATCTGCATTAAGATCTGGTGTCGTCTTTACTCATGCAGGTAATGGAGTTTGGTTAAGTACAACTATCCCGCCACACTGTATTGCTGAGATAATAGAAATCGAAAAAAATGGTGAATAATCATTCGCCATTTTTTTGTTTTCTACCTCCGAACTATACCGCTTTATTGAAGTTATTATTTGGATCTAAGATAATAGTCGACTTCCTCTCTTTTTTTGCATAATCTATACAGTTCTTTGTACCACTCTTACTACCGTTAAACACACCTAGTAAAATATCAATGTGATCAACTATGTATTCATTTCTCTTTTGCATTTTCTCTCTTTTGTATTTTCCTATTTGATTCATATTCGCATTTTTACTTTGGTACTCGGCTAACTCATCTACATACACCACTTTATCTGCCGTATCTACTATATGTTTATATCTTTTTCTATCTATATGATTCCATTTAACATCTTGGTTCTTAAATGGTGATGCTAAAATGTTTTGGATATTAAGTTCAGGATATTTTAATTTATATTGATGGACTAAAACATAGGCTAATTGATCAATGCCAAGAGCTCCCCCTGAAATAAAAACCCTAACATTAAAATCTCTTATCAGTTCTCCGATTTGTCTAGATAAGACTCTACAACATTTTTTAACCTCTGGATCTTCCCAAGAGTATGTCCCAAATATTAAATTAGGTCTATGTCCAGTAAATCCGACACTTAAGTAATCGCTCACAATTCACTCCCCTTTTTGTATTAATTATAGAAAAAAACCACAATAGTTATTGTGGCTTTGACTTATATACTGACTTACATAGTTAGTTGGTGGTCAAAACGGCAAATCGTCATCAGATATATCAATCGGCTTGTTATCAGATGCAAACGGATCATCGCCAAAGTTGGAATGATTTCGATTACTTTGATTTTGGCTTTGTCCTTGGCTTTGTCCTTGTGAGCCTCCTGAGTTACTTTGTCCTCCCTGGTAAGAATTATTGTTTGAACCTCCACCGTTGTTCGGACTATTCTTCGAACCTTTAGGCTCAAGGAATTGTACACTTTCTGCCATTACTTCTGTAACAAACACCCTTTGACCCTGACTGTTATCGTATGAACGTGTTTGGACTCTACCATCGACTCCAGCGAGACTACCTTTCTTTAAGAAATTAGCAGCATTTTCTGCTTGTCTTCGCCACACGACGATATTGATGAAATCTGCTTCTCTATCCCCTTGTTGGTTTGTAAACGGTCTATTCACGGCTAGCGTAAAGTTTGCAACGGCAACTCCGCTAGGCGTATAACGCAGCTCTGGATCCTTCGTAAGTCTTCCCACTAATACAACTCGATTTAACATAATAACACTCTCCTTCAGATTTTCTCTTTTTCTCATTGTAATACAAAATATCATTTTTTAATATAAAAGTTTAATATTTTTGAACCAAAGAAAAAAGAGGCAGATTTATGCCCCTTTCAAGATTTTAATTTCTTCAGTTATAAGCAGTTTTCTTACTTGGTCAATTAAATGATCTTTTACTTCCTTTTTGAAACGAATCCTATTTATCTCATTTTCTGTTTTAGAAATACCCCATTCTACTCCTATGAAATATTCTCCAGTAACCTCATTCGTTAAGAGTATAAGACTTTCCCTGTTTTCGTTGCTAATTAATACGTTATCTACCGTTAAGTTTTCTTCCTTAAGTCTATGTTTTATAATTTCTCTAACGCTCATTTTATAGTCTTCGTTACTTCTTGGTACTTCTCCAGAAATGACAATACCTAAGTTGTGAAACGTTTGTTCTTTAAAGTGTTCAAATTCTTTATTAGAAATATCACTGTGCAAGGCAACCTCCATTGGTGTGTTCAAATTTTTATTAGATGTCGGTATAACTATCCTTTCAGTAAGTACACCTTCTGCATATTTAAAAGAATACTCTACTTTGGATAAATCATTTATCAATATCTTTGATAAGCAGGTTTGGATAGAAATTTCTCCTACCTCTATCTCGCAAGTTTGACTCTCAGAAGTAAGATCAGAGAATCTTATTGTTTGTAAGGTTTTCCAATCAATTTTGAATGGTGTATTAAAATTCATTTTTAAATCTCTCCTTGTTTTTTTAGGATTATAGCATGATTTTCAGTCTTTTCTTTTATTAGAAAGGATTTTTTTCCTAAAAAACCTCCAAGCAATGATCACTAAAATGAAACAATTAGCTGCTCCTGATAAATGAGAATATATCCAAAATAGCAATAGTGAAAGGAGTATATGAAACATTACAGTTTTTCTTGTCATATATGTGATAAATGATAGACTAGCCGAGATTAATGGAACTAGGTATGTGAAATTAACTTCTTTAATCTCCATTAGATACCACCAGAATGACAGAAAGATAAACATTTTAAAGAAGAGCGTTAAAAGTCCCATCCAAGGTCGACCTTTGTGTTTCTTAACAAATTCTAGTCCGTTACTTCTTATAGATGACAACTGTTCCTGGTCTAATTGTGAATAAGTTCTCGTAAAGTTCATAAACCTTGAGATCATAGGGTTGTTCTCATTTTTAATCTTTTTATCGTTATCCTGATATTTTTCTACTACATCCTCCATATCCTTTACGATGGCTTTTTGTTTTTCTTTTTCTTTCATCCGATACTCATCAAGAATATATTCCACTAATAGATATAAAAATGAGAAAACTATTATAATTCCGTACCAACTTATTAAAGGTTCTAAGAAGTTACTTAGAAAATCATAAAATTCCATTAAATAACCAAACAATATTTCAAGCATACGCAGCCCTCCCCATTAGGAGGTTCTTTCATGAACTGTATTTTCTTTTTTTGAAAGGGGTCATAAAAATGAAGAAAAATATTTTTATCATTTCTAATAGCAATTTTTTCACTGTTTTATCTCAAAAATTCTTAAAAGATCAATTTTCATACCAACTTTTAAATGTACGTTATCAAAACGAATCAATGTCAAATGAATCGCACTTTATTCAACAAACAAAAGAACTTTTTCAGGCTCAATTAATTAGAACGGGAGCTTTAACTTCAATGTATAACTTTTCTTTTGGAGAGTCTTTAGCACAGCGCCTAAATACTACAATTAATAATGCAAAACCCAATCTCATTTTATTTGAGATGAAAACATTTGAGGAGTCTGAGTGGTTAGTGTTGAAATACATAAAAAAGAATTTTGGACTTCCTGTTGTCGTCCACCCTAGTAAGGATGTCGACACAGAACAGGTTGATTTGCTTTTGGAATTGGGTGTAAGAGAGATTATTATGGATCTTACTGAATCTTCTTTAAGGCAAATCGCTAAAAGAAACTTGGCAAACCAAGTATAAGGAGTGGACGCGTTGTTTTATGATGAAAATAGCATGAAAGACATGATTAAAGTTAGTTCTGAGAAAAAAGATTATACTCCATATTTAGTTATTGGAGAATTTTTCGGAAAAGAGAACACCGATAATGCTTCCTTAATTTCCTATTTGGAACAGTGGTCTGATATAGTTAAGGCTACACTAGGAGCTATGGATGCAGGTCACATTTTAAATCGTGGCAATATCATGGTGATTGTCCATGATAATAACAAACAAAAATTTGAAGACCTTATAAACAAAACCTTCGTCACTTCAATAGAGCAAACATCAGGAATCCGTTCTTCCCTTCTACCATTACAGAAAGACGATATCACTATTTTATCTTCGCTATTCTAATAAAATTCAGATTACAATGTTTATCACAGCTTCTAACATCTATATAGCATTAGAAAAAGCATGGTTATTCGCTACCATGCTTTTTTTCTTTTTAATATTTTGAATTTACATTCTCCCAAAAAGGAATATCAAAATCTTTAATTTCTCCAAATCCTATTCCGTTTTGCAAATCGCTATAATCCCAATTTTTCTCTATGACTTCATCGCATGTTTGGCACCAGTAAGCAGAGTTGATTTCCCCTCCATCCTTCGAAGTTACATATCTCATTTCACTTTTAGCAGGATATGATTCACCACAACCATGACAAACATGTAGCTTCCTTGTTTTTACTTTCTTGTCTTTTAAAACGTCCATTTCAAACCTTCTTTCTGTGCGGTAGTAATTGTCTACTAAGTAATAGATCGCTTTCATTATCTCAACAGATACCCTTTATCGATCAAATGACATGCGAACCTATACCATCTCTGTTCGTCCACATTACCCTCGAAATTTTCATCCCTTGAGCGTTGAATATGGTCTTTAGATGACCGGAAGTATCTCCTTTCGCACATTTTTACAAAGAGAAGTTTATCTTCGTCATTCTCAAATACAAAACGATCAGACCTTTCGTTATTTTGAGCTATTTTCCTGAAGTTCTCTTCCCATTTGCTTCGCAATTTTCATCCCAATCCTTTCTTTCGTAAAATCGAGTCTACCTAGAATTCTTCATTTCTAATTATACATCGTTTATTTTGACATTCAGCTTTTTGTTTACATACATCTCATTAGGGAGTTCATCGCCGTTTTAAACAAAAAAAATCTTGATATTTTAGTATTTTCCATTAGTATATCGACGAGGTGAATAAAAATGAAAAAGATTTTAATTATATTACTTTCCACTTTATTATTTGTACCGCAAATCTCATATGCTGCTTCCTCTTCGAACCAAACCTGGACGCTTGTTGATGAGGTCTGGGATGGCGCTGGTGTATCAAGAACTTATATAAATAAAGACAAAAAGCAACACTATGTCTTCCTGCCAGTTCCTGAAAAAAGTATTAAAACGATTTCTTCAAACGAAAATCCATTACTAGAAGCAAAGAAGATCTTAGCACTTGGATACATACAACAGGATTACAATGAGCGGTTTTCGGAGTTAATGAACGATTATCTCTTGCCCTTCAACACTAAGCCTGAACTATCAAAGGAATTAAAAGAATCTTTTTATAAAGATGAAAACAAGATCTACTCATACATCAAAGAGAACTTAGAAAAACCATCAAAATATAGTTTTGATGAAAATACCTTCGGAAACTTTTCTGATAGGTTATCAAATTTCAGTGATTTGAACGACTATAGTTTTAAATCAGTAAAAGATTATGTAGATAATTTTAAGCCTCACACTTTCAATAATAATAAAGAGTCGGATTCAAATGAAGTTTTATATTTTGGAATTATAATTTCTATCTTGATTACTTTTCTTGTCTTGTGGATTAAAAAACCAAGGAGGTGATTCGATTGATGAGAAAAATTGTGTATTTTGGATTTGTTACGGTGATGACAGTTCTTTTATCTCCACAGCTTATTTCTAAAGCTGATAACTCTACTGATTCCCTAAGTAAGTTAATTTCTTGTAATCCGTCCTTAGCCGAAACAGATTATTATAGAATCGAAAATAATTGGCAAGATCATCTTTCCAAAATGAATATGCCTGCAAGTATTACCGTCAGTAGCAAAACATTAAAAGCTAACAAACAACAGTTTTTGAATCACTGTGAAATTGTTTACGGTACACCCTATGACGTTAATTCAGCAAGTAGTAAACAACAGCAATGGAAATATGACATGAACGGTGAATTACAACCAGTGTACTCAGGTTTTACTGAAAATGGAGTATTATATAATAACTGGAGGTTCCCTGATACATACGATTACGAGACTTGGACTAAAGATGCTGATTGGACGTATCGACCATGGGACACAAGTACGGATACATACGCCAGTCAAGTAGCTCAGTATAAAGGTAGTCGCCCAGAATATGAAACTCCACCGCCACGATCAACTAGTTATGCTTCTCCAAGTTATCCGGGCTTTTCACGTATTGATGAATTAAATAGAGCAGTTGACCGTTTTTATGTGAAACATAATGCTTCTGGGAGCAGCAATCCGCGAGGTTATTTCACCCTAGCACCTAATACTCAAGAAGGTGTTACATTAACCGGAAACAATTTAAACAATTATGCTAGCGTATATCTATTTCCAACTAAATATTCACCAGGTATATTTACGATGTATTCTCATGCGCCTGATGGTATTTATCGCTACACAGATTACACCATCCCAGCTCATAAAAACCCCATGTTAGATAGGGATTTAGCAATTGATCCTTCCTATTTTGTAATCAATCCAAATGACCCTAAACATACAAATACACCAATTAACTCTATAAAGGTCAAAGTATTAAATAAAGGAATGACCACTGAGGAAGATGTTGAGTTGCATTATGGCTTTAATGGAACCGAATATTGTACTACCTTTGATATTAGTGAGTATAGTGCTTCAAAGATTATTACTTTAACAACTGGTCAAAAATCTTGTAACGATACTTCCAACACGGAACCTCTCAAGTATCATAAAACAAACAAAAGAACATCCAACGTTCCATTTAAAGCGGAAATTAATCCTACTAACTCTAATCCTATCGATGAGACTAACACTACAAACAACTCTGGACAATGGAATGTAAAAGTTAATAATCCTAATGCCAAAATTACTGTAAAGGCAAACGACAAAGATAATATTGAAGTACAAATACACAATCATATGATCAAAAAAGTCAATTCTACATGCCCTACTAGTAGTTCTAGTTATGAAATTTGTTTAGGTAGTGGTAATCCTACTCAAGCAAGAGTGAAAGTTTACGACACAAAATGGACCTCAACCACTTCGGATGATCAACTTGTCTATAATGAACCGTTAAGCTTCACTAATTTATCTGCTAACGATCCATATAGCGGCTATAAAACTATCGAACTATCGACGGATATAAAAAACAAATTAGGAACTAGTATTACTGATCCTCAAAGGTTTATTAAATATAGAGTCGAAACAACTCTCCCATACTATAAAGGAGAGGTAGACTTCAATGGTAATAGCATGTACTCAGACAATCAAGATGACGACTTCTTTGTAGTTAAGCCGCCACTATTATCATTTGATACCTGTAGAGATGCGCCATCTACTTATGATGTAATTACATCGGGTACTAGTGACCTTCATAAGATGTGTATCGGTAAGTATCCAAAATTCCCTTCAACCTATGCTGAAGGTGGTATGGGGACATACTTCTTTGCAAAATATCGATTTTTCCCGCTTCCAATGCCTAAATACAATATAGACAACTTAGGGAACGACGAACAAAGCTTAACCTTAACAGAAGATAATAATTCGATAGATGAGCACGAATCGTTCTTATTCTATCCTACCAGCTCTAAGAAAACTTCTAGTCCAACACACAATATGAAAGATCTTCCTGGTCCTTATATAGATGATGGACACTATACTTATCGTGGTAGAATGTTCCCTACATCAGCATCCTTTAACTTTGAAATTCAATCAATTAACACAAAAGAAGATGGAACTGAAATACCTTCTACTGTGGCGATAGGTCAAGTTAGTTATTCAATCCCTAGTAGTTGTTATGATCAAGCTTATCTTGATATCGAGCACAAAAAAGGTTGTGATGAAATCACATTCTTCCTACCGAACACTCAAGAAAATATGCAGGAACGACCTGAAGATTATACCAGTGACAGTATAAACTATAGAACAGATCAAATTACCGATACAAAGATACCATTCTTAAACTCTGGCAAACACACCTTCGAATTAAAAGCGTATGAAAGACAAGAATATCGCTACCAACATTGGACAGACAATGACGTATGGTCTACTCCTCAATGGTATGGGGTTCAAATAGAAAAATAAAAGGAAGGGATCTCCCTTTCTTTTATTTATTTCTAATCATATGTAAAGGAAATTAGGCATTTCCACCAAACAAAATCCATATACAAAAACATTACATATTTTTATAAATACTATATATATCGTTTATAATCCAAATGGTTTCATAAAGGGGGTGTAGTATGTCTGACTTTATCTCGGGTAATTTTGGCACCATTTTACTATTTGTACTTGGCTTTATTATTTTCACATTCTTACTAAAAGTCGCATTTAGAGTCGCTCTTGTTTTGGGGCTAATTGCCATCATTTTAATTTTTGTTTTTGACTTTTCACCTAAAGAGGTATTCACCATGGGGAAAGACGTCGGCGAATATACTTTGAATGAAGCAAATGAATTATATACTAAATCGATAGAGCCTATTTTAGAAAAGGAAATCCAAAGCGCTACATATACAGTCAATGAACAAGGCGACTATACTATCACGTCTACTAATTTAAAGATTGTAGGAAAGCAACAGGAAGATGTTGCGACAGTTATATATAAGGAAAAGGAATATGAAATTAGCGTTCAATTATTAAATACATTCCTTGAAGAAAACAACTCTATTCCAGCTGTTTAGAAAAAGGCAGAATTTTTTAGAAAGGAGATATGCAAATGTATAATCCGATTAGAAAAATCCCGCAACGCTTTCTCGTTATCTTTTTTTTCCCAATACTGTTCTTTCTTTTCTTGCTAGAAGAAAAAAATTGGGAAGGATTTAAAAAATCTTGGGTTGAAGTTTGGAACAATGATTAGGCATATCACGAGCACCCAAGCAATTCAAAAAAAGCGGAGGAATTCACACTTCCTCCGCTTTTTTGTGTGTTATTTTCACTGACAAATATGTTGCTTTTTGCCTTGAGAATTTAATTGTTTTTTTCGATTTTGTACTCGAAAACCGAACCCGATACTAATAAAGTGGACTTTTTTATGTGTAATGAAAGATTTGTTCGTTAAGTCTGCGCTATCACTTTTAGTTTCGATATTCCTAAAACAGGACTTCTTCAGTTTTATTAACAAAACTTTATAAGTGAAGTAAGTTAAATCATTTATAAAGTGATCGGTTTTTTATTAAATTGACGGAAGTGAAATATCCATATAATCCCCTTTATGATCTCAAATGAAATCATTTAAAATTTTTAGAGGTTAGGTGAAATATGAATGAATACATAGTAGGCTTGTCTTTAGCCATTTTAGTAAGTGTAATCTTAACACCCTTAGTAAAAATACTCGCTCTTAAAGCGGGAATAGTTGATAATCCAAACAAACGCAGAGTTCACAAGATCCCTACCCCTCGTCTCGGAGGGTTCGCTATATATATCAGCTTCATTACGACTTATTTGTTAGTCGAAATCATTTTCGATCCTATAACAAGTAATATTGTAATGGGTTTACTTATCGGAAGCACTATTGTAGTTCTAACTGGAATTATAGACGACGTGGTTCAACTTACTCCCATTCTAAAACTATTAGGACAAATAATTGGCGCTGTTGTATTAATAAGCTTTGATATAAAAATAGAGTCAATCCACATTCCGTTTTACGAAGGGCAATTCCAACTGCACTATTTCAGCATCCCTATTACTATTCTATGGGTAGTCGGTATAACGAATGCAATAAACTTAATCGATGGTATGGATGGTTTGGCTGCAGGAGTAAGTGGTATCGCTTCCTTCTCTCTCTTCCTCGTTTCTTTACTGATGGGGAATTCGATCGTATCTTTAGTTGCGTTAATTTTGTTTGGTTCAGTATTGGGATTTTTGAGATACAACTTTCACCCTGCTAAGATATTTATGGGGGACACAGGTTCTTTGTTTTTAGGTTTCTGTCTTGCAACGTTATCACTTTTGGAGCTTAAACAAGTTACGGTTTTATCTTTCTTAGTCCCTATTTTGATTTTGGGAATACCTATATCAGATACTCTTTACGCTATATTAAGGAGAAAGATCGCAGGAGAACCAATTTCACAGCCAGACAAGAAACACCTACACCATCGCTTATTAGAAATCGGCTTTAATCAAAAGCAAACAGTATTTATTATATACGGTTTAAGTATGATATTTGCGCTATTAGCTGTCATACTTACAAAGTTGGCATTGTGGGTATCCGTTATTGTTTTAATACTTTACCTGTTAGTTTTTCAAGTAATCGCTGAAGTCTTGGGTATGTTGTCTGATACACACAAGCCATTAATAAAGTTTTGGAATTGGATAAAAAGTTTCATTTTTAAATAAATGTATTTAATATAACCTTTCTTTTTAAAATTTTAGCGGTTATACTTCAAAAGAAATTATTTTAGGAGGAATTAATTTGGCAAATACATTAGATACTATTAAAAAGGTAATTGTAGATAGGCTTGGCGTATCTGAAGATGAAGTAAAACCTGAAGCTTCATTCAAAGATGATCTAGGAGCGGATTCTCTAGATGTAGTGGAATTGGTAATGGAGCTAGAAGATGAATTTGATACTGAAATTGCTGACGAAGATGCAGAGAAAATGGCAACAGTTGGCGACGTTATTAACTATATCGAAAGTAAATAATCAATTTATTGAATACTAATAGAACGCGTCCGGTTCAATGGCAGACTTGCCAAACCGAGCGCGTTTTATTTTACACCAATATTCTGTTAGCAACTATTCAGTTGAATAAGCTTTTCCTCACAAATTTTTATGCGTAGAAAGGGTTTTTTAACTTATCTCACCATTTCCTATTGAGGTGAATAACATGATTAGAAAACCTATCTTATTTTTGAATAATGTAAGAGCTGAATTGAAAAAAGTTAGATGGACTACAAAACAAGAACTTGTTTCGTACGCTCTAACAGTTGGACTCACTGTACTAGTCATGACATTGTTTTTCGCTTTTAGTGATTATGTGATTTCGAATTCAATTCGCTATATGCTGAAATGGTTTTAATGAGTCGCTATCGCGGCTTTTTTACGCTTTAGAAGGAGTGATATCAAATGATTTCTCAAAATCAATCTGGGAATTTAAAGAAGAAGATTATTTTTACCCTGAGTTTATTGTTTCTATATCGAATTGGTAGTTTCATCCCCGTCCCCGGTGTTGATAGTCAAGTTTTGAAATCTTCACTAGGGAATAGTGATTTATTCGGTTTTATGAACACTTTTTCCGGAGGATCGCTTCAAAACTTTTCGATCTTCGCAGTAGGTATCATGCCTTACATTACAGCTTCTATAATCATTCAACTTCTTCAAATTAATCTCTCCCCTGCTTTAAAAGAACTTTCTGAGCAAGGAGCGAAAGGGCAAGAAAAGATCAAAAACATAACCAGAATTGGCGCCCTAGGTATAGCCTTGATTCAGTCTATCGCGTTATCGCTTGGGTTTAACAATATGTTTCCTGGACTTATACCTGATCCTTCTTTAGGGACATATGCGCTAATCGCTGTTACTTTGACAGTAGGAACCGGTATTTTATTAGTTATGGGGGAGCTAATTACAAATAAAGGACTAGGTAATGGTATTTCAGTCATTATATTCTCTGGTATTCTAGCAGGATTCCCTAATGCGTTACAGCAATTTTATTCTCTTGAGTTCCAAAATTTAAGTGATGGTACGTTCTATCCAATAGCAAAATTAATCATTATCGCACTTGTAGTAGTTCTAATGACTCTCGTTATTATCTACATCCAAGAATCATACCGTAGAATACCTATCCATTATTCTAAGCGTAGTACAGTGGATATATTTTCAACTGCTGAAGCGACTTTCATTCCCATCAAAATCAATACTGCAGGTGTTATTCCGGTTATTTTCGCTGTCGCTATTATGATGGCTCCGGTTACCATAGCACGTTTTTTTCCACAGAACACTATAGCAATTTGGGTTACAAACAATCTTAATTACACTCAACCAATTGGTATGACGATTTATTCGATTTTGATTATGGCTTTTGCTTATTTTTATGCTTTTGTTCAAGTGAATCCTAAAAAGATGGCAGATGACATGCAAAAGAACTCTGGATATGTACCTGGGGTACGTCCTGGAGAAAAGACCAAAATTTATATCACTCATGTATTGAAACATATAACATTTGTTGGCGCTCTCTTTTTAACAGCTGTTTCAATACTTCCTTTAATCATTACATTGCTCTCGTCCATGCCTCAACAACTCATGATTGGCGGACCAACTTTGATAATTGTAGTAGGAGTAGCTTTAGATATATCTAAACATATCAAACAACATAAGGTGAAGCGAGGTTACAAAGGCTTTATGAATTTCTAATACAGGCATTTGCCTGTATTTTTTTGTGTTTTTTTATTTTGCTTTTAGTATTCATGCTACTATGTTAAAAACTATCAGCACATTCCTAAGGAGGAAACATTTATGAACAGCAGTATTATGAATTTCCCAAACAGAGGCAAATACGGAAACAATCGTTATCCTGGTAATTGTAGCGGCTATGTAATTCTAGAACTTCTCAAACACTATCAACCAAAGAAATTTGTTGAAGTCTTTGCTGGAGGAGGCACTGGAGTAGATGTAGCACAATCACTTGGAATGGACAACAGCCTACATCTAGATTTAAACCCTAAATACGGAGGATGGAACGCTCTCAAAGACGATATGCCTGTAGGAAGTGATTTTGTGTTTTCTCACCCTGCCTACCACGATATCATCGCATATTCTGGGAACGCATGGGGAAACGAGCCTCATCCTGATGATCTCAGTCGATGCGCGTCTTATGAAGAATTCGTTAAAAAACTTGATCACATTAACGCAAAAATTTACTCAAGTCTTCGTAATGGCGGCAAGCATGCAATACTAGTTGGAGATGTTCGTAGAAAAGGTGATTACTTCTCTATTATCAAAGATATGAACTGGATCGGAAAAGTTGAATCGCATATTATAAAAACCCAACACAACACTTCAACAGCAAATAAATCTTATGGAAACAATAAATTAATCCGGATTGATCACGAACACCTACTTGTATTTAAAAAGAATGATGTGTGGTCTATTCCTGTAGCTGTAACTAGGAAAGTAGAACAAAATATGAAAGATTCTACTCTACCTTCTTGGAGAGATATTGTTCAAACCGCGATGGAGGATCTTGGCGGTAAAGCAAATCTACATGAACTCTACCATGTCATTGGCGATACTAAAAAGGCAAAGAAAAATCAACATTGGCAAGCCAAAGTCCGTCAAACGCTTCAACTAAGTGACGAATTTCATCCCATCAGAAGAGGTTTTTGGGGTCTAACCTTTAGTAAAAACATTAAAACAGCCATTTAATTAATATAAAGAGTGCCTAGCACTCTTTTTTAAAGCTTTTTTCGTGAATTTTTGTCACTAAAATATATAATTTAAACACTTGATTAAATTATTCCCAAAAAGACTTATTCCTATAGGCATAAGTCTTTTTGTATTGGAAAGGTCAACTTTTGTGGAAAGAATCTTTTTGAATACCACCGAGAGGAAATAATTGTTTTTCTATACATAGAGTTTTAGCATCGACAGACTAAGGGGGATAAAATAACCGTGAAGACATTATATGTGACTCTGTGTATTATTGGTTTGGCAATTACAATCAATTTCTCTCTTTCTTTTTACGCTTCAAGCGGTAAGGAACTAGATAATGAAATTATGGAAAATGACTATGTTGTTTCTAATAAAGGTGACTATAGGATTGTCACAGATATCAAAGATGAGCACTCGAAAGCGGTCGGGATACCAACCTATTACCAAATATCTTTCAGAACAGGAGATGTTCTATTTGAAGCAGCTCCTACTAACGTTGAAAATATGCAAAAAGTAAGTAACAAAGAATATGTCTTCAATGGTTTTATCAATTCAAATACCATTTTAATTACGAAACGTGATGTTTTCCATAACATTGTAACCCCACTTTACTTCCACATCGAAAGTGGGACAGAGATATCTTTGCCTCTTGATGGAGAAAATGTAAATTTACGAGTATTAAACCTAAACCTAGACTCTCAGGAGATATACATCGAATTCACTGATCGTGAAGACGCCTAAATTAATATACAAAAAAGGTTGAGACCTATATTTAGGCTTCAACCTTTTTCATTTTATTTCAATGGGAGTTCAAGAATAATTCATTATTAGTTTGATCCATCCAAATAGTGAAATCCACAGAATACCACTAAACAAAAGACCCCAAAACATCCCTACTGCAAAGTTGCCCTCATGTTCCATTCCAAACACCTCGGTATTGTTATTTCTCTTAAGTTGTTTATTGAAAATAAAAAGACCTCCTGCTGAGGTCGTTTTAAATAACTTTCCTTTGTCTTTCTTGGACAATTGCCATCGTTTCGTCTCTAATCCTCTCTTTGAGAGGTTTAGACCATAAGCTGTTAATGCTTTCGTAAATTTCTGTTTTTAAATTATATACTGATACCCCTTGGACATGCCATTCTACTTCGCCTAATTTACGCCTTAGAGTGATTTGTTGCTGGGCATAGATTTTAGGTTCCTTCGAGTTTGTGTATCTAATTTCCATTCTTTCCACATCATGTTCAATGATATGTGAGCCAATGTAAACATCCTCAAACCTCATCTGGACACCACCCTCTTGGTCGTTACTTTAATATATGAGTATTGAGCGGGGGTATTACAGATTTTTTATCAATTAGATATAGAGCAAATATAACTAAAGAAGGTGAACAAATGAATATACGAGCAAAAATTTATCAAGAACATTATTATGTAGAAACACCCATGAGAATTATTAAAGAAACTGATGAACACTTTTTCGCAGTTAGAGATCTGAATTATTTGTGGCTCAATTCAATCGATAAATTAGATTGGTTGGAAAAAATCCAAATTGATTCGTACGATATGCGAGTTTATCATTATGCCCCCATTAACAGTATGGACAAAGTTCTTAGAAAAGATGCTTGGATTTTAGAATTTCCCATACTACTAGAAGACCTTCCCCATTTTAATATGATCACATTATTTTTCGACTGGATTATAGATGAATCTACATTCTCAGACGTAAGTCAACGCTGTGAATACGCTGTCAAAAGTATAGGTCCCTTAATTCCTAAACCTCTCATCAGAAGAATGATCGACTTCCTTTTAGGACAAGATTTTATGAAAAGGTCGCGAGTCCGCCTGATGCACTCACAAATGCTAGCAGAATATATTATTTAATTGTTTTTTTGAATTTATATGATACTATTTTTAAAAAACAAGGAGTGGTTTAGTTGAAAACAATCAAACCTAACGATTACTACGAAATGGAAGATGCAGAAAGGGAATCTGTGATTAACGAAATTCGAACTGATATTACATCTTCTGATTCAAAAATCATGAAAAGGATGCTTGGTATCGCTAATAGGTATGTTAAAAGATATCACTCTGATTTCTTCGTACACGACATTCACACTTTGAGCAACTACTCGGGAAGAGTTATGTGGTATGTACACGATTGCGGCACTCATATAGTAAAACTAGACTCTTCTTTCAAAGAAACCATGGAACTAGAAAAAGTTAATTTAGAAGCTGTTAAAGCTAACTATGGAGATGTCCATAAGGAAAACAAAGAACATCATGCTTACATTGTGGATATTTCAAAAGGTAAAATTGAAAAACTCTCTACTATCACTAAGCTTAACTTCACTTACACATACGAAACCAAGGAAGAGGTATTGCAAAAATTAATTCAAGAATACGATAGCCAAGAATTCTTCGAGATTATGAACTCTTTTAAGAATGAAAAGAAAAGGTTAAAAACCGAAAAAGATATAGAAGATTTTGTAACAGAACAAAGAGACATTAAAAAAGCTGTATAAAAAAAGCACCCCTGGGTGCTTTTTCTATTTGAAGCGTTCGACCAATTTTTGAATATATAACATTAATCCTTCTGACGTAGTAGTAATGATTAAGTCGCCTTCGATATTTTCCAAACAAAAATACTCTGTTCCGAATAATCCAAAAAAACCATTTTCATAAAGGACTAACTGATTAAGTTCCTTTTTTAAATAATGTAATTTCATTTCGAATTCTTCATCTGAGTCCATAATAATTAATTTATTCGCATTCCGACTCGTTTTTAATTTCATTTTATCCACCTTCTTTCTTCGAAACATTAACCTCTAATTTTTTAAACAATCACTGTTCATTAATTTTCTCTATATAGCTCTGTGCTGACTGTGCAGCGATACTTCCATCCCCTGTAGCGGTAACGATTTGTCTAAGTTCTTTATCACGAGAATCTCCAGCTACGAAAACGCCATCTAACTTTGTTCCCATTCCTTCATCTGAAATTAGGTAACCTTTTTCATTAGTGATCGGTAGGTTTTTAAAAGGTTTGGTTAACGGATCCATACCTATATATACAAATACACCATCGGCACTAATTTCTGATTCTTCTTTCGTTAAAGTATCTTGAAGGACAATTGAGGTTACCTTGGAATCACCTTTGATTTCTTTCACTTCTTTGTTCCATATGAATCCCATTTTTTCGTTTTTGAAAGCTCGGTTTTGAAGGATTTTTTGTGCCTTCAGTTTATCTCTTCTATGTATTAAGGTAACTTTTTTAGCGAAACGGGTTAAAAAAGCACCTTCTTCTACAGCGGAGTCTCCTCCCCCTACCACTATTACTTCTTTGTTTTTAAAGAATGCCCCATCACATACAGCGCAATAGCTGACACCTCTACCTCCAAATTCCTTTTCACCAGGTACTTCTAGATTTCGATAAGAAGCGCCTGTTGCGATAATAACTGTTTTTGTTTTAAACTTTTCTCCCTTATTAGTTAATACGATTTTGTATAAACCTTCTTCTTTTATTCCTGTTACCTCTGCTATTTTATATTGAGCACCAAATTTAAGGCTGTGATCATACATTTTTTGAGAAAGTTCTGGTCCGGTAATGTGGTCAAATCCAGGGAAGTTTTCAACGTCCTCTGTATTTGCCATTTGCCCTCCTGGTAAACCTTTTTCTATCATTAAAGTAGTTAGATTAGCTCTTGAAGAATAGAGAGCTGCAGTCATACCTGCTGGTCCTGCCCCTACAATTACAACGTCATAAATTGTATCTTCCAATAAAATCAGCTCCTTCCAAGCTTTGTCTTTTTAACACCTTCTACTCAATTGTCAAACAGAATTGGAACCCATACTAACTCTCTTGCTAGTAATTTCGCTTAATAAGTTGTTATGACTTTCGCTCCAGTTTCCCAATTCTTTTCTGAACAATTCTATTACTCCATCTAATGTATATTCAGAAAAATCACAGATGTTTTCTTTTTTCAATTCCCCGTACCAATATATAATTTCGTTGCGATTCCCCTTTTCAAAAATACCATTCATTACTTTTGTCAGTTCTCTCTTTTTCTCCTTTTCCTTCCTTACTAAGATTTGTTTAGTTTCTCTCTTATCAGCTTTTCTGCCTTTCAAATCGAATCGCCATGGCTCCTGATCATTAGTTTTATTAAGTATTTCGGTTTGCTGCGATATCCAAACCCTACTCTTGTTAATTGCCACTTCTGTTTCTAATGCGTCAATAACCATACACCTTATGCCATCGGTTGCAACAAAACAATATTTAACAACAATCAGCAAGAATTCCCCTTCAAAATCTTCGATTTAGTGGGGGATGAATTGCTCGCACTTAAGTGGAAATAAGAACGTATGTTTGATATAATGGTGGTAGTATATGGAGGTGATGGTAGGTGTCTACAGTGTTGAACTATTTATTTGAGATCTTCCCGACAGAAGAACAGTCAAATACCCTACATAGATGGATAGACATCTGCCGACTACAGTACAATTCTGCCCTCTTGGATAAAGAAAGATATTATGGGAGAACAGGCAAAGGCTACACGAAAGCTCAGCTTCAAAAACAGTTAACGCTCGATAAAAAGAATCATCC
>NZ_JAQQWU010000003.1:0-251369 GCF_028610625.1 Guptibacillus spartinae
TCGCTACGATAGCGTCCTCTTTTTTCATGTATATTTGGTTGAAAAGCTTCTATTATATTCTTTATTTAGGGTTAGCTATTAAGTCTAAGAAAAAAACGTTAGTTTTTCACTGGTCTCGAACCGTCCCCGCGAATCGCCGCGAATCCCCCCTACGATTCCCAGCGAATCACGACTTCACCACGAACCAAACTAGGCATCTATCACGGGTTCCTTTCTCTTACATAAGATATAGAAAATACTTCTAAGGGAGTGGTTCGAATGGCGGCACCTTATCCGAATACGAGTCATCTACAATACTTTTCAGACGTGAATCAAAATCGCTTGTTTACGCGTAACGAAATGAATTACATTAATCGGCTGGGGAGAGATGTCCTGAATACCCTTGGAAACGTATCTCTACTTGATATTTATCTTAGTCAGGGACGCGTCGTTGAGCCACATTACCATCAGAATGCGTCAGAACTTGTTTATTGTATGACTGGTGCAGCAGGTGTTTCACTGATTAATCCATTTTCGAATGAAGTTGTTAACTTAACGATCCACCCAGGTCAGGTAGCGAATATTCCTCAAGGCTGGTGGCATTGGGAAGTGGCTTATCAAGATAACACCCATCTTCTCGCCATTTTTGATGCGCCTTATCCGGAATATATATTTGGTTCTGATCTTCTAACCAAAACGCCAATCGAGGTGTTCGCCCATACGTATTGTTTAGATCCAAAGCAGTTACGAAAAGCGTTGAAGCCGTTAAATAATGAAACGATTATTATTGGACCAACCGATCAGTGTTTGGAAGGACATACTTATGAACAAAACAAGATTAATCATCATTATTAGTAACCTTAGTGATGTTTCATTTAGAAAGAACATCTTAATAGGGGAATTTAAAGTGGAAATAGGAATCAACAAAAGCAAACCGTTGATTTCTATTTTTTCATTTTCCGAATATAAATGATTTGGCCAATGTGGTTTGCGTTATGCGTTGCTGTGTTCGATAGAATAGCCCACCATTCCGCTTTCTCAGGAAACCCATTAACAGTAGAAGTGAGTTGATTGATATCAAGTATCTCCTGCCAATGCAGGAATACCTCTAATAGTTTCTCTTTCAAAGAGAAAAAGGTTTCTCCGTCGCTTATGAGAAAAGTGTTGGCATTTATAGACATGGTTGGCACTGCGTTAACTTGATTTTCTTTATACCTTAATTGCCAGGTTTCATTCCAATAAATAAGGTGCTGCACAATTTCAGCGATACTATGGCTCGTATCGTCAGGTTTCCAAAAGGCATCAGATTCAGAGAGACTATCAACCGCTTCAGAAAATGAAAGATACCAGCTACGATCATTTGCGTTTGCTAGAAGTTGGTCTAATAAAATCGTCTTTATATCAGCCATTTACATATCACCTCCTTAAGGGAAAAGGCCATTTTAAATAGTATATCATTGGCTAGGTGAATCCGTATCTCGAGCATCTCAAAGGGTAATGATGTGATATAAAAATGAGCTGATTCTTTCTTTTCACATTAGAAATCATCTCGTTTTCGTCCAAGAACGAAGCAACCTTACTACAAGGATCAATCCTGACTACTCCTCATATATAGTCAGAGAGATAATGTGACATGATTGTTGAAGACGATTTTTGTTCATGCAAAAATACTTATAAACATAAATGTCAGATAAATTCACATTTTCTGAAAAACACTGGTTTATTGGTGTTTTTAAAAATGAAAGGGGAAGTTGGAATGGATTCGATGTTTTTAATGAATAGTCTTTGGGTGATGTTTTCAGCAGTCCTAGTGATCTTAATGCTAGGCGGCTTCATCCTACTTGAAGCTGGTTCAACACGAATGAAAAATGCTGGCCATATTGCTGGTAAGACAATCTTTACTTTCGGAATTGCTTCACTCGTTTTTTGGGCAGTGGGATATGGGTTAATTTTCGGAGAAGGAAATGCTTTCTTTGGTTTAACAGACTTTTTCTATTCAGGTTATGAAATTGATGGTTTAGGACTCTCGGCGCCGGTTTTCTTCTTATTTCAACTAGCGTTCGCAGGAATTTCCTTAACAATCGCATTTGGTGGCTTTGCCGAACGCGCGAAATTAACAGCGTATATTCTGTTTGCGGTATTATTTTCAGTTCTCGTTTATCCGGTTATTGCCCATTGGATTTGGGGCGGTGGCTGGTTAGCTGAGCACGGAAAACAGGACTTTGCTGGTTCAACGGTTGTTCACTTAACAGGTGCCATGGGCGCTTTTGCCGCAACGATTCTTTTAAAACCACGAATTGGGAAATACAATAAAGATGGTTCTCCCAATAACATTGCCGGACATAACCAGGTATTCACGGCACTTGGTGTACTTGTTTTATGGGTCGGTTGGTTCGGATTTAATGCGGGTAGTACGTTATCCGCTGACGCTGCGTTCTTTGGATTTGTTGCGATGAATACCAACTTAGCAGCAGGTGCTGGAGCCGTCGCTGCCTTAGTTGTAGCATGGGCAGTGACAGGAAAAGCAGATGTACCAACCATGCTAAACGGTGGATTAGCTGGACTTGTTGCAATTACGGCTTCTTGTGCTTTTGTTGATACGTGGGCTGCGGTTGTCATTGGACTCGTTGCCGGATTCATTGTCTTTTACAGCATGCGATTTTTTGAAAAGAGGAAAGTGGATGATCCGATCTTTGCTTTATCCGTTCACGGTGTAGCAGGTGTATGGGGTACGTTATCAAACGGCTTATTCGCAACACCAGAACTTGCGACTGTTGGGAAGCCAGGCCTTTTCTACGGTGGCGGTTTCGAGCAGCTAGGCGTTCAAGCACTTGGAGTTGGTGCGAGTGGTGCTTATGCGTTTATTGTTTCATTTATTCTGCTAGTGATCATTAAGAAAGTGCTTAACGGTTTACGTGTTACAGAAGAAGAAGAGATTATCGGTCTCGATCTTAGTGAGCACGGTAGCTATGGTTATCCAGAATTCTTGGAAACGCGCCACCAATCAGGACATCAAGGAGAAAGCAGCTCAAAGTCCGGTTAATCGAAAAGAAAAGGGGCTATCGATATGGAAGATGATCATACTTATGAAGATCTAAAGAACATGAGACAACAACAAATCAAGCATGTTGCCACAGATCATTCTGAGCTGAATCATTTCCATGATCACCTGATCGGTCAAGTCGTGCATCGTGCATTAGAGAAAGTGAAAAACGAGTGGGGGCCTCCCCCGTCTCCTTTTTCATTTTTTTTAATGGGAAGCGGAGGTCGGTTTGAGCAAGCGTTATGGAGCGATCAAGATCATGGGATTGTTTATGAGATTGCGAGCGACGAGGCGCAGGACTATTTTCTTAAGCTTGGAAAAGAAATTTCGGATGGCATGTATTTTGTTGGCTATGAATACTGTGATGGGAACGTAATGGCGTCCAATCCACTTTGGTGTAAATCTGTAGAAGAGTGGAAACGGCAGCTTGAAAATTGGATGGAGGATGAAAGTTTTGAAGCGATTCGCCATTTATTGATTTTTATAGATGCCAGAGTGTTGGTAGGACGAGAGTCGCATATTAAGGATTTAAAACGTGTGATTCACACTCAAATCGCTAAATCACCATACTTATTAAAAAGAATGCTAAAAAATACGATGCGGCTTCAAAAGGGGATAGGTGTATTCGGACAAATACTCGTTGAAACGCATGGTTCTCACACCGGAGAAATCAATTTAAAACAAACCGCTTTATTTCCGTACGTGAATGCCGTCCGACTACTTGCGTTAAAAGAGGGAGTAATGAAAAACTCTACTTTAGCAAGACTCGATTCTGTGTCAGACAAAACAAGTCGTATAAAATATCATGAGTGCAAAAATAAATTTAGACAGCTTCTACAATTCCGCTTAGACTATGGAAAACAGGAGGATTATGAAGCTGTTCATTTTGTAACGATTGATTCTCTTCCGAAAGAACAGAAGAAAGAACTTAAAAGGATTATGAAAACAGGAATTGAGCTATACAATGACACCACAAAGACCATCGAAAAAGGGTGTTCCTAAATGAAGATGAATCAAATGGTTCAATATTTAAAGCAGCTCTCCGGCAAGGTGAATACGAGCATGTACGCCTCGATACAGGACCAGTCCAATCCTCATCATATTTCGATGCTAAGGCAGATGCAGAAAGAAATTAAAATGAAAAACACGTTGGAAGTTCCTTTAAATGAACTACGCGTTGTTGTGTTTGATCTTGAAACGACCGGTTTCTATCCGAATAAAGGCGATGCGATGCTGTCAATCGGAGCTGTGAAGGTAACAGGTGAAACGATCAAGGAAGAGACGTTTTATTCACTCATACAGTCAAATACAGCTCCTTCTGAAGAGGTGACCGATTTAACCGGCATTACAGCAGAAGATCTCGATTCAGCGCCACCTCTATCAGACGTCCTCGCTCGCTTTTATGAATTTATTAAAGGGCATACCTTAGTTGCGCATCATGCCAAGCACGAACAGGCCTTCATGCAGCATGCCACCTGGAGTTTGATGCGCGCCAATTTCGACCATCGCATTGTGGATACTTCTTTCTTAATTCGAATTGCAAATCCTGAACTAAAAGGGTTTCAATTGGAAGACTGCTGTGAAGATTGTGGAATTGAAGTAAAAGACCGCCACCATGCACTCGGTGATGCCAAAATGACAGCGGAGCTTTGGTGTCACTATTTGAAGAAAATTCAGGAGATGGGATTTAGGAATTTGCGTGAGGTGTATGAGCAGTTGGCGAAGATGGGGTAGGGGGAGAGCTATGCATCACTGGTGCATCACTGGGACGGTTCTCGTGATTCTTTAAATAAGAACGAAGAAAGTTATATGATTGTGAGTCATGATAGAGTACTAGTAAGTTTTTGATGATAACAATACTTAAAAACCAGGTGAACGAATCAATCAAATGATTCGTTCACCTGGTTTTTTGTTTATAAAGTTAGGAGAATCAACAGAACCGTCCCGCTGATTCACCGCTGATTCAATTACTTCGCATAAGTCTCCTTAATAATCGGAACAGCCAACGCCCCAACCACTAGAAACACACCCGAAAGCAAGATCATAAACGGCATTGAAGATCCGATCAATGGGAATAAAACAAAGCTTAAGCATGAAGCAATGATCTGCGGCAAACAAATGCTGCCGTTAAAGAGTCCAAGATAGGTTCCCATGTTATTTCCTTTTAGCGCATTCGTTAGAATCGTGAATGGGAAGGTCATCATCGCTGCCCATGCGATTCCGATTAACGTAAAGGAAATCACAAGTGCCCACTGGCTGTGAACGAAGAAGACAGATCCAAATCCGATTCCGCCTAGTAACAAGCTAATCGCATAGTAGAATTTTCTTGAGTTATTAGGGATTCGAGATAAAGCGAGAGACCAGAGGACAGCGCCAATTGATTGAACCGCTGTTAAAATCCCAAACCAGTTTCCTGCATCTTGATACGCCGCGCTAGAAGGATCGCTTGTATTCCAAACGTTTAATGCAATGGCTCCTGTGCCGTACGTCCACAAATATTGAAAACCCATCCAGCAGAACAATTGAACGAGCGTCACGGTCCAAAATACTTTTGGAGCGCTTCCGAGTAACTTAAAAACGTTTACTTTTTCCTTCGTTGATTCTTTTGTAATGCCATGATAAACCGCAAATTCATCTGGTGTATACTCTTTTACCTTCCAAACTGTAATAAGACTACAAACGATGAGGACACCAGCCCCAACATAAAAGGAAAGCACAACCGATTGTGGCACAACGCCTTTTGGAGCACTGTTTGAAATGCCGATCATCGTTAAGAGAAACGGGAAAATACTAGCTAACACAGCACCGCTGTTTGATAGAAAGCTTTGGATGGAATAGGCGAACCCTTTTTGTTCCTTATTTACCATGTCGCCAACCATCATTTTAAATGGCTGCATTGCCATGTTTGAGGAGACATCCATAAAGAGAATGGCAATGGCGCCAAACGTCATCGCTGTCACTGCCGTAAATCCAAAACTACCTGAATTGGGCAAGAGGCACATGACAATAACAGCTACAACCGCTCCAACGAGTAGATAAGGAATACGGCGACCAAGTCCTGGAATCCATGTCCTGTCGGAGAAATAGCCAACTAAAGGCTGGACAACTAATCCGGCAAGTGGTGGTAAGATAAAGAATAATCCGAGGTTATGAGGATCTGCCCCAAGCGTTTGGAAAATACGTCCCATATTGGCACTTTGCAATGAAAAGGCCATCTGAACACCTAAAAAACCGAAACTGATTAACCAAATTGTTGTAAGAGGGAGAGCGGGTAATTCTTTTTGATATCGTTTTTCGCTGGTTGTGGCAACTTGTTCTTGTAACATCGTTATCCTCCTGTACTATGAATTAATTCGTAAATGATGCCAATAATTAATGACATTTGTGCAATCGCTTGCATTTGCGATAAAAAATATATGCTGTAAGTTTCGTGACTTCGTACGTTCCTTTTAAAGGGTATGTACAACATGATAACACTTTATTTATAAGGATTTCTTCCTTAGTAGTAGTAAGATACTAAAGGAACACTTCGTTAATAAGGTAAAGCGTTTTCTTTGAATAGTATATACTACGATCAAACAATTACGCAACCGTTTGCATTAACATTTTTCTCTTTTGACAAGAGAAGATGGTACGAAAAAACCTCATTAGTCTAAAATTAATTTGTAACTTTTCTCCTAATTCTTCGTATATATAGTGATCGCATTGCACTTGTGAAACGTACCAGAAAGAAGGGAAAGCCTATGAAAAAAATGCTAGGTTTCTGTATTTTTCTATTTTTCTTCCTTATTCCAACAAATGTATGGGCTGTTGATTTTTCCATTGAATCCACTGATATTACAGCCGAGTTGCGCCAGGATGGTCAGGTCGATGTAACCGAAACCCATACGTATCAATTTGATGGTGATTTTAACGGCATTACGAGAACACTGATTCCGAAAGAGAACGCGACGATAAAAAACGTTCAAGCTTCCGAAAACGGAGCGAAACTTAAGGTGAAGAAAGAAGGAGACCTGTACAAAGTTTACCGCGGGGGCTCTGATGAAACCGTTACGGTTGATCTGACTTACACGATCAGTCAAGGCGTAGAACGTTTTGAAGATGTGGCACAGTTTTATCACCCTTTTTTCGATGATAGTAATGAAGCTACTTACGAAAAGATGACGATCACCGTTGTCCCTCCTGAACCGGCAGAAGTGAAAGCGGCTTTTGGCTATGATGAAGCTTATGATACGGTTGAATCGATCGATAATGGGACAGTGGTGTTCCGTCTTGGTGAAGTCCAAAGCGAAGAGAAAGGGGATATCCGCGTTGCGTATGATGCATCGCTATTTCCTGAAGCCTCTCTGACAGCTGAGAAACCGATGCTTGATCAGATTCTCGCCGAGAAAGAGAGAATGGATGCAGAAGTAGCCGCAAAAATAGCAGCGAAAGAGAAATGGAGTAGCGCAGCCCCCGTGATTGTTGGTGTGTTACTTCTAACTGCGGTTGGATTGATTGTTCAAGCTATCTGGAGAAAAAGGCAGACTGGATTTGAAGTTGAACGACAGCTTAATAGTAATGGACGATTTCCTGATACAAACATGAGCTTACCCGCGATGCTTTTATTTACAGCTGGCAGCTTGAAAACTTCTACCGTTATCGCTTCTTTACTTGAGCTAGAGAGAAAGGGAAAGATCAAGAAAGTTTCGGATGAAGAGTTTGAGCTGATAAGCAGAAAGACGGACTATGAACATGAAACGAGATTAATTGAATGGTTGTTTGATGACATTGCTTCTAGTACGACGTTTCACATTGACGATCTGGAACGCTATGTGGAAGAGAAGAAAAATCATGAGAAGTACCAAAGAAGTTTCTCGATGTGGAAGGAAGCGGTTCGGAAAGAGTATAAGCAAAATAACCTGACTGAAAAAGCGGTGAAGACACGCTGGGTTTCAGGTATAGCCGGACTAGTCTCTTTTATAAGCATTATTTTGTTTGCCTACCATGGGCTATTTCTCTGGATGTTTTCATCTACTTTACTTTTTGTTTTCTTCCTCATTTTTGCCATTGCGTACCGCCCATTAAATGAAGAAGGAAGAAGGGTGAAAGAGGAATTAACCCCACTTAAGCTAAGTGATGAGTGGAAATCGTGGGATAAGGAAGAACAAGTGCCTGCTTTGCTGTATCAAATTGGAGCAGGAAAACGAAAGATGTCCGCTTATGCCGCGCCTAATAATGACTGGATGGTTTATCTTCTTCTTGCTGAAACCTTTCAATCAGGCTTTGATCAAGCCGATCAACATACCGCCGTATCCGCTGCTGGCAGTGCGGGTGGGGGAACTGGCGCAGGTGGAGGTGGCGGTGGATCAGGGGCGTTTTAAAATATAAAGGAATTAGTGATAATAAACCGTAAAAAGCCAGGAGGTGAGAACTCATCCTGGCTTCTTAGTTTCCGCTGGATGCCAGAATAATGCTGTTTAATTGATATGATGATATACTATTACTTTCTTTGAAAAAAGAAAATATATCACTATATTATTGTGAGGGAAATAAATGAATTTAATTTCAAAACTGAAGTCAAAAATAGAAGATGATTATTATACTCAAGTTCCATATGAAATCATTAATAAAGAGCAGTTGGATAAGCGAAAGAAAGTGACAGTTATTGTACCGGTTTATAATGCGTTTGATTACTTAGAAAAAACGGTTGATTCTGTCATTGTTCAAACATTAGGATTCGAAAATATAACCTTAATCCTTGTAGATGATGGATCTAGTGACGGATCTCGTCATTTAATGAGAAAATTCTCTAAGTTATATCCTAATATTGTTTCAGTCTTTTTAAAGCAAAATACAGGCACGCCGGCGTTTCCAAGAAATCTCGGTGCCCATCTAGCAAAATCGAAATACGCGATGTTTCTAGATGCAGATGACTGGCTTTCTCATGATGGCATTCAAGTGTTATATGAATTAATGGAAAAAACAAAGGTTAATTATGCTGTTGGAAAGTCCATTCAGGTGGATTCAAAGAAAAAGTCAATCATTGGGCGATATGAGTCTAGTCAAGATCGAGAAGGAGTTTCGCCATTTTCAATTAAGCACTTATTCTATCATCTTGGTCCACGTGCTAGAATGATGAAATTAGATGTACTAAAGAAAAACAAAATACGATATCCAGAAATGAAGTATGCCGAAGACAAACAGTTTTTTATTGATGTGCTGTTAAAGTCACCTGAAATTTCCACTACTACCGAACCCGTCTATTATTTAAATCGAATGGATGGAAATGATTCACTTACGAAACAAACGGATGTTATGGAAAAAATGGATTCGAATATAAAGGTGTTAAAGTATGTATTAGATAAAAAGCTTCCGCCTTCTGAAGAAAAGATGATTGTGAACCGCTTGATTGAGTTTGATAGTATTACACGACTTTTTGATCGAAAGCATTTTTTGAAAAGTGCAGATAAACAAATGTATTATGATAAATTTCAAGAAGTCATTGACGTGTTTGAGGGCTACAATCGTCCTTACCGAATTGAAGATCATTTAATTAAACCAATTAGTAAGGTTATTTATACCTTGTTTATGGAGGATAAGTATCTTGAACTTGAACAATTGATTGATTGGTCGAAGAATGAAAAAAATAAAGAGCCCCAAATAATTAAATCTCGGCCTTATCATAAAGTGAATGTTGATGATGATAAACAAATCACTGTGCCCATTCCATTTGTGATTGAATCGTCAAATGTTGAGGTAATTGAAAATGAGATCAAGCTGAAATTAAAAGTGACTGGCCATAAGATACCTTCGTTTGAGCGGGTCAAACTTCAGCATAGAAAGCATATTGAAGAGGTCGAAGTTGTTGCTCTTAAAGTGGAAGAAGAAGAGCCAGGCGTGATGGAGATTAGTATGAAAATAGGAGATTTCCAGAGCGTTACTAAGGCGGGTTACATCTTTTACTTGATGTATGAAGATTATGAACAAACATTAGTACCCATCCGTATGGAAGAGGATTTGGTCATTCCATTACAATCAAATAAAGAGTTAATCATTTATTCTACTGTTAAAGATCATGTGGGATTGAAGATTAAATAGATTTAAAAAAGCCAAGGCGCGCCGTTGTCTTTTAAACATTAGAATATACGTTACTGGCCCCTCGTTTTGCCCAACCATATGAGGAGGCAGTGGCGAGGTAAGGATTAAAATGAATGTGGAACAGCAGCAAACCAGGATAATGAAGGAGAGTGGTGGCCCTTTACCCTGGTTTTGCTTCGTTACTGATCCAACCGGATACTCGTAATGCTAAGAGTAGATTCTTTCGAAATAAGAATGGAATCCTTCAACCCTTCAAGGTACGTAACGAAAGAGGCAAAAGGTTGATAGTCATTGATTTCGACTACTTTCGCCATTTTTCCATTTGATAATGAGACAACAGAACCAACTGGAAAAACGCCGATTTCAAGCATAAGTTGTTGAAGGATTGTAGGATCAAATTGTTCGGAATTTCCTAGCATAATCAAAAGGGCTTCATTTGCTGTATAACTTTTACTGTATGGGCGGTTTGAAGTAAGGGCGCAATACGTGTCAGCGATCATCAAGATCCGGTCAAACGGGGTTAAAGATTTTGCTTTCAATCCCCTTGGATAGCCTGATCCATCAATTCGTTCATGGTGGGTTCGGCAATAACGTGATATTGATTTTGGAAATCCTTTTGCTCTTAGAAGGTTATATCCTTCTGTAGCATGAGATTTAATCATATGAAATTCAAAATCAGAGAGTGTGTCTTCTTTATTAAGGAGATTAGTCGGGATAACGGTTTTTCCGATATCGTGGAGCATTGTGCCAATTGAAAAATCTTCGCTGCCTATGTAATGAAGTCTTTTGGCTAAAAGAGAGCTAAGCATGAAGACATCTATGGAATGGTGATAGCTATAGGAATCATATTCGTTTAACTCCATCATGAGATGAAATACTTCCGTATTGGAGATGGTTGTAAGAAAGGATTCTTCTAGCCATTGCAGTTTCTCGGTATCTTGTAAGGCATGGCCATAACGATAATCATGTCCAAGTTCCGTAAGCGTTTCAAAAAACAATTTACGGAGTTTCACTTCATGATCCATTAATTGATTTTTTCCAAAGTAAATCGTCTTTTTATTTTTCTTTTTGGAGCTGGAGTTGGATGGAGCTTGTAAAGGAGGAAAAGTTTTTTTAGTAACCCCAATAGAAGTCACTCCCCAACGTTTTAATTTCTCTAGCTTGGGTTTTGTGATTTGACTTCCTTCTTTAAGCAATAAAATATCGCCTTTCCAAATATCTTTTTCTAAGATATCACCTATCTTTAAATCGCCTAGCCTTTTTTTCATCTCGGTACCTCCCTCTTTTACACCTATCCTGTTCGACCACTCGTTTTCTTCTTACATTGCGGTTCCTCTAGTAAATACCCTTGTGCATAGTCAATTTCAAGGAATTTTGCCATGGATAAATCTTCTGCACGTTCAATTCCTTCAATCATTAATAGAAGATCATATTCTTTACAATCGTTTCTGATGGCGCGTAGTATACTTTGTTTGTGTTCGTCTTCTGAGAGGTGTTTTGAAAAAAAGCGAGCTACTTTTACAACATCAGGCTTGATTTCGTTTAATCGTTTTAAAGATGCAGGGTCATGACCAACATCTTCTAAAGCAATTTTAAATCCTAATTCTTTTAGCCATTTCATGCGCTCAAGAAAAAAGTTATTTTCCGAAGTTGAAAGCAAGTCACCTTCCGTAAGTTCTAGAATGAATCTAGGTGATTCGAGTTGTTGTGTCTCCATATAAGATTCGACTCTATTCTCGAAATCAGCATGTAGGATGGTAGAGGGGTGAATTTTTAAAAATAAACACGATGACGGGGCAAATGAAGTGTGAACCTGAATGGCCTTTGATAGAGACATTAACTCCAAATCAAATAAGGTATCCTGCTGTTGAGCCATATGAACGAGGTCGATAGCAGAATCAAAGCCATCATGCCTTATAAGAGCTTCATAACCAAAAATTTTCCACGTTTTAATATCCCATACTGCTTGAAAGCAATGGTAAATTCCGTCCAAACAATCACCCCTTCTTTTAACAAGTGTGGTTATTTATCCCACATTAGTAATTAAATAATAGGACTTATTATCTATTCCGTCCAATCGCTTTAAAACACTAAAATAATTCATTGAAACTAGCTTTAGTTGAGTTAAGTATTGGGATTGTTGGACTGAGACAAAAAAAGCATAAAATAAAAAAACCAGTAGGGATACTGGTTTAGTTCGGCAAATGAGGGAGCTGTTCAAGATTACTCTTCGAAATTCTGGCTTTATTTGACAATTCCTTAAAACAAACTTCATAACTTTGACCGGTTTGTTTAATGACTTCAATTTTCTTTATATTAATAATGAAAGATCGGTGCGAAAGAATAAAACTAGCATCAAGAGATTTCATTAAGCTAGATAGTGAATCGCTCACGATGTATTCCTTGTCCTTAGTATAAATACTTGTCTTTCTATTTTTTCGCTCAAGAAAGACAATATCTTGACACGAAATAAATAAATAGTCTGTACCTTGTTTGACAATCAATTTTCCAAGTGTTTCGTTAATGGTTTGTAATCTTTTTTTATGGTTTAAGTCGAAGCACACACCGATGGCTTCTTCGACAAACCCTTCATGATAAATTGGTCGAACAACGACAAGATGAAGTTTCCCCTCTAACTCGATTTCATACTCTAGTGTTTGACCATCCCATATCTTCGTATAGAAGTTTTGCTTCTCGATAGCGGTTTGCATCGGAAGAACATCAAATAGCGTTTTTCCAATTAATTGTTTTCGAGTATATCCTAACTTTTTTAACAATTGTGGTTCACAAAAAGTATAGACATAATTTCCGTTTTCCCGTATGACTTTAAATGAATCGCCCCATCGAACAGCATCTACTTCCCTTGTTCCCCTGAATATAACTGTCATCTCCTATCTCGCAAACGGCTTTTACTATTAAAATAAGAAGGTAATACTATTTTGTCAATGGAATAAGATTACCAGAATATATGATGACAGAGGGATTTGTGCAACTTAGACGAGTTATTATTTATATATTAGAATAATAATTAACGAGATAATGAATTGAATTAAGAAAACGCATTCTTAATCAAACGTTTAATTAATATGTCTTCATTCCCATTTAACTGTTTTTTAAGCATAATGATAGGTTTTAAAGCGTAGTTCATAAAAAGTTGAACTATAAAAGATTATGTAGCGAATTGACATCTTTATATTTATGAAGAAAATTTTCCTTTGAAATATACAAAAACATCATAAAAAGAGAAATTTCGAGCGAAATGCTTGTCATTCGTTTACCCAAGCATTAGAATGAACCTAGTTAAAATTTTCTGAAAGGTGGCCCGATGGAAGATGAACCCCGATTTAAAACAGATCACTGATTTTACAATGAACTTTTTTAGCCTTAAAGGAAAAGTTGCAATCATTACGGGAGGCAATTCAGGAATAGGACAGGGGTTTGCACTAGCATTAGCGAAAGCTGGAGCCGACATCTTTGCGGTGAGTATGGCAGAAGATGATAACCACACGAAGGAATTGATTGAAGCGGAAGGCGTTCACTATCATTTAATGATTGGGAATCTTACAGAAGACGGTTTTTGTAAAGCGGTTGTTGATCGATGCTTAGACGTTTTTGGGCAAGTCGATATTCTCGTCAACAATGCTGGAATCAACATTAACGAACCAGATGTGACAAAGTTTACGAGATTGCATTGGGATAAGATGGTTTCTGTTAACTTAAATGCGCCATTTGAGCTATCTCATGAAGTAGCCAAACAAATGATTCCACAGCGAAGCGGAAAAATCATTAATACGTGTTCCTTGTTTTCTTACCTAGGTGGTCAGTGGTCGCCAGCATATGCAGCGACCAAACATGGCTTAGCCGGATTTACGAAAGCGTATTGCGATGAACTCGCTCAATATAACATTCAGGTCAATGGCATTGCGCCTGGATACTTTGCAACAGACGTAACCAGAAGTACGAGAGACAACCTTGAAAGCAATCAGCGTGTTCTCGACCACATTCCAGCAAATCGCTGGGGAAATATCCAGGATCTGATGGGTGCAGTGGTTTTTCTCGCATCTGACGCTTCTAACTATGTAAACGGTACGTTACTAAACGTTGATGGCGGCTATCTCGTTCGATAATTTCGATTAAACTACGATAACGATAAAGGAGAATACATTATGAAAAACCTATTAGAACAGTTGAAATCACTACTTTCAGAGGGACAAATTGTAACCAGTGAAGAGGCTCTATACGATGCATCAGCCGATCGCTACAAAAAGTATGCGAAAACGAAAAACGTACTCGACGTTCCTGCACCGCTTGCCATTGTTTTTCCTCATTCCACAGAAGAAGTAAAAACGCTTCTTATGTTCTGTAACGAAAACAATATTAACGTGATCCCTAGAAGCGGGAAAACAGGCACAGAGGGTGGCCTAGAGAACTGGAAAGAAACCACGATTGTCATCGATGGTTCTAAGATGAATGACATTATTAAAATGGACACGTACAACATGCAGGCGACGGTTCAGTCTGGTGTGAAGCTACAAACGCTTGAAGATGAGCTTCGTAAGTTGGGCTATACAACTGGGCACTCTCCGCAGTCTAAGCCAGTAGCACAATTTGGTGGCCTTGTTTCCACAAGAAGTATTGGGCAGTTTTCTACTTTATACGGTGCGATTGAAGATATGGTTGTTGGGCTCGAATGTGTTTTTCCTGAAGGACAGGTTTCGAAAATCAAAAACGTTCCAAGACGTTCGGGTGGTCCAGATATTCGCCACATTGCGATTGGGAATGAAGGCGCGCTTTGTTATATTACAGAAGTCACGGTTAAAATTTTCAAATATACGCCAGAAAACAATTCTTTCCACGGCTATCTGATTAAAGATGTGGAAACAGGAATTAAGGTGCTACGCGAAGTAATGGTAAACGGTTATCGCCCTTCTGTTGCGCGCGTGTATTCTGAAGAAGATGCACGACAGCATTTTGAACATTTTTATAAAGATAAGTGCGTGTTGATTTTCACGACTGAAGGCCCTAAAGGCATTGTAGAGGCAACGAACACGGGAATTGAGGAAGCTGTCGAGAAGTTCCAGTCAGGCATAGTTGAAAAGGTTGATTCTTCGTTAATTGAAACATGGTTTAACAACTTAAACTGGGATGAAAGTCGAATCGAGCGAGAAGTACAGGATATGATCGATCACAATTCTCATGATGGCTTTACGACTGAAGTATCAGCAGATTGGGAAACGATTCCGAAGCTTTACAACAATGTGATTGAGCGTATTAAGAATGAGTTCGATCGCGCAGATGAGCTTACAATGCTTGGCGGCCACTCGTCTCATAGTTATCTAAATGGGACGAATATGTACTTTGTTTATAATTATACAATTAATTGTGCACCTGAAGATGAAATGCGCATCTACCACCATCCGATTCACCAGATTATTATCGAAGAAACATTGAAGATGGGTGGATCGATGTGTCACCACCACGGAATCGGGAAGTACCGTTCTGAATGGACGAAAGAAGAGCACGGCTCTGCTTATTACATGCTTGAAAAATTAAAAGAAGCGTTTGATCCAAAAGGCATCATGAACCATGGTACGATTTTCCCACAACCTAGCGAAGTGAAAAAGTACATTCGCAGCTAAGAGGAGGGAAACCATGGAAAATCGGTACATTATGGGTATTGATAATGGCTCACAAAGCACAAAAGTGGTCATTTATGATGTGGAAGGCAATGAAGTGGCCTTTGGTTCACAAGCGCTGCGTGAAACTTTAACACCTGAACCAGGCGTTGTTATTCATCCAGATGATGATTTGTGGGATAGTGTCTATTATGGTGTGAAAAATTGCTTAGCGAATTTTACAGGTGACCCAAGTGACATTGCAGCGATTGGCTTGTGTACGATCCGCTGCTGTCGTGTATTATTAAATCAAGACGGTGATTTAGCCTATCCAGCGATTAGCTGGATGGATGCTAGATTATCTAAACCATACGAGCATGAAGATGATCGGGTTCAGTATGTGACGACAACTTCAGGTTATTTAGGACTGCGATTAACGGGAGAAACCAACGATACGGCGGGCAATTGTGAAGTGTTTTGGCCGGTTGATCGTGAAACAATGGACTGGTCGGATGATGATCAAGTGATTCATGAAAATGGACTGCGCCGCGAGATGTTATTTAACCTTGTGAAGCCAGGTGAAAAGCTTGGATCCATTCGTAGCGAGCTTGCGAAGGAGTTTGGATTTACGGAAGGGATTCCTGTTGTCGCCACTTCGAACGATAAAGCGGTGGAAGTGCTAGGGTCAGGCATTCAAAATGATCGTTCCATTATGATTTCACTCGGCACCTTTATTTCCTCTATGTTATTAAGAGATCACTATTTTAAAGGGGCAAAAAACTTTTTTCCTACGTTTGCCTCCATACCATTCAAATACGTTTATGAGTCAAACGGGATTCGACGGGGCTTATGGACTGTGAGCTGGTTTAAGAAATTAATCGGTGAGGAGCTTGTAACAGAAGCCGAGAAGTTAGGCATTTCGGAGGAAGCGTTTTTAAACCAGAAAGCAGAGGAAGTACCTGCGGGTAGTGATGGCTTAATCACAATTCTTGATTGGCTAGCTTCCCCTGATAAACCGTATCGAAAAGGGCTCATGCTTGGCTTTGATCAACGTCATTCCAGGTATCACATATATCGTTCCATCCTAGAAGCGATTGCCTTTACGATCAAAAACAATATTGATGAGATGATAGATGAAATTGATTTAGATTTGCGCGAGGTTGTGGTTATTGGCGGCGGTTCAAAAAGTGACATCATGCTGCAGATTCTCGCTGATGTATTTAATTTACCTGTTCATCGTAGAAAAGGAAGTAGTAGCGCCTGTTTAGGTGCAGCAATTAGCGCTTCAACCTATCTAGGGATTTACGATGATTTTTCTGATGCGATTCACACAATGGTGAGAACAGAAAAAATGTTTGAGCCAAATGGGGAGAATCACCAGTTTTATAAAAAAGTAAATGAAACCGTTGTGCAGCAGGTGCGAAAGCATACGGACGAGATTTTTAAACTTTCTTATCCGATTTTTAAATAAGCTTTCTTGGGGAATCCTAGTATGGTAGAAACTGTTGATCACGATCGGGCAAGTAGGAGAAAGCAATTGTTATTTTCGTATAGGAAATAGCAATTGCTTGTTTTCGCTATGCGAGTATTTGGATAAGGCGAAAGGAATGAAAGAGTATGATTAAATTAGATACAAATCATTTAACGAAATTAGAAGAAGACGTTCACAGCAAGCTATCGGAAGTTGTGGCAACGAACGATAAATTAAAAATTCTTGAAGCCGCTGAGCTGTGTGAAGTGTCGCCGTCGAAAGTATCAAAACTGGTGCGGAAATTAGGGTTTGATAACTTTAAGCAATACAAGCTTTACTTTAGTGGCCAGCAAATTTATACGGAAAAGCAGAAGAAATCCAGTGAGATTGATCGCCTGATACAGTTCTTAGAAAGTTTCGACCCTGCGCTTATCGATGATTTTGTTTCGGTTTTTGAAAAATATAAAAAGATTATTATTTACGGACTTGGTCCATCGTTTATAAGTGCTGAGTATTTCGGCTATAAGCTAACGATTTCCTCTGATAAAAATGTAACGGTGGCACAAAGTGAGGACTTTGCAAGTCGCCTGGCGGATGAAGATACGCTTCTCATTGTTCTATCTGTGACAGGGAAATTTTCTTCTTTTGAAAATTTGTTTGCTGAAACGAAGAAGAAGGGCGCCACGATCATGCTGGTTTTAGAAGAGTATGTGAATACGCTAGACTCCATGGCAGACTATATTTTTTATTTATCGAAGGTTCACCAGGATAGCAGCCTGCTTCCCTTTGAAAAAACGCGAACGGTATTTTTTATTTTTATTGAAGAAGTGATTGCGAGGATGAGAGGGGAACGGTGAATAAGATAGGATGCGTCTTACTTTCTATGGCATGAGGTAAGACGCTTTTTAGTGGAAGTTAAGCAGAAGGAGTATCTTCATATGTGATCGTTAGACTCTGGACCTTTATATCGTCGGCCTGTCTGTCTAACGATTTTACCGCCTGTTCAGACTGGTTTTCTAAAGCTGTTAGCAGCGTGCGGTTTGCCATCGTATAACGCTCGGTTTCCTCTACCATTGCTTTAACAATTTCGCCTTGCTGATCTTCGCTAATGATAATAGTCCGTACCATATTTAGAAACTGTTCATCGATATGATGAATGTCGTCAATGGCATCCTGAAGTTGCTGTTGTTTAGATAATAAACTTGTGGATTCAAGAATTTGTTCTTTTACAGTTAACGAATGTAATTCTTTCAAGAAAAAACCTCCTTAGTCGACTCCTTAAATGAGTGAAAAAAGCTTAGAAACTCGGTCATCTTCACGAAACAAGTCTTCAATCGCTATGCGATATTTTTCAATATAGTCATATCCTTTTGTTACTTGCTTTCGAAGAGCAGACAGTTCATAGTCGAAATCAACACCTTGAAGAGGAGGAATAGATTCGTGAACAGAGATATGACGAATGGTTTTACTTATTCGACTGAAATAGATGTGCTTTCGAAGATACATGCTATAATGGGCGGGGTTTTGCTCAATATCATTTACTTTCGTGAAAACTTGATGCTTTTGTTTTAAGTATTCTTCCTCGATCTCTCGATTCACAGCGAGTTCGAACCGTCGAATGGCCTCTTCTTTTTCCTGAATGATGGATTTCCCATCTCGATACATGCGAAGAGATGCGGATATGTTCACCAGGATGGGCTCACCATTCTGACTTGTGGAGTAGACCATATCTGTACCCTGGTATGATTTATTGCCAGACCTCATAGCTTCAAGCATTTCAGCTATGCTATGACTGGATACGATCGTATCCATCAGTTGTTTGTATTCTTCTTTATTTAGAGTCTCCAAATGTGAGAGAATCTGCGTGTAATTATGATAAAGCCTGGTAGCTAAGATCGCATCTCCAGCGATTGGAGGTGGTTGGGGAATCACTGAATCGTAGCGAATCTGATCCATTTTCCAAATAATATCCTCAATGTCTTGTAAATCTTTCTCTACTTCCTCAAAAACATTAATAAGCTCATTTTTTTGGTCAGTTGTAATATAGTTGGCTTCTACTAACTTCCCGAAAATGGTGTCTCCGTTTTGCGTAATAACGTGAACATTATCGAGAAGCTTAGGAACTTTTTCGTTCATTCTTTCGACCATATCACTAAATTTTGATTGATCGAGCAGATAAGTTCCAGAGAGATTTGCGATAGCATTGCCTTCTAATAGGTCAGGATCGAAACCTACCAGAGCCTTAAGCACTTGATCATTTCCACCTTTTTTAGAGGCATCCGTATAATTGATGGCAAGCTGCTGAAAGTCTTCAATCACATAATCAGGAATTTCATCAACCAATTCTCGAATGCCATTGTAAGTGGGATTTGTATCGATCATGTCTACGTCCCCAAGTGTAACAAATCCTCTGACACCACTTGTCCCATATAACGGATCATCATAGGAGATGGTCTGGTGAACCCTGTTTGCTTTTTGACTGTAGTAATCTTTGGTGAAGGCTTCGAGAGCTTTGGGGTCTATGTTGTAGATAGCACTGAGGTTATGAGGCGAAATGGAAAACTTTTTTGAAACTTCTCTTTGAAAGTTAGTATCAGCCACCCATAACTGATAGTAATTAGTTTGTGCACCATTTACACTATAGACTTCATCAAATGTATCGTACAAAAGTAGAGCTGTTGTATTATTGTTATGGGCTAGTGAATGAGAAAGGCCAATTACCGAGACAGTATTGTCATTCTCCGAGATGTGAAATTCGTTTTTTACATCTTTAACAAATTCATTTGTCATCCTCGCTTGTGAATAATCTTTACCAGCAAACATTGCTTTAATGTTATAAGTCCAATCATCATATCCTTGGGACCCCTGAGAAATAACAAAAATTTCATTGATGTCATTTTCTTTTGATTTAAAATGAATGGCTGTACCGTCATAACCTGAAGAATCTCCTTCAAGTCTCATAGACTCAGATGAGTGAAAGATATCTACGTTAGCAGGAAGAACTTCCCCGAATTCTTCAAGATAAATTCGTTGTACTTCTTGAATGAAATCCTTATTGGAGAGATTGCTATATTCTAATTCTGTTATTCTTAGACGAAACTCTCTGGAAGTTGATAAATGAATCGTCATAAGTTTACTCACTTTCTGTAATGAATTTGATGGATTCCAACCAATTATAAGTAGTGGTTTTGTAATCTTTCATCACTTGATTACAGTCACTTTCAACATTACCCTTACTACACTCTGAAAGTGTTGTCACTTCAATAGCCCCGTTATTTTCTGTGTTCTGAATCAAGGCGACAATTCCAAAGTAACCATCTTCATCTTCATAAAAAGATCTTTGTATCGTACGTCCGTCTAGTTTTTTTTCTTGAAATTGTAGAGGGAGATCAAAATTTTCTTCAAGAGTTTGTAAGCTAGATTTCATAAATTCAGCTTTCATAAATTGATAGTATTTCATGTTGATTCTCGTACTTACATTATTATCTTTAAAACCAATACTATATTTTTCACTATCGTCTTGTACATAATACCCTCTTTCATCTATAACGCCCTCTTGAGGGAAGTTCATACTATAAGCTCCAGTTTTAGAAAGAAAAGGATAAAATCCTTCTTCAGTCTCGTTAATTGATTGAAGGAACCCCTTAGTAAACTCATCTTCAAATGCTCTTACACTCGGAAGTTTCTCAGCCTCTACTTTCTCTGGATCCGTTGTTTGATTTTCTTCACTCATTTGACAGCCTCCTATAAATATAGATAAAACCATGAGTAGACTAATAAATAACCTCATTGTTATCCTCCAGCTTCATATAGTTGTTGTAGGTTTCTTATTAAAAGATACAATAGATAACCTTTTCTTGGAATGTAACTAGGAGATTTTCTTGGTTGGTTAGCGAAGTGAGGACATTCGTACTAGTTTTTGGTGAAATTTGTGTGCTTAAGCTAAACGTTTGTTTATTACCATGCTTATCTTTGTGAAATGCTTTTTACATCCATTACTCCTTGAGCTGGAAAATCCATTTTATATCTTCTCGTTCCTGATAAGAAGGGATAAAATCCTTCTCTCGTCTCTTCAGTTAATTGTAAGAAACCTCTGTAAAGTCATCTTCAAAAGCTTGTACTTTCGGTAGATCTTCAGGATCAGTCGTTTTGAACTCATTATTTATTTGGCGGCCTGCTGAAAAGATAGGTTGCTTCATTGATTCCTCCAAGTTGATGGTTGTTTATCTCTTATATTAAAAGATACAATAATAAAATGAGTCACTTTTAAGATACAAACCGATATAGGAATGGCCACGCTTTATTTATGCCATCGGCTTTGATGATACTGCTCTGCTTTTTCGAAATAAGAATTTACCGAGATGTACCCAATGCTATAAAAATCCTCATCCGTGTCCCATAACTGATAAGCTTCTAAGCTATCGTCGTATTCATCCATTCGATTTTCGGGAACGGCATAGGCATCCTCATATTCCATATTCTGAAACTCCTGTATCGGAATGTAATAACGGGCGGAATCGATAGCTCCTTCTTTTACTAACTTCTTTAATGCTGAGCCGGAAGCAGCGTGATCGCGATGAGGATCTTTATAGGTTAAGGTATGGTGGCTCGCAGATGGGTAGCGTTTTTCCATTTCGAGTACGATGCTCATGACGTCTTCTTTTTTTATCTCTCCATCGGGAAGGTCATAAACATACACGTCTTCCTCTTCCACTTCTAATTCTGTAACGGATTTTTTGAATTCCTTTACTCGTGAGTCGCCAAATTCTTTTTCTGTAATAGGAGCTTCCTTCTTTTCGATTAATCGTTCATTTATCGTCTTTAGGGATTGACTTGCTTCTCCATGTGATAGTAAGACTACTGCTACTTTATTTCCTTTATCGAGCTGTCGAAGAATCGATGGACCAAGACTTAAAACTTCATCGTCTGCATGAGGAGCATAAAACACAGAAGTTTCTGGCTCGGTGTCTATCATACTGCAAGCATTGAGCGGACTGATACATAATAGTAGTAAAAAAAGGTAGAAAACTCTCATTTGAATCCCCCAAACTGGAAAATTGTCACTTTTCAATTCTATCAAAGTTTTTTTGCCTGGTGTATACTTTCATAGTAGGAGAAATAAGAATGTGTGTGAAAGGATTCTGGTATGTCTAAAGCTCAGCAAATGAAAAAGAAGAGAGTCTATTCCCTTGATATGTTGAGAGGGATTATTGTTGTTTTATCTGTTTTTTTAAGTACGATTCCTGCTGGTCGTATCGAGTATGAAAGTCTTCGCCATGCGGAATGGTATGGTGTGACTATTATTGATGTGATTCTCCCTACTTTCATCACAATTTTTGGGGCAAGTATGGCCATTGCCTATCAGCGCGGGGTGAAATGGGAAAAAATAATTAAGCGAACTGTTCGTCTCATTGTTTACGGTATTATTTTTACAATCATCGTTACGTGGAGTCTTGATTTTGCGACTTTACGATGGACTGGTGTTTTGCAGATGTTTGCTTTCCTTGGCATTGTCGCCGTTACCATTACATATTTTGTGAAGTCTCCCTTTAAACTCATGCTGATCGCTTTGTTGGTTTCTTCGATTTATGGAGGAGCTCTCCTTACATTCGGACAATCGTGTGAAGATCAGATGCCTCAACCAGACTGCAATCCATCTGGGATTATCGATCGTGCCATTTTCGGTGAAGACCACTTGTATCATCAAGGGAAGCGTGGATATGATCCTGAAGGGCTAGTCACTAGTTTTTCTGCGTTGTCGAATGTTTTGTTCGGCTTCGCCATCGGAAAATTAATTCTATCAAGAAAAGAAACCGGTGCATGGAAAGAACTGCTAGGAATTGGTTTGCTCGTCATCGCTTTATCTCTAATTTGGCATCAATTTCTCCCATATAATAAGCGATTATGGACCCCTGCATTTGCAATGCTTGCTGCTGGTCTAACGTCTTCGATGCTATCCATTCTGTATCTCCTTTTTGATAAAGGAAAAGTAGATGCGAAAGAGACATATATGAAGCCGATTGTTTGGTATTTAGAAGCATTTGGACGAAATAGCTTTTTAATTTACTTTGGTAAATTTATGCTGGCATCTTTGTTAATCCATCTTACGTTGAAGAATGACGGAAAGAATGAATCGTTGGCCACCATTCTTTATGATGGCCTAGCGTCTTTCGTTCCGCATCCTCAATTAGCCTATGCTCTTCTTAATTTGCTATTCTGGACGATTATTGCTTTTGTATGTCATAGGAAGAGATGGTATCTGAAAGTGTAAATGCGTAGAAAGAAAGAATTCGAACCAGGCTATTTGGATCGAATTCTTTTTTCATTTGTCATGTAAAGGATCAATCCGACTGCTTATTATTTCCTATTAATCGACAGAACCTCTCATGGTTTCTGGTTCCTAGTACCTATATAATAGAGTAGTGTTATGACACAATTTGGGAAAAATGGGGGATGGTTGCATGAGGAAAACGGTGCTTAATTTGTTCGTAGCTCTATTGTTTGGGGGACTATTAATCCCTATGAACGGGTATGCCGCAAGTGATGAGCATGGGGAATTGAAGAATGAGATTAATAAGGTGAGGCAGGAGAAGGGGACAACTTTTACTAAAGAAGAAATGGACAAAATGAAGACCCAGGTAAAAGAAAAGCTTGCGACTGATCCTAATAAAATCAAAACATTGACGGATTATTGGGAAAATGAACCGAATGATTCGTTCAATCAAGCGAATCTATTACATCTCGATGATACCGTATACGGAACTTTCGAATGGGAAGATGTAGATATCTATCAAGTTGAAGTGAAAAATCCAATGGAATTGCTTGTCTCTGGTACGGCGCAGAGAGGGATTGATCTTGGCTTTTTGCTTGCAGATGGCTATGGAAATTGGTTGGAGCCAGATGCTTCTGATGTCTACGATGGAATCCAATTTCAGCTCTATGTGATTCCAGAAGGAACTTATTATATTGGTGCAATTGATCTAAATGGTGGCGGCACTGATAGCATGTATGCCTTATCTGCTATGAATATGGAATATATTCAACGTATTTCAGGTGACAATCGCTATGAAACAGCAATTGAGATTGCGAGAGCAGGTTGGCCAGATGGAGCAGATAATGTCGTGCTTGCGACAGGGACTACTTTCCCAGATGCGTTAGCTGGAGCTCCTCTTGCCTTTCAAATGGATGCCCCGATTCTATTAACACCAAAAGCCAAGCTTGATAAGCGGGTCAGGGATGTAATGAAAGAGTTTGGCGTGAAGAAGGTGACAATTCTTGGTGGACCGAATGCTGTTTCATCAGCAGTAGAAAATGAATTGAAAAAAGAGTTGAAGTTAAGTGTGAATCGCATTCAAGGAGAAAATCGATACGAAACGGCAGCCGCGATTTCCGAGACGCTTCTTCCTAATCGCACAGCAGTCGTAGCGTACGGAGGGAATTTCCCTGATGCCCTATCGATGGCACCTTATGCGGCGATGTACGGTCACCCGATTTTTCTAACGGATAAAAATGAGCTATCGCAAGCAACGAAGAAAGCGATGTCGAGTTATACAAAAACGTATGTGATTGGTGGTCCAAGTGCAATCAGTGATAAAGTGGCGAAACAGCTTCCTTCCCCAACTAGAATTAAAGGAAATGATCGCTATGAAACTTCGATTGCTGTCGCTAAGAAGCTCGAACTTCCAACAGGTTTTGTCTTTGTCGCTACTGGTGAAGGGTTCGCAGACGCGTTAACTGGCTCAGTTTTAGCTGCAAAATTTGGTGCACCAACGATTCTAACAAAGAAAAATCAGTTGCCAGACTCTACTTATACGTTCTTTAAAGAAGAGCAAACAACGGATTACATTATTCTAGGTGGAGAAAGTGCTGTTGGAACGGGTGTGGAGGATGATATTTTTTCAGTAGATTGAGCGGTTGGTGCCTGTCACCACCCGGTATTTGTCACTAATTGTCGAGGCTGAGGGAGAAGTATGTGAATGAAAGGAATCGTGGGGGATATACGCCACGATTCCTTTCGATTTATAGAGGAAAGCAGGTAATGGTTATGAAAAAATGGAGCTTTATCTTATTGATATTGGCCGTAATCGTTGCATGTTCAAATGACAATAAGACAAAATCAACAGCTTCCATAACGGAATCTTCTAATACACTTGAGAATGAAGAAGATATCCCGCCAGCAGACGAACCAACTGGAGCATCTGATCAAGCGACTGATGAGAGTAATGAAGATGAACTATCTCCAGAAGAGGTTAAGTCCATTATTGAATCTGGTTTTAACCTCACATCGAGAGATACTGACTCAATAAAAAAAGTGAATTTCCACGGAGATGCTATCCCTGAATTTGTCACAATTTTGCGAGATGCTGAGAAGGATTTAATCACTGTTTATGAGTATGATTTGCAAAATAGAACATGGATACCTGTCTACGAAGATCATTCGCATGAAAACTACGGAGGTATGGAAAAACTTAACTTTCTAGAAATGGCAAATATGCTGGATGACAAAAAGAAAGAACAAGTGGTGATAGGGTTAAACAGTGGGAGCGGTGCCTTCCTTAGTTTCTATGTGTTGGGTGAAACTGAATCAGGGATTGGGGAGGTTCTTACAAAATGGGATGGAGACTACCCTCAAGGAAGTATTGCTTTTAAGGATGGTGCCTTAATTGTTAGGAGCAATGGAGAAGAAGTTGATCGATTTAGTCAGTTATATGATCAGGGGCAAGTTGCTTCTTCTAAGGAAAAGAATCTTCATTCAAGCGACACAGCTTCTATCCTCATTAATGAATTTTATTCTGCTATTGTGAGGAGGGATTATGAGATTGCGTATGCTCTAATAGGAGAACCATGGAGAAACAAAATGAGTTATGAATCTTTTTCTTCTGGGTACCAAGATACAACTTCTATTCACTTTTCAATTGATCATGTTTTAGAGCAGTCGAAGAATGAAATGCTTGTTAAAGGAACGATTAAGGCGGTGAATGAAGGAGAGGAAAATCCAAAAACATTTGAGGTTCAATATCTTGTTGGCTTGCAAGAAGGAGAATTGAAGATTAAAGAGGGAAAAGGACAAGAAGTCACTAATCAATCGGGTAACGATGTGAGCGTCCAATCGCCTAATCCAGAAGAAAAGTGGACGTTTGAGCAATGGGAAGCGGCAACTTTTAATGAAAAAGTGATCAAGATCGCTAGAACATGGGAAAAACATGTCTATCGAGATCCAAGCGTAGCAAAAGCGGATACTGTTTTGGTTTCAACAGCGCTTTATATTGAAGACAATTACACTTCTCTTCAACAATCAGTAGATTCGATTGAAGAGCTAATTATCCAATCTTATGAGGCACCGGATGTATCATCGTATGATCCGGAAGAAGCGTGTTTGGAAAGAATGGAATGAGCTTGTGGGTTTGAATGAGGTAGTATGATTTAGATGTGAAAATTAAATGTGACATGAATCTCTATATTTATCCAAAAAAACACCAATATGGTATATAATAGAATTTGTAATTAATGGTCATTTTAAGGGGGAGTAGCTTTGGGGATTAGCTGCTATATTCACGAAGATCGATCATCCGTCGGTACATGCGTCGGGTGTGGGAAATTTATTTGTGATGAGTGTAATACTGAAGTTCAGCGTAAGAATTATTGTAAAACCTGTATTAGTGAATTGATGACAGAGAGTAAAAGTAAGATTGAGAAGTTAGAAGAGAGTAAAAACAACTCAAATCCCATGGTTTTTATGAATGCTGGGGGAGGCGGGGGAGCAGCAAGCTCCGCAGCTAGTTCTAGTGGTTCGAATGGGGCTACAGTACCTGTTTATACGAAAAGCAAAGTAGTTGCAGGAGTACTGGGTATTTTACTTGGAGGAATAGGTGTTCATAAGTTTTATCTTGGAAGATGGGGATGGGGTATCATTTATCTATTACTGTGTTGGACTTATATACCTGCAGTGATTGGACTGATAGAAGGGATTATCTACCTCTGTTCAAATGAAGAAGCTTTTGCTGCGAAGCATGATCGGAATTATTTTAGACGGGCGGCATAGTTGTTCTCTATCAACTCTATCAACATAGCAATTTTAAAAAAAAGCAGCCTTTCCCAACTATCCGGAAAGACTGCTTTTTTGATTTATCATCCCAAAAGAATGGAACTATGGATAATTTAATCGATCATTAATAAAAAACTTATTTTAAATAATCAATTGTAACAAAAATGGAGTTAATAGGATTTCCGTTCTCATTATTTGAAGTGAAATAAAGATGTTCCTCATAACTATCCATCGTTAGCACGTATCCATCTTCGTCCGTAAAATTATTACTATTTTCAAATTTAGCATATACTGGATCTGGATTAAACCCAGCAATTACTTCATCAAAGGTTGCATAATACCTAGAAGCCTGCTCTTCATGGATTTTAACAGCATAAACGACTTGACTATTTTTAGAGATATAATAGATAGCGTCGGGATATTCTAAACGACGCCCATTACTTTCTTGAATCTCTGTTAGTGGAGGGCCAAATTCTTCTAGCAATTGCTCTCTTGTATAGTCAAAATGCAAGGCCTGAAAATACTCTAGGTAAAAATCCTCTATGTAAATGGTTTGAGAAGCGGTTGAGCGATTTAGATCTTCACTTGATGACTCCTGTTTAGGGTAATCATAGACAAGCTGAGTATCTTTCGAGCTAACCCCAACAAAGTATTCACTTTCAGCCGTACTCATATCAAAGAGGTAGGCCTTCCCTTTAGCTTGGTCTGAATAGAATTCATCCACGTAAATAGGTGCTTCTGTACCATAAGCCAGAAGCTGGGCGGCTTCTTCTTTGTTGAGTTGAATATCCTTACCTTCCAATGATTGCTCTTCCCAATGCTCCATCTTCCAACTATTATCTGCATTTACTATTGTGAATTTCCACATGGATCCCATTGTATTTAGATTATCGCCTGGGGACAGGGCTTGGATTTGGAGGCTATTTCCATTTTGTTTATAGGAAAATTTCACGTCATCTATTACGCTTGGAAGATAAGGAAAATCACATTCACAATAATACACTTCTGAAAGTTTTTGTAGCGTTTCAGTTGAAAAGTGTTCTGTTACATATGGAGCTACAGCTGGTTTAATTACAGAGTATTTCCCTGGATTATTTACTCCCCACCCGTTCTCTTCTCCTTTATTCATTAAAACAGTTCGGATAGCAGTAAGATTTGATTTTAGTATCTCCTGTACTTCTTGCTGATCTAGTGGCGGGACTGATTCTGGTTTTGTAGAAGTCTGATTCGACTGATTTACCTCTTCTTTTGGTTTCGGATCCTTATTTTCAGGTTCAGTGGTTTTAGCTGACTTTTCCTTTACCGTTTCTTGTTCTAATTCGGTATGGGGTTGTTCATCTGTTTGTGCTTTTGCTTCAGTATCCTCAACGACTGCTATGTTGGTAGTTTCATTGTGATTAAAAAAGCTTTCGTACCCAACATATCCACCAATAGCAAGCGCCATTGAAAGAACAAGTGTTATTATCGTCTTTTTCAAATGTTTTCCCCTTTTCAATTTTTATGAGTGCCTGTCACCATCCGAAGTTTATCAAAGCTTGTCCAATGCTAGATTTTCATTCATTCTCCATAATTTCACTGGATGTTTTCTTTTTCGTATAAGTCGATTAAGTAACAGGATAGCTTTATAGAAAATGAGATAGACTCTCTTATCTCATGAATCATAGCATCGTAATCCCCTTCGAATAGATTGGCCTTCTGTAAGTGTGGGTTTTATTTACCGATAACAATCTCCCTTTTATCTAAGATCAATCCATTAAATCTCAGAAGAAGACTTGGTTCCGTAAAGAAACACCTCCCAATAAAGTTATTATTATCCAAATTAGTATACTATAAATAATGGTACATTAGTCATGAATCTTTTGGATTAATGTGATAAGGTATTTTATTTTAAATTTAAATACATCCTTATTTAGTGGTGCAAAAGAAGTAGCAGAATGGTGGAGTTAGTGCCTGTCACCACCCGAAGTTTGTAACGATTTGTCGAATCAGTGTTTGGAATGTGGGGCATTCATGAACGCCTCCTTTACGAAATACACTTATAATATAGCCTGTTGCATAATTGGGAGGAGATTCTATGTCGGTTCATACGGTGGTGAGTGGAGATAATCTCTGGCAAATTTCATTGGCCTATAGTGTGCCAATTTCTACAATAAAGACAGTGAATGGACTTATGTCTGATCGGCTTGTTCCAGGATTAAACCTGTATATCCCGGATCAGGATCTACCTGAACGATTTTATCAGCTTAAACAGGGCGACACGTTTTGGAATCTCTCTCAACAATATAGAACTTCTGTTCAAGAGATTGTCGCTGCTAATCCGACATTGAATCCGACTGCTCTCCCAGTTGGGGCTAGGGTTCGAATTCCTACTACGCAGAAATATGAGATGGAAACGCTCGTCTTCTTTGATGCAATTGAAGGCTCGCCATATTTAGAAACGTTGAATAAATTAGCAGGATTAATCACCTATTTAGCTATCTTTACTTATTCGTTCACTCCTATGGGAGAACTCATTATGATAAATGATGATTTTATTTTGCAAAGAACAAAGCAGCTGAACATAAAGCCATTGCTCGTAATTAGTAATTATGATGTCCAAACGTTTAGCGCCGAGCTAGCTGATGTTGTTCTTCAAAGCAAGGAAAGAAGAAGGACCCTCGTGAAAAATCTCGTTACTATTGTGAAAGAAAAAGGGTATGCAGGCGTTAGCGTTGACTTTGAATTTGTGCCACCAGAAAGAAGAAGGGATTTTACAGCATTTTTGCAAGAGTTAAAGAACGGACTTGGCAATCTAACGCTCCAGCTCAATGCACATGCGAAAAGCAGCGATATGCCAACAAATCGACTCGTAGGTTTTCTTGATTATCGAGCTGTTGGTGAGATCGTGGACATCGTTTCCGTTATGACAATCGATTACGGTTATGCCATTGGACCACCAGATCCGATCGCACCGGTTTGGTGGGTGGAAGAGATGTTAATGTATGCAACGGGGCAAATTAACCGCCGTAAAGTGATGATGGCGATGAGTCTTTATGGATACGATTGGGCGTTGCCCACGCAAAAGCCAGCTGAAATGATTCCAGTGCAAAATGCGCAAAATCGTGCCATTAGTGGTTGGCTCCCCATTCAATACAATCAGACTGCCCAGGCTCCAACTTACAGCTACAACCTGCTAGATAAAGAGCATATCGTGTGGTTTGAGGACATTGAAAGCATGAAAGCCAAGTATAAACAAATGCAGGCCTATGATCTGCTTGGGGCTACTTATTGGCGATTGCGGTTTCCGTTTCCACAGAATTGGGCGTATGTGGAGAAGAATATGAAGGTCTTGAAAGGTTAAACAAACGTTTGTTTAATGTTCATATTGGAAGAATCACAAAAAGCATCGTCGCTTTCTGTGATTCTTTTTTATGTTATAGTTTTGAAGCTAAACCATTTTACGGTAAAATTCGTTATTTTTTGATTAAAATGGTCACTTTTTGAACCGATTATGGAAAGTAGGTCGTCTATCATACAGGGAAATCCAGGGGGGAGCTAGTTGGGGGAGAAAAAAAGAGAGAATGAATTTGAGAGAAATGAATTACTCCGGGAGTTGATCGATGATTTTGCAGAACCGATCAAGCGCCTAGCTTTTACATATGTGAAAAATTGGACGGTGGCTGATGATATTACGCAGGAAGTGTTTATTTCTTGTTTTAAAAACATCGACCATTTTAGGGGAGACAGTAGCTATAAAACGTGGCTATTTAAAATTACCGTCAATCGCTGCAAAGATTATTTGAAAAGTAAGTGGTTCAGGTCGATGATTCCGTTTCGTGGGGACGAAAAGGTGGAGGTGGGCACTGGACTTGATGAGATACTCGTTCAAAAAAGTGAAGGGGAAGAGATTTCTCAGAAGGTGCTTTTACTTCCGGTGAAATATCGAGAAGTGATCATTTTATTTTATTATGAAGATCTAAGTCTTCAAGAAATCGAAGAGTTAACAGGCATTAAAGCAGAGACGATTAAAACGAGATTAAGGCGTGCTAAATTGCAACTTCGTGAGCTTTATAAGGAGGTTGAGTAGATGGAGGACAAGCTGAAAAATCTTCGTAGGGATATGGATGAAACGGTTTTGAAGAAGGGTGAGGTGAGTGAGGAGGAGAAGGAGCGGATTTATTATAAAGCAATTAAAAATAGTGAGACTAAGAAAAAATCAAATCGACTGGCACCAGTTCTATCCATAGCCTTTTGTTTTATTCTGCTTATTCTCTTTTCATCCTATGGGTATTCAGACAATGTCATGAAAAGCCAAATTAGTGATAAGGGAAACCGCGAAGGGAAGACTGGAATTAGTAAAGCTATTGATCCTGTAGAAAATGAACCAACTCGTAATCGTGAGTCAATTCCACCAGAATCGCAGTTCATAGATTATATTCACGGGATGACCCATCAAAAAGTACAGGCTGAAGAAAAATGGGGCCTTTATGAAATGAATGATAAGAACATCTCGAATTTGTTGGATATTCTAGAAAATATCAAGGAACAGGAAACTTATGAACATTATGATTTCTATTACGAGACACTAATTCAATGGAAGCAAGGGAATTTCGAAAATGCTTTAGATGTACATAATCAAATCTGGAAATGGAATGGGGGGACAACTGGAAAAGCAACACGGTTGTTGACTGATGAAGAAGAACAAGAATTTATATCACAATACTATGAGTAAATCTTCCATTAATTAAATATAAGGAGTTGTTCAAAACATGCCATCCACCAAAACACTACTTATTTCAATCACATCAATCGTTATTCTCACTTTAGGGCTTGCCTATTGGTTTATCTCGGACATCAATGCGAATCTGACAGGAGAGAATGATTCAACGGAGGCGTCGTCAGCGGAGAGTACAGAAGAAGGAATTGATCCAGAACGCTACATTGATGACGGATCAAATTCCACAGCAAATGATGAACTTCCGAGTGAACAACATTTTATGAACACCCTTCACGGAATGACACATCAAAAGGTGCATGCTGATGAAAAGTGGACACTTGTTGAAATGACAGATGTGCGTATTGACGACATGCTCGCTGTTCTGGATCAAGTAAAAGGTACAGGAGAATATGAACATTACGATTTATATGAACAAGCGTTAACGAAGTGGAAGAACGGAAATTTTGAAAATGCGGTCTACATTCATAACGAGCTTTGGAACTTGAACAACGGATCAGTCGGAAAGGCGAGTCGGTTATTGTCTGCTGAGGAAGAGCAGGCATTTGTTAATGAGCACTACTAATGAAAGGATTGAGCGATAAATGATGAAATTAGAAGTTTCCGAAACAGAAAAATCCGTTTTTCTAGATGGGTTGCGGTTATGGTACAACAAACAAAGTGGGGCTATCCATCTGAAAGTGCCAGGAATGAAAGAACTTCATTACGTGAAAAAAGGCTCGGATTTATACGAACCATTGCTTCAAGAGGTTAAGCGAGTTTCGAAAACAGATGGCTAGGTGATGGGTGTTTTCGGTTTTAAACAAACGTTTAATAAATTTATAGCCTGGAAATTCTAGTGTGATTTACAGATTAATAGAAAAACAAGTAAACCGCTGCTCTAAAGTCAGCGGTTTATTTGTTTGGATAATCCTTACATCTATTTTAAAATATGAGATAATAACAGGAATGGAAACCAAATTATGGAGGGTGGCTTGGGCGCGGTGGTTTATGAAAAATATTATGAAAGAATCCCCCTCCCATTATTCGTAGTAGATTTAGAGGGTACTGTGATTTACTGTAACGAAGAAGGGAAAAAGATTCTTCCAGAAGATGATGATAGAGAGTGTTACGATATTGATTGTATTTGGAAGTCGAATGATCACCCTTCTCTTCCGCATTATATAAAGGAGCTAAGGAGTTCTTCATTAACGAATTCAATCGAAGTTGTTTTTACTTCGGTTTCTAGCAAGGAAACTCATCTTATTGAAATTTCCTCTCTGGAGAAAGATCGTTTGCTGTTCGTTTGTGTAAAAAGCATTTCCTCAAATCACGAGGACAATATGAGGCAAGAGTTAAGTGAACTCCACTTGAAACATGATTTTTTGATTGCTGAAAACCCTGACGGTATTATTTTTGTTGATCCAGAGGGCAATATTACGGACATTAATCGATCCCTTCAATCCATGATTGGCTATGAGAAGAGCGAAATTATCCATACATATGAACAGAATATCTCATTTAAAGAATTAAAAAAGATGAAATATTATACGGACCGAGCACTAAAGGGAAAGGCACAGGTTTATGAAACAAAACTTACTCATAAAAATGGAGATCATATTTATATTGAAGTTAAAACGATTCCCATTAAACTCAATCACTCTTATATCGGCGTCTATACGATTTTAAAAGATATTAGTGCTTATAAATGGGCGCAGCATGAAGCCTTTAAACAAGAAGAGCTTCTTCGTTCTCTCATCAATTCGATGCCGGAATTTGTGGTTTTTCAAAATCAGGATGGACAGATTTTAGAGATGAATCATTATGCGAAGAAATTGTTTAATTTAGAAGGACGTGATGTTGTAGGTAAAACCTTTGCTGAAATTGGTAGTCCGGAATGGGACGCTATTCCCCTGCTAAAGGAAGGTTTTCCGCAGAAACTAGGAGGGGAAACATCAAACATTCATTTTGAACATCAGCTTTTTCATAATGGGGAAGAACGAACGTTTGATATTGTTAAAGCAACTGGGCCATTAGGGGAAGAAAAGAGAGGGTATCTCATTTCGATTGGTCGCGATAGTACCCATCGAAAAAGGGTAGAAGAGGATTTGCTTGAAACAAAGGAGTTATTAGAATCCATTTTTTCAAATAGTGCAGATGGCATTTCTGTCATTAATTTAAATGGGGAAGTTTTAAAAACGAACCTGGCTTTTCAGCGACTATACGGGTATTCTGAAGAGAACATGCCTCAAAATATGATTGATCTTTATCCAGATGGCCATTATGAGGAAGCAACCTACATCTGTCAGACAGTAACTGATGGCAATGAAATCGTAGATTATGAAGCGCTTCGAAAGCATAAGGATGGCAGGCTAATTGAAGTTAGCGTCACCTACTCTCCGCTTAGAGATAAGGATGGCGTGGTGCTGGCGATATCAGCGATTACGCGGAACATTGGGGATCGAAAACGGACGGAAGAATTGTTATTGCGCTCCGAAAAATTGTCGGTGATTGGTCAATTAGCCGCCGCTGTGGCTCACGAGGTGCGGAACCCTCTAACGGCAGTAAAAGGTTTTATCCAATTATACAAAGGGAAAATTGATGGTAAAATCCACGAGTTGATGATGTCTGAAATGAACCGAATCGAAAACATTATTTCAGAGTTCTTATCTCTAGCAAAGCCACAAGCTGTGACGTATCAGCAGGCAAATCTCACAACGCTCATATGCGATACATTATCAATAATGGAATCGCAGGCGCGCATGAGTAATGTATGTATCGAAAGAGATTTCGGAGAACAAATTCATGGGGTTCAATGTGAAGTGAATCAAATGAAGCAAGTGTTGATCAATTTAATTAAGAACGGGATTGAATCCATGCCAGATGGAGGCATACTCACGATCCAAACAAGGGAAGAGGGCGAAACCTTTCGAATAGCAATCTCGGATCAGGGGGTGGGCATTTCGAAAGAACGCCTAAAGCATCTCGGTGATCCTTTCTTCTCCAATAAAGAGGGGGGCACTGGGCTAGGATTGGTAGTATGCTACAAAATTATTCATGAACATGGTGGTCGGATTGAATTTGAAAGTGAACTGGGCGTGGGGACTACGGTGAGTGTGCTACTGCCTTTATAATGGTGCCTGTCACCACCCGGTATATGTAACTAATTGTCGAATGAACCATTTGAATGGCATAAGGTTAACCTTAATTTGGTTAAAGAGGTAAATGGTTAAACGTAAATAGTAGATTACCAAGATTCATTTGAATCCAACTTTAATTGGAGCATCACTGGGGAATTTCATGGTGATGCTTTTATATAAATGGAAAAAAGTCATTTAGCTTTATTTTTCCTGATTTAATTGAAAAGGGGTGGGAACATGAAAACTAAACGTGATAGTGGAATTAAAGTAATGGCTTTCCTGATAGGATGGCTCATTCTTATTTTTGGAACGATTATCGGCATCATCATTTGGAATGTTTCTTTATCCTGGGTGAATGGTTTTGTTGTGATCATAAGTAGTTTTTTCTCTGGAACTCTCCTCCTTGGATTTTCTCAAATCATGACTTATCAAGAGCAACAACTAGCTGAAATGGAAGAAGTGAAAGTGATTTTGAAAGAGCGTATCAAGGAAAAAGGATTGAAGTAATCTCTTATTGATGGATCCTAGATTATCAGGATAGTCGTTTGTTCTTTTATGTAACATATTACAACCCTCCTCCAAATCTGACCCGGTCCTCCTCCTTCTCTTATCACTTGTTCTCCTCTCTTTTTCTCACTTGTATTTAAGAGTAGAAACGTTTGTTCAGCTCTATTACATTTGAAAGATAAACCTTTAAAACCCTTGTTCAGCTCTTGACTCTTTAACGCTCTTCATGACTGAAGGCACTAGATCAGATAGGAAACATTGGACAGAGAACGACTACCTTTACAGCGCTGACGAAAACATCAGCATTGTAAAAGTAGACGTTCTTACTGAAGTATACTGAGACCTTCTGAGGGTTCCACCGTATCACCCGATTTGAACGTTTGAATTTCTTCAACCGCACGCTTTCTACACATTAAACCAGCCCAATGTGCGTATTCTGCGGACGGCCACCTGTACCGTAGTACACCTGATTACCTACCCGAACCGTTAAGGCCGTTCTCGCCATAGCTTCCCACCACAGAAACCGGGAAATGCGGAATGTGGGAACGCTGAATTTTCTGCATCGGCTTCAGCTCACCTGACAAGTTTTGTTTTCAAACGTGTGGTAGGCATTCACGTTCTGACGCACCGCACACTTAAAGAAACCTCATATGCTTTTCTTTTAAAAAAGGTAGGAAGCGGGTTGTCGTTATGAAGTTGTTTATGTATGAATCTTTGGTTGAAGAAAGATTTATGTAAGAGTAGAGAGAAGGAAGAGAGAGTCGCTGTGATAGGGATGAACCAACGGGAACTCCACCTCGCTTTCGAGCGACATGGAGGACCTTCTTTTTTTTGGCACGGATGAAAGAGGAAGGACACATGCCCTTCCTCAAAATCATTTAGCCAATGGTAATGTCACTTTCGTTACGTTCAATGATGCGAGCACCTTTCTTACCTACAACGTCACCGCCACTTGTGGTGAAGCAGTTTTGGAGAATGACTGCATCCATGGCAACTTCGATCGCTACCGGGTTCACCGGTTCAATTGGATCAGTCAGTGTGATGGAAAATGGTTTGTTGTCACGCGTGGTGAATTGAAGTTCAATTGTTTTTGCCATAAGTGGTTTCCACCTTTCTTAATCATCGTGCTGCTCTTGGGACTTACGCCTGAAGATCAGAAGAGTCATTGCGTTCAACTGCAAACAGGTTGTGCTGTTGAAGCGGTGCTAGGGCTAATGCCACTGCGAAGAGGGCATCAGGCGTAGCCGATGTTTTCACATTATTGAAGTTCTTGCTGCGAAAGATCGACTTGCCGTTTTCATCTACGCCTACTTCAAGAACCAGGCGAAGCTGCGTGTCCATGAGAGATGCTGTTGCCATGTGAGTCACCTCCTTTCACTCTATATATCGTTTGGAAAGAGCGAAAAGGGGCATGGTGGGAGAAAAAAATATAGGTCCCTGTCACCACCCGGATTTTGTCGAAGGGGCCTTGCTGAAGTTGTTTCGTGGAAATGAATTCTTTGTAAGGATCATGTTAGCTCTATTAATCTTTTGTAAAGAATAGCCATTCTAACTCCATAGAGAGAAGTACATCCTTATAATAGAAGTATCAAGCCAAACCACAACGGGATGTGAGCTCATGCAAAAATCGAATCAAGGTTATAAGGAAATCATTTTTCTAAGTGCGATTACTTGTTTGTTTCTAATACTCGTTCATGTTTCGGAATTGTTTTTCTTTGGAGGAAAGCAGTCGTTGAATGAAATTAGTTCCATTCCTTATCAACTCAGTCAATTAGGTATCGCGATGTTTGCAGTGATTGTTGGGTTATATTTATTTAAAAAATCGGGTAATAAAAAAAGGGAGAAGCAGTTAAGTTCTTTTGAGGTTTCAAAAGTTGTTCTTTTGTTCGTTCTCTGGAGTCTTTTCTATCTTGTCCTTTTAAAAATAGTGATGAATGCACAGATGTTCATAGGCTGGAAAGATTCTTTCGTTCATATTGCGATGGGAAATTCTTTCTACCATTTGTTTTTTATTTCAGTTGTTCTTCAATTCCTTCTCATATTTCCTGTCCTAAAACTTGTTCATTCAAAACTGGGTTGGTCTCTTTTAACGATTGTTTCTGGAGTGGTCCATTACTATTTTCTATCTACTGCATTAACTGGAGGAAATGAATTTTTGTCGCAAGAGGGTTTGCTATTGAAGTGGATTTTCTTCTTTATATTTGGAGGTCTCTTAGCTCGTCACTGGGAAGGTGTACAGAGCCTTCTAAATAGGTTCAATCAATTAGGATTTGTTACATTAATTGGATTCATTGGTTACGAGGTGTTGTATTATTTCATGTATGGCTCTATCTTTCTTCAAGAATGGTCTCTGATGATAACAGTGCCGATCATCATGATGTCATTACTCGGAATATATCATTCAGTTAGAAAAGTGGTACTGCTTGATATTTTCTTTCAATCTATCGGTGAAAATACCGTAGGACTTTACTTCGTTTACCCGCTGATTATTTTTACTTATTCGAGCATCTTACCAGATGCTTTGTGGCAGAAAGAATATTTTGTTCTTGTTTTCACGATCGTGCTCGGAACTTCCGTTTTCGTTAGTAAGGCAGCCAAGCTGTTTTTATTCAACATTAGCGGGGTGAAAAGTCCCTTTGCTAAAACGAAAATGATGAATCAGCAGGAACTTCGAATTAATTAAACGGTTGATTAATAAAATAGGGAGTCCATTACGATTCACGTAATGGACTCTTTTCTATGTGGCTTTCACTGGTATATAAAAAGGATGCATACTAGACGAACGAAAGACTAAAAATAAATAATTTTCAAAAAACATTGTAATTCATCAAAATCTTCTCTATAATGAGCATCAACGACAACGATTGATCAACAAAATGTAATCCATTACATTTTAGCTTGAATTCTTTGCCAAAGCCATTTATAGTTTGGAATAAGACAAGTATTTATTTTAAACACTAGGAGACAATTGAAATGGCAAATATGACAGACGTGGCAAAACTTGCGAATGTTTCGACAGCGACCGTGTCCAGAGTGATTCAGAATCCTGAAGCTGTAAAAGAGAAGACGCGAATAAAAGTGCTTCAGGCAATTGAAGAGCTGAATTATCAACCGAATATTTTAGCGCGTTATTTTAGAAGGACTGAAACGAAAACCATTCTTGTAGTCGTGCCCTCTATTGTGAATAATGTCTTTCCGCAAATGATTGCAGGTATAGACCTTGTTGCAGGTCAGCATGGATACAAGGTTTTGCTTGGTAATACCTATCAAGATCCCGAAAAAGCATATAGTTATATTGAAGAGCTTAAGCAGAAGCAAGTGGATGGCATGATTTTATTAACAACCAGGCTTGATAAAGACGTGATTACGGATATTGCGGAGCGCTATCCAGTTGTCCTAACTTCGGATTTTATTGAAGGGTTAAATGTTCCGACAGTAGCGATCGATAATATTAGTAGTGCTCGTGAAGCAGTGGAACATTTGCTTCAACTTGGCCATAGCCGAATAGGAATGATTACCGGACCGCTAAACAGCTTGCTTTGTAGAGATCGGTTAAAAGGTTATCGACAAGCGCTTCTTGCGAATGAAGTTGCGATTGAAGGCGTGCTGATCCAAGAAGGGGACCACACGTATGAATCAGGGTATAACCAGATGAATAAGTTTCTGGCATTGGAAGAGACGCCGACTGCTATTTTTGCTGCGAACGATAGTATGGCCATGGGGGCAATCAAGGCAGTGAAAGACCAGAATATGAAAGTACCGGAAGACGTTGCGGTTGTGGGATTTGATAACATTCAGTTCTCAAAAATCTTTGAACCAGCACTTACCACAATAGCGCAACCCTTATTGGGAATGGGGAAACGCTCAATGGAACTTCTATTGAAACAAATTAAAGGTGAACCGTTAACGAAGAAACAGCTTGTTCTAGATACAAAACTGATTATCCGAGATTCATGTGGGTATAACAAACAGGTTTAGTCTCAATGACTATACTGTTATAACAAAATGTAATCGTTTACTTTATATACAGGAGGAATTACCTTATTTAATAGTGTTTTATTGATAAATACGATATTAAAATGTAATCCATTACATTTTTAAGTTAACTATTTTCAGGAGGTGATGGGGCTAGTCGTTCGGTACGTTCATTTCATTTTAAAAAGGAGAGAATAGCATGGCGAATATACCTGTTGCAGTACAGATGTACACATTACGAGAAGAAAGTGAAAAAGATTTTTCAGGGACATTGAAAAAGGTCGCCGACATTGGTTATCAAGGCGTCGAGTTTGCTGGCTATTATGATATGGCTGCGAAGGAACTAAGAAAGCTGATTGATGGTCTTGGACTCAAAGCGGCATCAAGTCATATTCCTCTTGACGTGCTGAAGAGGGATTTGAGTGAGGTCATAACGGCACAGCACGAGATTGGGAGTAAGAAAATAGTTTGTCCATTTCTATCACCTGAACAACGTAATGAAAAAGGATATACAGAGCTGATTCAAACGTTGAATGATGTTGGAAAGGAATGCGCGAAAGAAGGTCTTTCATTATGCTATCACAACCATGATTTTGAATTAGAGCGTCTATCGAGCGGTAAAACAGCCCTTGAAACGATATTGGATGAAACGAATCCAGAATGGCTAAAAGCAGAGTTTGATATCTATTGGTTAACACGTGCCGGTGAGAACCCGGTTGATTGGATGAAGCGGTATCAAGATCGCACACCTCTTGTTCATTTAAAAGATATGACAACAGATGGCGAGCAATTCTTTGCTGAACTTGGAACTGGTGGCGTTGACCTTAATGGTGTTCTTCAACAAGGAGATCAATCGAATGTTGACTGGTGGATTGTTGAACAGGATAAATGTAAGCGCTCTCCTTTTGAGAGTATTGAAATGAGTTTGAACTATTTTCTTAGCAAGCATTCTTAAAGCGTTTTTTAGGATCAGGACTACAAAATGAGGGGGTAAAGCATGAAGAAAATATCGGCTTTATTATCGGTGATGGTGTTGATGCTGTTAGCCGCATGTGGGGGAAATCAGGGTGCTTCTGGAAATGCCGATAACGGAGATGAGAAGGTAATTGAAGTTTGGCACTTAGAAACGGGCGAACGGGAAAAACTTTTCCAGGAAGTTGCAAAACAGTTTGAAGAAGATCATGAGGGTGTAAAGATTAAGTTGCTCCAAACACCCAATGATGCTTACAAACAGAAGCTAGCTGTTTCCATGTCAGGCGGTAATCCACCGGATGTATTCCAGAGCTGGGGTGGCGGCTGGTTAAAGCATTTTGTTGATCAAGGAAATGTTAAAGATATTACAGAAAATGTGGATCAAGATCACTATTTAGAAATGGCGCTAAATAACGGAACTTTCGATGATAAAGTGTATGGCGTCCCGTTAGGATTATCTTTGGATGTGATTTTTTACAACAAAGTAATTTTTGAAAAGTATAACCTTGAGGAACCAAAGACGTACGAGGAGTTTACTGAAATTATTAAGACTTTGAAAGAAAACGATGTTACCCCACTTGCGTTAACAAATAAAACGAAGTGGCCAGGTGCGTATTACTTAATGAACTTTGCAAGTCGAATTGGCGGTCCTGACTTATTTGAAAGCGCATTCAATCGAGAAGGACGTGGGTTTGATGATCCTGCTTATGTAGAAGCCGGTGAATACATCCAGGAACTCGTAAAAATGGATGCTTTCAACGAGGGCTTTAATGGGATTCCTTACGATGAAGGCCGCGGTCGTCAGCTCATGTATTCTGGACAGGCTGCGATGATGGATATGACGATTTCCTTTTTAAATAACGTTAGAGAAGAAGCACCACAGTTTGAAGATAAGCTTGGATTCTTTGTCTTCCCAACGATTGAAGGTGGGGAAGGGAATGATACACAAGTTGGTGGAGCTACAGGACCGGTTTGGTCAGTAGCCAAAGAATCTAAAAATCCTGATTTAGCTGCTGAATTTATCAAGGCGTTAACTAGTAAAGAAGCCGCACAGAAATTCACAGATCGTACAGGAACGCTTGCTGCCGTCAAAGATGTCGTGCCAGAGGATGAATTTGTTAAACAGTTCTATGATGTTGCGCAAAATGCCTCCCACATTCAAATGCCTTATGATCAAACGCTCCCTCCAGAGCTTGCAGAACTTCATAAAGATACAACCCAGGCGCTCTTTGGACTCTCGATGACGCCAGAGGAAGCTGCAAACAAAATGGAAGCAAAGGCAGAAGAACTGCTTGAATAAGTGAAAGAGGGGGGCGTCCCTCTTTCTTATCTACAGAAGGGAGAGCATAAAGCATGGAAACAGCTGAAGTGACGAGAAGCAGCGAGACGACGAAGGTTGTGCGTCAGGCGAAGAAGAAGAATATGAGGAAATTGGTCACGATAAGTCTGTTCACTGCGCCAGCGTTAATTGTTTACTTGGTCTATGTCGTCTATCCGATTCTATCAACATTGAGCTATAGCTTTTACAGTTGGGATGGCACAAGTGATAAGACGTTCATTGGTCTTGATAATTATGTCCAATTATTTCATGATGCGATTTTTTGGACCTCGCTTACGAACAATGCGTGGGTCGTGATGACATCTGTCTTTGTTCAAATTCCACTTGGGATGATCATGGCTTTAATGCTGTTTGCGCCTATTCGAGGGATTCGGCTATTCAGCAGTGTCTATTTTCTACCTTTTTTGATGTCAACCGTTGCGATTGGTTTGTTATGGGTTTACATGTTTGACCCGATTAACGGCATTATTAATCAACTTATTAATTTTCTTGGATTTGAGAATGTGGCATGGCTTAGTGATGAAAATACGGCTTTAATTGCGATTCTTCTCGTTGTTGTCTGGCAGTTCTCGCCTTTCTATATGATTCTTTTCAAAGCAGCTATGGTTGGTATTGGAGAAGAACTCTACGAATCTGCAGAAATTGATGGAGCGAACTCGTGGCAAAAGTTCTTTCATATTACGTTGCCGTTGCTTATGCCGACCATTGTAAGTTCATCCATTCTAGCGATAGTAGGTTCATTAAAAGCATTCGATATTTTCTACATTATGACCGGCGGGGGACCAAACCATGCGACGGAGCTAATGGGAACTTACATGTTTAAACAGGCTTTTATTAATTTTAATATGGGCTATGCAAGTGCGATTGCTTTTATTATGTTTTTGATCGCCCTCGTCGTTACGATCCTTATTCAAGTTGTTGATTATAATCGCAAGAAGAAAGGAGCTTTCTAATGGTCCAATCACTCAGAAAGATCCCTTTGTATTTAATCGGTTTGGTGCTACTCGTTTTCACTGGCTATCCGTTTATTTATATGATTTCCACTTCTTTAAAAGATCAAAGCACATTCTTCGAGAGACCGTTTGCGATTTTTACAACGATTGAATGGGGAAATTATGCGGACGTTTTTCAGATGGGTTTAACGCGGTATTTCTTGAACAGTATCCTTGTTTCGGTAGCAGCGGTCGTGGCTGTCATGCTGATTGCCGCACTGGCAAGCTATCCATTAAGTAGAATGAATTTTCGTTTCAATCGTGGGCTTTTCCTTCTCTTCATCTCGGGAATGATGCTTCCGATACATGCGACGCTGATTCCGATCTTTAAGCTCTCTCAAAATATGGGCTTGTATGATTCATTACTAGCGCTTCTTGGTCCATACATCGCTTTCAGTCTGCCGATATCGATTTTCATATTAACGCAATTTATGCAGGAAATTCCGAAGTCATTGGAAGAAGCAGCGAAGATCGATGGATGCTCTCATTTCGGGATCTTCTGGCGTATTATTCTTCCGATGTTAACCCCAGCCCTCATGACAGTTTTTATTTATAACTTCATTCACCTTTGGAACGAATTTATTTTTGCACTCGTCCTCGTGTCGAGTCCTGAAAATATGACACTGCCACTTGGTTTACAGGATTTTTATGGGGAGTTCTCAGTTAATGTGCCTGGTTTAATGGCGGCATTAACACTTGCAAGTCTTCCAATGCTCGTTGTCTATCTATTCTCGCAAGAAAAGGTTGTGAAGGGACTAACGGGCGGTGCTGTTAAAGGGTAGAGAGATAAAAGGAGTGAGAGAATGAAAAAGATTCACATAGGTGTGATTGGTTGTGGCAATATTAGCGATATTTACTTAAAAAACCTTCGGGATTTGGAAAGTCTTGAAATAGTAGCCGTGTCGGATTTGAATGAAGTTAAAGCAGTGGAAAAAGCAGAGAAATATAGCATTCCTCATGTTCTAAGCGTGGATGAACTTTTGGAAAATGAAGCGATTGATCTCGTGCTGAATTTAACCATACCGGCAGCACATGCGGAAGTAAGTCTACGAGTATTAGAAGCAGGAAAGCACGTGTATTCAGAAAAACCGCTCGCTATTACGCTAGAAGATGGGGAGAATGTTTTAGCTAAAGCGAAGGAAAAGGGACTTTTCGTAGGTGTTGCGCCTGATACATTTCTTGGTGGTGGACTTCAGACATGCAAGAAGCTAATTGAGGACGGCGCAATCGGTGAACCTGTTGCTGCAACGGCCTTTATGATGGGACACGGACCGGAAAGCTGGCATCCTGATCCAGAGTTTTTCTATCGTGCGGGCGCAGGACCTATGTTTGATATGGGGCCATATTATTTAACGGCGCTCATCCATTTAATTGGTCCAGTGCGTCGCTTAACAGGTTCTGCGAGAATAACGTCAAACGAGCGTACGATTACGAGCGAACCGAAGTACGGGCAGAAAATAAACGTGGAAACTCCCACGCATGTTGCTGGAATTCTTGATTTTGAAAATGGGGCAATTGGCACAATCATTACGAGCTTTGACGTATGGGGATCGAAAACTCCTTTTCTAGAAATCTATGGAACGAATGGGTCATTGAGTGTACCAGATCCGAATACGTTCGGTGGACCGGTGCTCTTGCGAAAACCAGGTGAGACCGAATGGACGGAAGTCGCATTTACACACGGATCTCTTGAAAATAGCCGGGGTATTGGGGTGATTGATATGGTGGACGCTTTACATTCAAAACGTGACATAAGGGCAAGTGGAAAGCTGGCTTATCATGTTCTTGAAATGATGCATGGCATTCATGCGGCTTCAGTGAAAGGTGAGCACTATAAGATGACAAGTACGTGCAAACAACCTGAAGCGCTGCCGAGTGAAATTTTATCTTAAAAAGATGGTGGAGGGAATGAGTAAATGGAAAAGTTGAAAGTAGCGGTTATCGGATGTGGCAGTATTGCGAGGCGACGTCATTTGCCGGAGTACCATGCTGAAAAGAACGTGGAAATCGTTGCAGTCTGTGATTTGGTAAAGGAACGAGCAGATGAAATGGTGAGTTTATATGGTGGTAGAGCTTATACGGATTATTTATCGTTGCTTGAAGATGAAATGATTGATGCGGTAAGTGTGTGTTTACCGAACGCATTACATGCGCCTGTCTCTATTGCGGCATTAAATGCGGGAAAACATGTTCTCTGTGAAAAGCCGATGGCGACTTCACGTGAGGAGGCGGAAGCCATGATTCGGGCAGCTACGGTAAACGGTAAAAAGTTGATGATCGCTCATAATCAACGGTTCGTTGCGTCACACGTAAAAGCGAAGGAGTTAATTGAAAGTGGAGAGGTTGGGGGAATTTACAGTTTTCGCACCACGTTCGGTCATCCAGGTCCAGAACAATGGAGCATTGATGGAGCGGGAAGCTGGTTCTTTGATAAAGAGCGGGCGTTCATAGGTGCAATGGGAGACCTTGGTGTACATAAATCAGACCTTATGCGCTATTTACTTGGAGAAATTGTTGAGGTTGGCGCGTTTGTGGGTACGAATGCAAAGGAAAACACAGATGTGGATGATAATGCGGTATGTATTCTTAAAACCGAGAACGGTGTGATTGGCACGCTGACGGCGAGTTGGTCTTATGTTTCAGGAGGAGATAACTCAACTGTAATCTATGGAGAGAACGCAGTGCTTCGCCTGGAAGATGACCCGGAACATTCGTTGGTTGTGCAGTATAAGAACGGAGATGTCGTCAAATATGAACTTCAGAAAATCCAAACGAATGAAGCAGGCGGACAGCAAACCACGCATGTGATCGAGCATTTCGTGGAAAGCATCGTAAACGATACGCTACCAGCTGTAAGTGGGGAAGAAGGGATGAAATCGTTGCAGGTAATATTAGCTGCATTGGAAGCGAACGAAACGAAGCGAGTGGTTGAGTTAGTGCCTGTCACCACCCGAAATATGTCATGAAATGTCGAACATGCTGACGATTCATCGTCAGCATGTTTTTATTTAGCGTATGAACGATCTAGGACTTGGCATTACCTTCGTCCTCTCATCGAGAACTCGCTTTGCTTTCCCTTCGGAACGTGGTATTGATTGTGGCTCTTTGAGACGAACTTCAACCGATATAAGCGTTTTCATTTTTATGGTTTGACCTAAATGCTTCACGAGTTTCTCTGCCATGGGATGATTGAAATTCATCTCTAGCTTCTTATAAAACTCCTGTTCTACCTCGACGTGCAACGTCACATGATCCAGATGCCCTTTTTTCTGCAAGTGAATCTGATAATGAGGGACAAGTTCCTCTAGGTCACAAATATATCGTTCAATCTCAGAAGGGAATACATTAACTCCACGAATAATGAGCATATCATCAATTCGTCCCTTCACTCGACTCATTCTTGTAGTTGTTCTTCCGCAGAGACACCGTTCTTTTGTAATGGATGCGATGTCACCTGTGCGATAGCGAATCGTTGGCAGAGCTTCTTTCGAAAGGCTAGTGAAAACCAGTTCGCCATACTGCCCGTCGTCGACTGGTTCGAGCGTATCCGGGTTTATCACTTCCACGAGAAAGTGATCATCTGCAATGTGGAGTCCGTCCTGACACTCCGCACATTCCATTGCAATGCCAGGACCCATCACTTCACTTAGCCCGTAGATATCAGATGCTTTTAGCTGGAACAATTTTTCGATTTGGAACCTCATTTCTTCAGACCACGGTTCTGCACCGAGGATGGCATGTTTTAAAGAAGTAGTGGCAGGGTCAATTCCTTGAAGCATCATCGCTTCCCCTATATTCAAGAGATAAGAAGGGGTAGAGCATATGATCTTAGGTTTGAAATCTTGGATGAGGGTGATTTGGTTGGCGGTGTTCCCACCGGAAATCGGAACCGTTGCGCAGCCGAGTTTTTCAGAACCGGCGTGAAGTCCGAGTCCGCCTGTAAAGAGGCCATAACCGTATGCGTTATGAAGAATATCTCCTTTTTGACCACCTGCGAGTGCAATGGACCTTGCGACGATGTCTGCCCAATTTTCAATGTCATTTTTTGTGTATGCGACCACGGTAGGCTTTCCACTCGTTCCAGATGAAGCGTGGATACGTATGACATCTTCCATAGGACAGGCGAGCATGTTGAAAGGATAGTTCTCTCGTAAGTGGTGTTTTTGAGTGAAAGGAAGGCGTTGTAGGTCTTCTAGTGACTGGATATCATCCGGTGTAATATGTAGATCTTTAAAAGTTTCATGATAGAAAGGGACATTGTGATAGGCTGATGTAACGGTGCGTTTTAAGCCTTCTAATTGGTGGGCGTGCATCTGATTCATATTCCACGTTTCTCTTTCTGAATAAATTGCCATACGGTTGCCTCCTTGTATGATACAAAATAAACGACTGTGAGAATTAGTGTCATATTAAAGGTACCTTTTTATGGAAGGGCGGTCAATGGGATTCGTGGGAATTGTGTCTTTGGTCGTAGGCTCGCGAATTCGCGGGTGCCTGTCACCGCCCGATATTTGCCTTTATTTGTCGAGTGATTTTTTCCTTGTATTTCGAGCATATTGGATATGAAAAGAGGGGTTTGCAAAAAGGTAGCGAACTTTGTAGAGGATACACCATATCAAAATTCATATTAAGGGAGAGGGTTACCTGTGTCGTTTATTGAAGTGAACGAAACACCGCTCTATTATGAAGATTATGGTCCAAAAGATGCACCGGCTTTGGTTTTTAGTCATTCGCTGTTTTTTAACTCGGATATGTTTCAACATCAGGTGGAGCATTTTTCAAAAGATTATCGTGTGATTTGTTATGACCATCGCGGGCAGGGGAATAGCGGTCGGTCTTCTTTAGAAAACCTCGATATGGATACGCTTACAAATGATGCGGCAGCATTGATTGAAGGTCTTGGTATTCAGAAGTGTCATTTTATCGGAAATTCGATGGGCGGGTTTATTGCGCTTCGATTGGCAGCTAGAAGGCCAGATCTGCTTCATTCCTGTGTCGTTCTAGGAAGTTCTGGTGAAGCGGAATATAAGAAAGAAGAATTTCAGCCGCTCGTGACTCAGCTTCAGAAGAACGGAGCGGAAGAAGTACTTGATCCATTGATGTACATTATGTTTGGTGATGCCTCGCTTGCATCGTTGACGTTCGAAAGGGAGCGAAACATCTGGCGCGATTACATGAAAAAGCTTGATTCATCGATTGGCGATGCGGCTCACCAGGTGATTCACCGAAACAGTGTGCTTAAAGAATTAGAGGGTATTACGGTACCAGTGCTAGCGATTGCGGGTGAACAGGATCACGCTTATTCCATCGAGCTTTCTGAAAACATTGTGAAGAAAGTCGAGAATGGGCGATGTGAAGTTGTTGGAAAAGCAGGTCACTCTGTGGCACTTGAGAAGCCTGAAGAAGTAAACAAACGTCTCGAAAGGCATTTTGTAAGAATGAAATCTAAGCTCGAACGAAGGGCTAGAATTTGAGAAACGACCTGATATAGTAGCATGGTTAAAGCCTTCTATCTCGTTAGGATAGAAGGCTTTTTAGGATATAAGAAGAGCCACAAAAAAAAACATTCATTTTTGTGCCCGCCAACGTTTAACGTGCATCACTAGAAAGAGTAGTAGGGGAATCCCCATTTGAAACGGAGGATGAATATAATAAGGAACGACATTTAAACCGACCTGGATATGCTCTAGATAATTTTGTTCCATTAGAATGGAGGTAACGAGCGCTGTGCATGTAATGATGACCATTAGCGTTTTCCATCTTTTTATTGTAAAAGCGGTGGAAAGACTGATGGCAGATCCAAATAAGAAGATGATAATTTTGATGAATCCGCCAATCATGAGAATCAGAATGGCGATGGGATCAAGACGTTGAATAATGTCTTGGATATTGATTCTTCCGATCGTCTCCAGTAGAGGAAAAGTAGAACTTGCTGCTTGAAAGGCGCCTATTACGCCGATTTGAAAAATCACCGTAATGGTAAGGATGAGACCACTTAGAAGGATAGCGTACATGCCTGTCTTTTTACCCTCACTTTTTTCAAATAAAAAGGGTAGTAACATCGTGAACACAACCATCTCTCCAAATGGAAACGTCAGCACCAGTGGAAAAGCGGTTTTAAGTACAGGGCTCCAGCCATCCTCAAGAACGGGCAGCAAGTTTTCAACGTGAAATAGATTGGAAACTAAAATTAATCCGATAAATATAATGCCTAAACACATGACGATAATGAAGAAAATTTCTGCTGAGCGCCCGATCACTTCAATACCCAGCAACCCGCCATAAAGAATCACCACGCTAATGAGAAGATTGATAACGAACAAAGGAGTTTGATTCAATGTTGAGGTGACGATGAGCTCCCCAAAGTCTCTTAGTACTCTTGCTCCAATATAAATGAAATAGAAACTATAAAGAATCGCAATGATTTTCCCTGGCCATTTACCAATGATTTTTTGTGCATACTCGGATAAGGGGAGATCGGGGTAATGTTTAAATAACGAAGCGTATATAAAAAATAGAATAAATCCTCCACTCATCCCTAATAAAATGGTGATCCACGCATCTTGTCTCGCCTCCATCCCAAGGCCAACGACAATCGAGCTTCCTAGTTCAAATAACACCATGATGGAAAATAATTGCTTGGATGATAATTTCACGGTCCCCATGTGATCCCTCCTTCCTTACACTTTATGAGCTTTCTTTTTGACTTTAGCGATAAGGAGTAATAGGAGTGGAAGTATGATACAGATTGTAAAGCTATATGGAATCCAGGAAGTTGATGCAAATTCATTCGCATAGGTATCGTTAGGAAAGACAACTAATGAGAGGACGAGCAGGATAATGCCAAGTGGAAAGGTAAGGATACGGTAATCTTTCACACCAAGGACTTGTGCAAACCCCATCGTTGAGGCGTAGAAAAGAACAACCAGCTTAAAGAAGATCGTTAGCATCCAAATAATCGCAACAATCACCTCAATTCGTTGAACAAAGTTACCAAAACTAATCTTTTTTCCAAGAACGTAACTTGGATGAGATTGAATAATGGTTTCGTTCACACCGAGAACAAGAAGGCAGGCAAAAGTGATTGTAAGTAAGATCAGTCCTCCAACTAATGTCCCTAAAAAGAGACTTTTTCCGGTTTTTTTTGAACGAATCGCAGGAGAAATCATTAAGAAAACAATGAGCTGCAAATAAGGAATACTCATAGAAAGAGTTGCCCCGTTCCAGATTGGCTTTACCCCATCTTCCATAACCGGTAGTAGATTTGTGAATTTGACATCCGGTATAGAAAAAAGCATCCAAAGAAAAAATAGTCCAATTACCCAGGGGAAGAAGATTTCTCCGCATCGAACGATTGTTTCAAGACCAAGACGTGTTGCGAAAATAACGAGACTGATAAAGAGAATGCTAATGACTTCGACCGGTGATTTCACTAGAATATGGGTCGTTAAGAAATTAACTAAATCCCAAACCACTGTGGAAGCGAGCATAAAAAAGAAGCTAATGAAAATAAGTGACAAGGCTTTTCCTAACCCTTTTCCAAGAGTGACTTCACAACTTTCAAGTAAAGTGAGAGTAGGGTTTTGTTTTGAGAGCGCATTAAATAATAAGATAACAAGAAGCCCTCCGGATAGGCCAACGATTCCTGCGATCCACGCATCTTGTTCCGATGCGGCGGCTAATCCTGATGGGATGATGAGAATGGAACTTCCAATTGTAAATAGAATGACGATAATGGTAAATTGTGTAGCTGATATTTTGGGAGGTTCCACATTTCTCACCATCCTTTTTTGACTTGTTATTGAAAAAGAAATTGGGCTGGTTTAAAAAGAATCGTAATAACATCGAACGGCGTTGGAAGAGAATATCCAAGGATCTGAGCCATCGATAAATTGAATGCGATGACTAGTGTGATGGAGAAAATCCAGCGATCCTTCTTATGGTTTTTTAATAGAGGGCGCTCAAACAATACGATTGCTACGATGGCGACACATAGACCAATGATCTGCCACATGTTATTTTTCCTTTCGCTAGAGATGACGTTTGGGGGATCAATTGGATTCAGGATTAGGGTGCTTTTCTCGAACTTTGTCCTTAGGCTTTAGAAAGGTAGGGCGTGTAAACATCCGAGACATGGGCGTACGGAAAATAACATCCTTTTGATCTTTTAATTTAAATGGTGCCATTGGCGACATGTAAGGGACCCCAAAGGAGCGAAGGCTACAGAGGTGAAGAACGATGGCAATTAAGCCAATGATCATACCGAACAACCCAAATGTTGCCGCAAGAAACATGAGTGGAAAGCGCAGCATTCGAACGGAAATCGCCATGTTTATCGCAGGCATAACAAAATTACTGATGGCTGTTAAAGAAACGACGATAATCATGGCAGAAGACACAATGCCAGCTTCCACGGCAGCTTGTCCGAGGACAAGCGCTCCAACGATGGAGATGGCAGATCCAATGGCTCGAGGCATTCGTACACCCGCTTCACGTAAAATCTCGAAAGTTAACTCCATCAAGAGAGCTTCGATTAACGCCGGGAAAGGTGTTCCTTCTCGTTGAGCAGCTAGACTAATGAGAAGTTGGGTTGGCAGCATTTCTTGATGGAAAGTCGTAACGGCGATATAGGCTGATGGTGTAATTAATGCTAGGAAAAATGAAAGGAAGCGCATCAGCCGAATCAGAAAACTCACATCAAAGCGCTGATAATAATCCTCACTAGATTGAAAAAATTGAACAAAAACAGCCGGTACAAGAAGGGCAAATGGCGTGCCGTCAATAATAAGTGCAATGCGTCCTTCTAGTATTCCAGCTGCAAGTGTATCGGGACGCTCCGTATTAAAGATCGTAGGAAAAGGAGAATAGGCTTTGTCTTGAATGAGCTCTTCAATATACCCACTTTCAAGAATGGCATCGATGTCTATTTTGTTCAGACGTTGCCGAACTTCTTCCACAATTTTATCGTCAGCGACACCATTTAAATAAATGAGTGCAACATCCGTTCTCGTCTTTTTTCCAATAGGCTTTGTTTCAATCCAAAGATTCGGATCCTTGATTTTCCGACGAACCAAAGCTGTATTTGTGCGGAGGGTTTCAGAAAATCCATCTTTAGGACCGCGAATGACCGTTTGCGAAGAAGGTTCGTTTATTCCTCGATCTTCCCATCCTTTTGATCCGATTGAAAAACCTTTTGTATATCCTTCTAGAAGTATCACCGTATCGCCAGAGAGAATGTGTTGAAAAAGGACATCAAAGTCTCCGATTTCGTTTATTTCGCCGTTTGCAAGAGCGAAATTCTTCAAAATCGACTTTGTGTCCAAATCTTCGGCTCCTTGATCAGAAATCTCAGTTTCTCGAATCGTAAGCATCAGGGGTTTGATAATAAAGTCTTGTATGAAATTTTTATCGGCTAGCCCCTCAGTATAGATCACGGCAAGAGAAATGGTGCCATCTGTTCCTGCGACTATTTCTCGGATGACAATATCGGTGCTTCCACCTAATGTTTTCTTCACTTTTTCTATGTTTTCCCTTAGATTAACGGACAAGTTAGTTGCCAGGTTCGATTCAGGCTTTTCTTTTATGTTCGCTTTCTTTTTCTTCATATCTGTTAACTTACGTACATATCTCATTGTGAAAAACCCCTCAAATGCTCTCTTCGGTCTATTTTTCAACTTTTTCGTTCATTTTATTCAGGTAGAGGCAAACATGGATGAATGTAAATGCTCCTTTTAGAAGACGATAACGGTTAAAGCAGGCTCGCGATAGGAGACATTCTATGAAAAGGACCCTATATCAAATAGTTAGTGGGAGTTTGATTCTTATTCTACTTAGTGGCTGTTGGGATGCGAATGAACTGAATGAGTTAGCGATTGCGGTCGCTTATGGCATAGATAAAGTTGACGACGAATATCTTGTGACAGCGCAGGTAGTGAATCCAGGTGAAATTGAACAGGCTGGTGGATTCACAACCCCGGTAACCGTCTACCAAGAAAACGCGGCTACACTACTTGAAGCATTTAGAAGAATGACAACCATTGCCCCGAGAAGAATTTATGGCTCGCATTTACGGATCTTGGTTATTGGAGAAGAACTGGCTAAAGAAGGCATTGGAGATGTCATTGATCTGCTGTCACGAGACCCGGAGATCCGAAATGATTTTTATATCGTCGTGTCTAGAGATGTGATGGCGGGCGACACGCTTCAAGTGTTAACCTCGCTTGAAGATATCCCGGCCAATAAACTATATGCAGCGTTGGAAACGTCTGAGAAAAATTGGGCTCCTACCTTAACAGTAACCCTTGATCAGCTCTCCTCACATTTAATGGAGGGAGGTATGGAGCCGATGTTAACCGGTGTTGAAGTGAAGGGGAAAGTTTCTACAGGGGAAAGTAAAGAGAACGTGACTCATATTGAGCCTCAAACCCAACTGCAATACCATGGAACCGCTGTTTTCAAGGAGGACAAGCTGGTGGGTTGGTTAAATGATCCAGAAAGTAAAGGGGTTCACTATGCCCTGAATCGAGTGAAAAGCACAATTGTCGTCGTTCCATGTGAAAGTGGCGGAAAAGCAGGAATTGAGTTAATTGATACAGACGCAGAATTGAAGGCGAAGGCCATTAATCATCAACCTTATGGAAGTATCCATGTACAAGTAGAAGGGAAAGTATCTGACGTTGAATGTCGGAAGCTTGATTTATCGAAAAAGGAAACGATATCTGACTTAGAAAAGAAAACGGAAAAAGATATTGAAGGAAAGATCCGCGATGCATTAACCGTGACACAAGGGGAGTATGAGGCTGATGTATTTGGATTTGGAAAAGCGATTCACCGTTCTAGCCCAGCTTATTGGAAAACAGTTGAAAAGAATTGGGACCACCACTTTAAGGATATGCCGGTAGACGTAAGCGTGGATGTTACGATTCGAAGAACAGGCACCATTGGCAATTCCCCTCTTAAACGGATTGAGGAGTAGGAATCTGAATAACTTTGTGTTTCTTGTTCCATACTAGATCAATAGTAAGGCAACTTGTCGGGAGGGTAATGCGTATGTGGAAGATGCTAACAAGTGGTTGGAGTTTAGTGATAGCAGCGATTCTGTTACTCACTTTCTCCAAAAGAGCGAGAAAAGGCGCAAAACAAGCGATCGTAAAAGGTGCAGGGGCGACCATTGATCTTTCCAATCAATTAAGAGGAAATGGATCAAAAGCAGGAAAACCAGCTAATGGAGAGGATACCGAAGTCAGATATCCTCCGTATGTTGGTTATGAAACAAGTAAGAGTTTACCTGAAAAAGCGGGTAAAACCACTCCAATTCGCAAAGTAAATCCAACTCGGTTTAATAACGCAAAGAATGTGATGAATGATGAAAGAATGCCGCATCAGATGGCTGAAATTGCTGAGGAGTTTGATTTGTTTTAAGGGTATGGAAGTGCGGTTTGCGCGGTTCGGGTGGTGCCTGTCACTGCCCGAATGGTGTAAATTTTTGTCGAATGGGAAACTAGAAAAAGAGCCTGTAATCTTTGTTTGCAGGCTCTTTTTCTAGTTTTGACATTCCTTTCAGGTTCCCTATCCTACAAAGTGAGGGGGTTATTCAACTTCCACCGCTACCGCTCTTACCGGTGATCCATCCAACCCTTCAAGCTTTAAAGGCAGCGCAATGATAAGTGGGTTTTCAAAATCAACCTGGTCAAGATTACAGAAATTCTCTCCAATGATACCGTTCTTCGAAGTAATGGCTTCATGAACTGGGAAATTGGAAGCGCCTGGTTGATCAACATTAAGCGCATCAATAAAGAAAGTGGTGACGCCTTTTTCTAGCAACGCATTTATGACGTCGACGGATAGATAAGGGTAGTTAAAATAAGTTTCAGTTCCTATCATTTTTGACCAGCCAGTATGAAAGAGAGCAATTGTCCCTGGAAGAATGCTCTCAATTTGGTCGGCTACATCACTAAATGTGATCTGTTCGCCGGGTTCTTTGCCGGTTACATCAATAACGTGCCCCGGTCCCATCACGTTGGTTAAGTTTAATTGATCAATTGCGTCGCCTTGCTTTTGAAAATGAAATGGGGCATCAAGGTGTGTGCCTGTATGTGTGCAAATATTCATTTGGGTTACCTGATAGCCATCTTTGTCATGCTCCGCTACTGGATAAATGTTCGGCTTCGGATCCCCTGGGAAAACAGGCGTTTCATTCTGAACTGGAATTGAAAGATCAATGATTTTTTTGATATTCATATGGAACTCTCCTTGTTAAACAAACGTTTGATTAAAGGTGAGAATAGCCGTAATCTTCTACAGTCTTTCCTTTTGTTCAGTTTGACATGAACTTTCTTCAATCACAAGTTAAGCTGTGATTGTGTCTCCCCTCACATTCCTGTAAAATACCTAATCAGACAAACGATGAAAAGGTGTAAGATATGAAATCTATGATTGTAATTGGCTCAGGTATTTTAGGCGCATCGACAGCTTATCATCTCGCGAAGCAGGGAGTGGATGTGATGCTCGTTGACCGGAAAGATGCGGGGCAGGCAACAGAAGCGGCAGCAGGAATAGTATGTCCTTGGTTAACGAATCGCCGTGGTGGCGCTTTTTACCGTCTTGTTGAAGCGGGGGCGCGCTATTATCCGGAATTAATTGAAGCATTAAAAAAAGATGGCGAGGTGGAGACTGGATACGCTCGCATTGGCGCGATTAACATCTACTCTGGTGAAACAAAGCTAGAGCGGAAACTTGCTCTTGCGATGGAGCGGCGTAAAGATACCCCTGAAATGGGAGAGGTTTCACGACTTTCCGCAGATGAAACACATGCGCTGTTTCCTCCGCTTTCGGATCATTATGCGGCGGTTCATGTGAGTGGTGCCGCACGTATAAACGGTGGAGCATTAAGAAATGCGCTTATTAGTGGGGCAAAAAAGCACGGGGCGAAGATAATCCATGGAAGTGCCTCACTTTTATGTGACGATGCAAAGGTGAATGGCGTCGCGGTAAACGGTGAAAGCTACATTGCGAATAACGTGATTGTTACCGGAGGTGCATGGGCGCGGGAACTGCTTCAGCCACTCGGAATGAAGTTTCTCGTTACGCCTCAAAAAGCCCAAATTGTCCACCTGGATTTGCCTGGGATGGATACAGGGAAATGGCCAATCGTGATGCCGCCTCTCATTCAATATTTCCTTCCGTTTGAAAATGGCCGAGTGGTTGTGGGGTCTACACAGGAAGATCAGGCAGGCTTTGATCAGCGCGTAACGATGGGCGGGGTTCAGCATATTATTGATCGTGCATTGAAAGTGGCGCCCGGTCTAGCTGATAGCACGTATGTGAAAACAAAAGTAGGCTTCAGGCCGTTTACGCCTGGGAATGTACCGATTGCAGGTGCAGTTCCTAATGTAAATGGACTACTTGTGGCAAATGGTCTTGGAGCTTCGGGGTTAACGAGCGGTCCGTTTCTTGGTGCTGAGCTTGCGCGGTTGGTGATTGGAGAGAGAAATGAGTTGGATCTTGGAGATTATGATCCCGGGCATGCGTTTGGATGAGTCGTCTAAAGATATGCTTTAAGTGTTAGAAAAATAAAAATACTCAAAAGAAAACCTTTTCATTCAAGAGGACTTCCTATATAATGGGAAAATCTCTGAGGGATGAAAAGGTTTCTTTTTTGTAGAATGTTAGGTTAAGAATACGGTGCTTCTAACTTGAAAGGAGTTCGATAACCATGACTACTGATTATTTACATTACCCCTATGCTTCTCAGCGTATGACAACAGTCGCGAATAAGGGGATGGTGGCAACCTCTCAGCCATTAGCAGCACAGGCAGGACTAGATCTATTAAAAAGTGGAGGGAATGCGATTGATGCGGCGATCGCCACGGCAGCGGTCCTCACTGTTGTCGAACCAACGTCTAACGGGATCGGTGGTGATGCGTTTGCTCTCGTTTGGACGAAAGGTAAATTACACGGGTTAAACGGTAGCGGACCTGCGCCGCAATCGATCTCCATTGATTCAGTCAAAGAACGTGGGTATAATGAAATTCCAAAATACGGCTGGATTCCTGTTACTGTTCCTGGGATTCCTGCCTCGTGGGCGGCATTGTCGAAGCGATTTGGGAAGCTTTCATTAAAAGAAGCGCTGGCACCTGCCATTCATTATGCGGAGGAGGGCTTTCCGGTTTCTCCGATTTTAAGTAAGTTTTGGAAAGGCGCGTACACTAAATTTGCAGAAGAGTTCAAGGCAGAGGAGTTTCAACACTGGTTTGAAACGTTTGCGCCGGACGGTCGTGCACCTGAAGTAGGCGAGGTTTGGAAATCGAAGGGGCACGCGGAGACATTAAGGCAAATCGCTGAAACCGATGCGGCATCTTTTTATAAGGGAGAAATCGCGGATCAGATTGATGCTTTTTCAAAAACGTATAATGGATTTTTGACGAAGGAAGATCTTGCGGCATTTAAACCTGAGTGGGTCGATCCGATCTCAGTTCAGTATCGTGGGTATGACGTGTGGGAGATCCCGCCAAATGGGCAGGGACTGATTGCGTTGTCTACGCTGAATATCGTAAAAGGGTTTGAGTTTGATCATAAAGAATCTGTTGATACTTATCATAAGCAAATTGAAGCGATGAAGCTTGCTTTTGCGGATGGGCAGAAGTACATTACGGATGAGCATGACATGTCGGTTGCTGTTCGAGACCTACTTTCGCCTGCATATGGTGAAAGTCGCCGTCAGTTAATTGGTGAAGAAGCGCTCTTGCCGTCGCCTGGTCAACCGCCTAAAGGTGGAACTGTTTATTTAGCCACGGCTGACGACGAAGGGAACATGGTATCATTCATTCAAAGTAACTATATGGGCTTTGGTTCAGGATTGGTGGTGCCTGGCACCGGGATTGCGCTTCAAAATCGCGGACATAATTTTTCGATGGATCCTGAGCATGATAATGCGCTAAAAGGTGGAAAACGGACGTATCATACGATCATTCCTGGATTTCTTAGTAAAGATGGTGATCCGATTGGCCCGTTTGGTGTCATGGGTGGATTTATGCAGCCGCAGGGGCATTTACAGGTAATTACGAACCTGATCGATTTTCATTTGAACCCGCAGTCGGCACTCGATGCGCCGAGATGGCAGTGGGTTGAAGGGAAAAGAGTGTGGGTGGAGTCGACGTTCCCTCCTCATCTTGCTGAGGCGCTCAGTCGAAAAGGACATGAAATTGAAGTTCAGCTTGAAAAAGGGGCATTTGGTCGCGGACAAATTATCTGGCGTGATCAGCAGTCAGGTACCTTATTTGGAGGGACAGAATCAAGAACAGACGGAACAATTGCCGCTTATTGAGAAGGGGCGTAATGTTTCGGAAGGTGGTGGATCATGCAGCAGTGGCATCTTTTCCTCGCTTTTTTTAGGGTGGGAATGCTTGGGTATGGAGGAGGACCTTCTTCTATTCCGCTAGTACATAAAGAAGTTGTCGAGAAATACAAATGGATGGATGATGATGAGTTTGCTGATATTCTCGCCTTGGGAAATTCACTTCCAGGGCCAATCGCAACAAAAATGGCTGGGTATATTGGTCATCGAGTGGCAGGCATAACGGGCATGCTGAATGCCGTACTGGCAACGATTGTGCCGACAATTGCAATTATGATCTTCTTGTTAACGTTTCTCTCTACCTTTCGAGAGAAGGCGTGGGTGCAGGGAATGACGCAGGCAGTTGTTCCTGTTGTTGGGGTGATGCTAGCCGTCTTAACGTATGACTTTTTCAGAAAAGCACAGGGGAAGTTAGGGTGGCTTTTAACAATCGCATTGACCATTGTTTCCTATTTGCTTATTGAGATGGTTGGTGTGCATCCTGGGATCGTGATTGGGTGTCTACTGCTTTATGCTCTTCTTAAGCCGACTCCGACCGGTAAAGATGGGAAGCATGAAAAAGCAGAGTCGAGAAAGGAGCCATCCACATGATTTATTGGGATATTTTTGTGGCCTTTTTCATACCTGGTATTGTCGGTTATGGCGGTGGTCCTGCTTCCATTCCACTTGTGGAGAATGAAGTGGTCGGTCGGTTCGGTTGGATGAGCGTGAATGAATTTAGCGAAATGCTCGCGATGGCAAATGCGCTCCCAGGGCCAATTGCAACGAAAATGGCAGGATATATTGGGTTTCAGCAGGGTGGTGTTCTGGGTGCGTTTGTTGGTGTGTTTGCGACAGTGGCGCCTTCGCTTGTGCTGATGATCGTGCTTTTGAGTCTTTTGAATCGGTTTAAGAACTCTCCAAAAGTGAAGAAAATGACGGCCCTTATTCGTCCGACAATTGCGATCTTGCTTGGCGTAATGGCATTTCAGTTCTTTGCGAGTTCCTATGAAGGAGCGGGACTCGTCCAAACGATCTTTTTGATTGTGGCTAGTTTTGTTTTGATGGAGAAGATGAAAGTGCATCCGGCGTTTGTGATTGTGGGGGCGCTGGCTTATGGAGCGGTGTTTTTGGGGTGAAGAGTAGTTCGCGAGTGCCTGTCACCACCCGGATTAGATCGAATGATGTCGAGTTATGCGGTAGAGCAATTTCTCTTTAGGAGAAATTGCTCTACCGCATTTTTAAGTTTAAACGGTGAAAAGAGTAATCCCATGTGAGGTTGCCGTTTTTTGCGAATAGGTTTAAAATGTGAGTGTACTCATAAATGAGCATAGTCATAAATTAATTAACAAGTAACCAGTTAGGGGGCTATGATGAGCGGACTACGTGAACAAAAGAAGCAAGCAACGAGGAAGACAATTATGGATGTTGCTAAAGAACTTTTTATTGAAAAAGGCTATGAAGCGACATCAACAGAGCTTATAGCCAGGTGGGCTGGGATCGGTTCAGGAACCTTATTTAATTATTTTCCTTCTAAAGCAGAGCTTCTTGTTGAAGTCATGCGAGCGGAATTTTCAGGTGGTATGCGAGAAAAGAAGTATATAGGTTTAGAGATTCAGGAGACAGCTGAAGCTACAGTTCGAACTTATTTAAAGAAGCGTTTGGAAGGCTTTAGTTTGCTAGAGAAGAAGCTATTTCGAGAATTGATTGTGGCGTCATTAAATGCTTATCAAAATAAACCAGAATTCCTAACCAGCTTGATGGAGCTCGATTTTATGTTTATAGAAGAGATGGAGGAACTGCTCAAGAAAATAAGAAATGTAGGAATGTTACCAGAAAACTTCGAAGTAGAAATCGCTGCAGAGCTTATTTATAGTTCAGTGATGTTTGAAACACTCCTTTATCTTTACCAGGAAGATCGAAGTATTGAAGGAGTGTTGGAACAAACCGGTCGTAAGCTTACATTTATTTTGAAGTGAGGTGAATCAAGTTGAACGTATGTATTGTTGGTGGTGGGATTGCAGGATTAACCCTTGCTTATTGTTTAAGTGAGAGCGGAAATAATGTCACGATTGTTGAGAAATCCCCTTCGATACGGACGGAAGGATACATGATTGATTTTTTCGGAGCGGGTTATGATGTCGCTGAAAAACTGGAAATAATTGAGGAGTTAAGGCGTATTCATTATCCCATTGAGTCTCTTGCTTTTTTGAAGCCAAGTGGTTCGGAGAAATACAGGATTCCCTATCAATCTCTTCGTGAGTTGTTAAATCAAAGGCACTTTAATTTTATGCGTGGCGATCTTGAAAAAGTGCTTTATGAGAAGGTTCGAGAACGGGTTATGTTTCGATTTGGGGTATCTCCCGAACAAATTCAAGAGGATGGGGAAAAGGCAAATGTGAGCCTTTCAGATGGTACGAAGCTTACATGTGATTTAGTCGTTGGTGCAGATGGGATGCGATCGAAAGTTCGGTCTCTCACGTGTAAGGATGAGAAGGAGCCAATCCGCTATATGGGTTATTATACAGCGGCTTACATTATTGAAGATCCGGCTTTTCTTGAGAAAATTGATAAGAGTTTTTATACGTGTTCTGAGCCGAATCGTCAGGTTTCTGTCTATCCGATTCGAGGTAATAAAGTGGCAACCTTTTTCTTATATCGCTATCCGAAACAGCAGGGACATGTGCAAAAGGAAGAAGCACTGGAGCAACTGAACGAAAATTTTGGTCATATGAATTGGATTGTTCAAGATTTGCTTGAAGCTGCCAAAGAGGCGAAGGACTTTTACTTTGATGAAGTGTCGCAAGTTGAACTACCTAAGTGGCGGACTGGAAAGGTTACTTTTGTGGGGAATTCCTGTCAGTGCATTTCGTTACTTGCCGGGCAGGGGGCTTCTATGGCGATGGCAGGTGCATATACCCTTGCGAAATCGCTTGAGGAATATCCAAATGATTTGGAAGCTGCGCTTACAGATTATGAACGGTCGCTTCACCAGGATATTGTGAAACTTCAGAAGTCCGCTAGAAGGTTTGCGAGCTTCTTCTTGCCATCTTCTTGGTGGGGGATTTTTGTAAGAGATGCATTGACGAGAGTATCGGTGTGGCCAGGAGTGAAGAAGTTCGTGAATTTTAGTACGGTGCGGCTGCCGAAATAGCGGGAGCGGGTGCCTGTCACCACCCGGTTCTAGTCGAATGATGTTGAATGAACAGTTCTTACCTCTTATGAGGCAGGAACTGTTTTTAGTATGTAAGGTGTATTGGTAGTATTCCCATAGCATTTATTCTACTTTTTTTAAATGTGGAACACGTATAGACCAAAAGGTTTATTTTGTCAGAAAACATTGAAATAATTGTCAGTTTAATCTAAACTATCAGATAAATCAATAAATTGTATACAATTATTGGACACAATAGGTGGTTTGAGATGACAACTAAAAAACGAAATGAAGAGTTAGCTTATGAAAAGGTGAAGCGCGCCATTATGTTACGGAGACTTTTGCCAGGACAGCGTGTGACGGAGGAGTGGGTGAGTGAGGAAATCAACATGAGCCGTACTCCTATTCGAGCAGCTTTTAAGAGAATGGGGAATGAAGGGCTTTTAGAAGTTTTACCTCATCGAGGAACTTTTGTGTATAACCCCTCGGATAAAGAGATTGCTGATGTATTTCAATTACGCGTTGTGTTGGAGAGTTATGCCGCTCAACTAGTAGTCCCGACTGTTTCTGAAGAGAATGTTCGGTACATGGAAGAGTTGCTAGCAGAAGAGAAGCGGGCATATGAGACAAAGGATTTTGAAGAGTTTATGAGGGTGAACGCCCTTATCCATACATTTCCTGCAAAGCTTTCAGAAAATAAATTCTTGCTTCAACAAGTGGAAACGCTTAACCAATGGTCAGATTGTTATCTGATTTTGAAAGATGAATTTTATACGGTGCCAATTAAAGAGGTGAAGTCGATTCCAGAGCATCAATGCATGCTGAGTGCTTTCGGGGAGGGAGATGTTGAAGGAATGGCGGACGCGATTGAAGCTCATCTTCTTTCCACATTGAGTGATTTATCTGGAAAGCGATCAGTTTTTAATTAATTTAAAGGAGTGATAGATCATGACAAAAAAGGCTTCGATTCAAACAACTTTACCGGGACCTGTGGCTAGTCAATTGTTAGAACGACGAGAGAATATTGTACCTAACGCTGTAAGCTGCGGCATTCCAACTTTTGCTAAAGAAGCTTCTGGCGCAAGAGTAACAGATGTTGATGGGAATACGTTCATTGATTTTGCGGGTGCGATCGGCACGATTAATGTTGGACATTGCCATCCTCGAGTGAAGGAAGCTTTGCATGATCAAGTCGATAAATACATTCATACCGGGTTTAATGTGATGATGTATGAGCCTTATATCGAATTAGCTGAAAAGCTTGCAGCGTTAGCTCCAGGTGACCATCAGAAGAAAGTTCTCCTTCAGAATAGCGGAGCTGAAGCAGTAGAAAATGCGGTGAAAATTGCCAGGAAATTTACCGGGCGTCAGGCGATCGTTACCTTCCAGAATGCGTTTCACGGTCGAACATTGATGACGATGTCGATGACAAGTAAAGTGAAGCCTTATAAGTTTGGATTTGGTCCGTTTGCACCTGAAGTGTACAAGGCTCCTTTTCCGTATGCTTACCGGAAGCCTGAGCAAATGAGTGAAAGTGCATATTCGGATTTCATGATTCAGCAGTTTAACGATTTTTTGTTAAAAGAAGTAGCGCCGGAAACGATTGCAGCTGTGGTGATGGAGCCTGTCCAAGGTGAAGGTGGTTTTATCGTACCTGAAAAGTCATTTGTTCAAGCGGTTAAATCAATTTGCGAACAGCATGGCATTCTATTCGTCGCAGATGAGATTCAAACGGGTTTTGCACGTACAGGGAAATATTTTGCATCCGAGCACTTTGGCATTGTGCCTGACCTTGTCACCGTATCAAAATCGTTAGGAGCAGGGACGCCGATTAGTGGTGTGATAGGTAGGAGAGAAGTGATGGATGCAGCGGATCAAGGAGAGCTTGGTGGAACGTATAGTGGAAGTCCGCTTGGATGTCGTGCAGCGCTTGCTGTTCTCGATGTCATTGAAGAAGAAGATCTCAATCAGCGTGCGCTTCAAATCGGTGAGAAAGTAAGAGAACGATTTACTTATCTCTCGAAGGAGTTTCCTTTTATCGGAGACGTTCGCGGGTTAGGTGCCATGAATGCGATTGAGATTGTTGGGGAAGAAAAAGCACCAGACAAGGAGTTAACGAAAAAGATTCTAGCAGAAGCTCAGCAGAAAGGACTCCTTTTACTTGGTGCTGGTGTCTATGGAAACGTAATCCGATTCTTAATGCCTCTGGTGATTACAGATGATGAATTAGAAGAAGGGTTATTTATCATTGAAGAAGCTATGCGAAAGGTTTCAGCTCACGCCTTGCATAAAGGAGTGTTGTAATGGAGGGGGAAAAGAAGAAGCTCAAGAAAGTATTGTCGAAATTCGACCTGCTCTTTTTAGCCCTTGGTGCGATGCTTGGCTGGGGGTGGGTGGTCTTATCCGGAACGTGGTTAACTTCTGCTGGATCATATGGAGCCGTTCTTGCTTTTGCGATTGGTGGGTTTCTTGTTATTTGTGTAGGGCTAAACTATGCTGAACTCGCCTCCGCGATGCCGCGAGTTGGCGGGGAGCATGAGTACGTCCATCGTGCCCTCGGTGAAAATGCGTCATTTGTGGCGTCCTGGGCTATTACACTGGGGTATGTTTCCGTTGCAACATTTGAAGCAGTCGCTTTGCCTACTGTGATTGATTATTTATTACCAGACTATCAAGCGGGCTACCTTTGGACAATTGCCGGTTGGGATGTCCACCTAAATTGGGTATTGATTGGCTCAGCTGGTGCCGTCATTATTACGCTCATTAATTATATCGGACTTAAACAAGCAGCCGTCCTGCAGACGGTGTTCACTCTTGTGATTGTGGCAGCTGGATTGTTATTAATTTTTGGAGCGGGAATGAACGGAGAGCCTGCTCATTTAACCCCACATTTCATTGGCGGAATGGGTGGCATCATGACGGTGCTCGTGATGGTTCCGTTTTTATTTGTAGGTTTTGACGTGATTCCTCAGGTTGCTGAAGAGGCTAACCTTCCTCATGCTCAAATCGGAAAATTTCTTGTTGTGTCAGTTATCGGAGCCATCATCTTTTACATAGCGATTGCGATTGGTGTGTCACTCGGAATGAGTCAGGAACAATTGGGTTCAACGGAGCTGGCGACGGCTGATGCAATGGGGAATTTATTTGGGTCAGCACTTTTTGCGAAACTATTGATTCTTGGAGGAGTGGCAGGGATTATTACAAGCTGGAATTCGTTCGTAATCGGCGGCAGTCGTGTTCTCTATGCCATGGCGGAATCTGGTATGCTACCAGCGTGGTTCGGACGTCTACACCCTAAATTCCACACACCGTCGAATGCGATCCTATTTATAGGAATTCTATCGATGTTAGCCCCACTCCTCGGAAGATCGGCTCTTGTTTGGATTGTCGATGCAGGTGGACTAGGAATTGTCGTCGCATACTTTCTCGTAGCCTGGTCATTTATTAAACTTAGAAAAACTGAGCCAGAGATGAAGCGACCGTTTCGAGCCGCTAAATCGCCTGTTTATGGTTACCTTGCACTGATTATGAGTTTTGGATTTATTGCCCTCTACTTGCCAGGAATGCCTGCCGCATTGATCTGGCCATATGAGTGGATTATGGTTGCTGCTTGGGGCATTATTGGATTGTTTTTCTTTATGAGAATGAGAAAGGGCGTCTATAAAGATAGTGGCGTTGGGATGTAGTGCGCAGTTCGCAGGTTCGCAGGTTCTCAGGTGCCTGTCACCACCCGAATGGAGTCATACTATGTCGAAAACTCCCTGGCCGATTGGCCAGGGAGTTTATTCTATTATTCTACTGGGATTAATTTTACCGGTCCTAGCGTTTCAATCATATCCCCATCGGAAGTGAAGAAAACAAAATCGCCGGTTCCTACAATGCTGTCGCCAAGAATTGTATTGACTGTTGGTAATCCGCTTGAGTTATAAACGAAGAAGTTCGTACCTTCGCCGATGTTTGTAACCTGATATCGTCCTTCAGGAATGTCGTTACCAACGATATATTGTCCTGCCGTGAGTTTGATTGGTTCTTCCTTTTTCTTTACGATCGTATCTTCAAGCTGATCAATTTCCTTTTTTTTCGCTTTGATCGTGTCATCTAGTTTGCTAACTTCGTCTTTTTTCGCTTTCACGTCATCTTCCAGTTTACTCATTTCTTTCGTTGTGCTTTCACGTTCTTTTTTTAGCTTATCAATGTCAGCAGAAATGCTGTCTTTCTTATCAATCAATTTTTTGACTTCCTCCGCTTTTGCTTCAGCGTCCTTCAACTTTTGAGCTTCCGTTTCAAGCTGTTCTTGAACCGTGCTGATCTCTTCTTGAATGGATAGCAGTTTTTCTCCCTCTTCTTTTGCTTCCTCCTCAGCGGAAGTGATCTCTGTTTTGATTTTCTTCAAGTCTTCCGTGTAGTTTTCTTCAAGGTCAGCATTCCCAATTAACACGCCGATTAAGACGCTGACTAGGATCGTGGCGATTGCCCCACCGATGGAAAGGGTAAGAATTAAGCCTTTTTTCATCACACATTCCTCCGAACCTGTCTTAGTAAGCTACCATCCTATGTATATTGTGAAGGTAGGCCATTTATCACAGGAAATCGGGCGGTGACAGGCACCACCCGATGTTTGTTCTTATTTGTCGAATAGCTCTACCATTTGAAAATCCTTCTTGCATTTGTGAATGCGCTTTCACTATAATGGGTTAAAAGGTAGTGATGTTTATTTAAACATACTTACAAAGTAAGTCGATTTTGAATGTGAAGGGATTCTGTCAGCGGTGTTTTAATTCATGAAATCATTCAAGGAGGTTTTTTTACTAATGAGTAAAGCGGCTAAGGAGCTACGAAGTCGGTATATTTCTCGTAACAAGAAGTTTGATTATTTACCAGATTCGGATCGGTATCTTTCTAAGCAAGTTCCACCTTCTTACAAATTTGCGATTATAGGTAGTGGGAACATTGGACAGGAGCATATGCGTGTAACCATGATGGAAGGGCGAGCGACCGTGCATGGTATTTATGACCCTAATCCGAAAAGCATTGACCAGGCAAAGTCGCTGTTTTCCAACTTGGCAGGGGAATCGGCTCCGCTCACTGTCTATCAAACGTTGCAAGAAGCCTGTCATGATCCAGAAGTTGATGCGCTCATCATTTGTACGCCGAACTATACGCATATTGACATCGTGCAAGAAGCGATACCTTCAGGAAAACATATTTTACTAGAAAAGCCGATGGCTACAACACTTGAAGACGCTTATACGATTGCAGAGCTTGCGAAAGATTACGAGGCAGTGTTTCAAATCGGTCTTCAATATCGCTATAAAGCCATTTATGCTGAAGCCATTCATGAGGCACTTGAGCGGAAATCGATTGGTGATGTAAAAATGATTAACATGATGGAGCATCGTATGCCGTTTCTTGATAAAGTGGCGCAGTGGAATAAGTTTTCGAAGTATTCCGGTGGAACGCTCGTGGAAAAGTGCTGCCATTATTTCGATCTTATGAATCTATTTGCGCAGTCCAAGCCGGTTGAGGTGTATGCGAACGGTGGCATGGACGTGAATTTTAAGGAGTTTAAATATCAAAGTGAGCAATCGGATATTGTAGACAATGCGATGGTGACAGTGCGCTATGAAAATGGGGTTCGAGCGAGTTTTCAGCTTTGCATGTTCGCGCCGATGTTCTATGAGGAGCTTGTCGTATGTGGGGATGAGGGGCGTCTTAAAGTATCCGAAAACGAAGATTTTCTTGGCGCACCACGTCCACGCAATCAATTTGAAATCATCCTTGGGGAAGGGAAGCCTTCACGCATTGCGACACCGTGCTATCCATCGTATATCGAGGAAAGTGGGCATGGAGGAGCGACGTATTATGAACATGTTTATTTTATCGATAACCTTGAGAAAAAGCCGACCACAACAGCAAAGGTTACCGAGGGTCTCTGGTCTGTCATTGTTGGCGTTGCGGCAGAGCAGTCAATGAAGTCTGGCAGTCCGGTTCTGATTGATCAGATGCTGAAGGAAAAAGGACTTCTTGTCTAAATGCGGACTTCCCTTTTAAAGGAAGCTTCTTTTTCGCTATAATAAGGATAGGAAACGAGCCACACAGTTGGTGGCTCAAGAGGAGAGGCTTATATGTCATCAGATAAACTGAACCATAATAAAGGGGAAGCGCTTTACCTTCAAATAAAAGACGTTCTGATTAAACGAATTCAAACGGGTGCCTGGAAACCGAATACGCTCATTCCTACTGAACAGGATTTGATTAAAGAGTTTGATGTAAGTCGTACGACAATCAGGCAGGCAATCTCTATTCTTGTGCAGAACGGGTTGTTAGAGAAAAAGCAAGGTCGTGGAACAGTTGTTAAACCACAGAATTTGATCGGAAATCTTGGCAAGCTAAAAGGTTTTGCAGAAGAAGTACTTGAGCGTGGGCAAACGCCGCATTCGAAGGTGTTGCGAGCGGAATTTCGTGATGACCTTTACCACGAGAACGATATGCTGAAGGTAACGGAAGGCGAACCGATTCTTCTTGTAGAGCGGATTCGCTTTGCGGATGAGGTGCCAATTGCCCTTGAGCGCACATGCTGGCCAAAGGAAATTGGTGAAATTTTAATTAAGTATGATCTTAATCAGGCGATGTATTATGAAGTGCTCGAACAGCATCAATTTTATCTTAAAAAGGCGAATGAGCGGATTACGGCGATTAACGCGACGATTAATGAAGCGGATGCGCTGGGTATTCGACCAGGGGAAGCTCTTCTTGAGATGACGCGCCTTAGTCTTGGCATTAATGATCATCCAATTGAGTATACGAAAACGAAGTATCGTAGTGATCAGTATCATTATAATATTGAACTTGAGCGGTAGGCAGGATGGTTTGCACCTGCCTTCTTTTAAGGCTTTACGCCTAGAAGAAATTGCGTAAAGCAAATAGTTTGAAAATTTTTATTTTTAATATTGAAAGCGCTTTAATAATGTGTATAATAAGAAATAAGTTCAATGAATTGTCACTAAATCAAATCAGTACCTCAAAGAGGTGCTTTTTTAAAGGAGGTAAAGGTCATTACGTTTTAACTATACGATATGACGTTACTATTTTAAATTGAATTCATTACAAGGGGGCAAAAAGAGTGAAAAAGCAAATGCTGTTGTTGATGATGGTGGTTTTGTTGATGGGTTCTGTCCTTGCAGGTTGTGGGAATACGGATGAGACGGGTGGAGCAGAGTCAGGGGATGCGAAGACGATTAATTTCCTTCATTGGCGTGGAGAGGATACGGAAGCATTTAATGCCATTATTGAGAAATTTGAAGAAGAGAATCCAGACATTAACGTTGAAATGAATGCGCTTCCGTCAGATTCATACATTGCGAATGCTTCGGCAACGCTTCTTTCTGGAAAAGGTGCTGACGTATTTGCTAGTTTTCCAGGAAGTCAGTTTGAGGCTCTACAGGAGTCTGGTGCATACGTAGAGCTAGGGGATCAGGCATTTATTGATCGTTTCTCAGAAAATATGCTTGGCGCTGGTCAAAAAGATGGCAAGCAGTTAGCAGTACCGTATCAGCTTGTCTATAACATTCCAGTGTATAACAAAGGCGTTTTTGATGAGCTTGGTATTGAGCCTCCAAAAGATTGGGATGGCTTCCTTGAAGTGAGTCAAACCTTGAAAGATAACGGATACGATCCAATTCTATTTGCAGGAGATGTGAGTCCTAGTCAGTTTATTAACCCAATGGTCATGAACAATCAGCCTTCTGATGAAGCTTTTGCGAAATTGGAAACTGGTGATGAGAAGTTAACGAATGACTGGTTTGTTAAAACGTTAAGTCAGATTAAAGAGCTAAATGACAAAGGTTATTTCCAGAAAGATCCGCTTGGAACGAAAAAAGAAGGAGCGGCTGCGCTATTTGCTCAGGAAAAAGGCGCCATGCTTGCGCTTGGATCGTACATGATGGCAACGGTTGCGGAGCAAAATCCTGATATTGAGCAAGGATTGCTTTCTCCGATCACAGTTTCTGAGGATGAAATGAAGTACGAAGGCATCCATACCTCAACATTTATGCTTGGCGTTAATTCGAAGTCTGAGCATCAAAAAGAAGCTTTGAAGTTCATTGAATTTTTAACTAAGCCTGAGATTGCGTCCGAGTATGCGAATGCAACAGGACAATTATTAACGGTGAAAGACGTCGAATATGATTCTCCAGAACTTACTGAAACAGCGGCATGGCTTGATAAGAAAACATTGTTCCAGCCACGTTATACCCTTTCAAAGGAACAAGTAAGTAAAGCGATTGAGACAGCGATTCAGGACGTTCTATCGGGAGTAGAACCTGAAGAAGCTGCGAAAAAAGCGCAAGAAGAGGTAGACCGTGCAATCAAATAACAATGTGGAGCGAGTAGGGGGAGCGAGAGTCGCTTCTCCCTACGTTGCTTCAACGGCGAAAAAGCGGAAAAAGAAGTGGAACTGGGCACTGTTTTTCTTCGTACTCCCGGGCTTTATCATTTACAGCGTGTTTTTTGCAGGCCCTACGGTTGCCGCGCTTTTTCTAAGCTTTACGGATTGGAATGGAATTGCGCCAACGTTTAATTATGTTGGTTTCTCGAACTATACGAATATGCTGACCGACGATCCGATTTTCGTGCAATCGCTCGGCAATAACTTGAAATTCACGCTTGGCGTATTAATTTTCCAAACAGTCCTAAGTTTGTTCTTTGCGATGTTATTAGTGAAAAATACGAAAGCGAATATCTTTTACCGGGCGGTTTACTTTTTTCCAACGATTGTCGCTTCGGTGTCAGTCGCCTTCGTTTGGACATTTATGTACGACCCGAATATTGGTGTAATTAACAATATTCTTTCAGCAGTTGGTTTAGAAAGCCTCGCAAAATCATGGCTTGGCGATCGGAATATCGCGATTTATAGTCTCGCTTTCGTTCAGTTTTGGGCGCATACCGGGCAAATGCTGATCATTTTTGTTGCTGGTCTTCATGCAATTCCGAAAGAGCTGTACGAAGCAGCTGAAATTGAAGGGGCAAGCAAATGGCAGACGTTTAAAAGCATTACGTGGCCGCTTCTGGCACCGTCAGCTACAATTGTTGTCGCGTATACAACAATTCAAAGTTTTAAAGCGTTCGATTTAGTTATCGCGATGACCGGCGGTGGTCCGTCATATGCAACGGAAATTCTTTCGACGTTCTTATATCATGAAGCATTTATTAACTTTCGATTTGGCTATGCTTCAGCCGCAGCGGTAATCTTTATGATCATTATCGCGATTGTTACGGTACTGCAGTTTAGATTGCTGAAATCAAACGATGTAAAATTTTAAGAAAGAAAGGAGGAACGTTCCATGAAAAAATTACCTCAACAGCTTGTTCTTTTCATTTATGCGGCGATTATTATTCTACCTTTTAGCATGGTTTTATTTGCGACATTTAAAACGACACCTGAGCTATATAAAAATCCGCTCGGCATGCCTGAGAGCTGGTCGTTTGCCAATTACCAGGACCTTTTTCTAAAAGAGTCGATGGTCACGTATTTTATGAACAGCGTGATTGTAACTGGGGTCAGCGTGGTCTGTATTATCTTTTTTGCAAGCTTGATTGCTTATGCGATTATTCGGATGCCTAAAAAAGCGGGTCTTGCGCTGTTCGGGTTCTTCGTTGTTGGCATGATGGTACCAACACAAGTTAACATGATTCCGATTTACCTGCTTGTAAATAAGCTTGGCATGCTAGATACGCTGAGGGGCGTCATTTTTGTATCAATCGGATTTCTCATTCCGATCGCTGTGTTTATTTTAACCGGATTCATGAAAACGTTACCTGATGGACTGATTGAGGCTGCAAAAATTGATGGAGCAAGTGAGTGGCAAACGTATTTACGCGTTGTAATGCCGCTATCGCTTCCATCGGTTGCTACGGTTGTTATATTTGCATTCGTCATTGTTTGGAACGATCTTCTTTATCCATTGCTACTGCTTAAATCAAGCGAAGTGAAAACACTTCCGATTGCGTTGCTTGATTTCCAGGGACAGTATTTAACAAACTATCCGATGATTTTCGCTGGGGTGATCATTGCTTCCATTCCGATGATCGTGGCGTATGTGTTCTTGCAACGCTACTTTGTTGCCGGGATGACGGCTGGTTCAGTGAAAGGATAAGCGGGCGTTGGTGGATAGAGAGGTTGGTGCTTAAATGATGAAAAAAATTGCGATTGGTCAGGCGGGTGGACCAACTGCGGTCCTGAATGAAAGCCTTGCCGGATTTTTAGATGAAATCGATCAAGATGTGACAGGGGTTCTTCAAGGGTTTCAGGGGCTAGTGGAGGGGCAGTTGATCGAGATAAATTCCTCGGTACGATCTCACGCGAAGGCAAGTCGAAGCGCTTCAGGCGCATGGCTAGGTGCTGGACGTTATACAATGAGTGATGCTCGTATGGCTCAAGCAGTGGAAAATTTGAAGGTAGCGCAGATTGATACGCTTGTGTTCATTGGTGGAAATGGAACGATGTGGACGTTACGTGCTTTATCGAAAATGGCTGCATATATGAACGTTGATTTACAGGTTATCGGCATACCGAAAACGGTCGATAATGATTTGGCTGAGACGGATCACGCGCCTGGTTTTGGAAGCGCAGCACGATATGTGGCACATGCTACACGGGATATGAGTAAGGATCTTGAAGCGATGCGGAACTTTGAACAGGTACGGATCATTGAAACGATGGGACGAAATGTTGGCTGGCTTGCTGCGGCAAGTGGTTTGTTGAAGGTGTATGAGAATGAAGGTCCTCATTTTATATGCTTACCTGAGCAGAAACATGATGCTGTTGGATTAGTTGAAGGGATTCGTAGGGCGATTAAGGAATATGGCTTTGCTTCTGTCGTTGTAAGTGAGGGAGTGAAGCTAGATGGGAGCCATGCTGTCGCTAAAACGGTGAACGGACGCGAAGTACTTGGTGGTGTTTCGGAACAGCTCGCCGATCTTGTAGAAGCTGATCTAGGCGTCGTAGCACGTGCTAATATTCTTGGGATGAATCAGCGAGCAAGTCAGCTTGCGTGTTCAGATCAGGACCGAATGGAAGCGTACCAAGCTGGTATGAAAGCAGCTGAACTTGTACGAGGGGATACTTCAGATGTAATGGTCATGTTTCGGCGAGCAGCTGGGGCGAAATATGTGTACGCACTAGATACAGTAGGACTCGATCGGGTCGTAGCAGGTGGAGAACGGGCATTGCCTGAATGGTTTCAGAAAGCACCAGAAGCTTATTATAACTGGTTGAGGCCATTGGTTGGTGATGGGAGTAGTACGAGTGCCGCAAGTGCCGCAAGTCGCAAGTGCCTGTCACCACCCGAAGATTGGTGATATGAGTCGAAATACCGAGAAATAAAAAAGCGGTTCGCCTCGAGGTTGAGGGGAACCGCTTTTTCTTTTCTGCAGTATAAGTTGATATTAGTTGATTTGTTTAGCAACATGATCTTCATCAAGTTCTTCAAGATGCATGAGTTTTTGTAGCTTCTTAGATAGGAGCAATAGTATGATACCTAGACCAAGAGCTGCAAATCCTAAATACATAAAGATTTCAAGATATCCCGCTGATGTAGTAAGTGAAGCAATGTGGCCAGCAAGATAGTTGGCAGCAGCATTACTTAGGAACCAAACACCCATTAAGAGTGAGGCAATTTTCACTGGGGACATTTTACTTACTAGAGAAAGACCAATTGGTGAAAGAGATAGTTCGCCAAGTGTATGGAAGAAGTATGTCACTACCATAAAGAGCATACTTGCTTTCATTGCGATGTTTCCTTCATCGCTTCCTGTCATCATCACGGCAGGAACCATAACCATAAATCCAACACCAAGTAAGATTAAACCAAATGCCATTTTTGTAGGTATTGCAAAGTCACCGCGTCTCGATTTTGCTAATTTCAACCAAATTGCTGAGACAATAGGTGCAAGCAAAAGCACGAACATCGGGTTTAGTGATTGGAAGAAGGATACTGGTACTTCATAACCAAAGATCGTTCGATCAATAAAGTCTCGTGTATACAAGGTAAAAGAAGCACCAGCTTGTTCAAATCCTGCCCAAAAAGTAACCGTGAAAACAGCCAAAATTAAAATAACGGCTGTACGTTGCTTTTCAACTTTTGTAAGTGGCTTAGCTTTTCCTTTTACTGTAGGTGTAACTCGGTTACTTGACGGGGTGCGCCCTACATTACCTAGATATTTCTTCGCAAGGAGATTAAAAGTTATCTGTCCAATAATCATCCCGATTGATGATGCTAGGAAAGCATATTTGAAACCAAACGTTTCTACGCCACCTGTATTTGAATAGAAAACATTTGCGTATAACAGACCTGCAATCAATGGTGAAATTAAGCCACCAAGGTTTATCCCCATGTAAAAAATGGTAAACGCTGAGTCTTTACGCTTGTCGTTTTTACTGTATAGCTCTCCAACAAGAGTGGAAATGTTGGGTTTGAAAAATCCGTTACCAATAATCAGTAACAATAACCCGGTATATAGACCCCATTGTTCTTGGACAGCAAACAGTGTAAAATCACCGATGGCCATAGTAATTCCACCGATGGTTATGGCGGTTCGTAACCCAATAAATTTATCGGTTAAATAACCTCCAATTAATGGTGTGAAATAGACAAGACCGGTATACATGCCGTAAAGTTGAAGGGCTCTGCCCTGGTCCATGCCTAATCCACCACTAATTAACTCAGCAGTTAAATAAAGTACGAGAATTGAACGCATGCCATAATAGCTATAACGTTCCCACATTTCTGTGATAAACAGAAGATATAAGCCGGGAGGGTGTTTAAGCTTCCCTTTTTGCGTTGGCTTTTCGTCTATGGTTGTGTCCATAATCAAAACCTCCAATTTTTTATAACTTCCCCATTTTAGCAAATTATTTGTCAATTTAAAGCGAAATAGAAAAAGTGCGCCTAATTAAAATGTTCACAAATTTGTAAAAAATACAGGTGGGTAACACAAAAAGGATGTCGAAATTAAAGTTTTTTTGTTTGTAAAACGCTTACAAACCGTATGATTGAGGATTGTTACGAAATATGTGGAACATAATGAAAAATAGACAAAGCATTCTAACGATTACAATTAGGTTAATAAAAATAAGGAGAACGACCTAGTCGCTCTCCGTGTAAAATGATCTAGCTAACAAGCTCGATGTCATACTCATCTAGCCAAGCATTCACTTGAATCAGATAATCGAGCAATCCTTTTATTTGTTCGGTATTCAATCCTTCTGCCTCATTTGAAGCAATCGCTCGAACTTTTTTAGCATCGATAAGCGAGAGAATAGGAGAACTTGGATCATCGAGAATCTCCAGCATCCATTTTTGTACGCCTTTTAAGTAAACAGGGTCTTTATCACTTGGATAAGCACTTTTCTTACGATAAAGAACATCGTCCGGAAGTGTTCCTTTTAGAGCGCGACGTAAAATGCCTTTCTCGATGTTATCCACGTTTTTATAATCGATTGGCACATTCCATAAGTATTCCACAATACGATAATCACAGAATGGTACGCGTACTTCAAAGCCCGTTTTCATACTTGCACGGTCTTTACGATCGAGCATAAACGGTAAGAAACGAGTGATGAAAAAATAAGACATTTGACGCTGCTTCGCTTCAAAGTTACTTTCGCCCTCAAGAAATGGAATCTCTTCATACGCTTCAGCAAAACGATTTTTCTGATATTGCTCAGGCTGAATTTGTTTTTTTGTTTCATCAGACAGCACAGATGAGATTCCCTTCAGGTTCACAAGCCATGGGTAAATCTTCGCATCCAAATATTTTTCCTGATGGAACCATGGATAACCCGAAAAGACTTCATCGGCAGACTCACCGGAAAGCGCAACGGTGGCATCTTTTTTCATTTCTGTAAAAAGGAGATAGAGGGACGTTTCGATTTCACCGACGCCAGGTAGATCTCGTCCTCTCATAGGTTCAAGAAGATTCGAAAGTAGCTGATCTGCCCCAAATGTCACCGATTGATGTTTTGTCCCAACGTGGTCAGATACTCGTTTAACCCACGGCTCATCCATATCATGTCTGAGAAAATCTTTCTGGAAATGATCTTCGTTCTGATCGAAATCAATGGAGTAGGTACCTAGTGTTTTATCTGACTGCTTGAATTCCTCAGCTGCAAGGCTAGTGAGACCACTTGAATCAAGTCCGCCAGAAAGCATCGAAACAACCGGCATATCTGAAATAAGCTGACGTTGCACGGTATCTGTTAAAAGCGTACGGATCGTTTCAGTTGTAGTGTCCACGTCATCCGTATGAGGTTTGGATTCAAGCTTCCAGTAACGATGTTCTTCAATGGAGTTTGCGGATGCAATCACGTAATGACCTGGACGAACTTCATCCATTCCTTTAAAAATCGCCTGACCCGGTGTCCGCATCGGCCCCATACCAAAAATCTCAGCAAGACCCTTACGATCGACTTGTGGTTGTACAGATGGGTGCGCGAGAATCGCTTTAATTTCAGATCCGTAGAAAAGGGAATCTCCTTGTTTTGAATAGAAAAGAGGTTTGACGCCGAGATGGTCACGGCCAAGGAAAAGCTGCTGTTCTTTTTGGTCCCAAATCGCAAATGCGAAAATGCCGTTAAAATGCTTCACGCATTCTTCTTTCCATTCCATATAAGCGTGCAGGACAACTTCTGTATCAGAATTAGATATAAAAGAATGTCCTTTCTGCTGTAGCTCTTTTTTAATTTCTCGATAATTATAGAGTTCCCCGTTATACGTAAGAACAAGTTGTTGATCTGATGACGTCATCGGCTGCTTTCCGCCTCGCGGATCAATGACAATCAAACGTCGATGAGCAAGTGCTGCCTGTTCCGAAAGCCAGAATCCTTCCTCATCTGGACCACGGTGAGCGATAGAATCTGCCATTTTCTTTAGCGTATCTTGTTCCGTTGATAGGTCACCAGACCAGTTAATCCAACCTGTAATGCCACACATAACAATTCCTTCTTTCTGAATAGATTGCTTCACATTCCTAAATCTCGAAAGTACTTTCCAATCGTATTCCTCTTACTGAGGGAGGGTCAACATGTGAAAGAGACTGTAAAAATGGATATTATTACCTTAGTTGGAATAAAGGTAGTTTAATAGTCACGGTGTTTAGGAAGAGGTGGAAAAAATTAGTGCCTGTCACCACCCGAATGAGCTCAGCTTTTGTCGATTGAGCTGGTAGGCTCTTTTCTCCTTGTGGACAATTATTTTCACACAGTGATAAAATTATTAAGATGTGGATAAGTATGGTAACAGAAGGAGGGGGGCGAAATTGCGATGAGATATTTACTATTAGTAGTATTGTTTGGTTTTCTTGTATTTGTGCATCCGGCACAAGAATTAAATCAATATGACTATCATTCGGCAGATAAGCCGACAATCTCGGAATTCGTTTACCTACCAGATGCCAAAATGATTTCTTATCCTTCTTCAGTATCTCTTCAGAAGCATAAGCTCTTCGGATTTTTTATTCCTTTCACAAGTGAGTATGAAGGAAAGCCTCATCTAACCTACCTAAAGAAAAAGTTAATGCTAATTGAGGCTTTTCCTGATGCCAAGGGTTTTCTGAATGTAAATGCTGTCCACTCGAATTACCTCTAATATCTTAAAAAAAAGCCGATTTCGTTAGCAGCTATGTCATTTTTTGATTGGATTTGTACAACTTGGTTTTGTGCTTGAATCAGAATTTATAGCTGAGGTGAAGAAAATGATGAAACAAACATTATGGTGGAAAAATACGCTTGAATGGTTTGGGTGGAGTGCTCTTCTGGTCCTCCCATTTTGGGGAATGATCATACTCTCATCAGAACTCTCAGGTCACCATATGATACATCTCATTTTGTCTTATTTTAAATAAGAACAAATGATGTAGTGGAAGATTGAGGAGGCAATATTTTGAGTGATAGTAAGCCGTTAGAAGAGTTAATAAATGAAACAAAGATTCATAAAAAAACACCGCTTCAAGAGAAAGCAAGAAGAACATTCATGATTACATTAGGGGCCATAATTATGGCTGTCGGGCTTGAAGTTTTTCTCGTACCAAATCAAGTTATTGACGGAGGAATTGTCGGTATTTCCATTATGCTCTCGCACTTAAGTGGAATTAGTCTGGGGATTTACTTATTCGTTCTGAACCTGCCATTTATTTATATAGGCTACAAACAAATAGGAAAAACTTTTGCATTCTCCACGCTTTACGGCATTGTGGTTTTATCCATTTCAACTGCTTTGTTGCATCCGGTTCCCGCCTTTACCGATGACATTCTTTTAGCCACTTTATTTGGCGGCGTTGTACTGGGAATTGGTGTCGGAATGGTGATCCGTTTTGGTGGTTCTCTAGATGGAACGGAAATACTTGCGATACTTGCGAGTAAAAAGCTTCCGTTCTCCGTTGGGGAAATCATTATGTTTGCCAACCTCTTTATCCTTGGTAGTGCAGGGTTTGTCTTTAGCTTTGATCGTGCGATGTATTCCCTCCTTGCTTACTATGTCGCGTATAAAATGATTGATATTACGATCAAAGGTCTAGATGAGTCGAAGTCGGTTTGGATTATCAGCGACAACCATAAAGAACTCGGCGATGCGATTCTAAGTCGTCTAGGTAGAGGCGTGACGTATTTGCACGGGGAAGGTGCTTTTTCTGGCGATGATAAAAAAGTGATTTTTTGCGTTATTACAAGATTAGAAGAAGCGAAATTAAAAGATATTGTCGCAGATCATGACGATTCCGCGTTCCTTGCGATGGCAGATATCGCGGAAGTGCGAGGCGGTCGTTTTAAGAAAAAAGATATACACTAATGAAGCTAATCGAGAGTTGCGGAGGTTTTCCTCTAGCAACTCTTTTTTTCATTTTTGATCAAATCCTAGGGTAGTCGCTATTCTCTTTGATCCATCGATCCTTTTACTGGTAAAATAATAGAAATATCTGTTGGAGGGCGGTAGTCAAATGGTGGTCGTAGTCGTAAAGCTTTGTATTTCCGCTTGTTTAGGACTCATGATTGGAATTGAAAGAGAATTAAAACATAAACCTCTTGGTTTAAAAACGTGTATGGTCATCGCCGTTAGTAGCTGTTTGTTAACGATCGTTTCCATTGAATCCGCTGAAACGTTTTCGGAAATATCCTCAAACATCCGAACAGATCCTATGCGACTAGCGGCGCAGGTCGTTTCTGGGATTGGTTTTATTGGAGCCGGCGTTATTTTAAGACGAAACAATGATGCCATTTCCGGATTAACAACTGCAGCCATCATTTGGGGGGCTTCTGGACTTGGCATTGCAGCAGGTGCTGGTTTTTACTTTGAAGCGTTTGTTGGGGCAAGTTTGATCTTGTTTAGTGTCAATATTCTTCCGTGGGTTATTAAAAGGATTGGTCCAAGCCAGCTTAGACAGCGTGAGATGAGAGCGAAAATTCGGCTTCAACAAGGGACAGACATAACAGCGTTTATGAAAACGATCCAGGCAAAAGATTTTGAAATCAAACACGTTCGGGTACGCGATACGAAAGAGAAAGACCATCAAGTCGATCTCCGCGTGCTTACCTTCGAAGCGAATCATACAACGAGTATCTATCAGGAGCTGAGAGAACTTGAAGGAGCGACGTTTGTGGAGGTAGAGGGATAATGGTGCCTGTCACCACCCGGTTTTCCTCATAATTTGTCGATAGACCATCAGCTTTCAAAGAGGTGGTCTTTCGTCTCATTCTAATGTTTCTAGCAGATGAATAAAGTAGAAATAGGGTGCGATCTTTCACACTACAACGTTGGGGATGACGAACGATGGTAATAGTCCTAATTAAACTATGCATTTCTGCTTTGCTGGGATTATTAATTGGAATTGAGAGGGAATTAAAGCATAAGCCACTTGGTTTAAAGACGTGTATCGTGATTGCGGTAAGTAGCTGTTTGTTAACAATCGTTTCGATTGAGTCTGCGGAGACGTTCGCGGAGCTTTCTCCGAATATCCGTACCGATCCAATGCGATTGGCAGCTCAAATTGTTTCTGGGATTGGTTTTATTGGAGCTGGCGTTATTTTAAGGCGAAATAATGATGCGATTTCAGGATTAACAACCGCAGCAATTATTTGGGGAGCCTCAGGTCTCGGCATCGCTGCTGGCGCCGGTTTTTATTATGAAGCGTTTGTTGGGGCTGGTTTGATCCTGTTTAGTGTCAATATTCTTCCCTGGATCATTAAACGTATCGGCCCAAAAGCGCTGAGGCAGCGGGAAATGCGAGCGAAATTAACGCTCAAAAAAAGTGTGAATGTCAGCAATTTCATGAAAGCCATTGTAGCGAATGATTTTGAAATTCGTCACGTGCGCGTCCGTGATACGAAAGAAAAAAACCCTCAAATTGAGCTTAAACTGATGACGTTCGAGAAAAATCATACGACTGACATTTATGAACTGCTTCGAAAAGTGGATGGTGTGAATGAGGTAGAGGTGGAGGGGTGATGTGACTGAGGGTGCCTGTCACCACCCGGTATTTGTCATATCTTGTCTAATTGAGAGAAGGAGATAGGGTAGCCTTCTTTCTAAAGGTTGTTAGAGGTTAGGAGAGTGTGACTAAAATGAGAGGCTTTTTTCGAAAATTGGTTGGTTTAGAAAAGTGTATGATTTGTAAGAAGAAGCCAGTTCGTCCTCACTATTATTTGGATGATGAAGGGAATCAGAAACCTGTTTGCTTTAAATGTGTAACGTATGCGGAAAGAAGAGCTTATCGGAAAGCTTAATGGGTATTAAATAAATATTTGTTTAAAGGGGCCTCGTACATTCTGACGTTCGAGGTTTTTTTCGATTGTTTGGTCTTGAGAGATTAGAGGAATAACAAGTAATGAGTGCGCTTACTTTCGGTCTAACCTAGAAATGAAGTTGATTAAAAAGGAGTGAAGCGAGTGACTGCCCTTACGACGATCATTAGTCTATTTTTTGCGGTTTTTGTCATTGTAATAGCTGTTCCACTTATCTTTTTCCTTAGGATTTGGAAAAGGGATGAGCAGCAGGAGGAGCATTCAATTCTTCGTAATTATCCTCTACTTGGACGGGTGCGGTACATGACTGAAAAGATTGGACCTGAACTAAGGCAATATTTATTTAACAACGATAATGAAGGCAAGCCTTTTTCACGTAGGGAATTCCAAAATACGTATTTGTCGGCTAAATATAAAGAGCGGATGATTGGGTTTGGTTCTGAGCGAGAGTTTGAAAAGCCGGGATTTTACATAAATAACACCATGTTCCCGACTCAGCGTGAAGAACTACGAATTGATAATACAAGAAAAGTTCATACGAAAACTTATCATATCGACAAAGACCAGTTATTGAAACGAAAAGAGCATCTTGAGGACAAAGAGGTAGATCCTTACTTACTTAAAGATGAAGATGCGGTGATCATTGGGGGTCACTCTTGTCGAAGTCCCTTTAAAGTTAAAGGGTTAATTGGACAATCTGCAATGAGTTACGGTTCTCTTGGTGAGAATGCGATAACTGCTCTGTCGAAAGGACTGGGGTTAGCTGGCGGAAGCTGGATGAATACGGGTGAAGGCGGATTATCAGACTACCATCTAAAAGGAGAGGTAGACATCATTAACCAGATTGGACCGGGTCTATTTGGTGTTCGAACCAAAGATGGTGAATTTTCATGGGAGGAATTTAAACGAAAAAGTGAAATCGACCAGGTGAAGGCCTTCGAACTAAAATTAGCTCAAGGCGCAAAAACACGCGGTGGCCATGTCGATGCTGCAAAAGTAACCCCTGAGATTGCAAAAATTCGAAATGTAGAACCGTGGAAATCTGTCGACAGTCCGAATCGATTTTACCAATTTCAAACGTTGCCAGAGATGTTAGATTTTATTGAACGTCTCCGTGAAGTAGGCGGAAAACCGGTAGGAATAAAAATCGTTGTTGGAAACCTTCATGATGTCGACAGGTTAGCAGCGTATATCGCTGAAAGCGGTACCGGCCCAGATTTTATTACAGTGGATGGTGGGGAAGGTGGCACAGGTGCATCTTATCAGGAGTTAGTAGATGCGGCAGGACTCCCGATCAATTCCGCTCTTCCAATCCTTGTGAAAGCACTTGAAAAATACCACGTTCGCGATCGAGTGAAGATTTTTGCTTCTGGAAAGCTCCTAACGCCTGATAAAATTGCAATGGCATTAGCAATGGGAGCCGACCTTGTGAATATTGCGAGAGGGATGATGTTTTCTGTTGGGTGCATTCAAGCGGAAGTCTGTCATACAAATCAGTGCCCAGTCGGGGTTGCAACAACTGATCCGAAGAAACAAAAGGCACTTATCGTAGAAGAAAAATTTTATCGAACGTGTAACTATGTCATCTCATTACGCGAAGGGTTATTTAATCTAGCGGCCGCGGTTGGAATTGATTCGCCTACTAAGTTTCAACATCATCATATCGTCTATCGGAACGGCAACGGCGATATTGTTCCGTTATCCGATTTATTAGTAAAAGGAAATATGTCATGAACGAGGGTAAATTCAATAGGCTCTATTTTTCGCCATTTCCGTTACTTGGGAATGGTTTTTTCCTATAGAAATTCGATCAAGTAGGTGGCCAAAAAGTTCATTTTCTCTTAAAGAGAAACAATTTTAGTTGGAGTGGGTGACCCTTCTGGTTATAATAGAACGAGGTTTGTTGTGAAGGAGGAAAAGTATGAAACAACACGAAGGATCGCCTAAAGATGATCCGCGATACCGCGTGGCGAATCGTGAAGCGCTCATCGGCGTTGGGCTTGTATTAATTAATTTCATACTATGGTATGGATTTGCCTACGGTTTTGGATCAAAACCAGTAGAGGAATATAGTTATATCTGGGGATTGCCGGCGTGGTTTTTCTACAGTTGTCTTCTTGGAACCGGGGTTGTCATCGTCCTTGTCATTTTAGCGGTCGTCTTTCTTTTCAAAGAAGTGCCGTTTGATGAGGAGGAGGACCAATGAACGGGGAAGTTGTCATTCCGCTCATCATATTTCTTGTTATCATTTTTCTCATTGGTTTTTATGCGTCTACTCATTTAAAATCAACGTCTAATTTTTTGCAGGAGTATTTTCTCGGCAGTCGGCAGCTAGGTGGATTTATTCTCGCCATGACGATGATTGCAACTTATGGAAGTGCAAGTAGTTTTATCGGTGGGCCTGGTGTGGCTTACACCTTGGGACTCGGTTGGGTGCTTTTATCGATGACACAGCTTGCAACCGGCTATTTTGTCCTCTCTGTTCTTGGGAAAAAATTTGCGATTATGGCTCGGAAAATTCGTGCAGTAACGCTGATTGATTTTCTGAAGGAGCGGTACGAAAGCAAGGGAGTTGTCATTTTATCTGCGCTTAGTATCATCATTTTCTTATTTTCGGCGATGGCAGCCCAATGGGTTGGCGGTGCAAGGCTAATAGAATCTCTGACGGGTTTACCCTATACGGGAGCACTGTTTATTTTTGCTGTATCCGTCCTAGTGTATGTTATTATTGGAGGCTTTCGTGCGGTTGCGATCACGGATACAGTTCAAGGTATTGTGATGCTAGGCGGCACGCTCGTTATCCTCATTGGAACGATTGTTGCGGGTGGAGGGGTAGAAACTATTGTCGCAACGTTAGCGACAGAAAACCCGGATCTAATCTCTCCATTTGGAGCAGATCGGTCGTTAACTCCGCTCTATGTCTCATCTTTCTGGATTCTCGTTGGTGTTGGTGTGGTTGGACTGCCCCAAGTTGCTGTACGAGCCATGTCTTATAAAAGCTCAAAAGGCATGCATCGAGCTCTGATTATTGGAACAGTAGTTGTAGGTGTCATTATGCTCGGTATGCACCTAACCGGTGTTTTTGCGCGAGCGGTTTTACCTGGGATTGAAGTTGGAGATACGGTTATGCCAAGAATAGCGTTAGAAGTACTGCCATCATGGCTCGCCGGGATTGTGCTAGCTGCCCCTATGGCTGCAATTATGTCGACGGTCGATTCTCTATTGTTACTTGTAAGCTCTGCCATTGTAAAAGATGTTTACTTAAATTATGTAAAACCCGACGCAAGCGATCAAACGATTAAACGATTTAGTGTAGGAATCACGGCGGTACTTGGCGTATTGGTGTTTGCTATGGCAGTAAATCCGCCTGAGCTTCTCATTTGGTTGAATTTGTTTTCGTTTGGTGGACTTGAAGCAGCGTTTATTTGGCCCGTTGTAATGGGGCTCTATTGGAAGCGAGGAAATGCAAGCGGGGCGATGGCTTCCATTCTTGTAGGCGTTGGCAGTTATATTGGGTTTAATACATTTATGCCAAACGCCTTTGGCATGCATACCGTTGTATTACCAGTGCTGCTGTCGCTTATTAGTTATGTAGGAGTAAGTTTGATGACCGTGAAGAAACATGCCGCGGTGCAAACAGCGGTAGAGTGGAAATTGTGGAAGGTATAATGGTGCCTGTCACCACCCGGTTTTTGAGAGAATTTGTCGAATGAAAAGTAAGGATGCTCATATTAGAAATAAGTGGGCAAAAGGCCACGATCCTTACTAATTAATCCTCACCGGATCTTTTATTTTGTGCACAACATAGGTAAATGGTCTATCCAATAAAGGTATCGGTCTATGATAAGATGATAAGTATCAGCTGCAAAGCAGGGTGGGCGGCGGTACCCCGTTGATGAAAGGGGGTGCTGCCTATAATGATGAGCACATTTGAGGCGCTTGTTTTGATGATTAGCTTTGCTTCTCTCGTGGTCACAATTATTACGGTTTCTAGTAATAAAAAGAAGTAACCCACCCTGCCCCGGCCAAGGATTAAGGTGAGTTACTTTTTTGCCTTTTGAGCCGCCGCTCGTCATGCGGAGCAGCTGTATGGACGCTGGTGCGAGAGCACCGGCGTCTTTTTTTATACCTTATGTTCTCTAACTTTATTATATGCAATTAGGGTTATTGTGGCAAGAGGGTGATTCGGTCGGTTCGAACCGTCGAACGGTGCCTGTCACCACCCGCTTTTTGGGTGATTTTGTCGAACGAATTTCATGTTATGCACATCATATTGTATTATGAATAGACGAAATACACACAATAATCAGTTAATACGCTACGTTATGTATAATGCCCGCATTAAGCTGCTTTGATATAGTTGATAAAAAGCTGAAAAGGATGAGTGTGAATGGGAATAAATCGTGAGCGTTTACAGAGTCATCTTGAAGAACTAGCTAAGATCGGAAAGATTGGTGAGACGGGTGTTTGCCGTTTAGCTCATTCGAAGGAAGATCGAGAAGCGGTGGAAGTTGTAAAGGGATGGATGGAGGAGGCAGGATTAGAGGCTCGAATTGACGGCTTTGGGAATTTAATCGGAAGGGTAGAGGGAGTTAAAAAGGACCAGCCAATTCTGATGCTCGGATCTCATATCGACTCGCAACCATATGGCGGTCGCTTTGACGGAACGGCTGGCGCACTTGGAGCGATTGAGGTTGTACATACAATGAAAGATAGCGGCATAACACCGAATCGAACAATTGAGGTGATTTGTTTCTCAGATGAAGAGGGGTCTCGTTTTAATAAAGGGGTATTCGGTGTGAGAGCACTTGCTGGCTTGCTTGAGGAAGGGGAGCTTGATCGCAAAGATAAGACAGGGATGACGAGGAAAGAAGCGCTGAAGGAATTCGGAGTTGAGCCTGATCTTACGAAAAGTCCCGTATACAAAGAAGGAGATATCAAAGCTTTCTTGGAACTTCACATTGAGCAAGGTCCAGTTCTTGAATCCAAAAATAAACCAGTAGGAATTGTGTCAGGAATTTCTGGTCCTATCTGGCTAACGGTTACGCTTGAAGGTTTTGCAGGACATGCTGGTTCCGTCCCCATGCCGTTACGTAAAGATGCTATGGTCGGAGCAAGTGAAATTATTACGAAGTTCAATCAACTTATTAAAGAGGAGGGGCAAGAAACAACAGTCGGAACGGTTGGAAGTGTTCAGGTCTTCCCAAACTCTCGTAACATCATTCCGGAAAAAGTGGAATTTACGCTGGATTTACGTGATATTGATCTTGAGCATCGCACCATGCTCGAAAAAAAGCTCTATACGATTATTGAAGAAGCGGCATCAACTCACAGTCTCGCATATACGATCACTGAAGACACCAGAAGTGAACCACGCTATTGTGCTGACTGGATAAAAAAGATTATGAGCGAAGAAGATGATAATCTCGGATACGATTCACCTGTATTAATGAGCGGGCCGTTCCACGATGCCCTATTTATGTCATATATCAGTGACTACGGTATGATTTTCGTTCGATGTGAGAAAGGGATCAGTCATAATCCGCTTGAATTTGCGGAAATGGATGATATTGAGAAAGGCGTTCAATTGCTCTATCAAACGGCAATGCGGATGGCGATGGAAGAAGAGGGGTGACAAAACCCCTTTTCACTATATCGAAAATACGAAAACTAAAAAAAGGTGGCCAGTTTTATTTCAGCAGGCCACCTTTATGCTGTCTATTCTCTTAAATCGAAGAATGGTCCAACTTTTCAAATTGAATAAATGCATCTTTAATATGTTCAGGGATTAACTGTGCTCTATTGCTATTCACATTATAATTCACTTGTACAACCTCGGCTTTCACGAGGAGTTCATCATCTCGTTTAATCGTATGTTTCAGTTCAAAGCTAGATTTTCCAACCTTCGTAACGCGACAATAGACATCAAGAACATCATCTAATTTCGCCGGTTTTATGAACTCAATGGTGATCTTTCTTAATACAGGATCAAACAAGTCATCAGAGAACTGGTGCAAACGGTCACCAAGGACGTGTCGGAAATACTCGGTTGTAGCAACATCGATATAAGTGGAATAATGAGCATTAAACACAATTTTTTGACCATCAATCTCGGAATAACGAACGCGAATAGGGTAAGAAAAACGCTCATTATGAAACATGATACACCTCAGATTCCTTTTTTTCTTCATATTAACACAATATTCAGTTTATAAATTGAGCATTATTACGAAATTTCCCGGGTAATGTCTCTATGTAGAAATCGGATTTGGACTTTTGTCGTGAAAACTGTAGCATAGAGAAAAAAAGAGCTAGGAGTGGAGAATAATGGTGAAACCGAAAGTGTATCTTACTAGAAAATTACCAGATGAGATTATTAATCAGCTAAGCGAGAAATGTGAGTTGCGGATGTGGAGCTCTGAGGAAGAACCCGTCCCTCGAGCTGTTCTTGAACGAGAAATTCAAGAAGTGGACGGCCTATTTTGCATGTTAACGGAAGAAATTGATCGTTCACTTCTTGAGAATGCTTCTAACCTAAAAGTAGTAGCGAATATGGCTGTAGGTTATAACAATATCGACATAAGTGCGGCTAAGGAAAAAGGAGTAGTCGTGACAAATACTCCGGGCGTTCTAACTGAAACGACAGCTGACTTGACGTTCGCTTTACTAATGGCGACGGCTCGGAGGATTCCTGAAGCTTCTACTTATTTGCGTAAGGGGAAATGGGAAGCCTGGTCTCCTATGCAACTAACAGGTCAGGATATACATGGGTCAACGCTAGGGATTATTGGCATGGGGAGAATTGGAGAAGCCGTAGCGAAAAGAGCGAGAGGGTTTGATATGAACATTCTTTATCATAATCGTCGAAGAAATCAAGAGGCGGAAGATAAATTGGAACTTCAATATGCGGAACTCGATCAGCTCCTAAAAGAATCTGATTTTGTCTGCGTTTTAACACCGCTAACGGCTGAGACGAAGAACCTAATCGGAGTAAAAGAACTGAGGATGATGAAAAAAACGGGCATTTTGATTAACACCGCAAGGGGCGGTATTGTAAATGAGGAAGCTCTTTATCATGCACTCAAGGAGGAAGATATTTGGGCTGCTGGGTTAGATGTTTTTGCAGAAGAACCGGTATCACTCCAGCATCCACTCTTAACCCTTCCTAATGTCGTGACCCTTCCTCATATCGGAAGTGCAAGCGTAACGACAAGACTTAAGATGGCGGAAGTAGCTACAGAGAATTTATTAAAAGTATTGGACGGAGAAAAACCCCCTCATCCGGTTGGATGAAGGGGTAAGAGGAGAGAGCGAATCGACTAGTGCCTGTCACCGCCCGCTATTTGTCGAATGAATATTTTTGTTCTCTATTTCGTTACCTAGCTCAATTGAAGAATTTCTTTAAAATCATCAATGGAATGATAAGGTCTAACCGAATTTCGATGTATTTGAAGCATGTCATCTCCAGGTGAAACATATCCTGCTTGTACCGTGAAAGCTAAATCTATTCCTGCAGCCTTCATTGCCTCCATCGTTTCTTCATCGTAGGCGCCGTATGGATATGCGAGTGCGTTTGTTCCGCCGATTTGTTTAATACTTGTTTCGACATCTTCTTCTATTTCAGGAAGCGATTTTGAAATTAAAAACGCTGTCCCATCTTCTTTGTGATTGTGAAAGCGATTAGTATGACTAGCAAACTCAAAAACATCGCTCGATGCTTCAATTTCCTCATAACTCAAATATTGGTTTGTTATTGAATCATAAGGTTCAGTTTGATCATTGTTTCGGCTTGTAATTAAAAACTCAACAGCATGAAAGCCGTATTCTTTCAGTACTGGATAAGCCTCTATGTAGTTATTTTTATGACCATCATCAAACGTTAGCAAAACACTATTTTTAGGAATATCGATTTTATTCGTTATGTATTTTTCGAATTCTTCCAGTGTTAGTGTATAGTAACCATGATCATGCAAAACTTTCATTTGTTTTTTAAAGTCTTTTAATAAAACAATTGTACTTGCTAAATTTCCTCCTGCATCATAATGTCGCGCTTTTAAATCTTTTTCTTCAAGTATGTGATGATAAGTTAAGACAGGAATCTGCTCCGCAGAAGCAATTTCAGTGGCTTCTGAAAGTTTTTTTTCTCTTAGCTCTTCTTCATGTAGTATTTCTTTATCGTTATCTTCAGTAATAGAGGCTTCAACGGTCGAACTACTTTCTTCTTGCGAAGGTATAAACTCAGTACCGCCAATCTCATTCCAGCCAAATCCTACTAAACTCCCAAAAGCAGCTAGTAAAATAAATAAAATTAGGTGTATTTTCCTCATATATTTATCCCCCTTTTTACCCAATACTTACCTATCCTACCATTAATTAATTTATATTTGGGTAAAAATGGGTTAATCTTTACAAATATATTTCAAAAATTTCAGTAGGTGGCGGGTGCCTGTCACCGCCCGTTATTTGTCGAAGAGATTCAATTGACGAGTAGGAAATGGGAGATTATTCTTGGAGAAAGGGCAGAAAATAAGTAGAGGAGGAAGAAAATTGACGAAGGTTCTAATGGGAAAGTCGCCTGTTAATACTTACACAACACCCATCATGAGATGGTGAGAAAACCGAGGATCTGGCTACCGAATTATTTCTATCATATTGTAAGCAGGGGAAACCGTAAGGACATACTTTTTCAAGATGAAAGAGATTACCGCACATTCTTGTACATCCTTCAGCAAGTCTTCGAAACACATCCGTTTGAAATCGCATCTTATTGTTTAATGAACAATCACTATCACCTTCAACTTCGATCAAAAGAATTTCCCATCTCAAAAATCATGGGTCTCGTGAACAAACGATATGCCACTTATTTTAATAGCCGATATGAGTTAACGGGTCACGTTTTTGAGAAACGTTATTTTGATGAGCCACTCAATACTCCGACAAATATGTTAGAAGTTAGTCGCTATATCCATCTAAACCCGGTGAAAGCAAATCTCGTCCTAAAATCATCAGATTATCCATGGTCCAGTTACCGTTATTATGCGGAAAAAGATACGATGATAAAACCGTACATTAACCTCCTTCCATTAGTAGAAGGCTATCCGGGAACACTGCAAGAAAAGAAAAAACAATACTGTGACTATGTCTCCGCACGACAGGAACTCATTTTGGCTTCCCCTTCATCAACATAACCAAAAGGATCATCAAAAAAAGATGCTCCGCACAGCATCAGCATCTTTTCCTTAAACAAACGTTTATTTATAATCCCATAAGACTCTAAACTCCCCATCTTCTTTTGCGACAAATACCACCTGAACGATATCGAAATTCCCAAATTGATTTTGAAAATGCTGGGTAACTTTGATGGCGTAGACCTTTTTCATAATGACGCTATTTACCCCAGAGCGCCAATTTTTCTTCGTTTTTACTTTGCCAATATCAAATGTAAATGAGGTTGCACCGATATCCTGCGTGATCAGTTCAGAGCGCAGTTGACTGTACTGTTCATCGGAAAAACGGTTTTGTATTTCAGAATGAAACAGTGCCCAGGATTTTTTGAAATCACCGCTCTGTTCATACAGATAAAATTCCTTTACCGTTGCTGCCGCTCGGGATTTTGGTTGTTGCCAAATCCAAAAGGCGATGCTGCCACCGAGAAGCAGTAAGACAAGTGAAATTAGGAAAGCTTTCCCTGTACCTTCGCGCTTCCTCCTCGTTTTAAAATACGACAACGTTTCGTCCTCCTTGGAGCTTGACTATTAAAGTGTATGACGATTGCCCCGTTCGAAGACTGGTAATATCTGATTTCACGAAACATTAATCTTTTAAAGAAGCATTCCACGATATAATAATAAGGATGATTAATAAACACATAAATGGAGGAGTTATATGAATCGAAAGGTACTCTGGACATTGCCAATTTTAATTTTCATAGTGGCATGTTCTGAACTTCATAGTAATAATGCTAGTTCTGATCCTCATACTGAAGCAAGTGCAGAAAACCAGGGGACATCAAAACAATCTGAGTTATCGGATGAAGAACAATTTTGGGAATACCTTTATCAGAATGATTCTGACGAAACCGTTTTAAATGAGATGAAGAAACTATTTAGTGAAGGAGTATCGGTGAATACCGTCAACGACGATGGGATAACTCCAATCACCTACGCTGTTATGGAAGGCGATCAAAAGCTTGTTGAGTTTTTCCTGCGAAACGGAGTGGAGGTTCACGATCACGAAGAAGCTGATCATCAAGAAAACGAAGAACGCCATCACGAAAAAAATGAAAATTTGTTAGAAATCGCTGTTGAACAGGAAAATAATGAAATTATTGACCTGCTTTTAAAAATGGGGGCTCATTTTGAAATCGGCAATGAGCAAATGTTAGCTATTGCAGTTCAGGAAGAAAACCCAGAGCTTATCAAAATCCTTCTACATAATGGCTACAATCCAAATCTTGAAATGAAAGTAGATGAACGAGATTTTACGCTCTTAAACTATTCCATTATGGAAGACAATGAAGAGATCACTACCTTACTTCTCAATGCTGGGGCAAACCCAAATTTCGCAGCCAATAATGGTGAAGTGAGTGCCCTTGTTACTGCCATCATACAGGAGAAACCTGCTGAGCTCGTATCGCTTCTATTAGGTAGAGGTGCTGATGCAAATGCACGTTTTGAAGGAAAACCTTTGTTGTTTAAAGCGATCAAACAAGACAATCCTTCTCTTGTTGAAGCACTACTCGTTGCAGGATCCCTTCCTTTTTCCGTTGAGGAAAGTGAAGAGGCGTATGAATTAGCGGAAGAGAGCGATCAAACAAAGGTTGCTGATTTACTGGAACAATATGGTTGGTGATATTAAAAGAAAAAGTCCGTATTGGTAACTAACCAACGAGGACTTTTTTGTCATCATATTTACTTGCCGTGAAGAACATCATTTAGACGGTCAGGATAGTTCGTAAACATCCCCGTTACGCCCCAATCTAATAGGCGCTTCATTTCTTTTTTGTCATTTACCGTATAAGGGTGGATGAGCAACCCAGCGTTTCGTACATTTTGAACATAGGTTTTATCAATTTTTGATGCAGACATTCCGACACCAACAGCATACTCGGATAATTCTTGCAGTTCGTCCTCTGAAATCGAAGCAGGTTCTTTATAAGAAATAAGCTGAATAAGTGGCAAATTTGGGTTTAAGTTGTGCATTTTTAATAAGCTTTCTTTACTAAACGATTGGATTAACACTTTGCTGGATCGTTCGTTCACGCCTGTTAAATTGTATTTGTTAAGAATACGAAGCAACTCTTTTTCCATGCCAGGATAAACGTCAGGAGATTTTGTTTCAATATAATAGCGTGCCCCTGTTCCAAAGGTTTGAATGATTTCTTCAAGTGTTGGTACTTGAATTCCTTCGTAAGCTGGGTCAGCCTTTTCCGGATATTTTTCATTAAACCAGCTTCCCGCGTCTAACGTTTTTATTTGTTCTAGCGTATAGTCTTTTACGAGACCTGTCCCATTTGTCGTCCGATCTACTGTCTCATCATGCATCGCGATAAGTTTTCCATCTTTCGTCATTTGAAGATCTACTTCAATGTAGTCTCCTTTCATCTCTTCCCCTAACCTATAGGATGGGATTGTATGCTCAGGAGCATGTCCAGAAGCTCCTCGGTGAGCGACATTTAACAGTTTGCTAGAGTTCATACCTGGTTTGCTTTCATTTGCACTTACTAAGGCAGTTCCAGTGGTCAGAAGACTACCAAACATAAGAAGGGACATTGCTAGAACTCCAATTTTCTTTCTCCGCTTCATCTTTATCATCCTTTCGTAATTAACTACTACTCGGATTATATAGATTCTATGTAAATTCCAATTTACTTTAATCGGATTATTCCCTTAGCTAGTTGGTGATGAAGAAAGTGGAAGAGAGGGAAATGTACTTAGAAATAAGGGAGAGGTCTCTTGAATTCTAAGAATAAGCGAGCCCTCTAGGAAAATATTACGAGAAAGTGAGACTACAGTATTAGTACCTTTCTCGTAAAAAAGTTCATGATTTTAAAACAAATGGAGTGCCGTGGAGCGCTGGTGAGCGAGTCACAAGTTCGCTAATCGCGAGTGACAGGCACCACCCGTAATCTGTCAGTTTATGTCGAGGGAGTGGGCGTGGGCCAACCATCTTTACTTTTTTCTTAAAGTTGGAGTGGCGGAGAGTTTTCTAACATAGATTTTTAAACTTTCAATATGCGGACTTTCAGATTCGATCGTTAAGTTATTGGATAGCTTTTTTTCGATAATGTAATTGGTCAGGAAACTGCCTTTTGTTTCAAAACCTAACCGTTTAAAGCTTTTAATTCCCTGGCTGTTTTCTTTGTCTACCATCCCATAGATCGTGGTGATTCCTTTGTCCAAAAGATATTTTTGAAAAACAGGAAGTAATGCTCGGGCAATACCTTTTCTCTGCACACTTCGGTCTAAAACAACATAATCAATTAATACCATGTGATTAATTCTTAAGCGATAACTTAGAAATCCTGCAATCTCTCCATGATCATGACAAATAATAAGTACTTCATGAGCATAATTCAATATACTTTTGATTGTAGTTTCAGGGACGTCAAAATTTTCTATACAAATAGAAAGTAAAGTAGGGTCATCCAATTCTTTTTGGCGATTACGAATATACAACCTTCATTCTCCTTTACGTTATTAAAATAAATACATAAGATGATGTTATTGGTGAAAAAATGGAGTTAATGCAGCTTCACTGCACTAACTCCAGGGAAAATTATTCAGCAGATTCTTCAGCAGGAGCTTCAGTTGGAGCAGCTTCTTCTGTTGGAACCACGATCTTCTTGTTTACTTTCTTTCTTTTCTTACTGCCTTCTAAAATCTCATCAAGCAAATTGTGTAGGAATTCACTCATTGAACTTCCTCCTTCAAAAAGTATTTGAAATGTTTTCATTTCATATGGTATCTTACGCTCGCTTGTCCGAAAGGTTCGGACAAGTATGGAAGTCTGAGAAAAATGTATGAATGCCACATACTTATTTAGGACAATGAAAATATTCTGTAAATCATCCATTCGCTTATCTTTTGTTGTGAAGAAATATGATAGGATTAAAAATAGGATGATTTTCTAGTTTATGGAAGGAGAGGTTTTATGAAATTTGATTATCACACGCACCACGAACGTTGCGGTCATGCCGAGGCTACGATTGAAGAGTACATAAAAGCAGCAATTCAAAATGATCTCCAAATGATTGGAATATCTGACCATTCCCCGTTCTTTGCAAGTGAGAAAGATCGAGCGTTACCGCGCATTGCCATGGCAAAAAGTGAATTTTCTTCTTATGTTGATGAAGTTTTAAGATTGAAAGAAAAGTATCGAGGGAAAATAGATGTCTTACTAGGCGTGGAATCTGACTTCTTTCAGGAGCACTATCCGCTCTATAAAAGCATTTATGATCAGTATCCATTTGATTACATTATCGGTTCCGTTCATTTTAGTAATGGTTCTAATATCTTTGATAAAACTCGCTGGGAGAATTTATCCGAAGAGGATATTCGTAAAGAGAAAGAGCATTATTACAAATTAATTGTTGAATCAGCGGAAAGCGGTGTTTTTGATATTTTAGCTCATATTGATGCAATGAAAGGCTTCTATCCTGGTTTTACAAATATCGAAACCCCTGAAGTAGAAAAAGCGATTAAGCGACTCGGTGAGCTTGGATCAACCATTGAAATCAACACGTCAGGTAAGCATAAAGATTGCGGCGGCTGGTATCCAGCAAATGATATGCTCGAAATGGCATACCATTATGGCGTTGGTGTTACGTTTGGATCTGACGCTCACTGGCCTTCACGGGTCGGAGAAGAGTTTGAAGAAGTTCGTGCGAAGCTTAAGGAGATTGGGTTTAAGAATTGGACAGTGTTTCGAGAGCGTAAGAAGGAGTTTGTTGGATTGTAAGAGGGCGTATAGAGAGAGTAGACCCAAAGTCTACCCTCTCTTTTTTTATGAAAATCAAAAATCTTATTTCAAAAAATTGAATAATCCAGCTTTAATTTAATTCTAGATAAGCAGGAGGGCGCGAAAAGAGCAACAATAAGAACTAATAACTAACATAACTTATAAATGTAAGAAAACGTAGAATGATTAAATGAACCTTAACCTATTTTTTCAGAATATTCATTGAAATGTTTCCGATTTTGGGTTATTCTATAAAGTGAAAATACGAAAAATTGTATATTGAGGTGAGAGGATGAAAGGCAAATGGGAGAAACTATACAGCAAGAATGGACTTGCAGCTAGGAGAATTGCTGCAAATCTATTAGCGATCGAGCCAGGAAGCCGTATTCCTCGCGTAAGTGATTTTGCTACAGAAACATCACTTGGAAGGGGGACAATTCAAGGAGCTTTACGTCTATTGGAAGAAATCGGAGCCATTGTTCTTGAAGCCAGGGGCCACCTTGGTACGTTTCTTGTTAGAACAAACCGAGAACTTCTTTGGGATATTGCAGGACTTGGTTCTGTTATGGGGGCTATGCCGTTACCCTACTCGAGAAAATACGAAGGCCTTGCTACCGGTTTAGTTCAAGTGCTTGAAAGAATGAAAGTTCCTTTTAATCTTGCCTTTATGAGAGGATCTTCAAATCGAATTGATGCTTTGAAAGCTGGAAGGTATGATTTTGTTATTGTTTCAAGACTTGCAGCTGAGCTTGCTATCGAGAATGATGCTAGCATCGAGATGGTGAAGAATTTTGGGGATAACTCATACGTCTCGGGCCATGAAATTGTTTTTTCAGACCCTAACAATACGTCTATTCAAAGCGGGATGCGGGTCGGTATTGACTATTCTTCAGCTGACCAGCATCTTCTTACCGAGTATGAAACAGAAGGTATTAACGTCCAGTTAATAGAAGTAAATTACATGCAGTTGATGGAGATGCTAAAAAACAATGAAATTGATGCTGCAGTTTGGAACAAGGATGAGATCCTTCATTCTGAAAAAATGGGAAAAGGATCATTCCGTTCAATTAAAGCTCAGGAATTAAGTAGGAAAGTGAATGAGGCAACTATGCTCTTAAGTAGAGAGAGAGTAGAACTAAGAGATGCCTTACTTGACCTATCTGTAAGTAACGTTATAGAGTTACAAATTCAAGTTGAAAAGGGAGAGATTTATCCGCATTATTAGGTAGGATTTCAATAAGGATTTCCTATAGTTTTAATATACTAAATACTGTATATTGGAGGGTTGATTTTATGACTACAATTAAAGAACGATTAGATATTCTGAAAGCAGGTGATGTGATTAGTTCAGAAGCTTCAACTATCGCCGAGCAAGCCGTTCAAAGGTTAAGCAGTCAGACGCATAAGCTCCTTCCTCAAAATAAAGTAGAAATGCTTGTCACTCATCTTGCATCCGCCTTAACGCGTATCTCGCGTGGAGAATCGATTGATGCGCCCCCGGATGAGCTCATTTTGGAAATAGAGAAATCCGATCTCATACAAGTAGCAAAAAGGGAGATTAGCTGGATTCAATCCAATTGGGCCGAGGAAATTCCTCAATCTGAAATTGCCTTTTTGAAAATACACTATGTCACTATTTTTCAAGAAATCAAATAGGAGGAGATTTAAATGAAAATTGTTGTAGGTGGTCAGGTTGATAAAAAGGAAGTAGAAGCTCTAGTGAAGGAGCATGGACCTGAAGGAGTGGAAACCTCAGTTAAATCAGATGTAGAAGCCGCAATGGCGGTAAAAAGTGGTAAGGCAGATTACTATGTTGGAGCATGTCACACTGGTGGTGGCGGCGCGTTAGCAATGGCGATTGCTATTATTGGAAAGCCAAGCTGCGAAACGGTTTCAATGCCTGGAAGGAAACCGAATGAAGAGAAGATTTTACAGGCAGTTCAGGATGGAAAAAAAGCATTTGGTTTTACTGCAGACCATATTGAAACTGCCGTGCCGATGATCATGAAGGCAATTAAAGCACAATAATTTTGGAAGGGGGTTCATTAGATGGAAATGGTTCTCGTCATTTTAATAGGGGCTATGGCAGCTGTTCTTGCGAATTTGAATTTGGCTGTTTTTAACGATGGCTTACGACCAATTGTACCTGAGAATACGGAAGGGCGCATGGGACGTAAAGAACTCGGTTTAACTGCTTTTGCTATGAGTTTTGGACTTGTTGTTGGTTTTGGGATTCCGTTTACCATTACAGCAAGCATTATCCTTATCCATAGTATTTTGCTAGGAACAGATATTATTGGATTGATCACTCCGCGAAATAAATGGGGTACGCCTGTTGCAGCACTTGTAGGTGGAGCATATGGTGCAGGTTTATTAGTTGGACTTGAAGGATTTGTGACTTTATTTGAGAAATTACCATTAAATTTTTTAGATGCGATGGGGCAAGTGGGGTCGCCAGTCGTGGTAACTTTCATGGCATTTCCAGCTCTAGCTGTGGCATTGCAATTCAGTGTTAAAAAAGGTGTACTAACGTTTATAACTTCGGCCATTATCCGGCAGCTAGCTGTATGGTTAAATGAAAGCGGTGCCATGACTTTCGGTGATACGACGGTTACGTTAAATCAAGAAGGAATGGCTCTCATTACTGGAATGATTTTCTTAATTACATATGCTGTATGTCAAAAACCTGAAGGGGACGGAAGCGGAATTGATCTTGCTTCCGTTTTCAGTGAGAGAGTCGATCGCATTAAAAAGCATGTCGTTTACTTCATGATTATGGGTGGGCTTATTGCTGCGGCTACGAACCTTTTGATTATGGCTGGAGATCCAATATCTTTAAATTTAATTGCAGACGGAAAAATAACAGATGCTGCTATTGCGGCTGGAGCTCGTGCACTCGGATTTATCCCTCTAGTTGCTAGTACGGCGATTGCAACAGGTGTTTATAGTCCAGTTGGATTTACGATTATTTTCGTCGTTGGATTACTTGTTCCAAATGTATGGGTTGCAGCTATTATCGGTACTATTACTGTTTTTCTAGAGGTAATGCTACTAAGCCAGATTGCTCGTTTTCTTGATAGATATCCTGGTGTACGTCAATCAGGAGAAAATATTCGTACCGCAATGAGTCGAATTTTAGAAGTTGCTCTTTTGATTGGTGGTGCAAACGCAGCTAATGCTATTGCTCCTGGCCTCGGGTTCTTTATCATTGCAGGATTTTATTTGTTAAATGAAATTGCGGGCCGACCAATTGTGCGAATGGCTGTAGGACCGATTGGCGCGATCGCAGTTGGGATTTTGGCTAATATTCTTGTCGTTCTCGGACTTATGCAAATACCACAGTAGAAGGAGGATCTAAAATGATTCAAACGGTTAGAGGACAAATTGATACTACTGAACTCGGGGTTTGTTCAGCTCATGAACACCTTTGTATTGACCTATCACGAATCAAAAAAGATCCCGACACGATTCTTGATGATATAGGTGGAATGGAAGATGAACTTCGCTACTTTAAAGCTTCAGGTGGACAGGCGATGGTAGAAGTTACGAATGACGGAATGGGGCGTAATGCCACTCTCCTTAGGAAGTTAAGCGAAACAACCGGTGTGCATCTTATCGCAAGTACAGGATTTTATAAAGACCCATTCCTCCCAGATCACGCAATAAAATGGGGGCGAGATCAGTTTGCACAACATATGATTGATGAAATAAAAAATGGGATTGATGGAACAGACGTTTATCCCGGGGTTATTGGAGAAATTGGGAGCAGTCATTATGAGATCAAGCCTATTGAAGAAGAGCTCTTAACTGGGGCAGGAATCGCAGCAATGGAAACGGGCCTTCCGCTCACCACACATACAACACTCGGAACGATGGGAGTCGAGCAAGTTGAACTTTATTTTGCTCTTGGATTGCCAATGAACCAATTGATTGTGGGGCATCAAGACCTTAATCAAGAAGATGAACGAGTACTTACTGTTGTGGAAGCAGGGGCGTTTGTAGGATTTGATACGATTGGCAAAATTAATTATCGACCTGATGAAGACCGAATTAAAACGATTTGTCTTCTAATTGAAAGAGGATATGGTGAGCAGATTTTATTATCTACTGATTTAACAAGAAAGTCACATTGGCATAAGCATGGTGGCATTGGATATGACTATGTTCTTAATGAATTTGTTCCTCGTTTAAAAGAAGCTGGTGTGTCTGAGGAGGATATTCGAATGATGTTAATTGACAACCCAGCGCATGCTTTCAGTCGAAAGGGGAGCGCATAACATTGAAATATCAGGAGTCTGTCATACCTCAGATGTCGGTTGAAGAAGCAACAAAAAAGCAGTTTGAAATTGTCGATTTTATTACGAAAGAATTTAAGGATAATGAAATGTTTCAGGATGGTGATCGCGGTGTGCATCCGATCTATAAGCGTCCTAGAACAACTGCGAAAGTTGAAAAAGTGATGGCGAATGTATTTGGAGCTAATCAAGCGGTACTTGTGCGAGGATCGGGTACTGGTGCCATTCGCTCGCTCTTAAGTGCCCTCCTTGAACCGGGAGAATCCATGATTATTCACTCTGCACCTATTTATATGACAACGAAAGAAACGATTCGTATGCTTGGATTACGAACTGAAGAAGTTAATTTTAATGACTACGATGCCCTTAAACAGAATGTTACACGTTCAAAAGCAAAGGTTTTCTATATCCAACACGCAAGGCAGCAACCAATCGATACCTATCAGCTTAAAGAAGTCATTCAAATAGTGAAATCAATCAAACCTGAAATGATCGTGGTTGTTGATGACAATTATTGTGCCTTGAAAATGCCTGGCCTTGGGATTCAAGCCGGTGCGGATTACTCTACTTTTTCCGGATTTAAGCTACTAGGTCCTGAAGGGGTTGGGGTGGTAGTAGGAGAGAGTGCAATCGAAATCATTCAGCAGCGAAATTATTCTGGAGGTAGTCAAGTTCAAGGACCAGAAGCGATGGAGTTGCTTAGGGCATTACCTTTTGCCCCGGTCTCGTTAGCGATTCAGAGTCAGCAAGTTGAGATTTTGTGTGAGTTGTTAAACAAAGGTGAAGTGCATGGAGTGAAAGAGGCTTATATTACAAACTCTCAATCAAAGAATGTCATCGTTGAATTGAAGGAGCCGGTTGCTCAAGAGGTGATTGAACGCAGTAAGACTTTTGGAGCAGCAACCTATCCAGTTGGTGCCGAATCACGGTTTGAACTCGTTCCAATGATTTATCGAGTATCTGGTAGTTTTCTTGAGAGTACACCAGAATTAGTTGAATACGGGTTACGTATTAATCCTATGAAAGCTGGAGCTGAGACCGTTATTCGTATTCTTCAAAATGCTTTGCGAGATGAGTAACGATACATCTAAGAAAAGATTTATACGCTGTCGTTTAGGAGGCTATTACATTGTTTCTTTCACTTACAAAGAAGAGGAATCCGGAGCTCATAAAAGCGGGAGTAAGCCTTCACCAATCTGGGCTTATTCCCCCTAATACGTATGTTCTCGATCTTGACACAATAGCCAAAAATGTTAGGAGCATGGCAAAGGCTGCTAAGGAGAATGATTTTGCTTTGTATTTTATGAGTAAGCAGCTTGGTCGTATTGGTGAACTTGGAAATTGGATTGCGGAACATGGCATTGAACAAGCTGTTGCCGTTGAATTTGAAGAAGCTTTCCGATTACATCAGTCAGGTGTCAAAATTGGAAATGTGGGTCATCTCGTTCAACCTGGCAAACATCAGTGGGGTGAAATTCTCGGCATCGAACCAGAGGTTGTTACAGTCTTTTCAATTGAGCGAGCGAGACAGGTGTCAGAGGCAGCTATAAGACTAGGAAAAAAACAAGATGTCATTTTGAGAGTTATTCGTCCATCCGATACTATTTATCCTGGGCAGTGGGGAGGATTTCAGTTAGAAGAACTTCAATCAGCTATTCCAGAGCTTAAGGAACTCGAAGGAATTGAAGTGATGGGCGTTACTTCTTTTCCATTACTACTTATGGATAAGGAGGGGGAAGAGTTACGATTTACAGAAAATCTGAAAACGATTCTTTCAGCAAAAGAAATACTTGAAGCATCCGGATTTCAGATTCGACAGGTCAATGGGCCGAGTGCAACGAGTACAGCAACCATTCCAATGCTCAAAAAAGCAGGGATTACGCATGGGGAACCGGGCCATGCTCTGACAGGTACTACACCCCTTCATGCGGTGCGCTCGCTTCCTGAGGATCCTGCTATTATTTATGTCTCTGAAATCTCTCATGTAGACAAGGAAAACGTCTATGTAATTGGAGGAGGGTTTTATGAACGAGGAAATATGACCGGTGCCTATGTCGGAAGCTCTCCTGAACATATTTTTGATGCTTTTTTGAAAGGAAAGTCTCTTAATTCGGAGTACATTGATTACTATGGAAGACTCGAACAAGGATCGCCTGTATCAATCGGTGATACAGCAATCTATGCTTTTCGAACACAAGTGTTTGTGACTAGAGCGAACGTCGCCCTTGTGCGTGGGTTACATGATGGTGTTCCAGAAATCGTACATTTCGAAAGGAGAGGATAGAATGGGACGTATGGTAGTGCTCATTCTTGATAGTTTTGGAATTGGTGCAATGGATGATTGTGATGACTATGAACCAGGGGACTGTGTAGCAAATACGTACGAGCATATTCGAAATAAAGTTAGGCTTTCTATTCCAACCATGTACTCATTGGGACTTAATCAGCTAGTCGATGGAACAGGGATACCAAAAGGAGCTTATGGAAAATCAAGACTTGCGCATTTCGGTGCTGATACTTACATGGGACATCAGGAGATCGTTGGAAGTCTTCCAAAACATCCCGCCAAACGTTTGATGAAAGATATTCATGAGGAGATAGCAACTCGCCTTCTGAGTGAAAATTTCAATGTAGTTTATCCTATTGAGGATTTGCCAGTATTGTTAATTGACGATGCGATCATTGTTGCGGATAACATTGAATCCACTTCTGGAAACATTATCAATGTAACGGCAGACTTGAAAAAGGTTTCGTTCGACTACGCGCTTAAAGTAGGAAGGGTTGTTCGAAAAGTCGTTGATACGAGTCGCGTCATAACGTTAGGAGGACCTCACACGTCGGTCGAGCACTTTCTATCAGTCATAAAGAAAGGAGAAGAAGGTCAATGGGGGATTGATAGCCCTAAAGCGGGAGTATATGGTGAAGACTATCACGTTCGTCACCTTGGATATGGCATTAATGTCCAACGGCAGTTCCAAATTTTAGCGGAATCTAAAATTCCGGTTTATCGAATCGGAAAAACGGCTGACGTGCTAGAAGGTAAAGACCTCGCTTATTCGATCGTCAATACAGCAGAAGTGCTTCAACAATTGAAAGAATCATTTATAAGCGAAGAACATGGGGCTTTTCTAGTAAATGTACAAGAAACAGACCTTGCTGGTCATGCAGAAGATACGAAATGGTACGCCTCGCTTCTCGAAATAGTAGATAACTGGCTGAAGGATTTTATCCCACTACTTAAAGAGGATGATATTTTAATTGTAACAGCCGATCATGGGAATGACCCAACAATCGGACATTCAAAACATACGAGAGAATTTACGCCTCTAATGGTTTCCGGGCCAAAAGTGAAAGCAGTATCAATCGGTACAAGAGCTACAATGGCAGATATAGGTGCAACCCTAAGTGATTATTTTCATATTGACCCACCCGAATCAGGTACGAGTTTTCTTAATCAAATTCTTGAAAGTTAAGGAGGAGAAAAGGTGACAAAACGAATTTGTGTATTGATGGTAATATTTCTTCTGGTGACTACCTCTCTTTTTTCCACGTCAACTGCTGCTAAAGGACAAAAACTAAGTCACGGTAGTCCTAAAAGGGCTGGGATGGATGCTACAAGACTCGAAGAAATTGATAGCGTAGTGAAAGACGCAATAACTAATAATATTACTCCTGGTGCAGTAGTATTAGTGGCGAAGGACGGGAGAATTGTAAAGGAATCCGCTTATGGAGATGCTCAAAAATATGATATGGGTACTCTTTTAGAAAAACCAAGGAAAATGAAAAAGAAAACGATCTTTGACCTTGCCTCCTTAACTAAGGTGATGGGAACCACACAAGGAATTATGAAGCTTGTTAGTGAGGGGAAATTATCTGTAAATGATCGTGTAGCAAAATATATCCCTGATTTCGCTTCGCATGGTAAGGGTGATGTCACAATTGCTGACTTGTTAACACATACCTCTGGTTTAACTCCATGGCAACCAACTTATTTTCATGCTAAGAATTCGGAAGAAGTGCTAACCTATATTAATAATCTTCCACTGGAATACGAAACTGGAACAGATCGCCGCTATAGTGATTTTAGCTTTATGATGCTCGGCTTTATCATTGAGGAAATAAGCGGAGAGCGACTTAATGATTACCTCCAAGAAAATATTTATAAGCCATTGAAATTGAAGGACACCATGTTCACACCATCTGATCATCTTGATCATAAAATTGCAGCGACCTCATGGGGGAATCCTTTTGAATATAAGATGGTCGATGATCCGGATTTCGGTTATTTCGTACCTGAGCGGGCAGAGGATTTTGACGGGTGGAGAAATAGAACCCTTGTTGGAGAAGTGAATGACGGCAATAGTTATTATGCAAACGGGGGTATTGCAGGACACGCTGGATTATTCTCCACAGCGAGAGATCTTGCCGTGCTTGGACAGACAATGTTAAATGGGGGGAGTTACGGGAAAGTGAAGCTATATGACTATGAGGTTATCAAAGACTTTATAACTCCTCAGCGTTTCGGACAAGGATATGGATGGGAACTCGATAAAAGCTGGTACATGGGAGGTAAGCATTCTGAAAAAGCATTCGGGCATACAGGTTTTACAGGGACACAAGTGATCTTTGATCCTGCTTATGATCTTCAAATCATCGTTCTAACAAATAAGCAAAATAATGGTCCACTTGAAACAGGTTCTTATCCTAGTACTGGAGGACTTTCAAAACAAATTTCAACTATTGTATATGAATCAATACAAAAATAAAACCAAGGGGTTCAAGTACGTCACTGGTGGCGTACCTGAACCCCTTAAAACATTCACTACCGCGAGTGACAGGCACCACCCGAATACCACCCGAATCACGCTACCCCTTTCTCCTGCCTCTTGTGCTCAATCTATCTCATCGTTAGAATAATAGTAAGACAATTCAGTCAGGAAGTGTAAGCGAATACATGAATAGGATGAAATCTCTCTCTCTGCAGACAAAATTATCATTAATGATCCTTGCTTTATTATTTACAGTATTGCTTCTTCTTGGGTTGATTTTCACTCATTTATATTCGACCAGTATTGAAGAACAAATGGGGGAGAGAGCGCTTAATGTTGCTCAGTCCGTAGCGACCATGCCATCTGTTCTCGATGGGATGAAGTTGGAAAATCCTTCTGAAGCGATCCAACCCATTGCAGAAGAGCTTCGGTCCAAAACTGGCGCGGAATTTATTGTAGTTGGTGATCAGGAAGGGATTCGCGTGGCACATCCTTTGGCTGATCGCATTGGCAAACATATGGTGGGTGGCGATAGTCAGCGTGCTCTCGAGAAAGGGGAATCCTACGTATCGAAGGCGGAAGGTTCTCTTGGCTCATCCCTGCGAGGGAAAGCGCCGATTCTTAATAATGGGGAAATTATCGGTATTGTTTCCGTTGGATTCTTAACGGAAGATATTGAACAGAAAGTGGATCAGTATGAATTAAAGGTTATGAGTTTAATAGGAACCATCTTATTACTCGGTTTAGCTGGTGGTTTTTTCATTGCGAAGAATGTGAAAAGGTCTATTTTTGGGCTCGAACCATCTGAAATTGGAGCAATGTTTCTAGAGCGAAATACCATTCTCCAAACGATTAGAGAAGGGATTATCGCCGTTGATGCAAAGGGAGTCGTTACGCTTGCGAACCAAGAAGCTCATCGGATGCTTGATCGTCCTGAAGATGAGGTTCTAGAAGGAAAAGATATATTGACGATTCTACCGAATACAAGGATGCCAGAAGTATTACGTTCCGGAGAGGCAGAGTATGATCAGGAGATTGCCATCGGTCATAATCATGTCATTGTGAACCGCATCCCAATTATTCAAAAGGAGAAAATTACAGGAGCTGTTTCAAGTTTTAGAAGGAAAACAGAGATTGAAGCGTTATCTCGAGAGCTGTCACAAGTGCAAAGCTATGCCAGTGTTCTTCGCTCACAGACTCATGAATATGCCAACAAGCTGTATACGATCCTGGGTTTAATTCAGTTAGGTGCCCATGAGGAGGCAATTGAATTAATACATAAGGAAGCGATCGGTTACCAGGAGGTTGTCCAGCTTTTGGTGAAGGCTGTGCCAAATCCGATTATTTCAGCTCTGCTTTTAGGTAAGTATAATCGTGCGCATGAGCTCCATATTCAATTTTCAATTGATGAAGAAAGTAATCTGAGTGATTTTCCTGAGCGGTTAGAGCCAGAGAAAGTCGTTACGATTATTGGGAATTTAATTGATAATGCGATGGATGCTGTTCTTACGAATAGAGAAGGGGAGCGGCTAGTTCATTTGTTTATGACGGATATTGGAAGAGATTTGATTTTTGAAATAGAAGACTCTGGAAATGGGGTGGCGGAAGAGGAGATGGCTCGAATTTTTGATAGAGGGTTTAGTGGGAAAGAGGGAGAAGACCGAGGGATCGGCCTTTCTCTTGTGAAAAATGCACTTGATTATCTTGGGGGGTATGTCACCATCTCAACAAGCCGTTATGGCGGAGCTGCGTTTACAGTGGTGATTCCTAAGGAGGAACAAACAAATGTCTGAGATCGAAGTGTTAATTGTAGAAGATGATTCACGCATTGCTAAAATTAATCAAAAGTTTACGGAGAACGTTCCTGGTTATACCGTTATCGGCGTTTCTTCAAGTATAAAAGAAGGTAAGGAATTACTTGAAATCGTTGAGCCAGACCTTGTTTTGCTCGATATCTTTTTTCCTGAGGAGAGCGGGCTCGGTTTACTCTGGCATATACGGGAACATTATAAACAAACGGATGTCATGATGATCACAGCTGCAAAAGAAATTGATGCGGTGCAAGAAGCACTAAGGGGAGGCGCGATTGATTACATCATTAAGCCTGTTATCTTTGAGCGCTTTAAGCAAACGCTTGAGAAATTCAAGCAGACGAGGGGACAAATGAATCGTCAAAAAGTGGTGAGTCAGGAAGAAGTCGATCATTTATTTACAAGACAGGCAACCACGGGTATGGCTACTTCTCAAGCAGTACCAAAAGGGATTGATCCTTTAACTTTATCTAAGCTGAAAGAAGTCCTCGTGCGACATGCGCCTCAAGGCATGACAGCTGAGGAAGTTGGAAGTGAAATGGGGTGCAGTCGAACTACAGCGAGACGCTACTTGGAATATATGGTTTCGCTCGGTAGGGTTCATGCTGATCTTTCCTATGGAACAGTAGGTCGTCCTGAAAGACGCTATCATTCAAGAAAGAGTGTTATGTGAAAAGAGCCGCTGGAAGTAGAGTTTTGACTCTACTTCCAGCGGCTCTTTCGATTAAGATGCTAAATGTTCCTTTTCTTCCTCTGTTGGCTTTTTGCTGAACTTGCTTTTTATAACAGGTAAGGTAAGAGAAAGGAGTGAGAGGATAAGCAGAACGATCGTAACTTTACTATCAAGAAACGTCATATAGTTGCCATTTGATATTGTGAGCGCCTGCCTAAAGGATTGCTCCATCATGCCTCCTAGAATAAAAGCAAGAATAAGCGGGGCTGCTGGAAAATTAAGCAGTCTCATAATAAAGCCGATTATTCCAAATGCTAGTAAGAGATAAAGATCGAACGTGCTAAAACTAACTCCGTAAACGCCGATCATGCAGAAGATAATAACGAGCGAGATTAATAGCGCCTTAGGAATATAAAGGATTCTCGCGATAAAAGGAATAAGCGGTAAATTCAAAACTAATAAGAAAAGATTGCCGAGATACATACTGGCGATCACTCCCCAAAACACGTCGGGATGATCGGTCAGCATCAATGGGCCTGGCTGCACACCGACGACAAGAAGTGCACCAAGTAGAACAGCAGTTGTGCCTGAACCTGGAATCCCAAGTGTTAATAGCGGAACGAAAGCGCCACTCGTCGCGGCATTGTTTGATGTTTCTGGCGCGGCAAGTCCTTTAAGATTTCCCTTTCCAAAGGAGGAAGGGTCCTTCGAGATTTTCTTCTCAGTGATATAGGACATAAAGGAAGCAATCGTAGCACCTGCGCCAGGAAGAACACCAAGAATAAAGCCGAGAACGGAATGGCGCGCAATCGGTCCTGAGATTTCCTTTGCCTCTTTTTTCGTGATTTTCAAAGAGCCAACATTTGTGTTTCCGTTCATCATTTTTGATTTTCGAGAGAGGATTAACGAGCAGACTTCTGCTAGCGCAAAAAGCCCAAGAGCGATGATTAAAAAGTCGATTCCTTCAAGAAGGTTTGGGTTTCCGAACGTAAAACGCTGTGTTCCTGTTTGCTGGTCAACGCCGATTGTCGCGATGATCAAACCGATCGTAGCAGAAATTAAAGCTTTCACGGTTGAGCCTTCAGATAAGCTTGCAATGGCCGTTAATCCAAGAAGCATAAGGGCAAAATATTCAGTCGGTCCGAATGAAACCGCAAAGCTAGCCATTAGAGGAGCAACTAACATGAGAGCAACGACGCTCACGGTTCCGCCTGCGAAGGAAGAAATTGCGGCTATGGCTAGTGCTTTCCCGGCATATCCCTGTTTCGCAAGCGGATAGCCATCAAAGGAGGTTGCCACGGTTCCAGATATTCCTGGAGCATTCAATAGAATCGATGACGTCGATCCTCCAAAGACGGCACCATAATAAACACCTGCCATTAGAATAAGGGCAGAAGCGGGGTCCATCCCATAGCTTAAAGGGATCATGATCGCGATAGCTGATATAGGACCGAGTCCCGGCAGCATCCCGATCAAAGTTCCAGCTAATACGCCAATGAAAACGAATAGGATATTTTGAAAAGTGAGGACGACTTGAAAGCCGTAAAGCATATTCGAAATTGTATCCATGATTTTTCCTCCTTTCTAAAAGGGAAGTATGCCCTGCGGTAAGTAGATTTGAAGTAGGTAGTTAAAAGAAAAATAAAGAACAAGGGTAAAGCCGATTGAAACAGCAGATAAGGTTTTCCATTTTGTATAACCTAGCATCCGTGACGTAAAGAGTAGAAAAAGAATGGTTACAACGACAAATCCTAAAAGTTCAAATAATAGAATATAGACGAAAATCAGACCTGCAACCGCAAGCAACATGAGTACTTCATCTTTCTTAAGATCACTTTTCTTCCGATCTTCTGTAGGATTTTGGATAAAAAGTAAGATCGAGAGGGCAGCAAGCAAAAATCCTAGCCCTTTCGGTAATGCGTCAGCATCTACGATCGAGTATGGGAAAGTTGGGATCTGAAAGCTCAGAACGAGATATAAAATTGAAATAAGTAATAGAACAATGGCTACTTTCCGTTCAACACTTCCTATCATGACAACACACCTGCCTTTTATTAGATACGAAAGATGAAAGGCCAGCCTGTGACTGACCTTTCGCTATCCTTTTTATTTTGCTAAGCCGACTTCTTTCAATAGTTCTTCCATTGTTTTGTATTCTTGATCAAGAAAATCTTTGAATTGATCACCAGACATAAAGTTATCATTCCAACCAAAGTTATCGCGCTGCGTTTTCCATTCCTCAGTTTCCATCATGTCTTTCACTGCTTGCTCATAAAATTTAGCTGCCGCAGGGTCCATATCTTTTGGTCCCATAATGCCTCTCCAGACGACAAATTCATCATCAATTCCTTGTTCCTTTAGCGTCGGAAACTCGGATACTGTTTCCCCTTCAAGAGGCTCAGGAGATGTAATGGCAAGAACTTTTACCTTACCAGCACGTGCTTGTTCAGTTGCTTCCGCAAGGCCAGTTGAATAGACATCGACTTTATTGCCAAGCAGCATGCTCATACCGCTTCCATCTTGCGCAGAAACGTATTTCAGTTGCTTAATATCAACGCCAGCAGCTTTTACTGCTTTCACAAAAGCCATATGATCCATGCTTCCAGGAGCAGAGTCTCCAACAACTGAGACCGCTTTTGGATCTTCTTTTAGCGCTTCAACAAGATCATTCATGTTGTCGTAGGGCGAATTGGCTGGAACAACAAATGCAGAGTAATCAGCGATGACACCTGCGATTGGTGTAAAATCATTATGAGCAAGTTTTGATTGCCCATTTAAAGGAACAAACAAGATTGGAGGCGAGGTAACGAAAAGAGTGTGATTGCCGCCTTTTTTGTTTACATACGACCAACCAACGGCACCGCCTCCACCAGGTTTGTTAGCGACAGCCATTCGCTTGTCAATAATGTTTTCTTTCTCCATCACTTTTGAGATCGTTCTTGCGGTTGTATCCCATCCGCCGCCGGCTCCTGCTGGTGCAATCATTTCAATCGGTTTATCAGGACTCCATTCTCCGCTTCCTTCTGCCGAACTTTCCACAGAACTTTCATTACTTCCACATGCGCTTAAAAGTAAGGCACTACCCAACAGTAAAGACATCACCATGTTCTTCTTTCTCATCACCTGTAAAACCCCTTTCGTTTATGTAATCGCTTTCAATTCGATAAACACACTATATCTAATGAAGTAAGGAAGCGTAAGAAAACGGAAATAAGGAAGGTTAGTTTCTTTTTGTGTATTTTGTTCATAAAGTTCACAGAGACCTCTTAAACAAACGTTTATTTAATGGTAAAAGCCTCATTTCTGAAATAAAGCTACATGCTTAATAAGATCAAGATGTTGTATTATTTCAAATTCCTTCTAATGACATAGGTATATTGCTATACAAATCGGGCAAAATTTCCTCTACTCATGACTTAAGTGGTATAGACGACTATAAAGGAAGAGGTTACGATTTGAATAGAATATTCTGAATGTTAATTCATTTAGAGAGGGAGGAGTCATTCATTTAGCTGCAATCATTAAAAAAGAGGAGGGCACTATGAAAAGAAAAACGCTGTCACTGCTTCTAACTACGGCACTTGGAACGTCACTTTTAGCTCCTGGATCAGGATTAGCTGCACCAGGTCCGACAATCGAAAAAGAAGGAAAGATTAACATGCATCAATCGAGAAAAGCTCACCCAAGGTTTTCCTGGGATAACCCTGGACCAACTTCTCCCGTTCTTCACCCTGGCTCAATTAAAGGAGCTGGCATGCGAGCAGAACCGCTTCACGAAATCGATGGTTTGCTGGAAAACGCCATTGATGAAAAGGTAATGCCTGGGGCAGTGGCTTTTGTCGCACGAAGAGGACATATCGTAAAGGAAGAAGCCTACGGTTATGCGGCCCAATACTCAGATGATGAATTTAACGAAATGGACAATCCAATTCCAATGAGCGAGGATACTATTTTTGATCTTGCTTCAATCAGCAAACTTTTCACTACAACAGCAGCGATGACGCTCTATGAGGATGGGGCTTTTCAACTTGATGACCCTGTCGCGAAGTACATTCCAGAATTTGCAGCGAACGGAAAAGAGAACGTCACCATCGAACAGCTCATGACACACACATCTGGATTTAAGCCTTGGATTCCGCTCTACACAATCGAAGGTAATCGAGAAGATCGTCTTCAATATGTTTTCAATTATCCACTTCAAGCAGACCCCGGTACCGAGTATACATACAGCGACCTCAACATGATTACCCTTGGTGCCCTAGTTGAACGGTGGTCGGGAATGCGTCTCGATGAGTATGTAAAACAGGAAATTACTGAGCCTCTAAAAATGCATGACACGATGTACAATCCACCAGCAGAGTTAAAAGAAAGAATCGCCGCAACAGAATACCAGCCGTGGACGAACCGTGGGCTTGTCTGGGGAGAAGTTCATGATGAAAGTGCCTGGTCACTCGACGGCGTTGCTGGTCATGCAGGAGTCTTTTCAACAGCATCGGACCTTGCGAAATTTGCTCATATGTTTTTGATGGAAGGACGTTACGGTGGAACGCGTATTCTTAAACCAGCGACCGTAAAACTTTTAACTGAAAACCGAATTCCTGAGTTTCCAGGAGATGACCATGGCCTGGGTTGGGAGCTCCAACAGGGTTGGTTCATGGATGCGTTATCTGAAAGCACGACGCTTGGCCATACCGGGTATACCGGAACGTCAATTGTGGTTAGTCCAACCAATCAAACGATTGCGATTCTCTTAACAAATCGCGTCCATCCTACTCGGGAGACAGTGTCAACTTCCCCAACGAGAAGGGAATTTGCAAGAAAAGTAGCCGACGCGATTCCAGTTGCGATGGATAAAAAGGCAGATCCGTGGTTTGCTGGTTATGGCAATAACGAGTCAAAACACTTAACGGCTGAAGTTGATGTAAAAGAAGCAACGACACTTTCGTTTGATACGTGGTATCAAATGGAGGAAGGCTATGATATAGGAACAGTTGAGGTTTCAGAGGATGGCGAGAAGTGGACTGAGGTAGCGTCACTAACTGGGGCGAGTGAAAGTTGGGAAAGAGAAGAAGTTACAATTCCGGCTGATACAACACAGATTCGATTTACTTATCATACAGACGGATCAACGAATAAGCGCGGATGGTACGTCGATGCAGCTAAGCTTGATCAAGAAAAAATCACATTCACAAGCAATGAATGGGTGAAGAGAGCTTATTAATTTTTAATAAACAGGAGGGGTAAAATGAAAGCACGAAAAATAGCTGTGGGGATATTAGCGTTTGTGATGATGTTTTCACAAATGTGGTTGCCAAAGGCTGGCGCAGAAGGTGCACCACAAATCATTTTAATGGAAAACGTTCCTGAAGTAAGCGCAGAGTTTGAAGGAGATACCATCACCCTTCATCCGCTTCACATTTATGAAGATGGTCATTTTATGAAAACAGATCAGAACCTAACGTGGAAGTCATCAAATAAAAATGTTGCGAAAGTAGATGAGGATGGGCAGGTTACCTTAACAGGAAAACATGGACGCACATTCATTCGGGTTTCTGATGGTGAAAACAGCGACCGCATTGCGATTGATTACAAGGTAAAGAAATCGCATAAAAAAGAGTCTGCTCCGGCGATCGTAAAGCAAAAAGGAAAGCAGTACAACTTAATTGAAAACGCGATTGAGGGCATGACGATGGAAGAAAAAGTTGGGCAAATGCTCATGCCGGATTACCGAAACTGGGATGGTCAGAATGTGACTGAGATGCTTCCAGAAATCGAAGCACAGATCAAACAGTACCATCTTGGTGGTGTGATTTTATTTCGAGAAAATGTCGTAACGACGGAACAAACAACAAAGCTTGTTGCGGATTATCAAGAGGCTTCTGAAAAATACGGCATGCTCATGACAATTGATCAGGAAGGCGGAATCGTTACGCGTCTTCAGTCTGGAACGGATATGCCTGGGAACATGGCGCTTGGCGCAACGCGTTCTCCTGAGCTTGCCAAAAACGTTGGACATGCGATTGGCGAAGAGCTTGCTTCACTTGGAATCAACATGAACTTTGCACCTGATATGGATGTGAACAACAATCCGGATAATCCTGTTATTGGCGTTCGTTCGTTTGGCGAAGATCCAGAGCTTGTTGCCGACCTCGGGATTGCTTATACAAAAGGACTTCAAGAAACAGGCGTAGCGGCAACAGCGAAGCATTTCCCTGGTCACGGCGATACGGCCGTTGACTCTCATCTAGGGCTTCCAGAAGTTCCTTATGACAAAGAGCGTCTCATGCAAGTAGAGCTCTATCCATTCCAACAGGCGATGGAAGCAGGAATTGACGCCATCATGACCGCCCACGTCACGTTTCCAAAAATCGATGATACAAAAGTGATTTCAAAGAAAGACGGCACTGAAATTTCGCTTCCTGCAACGCTCTCTCATAAAGTATTAACCGAATTAATGCGCGATGAGATGGGCTATGAGGGCGTCATTACAACAGATGCGATGAACATGGGCGCGATTCAAGATCATTTCGGATCGGTCGACGCTGCGATTCGCGCGGTAAAAGCAGGAACGGATATTGTTTTGATGCCGGTAGGTCTTCCGGAAGTGGCGGAAGGGCTATATGAAGCGGTGGAAACAGGTGATATTCCTGAGGATCGGATTGAAGCTTCCGTTGAAAGAATTTTAACATTAAAGGTGAACAGAGGCATCATCAAGTCTGAGAACCCTATTGATGTAGAAGACCAAATTGAAGAAGCCCTTCAGACGGTTGGTTCAGCTGAACATAAAGCGGTTGAGAAAGAAGCTGCTGACAAGTCGATTACACTAGTGAAAAATGAGAATGTTTTACCTCTTGATTCAAACAATGATGATCATGTTGTGGTGGTTGGCAGAAGTTTCGTATCTTCGCTAGGTGACGCCGTAAAAGTGCAGCATGAAAATACAACAGTGATTGAAGCAAATGCCAGCTACACGTTAACAGACGAACAGCGTGAAACGATTGCTTCCGCAGATCAAATTATTGTTGGAACGTATACGTACAGCGTGGGGACACGTTCGCCTGAACATCCACAAATGATGATGGTTAACGCCATTATGAATGAAACAGATGTACCGGTTATTGCAGTTGGAATACGGAATCCATACGACATTATGGCGTATCCGAACGTAGATAGCTATTTAACTCAGTATGGTTTTAGAACAGCTAGCTTTGAAGCCACAGCCGCCACTATTTTTGGTGATAATGCACCAACAGGAAAGCTACCGATTACGATTCCGGGGGAAAGCGGCGGCGTCCTTTATAACTTTGGGCATGGGTTAACGTACTAAGACTGTCGGGAAGAAGTTCTTCCCGATTCTTTAAAAAATGGGGAGGCGTTTTAACGTGAAAAAGTGGTTCGTTATGCTGTTAACAACGATTCTTGTTCTATCATCACTATCTGTCGCATTCGCTGATAACAACGGAAAAGGGCATGGCCGTGGCCATGGCCATGATCATGGTAAGCACAAAAAGAAGCTTGAACTTGGTGTGGAAGTCTTACTCGATGATCAAAAAGAACTGATTGAAGGCAAAAGCGTTGGGCTAATTACAAACCCAACAGGTGTGGATCAGGAACTGACAAGCATCGTTGATTTACTTCACAATGATGCTGACGTTGATTTAAAAGCTCTGTATGGCCCGGAGCATGGTGTTCGTGGTAGCGCACAGGCAGGAGAGTACGTGGAGTACTATATTGATGAGGAAACGGGGCTCCCCGTTTATAGTCTCTATGGATCTACTAAAAAACCGACTCCTGAAATGCTAGAAGGAATCGATGTGCTTCTATTCGACATTCAGGATGTGGGCACACGCTTCTACACGTATATTTATACGATGGCGTATGCGATGGAAGCGGCGGCAGAAAATGATATCGAGTTCATCGTTCTCGATCGCCCGAATCCTCTTGGTGGAGAAGCGGTAGAAGGACCAGTACTCAATGATGAGTATTCTTCATTTATTGGAAAATATGAAATACCCCTTCGCCATGGTATGACAGTTGGTGAGCTTGCATCACTTTTTAATGAAGAATTTGAAATTGGAGCAGATTTGACTGTTCTGGAGATGAAGCATTGGAAGCGGGACATGTATTATGATGACACCCCGCTAGAATGGGTGCTCCCTTCTCCCAATATGCCTACTCTTGACACAGCCCTTGTATACCCAGGTGCTGCCTTGATTGAAGGAACCAATGTATCTGAAGGTCGAGGAACAACAAAACCATTTGAATTAATTGGGGCTCCGTTTATTAACTCGACAGAGCTTGCCGATGAATTGAATCGTCTTGATCTTCAAGGAGTAGAATTCAGAGCTGCCTCATTCACGCCTTCTTTCTCAAAGCATGCGGGGAAACTGACTCACGGTGTGCAAATTCATGTAACGGATAAAGAAACGTTTGAGCCTGTTAAAATGGGACTTAGTCTTGTGAAAACCATTCATGATCTTTACCCAGAAGACTTCGAATTCCGTGCAGAAAACAGTGATGGCGTTTCGTTCTTTGATCTTCTCGTAGGAAACGGTTGGATTCGAGAAGCGATTGAAAATGGCGAAAGCGTCGAAGAAATGCAGCAGCAGTGGGAAGAAGATCTGGAAAATTTTAAAGAAGTAAGAGAAGAGTACTTGCTTTACTAAGGGTTGAAGAGCACTCGTGAATATGGCGAGTGCTTTTTTATGTAATAAAACTTCACGAAAACACTTACATTATTAAATAAAACTTGTTAAACTTAAATTATTAGAAAATTCAATACAAACGTCAGGAGAAGGGAGGATTACTTGTACATTAGGGAGCCAACTGATTACATAGCAAAAGATGTATGAAGAATTGAAGGATATGGAGACGTGTCATGAAATCATCAGAAGAAATGGGGAAAGCTTGTGAGAAAAGAAGAACGCTTAGCTAGTGAAATTTTACCTCTTCTCGGTGGACCATCGAATATTCAATCATTAACCAGTTGTATGACGAGACTTCGCGTAACGCCAATTGATTCGTTAAAAGTAGAACTCGACCAGTTAAAAGAAATTGACGGGGTACTCGGTGTGGTGGAGGCCGAAACGATCCAGGTCATTTTAGGACCGGGAATCGTGACGAAGGTAGCAGAAGAAGTTTCTAAGATGAGTGGCGTAGAAGCAGAGGATTTGGATGACGATGAGGATATCTTTGAAGGACTCGCAGCTCAAACGAAATCAGATCTGAAGCAAAAGAATGCAACGCCTTTTAAATTGTTCTTAAGAAAAATAGCGAGCATCTTTATTCCGCTCATTCCAGCGATCGTTGCATCGGGATTAATCGCTGGAATTACGAACATTGTCATTCGTTCAGGTGTCGATCCTGAAACGTCACTTGTATCCATTCTTAATTTTATTGGTTGGGGACTCTTTGGTTACCTTGGTATTTTCGTTGGGATTAACGCAGCAAAGGAATTCGGTGGGACCCCTGCATTAGGTGGGATTGCCGGCATTTTGATTATTAACCCGGCCCTTGCGGATATTACGCTCTTCGGTGAACAGCTCGTTCCTGGTCGCGGTGGTTTAGTCGGTGTCATGCTTGCTGCCTTTTTCATGGCTTGGACCGAGCGCCGTGTCCGTCGCTTTGTTCCTTCTTCACTAGATATTATCGTAACGCCAACGATTTCGGTGTTAATTACAGGATTTGCCACGTTAATCGTGCTTCAGCCGATCGGCGGATTTGTGTCAGATTTGATTACGAAAGGTTTGCTAGGATTGATTGACGCTGGTGGTATTTTCTCCGGACTTATTCTTGCGGGAACGTTCTTGCCACTTGTTGTAACGGGTCTCCATCAGGGACTAACGCCAGTTCATATGGAGTTAATTAACACAATTGGTGACGATCCACTGCTTCCAATTCTAGCAATGGGAGGCGCCGGTCAAGTTGGGGCAGCTTTCGCCATTTATTTTAAAACGAAAAATAAGAAGCTACGAAAAGTGATTAAAGCAGGATTACCCGTTGGAATTTTAGGTATTGGGGAGCCGTTGATCTTCGGTGTAACATTACCCCTCGGTCGCCCATTCGTCACAGCGTGTCTCGGGGCAGCGATCGGAGGCGCTTTTGCGGCATTCTTTAAAGTTGCTACCATCGCGATAGGCGTATCAGGCTTACCGCTCATTTTCCTAGTAAATTCAAATCAAATTCTTTATTACATTATTTCACTAGTCGTTGCGTACTTCTTTGGCTTTATCTTTACGTATCTCTTCGGATTTAAGGAAGAAATGACGGTGGCGATTGATAAAGGTGCATCAAAGTCTACTGCAGCATAGAGGGAGGTACCGACGTGCTCGGATTATCGATCTATCTTGGAAGTGATTGTGATATGGAAGGGAAGTTAAAAAAAGCACAGTCCTTTGGAATGAAGCTACTTTTCACTTCCTTACATATTCCAGAAGATGATCACTCCATCTATCAAATGCGATTAAAAGAGCTTGGTCGTTTGGCAAGAAAATATGAGTTGGAACTGGTGGCGGATATTTCGCCACAGTCTATCTCTTTTTTAGGAATTGAAAACTATGAAGAGCTAATAGAATGGGGCCTGACTGGGATTCGTCCTGACTATGGGTATACGGATGATTTGATCGTTTCGCTATCTCAAAAGATGAAGGTGGGGCTAAATGCGAGCATTGTAACAAAAGAGGAAATTGAGCGATGGAGCGAGATGGGGGTAAACACTAGCAATCTTGAAGCGTGGCACAACTATTATCCGCGCCCAGAAACGGGTCTTGAAGAAACTTTCTTCGCAGAACGAAATACAATGTTTCTCGAATATGGCATTCAAACAATGGCATTTATTCCAGGAGATAACCAGTTTAGAGGACCTATTTATTCAGGCCTGCCAACGCTTGAAAAGCACCGGAGCTTGCCCCCACACGTTGCCTGTGCTGAACTGCTTTACCGGTACAAAGTGGATCATGTACTCGTTGGGGATATTTCACTTAGCGATGAACAGATGGAAAAGCTTTCGCTACTTTCTGAGGGGATCATTCCACTTGATGTGGAAAATCCCGATCATCAGTTTGAAAGATTCCATGTCGCGGGGCGACATGAAAATCGCCCTGATCCTGCGCGCGATGTGATTCGATCAGTTGCTTCCCGGCGCTTTCAAGATCGTCCGGACCCATTGCCATCCGTAGAACGGAAAAGCGGGGCCGTGACGATTGATAATGTGAACTATGGTCGCTATGCTGGAGAAATCCAGCTAACAAAACGAACTCTACCAGCAGACGATCGAGTGAATGTGATAGGAAATGTGACTCAGAGTGATTTGCCACTTTTACAATGGATCGGGGCGTCACAGCCCTTTGACTTACGATTGAAAAATGATGCGACTCATGAAAGGAATTAGTGAAATGAATTTAACGAACATCCAGACAGAGCGAAGAAATCAACAAACACTTGAGATTGATCAGATGACAACGTATGAAATTCTTCACGTAATCAATGAAGAAGATCATGTAATACCAGAAGCCGTTAAAGCATCGCTCCCTGTCATTGAACAGCTCGTTGATCAGATTGTTGAAGCTTTTCAACAAGACGGTCGCTTAATTTACGTAGGTGCTGGAACGAGTGGAAGGCTTGGTGTGCTTGATGCTTCAGAATGTCCACCTACATTCGGCACTCCGTCTGAACAAGTGATCGGGGTTATTGCCGGAGGAGATCAGGCGCTACAATATGCTCTTGAAGGAGCAGAAGATGATGAAGATCAGGCCGTAGAGGATATGAAAAGGCTGAGCCTGACGACAAATGATGTCATTGTTGGCATCGCGGCAAGTGGAAGAACGCCTTATACAGTGGCGGCTATGGCGTACGCAAAAACGGTAGGAGCCACGGTTGGTGCGGTTACTTGTAGTCCGCATTCGAAAATGGAGGAAGTCGCTCATTACAGCATTGTCGCAAATGTAGGGCCAGAAGTGGTGACAGGCTCAACAAGATTGAAAGCAGGAACGGCTCAAAAGCTAGTGTTAAACATGCTGACAACGGCTTCCATGATAAAAATAGGAAAAGTATACAGCAATCTAATGGTCGATGTTGTGCCAACGAACCGAAAACTTGTGCAGCGCGGAAAGAACATTGTCGCTGAAATTGCAGGTGTACCAGTGGAAGAAGCGGAGAAATCGTTAGAAACTTACGGGTCGACGAAGGCGGCTATTCTTTCATTGTTAACAGGATTAACCGGAGAAAGTGTTCACGCTACGTTAGAAAAGTATGATGGTCATTTAAGGAAAGCGATTGAATCGACGGTTGTGCCAAGCTAGGTGGAGAGGATATGCTAAAATGAAATGATTGGAAATTTATAAGATAAAGGTGGGCTAGTTATGAACGGTGGCCTGATCAGTCTTCAGGAATCAATCACTTCATTAAAACCTTCAGAACGAAAAGTAGCGGAATATATCATTCATTATCCAGAAGAGGTCATTAATCTTTCCATTCAAAAGCTCTCGAAACGAACAGAGGTCAGTGAAGCGACCATTATTCGCCTTGCTCGTACGCTGAATTACAAAGGATTTCAAGAACTAAAGCTTCGTATTGCAGGTGATCTTGCGACAAAGCAAACGAGTAAGTCGTATCAAGAAATTTCGATTGACGGTACAGTTGATTCGTTTATTGAAAACGTATCAAATAACAACATTCAATCGATCAATGATACGATCTCGGTTCTTTCAAAAGAAGAAGTAGAGAAAGCGATCGCCGCACTTAGTCACGCACGCAAGATTGCGCTATTTGGAATCGGAGCTTCTGGCTTAATTGCACAGGACTTCAAGCAAAAGCTTTCCCGAATCAACCGCTGGTGTGAAGCAGCCGTTGATTATGATACGCAAGGTACGATTAGCGCGAATCTCGAGAAGCAAGATGTGGTTTTCGGTATCTCCTACTCAGGTCAGACGAACGACATTATTGAGTCGCTTAAAATCGCAAAGGATAACGGCGCCACCGTCATTTCGTTAACGAAATATGGCACGAATCCGGTATCCGATCTTGCTGATATTAAGCTTTTCACGAGCTCGCTTGAGAAAAGCATTCGAAGTGGTGCGATGAGCTCCCGTATTTCTCAGCTTAACGTGATTGATATTTTATACGTAGGCATGACGAGTCGAAACTACGAAGAAAGCGTAGCGGCGCTTGAACGCACCCGAAAAGCGGTAGAGGTTGCGAAAAAACATGATTGAAATTGACGCATATCTTCACAACCTTATTGACAAAAAGGAGCTCCCTGGCGCTGTTCTTCACGTTCAACACAAAGGGAGCACCGTTTTCCATCGCGCATACGGTGGCTTTATCGATTCGAACCATCACCCCCACACCATGAAAACCACAACGCGATTTGACCTTGCTTCTTTAACCAAAGTGATGGCAACCCTTCCGTCGATTTTGTGGCTTGTTGACAACACTTCTGTTGAACTTGACCATACCATTCATACCTACATCCCAGAGTTTTTACACCCAGAGATTACGATACGTCAGGCGCTTACCCATACGACAGGACTAGCAGCCGATCTTGTGCCATCCGTTCAACGTGATGACCAGCGTGATGTGTGGAACGAAGTCGTGAATGCTTCCCTTATTCATGAACCAGGCACAATCGTGAAATATAGCGATCTTGGAATGATTTTACTAGGGGGCGTCATTGAAAAAGTGACTGATCTTCCGCTTTCCACTTTTGCAGAAAGAACGCTCTATCATCCGTGGGGGTTAACACAAACCAATTTTCATCCAGATCAACCGTTAAAAATTTCTTCCACAGAGTGGGCGAAAGACCGTTATTTGCAAGGAGAAGTGCACGACGAAAAGGCGTTCCATCTAGGCGGCAGCGGCAGTGCTGGGCTCTTTTCTACTGCGAATGATGTTGGGAAATTTGGCTCTTATTTTCTTTACCCTGAAAAGCAAGCGGTGCTCACACAAGCGCTCATGAGAAAAGCACGAAATCACGTAGCTGAAAACCGTGGCCTTGGATTTGAAGTGTGGAGCGGAAAAGGCACTACTTTATCATGTGGAGGGGGGTGGTCAGAAGGAAGCTTCGGCCACACAGGTTTTACGGGAACGAGTTTATGGATTGATCCGCACGAAGAACTGATCGTCACCTTTTTAACAAACGTCGTTCAGTATGGGAGAAAACACAACATGAAGCACATTCGGCCTCATCTTCATTCCATGATTCACGCTTATTTTACTAACTAAACAAGGGGGAAAAATGATGAACAAAATGAAAGCGTTTACTTTAACGGGGTTCTTGGCGTTTATTTTAGTCTTATCGGCATGTAGCTCAGAAAGCGGGGGGAATTCAGGGGATTCTGAAGCTGGTGAAGACAGCGTGACGCTAACGATTGGAAGCTGGCGAACAGAAGATAAAGCAAGCTATCAAAAAATCATCGACAAATTTAATGAAGAAAACCCGGACATTAACGTTGAATTCAAGCCTTCAAAAAACACGGAATATAACACGCTTTTGAACACAGCACTGAAAAGCGGGGAAGGACCTGATATTATTCACCTTCGTCCTTATACGCCCGGGATCGAGCTTGCGGATGCAGGATATCTTGAGCCGCTTGATGATCTAGAAGGACTCGATCAATATCCAGAAGAAACGCTTGCCGCTTCAAAAGGATCGGATGATAAGCAGTACGGTGTGCCGCTTAATATGAGTACGACGCAAATGTTTTATAACAAGAAGATGTTTGAAGAGATGGGTCTTGAAGAACCCAAAACGTGGGATGAGTTTATCGCTTTAAATGAAAAAATTAAGAAAGAAGGCGTGACACCAATCGCACTAGGGACAAAAGAAGGCTGGCTCCTATCATTATCACATGGCATCATTGGCCCTGCTCAGTATGGTGGCAATGAATTTGTTGATCAAATTACAGCGGGCGAGACCGATTTTACAAGCGATGAATTTCAAAGCTCGATTGAGGCAATGGATGAGCTAAAACAGTTTTTCCCTGAAAACTACGAGGGGCTTGGTATGGAAGATATCCGTACAATGTTCTTTACAGGGGACGCGGCGATGTTCCCGCTTGGAAGCTGGGAAATTGAAGTGTTACGAGAAATGAATCCTGATCTTGACCTTGGTTTCTTCCCGATGCCATCTGCCGTTGGAAAAGAACCGACAATTACAACATGGGTGGATGGTTCTTATGCGGTCAATGCAAGCTCTGAGCACAAAGATGCTGCGAAGAAATTCCTTCAATTCATGACTACGGAAGAGTTTGGCACGTTGTTCACAGAAGAATTTAAGATGATTAGCGCGATTCCAGGAATTGAGTCGGAGGATGAGCTTGTGAATGCGCTCGGAAAAGCTGCAGAAGAGCAGTCGACACCTTACTTGATGCTCGTTCACTTTGCAGGCGGTAACCCATCTACGAAAGCGACAATTGAAACGGAGCTTCAAGGCATGTACCTTGGTGAACGTACGCCGGAAGAAGTAGCGAAGGCCGTTCAAGAAAGCGCACAGTCCTGGTATGAGCCACTACAGAAATAAGGGGCGGAGAATATGAAACCAGCTACGAATCCAAATTCAGTTGTCAAAATGAAGAAGGAGAGGAATTGGAAAAGGTGGACCATCCACCTTTTTCCTATTCCTGCCCTATTGATTTATGGGCTTTTCATCGTTTATCCATTATTCGCAGCGCTAACGTACAGTTTCTTTGATTGGAAAGGGATTGTGCGCGGCGAATTTGTTGGGTTAAAGAACTTCAAAGATCTCTTTACACTCGAGCCGTTTTCAGGACTGTTCTGGGGAGCTTTTGGCCACAACATTCTTTATTTTGTGCTACAGATGATCTTCCAGAACGGTCTTGCTTTTATTCTGGCTTATATTATTTATAAAAAGGTAAAAGGATCAGAGTTTCTTAAAATTGCTTATTTCCTGCCAAGGCTTTTATCCGTGATCGTTGTCGGATTTTTATGGAAGCTGATTTTAAATCCAAACTACGGGGCTCTAAATGTCATTCTTGAGAAGCTAGGGTTGGAGCAGCTTCAAAAAGCGTGGCTCGGTGATCCAGATACAGCGCTTATTTCCATTATTCTCGTCAACTGCTGGTATGGCATCGGATTCGGCGTGCTCATTTTTCTTGCGGGTCTTCAATCGATACCAAAGGAACTGTTTGAAGCAGGGAAGCTCGACGGGGCAGATGGCCTTTCGATGATTCGAAAAATTGTTCTTCCGTTAATGGTTCCTTCCTTTATGATCATGACGGTGCTTACGTTTATTCAATCGTTCGAAGCGTTCGAACTTGTCTACGCGATGCAGGGATCGCAAGGAGAACCTTATCATTCGACGGATACGCTTGCAATTTACTTTTATCGCCTTGCATTTGGCGGATCTGCAGGAGGCTCAACGACAGCTGTCGGATTAGGATCAGCACTTGCGGTTGTGCTCTTTCTCTTTATCTCATTCTTTACCGCACTTTATTTACGCTACATGCAGAAAAAACAAGTGGACATGTAAGGAGGCGAACTGATGAACCATACGATCTGGACGAGACCGTTTTACTATGTATTTGCTTTTCTGATCGCAACGATCAGCATTTATCCCATTCTCTTAATGATTCTCTCGTCTTTTAAAACGAGTGCGGAGATCTTCACAAGCCCCCTCTCACTACCTAAGACGTTCAACCTTGATACGTATCGGAACTTACTTGAGATGATTCCGTTTACGACGTATTTTATGAATAGCGTGTTTGTGAGCGTGATTTCGGTTCTGTTGATACTGATCACATCATCACTTGCCGCTTTCTATATCGCACGTTTTACGTTTGTTTGGAATAACATCATTTTCTTTTTCTTTCTCATGGGGATGATGCTTCCAATCAAACTAGGGATCGTGCCTTTGTTTATTTTAATGAAAGATTTGAACCTATTAAACTCCTTATGGTCGCTGATTTTTATGTATGTGGCGACGGGGATCCCACTCTCGATTTTGATCTTAACCGGTTTCTTCCGAACAATGCCGCGAGAACTTGAAGAAGCGGCACGAATTGATGGAGCTGGAAACCTGCGTATTCTATGGAATGTCGTGCTTCCTCTCATGCGTCCTGCGCTCGGAACCGTCATGATCATTCAGTTTATCCAGTCTTGGAACGACTTCTTTTTCCCGCTTATTTTTATTACAGATGATCTGAAAAAAACGATTCCCGTGGGCATGCTTTCCTTATTCGGAGAATACTCTGCAGATTGGGGAGCGCTTTTTGCAGGATTGACGCTAGCCTCCTTGCCAATGATCGTGCTTTTCTTCATCGCTTCGAAACAATTTATGGAGGGGCTGACACAAGGTGCCATCAAATAAAAAAGTATATATGGGTATAGACGGCGGTGGCACGAAGACAGTCGGCCTGATTTGTAATCAGGATGGGGTCATCCTATCAAAAAGTGTTGCGGGGTCGACGAATATCAAGTCGCGCCCAGAAGAAGAAGTGCGAACGGCAATTCATCAGGTGATTTCGGAATTAATGTCTGGGGTAAAAGAGGGCGAGCTTAGCGGGGTATTTGTTTCAACTGCGGGTGGCGATCGTGAAGAAGATCAGCTGCGCTGGAAGCATTGGTTGATGGAGGTCCTGCCAGGATTTACAGGAGGACTTGAGGTTCAAAATGATGCGTACGGGGCGATGGCAAGCGGAACCTATTCCATGGAAGGAACGGTTTTGATCGCAGGAACGGGATCGATTGCTTATTCCTTAGATGTTAGAGGTTCAAGGCGAGTAGGTGGCTGGGGCTATTTGTTTGGTGATGAAGGAAGCGGTTATGAGATTGGACAGCATGCGCTTCGAACTGTTGCGATGATGCATGACGGGAGGGCGAACGTCGATGAAGCTTTTTGTAGAGAAGTCCTGTCCTTGTTAACGTTAAAAAGTGCCCCCGAGATGATTACGGCGATTTATGAGGCTCCCTATGCGCGTATGAAAATCGCTTCGGTAGCTGAGGTGGTGATCACCCTTGCGGAGAAGGAAAATCCAACAGCTATGGATCTCGTTCAGCAAGCTTTTCAGAAATTGAACGAATTAATTGAGGCCATTGAGGTTCGGAGTGGAAGGCTTGTGGTTTGTGGAGGGTTGATGGAGTCGCCTTTTTTCCGGAAGGGGTTTCTTGAGGAAGTGAGGAAAAATGGCATCAATGTATTTTTTCCAACCTTATCCCCAGCAGTAGGGGCTTGTATTTGCGCGCTGATTAGGAATGGAGAGCCGATCACGGAAGAACGAAAAGCAAATCTACAGTCGTCTTATCATGTGATGAGCGGCTAGCGGGGAGAGATGCAAATGAGTGATGAAAAAAAAGCAAAAACGGAAATGAGAAATGCGAAATCAGAGAATCTTCATCAGTTTTCAACGTTAGAGATTATTGAGCTTATGAATGAAGAAGATGCGAGTGTGGCTGGCGTTGTGAAAGCCGCTCTCCCCCAAATTGAGAAGGTGATCAATGAGGTTGTGACTGTAATCAGAAATGGCGGGAAACTCTTTTATTTCGGTGCGGGGACGAGCGGTCGTCTTGGTGTATTAGATGCCTCTGAGTGCCCGCCTACTTTTGGAGTAGCAGCGGATCTTGTAAATGGCGTTATCGCAGGAGGGGACCGGGCGCTTCGTTATCCCATTGAAGGAGCGGAAGACCGTCGGGAACTTGGTGCTGAAGATTTGCGGAAACATGTGAGTGAACGTGACATGGTGATTGGTCTTGCATCAAGTGGAAGAACGCCTTATGTGCTGGGTGCGATGGAAGCGGCGAATGAAATGGGGGTAAAGTCGGCAGGGATTTCCTGCAATACGAATGCTCCGCTATCAAAATTCGTTACATACGCGATTGAATTACCGGTCGGACCAGAAGTGGTAACAGGATCCACGCGCTTAAAAGCGGGAACGGCGCAGAAGATGGTGTTAAATATGATTACGACTGCTTCCATGGTTAAGCTCGGTAAAGTCTATCGGAATTTGATGGTCAATGTTCAAGCGTCGAATGAAAAGCTGCGGAAGCGCACGATTTCGATTATTCAGGAGTTGACGGGAGTTAGTGAGGGGGAAGCCGCGCGTTATAGTGAACAGGCGAAAGGGGATGCCAGGGTGGCGGTGCTGATGGTGTTGTTGAAAGTGGATGCGGGGGGAGCGAATGAATTGTTACAAAGTAAGAATGGAAATTTTGTGAATGTGATGGAGGATATCGTAAAGGATTAGGAGGTTTTCAAGGTTTCCTTAATGGGAACCTTTTTATTTGAAAATAGTAGTTGCTTAAATTGAATCAGTCATAGTAATATTTAACTACAATCGTTCGTTATAAAGTCCTAGATCTAACTTGTTAATATTGAAGGGAGGCGAAGAAATTGAAAAAAGAATGGAAAAAACCAACTTTAGAAAGTTTAGATGTCAAAATGACAATGAAATTTCATCATTACTATCCACCGAGTAATGATGACGATTGTGAACCGGACTTTCCAGGTTCATTAGACAGTTAAACTATTTCGTAGCCAATATTTTGAATGGCAATAGAGTATTGCAAGCTGGAGGACTTCAAGATGTTTGAAATTGTTACTTCTCCAAAACAACAACAAAAGTTTGAACAAACATGGGAATACTTTTGTAAATTATATAACTGGAAAAATGATCCTTACGCTAAAGATGGAGTAAGGTATAATCTGCTTATTTCACCAAGAAAAATAAGCAACCGTAAAACGATTGGCACAATTGAATTCATACCGTACTATCCAGGAAATCCAGAATCGACAGTAGAAGGCTCTGGGAGATATCAATTTTCAGAGTTAGATGCAGTTAAGTCAAATCCAGGGCGTATTTGGGAAATTGATAAGCTTTGTATCCATCAAGATTATCAAAACCAGGGGTATTTAAATGTATTTATGCATATCTTCTATGATCATGCTAGTAAATACCGTCCTAAATACTATATCGCTCTTATTGAGAAAAAGTTTTATCGTGCTCTACGAATTTCGTATGGTCTTTCAGTTGAACAAATAGGTGACCCATTTATAGGGCCAAATAACTCCTTACTTCCAGTTATTTTTAATATCGAGAACATGATGCAAGATCATGTTGAAGTAAGAAATAAATTAAACCTTATAGAATCCTCTAACAATGCTCAGAGAACAGTGACGAACACATCAAATTCTTTTCTGAAAAAAATTCTCGATAAAATCTGCTTTTAGTTTTAACGTATCTATATGGAACAAAAATAGTGGTGAATAACAAAGCAAATAACTAGAGTAGGAGACCTGGTTAGCCAAGGGTCTTCTTTTTCTATGTTTAGATGTTCAAGGTAATTAAGTAAATGATCGATTTGTCTGTTGACATGTTCTTTATATAGAACTAAAATAGTAAATAATCACAATTGTTAGAAAAAATATATTGGAGAGTTATTTTCTCGGTTAATGGAACTTTGGAGTAGGGTGTTCATTATAAAGAATATACGAATTTGAAATTAAAATCTATTAAAAAGGTGGGCCTTATGTCTAAATTTCAGTATGAAAATAACAGTAGTAGTTCTCCAGAAAAAGAAATTAATCTAAAAGAATATTTTGCCGTTATTAAATCTCGATTTTGGATTGTTATTGTTCTAGCAATTCTTACGACTGCGGGAGGATACTTTTACAGTCAATACACATACGTACCTCTATATGAGACTTCTACAAGAATAATCGTAGATACTGAAAATCAGGATATGAAGACATTAATGGTCATGATTAAGGACCCTATTATTATGGAGAAAGTTATAAAGGAATTAAAGTTAGAAACCACTGCAGAAGGAATGGCAAACCGAATTACCGTTGAACAAGTGGATGAATCTCGAGTGGTTCGAATCTCAGTTATTGATACAAATCCTGAAGCAGCTGTTGCCATTGCTAATGCAACTGCTAAAACATACAAAAGCGAAGTTGTAAAACTTCTTGATTTTAAAGAAGTACAATTGCTATCTGAGGCCAAAGTAAATCCATATCCTATTAACGAATCACAAAATAAAGTCGTATTGGCTGCTGCAGTATTCGGATTAGTTGCTGGAGTTGGTTTCATCTTCTTGTTGGATTCTTTGGATGGCACAGTAAGACGTGAAAGCGATATAGAAGCAATCCTTGGTGTCCCTGTCATTGGAAATGTTTCTAATATGAATAAAAAGAAATTTGTCTCAAAAAAAAGAAAAGCGAGAAGCTACGAGGTAAGGAGTGAGTCAGTTGATCTCAAGTAAAAAGGGACGAGCTACTTTAAAGAAACGAAATTTAATAACTCTTTCTCACTCAAATTCCATTATTTCAGACCAATTTCGTACCATTCGAACGAATATGCGTTTCTTAGCAAAAGAGAATGAGGAACGCGTTTTCCTTATTACTTCTCCTGGTGTTGGAGAAGGTAAATCAACGATGACAGCTAACCTGGCTGTTTCATTAGCGCAACAAAAAGAAAAAGTGCTTTTAATTGATGCCAACCTTCGCTCTCCAACTGTCGATCAAATATTTAAAGTTTCAAATGAAGTTGGTTTAACAGATGTGCTAACTTATAAAAAAAGTTTTCAAGATGCCGTTCATCATTCTGAAATAGGAAGATTAGAGATTCTTACAAGTGGTCACCGTGCAAGTAATCCTGCGGAGTTACTTGGAAACGAGATGATGAGAGAGTTACTAATGAAGGCTAGAGAAAAATATGATTTTGTTTTAGTAGACTCGCCTTCAGTTTTAACATCCACTGAAACAAGAATGCTTGCTAATATATGTGATGGTATTATTCTCGTTTTAAATAGAGGCAAAACAGATCTTGAGAATGCTGCAAAAGCAAGAAGAGTATTAGAATTGGCGCACGCTAACCTTATGGGGGCAATCATCAATAAGAAATAAGTATATGTTGATGTTCTTTATTAAGAATTTAATTATAACATAAAATCTGGCGATGCCTTCTTGCCATTATCAATGAAGGCACTCGGTCACACTGTGGGTTTACGAACCTTAGACGCTAGTCGTCGATGGTGTGGTGTGAGGATGGGTTAGATGCCCATTTTTATATTTAATTTAGTGTTCTTAATAAAGTTCTAAGTATGAGGTTTTGGAGAACCTCATACTTAGAACTTTATTCTTTAAGGGGCAATGCTTGTGAAACTAACGGAAGCTTATTTTAAATCGATTAAGAAGGCGAACAGGTTAAAGAGGATAGACTCATTGCTGTTTCAATTGAAAAAAAAGAATTTAATAAAGTAGTGAGGGGAGGAAAGACATGACCTACCGACAAAGGTTGCCTTTTTTCATTTTTATTGATTCATGTATCGTTTTAACTGCCATCTTCTTTAGTCAATTTCTAGTTGGTGCAACGATCCATGTAATCACCTTCTCAGTTATTTTAAGTTCAGCTGTTATCTTAATCAGTCATCATTTATTTTCATTTCGCTTTAACTTATATAAGAAAGTTTGGGAATACGCAAGTATAGGAGAGTTAGTCGTTATCCTTCAAACGGTTACCTTTTCTATTCTAATCGCTGCTATATTTCAACAATTTATTCTAAAGGAGATCTCATTTAGACTGTTGATGACTACATGGATTCTTCATTTACTATTCATAGGAGGGTCACGCTTTTGTTGGCGAATGTACCGTGACACAGTAATGAACAAACCGAATAGCAAACGAAATACTCTTATCGTTGGAGCTGGCTCAGCTGGAACGATGGTAGCAAGACAATTACTGAAAAACAATGATTCTGATCTTTCGCCAATCGGATTTATTGACGATGATCGACGGAAACAGAGTCTTGATGTTTATGGGATCCCCGTGCTAGGTGGAATCAATTTAATTGAAAAGAAAGTAAAAGACTATGATGTTCAGAATATTATTATCGCGATTCCATCCTTAAGTAAAAAAGAACTACAGAGAATTTTTCAAGAGTGCGCTAAAACGGAGGCGAAAACGCAAATACTTCCAATGCTTGAAGACCTTATGACTGGCAAAGTTGCAGTTAATCAATTTAGAGATGTGAAAGTTGAAGATTTACTTGGACGAGAGCCAGTTAAATTAGACATCGACATCATTTCAAACTCGATCACAAACAAAACTGTTCTAGTGACTGGAGCTGGTGGATCAATAGGGTCAGAAATTTGTAGGCAGATCTCACTTTTTCATCCAAAAACACTCATTCTTTTAGGACATGGCGAAAACAGCATCTATGCTATTGAATTAGAATTAAAAGAAGTCTTTCAAAATACGGACATTGAGTTTGTTACTGAAATTGCTGATGTGCAAGATGCAGGGAAAATGGTCACTGTGATGGGACTCTACCAGCCTGATGTTGTTTATCACGCGGCAGCTCACAAACACGTACCGTTAATGGAAAGGAACCCTGAGGAAGCTGTAAAGAATAATTTAATTGGAACCTTGAATGCTGCCAATGCAGCTAGTTGGAGTGGGGTTAAAACGTTTGTGATGATCTCCTCTGATAAAGCCGTTAATCCAACAAGTGTTATGGGAGCTACAAAGCGCTTGTCAGAAATGGTTGTACAAAATCTTGATCGAAAGAGTACTACTAAATTCGTTGCAGTAAGGTTTGGGAATGTTCTAGGAAGTCGTGGAAGTGTCATTCCGTTGTTTAAGAACCAAATTCAAAAAGGTGGTCCAATAACAGTTACTCATCCCGATATGATCCGATTCTTTATGACAATCCCTGAAGCATCCCGACTTGTCATTCAAGCAGGTTCACTGGCTGAAGGTGGAGAAATTTTTGTATTAGATATGGGCGAGCCAGTTAAAATCGTAGACTTGGCAAAGAACTTAATTAAACTATCAGGACATTCGGTTGATGATATCGGGATTGAATATAGCGGCATTCGTCCTGGAGAGAAGTTATATGAAGAGCTTCTTAATAAAGAAGAAGTGCATTCGGATCATGTTTATCCAAATATTTATGTTGGTAAGACGTCCGAGCTGTACTTAGAAGAAATCGAAGAGCTGATCGAGACTTTTTCTGATATGGAGAAAGAAGCGTTAAAGAATAGATTGTTGCAACTGGCTAATCATAAAGTAGTGTCGCAACCTCTGTTGTCAGGTTAATTCTTCAGCACAAGATGTTCTTTATTAAGAATGATCTTTGAATAGGAGGTGCGTATATGCCCGCTAAAAAAGTGTTGTTTTGTGCAACGGTTGATTATCATTTTAAAGCTTTTCATTTACCGTACTTAAAGTGGTTTAAAGAAGAAGGATGGGAAGTTCACATTGCGGCAAGTGGGGAACTAAAATTGCCTTATACGGATCGTAAATTCAACATACCAATTCAGCGATCTCCTTTCCAAATGAAAAACATTGAAGCGTATAAAGAACTGAAAAGAATTATGGATGAAAATCACTATGATATTATCCATTGTCATACTCCCATGGGAGGGGTGCTTTCAAGGATAGCTGCTAGAAAGGCAAGATCACAAGGAACGAAAGTGATTTATACAGCGCATGGATTCCATTTTTGTAAGGGTTCACCACTATTAAATTGGCTTGTGTATTATCCTATTGAAAAGAAGTTGGCAAATGAAACAGATTGGCTCCTCACGATTAATCAAGAAGATTACCAACTTGCATTGAATCGTTTTAACGCAACTCAAGTGGAATATGTGAAAGGTGTTGGGATTGATACCAACTCCTTCACGCCACTTATAGAGGAAGAAAAAAGAAAACGAAAGCAATCATTTGGATACCATCCAGATGATTTTTTATTGTTTTATGCAGCAGAATTTAATCCGAACAAAAATCAAAAGTACTTACTAGAGGCACTAGCCCTATTGAAAGAAAAATTACCAAGGGTGAAATTATTGCTTGCAGGTAAAGGGCCACTTCTTCAAAGTTGTCTAGCTCTAAGTCACACGCTTGGTATAAATGAGTATGTTGATTTTCTTGGCTTTCGAGACGATCTGAAAGAATTAGTTCCAATGTGCGATATTGCTGTTGCATCAAGCTTACGTGAAGGTTTACCAGTTAACATTATGGAAGCCATGTCATGTGAACTGCCAGTTATAGCTGTTGACAATAGAGGACACAAAGAGCTAGTTGTATCTGGGAAAACGGGCTGGCTCGTTAAATCCGAAAGTCCAGAGCAGTTAGCAGCTAAAATCAACGATCTGGCAATGGATGAAGTGACTAGAAGAGCGTTTGGAAAAAACGGGAGAAAAAGAATACTTAACGATTTTAGCGTAGATCAAATCCTCCAGCATAAAAAGATGATTTACACCTCATGTATACAGGAAACGGAGGAGGTAAATTGGGCACTCCAGTAAGAGTTCTTCATGTTGTCGTGAATATGAATCGGGGCGGAGCAGAAACTTTGATTATGAATTTATATCGTAATATTGATCGATCAAAGGTTCAATTCGATTTTCTTACTTGCAAAGAAGGTGTATTCGACTCAGAAATAAAAGCGATGGGTGGAAAAATTCACCGTATTCCTTATGTCAGTGATGTAGGTCATAGGGGATATGTAAGAGGGCTTAATCAGTTTTTTCATCGTCACTTTTATTACCAGATTGTTCATTCGCACCTGGATAAAATGAGTGGGCTTGTGCTTAGGGCCGCAAGGAAAGCTAGTATCCCGAATCGGATTGCACATAGTCATAATACGAGTAGTGAAGGAGGGCAAGTAACTAAATTTTATAAGTGGTACGTAGGGCTACTTATCGATAAAAATGCGAATCATTTATTCGCATGTTCCCTGCTTGCAGCAAGATGGCTATACGGTAGTAAATCTAGAAGTAGCACGATAATAAAAAATGGAATCGAGTTTGAGAACTTCTCTTTTTCTAAGGAAATTAGGAAAGAAATAAGAAAAGAATTAGATATAAGCAATGAGACATTTGTGCTTGGTCATGTCGGTCGCTTTGCGAAGCAAAAAAATCATCATTTTCTTATTGAGGTTTTTAGTGATTTTGTGAAAATCAAAAAAGATTCTCTTCTACTATTAGCGGGCGATGGCCCATTACGATCTGAAATAGAAAGAAAGGTGAAAAAGTTACGTATCGAAAAGAATGTTAAGTTTCTTGGTATTCGTAGTGATGTTAACCATGTTTCGCAAGCTTTCGACGTATTTGTATTTCCATCTTTTCATGAAGGCTTACCCGTTACATTAATTGAAGCACAAGCTGCTGGCCTGACCTGTTTCATTTCAGATAATATAACCACTGAAATTGATTTAGGAATGAAGTTGATTCATCAACTTTCGCTTGACGACAAAACTAGTTGGGTCGATCATTTATTGACCTTTTCGGAGAAGTCGACTTCTCGATATCAATCGCCACTTGTCTTTACATTGAAAGGTTATAACATCCTTCAATCAGCCAGACAGCTGGAAGAGAATTACTTAAGAATGGGGGGAGAAATGAATGAAGAAATTAACCATCTTCACCCCAACGTACAATAGAGCTTATTGTCTTTCTAATTGCTATGAGAGTTTAAAAAGACAAACAAACATGGGTTTTATCTGGTTGATTATCGATGATGGTTCAACTGATGAAACTGAGGAATTAGTTTTTAAATGGATGGAAGAACGTGCAATAGAAATCCTTTATATTAAGCAGGAAAATCAGGGGATGCATGGCGCACATAACACCGCTTATGAAATCATTGAGACAGAACTAAATGTTTGTATTGATTCAGATGATTTTATGCCTGATGATGCGGTTGAGAAAATCTTAACCTTTTGGGATAAATATGGCAGTAATGAAGTTAGCGGGATAATAGGCCTTGATGCCTACACGGATGGAAGTATCATAGGAACAAGATTACCTAAAGGTTTAAAAAAATCAACGCTTTTCCAACTTTATCAAGAACATAAAGTGACAGGCGATAAAAAAGTCGTTTATCGAACAGAATTAACTCGAGATTTTCCCTATCCACTTTATAAAGGTGAAAAATATGTCGGTTTAGCGTATAAATATTATAAGCTCGATCAGTATTTTGAGATGATTTTATTAGATGAGGTACTCTGTTATGTAGAATATCTGGAAGATGGTTCCTCTCATAATATGTTTAATCAATATAGACGAAACCCAAGAGGATTTGCCTTTTACCGAAAAGAACTAATGAAGCTACCTTTTGCCAATTCTTTATTTAAATTCAGACAGGCAGTTCATTATGTTTCAAGTAGTATGATGGAAAAGAATCCGAATTATTTACGAGAAGCACCATCCAGAGTTATGACGCTAAGCGCTACACCTTTTGGAATTGCTTTGTATTTCTATATCATGTTTAAAACTAGACATGTAAAGACGACTACGTAATCAATTATTGATTTGAAAGGAATATCCTTATGACGATTCTATGGATGACACTTGCCATAGTTTTTCTTTTTGGTTATTTTGCAAGATATGCTTCTGCTACCGTTATTACACATGGATATTCGCATGTTATTCGTCCAAGTAAGTTGTTCATACTTGGATCTATGCTAACTCTAGTTACGGTCGCCGGCTTAAGGTCCAACATTGGCGACACCTTCAATTACGTTAATATTTATGAAGAAAATACGTTTACCTGGGAGTATGTCCTAAACCATAAAGATATTGGCTTCGGGATTCTCCAAATGATCCTAAAAGCAATATCCAAAGACCCACAAATTATGATTTTCACAACAGCACTATTCACAAATGCTCTTATTGTCATTATTCTTGCTATCTATTCAAAAAGGATTGAACTCAGTCTATATGTTTATATTACCGGCGGACTTTTTCTAGTATCGATGAATGGAATTCGTCAGGCGCTCGCAGGAGCTATTGCTTTTACAGCTACGAAATATTTAATAGAAGGAAACTTTATTAAATATTCGTTGATTGTCGTGTTAGCATCCTTTATTCATCAGAGTGCACTCATTTTACTTCCCATTTATTTTGTTGTTCGATTTAAGCCATGGTCGAAGGCGACGATCGCGTTATTAATCCTTTCAATTATTATTGTTATGGGGTTTGGAAAGTTTTCTTCTATTCTTTTTTCAGCCATTGAAGATACTCAGTACGGAGGGTACGAAGATTTTGATGAAGGGGGGGCAAGTAGTCTAAGAGTTATTGTCATGGCAGCACCTTTAATTATTGCCTATCTTGGAAGAGAAAAGCTTAAGAGATTGTTTCCAAAAAGTGATGCCATCGTGAATATGACTCTGCTGAGCGTCGTGTTTATGATTGTCTCAACCCAAAGTTGGATATTTGCTAGATTCACCATTTATTTTGGACTCTATCAACTCATTCTGATTTCCTGGATTGTCGACCTCTTTAAGCAACGTGATCAGAAGGTCATTTATTATGGAATCCTTGTTTGCTATCTTGCTTATTATTATTACGAAAATGTAATCAGCTTAAATATTATTTATAAGAGCAATTTCTTAACTTGGTGATAATAAATCATAATGAAGGAGAGAGTTATGTGGGAGCACCACTGAGTATTACACAGGAAAAGCTTCAAGAAGTCTTATTGCTAGCAAGAGATAAAGGGAATCTAGACGGAGATTTATCTGCTTCACTTCTAGTAGAGGAGATTAAAGACAATCTTTTATCTTCTAGTATGGTCAACTTGAAAGAAACACCTTAGGTTAGCGAGATGAAGCGATTAATAGATGTAGCAGTCTCAACAACTTTACTCGTTGTACTATCGCCGATCATAGGCGTTTTAAGCCTAAAGGTTAAGAAAGATATGGGAACACCAGTCATCTTTAAGCAACAAAGACCCGGACTAGATGAGGAACCATTTCTTTTATGTAAGTTCCGAACGATGGAGAATTTAACCGGTGAGAATGGCCATTTACTTTCTGATGAGCATCGCGTGACTAAGGTTGGAAAGTTTCTCAGAAAATATAGCCTTGATGAACTACCTCAGCTTCTCAATGTGTTAAAAGGTGAAATGAGTCTAGTAGGACCGCGACCTTTGTTAATGGAGTACTTACCCCTCTATTCAGAAGAACAAAAGATTCGCCATCAGGTGAGGCCAGGCATGACAGGGTGGGCACAGGTGAACGGAAGAAATGCAATCACGTGGGAAGAAAAGTTTAAGCTAGACAGCTGGTATGTGCAAAACCAATCCATGCTACTAGATTTAAAAATTTTATTACTTACGATTATTAAGGTCGTAAAAAAAGAAGGCATTAACCAGCAAGAAGAAGTACCTATGGAAAAATTCAAAGGATCGAAAGAAGTGATTTGAAATGGACGTTATCGTAATTGGTAATGGCGGTCATAGCAAAGTTATTCAAGACATGATCCGATCTCTTCATTATAAAATCATTGCGATTCTTGATAGCAAGTACATTGAACATAAAATAGAATGTGAAGTTAATTATGCTCCTATTGAGTCGATTGATGAATACTTAACACCTGAGGTAAGAGTTGTAATTGCCATAGGCAATAATGCTGCAAGAAAAAAGGTTTCCAATCAATTATCTCTTCATTCAGAACAGTACTTAACTGTAAAGCATCCATCTTCTGTTGTAAGTTCAACCGCATTTATTGGAGCTGGGACGGTAGTCATGCCAAACGCGGTCATCAATGCAAACTCAATAATTGGTGATCAATGCATTATCAACACGGGAGCCATTATTGAACATGAAAATAAGGTTAATAATTACAGCCACGTGTCACCTAACGCAACGCTAACCGGGAACGTGATAACTGGTGAAGGCGTACATATAGGAGCATCAGTTACCGTCATACCTGGTATATCAATAGGAAACTGGTCTGTTATAGGAGCGGGAGCAACAGTGATTGAAGATATTCCAGCCTTTTCAACGGCTGTTGGATGTCCTGCAAAAATCATAAGAAAAGGTGGTGATGTGATTGCACAATAAAATCTATCTTTCCCCGCCTCACATGTCAGGAAATGAACAGAAATATATTCAGCAAGCATTCGATTCCAATTGGATCGCCCCATTAGGAGCTAATGTCGACGCTTTTGAAAAGGAAATAGCCACTTACGTAGGAGCCAGTGATGCCATCGCAGTCAGTTCAGGAACTGCAGCAATTCACCTGGCTCTTTCTTTATTAGGGGTGAGCAGCGGGGATCAAGTTTTCTGTTCAACGTTAACGTTTGTCGCTAGTGCTAACCCAATTCTCTATCTAGGAGCAGAGCCTGTTTTTATTGATTCAGAACCTGATACATGGAATATGTCTCCCAAGGCACTTGAACGAGCTTTTGTAGATGCTGCTAGAGAACAGAGACTTCCAAAAGCAGTCATAGTCGTTCATTTATATGGTCAAAGTGCCAAAATGGATGAAATTCTTAACTTGTGTAATCGGTACGAAGTACCGGTCATTGAAGACGCTGCTGAATCACTTGGCTCCACTTATAAAGGAAAAGCGAGTGGTACTCTAGGTAAATTCGGGGTTTATTCCTTCAACGGGAACAAAATCATTACGACATCAGGTGGAGGGATGCTTGTTTCAAATGATCGACATGCCATTCAACAAGCGCGTTTCCTTGCTACTCAAGCACGTGATCAAGCTCACCACTATCAGCATAGTCAACTGGGTTATAACTACAGAATGAGTAATATACTTGCTGGGATTGGTAGAGCGCAACTGGAAGTCTTAAATGAACGTATCGCTTCAAGGCGTAAGGTGTTTAATACTTATCTTCAGGAATTAGGTGATTTATTAACCGTTAACTTTATGCCTGAGATGTTAAATACAATGTCTAATCGATGGTTAACTGCACTAACGATTAATGAAAATGCTTTTTCCACAACTAGTGAGATTTTAGAAATTATGAGAAACCATAACATTGAAGCAAGACCGGTGTGGAAACCACTTCATCTTCAACCTTTATATCGTGGTGCGAAGTATTATCCACACAAGGAGAAGAGTCACGTAGCGGAGAGGCTATTTTGGTCAGGAATTTGTCTTCCTTCTGGCTCTAACCTGTTGGAAGGTGATCAAATGTATATTATCGATAGTTTTAAGAAAGCTCTTCGTATGAAAGAGCCAGTTAGGGAAATGGTATGAGTCAGAAATGAAGAGGTATATCATATGATAGGACAAAATATTCTTAAAATTCGAAAGTCAAAAGGGCTTACGTTATCAGAGCTTGCTGAAAGGGCAAAGGTTTCTAAATCATATCTGAGTAACATTGAAAGAAACCTTAAACAAAATCCTTCTATTCAGGTTATTGAGAAACTGGCTTATGTTCTAGATGTAGAGCTGAATGTATTGCTACATGAAGATGAAAAGAGACCTAATTTATCAGAGCAAGAATGGGTCGCTTTTGTAGAAGAGTTACGGAAATCTGGTATTCGGAAAGAGCAGTTACGCGAGTATAAGACAATTTTGGAGTTTATTAAGTGGCAGAATGAAATATGTAAATTAACAAAAAACTAAAGGGGGGAGGGAATGAAGGAGAAGTTAAAAATCTTGCATGTTGTAGGTGCGATGAACAGAGCAGGTACCGAAACGATGCTAATGAACATTTATAGAAATATTGATCGGACTAAGGTTCAATTTGATTTTATTTCTTATTCAAATTATGAGTCTCATTATGATAAAGAAATCATTTCTCTTGGTGGACGAGTGATTAAGCTTTCAAGAACTTCATCTATAAAAGAACTATATAAAGTAATGAAAGTTAATGGTCCTTATCAAGCCATTCATTCACACACACTTTTTCATTGCGGTATTGCTAACGCTGCAGCATTATTAGCAGGTGTGAAGATAAGAGTATCACATGCGCATACGACAGTAGATGATAGTAATTCGATTATTAGGAAAGTATATATTAAAGTAATGCGTGTCATGATCCGCTCTTTCTCCACCCATTTCCTAGCTTGTAGTAAAGGAGCTGGGAATTATTTATTTGGGGAAAAATTAATAAATAATAAAAGGTATGCCTATTTCCCCAATCTTATAGACTATGAGCCTTTTTTAAAAGAACCTCGGTCAAAAGTAGCCTCTTTCAAACTACAAGAAGGGCTAGGCAACAATATTGTGGTTGGTCATGTTGGAAGATTTATTGAGGCAAAAAATCAACTGTTTCTATTAAAGACATTGAATGAACTTCTTATAAGGAATAATAATGTAAGACTTTTATTGGTAGGAGACGGTGATTTAAAGGTTGAGATTCAGAAACAAGCCGAAGAAATGAGTCTTTCAGATAAAATCTGTTTCACAGGGATTAGAGAAGATATTCCAGTAATGATGCACAGCATGGATGCATTTGTTCTACCATCACACTATGAAGGATTGGGATTAGTACTTCTCGAAGCACAAGCTGCTGGTCTTCCGTGTATTGTTTCTGAAGCTATTCAGCCTGAAGCTGATTTGAATATTGGGAAAATGACTTCTTTGTCACTAGAGCAGTCGCCAGCAGAATGGGCAGAAGAAATATTAAAAGCAGTAGGTAAACAAAGACTAGATTCAAAACAAGTAGAAGAAGGGTTTAAAGAAAATAATTATACGATGCAAGCAGGTATAACTAGACTCTCAACTTTATATAAAGTTGACGAAACAGGAGGAGGGATTTATGAAGAAAGTCTTAATCGCTTCCTTTGATATGGAGGTGGGGGGAGTTGAGAGAAGCTTAATTGGAATGTTAAATCACTTTGATTATGATAGCTATAAAGTGGATTTAATGCTGTATAGTCACACCGGTGATTTTATAAATCTCATTCCCGAAGGCCCTACCCTTCTAAAAGAAAAGAAAGCATATAAAACTTTTCGAATGTCAATCGGCGAAACGATCAGATCAGGTAACCTGCCTGTTGGAATGACACGATTGTATTCAAAGTACAAAGCGAACAAGAATCAGTCACAAGAAAATGGATACAAGCAGATGCAATACATGTGGAAGTATTCGCTCCCACTTTTACCTCGGTTGGATCGTGATTATGACGTGGCAATCAGTTATTTATGGCCACATTATTTCGTTGCAGAAAAAGTAAAAGCTAAAACGAAAATTGCATGGATTCATACAGATTTTTCTACTGTTGATACGGATGTTAAGTTGGATCTAGATAATTGGAAAAAATATGACTACATTGTAGCTGTTTCTGAACAGTGTAGGACAGCTTTTACAAAGAAATACCCTACTCTTAAACAAAAAGTGTTGGTGTTAGAGAACATTACCTCACCTGCAGTAATTAGAGGATTGGCAGAAGAAAAAGTCGAAAATCCAATGAAACAGGACTCCAGATTCAAAATCGTTACTGTAGCACGCTTTTCATATGCTAAGGGAATAGATCAAGCTGTACTTGCAATGAAAAAATTGATAGAAAGAGGTTATACAGATATTGCCTGGTATGTTGTTGGTTACGGTGGGGATGAAAAAAGCATAAGAGAATTAATCAGAATTCATAGGCTTGAAGATCAGTTTCATTTACTCGGTAAAAAAATAAATCCTTATCCATTTATAAAAGAAGCAGACCTCTATGTGCAGCCATCAAGATATGAAGGCAAGGCTGTAACAGTGAGGGAAGCGCAAATTCTTTCAAAACCAGTCCTTATCACAAACTATCCAACGGCATCCAGTCAGGTTCGAGATGGAATTGATGGAAGCATTTGTGAACTAACTTCTGAAGGAATTGCTGAAGGAATTGAAAATTTGTATCGAAATCAGATAGTAAGAAAATCACTTGCTTATCATTGTGAAAGGATTGATTTTAATAACAATCAGGAGCTCCAGAAGCTTTACAAACTAGTTTAGGAGAAACCTTATGTATCCAAAAGTTAGCGTGGTCGTTCCTATTTACAAAGTAGAGAAATACATTCATCGGTGTGTAGATAGTATTCTAAAACAAACGTACAGGAATTTGGAAATCATCTTAGTGAATGATGGCTCTCCTGATCGATGTGGGGAAATTGCGGAACGCTACAAAGCAAAAGATCATCGAATTAAGGTTATTCATAAAGAAAATGGTGGATTATCAGATGCTAGGAATTATGGTATGAAACACGTCAGTGGAAAGTACACTATTTTTGTGGATAGTGATGATTGGTTGGAAAAGAATATGGTTGACTATATGGTGACTTATAGTCAGAAGTACGAAGCCGATGTCGTGCAATCGGCTTTTTATTATGCCTATGATGACAAACTCTTGCTTGATAATCGTCAAATTCCTGCAGATGAATCTCCGTTAATCATGAATAACAAGCAGTTGATGCAAGAGCTTGTTGTGAACGAAAAAGTGAAGAACTTCGCATGGGGGAAACTCTATAGGACAGATTTAATTAGAGATATTAAGTTCCAACAAGATGTTTTATTTGAAGATATTTACTGGGCTTGCCTGGTGATGCAGCGAGTAAACAATTTCTTATTAACGTACAAACCTCTTTACAACTACTATCAACGTAACGATAGTATCGTTTCAAACTATTCAATACGGAATCTCGATTTGATTAAAGGGCTTCGAGAAAGGCACGTCTTCATTGAAAAGTACTACAGTGAGCTGATTCATGAGTCGTATAAAGCGATACTAGAAGCGAGTTTAATTCATTACAATTTATTAGTTTTAAAAAGGAAGCTGGATAGGGAAGGGACATACAAAAATGAAATAAAGGGATATGTCTATAAGAATCGTCATTATCTCAAGGATGCAGTTAAGGGGGATAAACAATTAGCTAGGCAACTGAATTTATTTCTTCTAAGTCCTTATTTGAATATTACCTATCTTGCCTTTAAAAAAGCATTAAGGAAGCTGAATCTCCTTTCGCAACCGGAGGGATTAATAAGAATTGAGCAATGATAAGAGGAGAAGAAAAACAAATGATGAGCCTACTAAAGAAGTTGGTTACTAATTTGATTATCTATATTTTTTGTTGTCTTCCAATAAAGCATAATAAGATCATTTTTTTTAGCTATTATGGCAGCCAATATGGAGGAACTCCGAAGTATATTTCTCAGTACATTCAAAAAAACTATCCATCAGATCGTTTTGATGTGGTCTGGGTATTCTATGACCTATCCTCTAAACAATATTTAAAGGGTGTTAGGAAGGTTAGAACAATGTCGCTCAAATATTTTTATGAATTATGTACAGCGAAAGTGGTTATTACAAATTATCGAACGACAGAGCTGTTTAAAAAAAGAAAGAATCAGTATTATATTCAAACATGGCACAGTTCTTTGCGATTAAAGCAGATTGAAAAGGACGCAGAAAAAACTCTCCCAGCTCATTACATTCGAATGGCAAAAAAGGATTCTTTGAAATGTGACTTGTTGTTGGCTGGATGTAAATACAGTACAGAGATTTTTAATCGAGCGTTCTGGTACAATGGGGAGATTTTCGAACACGGTACACCAGGAAATGATTTGTTGTTCGAGAGTGGAGAAGATAACAAAAGAGAAATCTATGAAAGATTAAACATTCCTAAACACAAAAAAGTATTCCTTCATGCCCCAACATTTCGAAAAGGTAACAATCTAGATGTATATGACGTCAACTACGAGAGTCTAGCACGTACATTAGCTTCAAAATTTGGAGGCGAATGGATCATTTTAGTAAAGCTGCATCCGCATCTCGCCTCAAAATCGAGTGAAATCATTTCTGATCGAAATGTAATGGATGTTTCCTCTTTCGATGATATTCAAGAATTATTATTAATAGCGAATGTACTACTTACCGACTATTCTTCTTTAATGTTCGATTTTTCGATTACGAATAAACCATGTTTTTTATTTGTTCCTGATATAAAAGAATATACAAGCCAAGATCGTGGCTTGTATTTTGAATTAAAAGACTTACCTTTCAATACCTCTATTAATCAAACCAATTTAGAAGAAGAAATAAGAGAGTTTGACCATGACAAATACAAACGTGATATAGAGAATTTTTTAAATCGAGTAGGCTCTTTTGAAAACGGAAAGGCGTCTGAGCAGTTGGTAAAAAGAATTGAAGAGGTTTGTTTCAAAAAGACAAGGAGTGAAGTGGATGAAGCAGTATAAAATAGGATACACGACAGGGGTTTTTGATCTATTTCATGTAGGGCATCTCAACATTCTAAAAAAAGCAAAAGAGCAATGCGATGCGCTGATCGTAGGAGTAAGCACAGATGAACTTGTGATGGAATATAAAAAGAAATTACCTGCTATTAATCATAAAGATCGGATGGAAATAGTAGAAGGAATTAAATACGTTGACTATGTTGTTCCCCAAACAAATCAAGATAAATTCATGGCCTGGGAAGAATTGCAATTTGATGTCTTATTCCATGGAGATGATTGGAAGGGGAGCACATTATTTAACGAGTTAGAAAGTCAGTTTAATTTAGTTGGAGTAGATATTGTTTATTTTCCATATACAAAGAATGTTTCTTCTACGTTGGTGAAAGAGAGAATTAGGTTATAACTAGCTGTTGATATGGTGAAGGGGTCGCTTTAATGCACAAGTACATTAAGTTAAATGATCAATTAAGTATAAACAAAGATATGTCTCTGTTTAAGTTAAGTAAATTATTATTTAATTGTAAACCGTTGATGCCTAAGAATCCTTTTAAAAGGTTGGTTGTATTACTAAATTATATTCGTAACGCCTCGAAAGAAAGCCAGTTAACTTTTTCACTTCCAGGAGATATTATCTTAAAAGTGAATGACGTTAACTATAAAATAATTAACTATAATAATGACGTTATCTATACTGTGGTAAGTGAAAAAAATGAAGAAGTCATTGATAATATCTTAAAGTTTAATAATGATAGTCAAATGTATGAAAAGATAATAGATGTTGATAAAGAAAGGAGAATTATAACAGGTAAATTCTATAATGGCCATCATCCTGATCTAACTAAATACAATAGAAAGTTAACAAGAAAAATGAACCAACTTTTTTTAAATCTAATCTCAGAATCGGAATTAAAGGTTGTTGATATTAAAAGTTATTCTGCCTCATTATTAAATGATATTGAACTGATTTTAGATAAGAACTCTACCATTATTGATGAATGGCATATCAACTATATCAAAGAATTTGCAACAAAAACGTACAGTGCTGTTATCAAAAGTGGATCGGAGAAAACAATACCTCTTACTTTAAGCCATGGAGATATAAAAAGAGATAACATAATAAGCTATAAGAGTAAACTTGTTCTAATTGATTGGGAATTTTGTGCTTATCGCTCTCCAACATTTGATATTCTAAAATTCATATCGAGGTTCTCCCCAGATAATAAAATATCCTATTGTGTTTTACTTAGTAAAATTAAGATATTAAATCAGACACCCCGTAAGAAGTTAGAATCCGAAATTGAAATATATTTAGATCAGAATACCTTTACTCATCTTAACTTGTATTATTTAGAAGATATTTTACTAAGATTAAGGCAATTTGAGAAGAGAGATTTTGCTGCTGACGCCACAAAAATTATTAAAAGTATTGAAAGAGGAATCAAGTACTACTGATATGATATAAAGGGGGCGATTATTTGAAGAAAAACATTTTATTCGTGATTGAATCTTTGGATTGCGCAGGAGCAGAGAAAAGTTTAGTTACCTTACTTTCTATGTTGGATTTTGAAAAAGTTTCAGTTGATTTACAGTTGTTTTCTTACGGCCAAATTTTAGAAGATTTAGTTCCAAAAGAAGTGAATATTTTAAAACCAATTCAATACACATTGTTCTCACAGTATAATTTAAAAGATTCACTAGTAAATGCATATAAGCAAAAAAACTATAATATGTTAATTTCAAGATTTAGATATTCTACATTTATTAGAATGAGAAATTATCGAAATTCTCAAAAAGCTAGAATATATTGGGAAAACACTTCAAATGTAATTGAAAGTAATTCGAAAAAGTATGATGTCGCGATTAGTTTTGCCCAGGGAGTACCAACTTTTTATGTCTCAGAAAAAGTACATGCTGAAAAGAAATTTGCGTGGGTTAATGTTAGTTATAAATTAAAAGGGAAAGATAAAGATTTTCAGAAAAAACACTATGATAAATTTGATAAAATTGTAGCGGTATCTGAATCAGCTAATGAAATTTTTTTAGATACATTTCCCATATACAAAAAGAAAACTACTGTAATTTACGACATTAATAATCCGGAATTTATTTCAAGTATGGCTGATATAGGAAATGGCTATACAGACAATTTTAATGGTATAAGGATATTGACGATAGGGAGATTAGCTAAGCAAAAAGGTTATGATATAGCAATAGAAACTTGTAGGAAATTAAGAGATATAGATATTGATTTTAGGTGGTATGTATTAGGCAAAGGTCCACTTAAAAAGGAAATTGAACAATTGATTATTGATTATAATCTAAAGAACCATTTTATTCTCTTAGGTGTTGAAGCAAACCCCTATCCTTTTATAAAAAATGCTGACATATATGTTCAGACTTCTAAATTTGAAGGATATGGCCTCGCATTAGCTGAAGCACGTATGTTGAATGTGCCAATTGTTACTACCCGTTTTGATGCTGTATATAACCAAATGATTGACGGTAAAAATGGATTGGTTGTGGACATGGAAGCCGAGGCGGTTAGTAAAGGGATTGTAGAAATCATAAATAATGATCAGCTACGAGAAGACATCATAGATTATTTGAAAGTCGAAAAAAAAGGAAACTTAGAAGAAATTCAAAAGTTTTATCAACTAATAGGGTAAAGAAAGTGAGTTAATCCTATGAAAAAGAAGCTCTTATTTATGGTGATCAACATGAATGTTGGTGGGACAGAGAAAGCATTATTAAATATGATTTCTGAAATGCCTAAAAAGGAGTATGAAATTACAATATTAATGCTAGAGAAGTATGGTGGTTTTCTAGACTCTATTCCAGAAGGTGTAACAGTAGAATATATTGAGGGTTATAATTTGCTAAAGAATCTACTAAACAATCCACCTAGACAAATCATTATGGATCATCTCAGGAAAGGAAAGTTATTAAAAACTTTAACCTATGGGGCAATTTTTTTGCTCGCAAAGTTTTTCGGAGAAAGAACTCTTTACTTTAAGTATTTGCTAAGAAAAACACCCGTTTTAGAAAAAGACTATGATGTCGCTGTAGCTTATGCAGGTCCGATGGACTTCATAAGCTATTTTGTTGTGAATAAAATAAAGGCAAAGAAAAAGCTTCAATGGATTCATTTTGACGTATCAAAAATTGGATTCAATAGAAAGTTTGCGAAGAAAACATATAGGAATTTCGATAGTATCTGCACAGTATCTGAAGAAGCGAGGAAAAAGATAATTAGTGCAATTCCAACATATGAAAACAAGATTCACACTATACTGAACCTTGTATCACCTAAAAGCATACTTGACCAATCTAAAAAAGAAGGAGGATTTTCTGATAAAGAATTTACTGGGTTGAGAATATTAACTGTTGGAAGATTAGCACCTGAAAAGGGGCAGGATATAGCAATTTTGGTTTTAGAACGCCTTATTAGAAGCGGATATAACGTCAAGTGGTATTGCTTGGGAGAAGGGAAGTATAAAGAAAAATATGAGAAATTATTATCAAAGTTGAATCTGAAGGATAACTTCATCTTTCTAGGATTGGATACAAATCCTTATACTTATATTAATCAATGTGATATCTATGTCCAACCCTCAAGGTATGAAGGATACTGTATAACTGTAACAGAAGCCAAAATTTTAAGAAAACCTATTATTACGACAGATGTTAATGGAGCAAGAGAACAAATCATAGATGGCTATAATGGATTGGTTGTTGATATACAAGAGAATGAAGTTTACGAAGCAGTTAAAAAATTAATAATAGATCAATCCCTTAGAGGGAAATTCACAAAAGCACTTTCTGACCTTGATGTAAACCATACAACTAATATTAGTAAAATACTTAATATTAGTAGTTTTTAGGTCACCATACCTATTACAAGACGTAAATGTGGTGGAGATATAAACGTGCTATTAATAACTTCTGAAAAAAAAAGGGCCTCCTATCTTAATAGCTGAAGTGTAGTTTATTAGAGGGGTTATTGAAAGTGACAATTCAATTGATTCATATATGTACAAGACATTTTAATATAATAATGATCCTTTTCAATATCATATATTTATTATATACAAAGAAGGTGTGAAAAAATGAGAGATTCCACAAAAAAATTACTAAAGTTATTCAATAAAAGAGAGAAAAAGAAATTAGTTATCTTATTTGTCATGATGATTGTAGCAGCATTGTTTGAGACTATTGGTATTGGTCTAATCGTTCCATTTGTTGGAATTGTAACTGATCCAGGAATAATTGATACCCAGCCTATATTATCGTATTTTTATGTAAAAATGAATTTCGAATCATCTCAAGCATTTATTTCATTTTCTGTGGTGGTTTTACTCTTTATTTTTGTATTGAAGAATATTTATTTACTACTTTTTAATTATGCTCAAGTGAAAGTAGTGTTAAATCAGCAAGTGAAACTATCTCGAACATTATTTAAGGAATATCTAACTAAACCTTATACTTTCCATTTACAACGAAATACGGCCGATTTACTAAGAAATGTAAATGGTGAAGTCCCCAAAGTGTTTCAAGGAATTATCATGTCGGGTTTACAATTACTTACAGAATCACTTGTTAGTGCGTGTATCTTAATTCTACTATTAACTACTGCTCCATTAGCGACTTTAACTTCTTCTATTTTATTAGGTGGAAGTGTTTTTTTATTTTTTAAATATTTTCGTCAAAAGATTTCACAACTAGGCAAAGAGCAACAAGAGGTAAGCGGTACAATGATCAAATGGGTGAATCAGGGTTTAGGAGCTAGCAAAGAAGTTAAAGTCTCTGGAAAAGAAGATTTTTTCATAAAATCTTATGCTGCTCAGAGTCAAATTAAGGCGAATAATAGTGTGTATATGAAGATTCTTGAGCAGGTTCCAAGGCTATTTATTGAGACATTACTAGTAACCATTGTACTTTTGACAATGGTGATTATTGTTTTCCAAGGCACAGAAACATCTGTCATAGTTTCAACTATGGCATTATTCGCAATGGCCGCCTTTAGAATAATGCCTTCAATTACACGCATAGTTGCCTTAATAACCACCATTCGATATAGTCAACCAGCGTTAAAAGTTGTTTATGAGGACTTATTCATGAATAAAGAGTTGAACTATAATGATGGAATTCAATTTAAAAAACCATTTAGTATGGACAAGGAAATTAAGTATTTTAATGAATCAATAAAACTAAACAAAGTCTCATTTAGCTATCCAGGTCAAAAGGATTATTCAGTTAAGGATGTGTCTTTAAACATACCAATTGGCCATTCTGTAGCATTTATTGGAGAATCTGGAGCAGGTAAAACCACTCTTGTAGATCTTATCCTTGGATTATTCACTCCAGAGAAAGGAACAATATTAGTTGATGGTAATAATCTTGCAGACCAAAGAACACGATGGCAACAAAAAATTGGCTATGTTCCTCAGTCGATTTTTCTTTCAGATGATACCATTCGTGGAAATGTTGGTTTTGGAATCGATGCTGAGAAAATCAATGATAAGGAGGTATGGAGAGCATTAGAGCAGGCTCAATTGAAAGAGTTTGTTGAAAAACTGCCAGATAAATTAGAAACAAAAGTAGGAGAACGTGGAGTAAGAATTTCAGGAGGTCAACGTCAACGTTTGGGTATTGCTAGAGCATTGTATCATAATCCGGAAATATTATTCATGGATGAAGCTACATCAGCATTAGATAATGATACTGAAAAAGAGATCATGAAAGCGATTGATAGTTTGAAGAGAGATAAAACATTGATAATTATAGCTCATAGGTTAAGTACCATTGAGAATTGTGATGTTGTTTTTAAACTAAGCAAAGGGAGACTTGTATCAATAGAAAATAAATTAAAAAGAACAATTATGTGAGGATCTAATATGAATAGGAAAATAAAAGCAAGATTATTGGTTCAGATGAGGATAACTACCATCGGCTAGTCAACATGTAGATTAAGTACTATTGAACATTGAGGTATAGTGTATCAATTTAACGTTGGTAGTTAGATTTTATTAAAATAAGATGAAAGCGATCAATTAGATGAAGAGGGTGAATCTATGGAGAAGCCGATAATAAGTGTAATTGTACCTATTTATAATGCTCAATTATATCTATCAAAATGTATAAATTCAATTTTGAATCAAAGCTTCTTTTCTTTTGAACTCATACTTATCAATGATGGATCGACTGATAGGAGTGGGGAGATTTGTGATGCTTATGCAAATGAAGATAATAGGGTTAGAGTTATTCATAAATGTAATGAGGGAGTAAGTATTGCAAGAAATACTGGACTTAATGTTAGTAGAGGGAAATATCTAATGTTTGCAGATGCGGATGATTATGTTGAAAAAAGTTGGTGTAAGTTATTGTATGACTTAATTGAAACCCACAAACACTCGATGATAATAAGTGGATATAATATTTATAATTACGAAAATAACGAAAGAAGAACCAGGACGCTAGGAGAGGGAAGCGTTATAGATATTGATAAAAGCTCATTTTATACGCTGTACGAAAAAACACTTTTAAATACACAGTGGAATAAAATTTATGATGCGAACATTATTAAAAGCAAAAAGATATTCTTCAAAGAAAAAATTTCTCTTGGAGAAGATTTATTATTTAATCTAGAGTATTTAAAACATGTGGGAGATAAAATTTTTATTTGTAATATTCCTTTATACAATTATATTAAAAGTGAAAAAGAAAGTTTAGATAACAAATTTCATGAGAATTTATTCGAGATATATAACATTTTATTTTCTGAAATGTATAATTGTATGAAGCTTTTTAAAACAGATATAGAACATATTAGACCAACTTTCTATAATTCATATTTAACAATGATGAACTCAACTTTGGAAAATACTTTTAGAAAAGAATGCACACTTTCATTTATTAATAAAGTAAAACATAATTCTAAAATATTAAAAAGTAAAGAATTTAAAGGTGCACTTAAATATGCAAACTTAGAAGGGTTTGTACCAACTTATATCATGTTATTAAAATTAAAAAAATACTTATTAATCTACTGCTTTTTGAAGATCATTCATCTTAAAAAGCGCTTCCCTAATTTAAAGTTTGGCTAGTTAAAATGAAAGTATAATAATTTTGTGTAATTTCTCTTTATAAATAAAAAATAGAATGCTGGGTGATGAAATTGAAGAAACTGTTAGTTGATATGTACTTAGCTTCAAATTTAGGCGATGATCTATTTTTAGATATACTTGCAAACAAATTTAAAACAAGCAACATAACTTTAAATTATTATAATAGTGATTATGATGAATTTATAGCTAATTATAATAATATCAATAGAAGACAATTTTCAATTTTAGATAAAATATCAAGTCGATTAAGTAATGATATACAAAAAGATAGGCAGACTGCAAAAAGTTTCGACGCACTGGTTTTTATTGGTGGGTCAATTTTTATGGAAAATAACTCTTATCATAGAGCTTTATATAATAAGAGAATGAGTTTAGCTAGGGAATTCGGCAGATTAAGTAAACCAATTTATGTACTTGGAGCAAATTTCGGACCTTATAGTACTGTGTCGTTTTATAATGAATATCTAGCTTTTTTCGAGTTGTGTAGTGATGTATGTTTTAGAGATTATTATTCTTACAACTTGTTTTCACATCTACCTCAAGTTAGATATGCACCAGATATAGTTTTTCAATTAAGTCCAGGAAAATATAAAACTAAGTCTACTAAAAAATTGGTTGGATTTTCTATTATTGATGTGAGGAAAAAGAAAGGGTTATCAGAATATTATGAGGACTATATTAGAAGTACAATAAAGTCAATAGAAGTATTTCAAAACCTTGGTTATGAATGTTGCTTAATGTCATTTTGCAGTAGAGAAGGGGATTTGAAAACTATTAATACAATAGTAGAACGGCTATCTCAAAAAAAATTAGAGAAAGTTGTAATTTACAATTATCAAGGGGATATTGGAAGGACCTTGGAAGTAATAGCTACTTGTGAGTTATTTATTGCTGCGAGATTTCATGGGACTATTTTGTCATTAGTATTAGATACCGGTATAATACCAGTGATTTACAACGAAAAGACAACAAATGTACTTAAAGATATTAATTTGGATCAACTCATAGTTGAAATGGAAAATATACAGTTACAATATGACTTACCAACAATTCAACAAGGATTTAATAATAAATTAGATATTATACCTATTAAGAAAGAGTCAGAAAAGCATTTTCAATATTTAAGTGAATACTGCACTGAATAATATTTAATATTTAATTAGATCACTTTGTATTAATAGTGTGATTTTTTAATAAACTGAACTATTACTCCAATTAGGATAAAAATTGAGGTAATAGCTCAGATAAAAATATATAATAGTAGGATATATAACTCAAAAATTAACTAATCAAGAATACCATTTATAATATTATTTAAACTAATTGCATTTTCATTAAATATAGGTTGAATATTTTGCAAAAAATTATCTCTATACACTGCAATGTTTGAATTTATTCCATCCAAACCTAACTTCATTGTCAATGTTGATTTAAACACATTATTTTCTAAAATAACGGTCTCTGCTAGGACGTTGTATGAATAGATGAGGTAATTATTTGATTTGGAGTTTTTAAATTCAAATATATTGTTAGATAGTTTTATTAGTTTCCAATTTCCTCTAATAGAGAATGCCCCATCAGAGCTCCCTCGAAAATCACTATTTAAGATATTTAAATTAATAGGAAGGTTTGGGGTAAGATAAAATAACACATTATTTTGCCATTGAAATTCACAATTATTAAATTCATAATTTTCGGAAATACTGCCAGTACCTAGCCCTATTCGACCGGTGTTAATAAATCTACAATTTTTATAACTGCCACCAGGTAAGCGTAAAATGATATTTTGAGGATGGTTTGTATCTTTGAACAAAGTATTATCGAATATCCATCCTGTTTGTGCAGCGTTAGGTACAAATATAAGTGGTTCTGACCCCACTCCTTCAAAACTACAATTTGATATCGATTGTGGGGCCCCATTAATTGATAAAACAGAAGGGGTATTCTCTCTTGTTGAATAGTCATTATCAACTATAATTCTACAATTTCTTACAGCAGATGAGTAAGGATTTGTATTGGAGAAGCCTAGATTACTGTTATAGAATAAACAGTCACTTACTAAAATTGATTTCGCTCCGGAAACTCCTATACTACCGTTGTATATGTGATTGTTGGAAAAAATTGCATCTCCCTTTAAATTAATTTCAGATTTAATGAAAAAGTTCCCATTTATGATACTTCTATTAGCGCCATTTTGTATGATTAAAGATTTGGATAGTTTGTTATTAGTAATATTCAAATGTCTACCACTTACAGCAATGATATCGTGTGCGCTATTATCATGGAAGTGATTATTATCGATAAAAATATATTGGTTTATGTCCCTAGCATCTTCTATATCAATACCACTCTGTGGAGCTGTCCCACTAATATGATGGATTGTACAGTCTTTGATAAGAACGTGTTTTCCTCCTGTTAAACTAATCCCTAGTCTTCTACAATCATGTAGATTACATTTTTCTATAAATATGTTTTTAGGAATATGCGGAACACGGATAGAAATGGTAGAACCACTTGAAGAGGGTAATTCTTTTTGGTGAAGAATTACTTTTGCATATTCTGCACCAATTGGAACTTCTACTTCGTCAAAAAATTGATTCTCAACTTTTGATGATAAAAAAGTATTATTCTTTCTATAAAATACTACATCATAGATATCTGTTTTTATATCATTTCCTAGTCCTCCATAGCTTCCACCATAAAGTCCAAAATAACCATATTTCTTAATTGAAGCTTGTTGCATAGAAATATTTAATTTGTACCTAATCCTATTCGATTGATTATTAACTGTACCGTCAATTAGACTTATCCCACCAGATTCGAATTCGTCGCCTTTAATAGTTTTTAATGTTCCATTCACACTAGCAATAGTAATAGCATCTCCAGTGCAGTTAAACACTTCTAGATTATCTAAAGTAATAAACCTTATATTACTACCTTCTAGAGGAGTATCATACCCAACCGAGATTCCATAGCCGAATTCATGAGTACTTGGAATAGTAGTATAATCGTGATTATCCTTATCACCTTCAATCCGTCCATTAGTAACTCTAGAATACTGTTGATTTTCATCAAATTTAATTATGGCGTACTTTATTAACCCATTATTTCTTACCTTCAGAGTAGAACCATTTAAATCTAGTGTCATATAACTTCTAGGACGAATAGAACTGTTCTCATCAATTAAATAAAGTCCAGTAGGTAGTACTACTTCTTTATAATGTTGTTGAGCAGCCCACACTAAGGCATTATTAATCCCAATAGTTGTGTTCACAGCGTCAGTGCCGTCATTTTTTACGTTCCATCTTTCTAATTCTAGTACATAGGAAGATTGATTATTAGAAGAAGGAATACTCGTATTTATACTGGGTCTCCATTTACCATCCTGATATTCTAAAATGTTTCCTTCTGTAGGTGAAACACTAGTAGTATCAATATCGTTAATATTCGCTGTAGTTAGTTGGGATAATCTATCTATATCGTTATTGTTAGCTAATAAAAGGTTACCAGTCTCTGATCCAATAAACAGTTCATTCGTATCTGTACAAAGTCCAAATTCACCAACATGTAGAAGAGGTAGCTCTGCCTTTAAGCAGCTCTTAATTTGAATCTTTTGAGCCATTAATTACACCTCCATTTTAATAACTTACGTTTCTTAATTAACATATGTATTTATGTTTAAAATGCTTGTACTTATTGAAAATTTTAGTGATATTTACTTAGATTATTAGAGGAATTTATATTGCTTTTCTTAATAAAATATAGTATCGTTCTATATATAGAACGATACTATATTTTATTAAGAAAAAGTTTGGCGTTCTTCATTAGATGAAGCAAGTAATTTTGATTTAGAACATATAGAATTGAGGAGAATCATTATGAGTGCAATCACAGGGATCTATCATGTTAATAAGAAGCCTATAACTACAGATGTTGTCAATAATGTAATGGGTTCTCTTAAAGAGTTTCCTTGCGATGATTCCCAGTTTTGGCTCAAGGAAAATGTTTTCCTCGGGTGTCATGCTCAATGGATCACACCAGAATCGATAAATGAGCAGCAACCATTTTATGATTATGAAAAACAATTGGTCATTACGTCAGATGCCATTATTGATAATAGAAGTGAACTATTTGATATGTTGCAAATAGATCATGGTGATAGAAAAACTATGACTGATAATCAATTAATTTTACTAGCTTATATAAAATGGGGTGAAAATACCCCGAAATTCTTAATTGGTGATTTTGCGTTTATGATCTGGGATGAAAGGCAGCAGGAGTTTTTTGGGGCAAGGGATTTTTCTGGTAGTAGAACACTCTACTATTATTACAGTGATCAAAAGTTCGCTTTTTGTTCAATTAATAAACCATTATTTCAATTACCCTATATCAAGCCTAATTTAAGAGAAGAATGGTTGGGTGATTTTCTCAGTATTCCATGGAATTTTGAATCCATTGATACCACTTCTACTGTATTTGAGGATATAAATCAACTGCCTCCTTCTCATAGTATTTCAATATCCCACGGTCAATTAAAGCTTACAAGATACAATACTTTGATAGAAGGTGAAAAACTAAAATTAAAATCAAATGAAGAATACGAGGAAGCTTTAAAGGAAGTATTCGAACGTGCAGTTACATCGAGACTTCGCACACACCGTAAAGTAGGTGCACATCTTAGTGGCGGATTGGATTCTGGTTCAGTTGTAGGAATTGCAGCAAACTCGCTAAAGCGAGAGAACAAACAATTACATACCTTTAGTTATATACCTGCTAAAGATTTTGTTGATTGGACACCTAAAAATCGATTAGCTGATGAAAGACCTTTAATAAAGGCTACAGTTAACTATGTAGGCAACATAAATGATAACTATTTAGATCTTGAAGGGAAAACTCCTTTTTTTGATATCGATGATTGGTTAGATGTATTGGAGATGCCGTATAAGTTCTTTGAGAACACTTTTTGGCTAAAAGGAATTTTTGAAGAAGCACACTCTCAAAACATAGGCGTTTTGCTAAATGGACAAAGAGGTAATTGGACGATTTCTTGGGGGCCAGCCCTTGAATACCAGGCTCGACTATTAAAAAAAATGCAATTAATGAAATTGTATAATGAAATATCCCTGTACAGTGAGAATATAGGAGTTAGTAAATCTCGTATATTTTCTATAGTTAGAAGGAAGATATTTTCTATGTCTTCCTTGAAGAAACAACCAAGTCAATTTATACAGATGATTAATCCAGAATTTGAGAATAAGTTAAATTCTTTTGATAAATTAAGAGATTACGGAATTGATTTGAACGGGAATTCAAACGATAATGTTTACGATATTAAAAAGAAACAATTTCAAGATTTATTTTATTGGAATATTACGGGGACCTATGGCTCTAAATTATCACTACGTTATTCTTTATGGGATCGTGATCCTACAAATGATTTGAGAGTTGCAAGGTTTTGTTTATCAGTTCCAGAAGAACAGTTTGTTAATGAAGGGCTATCTAGGTCACTTATCAGAAGATCAATGAAAAACATCCTTCCAGATGAAGTAAGACTGAATCAACGTACAAGAGGAATCCAAGGGGCAGATGGGCTACATCGGATGATGCCTGTTTGGAGGGAGTTTATCGCAGAATTAGAAAATATGTGTAGAGATTCCCTTGCGAAAGAATATCTGAATATTGAAATTATTAAAGAGGCAATACGTTCCTTAAAGTTTGAACCAAAACCAGAAGATGTCTATGAGATGAAATTTCGAATATTAATGCGCAGTCTCATTTTTTATCGATTTATAAAAAAATTCAACTGAAAGGGGGTGGGGAAATGAAAAAAGCATGGTTGAAGCCTGAGCTTGAAGTACTTAAGGTTGAAATGACAATGGCGGGACCTGGAATTAAAACTCCAGATGCAGTCCAGCCAGATGTTGATGAAGCTGTCCATTATAGTTAAATACTTAATTAGTATCTTGGCCCTTATAACTTCATATAAGGGCTTTCTTGTAAATAAAATTTGGAGTGAGCTAAATGGATACAGAAAAATTTTTATTTAAAGCATTTGGATTTATTATTAGAAGTGATTACTATTTTAAAGAATTAAGTTTTTTAATTAATGAAGATAACTTGCTTCTAGCGGATATAGATATAAGAATTGAAGATTTATCTACGGTTTGGAGAGAAGAAGGAGAAATTGGGAAATTCAATGTGAAAAAGAATCAAACTTTATTTCAGGTTAAAGACACTGCTGTTTTCTGTGTTAAGGATGGAAATGAAATATTGGTTTCCCCGTTCAAAGAATCTGACCAAGATAAGGTTAAGCTCTATATATTAGGAACTTGTATGGGGATATTACTGATTCAAAGAGAGGTATTGCCTTTACATGGAAGTGCAATATCGATTGCTGGAAAGGCATATGCTATAGTCGGCGACTCAGGTGCAGGTAAATCAACATTGGCTTCTGAATTTATGAAGAGGGGGTATGATTTACTAACTGATGATATTATTCCTGTCATTATTACTTCTGAAGGCAAACCTACTGTTGTTCCAAGTTATCCTCAACAAAAGTTGTGGATTGAAAGTTTGAGACAATTCGGGATGGATTCAAGTAAATATCGCCCACTCTTTGATAGGGAAGAGAAATTTTCAGTTCCATTAAAAAATCAATTCTGTAATACCTCGTTACCCCTGGGTGGTGTTTTTGAATTAGTTAAGTCAGTACAGGATGGAATAGAAATAGCCAAGATTACTAAATTAAACAAGTTACAAATCCTTTCTACTCATACCTATCGCAATCAACTCATTTCTAGATCTGAGAAGTTGGAATGGCATTTCAAGGTAATATCAGAATTAGCAACTAATACTTTTCTATATCAACTTAGACGTCCACCTAATTGTTTTACAGCAGCTGATTTGGCAGATCAAATTTTATATCAAATCAATAAGGAGGAGCCTTTACATGCTTAAAAACAGTTTAATCAATCCTACTCAATTAGTTAGTCAGGTGCCAGGAAATATAGCAAGCGATATGGATGGTGAAAAAGTAATTCTTAGTATTGAAAACGGTAAGTATTACAATTTAGGCGAAGTAGGTGGTGAAATCTGGAGTCGACTTTCTAAACCAATAAGACTTAATACACTAATAACAAACTTAATGGAAGAGTTCAATGTAGGGCGAGATGTATGCGAAGCCGATGTTCAGTATTTTCTGGGGAAGTTACTCGACGAAGGTTTAGTAAAGGTAGATTAACAACTTGCCCTCTTATTTTACTTGAAGGGAATAGTGTATTTAATGAGAAAGCTAAAAACCTATCTCTCATTTAATAGACAAACAAGGAGTCTGATACTTGAGGCATATTTCTATTTAGGAAAAGCTAGATTGGATAAAAGTGCTTCATTTTCCAAAGTAGCACCTACTTTAGGGGTGAAAATGGATGAGACTGATTATGAAACGAAAGAGTTACATCAAAAAACTATACGAGTGATCTCACAAGTAATAGACATTGTTAGTAGATATACTTTCTGGGAAAGCCAATGTCTGGTCAAAGCGATCGCAGCTATGAGAATGCTTGAAAAGCGTGGAATTGAAAGCACTTTGTATCTTGGAACAGCAAAAGATGAATGTGGAACTTTAATTGCACATGCCTGGTTACGCAGTGGGTCTTATTATGTTACTGGTGCAGAAGGAATGGACAGATTTACGGTAGTAAGTCAGTTTGCTAAAAGGGTGTAATCTTACAAAACAGAAGGGACAAGCTATGGAGAAATTTAATTATCTTGCTCTGGACAATATCCCAAAGGAATTAAAGTTATTACTCAGAATAGTAAATTCAGACAAAATAGAAGAAGAATTGCGGGGGGAATCTGACCTATTATTAGGAATAGATTGGCATCTATTTTTAAAACAAGCCAGACATCACCGTGTATATCCATTAATATATGTTAAGTTAAAAGATGTCAACGAAAATATCATTCCTCCTTTTGTAATTGATCAATTAGCAAATGATTATAAGAGAAACACGTTTCAAATGCTTCATTTGAGTGCAGAGTTGGATACACTAAGTAAGGTGTTCTTAAAAAAGAACATTAAATCTATCTTTTTAAAAGGACCCGTTCTTGCCCAAGATTTATATGGAGATGTGTCACGTCGAACTTCAAGTGATTTGGATCTTCTTATTTCAATTAATGATTTATCTAGGGTGGAAGAATTATTGGTAAGTGAAGGATATGAAAAGGATGATTATATTGAAACGGTATTTAGTGAATGGAAATGGCGACATCATCATGTGACTTTTTTTCATTCAAAGAAAAGAACAAAAGTAGAAGTTCATTGGAGAATGAATCCGGGTCCTGGCAAAGAACCACGTTTTGCAGAATTATGGGAAAGGAGAAGAAAAAGTCCTTTAACTGTTACGCCTGTCTATTTGTTAGGAAAAGAAGATATGTTTTTATTTCTTGCTTCTCATGGGGCGAGGCATGGTTGGTCAAGGTTAAGGTGGTTAATTGATATTAAAAAGCTTTTAGAATGCCCGGTTAATTGGGTTAAAGTTAAGCATTTATTAAAGGAATTTCATTACGTTACAACAGGTGAACAAAGTATTCTTTTAGCTTCAGGGCTTTTGGGTGCAAAAATCCCCAAAGAGTTTAATTATTTTAAAGCACATTCAGAAAGAGTTGCAAATCAAGCGGTATTTTATTATGAAAACATGGTGAATCTACACACGGTTCCTGTTCCTGAATATATGGCTAAATATCATAAAAAACACTTGTACTCCTTAATGTCTTTGCGACATAAAGTTTTATTTCTACTGAGTTTTTTACATCCATATCCCGAAGATGCAATAACACTTCCACTACCAAAGTTTTTATATTTTCTTTATTACCCATTACGACCATTTTTATGGGGGTGGAGAAAGTTAAGGTCATCATTACCCCAAAGGGGGACAGCAATGTGAGTAATATCATTTACTTTTTGAAGCAAATTCATTTATTCTCAGGAAAAATACTTTACTTTAATTTAATTGCAATGATGTTAATTGGCTTACTTGAGGGTGTAGGGATTCTCTTGTTAATTCCATTAATAGGTATGACTGGAATTGTTAAAATTGATGTTAATGATATACCATTTTCAACATTTTTTCATTTTCTTGAAGTACTTCCCAATAATCTGAGTTTACCTCTAATACTTGGATTCTTTATTGTGATTGCTATTAGTCAGCATATCGTTCAACGTCATATTACTATTCAAAATACAATTATCAATCAAGGTTTTCTGAAGCATATCAGGTTAGAAACATATAGGAGAGTGCTTCAGTCCAATTGGGGATTTTTTGTTAAGAAGAGAAAATCTGATCTCATTAATATTTTATTATCTGAAGTGGCTAGAGCATGTGTTGGAACAAACTCACTACTCCAATTTTTATCCTCACTCATAATTACTTCTATCCAAATTGTCCTTGCTTTCCTTTTAGCACCGACAATAACTAGTTTTGTCATTCTTTGTGGTTTTGTTCTGCTCTTTTTCAACCGAAAATTTCTTAAGCATTCTCTTGCACTTGGAAAACGCAACTACGAACATGCTAGAATTTACATGGCAGGGATTACAGACCAGATCAATGGAATAAAAGACATCAAAAGCAATACGCTTGAAAAGTCCAGAATGAACTGGTTTAGTGGTATAACCGAAAAAATGCAAAATGAACAAATTGAGTATACGAGATTGAAAACAACGTCGCAATTATATTACAAAGCTGCTTCTACTATTTTAATTGCGCTTTTTATTTATATGGCTATTAACCTGTTTAATGCGCAGGTTGGTCAACTCACCTTAATCATTGTTATTTTCTCAAGACTATGGCCAAGGGTTGCAGGTATTCAAGCATCTATGGAACAAATCGCAACAACTCTTCCTTCATTTAAGGCAGTGAAGGCTCTGCAACATGAATGCGATCAAGCAAGCGAATTTGATATAAAAGAAAGTAAAATAAAATCAATAGAATTTAACCAACAAATCGAATGTCGGAATGTTTTTTTTCGTTATAACGAGGAAGGTTCTTATGCTCTATCAAATGTAAATCTCAGCATTCCTTCTAATCAGATGACTGCATTTGTTGGAAGGTCTGGAGCTGGGAAAAGCACATTGATCGATTTACTTATGGGATTGAATCAACCACAAAAAGGTGAAGTTCTCATTGACGGTGTTCTTTTAAAAAGCGAACATCTTCTCTCACTCAGGCGTTCGATTAGTTATGTGGCGCAGGACCCCTTTCTTTTCAATACTTCCATACGGGAGAACCTTGTATTAGTTGCTCCTGAATCCAGTGATGATGATTTGTGGGAGGCACTAGAATTCTCTTCTGCAGCTGAATTTGTGAAGAGACTACCAGATGGTCTTGATACTTTAATAGGCGATAGGGGGATTAAGCTGTCTGGTGGGGAACGGCAAAGACTAGTTCTCGCGCGAGCTATTTTAAGAAAGCCCCAAATTCTAGTTTTAGATGAGGCCACTAGCGCGCTTGATACGGAGAATGAATCAAACATACAAGAAGCGCTCGAGCGATTGAAAGGGAAGATGACAATCATCGTTATTGCGCATCGATTATCAACCATTCGCAACGCTGATCAAGTGATTGTCCTTGATGAGGGGAAAGTCATCCAAAAAGGCGGATTTAATCAACTGGCTAATGAGAAGCGAAATGTGTTTAGTCAACTCCTTCATAATCAGGTGAAGGCAACCTAATAATTGAACGTTGATTGGTGGCGGTTCTCATTGAAAAAGCGTAGATGGATTTTTTTAAGTTTATTACTTACTCTTTTTCTTTTCTTTAATGGTTATGTCATATGGGACAATTCCAGAGTTATAACAGTTGAAGAAGATATTGTAGTAAAAGACCTTCCTGAAGAATTTGAAGGGTTTAAAATTCTTCAAATATCTGACCTTCATGAGAGAGAGTTTGGGAACAATCAAGAAAAACTGCTTAATGCTATTAACTCAGTTGATTTCGATGCGATTGTTTTTACTGGCGATCTTTTGAATGATGTAGATAGTAAAAATTACAATTCTTTTTATACGTTACTTGATGGCATTAACAACAAGAAATATGCATTTTTCACCCCTGGAAATACTGATCCAGAAATTTACGAGTTAAATTCAGATGGAAGATTTGTGAAAAATGAGTTTGTTACTGGTATGGAGAAGAAAGGTGTAAAGCTCCTTGAGTCTGCTCAATCAATTTCACGCAATGAAGCTAAACTCTCTTTTGTAAATTTTGAGTTGTCGCTCATGACTCCTGAATCCCAAACACAAGACTATAATGGAAGGGTTCGACCTGAATTCGCCATTCTACCAGAGTATCGTGAGTACGAAAAGAAGCTTGTTGATGAAGTGAGTGAATTCAACACACAAGATAATTCGGATGTGCTGATTGCGCTAAATCATTATCCGGTCATTGATGCTAAGATTGATTATATTAACAACCAGAAAAGCTATATGTTTAGAGACTACGACCTTATTATTGCCGGGCATTATCACGGGGGACAAGTCCGCCTTCCTTTTGTAGGTGCATTGTTTGTACCAGAGCCATGGTATGAAAAAGGCGGACTCTTACCACCCCAAAACAGGGTGAAGGGACTCTGGGAGTATGCAGATACAAAACAGTATGTTAGCGCCGGGCTTGGGAGTAGTGATGCCATCTCGTTTATTAACTTTCGGTTATTTAATCCTCCAGAGATAAATGTCCTTACTCTCAGTAATAAGAAGTAAATTCGGGTTTATTATGATTTAGTCATAATATTATAATAAAAACGGAATGTTGTTCTTTAAAAAGAACAACATTTGTAATATAATCAAATTAATCAGAAAAGGGATTGAATCTAACTCCCCAGACTGAGATGAAAAATGCTGTTCATTATATTGAACAAAGGGGTGTCCTATGAAAATGTCACTAGAAGGTAGTGCGAAACCAAAAGTGTTAACTTATCAGTCAATTCGATTTGAAACAGCTCAAAGTTGGAACCCTGGAAAAGGAAATCGAGATCATCCAGGTACTGGGAACGGGGGAGTTAATTTCCCACCAGGAAATCCCAACCCTCCAGGTGGTGCAGGTACGCCAGGTAAAGGAAAAGGTAAAAAGTAGATTTTATTAAGGAATGTGTGTTAGCAAAGAGTCGCTAACACACATTTAAAGATAGGAAGATCAATATGGCCACCAACTTTATTAAAATTGGAGATCATGTTATTAAGATGGTATATGAATCTGAAAAGGTGTTCTTTTTAAAGAATGAAGTTCAGTTCAGGAATGTAACTAAACAAATCGATTTAGAGATTACTATTATTCATGAATTTAGTACTCCTTTCACCGACTACAACGTCCAAATCACCAAAGAACCTACTAAAATAACCTACCGTCGCTCCGACTACTTAATCGAAGTCGATCCAGAATACAAAGAGGCTACCCTATATGTGCACGACGAACTGGCTCTGAAACATGCATTTATGAATCTTTACAGTTCTTTCATCAACTATCACAACTGGGGACTACTCGTTCATTCCTCATGTGTTATCGAAAACGGTAGGGCACATATTTTTTCAGGTCAATCAGGGGCCGGTAAATCAACTGCTGCGAAGCTCTCACATCCAAGAGAACTCCTTTCTGATGAAGCTTCTATTCTTAAGGTCACAGATCAGGAAGTGACCGTCTATAATTCACCGTTTAACAGTGAATTAGATTCGAGTGATCTCGCATCGGCACCATTAGCTAGTATACAGCTTTTACATCAATCTCTTCAAAATCGGAAAGAGAGCATATCCAAATCAGATGCGTTCATTCACCTGATCGATAAAGTTTTTTATTGGGAGCATAGTGATGAGGAAACTAGGAGAATCCTCCATATGTTGCAACAGCTCGTTGAAACTGTTCCAGTCTACAATCTTCATTTTCAAAAGAATAATTCTTTCTGGGAGTTGATTTCTTAATGAAACGTTATGTTCAAAATAAAAATTATGATGTTACCCAGCTTGATGATGAATACGTGGTGTTGAATACAGATAACTACACGGTTACGAAATTGAATGAGGTAGGCGGATTTTGTTGGAGGTTGTTACATGAAGAGCAAACGATCGAATCGATCCTGAAGGCAATTCATAAAGAATTTCCTGAGGATGGCCAACCGAACGAGGGAGAAATTGAAGAGTTTATCATGGATCTTGTTCATTGTGAATTAGTCCATCATGTTAGTTAATCAGGAAACCTTTTCAGTGTTGAAGCAGCTTGTGCAGGAGAACGGGAGTATTGAAATTCCTGCCAAGGGAAACAGCATGTTCCCTATTATTCAGGAAGATGATCCATGCCTATTTACCGAGTGTCAGCCTTCCTTATTGAATAAAGGTGACATTGCCCTTTTTTATACCTCATCTGGTCAATTGGTCGGGCACCGTTTGATTCGAACGGCATGGCAGAATGGTGAACGGTATTATACGTTTAAAGGTGATACCAATCTAGGCGTGGATATCCCTGTTGTAGAATCAGCTGTTATTGGGAAGCTTGTTCACGTAAAGAAAAAGAAGTTCCTTCTCGACGTCGACCATTTTCCAGCTGTCGTCTGGCGCTGGGTGATTCTGTCTTTTCCATTTCTTTCAGGCGTTCTACGTCAGTACTTAAACAAGAAGAGTAAGTGACCCCATTAGCTTTTTGGAGTGAAGAAGATGAAGACTACCTTTTTAATGAAAGTAGAACGCCTACTTAAACAGTATTTTACCCTGAAAGACTTTCGAAGAACGTATAGGATGCTAAAGCCATTTATTATAAAGCATAAGATGGCCTATTTCATTTTATTTACTTTGATGGTCCTAGATATTTCATTAACCATTGCCTTTGCCTGGTTTTTTGGGAATATCACGGATGCGGCTTTACAGGGTGATTTTGAAAAAATGCGATGGCTTGTCCCACTGGGGGGCGGGTTAATTCTCATTAGTATTGTGTCTTCTTTCCTAGATATTTATTTTGAAACGGCTGCAACGAACGCGGTGAAACGGGATGTGAAAAACCATTTGTTTCATCATATTTTAAGATTGCCTCCATCAAGTGCTTCTAGTATGCATTCTGGTGAGCTTTTGTCTCATTTTAGTAATGATGTTCATAATATCGATGGTGTCATTGGGTACAACCTCATCAATCTGATTCGACTGCCCCTCATTTATATTGCTGTTTTCATTTTCCTTATTCAAATCAATTGGACACTTTCACTGATCAGTTTATTAATCGCCCCTGTTGCGCTTCTTGGTGGCATGTTTTTTGGACTTTTGTTACGGAAGAATGGCAGTAAGATTCATCGTTTAGTTGGGCGGATTAGTACACTTCAAAATGAGACATTTCATGGTTTTCAAGTTATTCGTGCATTTACACTTGAGAAATCGATTTATTCTAAGTATGAGTTAGAAAACAAGAATCTTTATAGGCTTGAAGTGGAAAATGCGAAGCTTCAGGGATGGTATTACGCTGGAGGTCAATTGGTTAGTTCATTATCTTTTATGCTGAGTCTCTGTATCGGTGCCTATTATGTATCTACTTCTGTAATGACAGTAGGTGCCCTCATCATGTTTATCAATCTTGTAAACCACCTCGTTTATCCCTTAACAGGACTTGCCGGCCAATGGGCTGGATTTCAACGATCTGTTTCAGCATTAGAACGAGTATTCAATGTTCTAGACCAACCTCCAGACTCAGACGAATTGTCATCTCCTATCAATCAAAGAAGAGATGTTTTAAGCTCTATTCAATTTAAGAATATAACGTTTCAATACGATGATCATAAAACGATTTTTCAAAAGTTTAACCTTGCTATTCCAGCTGGAAAGGTCGTCGCCCTTGTTGGACCAAGTGGTGCTGGTAAGACGACATTGTTCAATTTGTTACAGGGATTTTATCGATCACAAGGTGGAGAGATACGGATCGATAATCAGTCGATCGATAGCTATTCGCTCTCTGAACTCCGAAGTATGATCGCGCACGTTCCTCAGGAAACGTTTCTATTTGGAGGTACGATTAAACACAACCTTCAGGTTGCTCGGCCAGGCATAACAGAAATTGAAATGGTCCAAGCAGCACGTCATGCCAGTATTCATGAGTTTATTTGTTCTTTACCTGATGGCTATGATACAGAAATAGGGGAGAGGGGAGTCAAGCTGTCAGGAGGTCAGAAGCAGAGAATTTCGATTGCGAGGGCTATTTTGAAAAATTCACCAATTCTTTTGTTGGATGAAGCTACTTCAGCCTTAGATAACGAAACAGAACAATTTGTAAAAGAAGCTCTTGATCAATTAATGGAAGGAAAAACAACGATTGTGATCGCGCACCGTCTTTCTACTGTTCAAAATGCTGATCTCATTATTGTAATGGATGATGGAAGGGTAGTTCACAGTGGAACGCATGAGCAATTGCTTCGAAGTTGTCCACTCTATCAAAAACTTAATGGCCATCACTTTTCTGAAGAGAAAACTGCTATATCCTAGCACGTGAAAGGGTGATTTTTACATTGGTGATTGAACTTCTACAGTCGATTTATGATTATAAAACTAATTTGCCGAAAGACGAAAAATGTTATGAAAAAGTCATGATGTGTGAGCAGTTACCTTCTATTGCTCCACAACTTTATACGCTCTTAAAAGATCGAAGTCTTTTAAATCAAACACCTTCTACTTTTCAAAAGTACTTAAAAGAAGCTTATACTCAAACCCTTTTCAGGAATCTCTTTATCAAGCATCAGACAGAAGAGATCGTTCGAGCCCTAGACAAGTTAAGGATTGAAGTCATTCCATTAAAAGGGGTGTTTTTTGCAGAGAGGTATTTCGGCGAATCAGGTGCGCGGCCGACATCTGATATTGATCTATTGGTCAATGGTTCGACCATTCATCAAGCAATAGATTGTATTAAGGAATTGGGGTTTGATCTTGAAGAGGAAGCCTTACCTGGACATTTTCATTGTAGTTTAAGCAAAGAGTTACCCGGATCTTTGGTTCCGCTTTCTGTTGAAATTCATTGGAATATCGTCAAAGAGGATACATCAAATCTAGATATCGCAGAACTCTGGGAAGAAGCCACTCCTGTGAATGGATATGACTATGTTTATGAACTCTCTTTCTATCATACTTTTTATATGATGTGCCTACATGCATGGCGTCATAATCTGGATTCAATCAAATGTTATTTGGATCTGATGCAAATCCTTTATGTGGGTAATGACCAGGTTGATTTTTTACAATTAAGGCTTGATTCCAGGCGACATAAGACATGGACGAGAGTGGTTCGGACGCTTACTATTTTATATCAAGACTTTCCTTTTATGAGGAAAGTGAGGTGTTTTCCTTATGAGCGTCCCATCCGTTACGCGATCTCAACGAAAACGACCGGAGCTATGAAATACGTGAACTTTGTAGATTACCACCTTTTAAGCTATGATTCTCCCAAACATGGTTTGATTGGTTTGTATACTGGTATGAAAGAGCATATGCCGATTCAGAAATTGAAGTAAGAGCAGCTAACATTCAATTGGATAAACAAAAAGCGTCCGGAGCAAGATTGTTCTTGCTCCGGACGCTTTTTTCTATTGGTCTTACATCAAGTCCGCTGGTGAATCATCAAAGTAGAGCCAGTGAAAATATTCTACTTCCGCATCAGACATTTTAAGAACATCGTCTCTGTTCATCGTCGTTTTGTCGCACAAAAGATCAATAAATTGGTTTCGTGCTTGCTGGCTCATTGTAAATCCTCCCTGGTATTTTAAGCGGCGATTCGATTTTGGTAACCGCTTTCAATTTGTTAATTCCATTATATATCTCATAATGAGATCATTCAAATATCATTTTGAGATATATCACCTAAAACCGATGTGGTTTTGGTATGAAAGTGAGCGGATGTTCAGAGAAATAGAGCGTAAACAGGAATGTATGTTCGTTTATTTCGAGAAAAGACCCCCACGCCATGATATGCACGGGGGTCTTTGGAAGTTTTAACTTAACTCTGGATTTTGATAGACGAGCTCTCCATTAATATACGTTGCAGATAAGCGAGTTCTCATATCAAAAGGGTCACCGTCCCACATTACGAAGTCGGCGTCTTTTCCTTCTTCAAGAGATCCAACGTGGTCCTCGACACCGAGGTGTTTTGCTGCATTGATCGTAATGGCTTTCCATGCATCAGTTTCTTCCATTCCATGTTTTACGGCGAGGACAGCGCTTTGAAGGAGGTTTTCGATACCGACGACTGGGTGGTCTGTTGTAATGGAAACAGAAACGCCCGCTTTTGAAAGAATCCCTGGTGTGTGCCAGCCTTTGTCAGCAAGCTCGATTTTGCTTCTTGTTGAGAGAGTTGGGCCAACAGCGGCTGGGGCACCTGAAGCAGCGACGTATTCAGGAATTTGATGACCTTCCGTACAATGTTCAATCGTGATGTCAATATCAAACTCTTTTGCCAGTCGTAGGAACGTTACGATGTCGTCGGCACGATGAGCGTGAGCGCGAATAGGGATTTCTTTTCGTAATATTTTCACGAGATTTTCAAGCCCGAGATTATCTTCTACTATTTCTTCGTTATCGATTTTCTCCATATATTGTTTCGCACGCCTTAACTCCTGACGAAACATCGAAGCAATGGCCATCCTCGTAATCGGTGCTTTACCCTTTTGGCCATGAAGGCGTTTGGGATTCTCGCCAAATGCTGCTTTCATTCCTGACGGTGCACGTAAGATCATCTGATCGACGATTTTTCCTTCTGTCTTCAAAGTGACCATTTCCCCACCGATGACGTTTGCGCTACCTGGTAAAACTTGTACCGTAGTAACCCCAGCTTTACGAGCATCCTGGAAACCCTGATCAGCAGGATTAATACCATCGAGCGCACGAACTTCAGGGGTGATTGGGCTACTCGTTTCATTAAAATCATGGCCTTCTGCTCCAATCCCTTCTTCATGTACCCCGAGGTGAGTATGTACATCAATTAGACCAGGACTAATGACCGCGCCTTTGACATCAATTGTTTCTGCTTCAATGTGCTCATCGGAGAAATGACCAATTTGTCGAATGTTTTTTCCCGCAATTAAAAGGTTTGCATTTTTAAGTACTTCGCCTGTTCCAACAACGATTGTAGCGTTTTTAAATAATTTCATTTGAAAAACTCCTTTCCAATAATGGGATGAATTCTCACGAAAGTGTTGCAAAAAGATGACTGAAAATTTATACTGTTCTTTAAATTACTATTTTTAATACTAAACGATTAAAATAGTATTGTAAATAGACTAGAAAATATAGATATAGGTCTAAATACATAATTGATTTATCGAAACATTACTGAAAGGCGGAATCAATTTGAAACAGCCAGGTGGGGTCTTTATTGATGAGTTAGATCGTAACATCATTAAGTTTCTGTCGAAAAATGGGAGGATGTCATTCACTGAAATGGCAAGCAAACTAGAAGTAACGGAAAAGACGGTTAGAACCAGGTATAACAATATGATTGAGAACGATGTGATCGAGGTAGTTGGAGTGGTTAATCCAATTACGTTAGGCATTAAGATGGGCGCGATCGTGCAGTTGAAAGTGGTGCCCCAAGAGATGGATCACGTTATTCAGGAGTTACAGAAAATCCATGTCGTTCGATTCATTACAACGATTTCTGGTGAGTATCCGCTTTTGGCCCAAATAAATGTGCGTGATTATGAAGAAATCAACGAAACAGTGAAACAAATTCATGCCATTCCTAACGTTACTTCAACGAATGTGATGGTGCAGATGGATGTGTTTAAGAATACATTTGAATTTCTGTAAAAAAAAGCGTTCGCGCTTTTTTTATAGCATAATTGGTCGGAATATTTCGTTAAAGTTTAACGCTTCAACTACTAAAAGGGAGAGTGGGCAAATGAAGATTTTCATTTCTGCAGACATGGAGGGCATTTCAGGAGTCGCTACAAATGTGCAGTTGAAAAAGAATGATGAGTATCAGCGATTTCGGAGACTCATGACGCTGGATGTAAATGCGGCAATTGAAGGGGCATTTAAGGGTGGTGCAACTGAGGTCGTGGTGGCAGATGGCCATGGGAATATGTCGAACATTCTAGTGGAGGAGCTTGACGAACGGGCAAGGCTTGTGTCAGGGAATAACCGGGTGATGTGTCAGCTCCAGGGGTTAGATGAAACGTTCGATGGCATCATGTTCGTTGGTCATCACGGGCGAGAAGCAGGATCCGATCGCGCCGTTATTAGTCATACTCTGGCTGGGATTTGCGTAGGTGAAATGCGGATCAACGGAAAAGTCGTCGGCGAAACCGAAATGAATGCAGGGGCAGCAGGATCATTCCATGTGCCACCCATATTTGTTTCAGGCGACGATGCGTATGTAGCGGAGGTGAAAGAGACTTTCCCGGACATTGAAGCAGCAGTTGTGAAAACAGGGGTTGATCGCTTTGCAGCAGAGCTTATCCCGCCAGCCCGAGCACGAAAGTTGATCAAGGAGAATGCAGAAGCGGCAGTGCGAAAAGCGAGCAACATAAAACCATATCTCGTGGAAAGTCCAATCACGTTTGACATTGAATTCAAAGGGCCGCAGCAGGCATTGATGACGACAACGATTCCAACAGTAGAAAAAACCGGTCCAAAATCGATCCGTTTTACGTGTGATGACTACATGACAGCCTACAAACAGATGTGGGGATTAGTGATTATCGCCATGTCCGCGACGAATGGCGTTCTCGGTGAAGTGAACGCATAAGGGTGAGGGAAAGGGGAGAGGTACTTGTACATTGTGAAACGAATTTTAACGATGCTTCTGACGATCTGGGTGATCACAACGTTAACGTTTATTATTATGCATTCGATACCGGGTGATCCGTTTGCGTCTGACGCTGATGTTCTTCCAGAAGAAGTACTTGCAAACATGCGGGCGAAATTTAATTTGGACGAGCCATTACCCGTTCAATATGTTCTTTATTTAAAAGACCTGGCTCAATTTGATCTTGGTCCATCCATTCAGTCAGAAACGAGAGATGTTAATACGCTAATTGCCGACGGTTTCCCGGCATCTGCAGTACTCGGCTTACAATCCCTTGTAATTGCACTCGTCTTTGGGCTACTGCTTGGGATTATTGCTGCATTGAATCATAACGGAATTCTAGACTATGCATCAATGGGTTTTGCTATTCTAGGTATTTCGATTCCAAGCTTTATTCTCGCTCCGTTACTGATCAATTATTTTGCGGTCGATTGGGGGATGTTCCCGGTTGCTTCATGGGGAACGTGGCAACATACAATTCTTCCATCCGTTGCCCTGGCTACAGCGCCACTCGCGATTGTGGCACGGTTTATGCGATCAAGCATGCTGGAAGTGATGAATCAAAATTATATTAAAACAGCTGATGCGAAAGGGTTGGCGATAACTGGCATTGTGATTAAGCATGGAATTCGAAACGCGCTTATCCCAGTTATTTCGTTTATTGGTCCGCTGGCTGCGTTCTTACTAACAGGGACATTTGTTATCGAGAAAATTTTCGCGATACCAGGAATCGGTAAATATTTCGTTGACAGCATCTTTAACAGAGATTTCCCAGTTATTCTTGGAACAACTATTTTCTTCAGTACGATTTTGATTGTGACATTGTTTCTTGTCGACATCTCGTATCGAATTGTGGATCCAAGAATTAAATTAAGCAGCAAGGGGGAGTAACATGATCGAACAAAAGAGTGATACGCTATTCCGTCCCGTTGATCGGAGTAGGTTCGAGAACGAGAAAATTGTTCGACCGAGCATCAGTCAATGGAAAGATACAACAATGAAGATCCTTAAGAATAAGCTTGCCATACTTGGCCTTATTCTTCTTATTATCATTTCCATACTTGCTATTATCGGACCACATCTAGTCCCATTCAACTACTCGGATCAGAATCTGTCTGGTAAAAACCTTGCGCCGAATGGTGAGCATTGGTTTGGTACCGACTCGCTCGGAAGAGATATGTGGGCGAGGACATGGTATGGTGCGAGAATTTCCTTGACGATTGGCCTCGCGGCAGCCGCTATCGATTTAATTCTTGGTCTTCTAGTAGGTGGGATTTCTGGATACATGGCCGGTCGCGGAAAATTCGGTGATCGCGTAGATGGCTTTCTCATGCGCATCGTAGAAATATTATACGGCATTCCTTATTTACTTGTTGTCATCCTTCTACTTGTTGTGATGAAGCCTGGACTTTGGACGATTATTATTGCGCTATCAATTACAGGATGGGTTGGCATGGCACGGATCGTAAGGGGACAAATTCTTCAACTTAAAGAACAGGAATATGTTGCTGCAGCGGAAAAACTCGGGACACCTCACCGTAGGATTATCTGGCGCCATTTATTCCCGAATATGATCGGAATTATTATTGTAAATCTTACTTTTACGATACCTCAGGCCATTTTCGCAGAATCCTTCTTAAGCTTTATCGGGCTAGGCGTTCAAGCACCGATTGCAAGTTGGGGAACGATGGCAAATGATGCACTCGGTGTTATTTTAACAGGTCAGTGGTGGAGGCTTTTCTTCCCAGGATTCATGATTTCTTTAACGATGTTTGCCTTTAATGTATTTGGAGATGGCCTTCAAGATGCGCTAGATCCACAGTCAAAGCAGTAAGGAGGAAAAAGAGTGAGTCGATTACTAGAGGTCAATGATTTAAAAGTATCGTTTAAAACATATGGCGGAGAAGTAAAGGCAGTACGAGGAGTTGATTTTCACATTGATCAGGGTGAGGTTCTTGCGATCGTTGGTGAGAGTGGTTGCGGTAAGAGCGTGACGGCTCAATCCATTATGGGACTGCTTCCGAAGAAGGTAAGCATGATCAAAGGGGGGAGCGTGACGTTTAATGGTGAAGAAATTCTCGGACTTCCAAAGAAAAAGATGCAAAAGCTAAAAGGGTCAGAGATCGGGTTGATTTCACAGGATCCGATGACGTCCCTCAACCCAACGATGAGAATCGGTAGTCAGATTGCTGAAGCGATTAAGAAGCATACAAACTACTCGAAAAGTCAGGTCTATGCAAGAGTCATTGAACTTCTTCATCTCGTCGGCATTCCAAATCCAGAAAAACGCTACAAGCAGTATCCACACGAGTTGAGTGGGGGGATGCGCCAGCGGGTGTTAATTGCGATGGCTTTATCCTGTGAGCCGAAGCTCTTGATTGCGGATGAGCCTACGACAGCACTGGACGTCACGATTCAGGCGCAAATTCTAGATTTATTGAAAGACATCCAGAAGCGACTTGATACCTCTATTATTTTGATTACCCATGATCTCGGTGTCGTGGCCGAAGTTGCTCAGCGTGTAGCCGTCATGTATGCAGGTGTCGTAATTGAAAGTGGCGAAGTGGAAGAAATTTTTGAAGCACCCAAACATCCCTATACGTGGGGATTACTCCATTCGGTACCGAAATATGAGAAAGGAAACCACGAGAAAAGTCGTCTCGTACCAATTGAAGGGTCCCCGCCAGATTTATTTGCGCCACCAGTCGGATGCCCATTTGCCGCACGGTGTGAGTATGCGATGGAGATTTGCGTTGACCAGATGCCTGACGTAACGAAAAGCTCCCCAACTCATTCCGCGAGATGTTGGCTAAATGATTCCCAAGCACCAAGCGTCAAAGACTTTGTAGCTGCAGGAGGTGAGAGATGATGAGTGAGCCATTAGTTGAAGTACAAAAAGTTAAAAAGTATTTTAACGTAGGGCGAAATGAAGCCGTAAAAGCAGTAGATGATATTTCATTTTTCATTAACAAGGGGGAAACGTTCGGTCTTGTAGGTGAAAGTGGTAGTGGAAAGTCGACGCTAGGCAGAACCATCGTCGGTCTCCACCAAGCAACAGATGGGCGGATTGTCTTCGGTGGAAAAGAGACAACCTCTCTAAAAGGAAAGGAAGCGAGAGAGTTAAATCGAACGATGCAAATGATTTTTCAGGACCCACACGCATCGTTAAATCCACGGATGAGAATCATCGACATTATTGCGGAAGGCATCGATGCGCATGGCCTTTTAAAAGGAAAAGAGAGGAAAGAGCGAGTTTATGAGCTTTTGAAAAAGGTAGGTCTCGATGCCGAGCATGCAAGACGTTATCCACATGAATTTAGTGGCGGTCAGCGACAGCGGATCGGGATCGCCAGGGCACTTGCAGTCAATCCAGATTTTATCGTAGCGGATGAGCCCATTTCTGCGCTGGACGTATCAATTCAGGCGCAAATTGTGAACTTATTAGAGGATTTAAAAGAAGAGGAAGGTCTCACCTACCTTTTTATCGCGCACGATCTTGGGATGGTCAAGCATATCAGTGATCGAATCGGCGTCATGTATCTTGGTCAACTTGTCGAGTTAACGGATAGCGAGTCATTGTTTGATGATCCGCTTCATCCTTACACGCAAGCGCTACTTTCAGCTATTCCGATACCCAATCCAAAAGAAGCGTCTACGAGAGAGCGGATTGTGCTAGAAGGTGATTTACCAAGTCCGATCACCCCACCTTCTGGATGCCGATTCCGTACAAGGTGTGCGCATGCGATGGATATTTGCAGCAAAGAAGTACCGGAGTGGAAAGAAGCAAGAGAAAACCATTGGGTTGCCTGTCATCTTTTTAATGAAACTAAAGGGGGAAAAGAGTATGAAAAAAATCATTTATAGTTTGTTGATGGTCTTAACCGTCATTCCATTTCTTGCAGCATGTGGTGGCGGTGAAGAGTCGTCAGGTGACGGGAATTCGAGTCAAGAAATCACAGTGAATGCGACGAGTGAGCCACCATCTCTCGATCCAGCACTGGCGACAGATACGACATCAGGGTGGGTCATCGATCATCTATTTGAAGGGCTGTATCGAAAGAACAAAAGTGGTGAAATTGAACCAGCGATTGCAGAAGAGACAGAGGTGTCTGAAGATAAGCGAACGTACACGTTTACATTGAGAGATGCGAAGTGGTCGAACGGAGATCCCGTCACAGCTGGTGATTTTGAATACGCGTGGAAACGTATTTTGAACCCTGAAACTGGAAGCTCGTTTGCATTCTATCTCTACTACTTGAAAGGTGCAGAAGCGTATAACAAAGGCGACGGATCAGTTGAAGATGTGGGCGTAACAGCCGTGGACGATAAGACGTTAAAACTAGAATTGAAAGAGCCGACTGGATTTATCGAAAAGCTCCTTTCATTCTGGAGTTATTATCCTGTAAATCAGTCCGTGGTGGAAGAGAATGAGAACTGGGCAGCTGAAGCAGATGGTCTTGTAAGTAACGGTGCATATGCAATGAATACTTGGGAGCATGATAATGAGCTGTCTGTTACGAAGAATGATGAGTACTGGGATAAGGACAACATCAACATGGAGAAAATCACATGGAAAATGGTGAATGATGCAACAACATACTACCAAATGTATAAATCAGGTGAGCTTGACATGATTCATACACTTCCAATTGATGTGATTTCATCTGAAAAGGATAGTGAAGACTTTAAAATCAAACCGTATTTCGGAACATACATGTACATGTTTAACGTAGATAAAGAACCTTTTACAAATCCTAAGGTTCGTAAAGCATTCGCGATGGCGATTGATCGTGAATCGATTACTGAGGAAATTGCTCAAGGTGGGGAAACGCCAGCTTATGCCTTCGTACCAAAAGGTGTTGATACGCCTAACGGTGATTTTCGTGAACAAAAAGAGAACTATTTCGATGAAGACTATGAAGATGCGAAACAATTGATTGAAGAAGCGAAGGAAGAAGAAGGATGGGATGAGCTTCCTTCAGTAGAGCTTATGTATAATACGTCAGACAACCATAAGAAAATCGCTGAGGGTGTGCAGGAAATGCTGAAGCAAAACCTTGGTGTTAACGTGACGTTAAATAACCAGGAATGGAAAACGTACCTTGATACTACGAAGCAGGGGAACTTCCAGATGGCGCGTATGGGGTGGATTGGTGTCTACGTCGATCCAACGCCAATTCTAGATTATTATCTCGGAGATAGCCCGAACAACAGAACAAACTGGGTGAATGAAAAATATGATTCTCTTATGGCGGAATCGAAGGAAGTTCAGGATGAAGAAGAGCGTATGAAGATTTTGCATGAAGCAGAGGATGTGCTAATGGAAGATATGCCGTTTATGCCTGTCTATCATTATTCTCAGAACTTTTTAACATCTACTGATTTTGAAGGCATTGTTTATCCTGTCAACCGCTACCCAGACCTCCGTTTTGCAGAAAGGAAATAGAGAGGTAAGCCCCAGGAAGATCTGCTTTAAGAGCGGGTCTTCCTTTAGGCTTATGAAAGGGGACGTTTGGAATGTGGAAGTTTATTATATCGTTGATTCTTTCGGCGATTTGTTCGGTAGTTCTTTGGGGATCTGATGGAATTGGTACCCTGAAATTAGTGAATGAGGCTTTTTATTGGGGAATTATTGGGCTTACCTCCGGGGCTTTTCTTCTTATTCTTCGAACTGGATTTCTCGGATTATTGTTTGAAGGGTTTTACAAGATTCAGAGTTTGGTTACGCCACGTTCGCGTGCGATGCAGCGTGTAGATGATCAATTGAAAGAGGATCGTGGTTTTCAATTTTGGAAAGAGCGGGTGATGAGAGCAGGGATTACGGTATGCTTCGGCATTGGAGCTGGCCTCAGTCTGCTTTCGTTTGCAGGAGTTCTAATGATGTAAGAGGAGTTTGAAGAAAAGAAAGGAAGTGTCGATCATGGAAGTGAAAATGGATAAGAAGCAAGATGTGATGAGCGAGGAATCGTTGTATGAAGTAACGTTTGTGGGAGATCCACAGCTCTCGCCAAAGGGAGATTTCGTAGTTTATGTTAAAAAAGTGATTACAGAGAAAAAAGAGTATGCGTCAAACCTGGTCCTGGTCAACCGTAATACTGGTATTGAGCACGATTGGACTGCTGCGTCTGGCGAGTACAAAGATCATTCTCCACGATGGTCACCGGACGGAAAGACGATCGCTTTCGTATCAGACCGTTCTGGTGAGAAGCAGATCTGGTTGATTTCGACAGATGGAGGAGAAGCGAGACAGTTGACAGCCCTGAAGAAGGGAGCTTCGGCACCTGTGTGGAAGCCAGATGGATCTTCGCTCCTCGTGTTAAGTAAAGATGGAGAAGCTGAGGCTGACGAAGAAAAGAGCGCAGGTAAAAAGCCGCTTGTTGTGACTGATTTACGTTATAAAGCAGATGGACAGGGGTTCCTTGATGCATCTCATTTGCAGGTTGTTCAGGTAGATGTGACGACAGGCTCTGGAAATGTGACATGGTTAACAGATGCACCTTTTGATCATTCATTTCCAGCTTGGGCACCCGATGGAAAACAAGTTGCCTATGTTCAAAGCCGGTACGAAGAGCAGGGGTCATATATGCGATCGGATCTTTATGTTCAGCAGATTGAAGGGAGTGAGCCAGAGCGTTTAAATGAAGATGGAGGAAGCTTTATGGCGCCGAACTGGTCCCCTGATGGGGAAAGCCTCTCCTTCATCGGTCATGATTTTGTACATGAAGGAGCAACGTTAAATAAAGTTTGGACGGTCGATCTCGCAACGAAGACGTTTCGTTGTTTAACAGAGAACGTTGACCTCGAGTGTACCGACGTCTTAATTTCTGATTTGCACTGGGGGAATGCCCTTGCGGGAGCTCAGTGGAATTCGGATAGTTCTGGGCTGTACTTTCTCGCAAGTGAGAAAGGCAACACAGGAATTTACTACACAGACCAGAATGAAGGGATTCGACGAATAACGGGCGGTGACAGGCACCACTACGCTCTACACTACAACGCGAAGGCGGACGAAGCGGTGGTTGCGATTAGTGACCCTGAAAGCATCGGGGATATTTATACTGTGACGTTTAAGGAAGACGACGTGCAGGAGGTGCAAGTATCGGACGGTAACACTGAATTCCATCAGAAATATACGGTTTCGTCGCCTGAAAAATTTACATACTCTGGGAAGGATGGGCTAACTGTTCAAGGGTGGATGATGAAGCCGGTAGGTTTTGAAGAAGGAAAGCAATATCCGATGATTCTCGAGATTCACGGAGGCCCCCATATGATGTATGGGCATTCGTTTATGCATGAATTTCAAATTCTTGCTGCGAAAGGATATGCTGTGTTGTTTACCAATCCTCGCGGTAGTCACGGCTATGGGCAAGAATTTGTGAATGGATGTCGCGGTGACTATGGTGGTGGAGATTTTGAAGATCTAATGGCTGGAGTCGACATTGCAATTGAAAAATTTTCCTTTATAGATGCAGAGAGGCTTTTTGTAACAGGTGGGAGCTATGGAGGCTTTATGACGAACTGGATCGTTGGTAAGACGGATCGATTTAATGCAGCCGTCACGCAACGGTCAATTTCAAACTGGCAGAGCTTTTATGGGGTCAGTGATATTGGATACTTTTTCACAAAGTGGGAAGTCGGCAGTGATTTAGATGAGAATCCTGATAAGCTATGGCATCACTCACCATTAAAGTATGTAGATCATATCCAAACACCACTGCTGATCCTTCATAGTGAAAAGGATTACCGCTGCCCCATCGAGCAAAGTGAACAGCTGTATATCGCGTTAAAACATCGAGGGAAAAAGACAACATTTGTCAGATTTCCAGATTCAGACCACAATTTATCCCGAAGTGGCCATCCAGAGCTTCGTGTTGAGCGGTTGAAGCATCTTGCTGGCTGGTTTGAACAGCATTCTGGAGGGTGCTAAATATGAAGAGACTCCTACTAACAGGTTTCCAACCTTTTTTATCTCATCCAATTAATCCTACTGAAACGATTGCAAAAGGGTTGGATTCACAGGTAATCGGTGACTTTAACGTATCAGGTAGAGTGCTTCCGGTTGAATTTGGTCGAGCTTCAGAAGAGCTTTTTGCGCATGTAGAGGATATTGAACCTGACGTTGTATTGTTGCTTGGATTAGCAGCAGGTCGCAAGAAGATTACTCCCGAGCGTATTGCGATCAACGTCAATGATGGTGTGAAAGATAATGCTGGTAAGACTCCTGTAGATGAACCAATTGAAATAGACGGCGAGAATGGTTTATTTAGTACTTTGCCAATTCGTGAGATGGTAGATTCCCTTCATAAAAAAGGAATCCCAGCTTCTATTTCAAATTCTGCAGGCACCTATCTTTGTAATTACGTGATGTATCAAATGCTTCATTACATTAAAAAGAATGATTTTAAAATGAAGGCTGGGTTTGTTCATTTGCCACCTTCTTTTGAACTGGTGCTGAAGGAGCCTGAACTTACTGGGTGGCCCATGCAAACTCTTTTTGATGGTGTGAAAGAAATGATTTTATCGGTGGGAGGAGGATACGAATGATCACGGTCATCAAAGGAAGCATTTTTACTGGTGAAGAGTGGCTGGAAGATTCAGCAGTTGCTTTCAATGAAAAGGAAGTCCGTGCTGTTGGGGAAAAAGCGAGAAATATTGAAGCAGATACTGTTATTTACGCTGATGGTAAAACCGTGTTACCAGCTTTGATCGATTGTCACGTTCATCTCACAATGGATGGAGAACCTGATCCGTTCGAAGTTATGCTAAAGGAAACAGAAGCAGAGATGGCTTTTCGTGCGATTCGAAATGCTCATTTGCATCTTTCTGCAGGTGTTTTAACCGTACGAAGTCTCGGAGCTAAAGATCATGTTGACATTTCGTTTCGCAATTCAGTGAAAAAAGGTGTCGTCAGCGGACCTCGTATTGTTGCGAGCGGTGAGCCTATCGTGATGACAGGAGGGCATGGCCATGTGATGGCTGTGGAAGCAGATGGAGAAACAGAGGTGCGGAAGTCAGCTCGTCTATTGTTAAAAAAGGGGGCGGATGTTGTCAAGTTGATGGCAACAGGGGGAGTGATGACCACTGGTGTTGAACCAGGATCACCTCAGTTGAGTGAGACTGAGATGAGAGCAGCATGTGAAGAAGCAAACCATGCAGGTCAGACAACTGCAGCTCACGCACAAGGAGTTACAGGAATTAAGAATGCTATTCGAGCTGGAATCACTTCGGTTGAGCATGGAATTTTCTTGGACGATGAAGCGATTGAGTTGATGATTCACCATGGAACACATTTAGTTCCGACGCTCGCAGCACCGTTCCATATTGTTGAAAATGGTATAGAAGCTGGTATTCCTGAGGATGCCGTTCGCAAAGCTGAAGCGGTGATGACGGATCATCGTGAAAGTTTTATAAAAGCTTATCAAGCAGGCGTGAAAATCGCTACTGGAAGTGATGCGGGCACTCCCTTTAACCTGCATGGTGATTACGTAACCGAAGTGAAGTTGATGGTTGAGAGTGGAATGCGTCCAATCGATGCACTAAAAGCTTCAACTATAACCGCGGCACAACTTTTACAAGTCGATAGTGTCACTGGATCCATTGAACCAGGTAAGAAGGCAGACCTCCTCCTTGTAAATGGAAATCCAATCGAAAACATTGAGAACCTTAGAAATATAGAGCAAGTCTATCAATCTGGGAGAAACATATCGAATGAATTTATAGGAGAAGGGCTTCTTTCGACAAATAACGGGGAGTGACAGGCACTCGCGGTTTTTCTTAATCTGCCCTTGACGACCTTAAAGAAAGATACTATACTATTGAAAATAGTTAAATAATATTGAAAACTCTTATCAAGAGTGGCAGAGGGACTGGCCCTATGACGCCCGGCAACCATCTCAGTTCGTGAGAAAGGTGCTAATTCCAGCAAACGAGCAATCGTTTGAAAGATGAGAGGGAGTTCAAGCACGGCTGATTTGTCATTCAAAATCACTCAACTCTCTCTGTTCTTACAGAGGGAGTTTTTTTATTGGGAGGGATCGACCGCTAACCGCTAAAGGGAGTTTTATGCTTTTAAGTTTTAGTGCTAGAACGCTTTACATGATTACATACTACAGGAGGAGATTTACGGATGAAGAAATCATTTTACTTACTTGGTGCACTTTTACTGATTTTCCTGGCAGCTTGTTCAGGAAACGAAGCTTCTGGAGATTCTGAAGATGGTCCACTTAAGGTTGGGGTAACGGCTGGGCCACATGAAGATGTGATGAACAAAGTAAAGGAAGTAGCAGCGGAAGATGGATTTGAGATTGAAGTGATTGCATTTAATGACTACGTTATGCCGAACAAGGCGCTTGATGAAGGGGAACTTGATGCAAACGTGTTTCAACATGAGCCGTATTTAGATGACTTTGTGAAAGAACGTGGGTTAGAGCTTTCGAAAGTAGCGACAACGATTAATTTTCCAATGGGTATTTATTCCGATAAATATAAGAGTCTTGATGAATTGCAGGAAGGTGACAAAGTCGGATTGCCAAACCACTCAACTGGTGAACCGAGAGCGCTAATGCTTTTTGAGGAAGCTGGGATTATTGAGTTAAAAGACGGAGTAGGTGTTGAAGCGACAATTAAAGACATTGAGAAAAATCCTAATAACCTTGAGTTTGTACCACTCGAAGCTTCGCAGATTCCGAGACAGCTAGGTGAGCTTGCCATTGCGGCGATTAATACGAACTTTGCGATGGAAAGTGGCCGTGTTCCGAAAGAAGATTCTCTTGAAATGGAGCCAGAAGATTCCCCTTGGGTGAACGTGATCGCAACGAAAACGGAGAACAAAGAGGATGAGCGGATTCAAAAGCTAGTAGACTACTATCAGTCAGATGAAGTGAAGCAGTTTATTCAGGACGAATTTAACGGATCTGTCGTAGCATCCTGGTAATTCGAAAGAGGAGTGAGTGAGATGATTCGATTAGAAAATATTACGAAAACGTATAAAAGTGGCGAGACGGTAACAAAGGCAGTCGACGATGTTTCGTTACAAGTTGAAAAAGGAAGCATCTATGGGGTTATCGGGTATAGCGGTGCTGGTAAAAGTACGCTTGTCCGCATGGTAAACCTCTTAGAGCGACCGACGGATGGAAAAGTGTTTATAAACGATATTGAGCTCACTTCCTTATCAACGGGTAAGCTTCAAAAAACGAGACAGCGAATTGGCATGATCTTTCAATCATTTAACTTGTTGAAAACAGGTACCGTTCACCAAAACATTGCAATTCCGCTAAAGTTAACAGGGGTTCCGAAAAAAGAAATTGAAAAACGTGTGGCTAAATATTTAGAGATTGTTGGGCTATCGGATAAGCGCGATGCTTATCCTTCCCAGCTCTCTGGCGGTCAAAAACAGCGCGTCGCTATCGCACGTGCGCTTGCTCACGAGCCGGAAGTTCTTTTATGTGACGAAGCAACAAGTGCTCTTGACCCTGATACAACCGAATCCATTTTAGCCCTGTTGGAACAAATTAATCGTGATTTTGGTATTACCATTTTACTCATTACTCACGAAATGCATGTAGTTCAGAAAATCTGTCATGAAGTAGCCGTGATGGAGAATGGGAAGGTGATCGAGCAAGGCAGAGTGGTTGATATCTTTAGTCAACCGGCCACATCCACAGCAAAACGATTTGTACAGTCGCTCTTTCAAGATGAGCTGCCAGAGGCGCTCGTTACGCGTTTGAAAGAAAGCGGTCAGATCGTAAATCTTTCTTTTATCGGCGAGCGCTCTGGAAGTCCTGCTCTTGCTCATGTTAGTAAAAAGTTTGATGTATATCCGTCCATTTTAGCCGGAAATATTACGCAGTTAAAAGATCAACCATTTGGCAGACTTGTTGTTCATTTGGAAGGGAATGCGGATGAAACGAATCGAGCTGTCGCCTTTCTAGAAGAAAGTGGCGTTGTCGTCGAAGGTTATGTTCAGGAGGTGGAGGCACATGTCAGCTAAAATTTCGGAATTCCTCGACCTATGGGGAGCAGATATTTGGAAAGCCATTATAGAAACGTTTCAGATGGTGGGAATCTCCCTCCTGATCTCAGTATTAATCGGGCTTCCGCTAGGCGTTCTGCTCGTATTAACACGACCTGAAAAAGCACTTGAGAACAAGGTTCTTTTTCGCTTACTAAATGCGGTTATCAATGTGATCCGATCGATTCCCTTCATTATTCTACTTTTTTTCATTTTACCTTTTACGAAAATGATTGCAGGCACAACAATTGGCGTGAAAGGCGTCATTGTGCCGCTTGTTGTTTTTACTGCTCCGTACATTGCGAGGCTGATGGAGTCCGCTTTACTTGAAGTGGATCGCGGTGTCGTGGAAGCGTATGAAGCGATGGGCGTCAAAACGAGGCACATCATCTGGCATGTACTTGTCAGAGAATCGCGCTCCTCGATTGTGCTTGGGTTAACGATTGCCACGATCGGCTTAATTGGTGCAACAGCTATGGCTGGTCTTGTTGGTGCAGGTGGTCTTGGAGATCTTGCTTACCGCTATGGGCACTTGAGGTATGAAGTTGATGTCATGTACGTGACCGTCTTTTTGCTTATTGTCCTGGTGCAGGGGCTGCAGTCGTTTGGGAATAGTTTATCGGCTCGATTGAAAAAGGATTAGGTGGAAGGAGATTTGACGAGTATGATCGCAGATACAACTTTTCCTGTTCAGTATGAGCAGTTGGAGAAAGTGGCGAAACATAGATTACCTAGGGAAGTTTTTGATTATGTTCAGAGTGGTGCTGGAGCTGAGGAAACGCTTCGGGCGAACCGCCAAGCGTTTGAGCAGTGGAAACTTGTCCCTCGGTTTTTAAAAGATGTATCGCACCTTTCAACACAAGTGAAGGTGAATGGAACTGAAATTGCGGCACCGATACTTCTTGCGCCAATTGGGATGCAGGGGATTGTTCACGAAGAAGGAGAGCTTGCGACAGCTCGGGCTGCTGCAAAAGAAGATCTCCCGTTTGTTTCAAGCACGGTTTCTTCTTATTCCATGGAAGAGATTGCATTTGCAAGTCATGGCACAAAGTGGTTTCAACTCTACTATCCGAATGATTCTGCTATCGCTAAAAGTTTGGTAGAGCGAGCTGAGTCTGCTGGGTATGAAGCGATTGTGATAACGGTGGATACGACGATGCTTGGGTATCGAGAGCGGGATCGCTCCAATCGTTATTCTCCTTTTCTTCTTGGTAAGGGGATTGCAAACTATAAAGCTGATCCTGTGTTCAATGAACGATTAAGTTTGTCTAAAAATGGTTCCATTTTAGATGAAATGAAAAAGGTTTTCTATAAACCCTCTCTCTGTTGGGAGGACATTACGTATTTGAGAAGCATCACGAAGCTTCCGATTTATTTAAAAGGAATTTTGAGTGCAGAGGATGCGCAGTCTGCAGTTAATTTTGGCATTGAAGGGATTGTCGTCTCCAATCATGGAGGACGTCAGCTTGATGGGTGTCTTTCTTCTCTTGATGCTCTTTCTTCTATTAAAAAGGAAGTCGGTGATGAGCTGACAATCTTATTTGATAGTGGGATTAGACGTGGCTCGGACATCGTTAAGGCACTTGCACTTGGGGCTGACGCTGTATTTGTTGGTCGCCCCTATCTTTATGGACTTGCGGTAGATGGAGAAGTAGGGGTACAACAGATGTTAAAGCAGCTTAAAGAAGACCTCTTTATCTCCCTCTCGTTAGCGGGAGTTTCTTCATTAAAAGAACTAAACAAAGAATGGATCCAGCGAGCTTAGGAGGAACGTAAAATGGAAGCGATACAAGTAAGAGCAACGCCTGGTCACTATGAATGTCGCAAAGGAGTGCTTCGCGAATTACCGAGGCTACTTAAGTTAGGACGTTTTAAGAAAGTATTTGTTCTTTCAGGACAACGGTCATGGGAAGCGGCTCAAGAATACTTTCCGGATCTTTCTGATTTTCATACGGCATACTCTACTTACAGTGGCGAGTGTTCTGAAACAGAAATTGCAAGACAAGCTGAATTAGCAAGTATTCACGAGGCTGATTTGATTTTAGGCGTTGGAGGCGGAAAAGTGCTCGACGTTGCCAAAGCCGTTGGTGACGAAATTAATATAGATGTAGCACTTGTGCCAACGCTTGCTTCTACGTGCGCGGCCACAACACCCCTTAGTGTGAAGTATACAGATGAAGGCGAATTTATTACGTATACTATTTTTCCGAGAAGTACATATCTTGTTCTTGTAGAGCCCGAAATTCTTTTGCGGGCACCGATCGCTTATTTACGAGCGGGAATCGGTGATACGCTTGCCAAATGGTATGAAGCGAGAGCGTTAATTGAAGGCTTACCTTCAATGCATGTCTCTGTACAATTAGCCTATGAGGTTGCTAAAAGCTGCCGCGATGTACTTGTGAAGGACGGTGATCAAGCGGTTCAAGATCAGCAAAAAGGTCATTTGAGCGATTCATTCATCCGCGTAGTTGAAACGAATCTTTTATCAGGTGGAATGGTGGGTGGACTCGGTGATGGCTACGGACGAATTGCTGGAGCGCACTCGATTCATAATGGGTTAACCCATGTTGCACAGACACATTCGTTTCTTCATGGTGAAAAGGTTGCATACGGTATTTTAGTACAGCTTGTTTTAGAAGGAGAGTGGGAGGAAGTAAGAGGGTTATTTTCATTCTATGAGCAAATTGGTTTGCCGCTCTCATTGGAGTCACTCGGTATTCAGTCTGCCAGTGTAGAAGGTGTCGGTGATGTGATTGCTGAATTCGCGACGAAAGAAGGCGAGTCAATTCATTTTCCCGCGGAGTCAGCCGTTTCGAAAACTGATGTTATAGAAGCGATACGAGGTTTAGAAGCGTTGCAACTAACGTTAACCTGAGCTGATTGCTAAATACAAGAAAAAGTCCCCTGGCTACGTGAACATCCAGGGGGCTAGCTATGGTAAGGAGATCTTGCGAGCAGGTCAAGGTGGCGATTATGGTGTTCACGTAGGTGCTGCTCGTCATGAGGATTTGTTTTAAAGACGTTCTTGATAAGCAATAAGATGGTCATTGAAATTCCTCCTTTTAGTATTTAGATGTTAGCGGCGGTTGATAATGTCTTGTTCAAGCACATAAATGTTTTCCATTAGAAGCACCTCCTCTGTTTCTTTTGTTACTCTCATTCTACGCCGCAACAGAGTGAATTAAACCGGCCAGCGGTTCGGTTTTTCTCTCATCCTTAAGAAGGAGATTTCCTCAGTCTTCTTCTCCCCATTCGACAAATAACGGGGGGTGACAGGCACTGTCCCGCTTGACAGTGCCACAATATGGTAGTATTTTAGATTAATGCCGACTAAACTTATAAGGATTATATAGTTTGTCCAAAAGAAAAAAACATAAGGGGGAATTTAGTATGGATACATTTTTAGTTATTGTGAATATTGCCATTTTACTTGTTCTTATTGGTGTATTAATTAAGATGCAACAGAAGCATGTATCTTTTAGTAAGCGGGTTTTTGCCGGATTAGGTTTCGGTGTAGCACTGGGGGTTTACTTGCAAATTGCGTTTGGGGCTAGTTCGGAGATTGTGAGTCAAACATCCGATTGGTATAGCATTGTCGGTAGTGGATATGTTCGATTGCTGATGATGATTGTTATTCCACTTGTAATGGTTTCGATCATCCAATCCATTACAAATCTTGAGAAAACGTCAGAGCTTGGAAAGATGTCAGGTTGGATTATTGGCATTCTTGTTTCGACAGCGATGGTTGCGGCAATTGTTGGCGTCGGAAGCTCGCTTATTTTTGACTTGAACGCCGAGCAAATTGAAGCAGGGCAGGCGGAGCAGGACCGAGGGAGCTATCTTGAAGAAACCCTTGGTAGTGTAAAAGATATGAGTACGCCGGATAAGATCCTTGCTTTTATCCCAGCGAATCCGTTTGAAGATATGACTGGAGCTCGCCCAACTTCTACAATTGCAGTCGTTATTTTCTCTGCAATCGTTGGGATTGCGGCACTCGGGGTACGAAGGAAAAATCCAGAGCAGGCTGCTGTATTCACAAAAGGTGTTAATGCCGTTTATGCGATTGTGATGCGTATCGTGACGCTTGTACTTCGCTTAACACCTTTTGGCATCATGGGCTTGATGGCAACAACGGTCGCTCAGACGAACGTAGCTGGAATTCTGGAACTCGGGAAATTTGTTCTCGCATCATATCTCGCTTTACTTGTAATGTTTATCATTCATTTGATTCTCATTGCGACAGGCGGATTAAATCCACTCACTTATTTAAAAAAGGTGTTACCTGTACTTACATTTGCGTTTACTTCACGCTCAAGTGCTGGAACCATTCCATTAAATATTTCTGCACAGAAAAATAGTCTTGGGGTGGATGAAGGAACAGCGAATATGTCAGCTTCGTTTGGCGCTACGATTGGTCAAAACGGTTGTGCCGGCATCTATCCTGCGATGCTCGCAGTGATGATTGCACCAACAGTTGGCATCGATCCACTTAGCCCAGGGTTTTTAATTCAGCTTGTGTTGATCGTAGGCATTAGTTCATTCGGCGTCGCTGGTGTTGGCGGCGGAGCCACTTTTGCAGCCTTAATTGTGCTTTCTTCAATGAACTTGCCTGTTTATTTAGCAGGACTTCTTATCTCAGTTGAGCCGCTTATCGATATGGGGCGTACGGCGCTTAACGTAAACGGTGCGATGACGTCAGGTACACTCACATCTCGTATTCTTGGTAAGTTTAATCATAAGAAATTTAATGATTCTAACGCAATTGAGAAAGATATTGCTGTATAAAGAAAGAGAAATCCCGCTTCGATTAGGAAGCGGGATTTTTTTGATTCTGGTGCGCTTTGCTTCGTAAAATTGGCCAAAGCGCACACCGTGGAGTAAATAGGAATGATTTTTTTCAAAACTGTAGAAGGAAGGAAGTGAGACAGTCACCGTCGAAATGAAAAAGGGTATAAATGGTCAGGGGGGAAGCGAATGCATTGGCTCAGGCTGTTGGTTTTAAGTCTAGTAATCATCGTGACTGCTTCTTGTTCATCGCAGGCTACAACGGTTCAACACGATACAACGGATACCATTCATTTAGTTCCAGAAGGATTTGAAGGAAAACTGATTGTCATCTATAACGTAGAAGGCGCTCCAAAGTTGAAAAAGGAAAAAGGATTTACAGTGATTCCTTACAATCAAGATGGGACGTACTTAACATCAACGGAAGATATGGAATATGGAGCGGTTACGGATGAATTTTATTACGTTGATCAAAAAGATAAGCGCACCCCCATCGAGACAAAGTGTACGTATCTTTTCCCAAATAGCGGCATTACAGTAGCGGAGCGTCGCTTACTTTATAATGCTTTTTACTTAACGCAATCACACTGTAGCGAGGACTTCCACGGAAAGGGTCCGGAAAATGCGGACAATCGCAACATAACAGGAAGCGTGGAAGAGAAGCTTAAGCAAGAAGGATTATTGGAATAGCTCTAAACCTCACAAGAAAACGACGGCAAGCCGTCGTTTTAATTTGTTCTATTCCATATTCTCTCGACATTTAGCAAGGTTTCTCCGTCAAATGTCAGACAATAAACGTCAGGCATATCCAGACTACGCCAGAAATTGACATCGTACTGACGATCAAAATGCCTCATGATTAATACCATTAAATTTCCGTGCGTTCCAATGGCTATGCTTTGTCCATAATAGCTGTTGAGTATTTCCTTCAGTGCACGGATGCCGCGGTTACGCGCTTCTTCATTGGATTCTCCGCCTGGATGAGCATACGTTTCATTACGCCAAACAGCTTCAATGGCTTCTTGGAAATGTTCAACTGGTTTTTCGGCAAGCGTTCTTTCTTTAAATGCTTCAATGATCTGGATTTCCTTATTGTAATGCTTAGCGATGCCTTCTACTGTCTGAATCGCTCGCTTGTAAGGGCTAGATAAGATGACGTCAATATGCCTCTCCAACATTTGTTGGGTTAACAACTTTACGTCTTTTCTGCCAGCTTCGGATAGCTCCCTCCCATATTCATCTGGAGAATATGTTGAGTGTGCATGCCGAACCAGATAGACTTTCGTTTGCTTCATAGCTTCACCTCTTTAAAGTGGCGGGGGTCAGGCACGTGCCCCGTTCATTTTCTCTCAAGCATAACACGGGTAAGCTGAGTACGGTTTTTCACTCCAATTTTCTCATAAATACGGCTCAGATGTTTTTTTATCGTTACTTCACTTAAAGAAAGCGACTGAGCTAGCTTAGCGTTTGAGTAACCTTGAATAACAAGCGAAACCACTTCCTGTTCACGCGCGGTGAATTGGTAGGAATGGTGGGGAATCTCAGTTAGATTTACGCCAAGGGCACTGGCGAATGTTTCAAGATAGTGGGAAAGACGAGCATTTCGTAAATCCAGTTCATAGGTTTTAGAAGGACGATTTGGACCATAGTCAAAATGCATCGCTTCTGGTATTTCATGAAAGCGAAACTGTTCTAACAACTCTTGATAGAATGGTAGGGGCGTCGAGGCAACAAGAATCCCTTCGGTTAGCACGAGAGGAAGAAGATGATAAAGGAGTGCTTTTTGATCTTCCATCTGTTTGGGGCTTTTCACGCCAAGGTATCGAATGACCCACCCCGATGGCGTATCTTGAGAAAGAATGCGCCTTTCTTCCGCGGCGGGTATCCTCTTGAAGTAACTTCTCGTTACTGGACTAGTCTGCAATTTTCTAAGGGTGTTTGCCTGAATGGGAATTAAGAACGCTATTCCTTTCACAATTCCATTTCTTTGTCGAAGCAACTTTACATGTTCAATTCCCACAGACTCAATAGTTTCTTTTGTGATAAAAGAAGGTTCCTGTTTATTGAGGTGCTTAACTGTTTCTTCCTTTTGATTATCCACCACGTAGGCAGGCGGGAGATCTTCGCTGACAAGAGCATTCTCTTCTATATATGGAAGGATCTCATTCCAATCATCCTGATTTGCTGAAGTCATTGTGTATGTGGGTAATGTTTCATGATCAAATAGCGCCGCTCCCATTATCGGTTCTCCAAGTAAATAGAAAAACTCGCTAATTTCATTAGAATCGATTAGGCGATCGAAGTTAAAAAAGGAACGACAGTAGAGCAAAGCGCGTTTCCAGAGCTGATGATAATAAGAAGGCTTCCTCCTTCTCAAATCATCTCGCATCGCACGTTGGAAAAGCATATTCAACTGCCAGCCGGATTCGGTTTCTTCAAAAAAGGAAAGTGAGACGAGCGCTTCGAAATCTTTTCGCGGTATAGTTCGATCAAGCATAACCTCAAGCTTTTCCTGTTGAATGTAGCGCCCAATCGAGGCTACTTCTATGTAAGGGAGGAGGTGATCATCTTTAAGCTCACTAAGCCATTCCTTTACAACAGTGCGATAAATTTTATGCTCATCTTGCTTATTCCATTCTTGCGTTTCGTTTAACTTCTGCACGCATAGGGATAGCGCATAAGGATTACCGCTTGAAAATTCCCATGCTAGCTTTGTTAGCTCGGGCTTAAGCGTTTGAAAAGCAGAATCGAATTGTCCTATACTGAATCCTTTTAATTCCATCATCGTGATAAACGGGTACCAGATCGATGCTCTCCAAGAAGCATTTAGCGCCTTACGTCCGCAGAAAATGAGGATGCTTGAAGAGGGTAAAGATGGAAGGAAGGACTGCCTAAACCATTCATCTAGATTTTCAAATCGTTCGTAGGAATCAATCGCAATCACAAACCGAATGCCTTGCTCTTCTAAATGTTGAATGTGCATATGGATCGCTTCTAATGGGGAGATGTATAAATTTGAAGCACCCATCTGATCGAGCAATAGTTGAAGAAAAGCAGCTGGTTCAGCTTTTGAATATTGCGCATTAACAAGATAGAATACAACGTCTCGGTCCTTTGCTTCTTTTTGATAGTGAGTTATTAGCTCGCTTTTCCCAGTTCCAGGTTGGCCATAAACTGAAAGAATACCGCTTCCTTTTTGATCTAGCAAATGAGAGAAGGTAGCTAATTCTTTTTCTCTTGTAATATTAAATGGAAAAGCCTTCGCCTGACTTTTGTCATGGTTGGGGTTTTCTGGAAGGATCATCCGTATCACGCTCCGCTATAAAAGATTACTCGAAATTTGTCTAAGTAGTATACTTTCGTATACTACCCTTCGATTCCTGCTTTTGATAAAATAAATTAATAAAATATTCTGAATTTAATAAGTGAAGGAGGTATAGTAGTGGATGCAGGAAATAACCCTAAGAGAATGACGCCAACTCCACGAAAAACGTCTAGTGGATTGGAAGAAAATGTCGCAGGACTGTTGACCTACGTGTTGGGGTTTGTAACAGGCATTATCTTCTTGTTAATTGAAAAAGAAAACAAGTTTGTCCGCTTTCATGCGATGCAGTCGATAGTGGTTTTTGGAGCTTTCTTCATTGCCAGTCTTGTATTAAATGTCATACCTGTGATTGGTACTATTGTGTCTGTTCTGATTCTACCTCCACTAAGCTTAATTGTTTGGATTGTATTAATGGTAAAAGCGTACCAAGGAAATCGGTATAAGCTTCCCGTTGCTGGTGATTTCTCGGAAAAACAGCTAGCAAAGATGAAATAATAAAAGCCGCGTTTCTCTGAAGAAACGCGGCTTTTAAATGGAGAAGAGCTCATATCGTTCAGTCTACTTTTTTGTGGTTAACTCTTGATCAACCACTTGTTTTAAGTAGTTCATGACATCTTTTTGAAGATCTGGACGTGTGAGAGCAAAATCGACGGTTGCTTTAATGAAACCGAATTTATCACCAACATCGTAACGATGGCCCTCAAATTCATGAGCAAAAACCGCTTGCTGTTCATTTAATACTTTAATCGCATCCGTAAGCTGAATTTCGCCACCTGCCCCTTTTGGAAGGTTTTCAAGAATGGAGAAAATTTCAGGAGTTAAAATATAGCGTCCTAAAATGGCATAGTTCGATGGTGCTTCTTCAAGGGAAGGTTTCTCTACAAGAGATTTAATTGGAATGATCCCATTGTCGATTTGTTCTCCTTTTGGCGCGATAATTCCGTATTTTGAAACGGCATCGTCCGCTACTTGTTGCACACCGACAATCGACGTACGGTAACGATTGTAGCTGTCCATAAGCTGTCCGATACATGGTTGCTCGGATTTCACAATGTCATCTCCAAGTAGAACTGCGAAAGGCTCATTGCCGATAAAGCGACTTGCGCAGTTAATTGCGTGCCCAAGACCTTTTGGTTCTTTTTGACGGATGTAATGAATGTTAGCTAAATTAGATATTTGCTGAACTTCTTTTAACATCGCTTCTTTTTGCTTTTTAATCAATGTTTCTTCAAGCTCATATGATTTATCAAAATGATCTTCAATTGCGCGCTTTCCGCGACCACTAACGATGATAATATCTTCAATTCCAGCTGCAACAGCTTCTTCTACAATATATTGAATTGTTGGCTTGTCCACGATTGGTAGCATTTCTTTCGGCTGTGCCTTAGTTGCCGGTAAGAACCTTGTTCCAAGACCAGCGGCAGGTATAATGGCCTTTCTTACTCTCATGTTGAATCCTCCCAGTAACTAATTGGTGTTAATCTACAAATAAGTGCTTACTAATATTAACATATTTCCCGACTTTTTTCCTGATTTTTCTCAAAGAAGTATAATGCTTTTAGCACAATGGTCTGAGGGGGGATTGCTTCCCATTCTAATGGAAAAAATCCCACTATACTGGAATTTTCGACAGCAAAAGTCGGTATCCTTCTTAATTTTTCAATGTTATGCTATTCCTCATAAACGTCGTTCATTTACGGTATCATTTTCCCATTCATACACCTTTTCATTGTTTTATTTATGTAAGGTAGGGTAAAGGAACGATAACTAACTATCCTTTAATTTGGTGCTACAAATACCTTATACCCATTGTAAGCAAAAATATGTGTTCTTTTTTAGGTGAGTTGTAAAACTAGTCTCTTTGTAGAATAGCCATTTATTACAAGCCATTCGAAGGCCACAATCTTAGTTAATATGACGAAGCATGTCATATGCTGTAATTGATCACTAGGCATTCAATTGCGCGTCTAATATCTGTCACTAATTAATATGAGGATGTAACCACAAACTTGAAGTTGTTCACACAATTGAAAGAAAAAATCTGATTTTACCTTATTTTTACAATGATTATTTAGTCGAATTCATGTATACTTAAGTATTAGATTGAAAAGGTTTTATTTAAAAATAGTCTCATAGAGAGAAAAAGAGATAAGGCGAAGTTGTGAAGGGATGAAAAGAAATGAAAGAACTATTCTTTTCCGTGCTTCTCGTCGTGAAGAATGAAGAGAGGTATATACGAAAGTTGCTTGAAGGTGTCTTGCAACAGGAGTTTCCTCAACATTCATATGAAATTCTAGTCGTTGATGGAATGTCATCTGATCGAACGAAAGATATTATAGAAGATGTTAGTTTAAATAATCCTGGAAGAATCCGATTGTTTGAAAATCCCAAAGAAACCCTGCCTACAGGATGGAATCTTGCCATTCAGAATGCGAAAGGAAAGTACATTTTGAGGGTAGACGGTCATACGATGATCCCGAAAGGTTTCCTAACAGGGTATTATGACTTAATTCAGCGTAAGCCAAATATGGACTGCGTTGGAGGTGTTATTCGAACGGAAGGAAAAGGATTTTGGGGAACAATTAATGCGTACGTTTACTCACATCCTATGGGAGTGGGGAACTCGATGTTCCGCATTACAAAAAGCTCCAGCAAATGGGAAGGACTTGTAGACACTGTTCCTTATGGTGCATACAAACGTGAAGTATTCCAAAAAGCCGGATTGTTCAACGAAAACTTAAGAAGAAGCGAAGATATAGAATTTCACGCGAGGGTTAGAAATCAAGGCGGAAAGTTTTATTTATCGAGTGATATTGCTTCCACGTACTTTGCAAGGGATAGCGTAAAAACGTTTGTGAAAAAGTCTTACGCTGATGGCAAGTGGGGTATTATTGCTTCTAGAAGTACTAAAGGCGTCATGAGGTTTCGACAGCTTGCTCCCTTAATGGCATTTCTTACGGGAACAGGCCTTGGAATTGGAGCGCTATTTAATGATGCCTTCTTAATAGGCTTACTATCGTTAGTTGCCATTTATCTGATGATGATCGGTGTTTCTTCACTAGGCGTTATCAAACAACATGGTTTCCGTGCATACTTTCCAACGGTCATGCAGTTCTTTCTGCTTCACTTTTCAAGAGGCCTTGGTTTAGTAGGCGGATACTTTAGCAAACAATACTGGAAGGTGAAGACCGGTCATGAAAAATGGGCAAGAATTACTACCGACCACATTTCTTGATAATGAGAAGGTCCTTTCTTATCGAAAGCAGTCTCAAACGTTAAGTTATAAAGAAGACTTGTGGTCATGGTATGTACTGCGAAGAATTTCCATTTACATTACGATTCTTTTTTGTAAAATGGGTGTAAAGCCAAATACAATAAGCTGGTTTAGTGCATTGTTTATGATTATCTCAGGCTTATCTCTTATGATTGCCACACCATTATCGATTGTTTTTGCAGCACTGTTCTATAACATTGGCTATTTGTTTGACTGTGTCGATGGTGAAGTTGCTAGAATTACGAAGCAAACGTCATCAAAAGGGTATTACATCGACATTATTATACAAGCAGCAGCATTGCCAGTCTTTTTATCGATGGTTTTAACTGTCTTAAGACAAGCTGGGATGCTTGATGTAAACATACTCCAGATGACAATCATCTATGTGACAGTTGTTGCCATTATTATGGCTTTGCTCGTTCCAATCGCGTATCAACTAACGAAGCTTACAATGTCGCAATCAACCACTCAGGATCCGGTTAATTCGATTCGAGATGGTTCGTTCTTTTTTGATATTGTAGCTGTTCTGCTTGGCCTACCTGGGTTCTTTGTTGCTGTTGTGATCATCGTAATGATTGAACAGATAACTGGCGCAGAATTTCTACTTTACTATATATCGTTTTTCCTTGCCATGCTTGTGATAAAGACAGGTTTGCGCGTCATCATTACATCACGCTCTTTTGATAAAGAGTAGACTTGTTTACAAATCTATTATAAAACAAATCAAGTACGCGTGATGTTAAGTATTATTAAAGATTGTAAATTGTATGTTAATTCGTGTCTCGTGAAGAAACTATTAAACACTAATAACTGGAGGGGTCGAAATGAAGAAGGTTTTGACTTACGGTACGTTTGATTTATTGCATTGGGGACATATCAATTTATTGAAGAGAGCAAAGGATCTTGGCGACTATTTAATTGTAGCCATTTCAACGGATGAATTTAATGAAATTAAAAATAAAAAAGCATACCATAGCTATGAAAATCGCAAAATGATTCTTGAAGCGATTCGCTATGTTGATGAAGTCATTCCGGAAGAGCATTGGGAACAAAAAGTGGATGATGTGAAAAATAACAATGTTGACATTTTCGTTATGGGTGATGACTGGGAAGGGAAATTTGACTTCTTAAAAGACCATTGTGAAGTGGTTTATCTCCCTCGTACAGCAGGAATTTCAACAACAAAAATCAAGAAAGAACTGCTTGTATCTAACGGCTGAGCAGTGAGAATAAATAGTTGGGGTGCTAGGAATTGTGATGGGACAAATTAGCGTAGTTTTAACCGTTTATAATAAAGAAGATTATATTGAAAAATGCCTGGATTCTTTACTAGAGCAGTCTTATCAAGGTTTTGAAATTATCTTGATTAATGATGCCTCGACAGATCGTAGTAAAGAAATAATTCAGCGTTATCATGACCCGAGACTCGTTAGCTATCATTTAGACACGAATGTTGGTGTCTCAAGAGCACGCAATATGGGGATTGATCATGCATCAAATGAGTTTATCTATTTTATGGACGGTGACGATTACCTGGCCCCGTATACGCTTGAACTTCTCTTTAGCAATATTGGAGAAGATCACCTGATTGGCGCTTCCATTTTTAAAGCTGGTAAAATTGAAATCCCGTTAGAAATTGGAGAAGATTCCTACCAATTACGGAGATTAAGAGGCGGTCGAAAGATTAAAGCGCTGCGACGTAGAAGTGCGACGAACTTATTGATTCGAAAAGACTTTATCGATATTCATCAGCTGCGTTTTGATGAAGAAGCGTCGTTTTACACGGATTTATCTTTCTCTATTCCGGCTATTGTGAATACGGAAGAGATCCCGATGATTTCAGGGATTCCCACTTACTTAAAAGGGGAATGTTACGATCCGATTGATCATCCTACGTTGATGTTGCATTCGGTCGAGGAAAAGCTTCCTGATCTCTTTTATATTTATCACAAAATGAAGCTATCTTACGGAGATACAAAAAGCATTAGCCGTTATTTGGACTTGCTTTTGTTGAACTATTACTCAAAAAGCATTACAAATAAAGCGACGAAAGAATCATCTGTGTTGTTTGATCATTTTACCGCTTTAAAAAACTGTCTTGCCCTCGTGGCCCCAGGAAGAATAAAGCGAAGAAATTTAGTTGAGCGTAGAGAGCATCGCCTTTTGCAAAAAGGGAAGAAAGAAGCCGTTCTAAAGTCAATGAAATTTCGCGTTCGCTTAAGACAGTGGAGAAGAGCATTAAGAAAGAAACATTTACTCATGAGTCAGCTCTATCGAACCGTACTTGTGAAAATGCCGATAAAAGAAAGAAAAGTCCTTCTTGAAAGCTTTGGCGGAAAAGGTTATTCCGATAGCCCACGTTATATTTATGAAGAGCTGTTAAAGAGTGATAAAAAATATCAGTATTTGTGGGTATATGACAAACAGAAAAAAGACATCCCAGGTGATCCAAAGCAGGTTCGTCGCTTAAGCCCGGCGTATTACTATCATTTAGCTACGGCGAAATACTGGGTGTCGAATGCCAGAATGCCAAACTTCGCAATTAAACGTCCAGAAACGGTCTATTTGCAAACCTGGCACGGTACGCCACTGAAAAAGCTTGCCGCTGACATGAAAGAAGTTCGAATGCCAGGTACTACAACTGAAAGATATAAGCGTAACTTCTACAGAGAAGCACAAAAATGGGATTATCTTGTTTCGCCGAACGATTATTCAACGGAAATATTTAGAAGAGCGTTCAAGTTTGGTAAAGAAATACTCGACGTTGGCTATCCAAGAAACGATATTCTGTATTTAGAAGAAGAAGAGAAAAGCAAACGTCAGCAAGAAATCAAAGTGAAATTAGGCATACCGGCAGATAAGAAAGTGATTCTTTATGCGCCAACGTGGCGTGATGATGAATTTCATGGCAAAGGCCAGTATAAGTTTGATTTAAAGCTTGATTTAAGAAAAATGCAGGAGAAGCTCGGGAATGAGTATGTGATTGCTTTACGCATGCACTATCTAGTAGCTGAACACATTGATACGACAGGTATGAGCGACTTTGTGTATAACCTTTCTGACTATGGCGATATTGCTGAGCTTTATTTGCTGTCAGATGTATTAATTACCGATTACTCATCCGTTTTCTTTGATTTTGCAAACCTGCGTCGTCCGATTCTTTTCTTCACTTATGACATCGAAAAATATCGCGATTCGCTTCGCGGCTTTTATATGGATTTTGAACATGAAGCACCTGGTCCCTTATTAAAAACATCCGATGGTGTACTTGATGCAATCCAAAACTTAGAAAGAATTACGATCGAATACGAAAGTAAATTTGATGCGTTTTATGATAAATATTGCCATCTTGATGATGGGAAAGCAGCGAAGAAAGTCATTAACAGGGTTTTTGAACCCGAACAAAGTGAACTGTAGACTTTAAAGAAACAGGGTACTGCCGCTGATAAAGGCGATATGGCACTATCCTGTTTTTTCAAAGTAATCAAGCTTTATAAACGAATTTATTATTTGTCGGGAGTAAGGTGTCCATTTCATGAAAAAGCTATTAAAGATGTTGAAAATTTATCCATTGATGAAGGCGTTCAGTCGACTTCTTTTTGTTATGCTGGGGCGGTTTCCGGCCAACAAGCGTCTTGTGATTTTTGAGAGCTTTTCTGGCAAGCAATATAGCTGTAATCCAAGAGCAATCTACGAATATCTTGTGGAGCACGAGTATGATCTTGAAATGATTTGGAGCGTAGAAGAAGCGCATGCCGAATTTTTTAGGGAAAGGGGTATACCTACTGTAAGACGTTTTTCGCTAAGATGGTTTTATTTAATGGCACGGGCCCGTTATTGGATAACGAATAGTCGGATGTCGCTTTGGATTCCAAAACCGTCTCACACTGTTTATGTCCAAACGTGGCACGGAACACCTTTGAAAAAGCTTGCGGGAGATATGGCGGAAGTGCATATGCCTGGCACAAATACGCTCTCCTATAAAGATCATTTTTATAAGGAAGCGGCGAAATGGGATTACTTGATTTCGCCAAATCGCTACTCAACAGAAATTTTTGAGCGAGCGTTTGGCTTTAAGAAAAAGATGATCGAATCCGGCTATCCTCGTAATGATCGCCTTCATCTTGAAAATGATCAAGAGCGAATGACGTCATTAAAAACGGAGTATCATATCCCAACAAATAAAAAAGTTGTCCTTTATGCTCCAACATGGCGAGATGATGAATTTTATCAACCAGGCAAATACAAGCATGAACTAAAACTAGATTTAAATTTGTTACGGCGCGAACTCGGTGATGATTATGTTATTGTATTAAGAATGCATTACTTGATTGCTGAGCAATTTGATCTTTCTCCTTACGAGGGATTTGTGTATGATTTATCCGTAGGTGTGGATGTGAACGATTTGTACTTGATGTCAGATGTATTGATCACGGACTATTCATCTGTCTTTTTCGATTATGCGAATTTGAGAAGACCGATTATTTTCTTTACCTATGATCTCGCATCATACCGAGACAAATTGCGTGGCTTCTACTTTGATTTAGAAGTTGAAGCGCCAGGCCCTGTAGTGACAACAACCGCAGAAGTGTTAGAAGCCATTCAAACGTTTGAGAAGGAAGGTTTTGGCGCATTCGAGGAAAAGTATAACGATTTTTACGACACGTATTGTTACCTCGAAGGAGGATCTGCTACCAAAAAGGTTGTTGACCAAATTTTTGTTAGTGAGGCAAAATAAGCATGAATTCGATGATGGCAGTTTTAAAAGAACAGGTTAGCAACTTTTACTTAATTAACCGGCTCTCGGTTTACCAAGTAAAAAGTACAAATAGCAACAACTACCTTGGGATGGTATGGGAAATCTTAAATCCTTTATTCCAAATGAGTATTTACTGGTTTGTGTTTGGATTTGGGATCCGTAACGGTAACCCTGTGGATGGCGTTCCGTTTGTGCTATGGATGTCTGCTGGACTTGTTGTCTGGTTCTTCTTTAATCCAGCTGTTATACAAGGATCAAAGTCGATCTATACAAGGATATCCATGGTCTCAAAAATGAATTTCCCGATGAGTACCATTCCGAGTTATGTAATCATGTCCGTTTTTTATCAGCATTTGATTCTTCTCGGAATTTATTTTGCAGCCGTGTTAATAACAGGTCAGGGACTCTCCTGGCACTTGATTCAGCTGCCCTATTACATGTTTGCATTAATCATATTAATCTTTGCGATTTCTCTTATCACGTCGACGTTATCAACGATTGTAAGAGATGTGCACAAAATGCTTCAGTCGTTTATACGGATGTTTCTTTATTTAACTCCAATCCTTTGGACAATTGATGATTTACCTGGATTTATCCAGATTGGAATGAAACTTAATCCGCTATACTATATAGTGGAAGGCTACAGAGATGCACTTCTCGGCATGGGATGGGTTCATCAAACGCTTCAATACACTCTCTATTATTGGGTTGTTGTTGTTCTCTTATTGATGATTGGTTCCTACCTGCATATGAAGTTCAAAAGTCATTTCGTAGACTATATTTAATAAGGACTGTCGTTTATGAGCTATTCAGTTAAATTAAATGGGATTACGAAAAAATATAAAATGCATAGGCAGAATTCCGATAAGCTGAAGGACATCCTTCTTCCTGGAGGTTATGGCGAAGATTTTTACGCGATTCGTGACTTAACCTTTGAAGCTAGGGAAGGCGACGTTGTGGGTATTATTGGTGTTAACGGATCAGGTAAATCAACGTTTTCTAATCTTGTTGCCAACATTACCCCACCTACGAGTGGAGAAATTGATGTGAAGGGCGATGTCTCTCTTATTGCGGTTTCGGCCGGATTAAACAAAGAGTTGACGGGTCGTGAAAACATCGAGTTGAAGCTTCTGATGATGGGGTATAAAAAAGATGTTATTGAAAAAATGAAGCCTGATATCATTGAATTTGCAGATATCGGCAAATTTATTGATATGCCTGTTAAGAAATATTCAAGTGGTATGAAATCTCGACTTGGATTTTCAATTTCCATTAGTGTCGATCCTGATGTATTGATTGTGGATGAGGCACTGTCGGTCGGGGACAAGACCTTTGCGGATAAGTGTTTAGTGAAAATGGAAGAGTTTAAAGAACGAGGAAAAACAATCTTCTTTGTTAGTCATTCGAATGGACAGATGAAGAAGTTTTGTAATAAGGCGATTTGGCTTGAACATGGCACGATCCGTGAGTATGGCGCAATGAAAGACATCATGCCAAAGTATGAAGCTTTTATTAAGGAATACAAATCGTGGTCGAAGGAAGAAAAGCGTCGTTTTAAAGAAGAAGGTATGAAGAAGCAGGAAGGCCTTTTAGCTGCTGATTCAGAAGATAAAGGAAAACGAAAGAAATCCAAACTGTTGTTTAGATGATTTGCTTCCTTCTATAGCAGAATCGCTCTCATCGAGAGCGATTCTTTCATTATTTGCGATGAATTCATGGGAATGAATGTGATATGATGAGAAGGAATTTTTTGGTGACATTATAAGAAGTGGGGGAGATAGAATGGCTATTTTAGTAACAGGCGGTGCTGGATATATTGGAAGTCATACGTGTGTCCAATTACTTAATCACGGTTCTGATATTGTTGTCGTGGATAACTTTTCGAATAGTAAAATGGAATCGCTTGATCGTGTGAAAGAGTTAACTAAGCGGGATTTTCCGATTTATGAAGTGGATCTGCTTGATCGATCTTCTTTAGAAATGGTATTTGAAGCAAATGAAATTGAAGCGGTCATTCATTTTGCAGGCTTAAAGGCCGTTGGTGAATCAGTTTCTATGCCACTTCATTATTACCATAATAACTTAACGGGCACGTTCGTTCTTTGCGAAGTGATGGAGAAGTACAATGTAAGGAATATTGTCTTTAGTTCATCAGCTACTGTATATGGTATGCCAGACGTGATGCCGATTACTGAGGAGGCGCCGCTAAGCGCGACGAATCCTTATGGCCAAACAAAGCTTATGATTGAACAGATTCTTCGTGACCTTTATGTGGCTGATTCAAATTGGAGTATTGCCCTTCTCCGCTATTTCAATCCAATTGGTGCTCATGTTAGCGGACGAATCGGAGAAGACCCGAATGGTATTCCGAATAATTTGATGCCGTATATTAGTCAGGTAGCCGTTGGGAAACTTGAGCAGCTTAGCGTGTTTGGTAATGACTATAACACGGCTGACGGTACAGGTGTACGTGATTACATTCATGTCGAGGATCTAGCAAATGGTCATTTAAAAGCTCTAGAGCATATTCTTGGTACGACAGGTGTTGAAGCGTATAACCTCGGGACAGGCAATGGCTATAGTGTCCTTCAAATGGTGAAAGCTTTTGAAGAAGCAACCGGGAAAGAAGTGAAGTATTCCATTGCACCGCGGCGTCCAGGTGATATTGGGGAGTGCTATGCTGATCCAACAAAGGCAGAAACAGAGCTTGGTTGGAAAGCAGAAAAAGGCATTGAAGAAATGTGTCGCGATACATGGCGCTGGCAGTCGGAGAACCCAGACGGGTATAAAGAAGGAAGTCGTCAAGGGGGTCAGGTTCGAACCTGACCCCGTTCACAAACAACTGTCCCTATAAAAAGAACATTGTAAAGCTCGCTCTTTAATAGAGCGGGCTTTTATGTATAGGTGAGGCATTCTTGTTATAATACCTATAGTGGTATTTATATAAACTACGTAATTGATTATGGAGGTTTTAAGATGGCAGGTAAACGTTTTAAACCGGGGAAGGCAGATCGATTGCTAGACCCGAAGCGAAAGGAAATCATCTCACCTGAACAAGTTATTGCTCATCTTGATGTCACGATGACTGATCATGTAGCTGATTTTGGTGCAGGGAATGGGTACTTTACGTTGCCATTAGCGGAAGTGGCTGAGCACGTCTACGCGGTTGATATTGAAAAGCAGATGTTGGATCTTCTTAAGAACCGCGCGATAGAATTAGGGAATATTGATTACATTGTTAGTAGTCTTGAACAAATTCACCTGGCGGATCATGTAGCGGACAAAGCAGTTGCGGCTTTTGTCATTCATGAAGTGCCTGATCTGAAGAAAGCTTTTGGTGAATTTAAGCGAATCATTAAACCGGGACAGCAGTTACTAGTGCTTGAATGGGAAGCCATTGAAATGGAGATGGGCCCTCCCCTCCATGAGCGCATTTCTTCTCAGAAGATGAAGGAGATTTTTGAAGAGAATGGTCTTAAGCCAGAGGTGCATCATTTTCATGAGTCGGTTTATGGTGTGACAGCAACACTGTAGGGGTCAGGTTCGAACCTGACCCCTAAGAAAGACGGTTGTTCTCGTAGTGAAAACTAAAAAGCCATCTCTCACTATAATGGAGAGATGGCTTTTTGCCTTTTGACTTTAAGGGTTACTCTGTTTCTTCTTTCATTGGCGTCGAAAAGCGAAACGATTCACCTTGGAGCATGGCATCATTGTAAAGGAAAAGCACAACATCAAAATTTTTATCTGCCATATAATCTGTTAGAATCTGATCATCGTTATAGCGGATATCATAAACAGTCGTATTGGAAAAATGTTGAGCAATGTGAAACGCGATTGGATTTGCGTAAGAGTCTTTTAAAATCAGCAGGCGACTTTCTGTTTTTACTGCTGGATTTTCAATTGTAATTTCGGCTGTGTTATTCATATAAAGGCCGCCAAAATCAATTGGATTATTATCTCTGAATATGTCTGTCCCATAGACTTGTTTAAAATTTCGCTCTTTCCCATTCCAGGTAATTGAATAGTCATCAAACAGGTTATCTTTCGGCAACATATGACAGATTTTTTCTCCTGTTGCATCAACCGTTAAATAAAGTTGATTGTTATAGCTTCCGATAAATTGTTTGTCGTTTTGGCACGTTAATTCATAGTCGCTCTCGTCCTCGTTCATTTTCGAATAGTACTGTGAATTCTTAGAGAGAAGTGCAGCCACTTTTTGATAGCCTTCAAAAGCACCAAACATGTTCCAGTGATGGTCTGTTTTAAAGTACCGCTCTTTCAATTGCTGATCCGTATATTCTTCTTTAAATTCTTTCCCAACATCGACCATCGGAATGTTTTCTTGATCAAATAATGAGAAGAAATAATCTTTCTTTTCTAAACCAGTCCCTTCTTCAATGTAAGAAGGGAGAATGTCGATCGTATTGACTTTATGAGGTAGCGAAGCAAAATAAACTTCTTTTCCTTCATCCTTCATCGTTGCTGCGAATTCATTTAAGTTATTAACAGCATCATCAATATGGCTAGAAGGCTTACTATAACTTGGTTTAGGAATAATCCAATTCGAGTCGGATACGTAATAGTCAAAAATATAGGTTTTGTTCGTCATTTGCTGATATTGAAGATACGATTTTAGCCAGATGTTTCGACCTGGAAATTGATCGAGAAAATAAGATTCGAATTCGTCCATGTATTCTCCGCTTGAAACGTTTTCAATCGAAAGATCGGGATTTTGAGCAAGTTCTCTTTTTTCAACATCAGATACTTCGATGTCTGCGGAAACGGTGAGATAGAAGAAAACGGAAAATATAAATGCAAAGAATGAAATGATGAGGATCCATTTCCTCGCTTTTTCAAGTCGCTGAATCATTACAAAGCTCCTTTATAGACATTAAAATCTAAAATAAATAAATGGGTTATAACTAGAATTAACAAGGCGAATCATAGCAAAAATGACTAATGTCATATAGATTGCAGGTTCAGAGAAAAGAGTGACAAACTGAACTCCCCTTACTTTAATCGCTATTCTATTGAAAATTTTTCCGATATTTGCAAGGAAAGGTGTACTAAAAATGACGCCAGCTAAGAATAATACCCAATTGTCATTCCACTGCAGCAGGAACATTGAATCTACAAAAGCAACCTGATTCAGGCCAAACATAGTTTGTAAGTAATCAAAGGAATAGGTAAAGTTGTCGGCACGGAAAAAGACCCAACCGATCATAACAAGGAATAAAACATAAATGTGTTGAAGCGGTGACCATTGCCGACTTAACCACTTGCCAAAACCGAGGCTTTCAATAACAATAATCGCCCCGTAATAAAACCCCCATGCCATAAATGTCCAACTTGCTCCATGCCAAAATCCAGTAATTGTCCAAACAATTAAAAGGTTGCGAACCTGAATAAGCTTTCCATGACGATTACCTCCTAATGGAATGTAGACGTAATCTTTAAACCATGTTCCAAGAGAGATATGCCATCTTCTCCAGAATTCTGAAATGCTCTTTGATATGTAGGGGTATCGAAAGTTTTCAAGAAAATCAAAGCCAAACATTTTCCCGAGACCAATCGCCATGTCACTGTAACCAGAGAAATCGAAATAGATTTGTAGGGTGTAGGCAATCACACCAATCCAGGCCATCATCACACTCATTTCTCCAGCTGGAGTATTGAATGCTTGGTCTGCTACAATGGCAAAACTATTTGCCAATAGCACTTTTTTAGAAAGGCCAATAATAAAGCGCTTAATCCCCTCATGTACCTTATCAGCTGTAATGGTACGTGAGTGAATTTGTTGATCAACGGTGTTGTATCGAACAATTGGCCCCGCAACAAGTTGAGGGAAAAGAGCAATATACAATGCAAGCGAAAAAATGTTTTTCTGAACGGGCGCGTCTTTTCGGTAAATGTCAATGACATAGCTCATCGCCTGGAATGTGAAAAATGAGATTCCAATTGGAAGCGGGAGTTCTCCGAGTTCAAAACTTGTTCCTAAGAAGGTGTTGACGTTAGATAAAAAGAACCCCCCGTATTTGAAGTAACCGAGTATCGCAATGTTACCGAGTATCGATAAAGTTAGTAGAAATTTTTTCAGTCGCAACTGATTTTGAAAGTAATCAATTCCTCTACCAAAACCATAGTTCATTACGATTGAGAAAAGCATAAGAAAGACATATTGTGGCTCGCCCCATGCATAGAAAACAAGACTTGCAATGAGCAGTACGATATTGCGAAAGCTTTTCCTTGCAAAAAAGTAAGAAAATAAGACGATTGGGAGAAATGCGAATAAGAAAACAAGATTACTAAATACCATATAGATCCTCCAACTTTAATAATAATTCTCTTAATAACTATAGCATTTATATCTTAGGTAAATAGTTTGATTTGAAAAATTTACAAAAAATTAAAATGATTTGAAAAGAATTGCAGTTAAAATAAAAGATTGAACTCTTTTCTAATTTTTTTATGCAAAAATAGGTGAGCCTACGTAGAAGGGGGAGAAGATCAATAGAAGGAAATTAGAGGGAATCTTAAAGTAAAATTATCAGTAAATATTTACTTGACTATTAGGCCTTTGTACCTTAATCTAAAAATATGAATACGCTTTCATTTTCTTTTTCGGTATTGTTTAGTAAACAAACAGGAGGGGTTAAGGTGAGGAAGGTAATGGGTCGAGTAAGTATTTTATTGATTCTTATGTTAGTTCTCGGTGCTTGTTCTAGTAATAGTAGCTCGAGTGAAGGGTCAGGCGATGGAGAGAGCGGCGGAAAGAAGGTTACAGCATGGGCGTGGAACATTAACGTTCCAGTTCTTAAAGAAGCAGCCGAGAAGTTTAAAGAAGAAAACCCGGATTTTGAACTAGAAGTTGTGGAACTTGGTCGTGAAGACGTTTATTCAAAATTAACGACTGGTCTCCAAGCTGGAGGAAAAGGATTGCCGGATATCGTTCTTGTTGAGGATGATCGAATCCAGGGGTATATGGAAACATTCCCTGATGCATTTGTAAACGTGTCGGATAAGGGATTTGATGATAGCAAAGAGAGCTTTCCTACTTATAAAACCGATCTTCTGTCAAAAGACGGAGCGATGTATGGCTTCCCATTTGATGGTGGACCGACAGGCGTTTTTTACCGCACTGATTATTTTGAAGAAGCTGGTGTGAATCCCGACGACATCAAGACATGGGATGACTTTATTGACGCGGGTAAAAAAATCAAAGAAGCGACAGGAAAAGCAATGCTTGGACTTGATTTGAACGGTGATGACGGTCTTTATCGGATGATGATGACGCAGCAAGGGACATTCTATTTTGATGATGAAAAGAACGTGAACTTCACTTCTGAAGAATCAAAAATGGCAGCAGAGAAAGTGAAAATGATGAAAGAAGCAGGCCTAGTGAAAGATACAGTGGGCTGGGATGCCTGGATTAGTGCCATGGCGCAAGGCGATGTGGCAACAGCTCCGTCTGGTGCATGGTTAAGTGGGTCAATTACACAACAGGCGAAAGATACAGAAGGTAACTGGGGTGTGTTTAAGCTTCCGGCATTTGAAGAAGACGGTAACCGTGCAGCCAACCTTGGTGGTAGTAACTACGTGATTACAAGTGCGAGTAAAAACCAGGATATGGCTTATGATTTCATGGAATTCTTTACAACAAGTGAAGACGTTCAGTTAACCGCTATGGACAATGGCTTGTTCCCAACGTTGAACACGATTTATGAAAGTGAAGCTTTCACGAAAGATGTGGAATTCTTTAACAACCAGCCGATCTGGGAGCTATTTGCGAGTGAAATGAATGATATTCCATCTGTGAACTATACAGGGAACTATGCGCTTGCAAGCGATGAGTCCATTAAAGCGCAATCTGAAGTGATGAATGATAAGAAATCGATTGAAGAGGCGTATAAAGCAGCGGCTGATCGATTGAAGAATCGCATTCAATAATGGTTGGGGTCAGGTTCGAACCTGACCCCTCATAAAGACAAAAACGAGAAAGTGTCCGTCACCGATGGACACTTTCTTCTTCGTTACGACCACCATTAATTGGCAAGTAAATAAACTAGTAAAATTTTAGTAAACATTTACTTGACTCTGTTTACCTATTCGACTATTCTAATAAGTGTAGACGCTTTCATTATGAATTTTGAAAGTTTTCAGTAATTAATTGGAGGGGTAGTCGATGAAGAAGGTAACGGGTCTAGTTAGTATAAGTATGATCCTTGTGTTAAGTCTGTTTCTTGCGGCGTGTGGGAATGGCGGAAGTGATAGTGAAGGATCAGGTGATAGCAACAAAGTAACAGCTTGGGCTTGGAATATTAACGTACCGGTGCTTGAAAAAGCGGCCGAGAAATTTAAAGAAGAAAACCCAGACTTTGAACTTGAAGTTGTTGAAATGGGTACGGATGATGTTTACTCGAAACTAACAACGGGTCTTCAAGCAGGAGGTAAAGGTTTACCCGATATCGTTCTTGTAGAAGATGATCGCGTTCAAGGGTATATGAGTGCTTTTCCGGACGCTTTTGTAAACGTTTCCGATAAAGGCTTTGATGAAATGAAAGATAGCTTCCCATCTTATAAGACAGAGCTTGTTTCAAAAGATGGCGCCATGTACGGCTTTCCGTTTGATGGTGGACCAACTGGCGTTTTCTATCGTACCGATATTTTTGAAGAAGCTGGCGTAAATGCTGAAGATATCAAAACATGGGATGACTACATCCAAGCTGGTAAAACCATTAAGGAAAAAACAGATAAAGCGATGATCGGTTTGGATCTTAATGGCGATGATGGTCTTTACCGCATGATGTTGAATCAGCAGGGAACATTCTACTTTGATGATGAGAAGAACGTAGCGCTTACTTCTGAAGAATCAAAGAAGGCAATGGAAGTCCAACAGACGCTTAACGAAGAAGGTCTTGTCAAAGAAACTGTCGGTTGGGACGCGTGGATCAGTGCAATGACTAGCGGTGATGTGGCAACAGCTCCATCTGGTGCATGGTTATACGGTTCCATTACACAACAAGGCAAAGATACTTCAGGTAAATGGGGATTAATTGAGCTTCCGGCATTTGAAGAGGGTGGAAATCGCGCATCGAACCTAGGTGGAAGTAACTACATGATTCCTAGTGCGAGTAACAATGCTGATCTAGCATATGACTTTATGGAATTCTTCTCAACAAATAAAGATGTTCAATTATCAGCAATGGAAGGCGGCTTGTTCCCATCATTGAACACGATTTACGATAACGAAGCTTTCACAAAAGAAGTTGAATTCTTTAGCAATCAGCCGATCTGGAGTCTACTTGCTGATGAAATGGATAGCATTCCTTCTGTTAACTACACAGGAGACTACGCAGTAGCGAAAGATGAAGCTGTAAAAGCACAGTCTGAAATCGCAAATGGCAAAGCCATTGAAGAAGCGTTAAAAGCTTCAGAAGATCGTCTGAAAAACCGTATTCAATAAGCTACAGAAATCATCAGGGGTTGATTCATATCAACCCCTGTCATGCTAAGGTGGGATATTCATGAATCGAGCGAAACGTTTTCCGTATTTATTCGCAGCTCCGGCCATTCTGCTTTTCCTAGCATTTACCGTCTATCCGATTATCGCGTCGTTCGTTCTCAGTTTTCAGGAACGAGTGGGTGGAGAATACGTTTTTGCAGGATTGAAGAACTATACGCGCCTCTGGAACGATGATATTTTCTGGACGGCAATGCAAAACACATTCATTATCTTTGTTGTTCAAGTCCCAGTTATGATCATTCTTGCAATGGTACTAGCCAATGTGTTGAACAACCAGCTGTTAAAGCTAAAAGGATTTTTCCGCGTTTCTTTCTTCCTACCGGCTGTCACGTCACTTGTCGCATACTCAATCTTATTTTCAATCATGCTGCAAGAAGAGGGAATTATTAACACGGCATTAAGCTACATTGGAATCACTGCGATTCCATGGCTATCTGATCCATTTTGGGCGAAAGCTTCAATCATTATTGCCATGACGTGGAGATGGACGGGATATAACATGGTTATTTTCCTTGCTGCGCTTCAAAACATTCCAGAAGATTTATACGAAGCCGCTTCTCTAGATGGCGCGAATAAGTTTAAGCAATTTTTCTACATTACCGTTCCACAACTAAAACCCGTTATTCTTTTTGCAGGTATTCTATCCACAATCGGAACGCTTCAACTTTTCGATGAACCGTTCAACTTAACTGGTGGTGGACCAGCTGATTCAACGATGACCCTTGGACTTTATATTTATCAAAGTGGATTCGAATACTTTGACTTTGGCTATGCTTCCGCCATTGCCTACGCGGTAGTTGTCATGGTAGGTATTCTCTCCATTATCCAATTCAAGATAGCAGGTGATGAATAATGGCTAAGAACCTAGAGGTAATTGAACAGTCGACAAATAAACTCACCCTTGCTGAAAGGCAACAAAAGAAACCGAAGAAAAAGAAGAATAAGCTAAAAGCTGTTTGGATGTATACGCTTCTCGGTATTTTCCTTGTTGTTTCGATCTTCCCGTTCTATTGGATGTTTATCGGGGCAACGAACGATTCTAGTAAAATGTTCACGAACCCGCCAACGCTTTTACCTGGCGATCAGTTTATGACGAACTTAACCAATCTAAATGAGTCAATTGGTATTTTCAGAGTTCTGTTTAACTCACTCTTCGTCTCAGGACTTTATGTAGTGATTGCTCTTGCCGTTTGTGCGAGCGCAGCATACGTTTTAGCAAAATACAATTTTAAAGGGAAGAAATTCATCTTTACCGCTTTCTTGTTGTCCATGATGATTCCTTACCAGGCAACTTTGATTCCGTTGTTCCAAATGATGTCTGACTTTAATCTATTAAACACGTACTTCGCGGTTATTGCACCGCAACTTTGTTTCCCGTTTGCGATTTTCTTGTTAAGACAGAACTTCCTGGCGTTCCCAACAGAATTGATGGAGTCAGCGCGTCTTGACGGTGCGAGTGAAACACGTATCTTTATCTCAATCGTGATTCCGTCGATGCGACCAGCTCTAGCAGCTGCATCGATCTTCCTATTTATGACGCAGTGGAACAACTTCATGTGGCCGCTCGTTGTGTTGAACACGAACGACATGTACACATTCCCTGTTGCCCTATCTAGCTTAATGGGACTCTCTTATATCGACTACGGTCAAGTGATGATGGGCGTTACGTTAGCGACTGTTCCGATCATTGCATTCTTCTTAACTCTGCAAAAACAATTTATTTCAGGTATGCTCGGAAGCGCCTTGAAATAGGAGGAGGCTGTTATGCTAGAAGCGAGAAAGAACCAATTTTACCTAAACGACGAACCGTTTCAAATCCTGTCAGGAGGTCTCCATTATTTCAGGGTTGTCCCTGAGTATTGGAGAGATCGCCTTCAAAAGCTGAAGGCCCTCGGGTTGAATACAGTAGAAACGTATATTCCATGGAACTTTCATGAACCGAAGAAAGGTCAGTTTCATTTTGAAGGAATGGCTGACGTGGAGCGGTTCATAGCTGAAGCACAAGAAATCGGACTTTACGTCATTCTAAGGCCGTCTCCTTATATTTGCGCAGAGTGGGAAATGGGGGGTCTCCCTTCATGGTTACTAAAACAGGATGATATGGCACTTCGCTGTAGTCATCCTGCTTTTCTAAACCACGTAGAAGATTATTTCAATGAACTTCTTCCGCGACTGAAGCCATTTTTACAAAAAAATGGTGGACCGGTCATCGCGTTTCAAATTGAAAATGAGTATGGCGCTTATGGGAATGATCAGAACTACCTTTCTTTCCATAAAGAACAATATGAGAAGCACGGCATTGATACGTTTTACTTCACTTCAGACGGCCCGGATTTCATTAAGCAAGGTTCAATGGAAAATGTGGTAACGACCCTGAATTTTGGCTCAAGACCAGAAGAAGCGTTTGCGGCTCTTGAAGCGATGAAACCTGATTCACCGAAAATGGTGGCAGAATTCTGGATTGGCTGGTTTGATCATTGGAGCGGTGAACATCATACGCGTGATGCGAAGGAAGCAGCAGAGGTTTTCCAGAAGTTAATGGACATGGGGGCATCGGTTAATTTCTATATGTTCCATGGTGGAACGAACTTTGGTTTCTATAACGGGGCGAATCATTATGAGCAATATGCCCCAACGATTACGAGCTATGACTATGATTCCCTTTTAACAGAGTGGGGAGATGTCACAGACAAATATTTCGCCATGGCGGATGTGTTGAAAAGCGTAACGGAGGTTTCAACTGAAAAAGCTTCTAAAGTAGAGATAAAGAGCTATGGCAAAGTTCAGCTAACAGAGAGTGTCAGCCTATTCGACGTCCTTCAGGATGTAGGAACAAAAGTCGAGTATGTGACACCACTTAGCATGGAAAAGCTTGACCAGAACTTCGGGTATACGCTTTACCGTACGACGATTCATGAGACGGGGACGTTAGAGCTTGATACAACGGCCATTCGTGACAGAGCTTTTATTTATGTAAACGGTAAGCATGAAGCAACAGTTTCTGTAAACGATGAGACAAAATCGGTCATGATTCCTTTCCGAGACGAGGCAAATACATTTGAAATTTTTGTTGAAAACCTGGGCCGAGTGAATTATGGCAAGCATCTTTCTGATCAAAAAGGAATTGTGCAGAACCTCTGGTTAAACAATCAATATTGGTTTGACTGGGAGATGACTAAGATTGAAGGAGATCGCCTTCCAAAGACGTATACAGCAGGGGAGCGTTATCCTAAGTATTTCAAAGGCACATTCACGATCGATCAATGCTATGATACCTTTGTGGATTTGGAAGGATTTACAAAAGGGAATGTGTATATTAACGGATTTAACCTTGGTCGCTACTGGCAGACGATGGGACCACAGCAGCGTCTCTACTTACCAGGACCACTCTTACATGAAGGTAAAAATGAAATCGTTGTTCTCGAATTAGAGGGACACACGGCAAGTAGCGTTACATTAATGAACGAACCTAAACTCGGATAAAGGATCGATGGCCATGAGCATTCTCGTTAATCAACAGCAGTTTCATCTAACAAATGGAAAAATCAGCTACATCTTTCATGTATTAAAAAATGGGCATTTAGGTCATTTGTATTTCGGAAAAGCGCTTCGTGCGCGCGATTATCGTCATTTTCAGAGAACAAACAACCCAACACCGGCTAGCTGTCATACGTATGAGGACGATGCAGCTTTTTCGCTTGAAACGCTTCAACAGGAGTATCCTGGCTATGGAAAAGGCGATTTTAGAGAACCTGCCTTAATGGTATCGGGCCAGAAGCCGATTGCGAACTTTGTATACAAATCACATGAAGTGGTGAAGGGAAAGCCTCGTTTAAAAGGTTTGCCAGCAACGTATGCGAATACAGGCGAAGCAGAGACGCTCCTCATTGTGTTAGAAGATTCTTATCAGGAAGTAGAGCTCGAGCTTAGCTATACGATTTTTGAAAATGAAGCGGCAATCGCTCGCAACGCTCGTCTGATAAATAAAACGGATGTTGAAATTTCCATTGATCGAATGATGTCGCTGTCGGTTGATTTGCCTCAAGCTGATATGGAAATGGTGCACCTCTCAGGTACATGGGCACGTGAACGTCATGTGAAGACGAGAAAGTTAGAGCAGGGAATTCAGTCGATTTCGAGCATACGAGGAGCAAGTTCTCATCACCATAACCCGTTTCTTGCTTTAAAAGCGCAAGATGCGACTGAGCATACGGGAGAAGTGCTTGGTTTTCAGTTCGTATACAGTGGGAATTTTCTTGCGCAAGCAGAAGTCGATCACTACGGTGTCACGCGCGTACAACTCGGGATTCATCCATTGGGTTTTCAGTGGAAACTTAGTCCGGGCGAAACATTCCAAACCCCAGAAGCGATCATGGTTTATTCAGATCAAGGGATGAATGGGATGAGCCAGACGTTCCATTGCCTGTATCGCCATCAGCTGATTCGCGAGCAGTGGAAAACCAAAGATCGTCCTGTCCTGATTAATAACTGGGAAGCGACTTATTTTGATTTTAATGAAGAGAAGTTGGTTCACTTTGCAAAGGATGCGAAAGAACTTGGGGTGGAACTATTCGTTCTAGATGATGGGTGGTTTGGTAAACGGAATAATGACCGGTCTTCGCTCGGGGACTGGACAGTGGATTTAGAAAAGCTTCCGGATGGCATCGCGTCGCTTGCTGAAAAAGTGAAGAGCACCGGACTTCAATTTGGATTGTGGTTTGAGCCAGAAATGATTAGTCCTGATAGCAATTTATTCAGAGAGCACCCGGAATGGGCAGTAGGTATTCCTGGTGAACACGTTACGTTAGGACGCAATCAGCGAGTGCTTGATTATACTCGAGCGGAAGTGGTTGACTATATTTTTGATCGAATGAAGGCGATCATTGAGGCGACAAACCTGGATTATATCAAGTGGGATATGAATCGAAACATTACGGAGGCCTACTCTGCAGGTTTAGAGCACCAGGGTGAATTTTTCCATCGCTACATTCTAGGGGTCTATGATCTTTATGAGCGCTTAACATCAGAGTTTCCAAATGTATTGTTTGAATCGTGCGCTGGCGGCGGTGGTCGTTTTGATCCGGCTCTTCTCTACTATGCACCACAAGCGTGGGCAAGTGATGATACAGATGCAGTTGAGCGGTTGAAAATCCAGTACGGTACCTCTATGGCATATCCGATTTATAGTATGGGTTCTCATGTCTCAGCCGTTCCGAATCATCAAACGCTTCGAGAAACACCTCTTTCCATGAGAGCAGATGTGGCATACTTTGGGACGTTTGGGTATGAGCTAGATCCTTCTAGCCTTTCAGCTGACGAAAAAGAAATTGTGAAAGAGCAAATTAAACGATATCAGTCGTTTCGTCATCTTGTTCGTGATGGGGAATTTATCCGACTGCAGAGTCCGTTTGAAAGCAATGAAACGGCTTGGATGATCGTGTCAGCCGATCAAAAAGAAGCACTTGTCGGCTGGTATAAAGCATCCAGCACGCCAAACCCACGTACGAATCAATTTTTGAAGGTGAGAGGGTTAGCAACAGATCGGGTTTACGATGTTGATGGAGAGGTTTATTTCGGAGATGAACTGATGTTGCACGGTCTGCCGCTTCCAATTGAATTTAACGGGGCGAACGGCGAGCAAGCGGAGCGTGGTGGTGACTTTCAATCGAAAGTGTTTTACTTAAAAGCAGAATAAAAAAAGGATGATGGCCATGGCAACGATTAAGGACATCGCACAAAAAGTGAAATGTTCCACTTCAACCGTTTCACGCGTCCTCAATTACGATGAAACGTTATCAGTATCAGATGATACGAAAAAACGAATTTTTGAAGTGGCAGAAGAACTTTCATACAGTAAGAAGCGCGGAAAGAAGTCGCTTACACCGAAAATCGCAATCATTCACTGGTATACAGAAAAGGAAGAATTGAACGACCTGTATTATATGTCGATTCGACTCGGAGTTGAGCAGCGCTGTCAGGAAGAGCGACTTGAACTCGTGAAAATTTTTAAAGATAACTATGATGAATTAGAAAAAGAAAACATACAGGGTATGATCGCGGTTGGTAAGTTTAGTAGTGATGAAATTGCTTCATTAAATAAAGTAACGCCAAATATCGTTTTTGTAGACTATGATCCAGATAACGAACGCTACGATGCGGTGGTCGTTGATTTTGAGAAGGCGACAAAAAAAGTACTCGATTATTTTACAAGTAGAGGTCATGAGCGAATTGGCTATATTGGCGGAAGAGAAACGTTTCGTGACGCTAGCGCTGAAATTGTGGATGAACGTGAGCTTACGTTCAAACGCTATATGACAGAGTGCGACAAAAATCATGAAGCTTACGTCTATACGGGATCATTTACGGTTGATGACGGCTATTCCCTTATGAAGCGTGCCATTGACGAGCTTGGTGACGAGCTCCCAACCGCCTTCTTTGTTGGGAATGACACGATGGCGATTGGTTGCCTTCGAGCCCTGCATGAAAATGGGGTAGCTGTCCCAGAGCGCGTTAGTTTAATTGGCGTAAACGACATTAGCGTTTCAAAATACGTTTATCCCGCTTTAAGTACGGTTAAAGTGTACACCGAATTAATGGGTGAAACCGCAGTTGGACTCTTAATGGAGCGTCTCCTGAGAAGAAAAGTAGCTAAAAAAGTAACAATGTCGACGAAATTAAAGCTGCGGAAAAGCAGCAAATAAACGAGGCCGGGTGAAAAAAATGAAATCCCTATACGCACATTTTCGAAAGGTGTTCGGAGACAGTGGCGAGATAAGAAGTTTCTTCTCGCCAGGGCGTGTCAATTTAATTGGCGAACATACAGATTATAATGGAGGCCACGTATTTCCATGCTCACTTAGCATTGGGACCTATGCGGTCGCTAGAAAACGTGAGGATTCACTCATTCGTTTTTATTCCATGAACTTTAAAGAGAAAGGAATTATGACGGTTCAAGCGGATCAGCTCGTTTACGATGCTGAGCATGACTGGGCAAACTATCCAAAAGGCGTCGTATCGATTGTAAAGCAAGCAGGTTATGCTATAAGCGGCTTTGACGTGCTTTACTACGGCAATATTCCAAATGGAGCCGGATTATCTTCTTCGGCATCCATCGAGTTAGCGACGGCCGTCCTATTGAATGAATTAAATGACCTTTCTCTTGAGATGATTGATATGGTAAAAATGAGCCAGCGTGCGGAAAATGAGTTTGTTGGTGTAAACTGTGGAATTATGGACCAATTTGCAATTGGAATGGGGAAAGAAGAAGCGGCAGTTCTTCTTGATTGCAACACACTAGAATATAGCTATAGTCCGGTAGTTCTTGAACACGCTTCACTAGTCATTGCAAATACGAACAAACGAAGAGGGTTAGCAGATTCAAAATACAATGAGCGACGTTCTGAATGTGAACGTGCCCTGAGCCAGCTTCAAGAGCACCTACAGATTGAGTCACTAGGTGATCTGACGGTAGAAATGTTTGAAGCAAATAAGCAGCACATCACAAATCCGATTGATCAGAAACGGGCAAAGCATGCGGTTTATGAAAACGTTCGCACGATTGAAGCGGCGAAACGATTAAAAGCGGGCGAGATTGACGGATTTGGTCATTTAATGAATGAGTCGCACGTTTCCTTACGAGATGATTATGAAGTAACGGGTCTTGAGCTTGATGCTTTAGTTGAAGCTGCCTGGGCAGAAGAAGGTGTCATCGGCTCGCGTATGACAGGAGCAGGATTTGGCGGCTGTACAATTAGCATAGTAGAAAATCAATTTTTGAATTCGTTCCAAACAAATGTGGCGAAAACTTATAAAGAGAAAACGGGTTTAACACCTGAATTTTACGTTGTAGAAATAGGTGCAGGAGCAAGAGAAATCAACCAACTTTCAGAAGCGCTATAAATCTGGAGAGGAGTGGAGAGAAACCATGAGAAGCATAGACCAAGAGATTAACCGTCTCCTCCAATATGGATTGAATAAGCAGCTTATTCATGAGTGGGATTTATGGTACGCGCGAAATCAAATGCTTGACGTGCTTCAGCTTGAAGAGATCGATTCAAGTGATGTTCCTTCGAATATCCCTGACAGCCCTGTTACGATTCTGAATCAAATTTTAGGTTGGGCCTATGAAAATGGGAGACTTGTTGAAAATACGGTCACTTATCGTGATTTGTTGGATACGAAAATCATGGGATGTTTAACGGAAAGGCCATCAGGTGTGATTGAGAAGTTTGAAACGACTTATGAACAGGGTGGCCCTGAAACGGCAACGGCTAACTTTTATCAGTATTCAAAAGACGTACACTACATTCGTACGGATCGCATTGCGAAAAATGAGGATTGGCTAACGAAAACGGAATACGGTGAGTTGGAAATCACGATTAATCTTTCCAAACCAGAGAAGGATCCGAAAGCCATAGCCGCTGCGAAAACGATGAAGTCAAGCGGCTATCCTGAATGCTTGCTTTGTAAAGAAAACGTTGGGTACGCAGGACGAATCAATCATCCAGCGCGACAAAACCTTCGGATGATTCCTGTCACATTAGAAGAGAAACAGTGGTATTTGCAGTATTCTCCCTACGTTTATTACAACGAACATGCGATTATTTTATATGGTGAGCATGAGCCAATGAAAATTTCGCGCGGCACGTTTGATCGCCTGCTTGAATTTGTTGGGAAGTTTCCTCATTACTTTATCGGCTCAAATGCAGACTTGCCAATCGTTGGCGGTTCGATTTTGAGTCATGATCATTTTCAAGGAGGAAAGCATGACTTCCCGATGGCCAAAGCGGAAGTGGAACGTTCAGTTGTCTTGTCAGCTTATCCGAATGTCACTGCCGGCGTTGTAAAATGGCCGATGTCGGTCTTACGTCTTCAAAGCATCGATCGCGAAGAGCTTGGTAAACTTGCCGATGCCATACTTCAGTTTTGGAAGGGATATAGCGATGAGCGTGCTGAGGTTCTAGCGTTTACGGGCGATGAGCCGCATAACACGATCACACCGATCGCTCGTCGGAATGGCGACTTCTATGAACTTGATCTCGTGCTACGAAACAATCGTACGACAGAAGAGCACCCAATGGGATTATTTCACCCTCATGCGGAAGTGCATCATATTAAGAAAGAAAACATCGGCTTAATTGAAGTAATGGGACTGGCAGTGCTGCCAGGTCGGTTACAAGAAGAGCTTCACTTGCTTGGTGAATCACTAATCGGTGAAAAACCATTAGAACAAATCGAACGTGATGAGCGAATTAGCAAGCATGTTGTTTGGGCAGAATCACTTCTTGAAAAATATTCAGATCTGAACTCAGCAAATGTACAGGATAGGTTGCGGGATGAAGTCGGATTAATCTTCTCTGACATTTTAAGCCATGCTGGTGTCTTTAAACGAACCGCATCAGGACAGAAAGCGTTTGACCGATTTACAAACGCTCTGAACACTCATTTAAATCAATAAGAGCTTGCCGATTCTGGCGAGCTTCTTTTCAAATTAGCAAATACAAAAAGGCTAAAGGAGCTAACATAATGTATGTAGGTGTCGACTATTACCCGGAACAGTGGCCGAAAGAGCGCTGGAGTGAAGACGTGCGATTAATGAAAGAACTTGGTGTGAATGTTGTGCGCATCGCTGAATTTGGATGGCAGCTGATGGAGCCTGAGGAAGGGACGTATGATTTCGCGCTTTATGATGAAGCGATTGAGTTGATGACGAAGAACGGAATCAAAGTGGTGCTTGGAACACCAACAGCAACACCACCTGCTTGGATGTGTAAAAAATACCCTGAAATTTTACCTGTCGATCCGAATGGAACGGTTATCTCCTTTGGAGCAAGACGTCACTATACAGTAAACAGCGAAGTGTACCGTCAGTTTTCAGCGAAGATTGTAGAAGAAATGGCGAAGCGCTACGGTCAGCATGAAGGAATTATCGGTTGGCAAGTAGACAATGAATATGGTCATGAAAAATCGGATCGTAGCTATGGCGATGTCGATCAGCAGGCGTTTCACGTATGGCTCCAGGAAAAATATAAAACGCTAGATGCGTTAAATGAAGCTTGGGGTACCGTCTTCTGGAGTCAAACGTATACAAATTGGTCTCAAATTCCTGTGCCACGTAAAGTGTTCCAGGAACATAATCCAAGCTTGCTTCTCGATTTTGATCGATTCTGTGCGGATGCGTATACTTCTTACAATAAGCTTCAAACCGATCTTCTTCGAAAGAATATTCGCTCTGATCAATGGATTACGCATAACTTTGTGTACACCGATCAGGCAATCAATCAGTGGGATATGTCGAAGGAACTTGATTTTATTTCATTCGATAACTACCCGGTGTGGGGCGGCTTACCTGAGCCCATTGTGCCAGCTGCAATTGCGCATCAGCATGATTTGTGTCGTTCTTCTAAGGACGGGAAGGGTTTCTGGGTGATGGAAGAGCTTTCAGGAGCGCAAGGTTGGAGCCGTATTGGTTACTTGCCACGTCCGGGTCATATTAAGCTTTGGACGTATCAGGCGATTGCTCGCGGTGCTGAAGCGATTGTGTACTTCCGCTGGCGTGCCGCTCGTTTTGGAACGGAAGAATTTTGTCACGGTGTTCTTGATCATGATGGAAAACCAAAGCGCAAATACAATGAAGTAAAAGAAGTGATCGATTCCTTAAGCGTGTTTGGAGATGAGTGGATTGCATCAAAATATCGGGCGGATGTAGCGGTTTATTATGATGTTGAAAACGCCTGGGCGTGGGGCATACAGCCACAAAGTAATGCGTTTGAATACAAGCAAGAGTTCCTGCGTTTCTACAGTCCTGCCCATCGCATGAATGCGATGACGGACATCGTAACAAAAGATAGCAACCTTGACGGATATAAAGTGCTTGTTGTACCGGTTTATTTCCTAACCGATCCAGCAGTTAATGAGAAAATCTCACGCTTTGCGGAACAAGGTGGAACCGTGATTCTTTCTTATCGCGCAGGAGTGAAAGAACAGAACAATTTTGTCGTAGAAGATACGCTTCCAGGCGCACTACGTGAGCTCGCGGGTGTTGAAATCAATGAGTATGAATCGCTTCAACTTGGTCAAAACAATGAGGTTCAAGGCGTACAGGGAGCGCTTAATGGTGTGAACTCTGTCGCTTCCATTTGGTGCGATCTCGTTGAGCCAACAACAGCAGAAGTGCTTGCGGAATATCGCGGCTGTTTCTATGAAAAAACCGCGGCCATTACGAAAAACCAGTATGGAAAAGGTACGGTGTACTACATTGGGTCGGCTCTTGAAGAAGAGATGATGGATGCTTTGTATGCAGAAGTTTTCCAAGAAACGGATATAACGACGATTCGTTCAAGTGAGAACGTGGAAGCTGTTACGCGTACCGGAAAAGATGGAACAATTTTCTTATCCGTTGTAAATCACTCGACGGATATTGACGGAACGGTAACACTTCCAGAGGGTACGTGGGTTGATGCGGTTTCACACGAGGAATATCGAGGAGAAATGACAGTGGCGCCGCTTGGTTCCTATGTGCTGAAGCTTAACTAGTATTTTCCGGGAAATATCGATCGTATTCGACGATTCATGATTTAATTGGAGGGGAAAACATGGCGATTTTAGTCACTGGTGGTGCCGGGTATATCGGTAGCCATACGGTTATGTATTTACTAGAGCAAAATGAAGATGTTGTCGTACTCGATAATTTAACAAAAGGACATGAACAAGCTGTTCTTAACGTTCCTTTGTATAAAGGAGATTTAACAGATGGAAAAGTGATCGATCAAATCTTTGCGGATCACGACATTGATTCTGTGATTCACTTTGCTGCAAGTTCGCTTGTTGGAGAAAGCGTGACAAATCCGCTTGAATATTATCGAAATAACGTAGCGGGTTCTCAGGCGCTTGTATCGAAACTCGTTGATCATGATGTGAAATACATCGTGTTCTCATCGACGGCTGCCACTTACGGAAATCCAGAGCGAACGCCGATTGAGGAAGATGACGTGACAAATCCAACGAATCCGTACGGAGAAACGAAGCTTGCGATTGAGAAGATGCTGCGCTGGTGTGATGATGCTTATGGCTTAAAATCAACTTCGCTTCGCTACTTTAATGCAGCTGGTGCCGATCCAGAAGGGGAAATTGGCGAAGATCATCAACCGGAATCGCATCTCATTCCAATCGTCCTTCAGGCGGCGCTTGGTCAGCGCGAAAAAGTATCGATTTTCGGTGATGATTATGATACGAAAGATGGCACGTGTGTTCGAGATTATATTCATGTGCTTGACCTTGCGCAGGCTCACTACCTTGCGTTGAAAAAGATGAAAGAAACGAATAAGAGCGGTGTTTATAACCTTGGAAATGGCAAAGGGTTTACGGTAAAAGAAGTGATTGATACGTGTCGTAACGTGACGGAAAGATCGATTGAGGCGGAAATAGCGCCTCGTCGCAATGGAGATCCAGCGACGTTAATCGCTTCGTCGACAAAAGCGATAAATGAACTTGGATGGAAGCCGGTCTATCCAGAGCTTTCACAAATTGTTGCGCACGCGTGGAGCTGGCATCAAAATCATCCTGAAGGGTATGGCGATCAGGCATGAGTATTGAGAAGGTACGGTTATTTTTAGAAGAACAAGGATATGATGGCGTTTTACTCAGAAGGCGGAACAATTTCTCTTGGGTCACAGGCGGGAATACGAATTACATCGTTCAGACGATGGAAGCAGGCGTGGCTGACTGGATTATTACGCGTGAGCAGGCGTATCTTGTGACGTCGAAAATGGAAGAGCGCCGAATAGTTGAAGAAGAATGTTCCGATCTGTCGTTTTCTTTTGAGGTGCTGTCTGATGATTGGTACAAACCTGCTGAGCATTTAATTGAATCGGTAACGACAGGAGTGCGGATGGCAGCTGACATGCCTTATGCAGACTGGGATGTGGTTGATGAAGAGCTAGGGAAATACCGCTCTGTTTTGACAGCGGATGAACGTGAGCGTTATCGCAATCTGTGTCAAAAAGCTGCCAAAGCGGTGGAAGAGACGTGCCGTGAAATTGAACCTGGTCAAACGGAAAAAGAAATTGAAGCACATCTAGCTGCGAAGATTCTTGCGGGCGGTATGTCGATTCAGGTGCTTCTTGTTGCAACAGATGAACGCATCTATCGCTATCGCCATCCGATTCCAACTGAGAAGAAGCTTGATCGTCATGCGATGATTGTCATTTGTGCAGAAGAAGCGGGCCTCGTTGCGAACGTGACGCGACTCGTGTACTTCGGCGAACTTCCAGAAGAATTGCGTCAGCATAGCGCTGCGGTTGCAAGGATTGATAGCGTGATGAATCACGCTACAAAAGTTGGAGCCACGGCTGGGGAAGTGATTCAAGCTGGTATTGCAGAATATGCGGAGCAAGGCTTCCCGGATGACTGGAAACTTCTTCATCAGGGTGGACTCACCGGATTTAATTCGCGCGAATTCCTTGCGAATCCGGAAACGCCCCATAAGATTGTCGTCAATCAAGCCTACGCATGGAATCCTTCTTTGCCTGGTGTAAAGTCGGAAGACACGGTTCTTCTCACCGAAAAGGGACTTGAATTTATGACGTATACCGGTGAATGGGTTTACCAGGAAGTTGAGGTAGAAGGCGTTACGTTTGTTCGGAACGCGGTGTTGGTGAGGTAGATGAAAGTGAGGGAAGGGGGTCAGGCTCGAGCCTGACCCCCTTCGCAAACAAAAAACTTCAAAAGTCCACCTACAGCGGACGCCGCTCAGTCGGTTCTCCGCCTCTTCCAATAAGCACCACAAATAGCGAGAAGGGTAGAGAAGATCAAGCATTTGAAAAATGTCGCGATGGCGGAGAAACCGATAAAAAGAAATGGAACGTCTGTCATGTCTTGAAACTCACCGGCTGGTAAATCGAGCGTAGTTGTGAAGCCTGTATTTAAGCCGGCAGCTAGTAAAGACATCATAAAAGCATAAAGCAAACCAAATACAACGATCCGATGTAGTTGTATAGCGCCTCCCTGTTGCATTCTGTAGCCTGCCCATAGGAATAAACCGATGGGGAGTAGTAACCCGATGATCATATAAAGTTTTAAGTTTCCTGGATTACTTGATAGGAAGCTAAAGAGTGAAAAAGGGTTATTTGTTTCAATTTTTAGCCCACCAAGAGCCGAATACATCATCTGTAGTTTCTCATCTAGCAAGTTCATATCGAACGTAAATGAAGAAAGGTTGAGCGTATTCCATAGAATAAATCCGCCTTGAAACACGATGATCAGAAAATAGCTTGCGGGAATGTCGTCAAAGCTAAGAAATGGGTTCGCGTCAGACATGAAACGATAGAGTACTAGAATCATGACGGCGATTGAAACGGAAGTTCCGAATAGAATTGTTCTTATACTTTCTTTTAATGGCGAAGAAGTTAATTGTTTCATCGTGCCACTTCCAAATAAACTGCCAATAAACGAGAAAACTGTCCCGAGGAAAAATGCAGCAAAGAAAGCTTTTATGAACGGATAGTTGTTTTCGATCGACAAATTTGCAACCATACCGCTTTCTTGTACTGAAGCGTCGAATTGGAATCCTGCGATTAGAGCAATAACTGCTGTTAGCATGCCATAAAAAAGTCCGATTAAAAGTGAAGATAGCCAGTATTGTTGAATCGTTCCTGAAGCTTTACGTCCGTACAAATACCCGGCAATCAGTAGTGAAAGAAGGGGCAGTAAAAGGAGGATCAGCATGCCTGACTGAAGCTCAAGGTCTCCTCCAGATCGCTTACCAGATTCTGTTATATCGAACGAAAGCGTAGAGTTAAGAAGATGAGCTGCCATCCAATAATCCGTCATTCCAAAGAAGGGATCCGTTAGAGCGTTTTCCGTACCATAGTTTTCATAAAAATCGTTTGCGACTTCTGTTGGGCCAACCTCGAGCTCATTTAGGGTTTGTTGAAATGAAGCGGCCTGCTGCTGAAACCCTTCTGATACAACCAAGGACATGATGCCCACCGCGAGAAAGGCAAGAAAGGCGCAGAGTATGGCCAATCTTTTATTGATTGCGCTGAGATCTGGAATCGAGTGAGACGTCGCCACCTTTTCTTGGGTACGTTCCGCTTTGAAAGGGACGAGGGAAAGTTGAAAAGAACCACACTGTAAACAGTATTGGTCGTGACCGCTATTCTCTGATCCGCACTCTGAACAAAATTTTGGTTTGGCGCCCGCTGTAACACTTGAAGCCTCTCCATAAAGTTGAAAAGTCCCATCATAATGACAGTAATTGTCGCCAAAAGGCACCTCGTTGCCACATGTTGTACAGTACGTGATAGTCAACACCTCCTAGCCGTTTTTCAAACCGCAACAACCGCAAAATTGAGCAGACTCCGGTACTTCCTCCTTACACATTTCACACGGTTTAGTTGCAAGGGTTTGAGGGGGGGCTGCTATTAGAACTTTGTTTCCGCAGCTTCCACAAAACGTATCCTCTACTTGAATGGGGGCTCCGCATTCACAAACGCGTTCGCTTGATTCTTTTTTCATTTGGCTAAGGGCACGATTCGCTTGATAAAGTTCCAAGTCATATGGAAGAAGGCGCTCAACTTGTTCAGTTAAATCGGGGTGCTGGATTTCTCCTTTTCGAAGGAGGCGATACGTCAGCTCTCCAAGCTGGTTGATGACTTTCATGCGATTTGAAGCAGCATCACTTGCGTGTTTTTTTAGCTGGGAAACTTCCTGTGCCGTTTGGAGTCTGGTTTTTCCTTGGTTGAGTCCATCTTGAAGCTTTGACAAACCTCCGCCTATTTTCGTTTGTAGATCGGACATATCCCATCTCCTCCTTGATTCCGTTCGCTTATTATAGGACAGAGGCGAACGAGTGCTTTTCTCGACCTTTTCATAGATATGAGAAAAGTACGAAATCATGTTAAAAATCGATTTGGAATAGCAGTCATAATTAGAAATCCCTCCCATATGATTTGGAATAATGGGCGGAGGTGGGAAGATGAATTGGTGCAATCAGTGTAAGAGGAGCGAGGCTGGAGCGTTTTGCGTTAAGTGCGGACAGAAAGTAGTGAGAAATAAGCAGTCACCATTAAAGAAATCGAGAGGGCTATTATGGGGAGGAATCGTTGGAGGGATACTCCTGATCCTGATTGGTAGTTTTTTAACGTTAAAATGGATCACTTCTCCTGAGCGAACAGTAGACCGGTTCCGAGATGCCGTGTTAGAAGAGAATTATGAAGCGATCGGAAAGTTCATTCCTGACACAAATCCATTGCTTCCTCAAGAAGCCGAGCTTGCGAGTTTTGTTTCGCTATTGAAGGAGCATCCTGACCAACGAACGCTTCTTATTCAAGATTTGGAGAGACAGGCAAGGGGCCTAAGCGATCATATGCTTATCAAACCGAATGAAAACTTGCTCGTTCAAATGACGCTAATGGAAGACGGGAAGGCATTTTATCTATTTAAGGATTATGTGATCGCTTCTTCTCTGATTTATGTAGAGGTGGGAACGCAATTTAATAAAACTACGCTTTTCATTAATAAAGAAGAAAGCGGAACGATTGGAGAAGACGGTAAAAAAATCGGGCCTTTTTTGCCAGGGAGCTATCAGTTTGAAACAAAATTAGAGAATGAAGGGTATACGATGCGTGGAGAAGCTGAGGTCGAACTCGTTCCGTCTGAGGAAACCGTGCAGGTCGATTTGCCTGTTAATGGTGCGTTTGTGATGCCGGACTCGAATTATGCAGATGCCCGCCTATTTATAAATGGAAAAGACACTGGTATCGCGGTAGGTGATGCCGAGGGAATCGGTCCTTATCCAACTGACGGATCTGTTGTTATGCATGCAGAAAAACAATTTGAAGCAGGTGTTGTAAAAAGCCCTTCTGTTCATTTTGAAGGAGAAGCTCCGTACTTTTCGATCGACTATCGCGAACCGGGGCCTGTCGTAATCGAAAAGGAAGGCGCGGCTGGGGGCTCAGAAGTAGTGCAGAGTCAGGATGAAACTAAGTTAATCATCTCCGCTGTTAATACGTATTTAAATGATTGGATCTATGCGTATGAAAATCTTGAAACAGATTACTTTTCAAACCTAACACCAGAGCTACAATCGTATTTTGACGAACGCTTCCAGTCTGTCAGAGAAAATCATGCTGCTTTTACTGGAGAGATTGTAGAGGCGGCCTTTGATCTCGACAGCCTCTTAATTGATTCATCTGGAAAGAAAGCAGAAATCGACGTTCTCGTTACGATGGACTCAGCGGATCATGAGCAAGGAGAAACCAACGTGGAGACGGAAGTGACTTCAAGTGGTTTTCACTATAAGTTAGTGAAAAGCGGCGGGAAATGGTTGATTGAAAGCCGAGAAGAAGTGGAGTACGTTGATTTAACGAATGCTGTTGTTTATTAAAGTGGTAGCGTGCTGGGGGTCAGGTTCGAACCTGACCCCCTATTACAAAAATACTGATAATTTCAAAAAAACTATTGCATTCGTGAATGCGTTTACAATATAATATGATAAAAGGTTATGATGTTTTATTAAACATCACTACTTATATCGGAGGTGCGGATATGATTGAAGTGTTACGCGAGGTAAATCCACATTTACATGTGCAGTCAGTAGATTCTGAAGCTTTTCGAACGTACGGGAAGGTTCTTTCAGATTTTCCATACGAGCAAATGGCCAATTTAATGAAGGAAACGGAAATTCCTAAACAAGGAAATCACTACGTTCCTTCGAATAAAGAGCTTGAAGCGCAATCGCTTAAAGCGTTCGTTGAAAACAGCTACTATGGAGGGATGCCGGTACAGATTGGATACTGCAATGGCAGAAATTCCGCATTAGGTGGTCTTGAATTTCATAAGGGGAGCGAAATTAACGTTGCGATCACGGATTTTGTGCTCCTTCTCGGTCATACCAATGATATAACGAATCATACATACGATGTGAAGAATATAGAGGCGTTTTATGTTCCAAAGGATACAGCGATTGAAATGTTTCAAACAACGCTCCACCTTGCCCCTTGTAAAGTGAGCGATGAAGGATTTAAATGTACGGTGATCTTGCCAGAAGGAACGAATACGCCATTAGAAGATGCACAAAAAGGACATGATCCGCTCCTTTTTATGAAAAATAAATGGCTACTTGCCCATCCAGAGCATGAACGATTTATGTCACTTGGGGCACACAAAGGAATTGTCGGTGAAAATATAACAGTTGCTTACAGCAAGGGATAAAAGGAGGACAACCTTATGTCGGGTATCACGTTTACACTAGTTTCATGCGTCTTTTTTATGGCGCTCGTCGCATGGGTTTCATACTTAAAAACAAGAAATTCCGTTAATGACTCAGATGGTTACTTTCTTGCAGGTCGAGGGTTAACGGGTGGATTTATTGCAGGTTCTCTTTTACTTACAAACTTATCTGCCGAACAGTTAATCGGTTTGAATGGACAAGCTTATCGAACGAACCTTTCCAACATGGCCTGGGAAGTGACAGCGGCGTTCGCCATTGTCATCATGGCGCTTATCTTGCTACCTCGCTATCTTGGCGGTGCGTTTTCAACGTTACCTGAGTTTTTAAGTAAACGTTATGATGAAAGCGTTCGCAGATACACGGTTATCCTGTTTATGCTTGGGTATATGTTTGTAACGATTCCGTCTGTCCTTTACTCTGGGGCACTTGCGATTCTTCGTCTTTTTGATGTACCAGAGCTACTCGGGATTTCATTTGAGTCGTCTGTCTGGCTCGTCATCTGGGTAATTGGGATTATCGGTGCCATCTATGCCATCTTCGGTGGGTTAAAAGCGGTAGCGGTATCCGATACGTTAAACGGAATTGGTCTCCTTTTCATTGGACTTATTGTTCCAATACTCGGCTTCTTTGCCCTTGGAAATGGCGATATGCTAGAAGGAATTAAAACGATTACCACGGAAAATCCTGAGAAGTTAAATGCGATCGGATCAAGCACAGACTCTGTTCCGTTTTCGACCATTTTTACCGGAATGATTTTTATGAACATGTTCTACTGGGGAACGAATCAGTACGTGATTCAGCGAACGCTTGGTGCGAAGAACCTTGCGGAAGGTCAAAAAGGGGTTCTGCTCTCTGGATTCTATAAACTAACTGTTCCATTTATGATGATGATTCCAGGAGTTATTGCTTTCCATCTCTATGGGAGCTCAATGGATCCAGTGGATCTCGCTTATCCAACGGTTGTGTCGAATTTGCTTCCGACGTTCATGTCTGGTCTCTTTCTAGCTGTCCTTCTCGGCGCCGTATTCTCAAGTTTTAACTCACTATTGAACAGTGCCGCAACGATGTTTGCGCTTGATGTGTATAAAGCAGGTATTAACAAGAACGCAACGGATCGTCAGCTGATTAACGTGAGTAAATATTTTGGAAGCGTTCTCGCGCTTGTCTCTTTCTTTATTGCACCAATGCTGATGAATGCACCAGATGGATTATGGGATTTGATTCGCCGCTTTACAGGGTTCTTTAACATCCCGATCATTGCCATTGTTCTTGTTGGGATTGTTTCAAAACGCATCCCTGCACTTGGAGCAAAAATCGCAATTATTTTCCACGTGATTACGTATTACATGCTTGTATGGGGATTAAACCAGCTGTTTAACATTGAAATTACGATGAACTTTATTCATATTTCAGCCATCCTTTTCCTTATTGAGGTTGCGATCATGATGGTCGTTGGGCGCATTCGTCCACTACCTGAAGCGTATGAATTCCGAGCGAATCCAAAGGTGGACATGGTGCCGTGGAAGTTTACGATTCCAGTATCTGTTGTTCTCATTAGCCTTGTCGTGATGGTCTACATTCTCTTCTCACCAATTGGTTTTGCCTACGAAGGTGGAATGATTTCTGGATGGTTCTGGCCAGCGATCTTAGGAACGGCTGTCGCTGGAGCAATTTGTTACCTTCTTGCCCTCAAATCATGGAATAAAAAATACTCTGGCTTTGTTACAAGGAAGCATGAAGAAGCAGTTAACGCTGAAAAGAAATTTAGAAGCGCATAAACGATAAGAATGTAGGGGGAAATCATGTTGCATACAAAAACGATCAAACCGAGTTTTGAATTGAAGCAAAATGGAGAAGAATTTGACGTTCATCTGGACAATCGCTTACTGTTTCGTCATTCACCAGCCCAACCATTTGTTTTCGTTGGTAGCGGTGAAGAAACGATTGATATGTACAGAGGAAATTTTAAAATAAAAGATTATGTTGTGGAACGAGTAGCTCTTCGCTATGCAACAGTACGGTATGAAGGAGAGACGTGTCGCATCGGATTTCGCCACTTTTCTCACGATCATGAGCTGTTAACAATGGTATTAAAGCAAGACAAAGAAGGTCTGCGCGTATCGTTTGAGCTCGTAGATCCTCTGTTTAATCGTTTCTGGTTACGCGTTGCCGCTAATGCCGATGAGAAAATTTACGGGTGTGGGGAACAGCTTTCCTATTTTAATTTAAGAGGAAAGAACTTCCCACTCTGGACGTCTGAACCCGGTGTAGGACGGAATAAATCGACTTATACGACATGGCAAGCCGATGTGAAAGATCAAGCTGGTGGTGACTATTATAATACAAATTATCCACAGCCGACCTATGTATCTACCAATAAATATTATTGTCACGTCGAAACAACGGCTTTTGCAGATTTTGATTTTCAGCGCGATGATTTTCATGAGCTGCACATTTGGGAAGCGCCGGCCTCGATTCTGTTTGAAACAGGACAAACGTATAAAGCTCTCGTTGAAAAATTAACCGCTCGACTCGGTCGGCAACCAGAGCTTCCCGACTGGATCTTCGATGGGATCTGGCTAGGCATGCAGGGAGGAACGGAACGCGTACAAAATAAGATTGATCGTGCGATTGAAAAAGGAATGAAAATAGGCGCCGTTTGGTGTCAGGATTGGCAAGGGAAACGCGTAACGTCATTTGGTAAGCGATTAATGTGGAACTGGAAATGGAATCCGGAGGAGTATCCTGAACTCAATCAAAAAGTGAAGGAATGGAAGGAAAAAGGCATTCGTTTCATGGGGTACATCAATCCTTATGTTGCTGTTGAAGGAGATTTGTATCGTGAAGCCTATGACAATGGCTATCTTGCTACGGCGTTAAATGGCGGTGATTATGTTGTTGACTTCGGTGAATTCTATTGTGGCGTTGTTGATTTTACAAACGAAGCAGCGTGTGAATGGTATGAAGACGTCATCCAAAAGAATATGATTGATTTTGGAATGGACGGATGGATGGCTGATTTTGGTGAATATTTGCCAACAGACTTAAAGCTTCATAGCGGAGAACCAGCAACCAAAATGCACAACGCCTGGCCCGTCATGTGGGCAAAAGTGAATCATAACGCCGTTCAAAAAGCAGGACGCTGGGGCGATATTGTTTACTTTATGCGTGCTGGTTACTCAGGTAGTCAGGGATACTGTCCATTGTTATGGGCTGGGGATCAAAGTGTTGATTGGAGTCTCGACGATGGTCTTGCTTCCGTTATTCCAGCCGCACTATCTGCTGGAATGAGCGGAAATGGCGTTCATCATAGCGATATCGGTGGGTACACAAGTCTTCATGGCAACAAGCGAAACAAAGAGCTACTGCTTCGCTGGGTTGATATGGCGGCATTTACACCTGTTATGCGAACGCACGAGGGAAATCGTCCTGATGATTGCTTCCAGTTTGATCAAGACGAAGAGACGCTTGAGCATTTTGTGAAAATGACAAACGTTTATACAGCACTGAAGCCTTATCTAAAAGCATTAAGCAAAGAGAACGCTGAAAAAGGAATTCCAATTCAACGACCGATGTTTATGGAGTATGAACATGATCTCGCTTCTTATAACATTCAATATCAATATATGCTAGGTTCAGAGATGGTGGTCGCACCCGTATATGAAGAAGGAAAAGAAACGTGGTCTGTGTATTTGCCTGAAGATGAGTGGGTTCATTTATGGAGTGGTAAGGAAACAAGTGGAGGCCAGGTTGAAGTGAACGCCCCAATTGGTGAAACGCCAGTTTTCTATCGCAAACGTTCGGCGTACGCAGATATTTTCCAAAAAGCAGGGCAGGCAATAAATTAAGAAAGTGTATTAAAAGGTTACTACCTATTTTAAAACATAATAATGTATGGTATAGTATTTGTAACAAACAGAGGAGAAAGGTTGTGACCAATCGTGCCGAAAACGAGCATTCTATACGTACCAATTGGGAGAAAGACGTTTGATCTAGAAGCTGGAGAGCTACAGCGAAAGAAAAGTTCAGAATTTCTGCATAGCGTGACCGAGAACGTGATTGAGCCAGAGGAAATCATTACGTCTCCTGAAGATCTTGAGGCTTTTCTTGAAAACGTTAACAGCGAAGATATAATTGCAAGCATCTATCAGAGCGTCACGTTTGCGGATGGGGAATTTGTTGAAGCGTTAATTAAAAAAGTGGAAGCGCCAGTGATCGTCTGGTCCGTACGTGAGCCAAGTGTCGGAGGAAGACTTCGCTTAAATTCCTTAACAGGCGGAAACAGCACAAGTCATGTACTTCGGTGTGCGAACCACCCATTTAGCTTTGTGTTTGGGAATGGTGATGAAGCGCAGGTACAAAAGAGAATTAAAGTTCAACTCAAAGTGCAAAAGGTAATTGAAGATCTGAAAGGTCTTACGATTGGTGTGATTGGGGAACACCCACCAGGTTTTTTCTTCTCAGGAACGGATGAAGAAGCGCTTCAAAAACAGCTTGGCGTGACGGTGAAAAACTTTGATTTAAACAAAGCGTTTGAGGAATGCGTCAAGCTACCTCGTGAAAAATGGGAAGGCGCGATTGAACGAGCAGAGCAACAGGTGATTGGGCTAAATCGGAATGAAGAAACGGTACAGCGATTTGCTCAGTTTACGACGTATGTGCAGGAACAAATTGATGCAGAAGACGTATCAGCGCTTGCCATTCGCTGCTGGCCGGACTTTTTCAATGAGCTTGGCGCTGCGGCATGCTCAACCCTTTCTCAGTTTACAGAGGACGGAGTTGTATCATCGTGTGAGTCAGATATTCATGGATCGGTATCGATGTTTATTTTGCAACAGCTAACAGGAAGTGCGCCGTATCTTGGAGATATGGTTCACGTGAATGAAGCAAGTAATTCGGTTGTGTTCTGGCATTGCGGTGCTGGCGCTTATTCGCTCGCCCATCCTGATCAAGGTGCACGCCCAGGCGTTCATCCAAACCGAAAGCTCGGCTTTACGATGGAATTTGGATTAAAACCAGGTCGCGTGACGATGTTTCGCGTTGGCTATACGCCAGAAGGATATCGTTTGCTTGTGATGCGAGGAAACGCACTCGATACGCCTCAGCGCTTCAATGGAACGTCTGTTGAAGTGGAACTAGAAACCGAAATCAATGACACGTTATATGGATTAATGGAAGAAGGTTTCGAACCACACTATGCCATTATTTATGATGATGTAGCCGATGAGCTCGTTGAACTTGGAAAGCAGCTTGGTCTGAAGACGACGATCTATACAAAGAACTGAAGGGAGACAGTTGCATGAAAAAGGTCGCTATTGGTCAGGCCGGGGGACCTACGGCCGTAATAAATGCTACCCTCGCAGGGTTTGTGAAAGAGATCGAACGCGATCATTCTCTGCTTTTTATACACAATGGTTATGAAGGATTAGCGCATGGTATGTATTTAGACGGTGATGATGAGATGCTAAGTCGCATTCATCTTCATCGAGACGTACCTGGGGCGTGTCTTGGATCAGGTCGGTTTCCACTGACAGATGAGCATATTGAAAAAGGTGTGCGCTTGCTACGTGAGCAGGGAGTTGATGTGCTTGTTTTTATCGGTGGTAACGGTACGATGGAGGCGCTAGCGAAAGTAGAATTGGAAGCGAAGAGGCAAAATTTTTCCCTTCAAGTAATCGGACTTCCCAAAACGGTGGATAACGATCTCGGTGGTACAGATCATGCCCCTGGCTTTGGAAGTTCGGCTCGATATGTCGCTCAGGCGACGCGCGATATGAGCCGCGACCTCGCCTCCATGCAGAATTTTGAAAAGGTTCGTGTACTTGAAACAATGGGAAGAAATGCAGGGTGGCTGGCTGCGGCATCTGGGCTTCTTAAGGAGTATGAAGAAGAAGGGCCACATTTTATTGGTATTCCAGAGCGGCCAATTCAAGCAGAAAAGCTTCTTGAAAATGTAAACAGCGCATTGAATCGGTTTGGGTATGCCACGGTCGTTGTGAGTGAAGGCGTTTGTTTTGGAAAGACGGGTCAAGTAGCGAGAGGAAACGTCGCTGGTAGAACAGTGCTTGGCGGGATTTCCAATGAGGTAGCTGGCTTTTTAAAAAGTGAGTTAAGCGTTATGACAAGAGCTGAACTTTTAGGCATGAATCAGCGAAGTTTTTCTGAAGTCGTTTCCGACGTTGATCGAGAAGAAGCTTATCGTGTGGGGAGCGTTGGAGGCGAATGGATTCGTGAAGGGGTTTCAAATGTGATGGTCTCCATCCAACGAAATGCTCACCAGCGCTATTCAGTAAGGATGACCCCGATTGAACTTCGAAAAGTGGTGGCTGCTGGAGAACGAGTGATGCCTGAGGTGTTCATTGAAGATCAGAAAGCATATTATCAATGGCTAAAACCGCTTATCGGTGAAGATATTAGGTCGTACCCACCGCCATTACAAAGGACTGAAATGTATGTCGATTAATCAGAACGTAGAGGCGCTTTATCTTCAAATAAAAGATGTTCTGATCGATCGCATTCAGAGTGGAACCTGGAAACCCAATACGATCATCCCAACAGAGCAAGCGCTCATCAAGGAATTTGGTGTGAGTCGGACGACGATTCGGCAGGCCATTGCGATTCTCGTTCAAAATGGTTTGCTTGAAAAGAAACAGGGCCATGGCACGATCGTAAAGCCACATCAATTGGTAGGTAACCTTGGACAGTTAAAAGGTTTTGCAGAAGAAGTAATGGAAAAAGGGCAGGTTCCTTCATCCAAACTGATACGAGCTGAATTTAAGGAAAACCTTTTTCATGAAAGTGAAATGCTTCAAGTGGCTGAAGGAGCTCCGATTCTTCTCGTTGAACGCATACGGTTTGCGGATGAGACGCCTGTTGCCCTTGAACGAACGTGCTGGCCAGAGTCAATTGGAAAGATACTTATGCAGCATGATTTAAATAAAGCAAAATACTATGAAATTCTAGAAAACTATCAGGTTTATTTAAACAAAGCAAAAGAGCGAATTGCCGCGATTAACGCCACGATTGATGAAGCAGATTCATTGGCGATCCGACCGGGTGAAGCGTTACTTGAAATGACGCGTCTCAGCTATGGATTGAATGACCATCCAATCGAATATACAAAAACGAAATATCGAAGTGATCAGTACCATTACAATATTGAATTGAAACGATAGAAGGGAGAAATGATGATGCCATTTATTAACGGAAAAACAATGCTGGATCATGCTTTTCAAAATGGATATGGGGTAGGGGCATTTAGCGCACATAATGCGGAAACCGTGCTAGCGATTTTTGAAGCAGCTGCAGAGGAAAAGGCACCTATTATGATACAAGTGGGGCAGAAAGTAATTCAAACCTTGGGCATGGAAGCATTAAAAGGGTTGATCGATACGTATGAAAGAAAGTTTGATGTTCCAGTCGCGATTCATCTTGACCACAGCCGTCAGTTTGAGCAAACGATGCAAGCTGTGCAAATGGGCTTCCAATCCGTCATGTTTGATGGGTCTGGTTTATCTTTTGAAGAAAACACGGCAACCACGAAAAAAGTGGTCGATATTGCAAGAGCACTTGGGATAGGATCTGAAGGAGAAATCGGTAAAATCGGCGGCACGGAAGATGACATTACGGTTGATGAAAAGGATGCACTGATTACAACGACAGAAGAAGCCGTCGCTTTCGTAGAAGCAACAGATGTGGATTACCTCGCCGTATCGATCGGAACAGCACACGGAATTTATAAAGAAACGCCTAACCTTCGTTTCGAGCGATTAAAAGAAATTGTTGATGCAGTCAAGCGTCCAGTAGTCCTACACGGCGGATCCGATGTGCCGGATAAGCAGGTGCAAAGAGCGATTTCACTAGGTATTGCGAAAATCAATGTGGACACAGAGCTTCGTCAGGCATTTACGAGAGGCGTTCAAGAAGCTTTTGCAGAAAATCCGGATGATATTGTGCTCGCTAGTTCACTTGGTCTCGGTCGCTTACGGATGAAAGAAAAAGTTCAGGAAAAGATTCGCATATTTGGTAGTCAGGGGAAAGCAGAAGAACTTTTGTCAGGTAAAAAGGTCGTAACGTTATAAAAGGGGGGGATGATGTTAACGTGTCTACACAAACTTCAGTACGAACTTATGGGATATTCATCAATGGGGAATGGCGAGAAAAAACAGCAACAGATGATGTGCTAAACAAATATACCCAAGAAATAGCAGCGAAAACAGCTACAGCTGATGAACAGGATGTAACCGATGCGGTGCAAGCGGCTAAGACAGCATTGAAAACCCCTTTTTCACCTTACGATCGATACACGGTTTTGATTAAGGCAGCCGCGACACTTCGATCTCGTCAGGATGAGCTTGGAGAAGTGCTTGCGAAGGAAGTTGGAAAGCCTTTAGCGGAGTGTAAAGGTGAAGTAGGTCGTGCTGCTTTAACATTAGAAGTTTCGGCAGAAGAAGCAAAGCGAATTCACGGCGAAGGTATTCCGGTTGAAGCTGCGCCTGGGTCAGAACAGCGTCAGGCGTATACTAGACGCTTTCCAATTGGAGTTGTTGCAGCGATCACGCCATTTAACGTACCACTGAATCTTGTGTGCCACAAAATTGGCCCTGCACTTGCAGCTGGCAATAGCGTTGTGTTAAAACCAGCTGAAGTGACGCCGGTTTGTGCGATTCTTTTAACGGAAATATTTGAAGAAGCGGGCCTTCCAGCAGGACGTTTGAACCTGATTACAGGAGAGGGAGCAACGGTAGGTGAATGGCTTCTTTCGAATCAAGATGTGAACATGTTTACCTTCACTGGAAGTCCACGTGTTGGGCAACATATTCGTGAAAAAGCTGGATTGCGAAAAGTAGCGTTAGAGCTAGGAAACAATTCAGCAACGATTGTGCATCATGATGCCGAGGTTGAAACAGCAGCAACGCAGTCAGCGCAAAAAAGTTTTAATAATGCAGGGCAAGTTTGTATTTCAGTCCAACGCGTCTATGTCCATGAAGATATTTACGAGCCGTTTCTTGCAAAAATGAAGGAAGTAACGGAAGGACTTGTTTTAGGTGATCCAATGGACGCGGCGACTGATATCGGCCCGATGATTGCTGAACGTGAAGCGATTCGCGTTGAGAGCTGGGTGAACGAAGCGGTTGAGCAGGGAGCTGTCGTTGAAACGGGTGGAAAACGAGATGGTGTTTTCTATCAACCTACGATTTTGACGAACGTAAATGATGATATGAAGGTCTGTCGTCAAGAAGTCTTTGGTCCGGTCGTAGCGGTAAGCACGTATCGTTCAACAGATGAAGTGATTGCGAGAGTAAATGATTCAGAGTATGGTCTTCAAGCTGGACTCTTCACGAATGACCTGTCTTTTACATTAAAGGCGATTAATGAGGTACATGTAGGTGGACTCATCATCAATGATACGTCAGGCTACCGCGTAGATCATATGCCATACGGTGGTGTGAAGAAAAGTGGAACGGGCAAAGAAGGTCCACGCTATGCGATTGAAGAAATGACGGAAGAAAAAATTATCGTTTTTAACGGATGAGAGAAAGAAGGGGGCCGATGAATCGGGCCCCCTTTTCATCCTGTAATGGAACGCTATCCCTTATAGAAGCTGAAGGAGAATGAAGATGTCGATTATCACCATATTGCTACCGATCTTTTTCGTATTTGGCGTCGGGTATCTAGCGCAGCGGTTTTTAAAATTGGAGACGAGAGTGCTCTCGAATCTCGCGTTATATGTGCTCGTACCGCTTCTTGTTTTTCGAACGTTCTATGAACAAGAAATTGATTCGTCCTACGGGTATTTATCGATTTATATGCTTGGATTGTGCTTTGCGCTTATTGGACTTGTGAGCATCTTATCGAAATTATATGGCTATACCGAATCTGAACGGTGCGGTTTGGTTTTATCGAGTGCTTTTATGAATAACGGAAATTATGGCACACCGCTTGTCCTGTTTCTATTCGGCACGGTTGGAATGGAAACAGCGATTGTGTTAATGGTGCTACAGCAGTTATTAATGAGCACGCTTGGCGTCTACTATGCAGCAAAAGGAAGTCCAGATCACGACGGGGTTAAAGCGGCCCTTAGGGCGGTTCGGAAAATGCCGATGGTTTACGGTGCCATTGTCGGTCTTTTGTTTCAATGGTTGCATATTCCACTTGGCACGATCCGTGATGGTGTGGATTTGATAGCGGACGCAGCGATTCCTGTTATTATGGTGACGCTCGGCATGCAGCTTGCCAATATTCGGTTGCGGGCGATTGATTGGCGTAAACTCTCAACAGCGCTATCGCTTAAATTAATGATTGCCCCGCTTATTGCGGCAGGAATTGTTTTGCTCATGCCGGTAGATCCATTAACGAAGCAAATTATGATCATTATGGCCGCAACTCCAACGGCCGCCAATACGACGATGTATGCAATTCAGTTTCATACGGAACCTCAAAACGTTTCGAGCGCAACGCTCGTTTCTACTGTGTCGAGTTTAGCTACGATGCCGGTGGTGATTTATTTAGCGACGACGTTTGTGTGAAGGGGGTCAGGTTCGAACCTGACCCCCCTCACAAACAAAAAGGCGGCAGTGTCCACCCAGAGCGGACACTGTCGCCTTTTCGATCATCCTATCAAGGAAGCGATGAATAAGGCAAGAAAGACAAGCGAGATGAACGCAAGAAAGATCACACCCATTTTGCGAATCGCTGGAGGAAAGCGATCGGTTAGTGGAACTCTTATAAGAAAGATCATGATCGCAAGAGAAAGAATAAGCAATAAGAAATAACCCAAGTATGACACCACCCGTTTCCGTTTTAAGTGATGTTCCCTAACAATAGTGGGTTCAATCATGAAAGCCCGCTACATAAGCGGGCTTTCATGATTGATTTTATGGATGCTGAATATTGGCAAATGACGCTTCTACAACTTTCCCATTGAATGCAGATTGATAGATCGCGCGAATATCGGCTTCATAAAGAGGAAGCGGGCTTCTGGCAAGAAGTCTTTTTTGCTTCAGACCGTCTTCAGTGAGAGATTCAAGTGCAGAACTTGGAATGTTAAATCCGCCAAGTGTACTCGGAATGCCGACATCTTGAACGAGCCTTTCTAATTGACGAACGCATTCATAGGAAGCTTCCTCTTCTGAAAGAAATTGAGAATTACCTCCGAGCGCGTTTAAGATATCTCCCATTCGCTTTGTACAGCTTTTTCGAATATATCCCATCACATAAGGAAGCAACACTGCATTGGAATCTCCATGAGCTATATGAAACTGACCGCCAAGTGGATAGGCAAGCGCATGGACACCGGCCACTCCTGCATTAAAAAAGGCAAGACCAGCGATATAGCTTCCGTTGCTCATATCGATCCGTGCTTCCTGGTCTTCCCCATTTGTAACAGCACGGCGTATGGATCGGCTAATTAACCGGATTGCTTGTAAGGCAAGCCCATCCGTCGTCGGACTCGCATTAACTGAGACATATGCTTCAATCGCATGGGTAAGTGCATCTACACCGGTTGCTGCGGTAACCTTTGCTGGAACGGAAATGGTTAGTTCTGGATCAACAATGGCGGCATCGGCGAGAAGATAGTCGTGCGTAACGACATCTTTTGAGCTTTCAAGAGAAAGCACTACAATGTTGGTGACTTCAGAACCAGTCCCTGCTGTTGTCGGAATTAGTATTTTGGGGAGACCTTTTTCTGAAATCTCTCGGCTTCCTGATAAATTGAGATAATCACTAACCGGACCTTCATGTGTAGATAGAACGGCCGTTAATTTGGCGAGATCTAATGCACTCCCTCCGCCTAGGCCAATCACGAGATCATACTCATTTTCTCTCGTGTAATTGACGAGCTTCTCACCAATGGCGAGCGGCGGTTCTGGAACAATAGCAGTATAAACGTCGACTGTATATCCAGTCTCTTCTAGCGGTACTCGAACTCGGTCAACGAGACCGATTTCTTCTAAAACAGGGTCAGTAACAACTAGGATACGCTGGGGCGAGTGCTTCTCCACTTCAGGTAAAAGCTGTTCTAGGGAACCCCAACCTGTGTAGCTGAGTGGCGTGAAAACAAGTATGGAAAAAGACATACGGTGTTGCCTCCTTTTGGTTAGATAAGCTCTATACGACAAAGTTCGTGATTAAAAAAGAAACCCCTTCAATTAGAACGTGAAGAACATCTCAATAGAAGACTATCGTGGTAAAATTTTACTAATATTTCTAGGTTAAAATTTATGAAATAAGGTTATAGAAAGGTAATGTAGAAGATTTGTATCTTCATCATGACTCGTTTAAAGCGAAAGGAGAGAGTGGAGTGAAGCCTTTATTGTTAACTGGATTTGAACCTTTTCTTGAGCATCGTCATAATCCAACTGAGCAGATTGTCATGGAACTGGATGAAGAGACGATTGGTGGGTTTGAAATTATTTCGAGGGTGTTGCCTGTTGATTACGAACGAGCGGCAGAAATGCTAATTGGATACGTTGAACAGTGTGAGCCCTTTGCTGTCATCATGCTTGGACTCGCTGCCGATCGCACAAAAATAACGCCAGAGCGCATTGCGATTAACGTGAATGACAGTCCTGAAGATAACGCGGGACATGCCCCTGAAGACCAACCAATTATTGAAGGAGGACCTGCGGCTTATTTTTCCACACTGCCTGTTAAAAAAATGACGGATGCGCTTATGGAGAATGGCATTCCTGCAGAAATATCCAATACGGCTGGAACCTACCTCTGCAATAACGTCATGTATAGCGTCCTTTATGCTCTTGAGCAAAGAGACCTATCGATTCCTGCAGGATTCGTTCATGTGCCGCCAACGTTTGAGATGACGCTTCATCATTCAGCACATACTGGCTTTCCATTTACGAGTATTCGGGATGCGATTAAGATTATGATTCATACACTTTCCGATTTAGAAGGAAACGCACAAGAATAATCGTATCCTAAAAGCTGAGCCCATTTGGTCAGCTTTTTTTCATTTTGAAACCCATTATAAGTGCTACTCGTATAAAGAGTAGGAGGGGATCAAAAATGGCTATCTGTCAGCAATGTCAAACTAAATGGACATGGAAGGAAACCTTTCACGCCGTTGTTAATGTTAGAAAATACGATTGCTGTCCGTATTGTGGAAGTAAACAGTACCCTACTCGTAGGACTCGGAATAACCTGGCTGTTTTTCCAAGTGTAGTGGCGATACTCTGGATACCGATGCTAGCATTTGACGTTTCGCTTTCCGTTATATTGCCTGTTGAGCTTGCAATGGCAGTTGTGACAATCAGTGTTCTACCATTCTTTTATCATGTTACTAACTGTGACGAGCCGATGTGGTAATTGACTCGTCACCTACATATTTCTATAAATTTGAATGGAAAGGAGCTCCTTCATTTGAGTTATGTAATTGGAATTGATCTCGGAACAAGCGCAGTGAAAGTGATTGCAACAGATCAAAAGGGACAAATATGCGCTGAATCTTCCAGAAGCTATCCACTCTATCATCCGAAGTTTGGCTATAGTGAACAAGATCCTGAAGACTGGGTTAATGAGACGATTGATGCACTTCAAGATTTGATGTCTCAGCTTCCCTCTTCTAAGGTTGAAGGCATTAGCTTTTCAGGGCAAATGCACGGGCTCGTCTTACTTGATGCAAAAAAGCAGCCACTTCGCCGAGCGATTTTATGGAATGATACGCGCTCAACGAAACAGTGTCGAGCAATTGAAGAACGAGTCGGAGAAAAGAGACTCTATGAGATTACGAAAAACCCATCTTTAGAAGGCATGACTCTTTCAAAAATATTATGGGTGAAGGAAAATGAACCTGATATTTATAAGAAAGCGGACGTTTTTCTATTGCCAAAAGATTATGTGCGCTTCAAATTAACAGGTGACCTACATATGGACTACTCAGATGCAGCTGGTACGCTCCTTTTAAACATACGTGAAAAAGCGTGGAGTAAGGAAGTGGCTGAGAAAACGGGAATCAACCTTTCACTTTGCCCCCCATTAGTCGAATCTTCAGAGCGGACTGGTAAAATGAAGGAAGGTCTTGTTTTGGGACTCGAGGGCGTAAACATGTATGCAGGAGGAGCAGATAATGCGTGTGGCGCAGTGGGAGCGGGGATATTAAAAACCGGGCGAACCCTATGTAGTATTGGCACTTCTGGTGTGGTTTTGTCTTATGAGGAACGAGCAGAGTTACAATTCGAAGGGAACATTCACTATTTTAATCATAGTCAACCAAATGCTTACTATACAATGGGGGTTACGCTTTCTGCCGGACAAAGCTTAAGCTGGTTCCGTGAACAGTTTGCTGAAGATGTCTCGTTTGAAGAGTTACTTTCTTCTATTGATGACATTCCACCTGGTGCGAACGGGCTATTGTTTACCCCGTATTTAGCGGGAGAGCGAACGCCGCATGCTGATGCTACAATACGCGGAAGTTTTATTGGAATGGATACGTCCCATACGCGAGACCATTTTGTAAAAGCTGTATTAGAAGGCATCACGTTTTCATTGCATGAATCGATTGTGAAGTTTCGAGACACTGGAAAACGCATCGATGAAATTGTTTCTATTGGTGGTGGTGCTAAAAATAGAGCCTGGCTTCAAATGCAAGCAGATATATTTAATGCGACCATTATTAAATATGAGACGGAGGAAGGCCCTGCCCTTGGAGCTGCTTTGCTCGCAGCTTATGGATGCGGTTGGTTTCCATCTCTCGAGTCTTGTAGTGAGAGATTCTTAAAAGAGAAAGAACGATTTACTCCGAATAAGGAGAGGGTGGAGGCGTATCGTAAACTGTTTCCAATCTATCAATCGGTTTATACAAATACGAAGGAGTTAAGTGAAAAATTAACTTCATACCGACATTAAAAAGAAGCGAATGCGGAGGCAGTCGCTTCTTTACATCGAGATTTGAATCGGGTTGTCGTTTAACGCTGGGTTTTCTTTAATTAGGGTAACGAACGCATGAACGAGTTCTGGATCAAATTGTGTGCCGGCACATGCTTCTAGCTCCTGGATCGCTTCACTGATTGATTTGGTTTTTTGGTAGGGTCGTTCCGTTGTCATGGCATCAAACGAATCGATAATCGTTAACATGCGTACAAGCTTTGGAAGCTCTTCACCGCTTAATCCATATGGATAGCCTTTCCCGTCATATCGTTCATGGTGAAGTTCGACGAGCGGAAGAAGGTCGTGGAGTTCGCGATTGGTTGATACAATTTCTCTGCCCCAGGTGACATGCTTTTGAACCATTTCCCATTCATCTTTCGTCAGTTTGCCCTTTTTGTTAATCACTTCACGGGGGATTTCAAGTTTCCCGATATCGTGTATCAATGCCCCCATCACAAGCGTTTTCTGATCATTCGCATGTAAGTTTAATTTATGGCTAAACTCAATCGCATACTCATGAACTCTCTTGCTGTGTTTATACGTATAAACGTCTTTAGAGAGAAAGAGTTTTAGTTGCTGCTCTAACAGTTCCATTTCTTTATGGTTGTAAAATGTTTTGGAAGGTACTTGATTGGCGTCATAAACACAAACATAGTTCTTGCCTTTTGTTTTAGCAAAATACATCGCTTGATCGGCTTTTTCGAGTACCTCTGATGAATCATACATATCCCGATTGTACTGAATAACGCCTGCTGAGAATGATAAACAACCGTGCGGAAGAACTTCGACACCCTCAAAATAATGGTCGTTTACTTCTTTTCGGAAGTGGTTGATGATGTGATAGGCTTCTTGTTCCGTTTTCCCGGGCATTAATAGTGCGAATTCTTCTCCTCCGTAGCGAGCAGCTGTATACACGTCTTGCCCTTTTCTTTTCAGTTCTGCGCCGAAGTGTTTGAGCAGCTTATCCCCTTGTAAATGACCGTGCTGATCGTTGTATTTTTTGAAGTCGTCAAGATCGATTAACCCGATTGACAGAGGATGTCCTGTTGTTTTTGCCGTTTTTATTTCGTCTTCTAAAAGCGATTTAAAATAGCCGTGATTGTATAGCTCAGTGAGATGATCGATGTCTGCTTTTTGTGCAACTTCTTGATAGAGTTCGAAATACTGTTTAAAAGAAATCGACAGTAAGACGGCAACGGATAAAAACAAGAGCATGCCTAAAATAATCTGTTGTTGCATTAGTAAAACGAGAATTAAAGAAAGAACAAGCGTAATGAAATAACTTGATATCGTCTCTTTCAACATGCCTTGAACGATCTGAACTAAGTTTTCAGTCGCGGATAAAAGAAAGAAAACGCCTATTAAGAGTACATTTAAACTAAAGTAAATCATTAGAGAAAGCATATAAGAGGCGACGTTTAAGAACGATAGCGCGCCGATTGTACCACCGGTGAGAATAAACACTTCATATGCACCGATGATCATAATGCTATAGATCGCAAAGTTAAATAGGTGTTTCCACCAGACAACTTTTTTATTATATAGAGCATAGATGATCGAGGTTATAAGCAAAAGGGTTAGCGTCATATGGAGATCAAATACAAATAGGACTGCCAGATAAATCGCTGAATCCATTGAAAGCGAGTTGCCGCTTGGTGGCAATAGAATTGTATAATGATTCAATAACAAGATTGCCGCTACGAACGTGAAGGCCAGACTCCAGTTAATTTGATGCAATGTCAGTAAGTACTGAGTAAGGAAAAGAGAACTTCCTGCGATTGTTGTGAGTGCAAGGTATACACTTACCACATTAGTGAATTTCTGAAAGATGCCCTTCATGTCTCGATCACTCTCATTTAAAATTAGTTTTTTTTAGGAGAAGCAGTGCCTCTCCTTTGTGATTAAACCAATTTAAATCCAGAAGTTAGTGCAATAACAGCAGTAGTAATAATAGCAATATTCATAAGAATGCCTGTTAGCTTAATTCCCTCTTTCCGTTCCATCAATGTCCACCTCCTTTCAAGTTCCTTTTTGAGGCGCTGGCGTTTGGATGAGGTTTTCTGGATGTTTGGTCTTAACCATTACGCGCTGGATGAAAATGAAAATACCGATATTCATAATAATGTCACCAATACTAATGACTTGATCCTTTGGATAAGGGTCCGTAATTGGAATGACGTCGCCAAGGAACCAGAAGGCAGTACCTTCGGCGAGTACGGCATGCTTGCCGTATAGACCATTCTTAATGGCTTCTGCATAAGCTGGATCAAGAATGTTTGCTGCTTCAAGAGATACAGGCATTCTTCCTCCGTTTAGAGCCATGACGATGAAATTTAATAGAACACCGATGAAAAGAATCATAATCCCAATGTTCATTTTTCGATTTAACCAAAGAAAGGCTAGTCCGATGATGTAAATCAGCATAAAGAGTGGTGCGCTTAGTTTCCCAATCCAAGCGTAGGTGGATTGAAAGGAAAAGATAAGTACCTCAATGACAAGTAGCAGTGGAAAAATCCATCCAGCTCGAAATGAGAGGTAAGCAAAGCCTTTTAAACTTCCTTTTCTCAAGTACCCGACAAGAATTGCTAATAAAATGCCGTCAAAAACCATTGAAGTCACCCGATTTGTGTCATTTTATTATTAGTTTAGCAGAGGGGTGGACGATTAGGAAGAATTTTCTTAAAAATGACAATAATCGTTTTACTGTTTACTTGTCCTTTCATAGAAAAGCTGGACAATCGATCAACTCTTTTAGCTCCTTTTAATTTAAGGATTCGTGATAGGATATATGTAAAGAATGATAGGGAGGTAGAGTTATGGAAAACGTGTATATCGGAGTAGACCTAGGTGGGACAAACCTTCGTGTTGGGATTGTCGATGGGAACGGACGCATACTGCAAGTAAAACAAATAGCGACAGAAGCCGAACAGGGCTACGAATCGATTATTGAGCGAATGACCAATTTAATAAAAGAAGTGAAAAAAGCATATTCTGCGGTTTCCATTGGGATTGGTACACCAGGTCCTCTGAATCCATTTGATGGAATCGTGGTATCTCCACCTAATCTCCCTGGATGGAAAGATGTCCCAATCACCTCGCTAATTGAAGAAGCAATCGGTATTCCAACGTATCTCGTGAATGATGCTGATGCAGCTGCGTTAGGTGAAGCCTTATACGGAGGGGGAAGGGATCGAGAAAGCTCGTTTTACATAACAGTTAGCACAGGCGTTGGCGGAGGCTATGTCCATAATAATCGCCTCATGCAAGGAGAACATGGCTATAGTGCTGAGATTGGCAACATGATTATCCAACCAGGTGGCCAGAAACATGCGAATATGAATGCAGGTTCTCTTGAAGCACTTGCTTCGGGTACGTCAATTGCACGGGAAGGTAAGGCACGACTTGGCAAAACAATTGGCGCAGAAGAAGTATTTCAACTTGCCGAAGAAGAAAACGAAGAAGCAGTAGCGATTATTGAAGAAGCGGTAGACGCGCTTGCAATCGGAATCGCCAATCTCGTTCATACGGTTGATCCGTCTGTCTTTATTCTCGGTGGTGGCGTGATGCAGTCAAGAGAAATGATTTTACCGATGTTACGAAAAAAGGTCGATACCTATGTGTATGAGGGACTTCGTGGGAAAGTCGCAATCGAACCCGTTCAGCTCCATGATAAAGCTGGCATTATTGGGGCAGCGATGCATGGGCGTCAGAAATTTGAAGACGAAAAGCTGAAAAAAGAGTAGGAGGAATTCAAATGTATCAACACGAACCACTTTTTCTAACACCTGAATTTAAGGATCGTCTTTGGGGGGGTACGAAGCTGAGAGATGTTTTTGGCTACACGATTCCAACTGAAACGACTGGCGAATGCTGGGGGATTTCTGCACACCAGAATGGTGCAAGTGAAGTCCGGAATGGTCCGCTTGCTGGAAGGAAATTAAATGAAGTATGGGAAAGTCATCGTGAACTATTTGGTCACGAAGGTGGTGAGCACTTTCCACTTTTAGTGAAAATTCTTGATGCTGAGCAGGATCTTTCAGTTCAGGTTCACCCAGATGATTCGTATGCGAGAGAAGTAGAGGGAGAGGCTTACGGAAAAACCGAATGTTGGTATATCATTGATTGTGATCCAGGCTCCGAACTCATTTTTGGGCATCACGCTCAGTCAAAAGAATCTTTTAAAGAGATGATTGCGACCGGGGACTGGGATAACCTGCTTCGCCGTATACCGATCGAACCTGGGGAGTTTTATTTCGTACCAAGCGGAACCATCCATGCGATCGGTGCAGGAACGATGATTCTTGAAACACAGCAAAGTTCAGATACAACGTACCGCGTGTATGATTATGATCGAACAGACGCGAATGGAAATACACGAGAGCTTCATATTGAACGTTCGATTGACGTGTCGACGATTCCCCATGAAGATCCGCCGTTTTCACCTGTCGTAACAGAAGAAGAGGGATTAAAGCAGGTTCGGCTTGTGTCGTCTGAATATTTCACTGTTTACAAATGGGAGCTTGATGGCGCGTACTCACTTCCGGTAGATCACCCGTATTTGCTTGTAAGTGTGCTTAGCGGTGAAGGCGTGATCCTATCAGGAGAATCTTCTCAAGCTGTTCAGCAAGGCGACCATCTCATCATTCCCGCTACAATGAAAGACTGTAAGTTAGAAGGCGATCTTGAAATGGTCGTTTCTAAAAGTAATAAAGCCTAGATGAAAGCCAGCTCAGAATGTGAGCTGGCTTTTTAGGTTGGATGAGGCGCACATAAATCCAAAGGAACTTTTTAGAAGTTCTTGAATGAAAAAGCTCATTTTTGTTCGAGCCCCTAAATATCCTGTATAATATGTAAATAAGAAAAAGACCGTATGATGAGGGAGGGCGCCATGCGAAACGTATTAGCTTTTATAAAACCTTACAAAGTGGCGGCGATCATAGCAGCCCTTTTAATGCTTGTGGAATTAGCCGTAGAACTATGGCTTCCGTTATTTATGGCAGATATTATTGATAATGGCATTGCAAAAGAAAACCTCAGCGTGATTACAGAATTGGGCATCTGGATGATTGTTCTAACGGTTATTTCGTTTGTCGCTTCGATTGTGAACACGTATCTCGCATCCTATGCTAGTCAGCATTTTGGATTTGATTTGCGAAAAGCTCTGTTTGAAAAAGTACAATCGTTTGCTTTTGCCGATTTTAATCGTTTTCCAACATCTTCGCTATTAACAAGACTGACGAACGATGTGAATCAGGTCCAGCTCGTCGTTTTTATGGGCCTACGGATTATGGTTCGAGCTCCCTTGCTTGTCGTTGGTGGCGTCGTCATGGCTTTTGTTGTCGATGTACAACTTGCTCTCCTATTAACCGCTGCCATTCCACTTGTCATTGTCTTTCTTTATTTTGTGATGAAAAAAGGCGTTCCGCTTTTCAGCTCCGTTCAAGAGAAGCTAGACCGAGTTAACGGCGTCATGAGAGAGAACTTAGTTGGCGTTAGACTAATTAAAGCCTACCTGAGAAGTAAGCACGAGCAGCAAAGATTTAAAAAGGTGAATGAAAATTTAATGAGTCAAACCGTTACATCCCTACGTTTAATTGAACTCGCTACGCCGGTACTCTTGATTCTAATGAATATTGCCATTGTGGCTGTCATTTGGTTTGGCGGTGTAAAAGTTGTGGCTGGCACTGCACAAGTTGGTGAAATTTCAGCCATCATTACATATTGTACGCGGATTACAGTGGCGCTGACGATGTTTTCGTTTATCCTTATGCTTCTATCAAGAGCAAGAGCTTCTGCCCATCGGATGAAGGAAGTATTGGAGACAGAAACCTATGTTGAAAATGAATCAGGCGTTAAGCCAGCCGCATTTGAAAAGCTAGAATTTCAACATGTAAGTTTCCACTATCCGGGTTCAGAAGATGAGGTTCTTAAAGATCTTAATTTCACAGTAGAAAAAGGGCAGCTTATTGGGGTCATGGGGGCGACAGGATCGGGAAAATCTTCGATGATTCAGCTGATTCCAAGGTTGTATGAACCGACAGAAGGAAACGTTATGTTCAATGGACTTAACGAGACGGCCATTCATCTCGATGAATTAAGGACTCGCATCGGCGTTGTTCCTCAGGAAGTGGTTCTTTTTAGTGGCACCATTGGCGATAATATTCGTTGGGGAAAAGAGGATGCGAGCTTTGAAGAAGTGGAGCATGCAGCTAAAGCAGCTCAGATTCATTCTTTTATTCTGACGCTCCCCAATCAGTATGATACGGTTCTAGGACAAAAAGGTATTAACCTTTCGGGTGGTCAAAAACAGCGGTTATCCATTGCCCGAGCTCTCATTCGAAATCCTGAAATTTTAATTCTAGATGATAGTACGAGTGCCCTTGATCTTCATACAGAGGCTGAACTCCAAAAAGCATTAAAGGATCAAGAAAGCATGATTTTATTAATTGCACAGAAAATCAGTTCAATAAAAGAAGCCGATAAGATTCTTTTACTCGATGATGGGGCCATTATTGGGGAAGGGACCCATGATCAGCTTCTTGAAAGAAGTGCGGTTTATCGAGAAATTTACATTTCTCAATACGGAGAGGAGGCCGCCAATGAACTCAAACAAAAAACGCTTTAAACAGCAGAGGAAACGTCCTGACGATTTTAAAGGAACGGTTGGCCGAATTTGGAGATATCTATCCATCCAAAAAGGCTGGCTTCTTCTCGTTATTGTGATGGTTGTTTTTAGTTCTGGGTTCAGTCTACTTGGACCGTATTTAACGAGTGTGGCAATTGATAACTATCTCGTGCCAGGAAAGCTGGACGGCTTGCCACTGATTCTAGGTCTGCTTATCGCCGTTTATGTGCTGCAATCAGCAGCCACCTTTTTTCAAAATTTTTGGATGATCGGCATTGCACAGAAAACAGTTTATCGGATGAGGAAAGATTTGTTTCATCATCTTCATCGTCTGCCGATTCCCTTTTTTGATAAGAAAACCCACGGTGAATTAATGAGTCGGTTAACAAACGATATTGAAAATGTCAGCCGTACGTTAAATAGTTCTGTCATCCAGATTTTTTCAAGTGTCCTTACTTTGATAGGTACTGTGGCACTGATGCTGTGGTTAAGTCCGCTTTTAACGGTCATTACGTTCACGATTATTCCTTTAATGTTTCTAGGTATGAAATGGATTACGAAACGAACGGGACATTATTTTAAAGAGCAGCAGCGAAACCTTGGTGAAATGAATAGCGTAATTGAAGAAACGCTGTCAGGACAACAAATTATCAAGTCTTTTTCTCAAGAAAAACGTGTGTTAAAAGAATTGGATGAAAAAAACGAAGCGCTACGAACGTCAGGATTCTGGGCGATGACCTATTCAGGTTTTATCCCAAAACTCATGAACGTCTTAAATAACCTTAGCTTCTTACTTATTGCAGCTGCAGGTGGCTTGCTTTCGCTTAATGGTTTTGTATCAATCGGTGTCATAGTGGCGTTTATTCAATACTCGCGACTTTTTACTCGACCGCTGAATGACCTGGCCAATCAGTTTAATACAATTCTATCGGCTGTTGCTGGTGCGGAACGCGTTTTTAATATCCTTGATGAGAAAGAAGAGCATCCTGATGTGAGAGACGCGGTGGTACTCCAGCAGGTAAAAGGGAAAGTAACGTTTCAGAACGTTTCATTTGGTTATGAGAAGGACGGTTCGACGCTTACGGATGTTTCTTTTGAGGCGAAACCTGGTGAATCTGTTGCGATTATTGGACCAACCGGAGCAGGAAAAACAACGATCGTGAATCTCCTCATGCGATTTTACGAACTCAATGGGGGCAAAATTGAAGTCGATGATCACGATGTGACCAAAGTGAAAAGGGAAAGTTTGCGGCAAAACATGGGGTTTGTTCTACAGGACACTTTCTTATTTAATGGAACCGTTCGCGAAAACATTCGCTATGGTCGGCTACACGCGAGCGATGAAGAAGTAGAGGAAGCGGCGCGAGTAGCAAACGCGCACACGTTTATTACACGATTATCAGAAGGATATGATACTGTACTGAATCAGGACGGCGGTGGCATTAGTCACGGTCAAAGACAGCTTCTTTCAATCGCAAGAGCGGTCCTTGCTGATCCTGCGATTTTGATTCTGGATGAAGCAACGAGCAGCATTGATACACGAACAGAAATTCAAATACAAAAAGCACTATGGGCGTTAATGGAAGGACGAACAAGCTTCATTATCGCGCATCGTTTGAATACCATTCAACGTGCTGATCAAATTATTGCACTCGATCAAGGAAAGATTATCGAAAAAGGTACGCATGAAGAATTGTTAGAACAAAAAGGTTACTTGTGGGGTCAGGTCGGAACCTGACCCCCTCAAAAGACAAAACAAGGCGATTGTCCACCACAGGCGGACAATCGCTTTTTTGCGTAGAAACAAAAGAACGTAGAAATCATATTGCAAGGTGTAAACGAGTATGAGTAAACTAAGACCATGGCTTCAATAGGAAAATGTTGTTAATCACTGGGGGTGGAAAACGTGAATGAGCAAGAAAGGGAAGAAGTGTTTCTTCTTGAGTTAAAGCGGCTGAGGCAAAAAGATTACATAACCTTTCAAACATACGAACTCGTGTCTAACGCTTATGACAAAATGATTCATCCTTCTGTTGAAATGGTTGAAGCAATGGAAGAGATCGAGCAAGCAGTTACTCCAACAGAAAGAGTCCCCCTTAAGCCTGCGCCAGTGAAGGAGAAGAAAGTTAAATCAACACAAGAGCTTAGGGATCGAAATTTAACGTGGATCTTAATTATTGGCGTTGTGTTTCTGTTGCTTGGCGCACTTGTGCTCGCGACAAGTACGTGGGATGTGATGACGTCAATTATGAAGACGGCTCTTATAGGAGGAATTGCGGCGGTTTTCTTTGGGATTAGCTGGCTAAGCGGGCATAAGCTACGAATCGAAAAAACCGCTTTTTCTTTTTTAGTTCTCGGCAGTCTTTTTCTCCCGATCGTCGTTTTTTCAGCAGGATACTTTCAGCTCTTTGGTGAATGGCTATCCGTCCGTGGGGAGGGGAATGAAGTTCTTGGCTTGATTGGTGTTATGATTTGTTTACCACTTTATTTCATCCAAGCTAAGCGTCAACAATCACGTTTATTTGTATGGTTTTCATTTGTCACGTTAAGCATCGGTGCAGCTTTTTTTATTCAAGTGTTTCATCCAACTGTGGACCTTTTTTATCTAGGAATCGTGATCTTTAATGCCATGCTGTTGCTAATTTATACGCGTGCAAAGAAGGTTTGGTATCTCGCTCTTTTTACAAAAGAACTTCCGATTTATGCGCAAGGCAATCTGATTCTCTCAACCTTGCTACTTCTTTTTTTCTACGAAAGTGAAGTTTTTTATAGCTTTAATGTGATCGTAACGGCATTTCTATACCTTGCGATGATCTATATTGGAAAACAAAAAGAATATCATTTTGTGTTTACTTTCCTGCTCGTATATGGAATCTATCAGCTCATCGAGCATTCTGTTCTTGAGTCGGCAGACGTTATGCTGTATGCGCTTATAGGGTTTGTTTTTATAGGACTACAGTCAGTAGACCGTCTTCAAAACCCATATATGAAAAAAGCGTTTCAGCTGACAAGTGGTGCCGTATCGCTCTGCGCCTTTCTCTTTATTACGTATAAAGGATTGATCTTACGTGATGATCCGACATGGCTACTTGTGCTTGGTTATGTGATGATTAGCATCAACTATCTCGCTCTCGCAAATATAACCCGTTACCGACTCTTTGGATTTTTAGCACCATTTTTTCTTACTGCAGCTGGCCTTTATTCAATGAGTTTGTTATATACAGAACCCTCAATGGAAACGATGATGGTTCACATGTTTGCAACTGGGCTCGTTATTTATGCAGCTGGCTTCTACTGGAATAAGTGGAAGGTCACAAAAAGAATGAAGACAGGGGCACTCGCTATTTCGTTTGGACCCATTCTCTTATCGCTTTTACTTGGACTCGTCAGTGGTCGGTGGTGGCTGGAAAGTAGCTTATTGCTGGTACTTGGCTTTGTGCATCTATCAATCTATCAAAAAGGGAAGTGGAAGTGGCTTCGCTCTACTGGAGCGTTGCTCAATCCGATCACATGGGGGATAGCCATACTTGTGCTCTATCCTCCATTTGCCAGAAACGATTTTTATGAAAGTGCTTTTGGCGCACCGTTTCATATAGCAATCGTAGCGATTCTGAGCATCGGACTCCATTCGTTTTGGCGGAAAAAAGGGGCACGAATATTAGAGGAAATGGCGTTTTGGACAGGTGTCAGCTTTTACGGCCTATCGTTACTTCTCTTACTAGCAACGGCGGTAGATGAATTGTTTGTTCGTTCAGGACTATTGCTCGGTGGCGTTGGGGTGCTTTATCTTATTATCAATCGTACGAAGGAAGAGACGCTCTGGCCACTACTAAGTCTTTTTACACTAGGAACCTATCTTTCCATTGCGGAAGCTTTTCCTATTCAAGGGACGTTCCAGTGGATTCCAGGGGCAGTTCTCCTAATTATGATTGCCGATACGCTTGGCAAAAAAGAGATCGTTATTCAGCGTGCCTATTTCTATCTTGGTCATGTCTCTTTACCGGCCGCTCTCCTTTATACTGTTTTCGAACAAGGAAACGAGCCTATTTTATACGTCGTCGCACTTTTCATTTATGTGTATTCTGTCCTTACGAGGAAAAGCGAGTGGGAGGTTCGTACTTTTTTATATGCGGCGTTTACGCTTCTCCCCTTTCTTTATATAGCCATCCTTGATGCGCTAGCAGCACACAATGAGGTGTATACGTATACAGGATTTGTACCGAGTGTCGTGATGTTTGGTTTGTGGTTCGTTCTTAGTGAGACATGGAAAGAACGGATTAAATGGTATGCAGTGCCGTTTTCGGTTGTTGGCCTTTTTCCTTTTGTCACTATGTATGAGGAAGTTCAATGGGTGCCGTTAGTCGTTGGTTTCTTTTATGCCGCGCTGGTTCTATACATGATTCATCAATCCCGATGGCAGCTGATCTCGGTTGTTCCCCTTTTGTTTGTTCAATCAATGATTTTTCTATTGCCAATTGAGACTGTTGAGGTGAAAACGATTGTATCAGTTGGAGCAGCTGTGGTTCTGTTAACAGCTGGACATGTGATTCATCATACGCTCTATTCGCTTCGGGCAAAGCGGATGGATGAAAAGCATATCGATTGGTACGCCATCATTGCTTTTTTATTGGTGTTGAATCTTTATCAAGACCTGACACTTGCCTCCCTTTGGGCGGATGAGTTAAGGGCGCTCTTTATTGTTGCTGTTTTCCTTTTACAAATAAAAAGAGTGCCAGTTGGCGTTCCTGCAAAAGTGGTGAATACGGGAGCGGCACTCTCGCTCCTTGTCCCGTATTATACGCTCCTTCATCATCTGGATATCAACAAATACATTGTGACAGAAGTATATGTATTGCCTTGGGTTATGCTAAGTATTTATTTATCCAAGCGGACATGGGATCAAAATAGACAAATCATGAAAATTATTGAATGGGGCGTTCTTTTGATCGTAGCAGCAATCCTTGTATTCGATGCGCTTATGAGTAATACGATTTATGATGCGCTTATTGCAGGAGGGCTTTCTCTTGCATCTGTTGTGGCAGGATTTTTCTATCGTATCAAGTCTTACTTTCTCATTGGATGTAGTGTACTTCTCTTAAATCTTCTATTGCAAACAAGACCTTACTGGGGCAACATGCCGTGGTGGGCTTACCTCTTAATAGCGGGGGCCACGTTAATTTCTGTCGCAAGCTTCTACGAGTGGCAGAAGCAGAATAAAGACGAAGAAGGAAATACATTATTACAAGTAAAGAAGCAACAGCTTCTAGCAAAATGGAAGCAGTGGCGTTAAAAAAGAAAAGCTGTCTGATTGAACAGGGGTTGCTGTTCAAGGGACAGCTTTTTTAAAACCCAACTAAAACAAGTTGATTCCGCATGGCGCGTTCGATATATAATGACATAAGAGAAGTCCTCTCAGGGAGGACAGGTGTCTGTGGAAGGGGTCAGGTTCGTTTCCCGGGTCGGACCCCGGGACCAACCGGACCCCACAAAGGGGGGAGAT
>NZ_JAQQWU010000003.1:251379-461489 GCF_028610625.1 Guptibacillus spartinae
GTCACGGTGCTCCCGGGGGTCGGTGCAGGGGTACGGTTGGGTAACGGGTGCCGCCCCCGGTAACGAACCTGACCCCAAAAAGGAGGTAGATCGATGGCGCGCTGGATATATGTGATTGGTGCTTTGCTTGTAACGGTAACCTTTTCCTTTTTTCTTTTCTATTCTGTAAGGGCTTTCAATTTAACGCCGGATCGTCCTTCTGCATCTTATAAAGCTCCGGACTATCGATTCGTACTCGTTACAGAGGAAGTGAATAATGACTACTGGCGACTAGTGGAGAAAGGGGCACGCGCTGCAGCAGAGAAATACAATGTTTCGCTCCAGTATACCGGACCAAAACAAGCCAATTTTGATGAACATAAGAAAATGATTGAAATGGCAGCTGCCTCAAAAGTAGATGGCATCATCGCGCAAGGATTAAACCAGGAGGTATCTCCTTCGCTGATTAATCAAGTATCAGCGAAAGGAATTCCTTTTCTAACAATCGATACAGATGCGCCCGAAAGTAATCGCGTGGCGTACGTCGGAACCGATAATTATTATGCCGGGTTTCTCGCAGGACAAGCGTTACTCAAGGATACAGAAGGGGAAGTGAAGGTCGGGATTATTACGGGGCGATTTGATTCAGCGAATCAAAAGCTAAGGGTGGAGGGGTTTAAAGATGCGATTAAAGATAGCAATCGCGTAAAGGTGATTGCCATCGATGAATCTCAAATTACGAGAATCCAAGCTGCAGAGAAAACGTATGAAATGATCAAGGCGTTTCCGGATATAAATGCTTTTTATGGAACTAGTGCCCTTGATGCAATTGGGATTGTACAGGTACTTGAAAGCATTGGGATGACGGACCGGGTTTATGTGATTGGATTTGATACTTTGCCTGAAACAATCCAACTCATTGAACAAGGAAAGCTAGAAGCAACCGTTGAACAGAAACCCTATCAAATGGGGTATGACGCGGTTGAATTAATGGTTCAAGTGCTTAAAGGAGAAAAGGTTTCCCCTTATCATCACACGATGACAAATGTCGTTCGTCAACAAGACTTTACTCAAACAGAAACAATGACGCCGGGAGGGATGAAACAACAATGAAAATTCAAGCGAGATTTATTCTCTTTTTTACATTGCTTGTTCTTCTGATGAACGGTGTCGCGTTTTACTTGTTTCATAGTAGTCAGGGTACAATTGATGATTATCACACGAGCTTTGAGCGATTTATTGTCTTAAATGAGATTTCGCAACAAACGAATACAGTCTATGAAGCTATGAATACGTATCTAACAGCCCGGACGCAAGAAGAATTAACAGCTTATGCTACTGAACGAAAAATTCTATCACAAGAAAAGGAAGAGCTTCTTGAGACGGTCAAAAATGAAGGGAACGATCAAATCGTCACAAATTATGAAAACATGATTGAAAGCTTTTTACTTGAATGCGATATAACCGTACAGGCCTTTCAGAGGCAGGAAATTAATCAGTATTCAGGTCACTTAAATCAAGCAGCCCAAATCTCTGCCTTTATCCAAGAAACAACGCTAACACTCATTAATTCTGAATTAACGGATTACCGCACCTTTTACAACGAAATGGATCAAAAAAGTTCATACCTGCAGTGGATGGGGATTTCGTTATTTGTTTCTATGATTTTAGTTAGCTTCTTAATGGCCTTCTGGTTTTCACGGGGAATTACTACGCCAATTCATGAGCTTGCGGCAGCGGCTAGAAAATTATCAAAAGGTGATTTTACAGCGAGTAAAGTGATTGTTCATTCAAAAAATGAACTGCAGCTGTTGGCTGAAACGTTCTATCGCATGCAGGAAAATATAAAAGAGCTGATTAAGGAAATTAAACAGAAATCAGAACTCGATCAACTTTTGAAAGAAATGGAATTAAAAAGCCTTCAAAGTCAGATGAATCCTCATTTTCTATTTAATACACTTAATACGATTTCCAGACGCGCTTACATTGAAGGGGCCGATCAAACAAGTGAATTGATCGAATCAGTTTCGGCGCTTCTCCGCTATAATCTTGGTAATCTAGCGAAAGACGTAACGCTTGAAGAAGAGCTCACAATTGTGCGGGAATATTTCTTTATTCAGAAGTCGCGATTTGGTGAACGTGTGACGTTTGATGTCATCGCAGATGAGAACGTCCTCGACTGTAGAATTCCTGTTTTAACCCTTCAGCCAATTGTTGAAAATGCGTTTATCCACGGCGTCGAGTCGTATGAAGCAGGTGGGGAAATTACGATACGTATTTATGCAGAACAAGAAGAGGTCATCATTGAGGTTTTGGATAATGGAGTTGGTATTGAAACGGAAAGACTTTCACAAATTTTTTCTGAAGATGAAGGGGCAATTGCGCAAAGGCAGGGGCATTCGACAGGACTTGGCATGCAGAATGTAAAAAAACGAATTGAATTGTTCTCGGAACAAACAGGTTCTATGACCGTTGAATCTTCTCAAAAAACAGGGACCACTGTTCGATTGAATGTACCTTATCAAACGATGGAAGGAGAGGAACAATTTGCTTAAAATCATGATCGTGGACGATGAGCAGCTAGAACGAGATGCTTTGGAAATGATGATCTCAAGAAAATATGGCGATCGCGTCACTCTTCTTAAAGCGAAAAATGGAAGGGAAGCCATTGCGCTTGTGGATGAGTTCCAACCACAAATCATTTTTATGGATATTAAAATGCCCGGAATTGATGGAGTCGAAGCGGTAAAAATCATTAAAAAGAGTCATGCCAACATTCGGTTTATTATGCTCTCTGCTTTTGACACCTTTAACTATGCAAGAGATGTCATGCAGCAAGGGGTGAAAGAATATTTGCTGAAGCCAGGGCGTAAGAAGGAAGTTTTAGCTGCTCTCACACGCGTTTCAGAGGAACTTGAAGTAGATCGAGTAGAAGCGGAAAAAAAGGAGCATGTTCAAGCAAAGCTTGCAAAAGCGGTTCACTTACTTGAAGGGGAGTGGATGAATGCGATCCTAATGAATCAAGTGACGGAGTTCAGTCCTTCTGAGTGGAGCGAACTCCTTGGTTTTCAAACGACAGCAGGTTATGCCATCGTTATTAAATTTCCCAACAAACAGGAGGTCTTCATCAATGAAATGGTCCAGTGGATTAAGGAAAAATTGAAAACCACTTTTCCAGGTGAAGTATTAATTGGAGTGAGAGATGACTGCTATTTACCCTGTTTTCTTTTTAGCGAAAATCTTCATGAGAAGGATAAGCGCATAAAGTCAAAAGTACTGCCGTTGATACGAAATCTTCTTTATGAACTTAAACATCGTTTTCATGAAGCGGTTTGTATAGGCATAGGAACGCCCTATCAGGAAGCGAATCAATTCGTTGCTTCATACCGAGAAGCTCTTCATACGGCTCGGAATCTAGATTTTCAGCATGAGGTAACGTATGCATTTTATCAAGAAGGAAAAAGCGGAAGGATACCTAGCCGGAATGTTACACAGGAGCAGGAATCGATTGTCATCAATGCGATTCATAATGGGGAATTTGCAAGAGCGATGCAAGCACTTGATGTGTATGTTGAAATGATTTCAAATAAGCCCACTTCCATCTATGTTCAAAAGCTAAATGAACTCTTTCTTGTCGCGGAGCGGATTCTTCAAACCAATGGAATTGTCTTATCCTCTTATTCCTACATAGTGGCGGAAAGTGAGTCTGAAGCGACCAATCTAGCGCGAGAAAAACTCCGGAAGTTAAGCGAGCATGTTCAGGGATGGCGTGCACTCCACGGAGGGGATCGACTTGAACAAGTCAAAAAGTACATTCGATCTCATTTTCATAAACAGCTTACCCTTGAAGAAGCAGCCGATTATGTAGAGCTTAGTCCCTATTATGTTAGTAAATTATTTAAAGATAAGAGTGGCATAACTTTTATAGATTACGTTACAGAAGTTCGGATTACAGAAGCAAAGCGGGAAATGCTCGATCCTACCAAAAGCTTAAAAGAGATTTGTTTTAACGTCGGGTATAAAGATCCGAATTATTTTAGTCGCGTATTTAAACGAAAAGCAGGCTTGTCACCTTCTCAGTATCGTGAGCGGTTACAAACCCTTAAACAGTAGGAAACGCCGATCGTTCTAGTCGTAGGTGCAAAGCGAGATTGATATTATCTTAAACTATTTTCTTATTTCATTCTTCCCTCTTCGAAAGGTATACTTAGAATGCAACTTGGGACGCAACATCCCTTAAACAGAGAGGATTTATCATCATGCTTGATTATAAGCTATATAAAAATAAGGCAAGTGACAGCGAAACGATCGTCTTGCTCCATGGTCTTGGTGGGAACTATGGGATCTTTTATCACCAGATAGGAATTTATAAAAAGCAGTATCATGTGTTAGCGATAAACTTACCGGGCCATGGAAATTCACCTCTTACATCAAGCTATGATACCCCTTTTACGGCTGAATTGATTGCTGATGAGATTCTCGGTCTTCTAGATGAATTGAAAATCTCAAAAGCCCATTTAGTAGGTATTTCACTCGGATCCGTTGCGGTGCATCACTTGTTGCAGCGGGCACCAGATCGTATTCAGAGTGCCGTGCTTGGAGGAGCGATTACGCGATTTAATTCCTTAGCTTCCTCCTTACTATTGGCTGGAAATGCAGTGAAAGCTTTTATGCCGTATATGTGGTTATACAAATTGTTTGCTTATGTGATGATGCCAAAATCAAATCATTCCCGTTCACGTGAACTCTTCATAAGAGAAGCGATGAAAATGAAGCGGTGTGATTTTCTGGCATGGTATGGATTAGCTTTTCACGTGAAAGCGACCTACGTAGAAGTACAAGAAAAGAGTGAAAACATTCCCAAACTCTATATTTCAGGTGAACAGGATCATCTCTTTGTCAAACCCTTGCTTGAAGATATTCACAGCGACCAACAGGCGACCCATTTATTATTAGATTGCGGTCATGTTTGTAACGTCGAAAAACCGAAAGAATTTAATGCTGCTTCTATGGCGTTTTTCAACAAACATCGAATAGAGAAAAGCATTTCAACTGCCCTATAACGTTTCTTCATAACAAAGAGGAGTTTCCTGTTAAATTGGTAAACTCCTCTTTATAGTTGAAAGGATATAGGATTTCTCTTTATTTCGTTAATTGAATCGAATAATCCTTCAGAATCCCCTCCTGAACATACCGCTGGATGGAGTGAAGTTCTTTTATCACTCTTGCCCTTTCTTCATCATGCTTCCACCAGTTATTTTGCTGTCCGAGTTCACGATCATCTGAACAATAACTATAGGAGATCCAGTCTGGCATATAAGTGGTAAGTGTTAGATGACATCTTTTCATATGATAAGGCGAACTTACAATTAATAGCCGGTTAATTCGGTTTAAACCAATCGAACGTTGCAAAACCATTAGAGAAGCGAGAACGTTTTCTGTGGTGTTTGCAGCCTCATGCTCGAGTAAAATAGCTTCATTTGGTACGCCGAGATCGACTAATCGATCTTTCATCCAAGTAGCTTCCGTTTCCTCGTTTTCTCCCCATCTTGCTGCAGATCCTGAAACAAGAATTTTAGGGGCACGTTTATCATGATAGAGTTTTGCAGCTTTTATAACACGGTGAATGTTCTTTGACCCGAAAACAAAAATACAATCACCGGATTTGTGATCATCTACGGTTTCCTCGAACATGATGGCCGTAATTTGTTCCCTTGAGAGATTGTCCGGGTCTAGTTCGGATAACTTCATTTTTCATTCACCTCATTTATACAGAAATACCTGCTTCCTTTATAATTCTCCTTCATTGTGAGAAGACCCTTCCTTTATTTGTGTTGTACTAGCTTATGAGAAACACCACAAAAAAGTGAAGATAACCACAAAAATATGAAGGCGCTTACATAACTTAAGCGTCATTCGGTTTGATAAAGTGTGAGTAACAAAAGAAATGGGGGGATCAATCGTATGAAAGGAAGGCTTAAATCATTTACGGGTTGGTTTTTAATATTTGTGTTAGCGCTTGGACCACTTTCTGCTTGCTCGAGTTCTAATGAAACAAGCGGCGGCTCGAGTAATGAAGAAACGCTTGATATTTTTAGCTGGTGGACAGGTGCTGGGGAAGAAGATGGATTGAATGCGCTTATTGACTTATTTAAAGAAGAATATCCTGATATTGAAGTCGAAAATGCGGCCGTTGCTGGCGGGGCGGGAACAAATGCGAAGGCTGTCCTTGCAAGTCGCATGCAAGGGGATGATCCACCAGCAACATTCCAGGTGCATGGCGGTTCCGAACTAAATGATGGCTGGGTCGCAGCTGGAAAAATGGAAACGCTTAACGACCTCTATGAAGCTGAAGGATGGGAAGATAAGTTTCCAGAGGACTTAATTGATCTTGTTAGTAAAGACGGCGATATTTATTCGGTTCCAGTAAACATCCATCGGGGTAACGTGCTCTGGTACAATACGAGCGTTTTTGAAGAAAATGGTGTGGAGCCACCGAAGACGTTCGATGAATTTTTTACAGCAGCCGATCAGCTTCAGGAAGCAGGCGTAACGCCTCTAGCCCTCGGTGACAAAGAGCCATGGACAGCAACGCATCTCTTTGAAACAGCGCTTCTTGGAACGCTTGGTGCAGATAATTACAAAAAACTTTTTACTGGGGAACTCTCATTTAGTGATCCAAAAGTAAAAGAAGCGGTTGAAAATTTCAAGAAAATGTTGAGCTACGTAAACGAAGATCATAGTTCTCGTAACTGGCAAGATGCTTCTCAGCTCGTCGCAGATGGAGAAGCAGCGATGAACGTCATGGGAGATTGGGCAAAGGGTTACTTTGTGAATGATCTTAATTTGAAAGTGAAAGAGGATTTTGGTTGGATGGCAACACCGGGTACGGAAGGAATGTTTATGGTGATTACCGATACGTTTGGTTTGCCTAAGGGCGTATCAAATCCTGAAGACGTTAAGAAATTTCTATCTGTTCTTGGTTCTGTAGAAGGGCAGGATGCGTTTAATCCTTTAAAAGGTTCGATCCCAGCTCGCGTAGATGCTGATCTTTCAAACTACGATGAATATGGTAAAGAAACGATTGAAGATTTCAAGAGTGCAAGTCTTGCACCGAGCCTTGCGCATGGATCGGCAGCACCTGAAGGTTTTGTTACGAAAGTGAACCAGGCGATTAATATTTTTGTGACGCAGCAGGATGTTGATCAACTGATTAGTTCACTTGAAGATGCTTCTAGTGACCTGAAGTAAAAATGTGCTGGGAGAAGATTGGTTCTTCTCCCTTTTTGAATGGTAAGGGGGATGATGATGGAGACTGAAACAACGATGCGATCGGTCACAGTAACAACGCGGAAGAAACGTTCGCTTACGAAGGATCACATGCTTGCGATTGGCTTTCTTATTCCTTCAATTTTATTAGTTGGTGTATTTGTTTATGGATTTATCGGCTGGACAGGCTACGTTTCGTTAAGTAATTGGAACTCACTTGTCCCAGACTTTTCATTTGTTGGATTGAAAAATTACCTTTATTTGTTTGGTGATTTCCGTTTTCAAGCAGACCTACGAAATACGCTCTTTTTTACAATCATGTTTATTTTAGCCGTGATTGTCGTAGGGCAAATTCTAGCGATCCTTTTAGACCAGAAAATTCAGCAGGAGTCACTGTTTCGCAACATCTTTTTCTTTCCGATGGCACTTTCATTTGTCGTTACAGGGGTCGTCTGGCAGTGGCTGTTGAATCCTTCCACAGGGGTTAATCTATTTCTTGCAAAGCTCGGACTGGATTCAAAATGGTATACCGATACGACAATCTTTCCTGCCATTGGCTGGGGTAAAATCGAATTCGGAATTCCAATCGCCATGATCGCTGTTGTCATTGCGGCCGTCTGGCAAATGACTGGCTTCTCGGTTGCGATGTATCTTGCCGGGTTACGAGGCGTTCCTGAAGAAGTAAGGGAAGCGGCTCGCATGGACGGAGCAAATGAATTTCAAGTGTATTGGAAAATTATTATGCCGATCCTCCGTCCCATTACGGTCAGTGTGATCATCATTATGGCTCATATTTCACTTAAAATATTTGATTTGATTTATGCGATGACGGGACCAGGTGCAAACTTTGTTACTGATGTGCCCGGTGTGTATATGTATGAAACGACGTTCAGAGGAAATTATTACGCGAACGGAGCAGCGATTGCGGTTGTCATGCTTTTAGCGGTTGCGATCTTTATCATTCCTTATCTTTGGTCGAGTCGGAAGGGGGAAGCTTAGTGGCTATACGATCGTTCACGCGCCCTATTCTCTATGCTTTACTTATTGCACTTTCGTGTTTCTACCTGATGCCCGTTTATGTGATGATCATTACGAGTCTCAAGCCACTTGAAGAAGTCACGTTAAGTCAAATGTGGCAGCTGCCGACCTCCCTGGACTTTAGTAGCTATTCCGAGGCTTTTACAAAACTTGCGCCAAATCTATTGAATAGTTTTTATCTTGTCATACCAGCCACGTTGTTATCCGCGCTCTTAGGATCCTTAAATGGGTACGTCCTTTCAAAATGGAAATTTAAAGGCGCGAATACGCTGTTTACAATTATTTTATTTGGAATGTTTATCCCTTACCAAAGTATTCTAATTCCGCTTATTCAGTTTCTACGGGAAATCGGTCTATACAATTCAATCGCTGGACTTGTGTTTGTTCACGTCGTGTACGGCATTCCAATCACGACTCTAATGTTCCGGAACTTCTATGCGAGCATTCCTGATTCGATGATTGAATCAGCCAAAATAGATGGCGCTGGATTTATAGGAGTCTATCGTTTTATTATGGTGCCGTTATCGATTACAGGCTTTGTTGTTGTCGCAATCTGGCAGTTTACAAATATTTGGAACGAGTTTTTGTTTGCGGTCACGATTACGACATCGGATCAGCAGCCAGTTATGGTCGCGTTACAAAATTTATCTGGAAGCCAAATTGTCCAATGGAATGTTCAAATGGCTGGTGCTCTACTAGCTGCATTACCAACCCTTCTCGTGTATATTTTTCTTGGAAAGTTTTTTGTGAAAGGATTACTTGCTGGTTCAGTAAAAGGATAGGGGGAAAAGAGCAGCTTATGCTGTTCTTTTTGTTTTTTCTACTAGAGGTTCTTTTCAAAAATAGAGGAATTTCGCCTACTTATCTTGAAATTTGTTTGAATAGTGAGAAAAATGGTAAAATTATTAAGTGATCTTACTTAAATGGAGGGGGAGTGCCGATGTTTCATTCTTATAATGTAGATGGTTACTTTGATGAGATGCTTCAGGAAGGCAAAAAGCCAAGGGGACATTGCAAACCGTTCCACGAAAAATTAACCGAAGTGGCGCCAGAAGAATTGCAATCGCGCTATGAACTGGCCCAGAGTGATTTTCTCAGACAGGGCATAACATTTACGGTTTATAGTGATAACGAAGGAACGGAACGAACGATGCCATTTGATTTTGTTCCAAAAATTATTCCTCCAGATGAATGGCAGGAGCTTGAACGTGGACTCATGCAACGTTTCGATGCATTAAATGCCTTTCTAGATGATGTCTATCACGAACAAAACATCTTAAAAGACGGCATTATCCCTCGTGACCTTGTTGTCAATTGTCAGCATTTTTTCCAGCAAGTAGCAGGAATTGATCTTCCAAGAAGGCAACACATTTTTATGGCTGGTATCGATCTAATACGGGACGATAACGGCGAGTACCGTGTTTTAGAAGATAATCTACGTAATCCCTCAGGCCTCTCCTATGTTTTTCAAAACCGTTATGTGATGAGAAAGGTATACCCAGAATTTTTTAATCAATATTCTGTTCAGTCTCTTGAGCAACAGTTTTCCTACCTTCATTCCGCCATGGCTTCGCTTGCTCCAGAAGGTCGTGAATCACCAACCATTGTTCTCTTAACCCCTGGTGTTCATAATTCTGCTTACTATGACCATTCTTTTATCGCTCAGCGAACGGGCATCGAGCTTGTTGAGGGGAGAGATCTTGTTGTAAGAGAGCGCCAAGTCTATATGAAAACGGCTCGTGGATTGAAGCAAGTTGATGTTATTTATCGTCGTATTGATGATGAGTTTCTAGATCCGCTTGAATTTCGTGAGGATTCCTTACTTGGTGTACCTGGCTTGATCGATGTTTACCGTGCAGGTAATGTTTCAATATTAAACGGAATTGGCAACGGGGTTGCAGATGATAAAGCCATCTATCATTTTGTTCCTGACATGATTCGCTATTACTTGAAAGAAGAACCATTAGTGAAAAATGTTGAAACGTATCTATTACGATATGACGATCAGTTAGAATATGTCCTCGATCACCTGTCAGAGCTAGTCGTAAAGCATACGAACGCTTCAGGTGGTTATAACATGCTGATTGGTCCTCACGCTTCTAAAGATGAAATAGAAGCGTATCGAAAACAAATTCTTAACAACCCGTCTGAATTTATCGCTCAACCGACAATTAAGTTATCTCGCTTACCCGCTTTTAAAGAAGACCGATTTGCGGCATGTCATGTGGATCTTCGTGTTTTTATTTTCGGTGGGGAAAAGACGCATGTTTTTCCTGGAGGCTTAACACGTGTTGCGCTAAAAGAAGGTTCCCTAGTCGTCAATTCCTCTCAAGGTGGCGGAGCGAAAGATACATGGGTGCTTGAAGAAAATCCAGTTCATATTTAAAAGGGGAGGGAACATTGTCAATGCTAAGCAGAGTAGCTGATTCACTGTATTGGTTAACCCGAAATGTGGAGCGAGCGGAAAATAATGCACGATTAATCGCGGTTAAATTAACAAGCCGGCTTGAAAACGCCAATCCAACTGAAGAAATGAATCAAAATTGGTATGAACTGATCGAAATTAGCGGTTTTCAAGAGGTTTTTGATGATGAATATGACCGTTCAATTGATCGAAATGTGATTGAATTTTTATTATTTTCGATAAAAAATCCTAATTCTATCTTAAATACGATTACAATCGCAAGAGAAAATGCTCGAGCTGTTCGTGAAATTATTCCAAATGAGCTTTGGGAAAGCATTAATTCATTTTATCTCAATTTAAAAAGACAGAGTCATGCCCCGTGGACGATGGAAGAAGTAAGCGATATCTGTGAATTTGTAAAAAAGGATTCTCTCCTATTTCAAGGTATCGTTGAAGCCACAATGCCACGAGGAGATGCTTACCTTTTCATGGAAATGGGTAAACACTTGGAAAGGGCTGAAAAAGCAGCTCGCATCTTAGACGTGTATTATCATAAAAATTTGGATTCCTACCAGAACAAAGAAATTGTTGAGTATCATCATTGGTGGTCTGTTCTTCAGTCGGTTAGTGGGCACGAGGCTTATATTAAGACGTATCGACCATTGATTAAAAGTCGGAATGTCGCTGAGTTTTTCATTTTAAATGCTGAGTTTCCAAGGTCGATGATGTACTGTATCCAAAAAGTACGAAATGCGTTTGTTGCGCTCGAAGATGGGCATGTTGAACACTATTCAGAGTCACTTGCGCAGGAACTTGAACACCTTGCCAATGATTTGTATGATTTTTCGATAGAAGAAATCTTGAATCAAGGTGCCCATGCGTTCCTTCAAAGCTTTCAACATCGCTGTATGACGATCGGCCTGCACATTACAAAAACCTATTACCTGGGGGAAGTTGTGATACCATGAAATACGAAGTTACCCAAACGAACACTTATGAATATGAGTTGCCAGTAAGACAGAGCATTAATCAATTCAGGCTCCGGCCGCTTCACGATGTGCAACAATCGCTTCATGACTATCGTGTTCGAATTCGACCTGAGAGCATGACTTACGGGCACACGGACTATTGGGGCAACTATGTCGAGACGTTTTACCTTTGGGGCGAGCATCAAGGCCTTGAAATTGAAACCGTTTCAACAGTTGAAGTGCATCCTCTAACGTTGGATGTTACGTTACCATTGACGGGTAAACAGCGAACGGAACTTCATTCAGAATCGTTTAAACAAGCCTATACCGAATATCTGATTGAAACGGATTATACAACGATTTCAAAAAACGTTATGGAAGAAGAAACGCGAGAACTCTGGGCAAATGCGAGAGATGAGCTTGATTTTGCTGTGAAGTTAAATGAGCATATTTATAACACGATGGAGTATGTGTCTGGGGCAACGAATGTGGAAACAACAGCTGAGAAAATCTTAACCCATCGGACGGGCGTTTGTCAGGATTACACCCATTTAATGCTTGCTCTTTGTCGGCACCGAGGGATTCCAGCACGCTATGTGAGCGGGTACATCTACATTGGAGAAAATTCAGCTTATCGTGGTGATGCAGCAACGCATGCCTGGCTTGAGGTCAAAGTCCCAGGGTTAGCCTGGATTGGTCTCGATCCAACGAATAACGCGATTGCGGCAGAGCAGCATATTCGTATTGCAGTAGGACGAGACTACCGTGATATTTCTCCGTTAAAAGGGGTATATATCGGCGGAGCTCAAACGCTAAACGTAAGCGTCGGAGTGAAAAATTTAGAAGAACGGGTCAGCGGGTAAGAAGCTGCTCGTTTTTTTATGGTAATGGACATAATAAGCAATAATAAAGTTTTAATTTTTTTCAGAATCCTGTCTAAGGGAATCTAAATTAGGGTATTGGAATGAATAGATCATTTGAAAAACAATAAAAAGGGTGATGTCATTTGTCGGATTCCATCCACGTAACGATTAATGGAAAGAGTGTAGCCGTATCGAGTGAAAAGAGCGTGCTTGAAGCACTTAATGAAAATAGCCTGGATTTGCCTAGCGTATGCTACCATCCAAGTCTTGGCGCCATTGAAACATGTGATACTTGTATGGTGGAAGTGAACGGTGAAATTGTAAGAGGGTGTTCGACCGCAATTTCAAACGGAGATAGCATTAATACAACGGCCACACACGTAAAAGAAGCACAAAATATTGCCATGGATCGTATCCTTCACAATCACGAGCTTTATTGTACAGTTTGTGACTACAACAACGGAACGTGTGAAGTACATAATACAGTGAAACAAATGAAGATGAATCATCAGGCAATTCCATTCGAACAAAAGCCAGATCCAGTGGATAACTCCAACCCTTTCTATCGATACGATCCAGATCAGTGTATTCTTTGTGGACGATGCGTCGAAGCGTGTCAAGATGTTCAGGTTACCGAGACATTAACGATTGACTGGGAAAGAGAACGTCCACGCGTTATTTGGGACAATGATGTCGCTATTAATGAATCTTCTTGTGTATCTTGTGGTCATTGCTCAACGGTATGTCCGTGTAATGCCATGATGGAAAAAGGGATGGAAGGAGAAGCAGGATTATTAACAAGCATTCAACAGGATACGCTTCGTCCGATGATTGAGCTTACGAAAAATGTTGAAACAGGCTATAATTCAATCCTTGCGATCTCGGATATGGAATCCGCTATGCGTGAAAATGAGATCAAAAAAACAAAAACGGTTTGTACCTATTGTGGTGTTGGCTGTAGCTTTGATGTTTGGACGAAAGGCAGAGATATTTTAAAAGTTGAGCCACAGGTGGAGGCGCCTGCAAACGGGATTTCCACTTGTATCAAAGGGAAATTTGGTTGGGACTATGTAAACAGTGAAGAACGTCTCACAAAACCGCTTATTCGTGAAGGCGATTCGTTTAGAGAAGCGGAATGGGAAGAGGCATTGAAGTTAATTAGCCGAAAGTTTTCAGAAGTAAAGGAAAACCACGGTGCGAACGCTCTTTCTTTTATTAGTTCTTCCAAATGTACGAACGAAGAATCATACTTAATGCAAAAGCTTGGAAGAAGCGTAATTGGAACGAACAATATTGATAACTGCTCACGCTATTGCCAAACGCCAGCTACTGTCGGGTTATTCCGTACTGTTGGACACGGGGGCGACGCAGGATCTATTAAAGATATTGAAATGTCTGAGCTTGTGATTGTCATCGGATCGAATACGTCTGAATCTCACCCTGTCTTATCGACAAGAGTGAAGCGTGCGAATAAGTTGCATGGTCAAAAGCTAATCGTTTCCGATCTTCGAAAACATGAAATGGCCGAACGATCTGATTTATTTATTCGTCCATCTTCCGGTTCCGATCTTGTTTGGCTTTCTGCTGTAACAAAGTACATCATCGATCAAGGCTGGGCAGATGAAGCCTTCTTAAAAGATCGCGTAAACGGTCTTGATGATTATATAGCTAGTCTCGAAAAATACACAATGAGCTACGCATCTGAAGTAACAGGAATCGATGAAGCAGAATTAATTCAAATTGCTGAAATGATTCACGAAGCAAAAACAACAGTGGCGCTATGGGCAATGGGTGTAACGCAACACGGAGGTGGCTCAGATACGAGTACAGCGATCTCCAACCTTCTACTTGTTACTGGAAACTATGGCAAGCCGGGTACAGGCGCTTACCCACTTCGCGGTCACAATAACGTGCAGGGTGCAAGTGACTTTGGAAGCATGCCAGATAAAATGCCTGGTTATGAAAATGTGACCGATGAAAAGGTACGCGCTAAATATGAAAAAGCCTGGGGAACGCCACTTCCTGAAGAAATTGGTTTAAACAATCATGAAATGGTTGAGCATATTCATGAAGGAAAACTAAAAGCGATGTACTTAAAAGGAGAGGACATGGGAATTGTCGATTCAAACATCAACCATGTTCACGCTGCTTTTGAGAAGCTTGATTTCTTCGTGGTCCAAGATCTCTTCCTTACGAAAACGGCTCAATTCGCCGATGTTGTGTTACCGGCAAGTCCAAGTCTTGAGAAAGAAGGAACCTTCACTAACACTGAGCGTCGTTTCCAGCGTCTGTATCAGGCGCTAGAGCCACTTGGGGAGTCGAAGCCGGATTGGCAAATCATTATGGAGATTGCGAATGAAATGGGCGCAGATTGGGATTATGATAGTCCGAGTGACATTATGGCTGAAGCCGTTCAACTTGCCGATATGTTTGCGGGTGTTTCTTACGAACGTCTTGAAGGTTATAAGAGTCAGCAGTGGCCAGTTGCAGCAGATGGAACGGATTCGCCGCTTCTCTTTACAGAAGATTTCCCATTTCCTGATGGAAAAGCTAGACTATTCCCGGTTGAATGGACGAAACCACTTGAGTATGACGACCAGTATGATCTGCATGTCAATAACGGGCGTTTGCTTGAGCATTTCCATGAAGGCAATATGACGTATCAAAATGAAGGCATTAAATCGAAAACACCGAGTACGTTCGTTGAAGTTTCTCCTGAATTAGCAGAAGAAAGAGGACTTACGGATGGGACGCTTGTCAGACTTTCCTCACCATATGGGGCAGTGAAAATAAAGTGTCTTGTAACCGACCGCGTTCAAGGAAAAGAAATTTATATTCCACTGAATGACCAGGATGATGCCGCGATTAACTTGTTAACGAGTAGTTATGCGGATAAAGATACGGATACGCCTGTGTACAAAGAGGTAAAAGCGAAGATGGAAATTTTGAAAGATAAGGGAACTTCGCCGCTTCCTAAGATTAATCATCGCTATGGTAATCCTCAGCCACAGATAGGTGTCATGGTTGAGAGGAAATGGGCAAGAAAAGACTACTTATTCCCTGGCGAAATGGTGAAAAAGGAGGGCATCAACTATGGCAAAAGCCATTAAGCAAATCAAGCGGATCGACGTTTCGAAAGAAGAGAAGCGAGCAAATGATCTAAAGGAAATTGAAGATGCGTTGATAGATAATAAAGATGCCCTTCTTGAAACGTTAAGTGTTGTCGGTGGGATGAAGGAACGTGGGATCCTCACCCTTATGAACGGTCTATTTGGAGAAGGAGATCGCGTTCTAAAAGTGATTGTGGATTTACTAAATGTTCCTGAGAACACAACGGCATTAAAAAACCTGATGCTTCTCTTTGGAGCAGCCGGTAAAATTAACGTCCAGGATCTTGAACCCTTATTATTAAAAATAAATGCAGGGATTGAGAATGTAGCTGAAAATTCAGAGGGAATGGAGAAAACGGGGTACCTTGATCTCCTACGTGCCTTAAAAGATCCAGAAATTAATCGATCCCTGACGATTTTAATTACCTTCTTAAAAGGAATGGGAAAAGATACAGAAAACGAAGAACAGATGAATGATAAGTCACAGTCATCTGAAATGAGACAGGATATTTAACATGTGATCTTTAAAGAGCCCTGCCGTTTAATGGCGGGGCTCTTTCACGTATGCTGTTCTGGAGAAAATCCAAAAAAGAAGTAAAGTGAGAACAATTCCTATTGTGTCAGGCACGAAAACATCAATTAAATGACCAGTTCTGCCTTCAACTCGGCTTTGATGAAATTCATCAAATAAGGCATAAAGAAATGCGATCATCGCTCCTAAGAAGATGGCATTCGATCGCTGGAATTCTTTAGATGCCTTAATACATAAAAAAGCAAGGAGGGCGAATGAGGCCACATGCGCTCCTTTTCTTATGAAAAATTCGACGTACTGGTAAGGCGCTGACGGTGTGACACGTACACCATCATAAGTAAAGGCAATTGGAGGCAAATCTTCCTCTTCAATCGTTATCATTCCTTTAAATAATGGCTTTACATCCTGTTTTTGATAAGGAGTATGAGAGGATATAAATAGGATGCTCATCATCATTAAAGCAAAAAAAGTCCACTTTCGTTTTGTTATAAATTTCATACATTTTCCACGTTCTTTCTTAAGCAGTTTAGTCCCTATCATATCGAAAATCATGCATAATAGGGAGTAGTTTCGTGAAGAAATGTTAACTTTTTGTATTGATCACGTGAATGAGGCCTGAAATGATTCAGGCGCCCTTATAATAAAAAGGAATCCATATTGAAAAGGAGATTTGTGATGAGAATCGCCGTTATTGGTGCTGGCTATGTTGGTTTAGTCACAGGTGTCTGTCTTGCTGAAATTGGACATCGCGTCACATGTATTGATGTAGACCGTGAGAAAGTAGCGATGATGACAAAAGGTTATTCGCCAATTTATGAGCCGGGCCTGGAAGAGATGATGAGAAGGAATTTGCAAAAGGGTCGTCTCAATTTTACGACTTCTTATCACGAAGCTTTCAAAGAAGTGGAAGTCATTTATTTGGCTGTTGGTACACCACAGCTGCCTGATGGAACAGCTGATTTACAATACATTGAGCAGGCTGCTAGCACGATTGGAACGTCCCTCCAAAAAGAATGCATTGTTGTCACCAAGAGTACAGTCCCTGTTGGAACAAACGTCCGGATCAAAGCGTTGATTGAAGAAAAGTCAATGCACAAGATGAAAATAGACATTGTATCAAATCCAGAATTTCTTCGAGAAGGGTCAGCTGTTTACGACACGTTTCATGGCGATCGGATTGTGATTGGATCCGAGAATCAAGAAGCGGCTGAGGTACTAGAGCGAATAAATCAGCCATTCCATATTCCGATTTATCACACAGACCTAAATAGTGCTGAAATGATTAAATATGCTTCGAATGCGTTTCTAGCTACAAAGATCAGCTTTATTAATGAAATCTCAGCCATTTGTGAAAAGGTTGGGGCGAATGTAGATGATGTTGCATGTGGAATGGGGAAAGATCGGAGAATTGGTGAGCAATTTCTTAAAGCGGGAATTGGTTACGGGGGTTCTTGTTTTCCAAAGGATACGAATGCCCTTGTGCAATTAGCTGGGAACAACCAACATAATTTTAAATTGCTTCAATCCGTCATCGAAGTGAATCATTCTCAGCAAATGAAACTAATTGAAAAAACGCAAGAAGCAGTTGGAGAGATTCAAGGGAAAAAAGTTGCGCTTCTAGGTCTCGCGTTCAAACCTAACACTGACGACATGCGGGAAGCAGCTTCTATTCCAATTGCACACGCTTTAAAGGAACGAGGCGCGGAAATTGTTGCTTATGATCCCATAGCCATTCAAAATGCAAAACAGCATTTACCACCAGGGATCCGCTATGAAGAATCACTAATCAATGCACTAGCCGGTGCAGACGTGGCGTTAATACTAACTGAGTGGAACGAAATTAAGAAACTCGATTTGAGTCACTATGTTAAATGGATGGCCTCTCCAATCGTAATTGATGGGAGAAATTGTTATCCGTTGGATGAGATTAAAAAGTATTCGATTCATTACGTCTCCATTGGTCGCCCGACAATCAATCGAAAATGCCTATCTGTTTCAGTTCATTAATGCGATAAACTAGCCTAGGCTGTTTATCGTATTTTTTGTGGGTAAAAAATATCTCAATTTCAGAGTATTAGTACTTGAAAAAACCTATCACTTTGGTAAAATATGTTTGTTGGTTACTTGAAAAGGTACTACTTGCATTTCTTCAAATGCGAATGAATGGAGTGAAAAAATGGTAGAAAAGACGTGTGACAGCTGCCAAAAACCTTCGTATAGCAGTAATTATCAAGGAGAATGGATTTGTCCGTATTGTGGTAAAGATCTTACCAAAATACCTGCAAATAATGAGGATTATCTATACAGTGCAAAGGTAATTAAAAATAAGTGAGGTACAAAAATAATTTTGAATAAAATGAGGCATATCACTGGTTCTTTAATAGACTAGAATGAATTTGCTCGAAAAGGATTGTGATATGGGAGAGTTTATTAAACTAATTGTGGCGATTGTTAATGAGCTTCATGACATCGTTATCGGGGTTATGTCTGGGTTAGGTTTTTCGATCACTGATAAGGAACTACATTTCTGGGTCATTGGTTTAATGGGAATGGGAGGATTTGTGGTCGTCCAATTTTTATTTCGATTGCTCTCAAAATGGAGCATCACAGCTATTTCTTTTATTTATACAATAACCGTATTGCTCGTGATCGTCTTTGCTATTGAGATTCAGCAGAAAATCACCGGTAGAGGAAATATGGAATTTGCCGATGCGGTTGTTGGATTGCAAGGCTTTGTCGTTTTGTTTCTCGTCTATTTAACTATTCGCCTTCTGGCAATGGGTGTAAGAAGGTTACAAAAACCACGTTCAAATAAGAGCACAAGAAGTAGGTAACCTGGTGATGGTTATCTTTTTTTTATAATAAAAAGAAGGAAACGACCGTTCCCTTCTTTATTAATTAGTAGGTCATTTGAGTTAATAAGGCAATAGCCGCTCCAATAATGATTGCAGACACGGGTAGCAAAAGATAAATCATTTTCTCCTTACGCTGTCTACGATATTGGATTTCTTCAGGCGTTAGCCACGATTCTTTCATAATTAAATCTCCCCCTGGTTCTTGCTACAATCGCAGTGAGGCCGTATTCGGCAGCTGGCTGACTGTCGGATGAACAGCCCGTGAAGTCCCTATAGCTTTGCGTCACCACTTTTCAGTGATTTTGCCATTCTCGTACGATTTGAAGCATTAATAAATCATAATAGTGAAGCGGTGTCATGAAAAAGTAAAAATTGTCGAAAAATGACTACAATTCTAAGTATAACCTATTCCCTTTAACGTGTATATTGGGAAAATGAAGATAGTAGCCTTCTCTTTATTAAGAGTTTGTGAACGAGTTTTCCCAATATCCCCTCGTTTAAGTCATGTCCAGACTTGTTAACAAGGTTTCGGAAGTTTTTTCTTTAGTTGACCACAGAATAACGCATGAAAAAATATGGATGGATCAGAATAGAGATAGAAAGGAGGTTGGTCTTACATGAAAAAGCGCAAAGCACAATCTCATGCTGCGTTAACAAATAATCAAACTCCTAAAGAGAGTATCCCCAACCCGGAAGCTTCTAAACGATCGCGAAAGAAGGAAAGTTAATCTTTACCACCCTTTATTCGTAAGAAGCGCAGTTCCTAATAGAATAGATAACAAAGAAGTGGCAAGGAAAAGCAACTTTTCCTTGCGCTTTTTTTGAAACTGAATTTCTTCAGGCGTTTTCCATTTGTGAACCATCTTCTTCACTTCTCATATCGCTTTCTTTTTTTGCTGATATGATGAAGGCCTTGCCCTGTTTTATTTATTATCGGTTTAAAGGTGAAAAAACTTTAGGATAATTTGTCGATTTTTAAGAAATAATCGGAAAGACTTGCTTTTTTACAAGTAATTGGTACTTATCTAGGTTGAAAGTCGAGAGGAGTTGCTAGTAATGCCAGTGATCTATTTGGAAACGCTCATTGATGCTCCGCTTCAAACATGTTTTGATTACGCAAGAAATGTCGAAGCGCATATGAAGAGCACGGAACAAACAAAAGAAAAAGCAATTGCTGGAGTGACAAACGGGTTAATGAGAGAAGGAGATACAGTCACATGGGAAGCCACACACTTTGGGATCAAGCAACGTCTAACAGCTGAAATTACAGGAATGAGTGAACCCGATTGGTTTATTGACGAAATGACAAAAGGCGCTTTTAAGTGGTTCGTTCATACCCATCGCTTTGAAGATCTAGGGGGTGTAACGTTAATGGTTGATCAATTCGCATATAAAGCGCCATTTGGGATTCTCGGCAATCTAGCCAACGTATGCTTTCTAAAAAAATATATGAAGAGTTTATTAGAAAAGAGAGCTAGCGAGTTAAAAAATATGGCCGAAACAGCTGTATAAGCGGCTTCAATTCAGGTGAAACTGTAATGTGCTTGAAGAGGAGGCGAACTTGTTGCATGTTTCTCGTACAATCGTACTTGTTAGCATCCAATGCTGGCTTGGCATGGGACTTGTTCTTTCATGTATAGCCACACTTACATTATTTGACCAAGAGCCAGCTCCGCTTATTGTGAAAGGGATCGCTCAAGTTTTCCGATCAACGGAACTTCATTATGGTTCCTTAACAGTGAGTTTACTTAATAATGGCGACAATGGATTTGCTCATTTTGTCATTCGAAAACTTGGTCATTTTTTTGTATACAGCTTTTTAACGATTTTCTTGTTTCAACTAGGTAAAGCGAGCGACTCTTTTCTAAGGATACTGATGGTGTTGCTTATGGTTGGCATCATAGCCGTGACTGACGAGTTTGTTCAAGCGTTTTTACCTAATCGAACCGCACTCATAACAGACGTATTTGTTGATCTAACAGGGTGCCTACATAGTATTTTTCTTATGAAAATATGGTATTTATGTCGATTATGAAAAGCTCTCGCATAGTGGGAGCTTTTTGGCATGGTGGAATAGAGGAGTCCTGTAATGCTTTTATAGTAAAAATATCCTATAAATTCGACACGGTTTATAGGTATTCTATGTTATTTTTGTAATATTCGTCATTTCCCGCCTATTTTAATGTCAAATTTATGCTAAAGTGTTAAAAAGGGAGAATATAACTAATATTTTCTTAAAAAATCTTAGGGGGAAAAGATTTGAAACTTTTGACGTCACTTTTAGTTGGCATTCTAGCATTTTCTTTATCGATGCATGGTGTCCAGGCAGCGGGGGAAACCGTCACTGTCAAACTAGTAAACTATGTGAAAGATACGACGGCTTTAACGTTTAATGTAGCAGGAAGCTATCAGATTCAAGGTAGTGAGATTAAAATTGAAAGTTCTCAGGTAGATGAGTACAGTGTAAAAGCTGAGTCTTCTGATGTGGTTCTCTATCGAGGCAAAACGAAGCTTAAGAACTTTGGAAGTTCAATGACACTTGTGCCAACCATCACAAATGCGATGGATAGCTTCGTCGCAATCGGTGATAAAAAGTATCTAGGTGAAATGAAGTTTACGGTTGATGGGAAATACATTCGCCCGGTTAATACACTTCCGATGGAAGAATATTTAAAAGGCGTAGTACCTAGTGAAATGCCAGCTTATTGGGGAACAAACGGAGGAATGGAAGCTTTAAAGGCACAGGCGATTGCCGCAAGAACTTTTGCATTACCTCGAAAAAATTCTTTATCGGATAGCCAGTCAAGTCAAGTATACAAAGGATATGACTGGTTTCAAACGACGAATGAAGCCGTAGATGCAACAGCAGGAAAAACATTAATGTATGATGGAAAGTACATAGGTGCCTACTATTCCTCCACAAATGGTGGAATGGTGATGTCAAATACAAATTCGTGGGGGAGTAGCTGGATTCCATACCTCCAAACGAAAGTCGATCCTTACGATGAAAGAATGATCACGAGCTACGACTATTGGGAATATAGTCTTGGAAAACAGCAAATTGATTTAGAGAGATTAGATCTTAAGAATCCTGACGCATGGTGGTCTCAAGTATCAGAATCGAGTTCAAATGTCACAGAAATTAAAAATATGAAATCATGGCTTGTAGCAAAAGGAAAAATTAAACCGACGGATGATATTAAAATCACGCAAATTAAGAATATTAATTTTACTGTACCACCATTTAAATCGGATCAAGTATTAAAAGGCAGTGTCGAATTTGATTACTTCTTAAAAAACAAGGAAGGTTTTGTGAAAGATTCAAATGGGGAAATCAAAATAAATACGATGAAAATTGAAGATACTTCCTACAATGTTCGATTTATGATAGGTACGACAATTATGAAAAGTCCATATGTTAAGGAGATTAAAGATACGAAGGATTCCTTCATCGTTTCTGGAAGTGGTTTTGGACATGGAATTGGAATGAGCCAGTATGGCGCTTATCAGCAGGCGAAAGAGGGTCGAAATTTCGAGCAAATTCTATCTTTCTATTATTCAGGAACTGATTTAGTCAAAGAATCAACGGAATCAAGTGAGATTAGAAGGCTTGCTGGTAGCAACCGCTATGAAACAAGCGTAGCGATCTCTGAAAACGGATGGAAGGAGTCTTCAGATGTTGTTGTACTTGGGAGAGGGGACCTATCTGTCGATGCTCTTACAGGTAGTGTTCTAGCTAAAAAGTACAATGCGCCATTACTTTTAACAAAAAGTGATGAACTCCCATCAAGTGTGGAAGAAGAATTGAATCGGTTGCAGCCTAAGAAAATTTATATCCTAGGTGGACCTGCTGCCATTTCTGAGAAGGTAGTGAACCAACTTTCCACTAAAGTTCACATATCTAATATTGAAAGAATAAGCGGTGCTAATCGTTATGAAACGTCGGTTGCAGTTGCTAAAGAAGTTGGAAATAGCAATCAGGTAATCGTGACAACTGGAGACGATACTTCACCTGATGCCCTTTCAATCGCGCCATACGCGGCTTCTAAGGAAATTCCTATTTTGTTAACAAATAGTAAGAAATTAAGCGAAGCTACGTCAACATACATGAGTACCGTAAAACCAGTTACTGCTACAATCATCGGAGGAGAAAATGCAGTATCTAATGTGGTCGAGAATAATTTAGTTGGCATTCCAACGGTTAAGCGCGTAGCGGGAAGTAATCGTTATGAAACAAGTGTGAAAATTGCTGAAACATTTGATTTTGAAAACAAAAGTGTCTTTTTCGCAAATGGAGATGTATTTATAGATGCTCTCCCAGGGTCTCCATATGCAGCTGCGATGGGAGCTCCTGTTATTTTAACGAAACAAAGTTCACTTTCTGGAGAAGCTGAGCAATATGTAAAGAAATCAATGAGTAGAGAATATTACTTCCTAGGTGGCGAGGCAGCCATTAGCAAACCAGTTGAAGAAATCGTAAATAAGCTCTTAAAATAATCTTTTAACCACCTCTCATAAAAAGAGAGGTGGTTTTATGTTATTATAATAAAAATGGCTTTACTCAAGACAGCATTCGTTCATATAAAAGATATTTCTTATAGATAAGGATGTGGTTAAATGCATGAAAAAAAGGAAATTGAAATTCTTTGTGATGCGTTAAGAACTTATTGGAATGAGCACCCTGAAAAAAATATGGGGCAATTGTTAAAAGATTTGCATGCAAAGTATGAAAATGATGAGCTATTCACCGAAACGGCTGATCAAAAATGGTTACATTGGATGCTTGAAAATAGTAAACAGCGCGATATCATTGAAAGAAAATACCGCAATCAATCACAACTTAAAGATTTGGAGAGTAGTATTCGTCCAGAACTCATGGAAGTGATTCGAAGATTTGTTGATTAATGAAAAGAGCCGACCACGTTATACGAGGTCGGCTCTTGTTTTCCTTATAATCAAAAGGGGGGATTAAAGGGATTACTTAATTTTTCGGTTTATTGCTTGTTACGTTGGGGGTACTTGAAAGGTAAATATGAAAACATTATCTGGGAAGACAGAATGGAAAAAGGTAATGAATACATAGAAGGGAAGTGCACGAAATGGGACTAAAATTTGGAATAATGGGTACAGCGAACATTGCAAGGAAAGCGGTTATACCTGCCATCCAAAATGCTAGTGGTTCTGAAGTTGTGAGCGTAGCTAGTGGCAGTGGCAAAGCCAAAGAATTTGCAGAGGAAATGAGCATTCCACATTATCATGACAGTTATGAAGCGATGTTGGAGGATGATTCAATTGACGCAGTCTATATTCCACTTCCAAACACGCTTCACAAAAAATGGACCATTGCAGCTGCGAAGAAAGGGAAACACGTTCTTTGTGAAAAACCAGCTGCTATAACGGCTCGTGACGCAATGGAGATGGTAGAAGCTTGTGACGAAAACGGCGTTATCTTCATGGAAGCTTTTATGTATCAATTCCACCCTCAGCACTCAGTTGTAAGAGATGTGATTGCGTCAGGTGAAATTGGGGACGTCAAGCATATGCGTGCAAATTTTTCATTTTACCTGGGAGACAAACCAGATAATATTCGCCTTAGCAGTGAACTAGGTGGGGGAAGTATTTGGGATGTGGGATGTTATTGCATACATTCCTCTCGCTTCATTATTGGCAATGAACCACTTAAGGTCTATACGGAAGCAGCTATTCCAGAAGGCGGAGGAGTCGATCTTTCTGCTTCAGGCATCTTGACATTCGCTAATGACGTTACCGCTTCGTTTGATTGTAGTTTCGAACGGCAGATGAGCCATTCCTATGAGATTATTGGTACAAAAGGTAGCATTTACCTCCCGTACGCCTATCGTCCTGATGCACCAGGAGCGAATGGAGTCATTGAGATTAAAAATAGTGAAGGCAAGGTGAGAAAAGAAACGGCTGAAGGTGAGCAATATACGCTTATGGTTGAGCACTTTGCACATTGTGTTCAAAGTAACCAAACGCCATCTTATTCCGGTGAGGCAACAGTAAATAATCTAAAAGCGATTGAAGCTTGCTATGAATCGATGAAACAAAATCGCCCAGTTGAATTAGTTTAATACAGAAAAGCACATTGGGATTATCCAATGTGCTTTTCTAGTATTTCATTTGTTCCTGCTGAGTAGGAAGCTTCACTTGCAACAGAGTTAATCTGATCTTCTTGAGGAGTTTCACCCTCGCCAACCCAGTAAAACGTTATATTATCTATATGATGTTCTCTTGCAGTAACAGCCATAACAATATCACCTTCGCTGTCTCCAAAAACAAATACTTCTTCTGCAGAATGAATTTCATCTAAAATCCATGTCGCCCCAATTTTTTTAGTTAAATCAGGATGAATAACATCGACTCCATAAGTAGACACAGCGGTTTTATTTCCTGATTCAGAAGCAATCGATTCGACATCATCTGCATATTCTTGAAGGGCTTTTCGGGTTTTCTTTAAATGTTCCTTATCACCAGGATCTCCGTGAACAGCCTCAACCGTACCCATGGCTTCTTTTGTTTGATCCCATTGAATCAAATCTTCATACTTTTCTTTCTGACTAACTTTGTATAATTTATCTTTCACTTCATCTGAGATCACATATCCTTCATCTAAATCCCATGAAGAAGTATCCGTTCCCCGTCCTTTAATGACCCCATGTTCAGAAACACAATAAAGAGAAGACCAGTCAATTTCATCATCAAAGAGCGGGAAAAGATAGTCAGAAAGCCAACCTCTCGACCGACCAGTTACAAAAGAAAGGACGTGTCCGTCTATGGCGAGTTTTTCAATTTTTCTCACGACGTCTTCATCAGGTCTAGCATTTTCATCGGTTAAAACACCGTCTACATCAAACATATATAAAGCCATTCAAGCACGCTCCTATTCTATTTAATGAAGTTTAGTTTCTAGTATAGCGTGGGGGAAGGAGAAGGGGCAAATAAAAACCCCGGCTTAAATGAGCCGGGATCTTATTTAAATATTTACTTGTTCAGTTTGAATTTCATGAGATTGTGGAAATTTTTCGTGATCTAATGCACCAATTACAAAAGCAGATAGAGCAAAAACAGTTGCCAAAGTGATAGTTAATTTTTTCATTTCATTCTCTCCCTTAATTTAATTAATTATTTTTTTTCTGGCATCATTGGCCAGACGATAATAATAACTAGCATTTTTATATTGTGAAGAATGATTAAAGTAATCTGCTAGCCGTTCACAATAATCAGTAACATACTTCCAAGATTGTTTTTCTTCGAAATAAGGTATAGCCTCCTCTTTTAATAGGACCTCATAATCTAAGTTATATGTTTGTTTAACATGATGCTCCAAAATTTTAAAATGATAAACATAATTAATAACTTCATTGTTTTGAGCTTGTTTCAAACCAGTTGCTAGCCATTTTTCTGCATTATCTATTTTATTTAATTTACTATATTCAGTAGCAATTAAATATATGGTTTGTACTACTTCTTCGGAATCATCTTCATTTATATACTGAAGACCGGATTTATAATAATCTAAAGCCTCGAGAGATAATCCCATAGCTGCTGATACTAAGCCTAAATTGTGATAGACAATACTTTTTAAATACTTATCATTAAATGACTCAGCATATTTTAAAGTGTTTTTAAAATGATTAGTTGCTTCTTCATAATTTAATATTCTTAAATTATTAATACCTAGAAGTACTTCAATATCAGCACTCCTTTTAAAATTGTACTCTTGATTAAACAATGATAAAGCTTTAACAGCATGGTTGTTTGATAATGCTACTTGATACAACCTACCATGAACCAATGCTTTTTGATAATAAAATTCGCTAAGTTCTCCAACATCTAAGTTCATAGTCTTACTGAGTTTTTCTGCTTTTTTATAAACTTCCAGAGAGTCGCTAAATTTTTTGAGTTGGTAATAATATAATCCTAAAAAATAATAATAATAGAACTCTAAATCATGATTCAAGCTTTCCTGAACAATGTAAAGTCTTTCAAGTAAGGTATTGGATTTATCTAATTCTAAATTTAGAAGATGGTAGCGAAATTTGAATAAAAGATAAGTGGTAAGTAGAATTGGATCTTCAATGTTTTCAAACTCTTTATCAATCTTTTTCTTCTTGATTTCAACCTGTTCAAAATCTCTCATTCTCATTTCCCGGTACCATTCTTTGAGAAACTTTGTCATTTCAGAGATCTTATCCTCATCATCAACCTGATCAAGAGAAACGCCTAACTCATTACAAAGATGTTCGACAAGTTCTTCACTTGGCTGGGCAAGGCCGTGTTCAATCTTACTCAAATACGGAATAGAACAGATACCGGAAGCAAGTTGTTCTTGGGTGATGCCTTTCATTTGTCTGAAGTATCGGATTTTTGCTCCAATCATTCTTTGCTTCCTTTCTCCTAGAACTATTTGATTATAGTTTACTAAAAATTCTCAGAAAAGAGAATAGTTTTGAGGTTGGGAAATATAAACGAATTTAGACGGTTTAAACGCATGTTTTTCGGTTTGTTTTCCCAATATCAACATGTCGAATGAATTTTCGAACGATAATGACCATTATATGGTAAAATGATGAAAATGAAAAGGAGGTGTCGAAATTGCAAGAAGATCGCATTGAACGTGTAGAAACTATGATTACAAATTTGATTCAAATTATTGGAAGCATGAGAAAAGAACAGCATAACCTCGAAGAAAAATTTCAAACTCTTCAACAACTGCATCAAAACCTTCTCCATGAACGTTCGTAACCCCTCTTTTTACAACTACTTTCTTAAAAGCGTGACTTACTCCCTATTCAAAACCATTTTTTTCTAACCATTAGTGTGATACTATTCTAGTGATTTGTCGAAAGATTCGTTATAAACTTATGAGTAGCGAATGTGTATCAATCATGGAAGAGGTGTCACAACTGAAAAATAAAACGATGATTGTTTTAATGTTTTGTATTCTATTTTTTTCGTTTGGTCCTAGTGTCTCTGAAGCTCAATCAGATCAAGAGACGAAACGCATTATTGTTACATATGATAAGACTTCTAGTCCTTCCCGAAAATCTAATCAGTCTGCAAAAGTAAAAGTGATTGAAGTTCCAAAGGAAGAAGTAAAGGAAACGATTGAACGTTTGGAGTCGGATCGTAAAATCAAGCATGTTGAAGAAGACCAACCTGTTTATTTAATGAATACAAGTCTACCGAACGATGCTATGATTTCCTATCAAAAACCATGGATCGACCAGATTCATTTACCAAAAGCATGGGCACGGATTGATAAACAAGAAAGTTCCATAAAAGTTGCAGTCATTGATTCAGGGGTTGATCTAACCCATGAGGATCTAAAAGCGAATCTTGTAAGTGGCATTAACCTTGTGAATAAGGATCAAACGGTACAAGATTTAGATGGACATGGTACAAAAGTGGCCGGACTTATTGGCGCAGTAACGAATAACCAAATTGGTATAGCTTCTCCAGCCCAAGGGGTTTCCATTATGCCAATAAAAGTGACGGAGAACGGGAAGGGCATGCTTTCAACACTAGTAGAAGGAATACGATTTGCAATTGATCACGATGCAGATGTTATTAACTTCAGCCTTGGTAATTATAATAATTCATATGCTTTAAGAACAATTGTTGAAGAAGCTGCAGCGAAAGATATTTTGATGGTAGGCGCTGCAGGTAATGATAACCAATCAGCTGTCGTTTTCCCTGCAGCGTATTCAGAAGTATTAGCTGTGTCGTCTGTTCAAACGGGTACAAAAGAAAAGGCATCCTTTTCAAACTATGGTTCTCTAGTGGATTTAGCCGCACCTGGTACGGATATTTATAGCACCTCCCTTAACAGCGAGTATGCTTTTGATAAGGGGACAAGTCTATCAGCACCCATTGTTGCGTCCTCAGGGGTTCTATTAAAAAGTTATGCGCCGTTTTTAACCAGCAAGCAAACCTTTAAACTATTAAAAGAGTCTGCGGAACCACTCCCTGGTTCTTTCTCTCTTGGCAATGGTTTGTTAGATGTAAATGCCGCTATTAAGAACGTGACAGAGTACAACCGAATATATGGCGAGACTTCGATTGAAACAGCGCTAGAAATCTCTCGAAAAAATTGGGAGACGTTAGAGAAACAAACACTATCAATTGATGGGCAGGAGATCACAGGGAAATTTGCCGTACTAGCTCGCTTTGATGAATTTCCTGATAGTTTAGCCGCTTCTCCGCTTGCTTCTAAGCTAGGAAGTCCGATTCTCTTAACAAAAAAAAGTGGTTTATCACATAATGTAATTGATGAATTAAACCGTATTTCTGCAGATCATGTTTTAATAATTGGTGGGGAAAATGCGGTTCCAAAAGGTATATCAGAGCTACTAGAATCGTCAGGGATCACAACAACAAGAGTTGCTGGAGATAATCGTTATGAGACGGCGACTGAAATTGCTGAAATTGTTGAAGAAGACAAAACATCGGAGGCGTTTATTGTTTCAGGAGAAAAATTTCCAGATGCTTTATCAATTTCCTCATTTGCCTCAAGGTTTGGGGCACCAGTACTTTTCACAAAAAGTTCAGCTTTGCCTGATGATACGAAAGCTTACCTAGAGAAGTTACGCCCTGAAAATGCCTACGCGATTGGAGGCGAGACTGTTATTAGTCAGAGTGTGATGTCTAAGATTCCTTCTACAAATACCGAGCGAATTGGTGGAAAGGACAGATTTGAAACAAACTTCAAAGTTTTATTAAGATTTGGGGTAGAAGAAAATAGCGATGGCATTTACTTTGCAACAGGTCTGAAATTTCCAGATGCACTGACGGGTGGAGCTGCCGCTTCAAGATCAGGTCAATCCATTGTTCTCGTTCATCCATATAGAGAAAATGAAGCATTAGAAAAATCCATTTTATATTTAAACAATCAAGGAATTGACAATTACCGTATTCTAGGTGGTCCAGCTGCAATCAGTGAGAGGAAAGCCTGGTATATTGATCACATTCTTGATGAGTAAAAAGACTCAGCCATGGCGCTGAGTCTTTCTTTATGAACACGATTCTCCCAATCTATTGCTATTACGCCATTATTACGCTTTTATGGACAAAAGTCCTAAAATATCTACAAATTATCAAAAATTTTCACAATTTTAACAGTAAAAGATTGACTCTTAATCTCTTTATAATTAAACTGAAAATAGTGAATTATTCTAATTGTTACGAATTAAAGGGGGATCGATTGCAGGTATTTCACAAATTATTAAGGGGGATTTTAGTAAATGACGATTAAGAAAAAAGTCCTGACAATTGTAGCAGGCGCTTCTCTTGTTGCTTCTTCATTCGCGGGAATGACGTATAATCCAGAAAAAGCGGAGGCTGCATTAACAGAAACGAAGAAATTTAAGCTTCCAGTAACACAGGAAATTGCCTCTCTTGCTGCAAGTGAACAATCGAAACAAGAATTGATTATTGTTGCAAACGAACACGGTGGACCTGACATTACTAAAGAACTTGAGAAACTTGGCGTGAAAGTAAAGAAAAATACAAACAACTACTTGTATCTTGCTGAAGTGCCAACAAGTAAAGTTCTTCAAGTCTATCGCCTGGATTCTGTTGGCATGCTTGGTGCAAACAGTGAAATTGTTCTGGATCAAAGTCCGAGTGAAGACACTGATCTTAATCCAACAGTAAAAAACCCTGAAGATGTAGTGAAACCTGCAACGGAAGAAACTCATTCGGCAACTGGTGTTGATGAATTTCATGATAAGTATGACGGAACAGGAGTTAAAGTAGGAATCATTGATACTGGTGTCGACCCAGGTCATGAAGCTTTCACTCAATATAATGACGAAGGAGAAGTTATTTCTTCAAAAATCAAAGGCGTTGTTGATACTGTTGGAGAAGGTGACGTTTGGTTCCAACAAGAGGCACCTGAGGGGGACTCAATTACTGTAGAAGAAGGAACATATAAGACAGAAGGCATTGATGCGGAAGACGATACATATTACTTCGGTACGTTGAATCCGGCATCTTATGATGTAGATGGAAAAGGAAAAAAACTTTATCGTGATTTAAATGGTGATGGGAAAGGTGACGCTCAATTTGACGTTCTTCTAGTAGACGATCAAGTCTATATCGATATGGATCAGGATAAAGATTTCACCGATGAAAAAGCATATGGTGAGGGCGATGTTGATAACATGGACCTTAACGAGGAGGACGAAGTTCCTGGTGCAAACTTTAGAATTGCAAGTCCTAGTCCTACTTATCAAGGTCACCAGTTCCCAGATTCAACATTGTACCCTTTCCCAGTTGCAACAGTTTTCTTTGATGGAGATGGGCATGGTACACACGTTTCTGGAATTACAGCTGCAAATGGACCTGAAAGAGAAAATGAAACTGGCGCTGTAGCTGCTGAAGGTGTAGCTCCAGGCGCAGATTTGTATGGTCTAAAAGTATTCGACTCTGCTGGTAAAACATTTGGCTGGAGTATTGCAAATGCAATGTATCTTGCGGCAGTTCCTGAAGAACTTGGTGGATTTGGAACAGATGTCGTTAATATGAGCCTCGGTTCATCTCCAGATTTAAATGATGGATCTGGTGCATATGCAAAAATTATTGAGGATATGGGCGAGCTATTCGATACTATTTATGTTACTTCAGCGGGGAATGATGGACCTGGAGTAGATTCTGTGGGAGCGCCTGGTGATGGGATGAAAGCACTGTCAATTGGAGCATACATTAACAGTAAAATGTGGGCAACCGAATATGGATATTATCCATATGGTAAAAATGCAGATGGTTCTCCTGTGCAAGGTGAAGGTTTATGGTATTTCTCTGCAAATGGCCCGACAGAAGATGGTCAACAAAAACCAGACTTTGTAGCACCTGGATCTTCTTATGCTTCTTTTCCAGTCCATTTAGGTAATTATGAAGTTCTTCAAGGGACTAGCATGTCTTCTCCATACGTAGCTGGAGCGGTAGCGACACTTAAGCAAGCTGCACTTAAAGATCGTATTCCGTTTGATTACGAGCTTGCGCGTGAAGCGCTTATCCAAACGGCTGTCCATGTGGATGGGTATAATCGTGTGCAAGAAGGCGCAGGTCTCATTGACGTTCCTGCCGCTTATGAGTACATTCGCAAGCATTATATCAACGAAGTAAAAGAAGTGAATGTAACAGTTTACCACGGTGAGAAAGTTTCTGGTGGACCTGGTCTTTATGTTCGAAACAAGGAAGTTCCTGAAGAAGTAACAGTAATGGTAGAAAATCCAACGGATGAAACGAAGAACCTTAACATTTCTTCAAATTCTGATTGGTTCACTCCTTCTGTGAAGAGTATTAAACTTGCACCGGGTGAGTTTAAAGAAATGACTGTGAAGTATGATAAGAGCAAAATGGATATTGGCGTAAATGCTGGCACTCTTTTAATTGACGATCCAGATACGGCTTATGCCGAAGCTCGTTCTTTCCAAACAATCGTTCTTGGAGAAGAATTTACGTCTGAAGATCGTTTCCGCTTAACGCATGAAGGTGAAGTTCAGTCTTCAAAAACAAAGAGCTATTTCTTTAATGTTGAAGAAGGGGCACAGGAAGTTCGCTTTGCGTTAGAAGCTCTTAAAGAAAACAATGAATTCCAGGGCCGCGTGCGGATGCTTGTTATGAACCCTGATGGCGATCAAGTTAACGCATTCCAGGGGTATGCAGGTTATGATGGTCTTGGCGTAGAAGATTATGTTGCTAAAAGTCCTAAGTCTGGTGTTTGGGAAGTAGCGGTCTACGGTACTGCATCTCCAAAAGACGGTCTTGATATGAATAAATTTAAGCTTGAAGCATTCGTCCAAGATGTTGTAGCTAGCCCGGGTAGAATTGAGCTTGGCAGCGTAATGCCTGGTAGTGAAGTATCCAAATCTGTTACCTTTGAAAACTATCTATCTACGAAACGTTCAGTAGAAGTAGTTGGTGGAGCATTTAGTAAGCCTGAAACCGAGAAATCTCGTGAAACTGTAACTGGTGGCAAGGTTTACGATAAAACAATCAATGTGAAAAATAACATCTCTCTTGATGTAGCTATCGGTAATACAAGCGATGCTGGTGATGATCTTGACCTCTATCTTTATCGCTCAAAAGACGGGAATGTTATTGGGGATTACATCGCTATTGATGCAGATGGTGATTCAGAAGAATCATTTACTGTAAAGAATCTTCCTGATGGTGAATATACAATTCGCGTCGATGGTTATTCAACAGTTGAAAAGACAACTGACTTTGATCTTTCTGTTACAGAAGCGAAAGTACTTGCGGCTGGAGAAGAAGGTGCTGGAAGTATTGAAGTCACTGGAAAGTCTAGCTTTGATTTGGGAGTAGGAAAGAAAGCAACCACAGACGTGAAGATCACAACACCAGAAGATAGCGGTAAATATACAGCTGGCGTCTTCTTGAAAGATAAAGCGACTGGCGAAGTGCTTTCCATTGTTCCCGTTGAAACAGATGGCGATATGGTAGAAGTAGTAGCTGGAGATACGCGATTTGAAACAGCTATTGAAGTATCAAAACAAATGTATCCAAAAGGAACCACTGCTGATACTGTGTTTATCGCAACTGGATTTAACTTCCCGGATGCGCTATCTGCTGGGCCGTTAGCAAGTGCTTACGATGCACCAATCTTGCTTGCTAATAAAGACGGTATGCTTTCAGATGAAGTTTTAAATGAAATTTCACGTCTTAAAGCGAAGAATGTCATGATTCTTGGTGGGGAGAATGCCATTTCGAAGAAAGTCAACACGCAGCTTGCAAATATTGGTGTTAGTACCGCTGATATCGAGCGCCTTAGCGGGGACACTCGTTATGATACGAACGTTCAAATTATTAACAAGCTTGCTGAAAAAGGCTCGACGAGTGAAGCTGTCTTCCTTGCAACTGGAACAAACTTTGCAGATGCTTTGAGTGCTGCTTCAATTGCAGGTGCGAATGATATGCCAATCGTATTGACGGACGGAAAAACGCTGACTGAAGATGCGAAGAAGCTTATGGCAGGAAAGCAAGTTTATGTTCTTGGTGGAGATGCAGTCATATCCGATGCAGTTGTGGATATGGCCGATGAACTATCTCTTTCTACAAAACGTCTAGCTGGAGCAAATCGCTTTGGAACGCTCGTTGAAATCCATAAAGAACTGGGCTCAAATACGGATCAACTATTCGTTGCTAACGGAATGAACTTCCCAGATGCCCTAGCAGCTGCACCACTTGTTGTGAAGGATCAAGGTAGCATGTTCCTTGTGAAGAGCGACGAAATCCCGAAAGAAATTGAATCTTATCTCGTTAAGTACTTTACAACAACGGATGTATCAGGAGCGAAAGTTCTTGGTGGAGACAATGCTGTAAACAAAAATGTGAAAGATCAATTTAACAAATGGTTAAATAAGTAAAGTAACAAAAAAGCCGCTCTCGAAAAAGTGAGCGGCTTTTTAATTTTTACTTGCAATCATTTTCCCTTTATTACAATAATATTAATAGCTACCATTATTCTACATATTTCAGGGGGAAGGTATGAAAAAAGTAATTTTTTTAATCGCTCTTATTGGATGCCTCGCAGTAGTCATTGCTGGGAAGTTTCATTGGGATGATAAGATTCAACAAACAGGTGCGACTGTTAGCGCGGAAGTAGATTCAACAGAAGAAACAGCAAAACAAAGCAAAGAACCTAAAGAAATACCGGTCAGTAATAGCCAGCTTCAAAAACTTGTCACTAATTTTCCAGAGCACCTTCAGGAAAAAATGATGTCTTCTAACGAGCCAATCTCCGTGGCCATTGTGGGTTCTGAATCAGTTGGTACAAGTAAAGAAGGACTCAAGCAAAGTGTTGAAAAGGGATTAGAAGATTCTTATTGGGATGGGGCTTTTGCAGTTAAACAATTTACATTCGAAGAGGCCACAACGAAGTCGATCGTTGAAGAGAAATTATACGATAATGTCATTGAAGAGAAACCAGATATCGTACTGTTAGAAGCGTTTACGTTAAATGATAATGGAGTCGTTGTTATTGATGAAGGCCATCAACATTTATCTGCTTTTATGGCGGAATTAAAAGAAGCGATTCCAGGTGTTACCATTATGTTGATGCCTTCTAATCCGATTGCGGATCCTGGCTACTACGCCCTTCAAATTAGTGCGCTTGAAAAATACGCAAAAGCAAATGACATTGTATACTTGAACCACTGGAAAGAGTGGCCTGCCGTAGATAGTGAAGAAATAGAAGGTTATTTAGCCGATTCTAGACCAAATGAACAAGGTTTTGAAATATGGGGCGATTATATCGTTGATTATCTAAGCGGAAACTAAGAGAGAGCCTTCCTATTTTGTAGGGAGGCTTTTTGCTTTTTGTTTCGTGTTTTTATAAGATGAATAGGAACATGAGTCACCATTCGACTAAAAGGAGAGTCAGCATGGCACCTGTTAAAGTAATGAGTGTATTTGGTACAAGACCTGAAGCAATAAAAATGGCCCCGCTTGTGAATGAATTAAAAAAATATCCGCAACATATCACGCCACTTGTTGCTGTCACAGCTCAGCATCGAGAAATGCTAGATCAAGTGTTATCGATTTTTGAGATCGAGCCAGATTACGATTTAAATATTATGAAAAGCAATCAGTCTCTTGCTGATATTACAACAAGAGTGCTTAATGGTCTTGATCAAATTATGAAAGAAGAAAAGCCTGATCTTGTGCTAGTTCATGGAGATACCACAACGACATTCTCTGCAAGTCTTGCAGCATTTTATAATCAAGTTTCAGTCGGTCACGTTGAAGCAGGTTTGAGATCACATGATAAATGGTCTCCGTACCCGGAAGAAATGAATCGAATGTTAACTGGGAACCTTGCTGACCTGCATTTTGCACCAACAATTCAAGCATCAAAAAATTTATTAAATGAAGGAAAAAAAGCAGAAAGCATTCATATAACTGGAAATACAGCGATTGATGCATTGAAAAATACAGTCCGTGAAGACTACAATCATCCCTTATTAACAAAAATAAATAACAACCGTATGATATTGCTCACTTCCCACCGACGGGAAAATCATGGAGACCCCATGAAACATATTTTTCAGGCGGTTATCCGAATAGTGAATGAGCATCATGACGTTCACGTCGTTTTTCCAGTTCACTTAAATCCCTCAATCAGACAGTTGGCGGATGAAGTACTTGGTAACCATTCTCGTGTTCATTTAATTGAGCCGCTGGATGTTATTGACTTTCATAATTTCGCTTCTAGAGCAATCTTAATTTTAACGGATTCTGGAGGTGTACAAGAAGAGGCGCCATCACTGGGTACTCCTGTACTCGTTTTAAGAGAAAATACAGAAAGACCAGAAGGTGTATTAGCAGGGACGCTTAAATTAGTGGGGACAAATGAACAAACCATCTATTCTACTGCAGCTACTCTTCTTGACAATAAGGAAGAATATAACAAAATGTCGAAAGCATCAAACCCTTACGGAGATGGAGAAGCATCAAAGCGAATAGCTGAGGCAATTTTATATTACTTTGAAATATCTGACAGAAAACCAGAAGCATTTCTTGAATAAATATTAATAGCGAACCTTTCTATTAAATATAGAGAGGTTTTTTTCTTATTATCCGTAATCGAACATAGTCATATTTTCTTATCTTAAATGGATTATCGGATAAACATAGAAGTTCTCTCCTACCTATATTAAAATGTAATAGATTGCCAAAATAGGAGAGTGGGATATGAAGAAAAGTGTAGTTGTAAGTTTTTTTCTTTTGGTCTTTATGTTGTTACACAGTCCATCTTATGCTTCAGCAGAAAAATACATAGTGATTGATCCAGGGCATGGCGGACGTTTTACAGGAACATCAGGTTATTCAGGGGCAGAAACAGGCTTTTATGAAAAGGTTGGAACACTTGAGATAGGTTTAAAGTTGAAAGAAAAGTTGCAAGATACGGATATTAAAGTTTTTATGACTCGACAAACGGATCGAGATTTTGCAAGTGATTCGAAGGAAGATCTTATTGAGAGAATGAAGATTGCAAACGGATACGTGAAGGGAAACAATGACAATTCTCTTTTTGTTTCGATTCACCACAATGCTTACCCTTTTAGTACGCTCGTGAAAGGCTATGAAACGTATTATTATAGTAAAGAAGCTGCATGGGATGAAGAGTACCCGCCAGATCCAATTCAAGTTGACTTTGAGTCAGAAAGCCGGAGACTCGCAAGTATTGTTCATCCTAAAGTGTTAAATCAGACTGGATTACTTGATAAGGGAATACAAAATGATCAGGCATTCTTTGTGATTCGTAATGCTCAGATGCCCTCCGTACTTGTTGAATTAGGGTACATGTCTAATCCCTCAGAAGAAAGCTTAATTAAAACAAGTCGTTTTCAAAATGATGCAGCAGAAGCGCTTGCGCAGGCCGCTGTCAACTTTTTTAAAGTGTTTGAAGTGAAAGATCGTGATGGAAATGAGATTAAGCAATTCACTTCACGAAATGATGCCATCACCTTCGCCAAAACGCTTAAGAACGTGACGGTATTCGATAAAGATAAGCAAGAAACAATCTATGACTCTACTAAAGTAAACTATGAAGTTTATATGAAAGGAGACAGTAAAGCTATTTCTTTTACAGAGCTATCGGATGCGATCAATTATGCTAAAGATCGAAAAAATACAAAAGTTATTGATAAGAAGAAAGGCACAGTTGAGTGGTCGAATTATTTAACGCGTCCTTTTCAAATTCGGAGTAAAGATGGCTCTAGTAAAGGGAGTTATTTTGAAAAGAACCAGGCGATTTTAGCTGCTAAAGCTATGAAGGATGTAAAAGTTGTCAATCGCTCGTCGGCTGATACTCTTTGGACCAATATTTCTGGAGAACAAGTGACAAAGACTCTTAACGTGGAGGATCTTGCTGGAAGCGATCGATTTGAAACAGCCGTTAAGATTTCAAAAGAAATTTATCCTGAAGGTTTTAAAGATAATAATAATGAAAAAACAGTCGTACTTACAAATGGATTAGGTTATGCAGATGCTCTTTCTGTAGGTCCTCTTGCTGCTCAATTAGGAAATGCGCCAATTCTTTTAACTAGGGGTTCTTCGCTAGATCCTTTTGCTGAGCAAGAAATCAAGCGATTAGGTGCTGAGAAAGTCTTATTGATTGGTGGAAAGAGTGCCGTTTCTGCAAGCGTTGAAAAGCAAGTAAAGGGATTAGGGGTAACTGCAGAAAGAATTGGCGGAGCCAATCGATATGAAACAAACTTAATGATAAACGAAAGACTTGATCATGTTGAGGGAGTGTTTGTAGCGAACGGCTTAAGCTACGCAGATGCGCTAGCAAGTTCGCCAATCGCTTCAGCCTCCGATAGGGCGATACTCTTAACCGATAAGAAAAAATTATCACCTGAAGCTCTTTCGTATGTCAAAGGAAAAGAGACAGCCATACTTGGTGGAGAAGCAGTTATTTCTTCATATCTAGAAGAACAGCTGAAGAATTCAACTGGATCTAGCGTGAAGCGCTTGGCGGGGGAGACACGCTATGAAACGCTTGCTGCTATTTTAAATGAATACAGCGATGAAATGGGATCAGATACTATGCTTCTTTCCATTGGTCAGGATTTTCCTGATGCTCTCGTTTCTTCCTCATTAGCCGTTCAAACTGGTGCACCGTTGATTCTCGTACATGATGAATTGAATTCCTCCGTACAAGACGTGCTTTTTGAATACGGAATGGAAAACCGCTTGACTTCTTTGTTTACAATCGGCGGAAAAGTTCAGGAGAAACCAAAAAGCCAGGTAGCGAACCGATTATATTAAGAACATATTAACTTCAGCATGGAGGCAGGTATGAAAAAAAACACAATAAGCATCCTTTTAATGCTACTAATAGCGTCTGGGTGTGGCACGGCTGCAACGGAAAATAGTTCAGGTGAAGCAAGTGAGGCCAAAGCTAGTACGAACGAAGTAAGCGCAATGAATGAACTGGACTTCATTGAATATCGACCAGAGACTGGTGTCTCAAAGACATTTACATCGCAGGGTAAACAATTGTTCACAGAATATATCGTGGATCAAAATGCAGAATATATCCAAAGAATGATTACACTCGGAGATATGGAGACGACTCAAATTGTTAAATGGACAGAAGATCGAGCTGCAGTAGTAGAAGAAAATCAAGTAAGTAGTAAAGAAAGTATGCTTGAGGGATATGAATCAGTAGAGGAAGTGGAGGCGCTTTTGGACCATTCCGACAAAACGGAAGGGCTAGAAATGACAACAGTCGATACAGTGGAAGTTCCTTATGGCAGTTTTCATGATGTGATTAAGGTGACGAAGAAACAAGACCAAATGATGATTACGCTCTTCTATGCAAAGGGAATAGGAATGATTAAGCAGGTGTATGAAACAGAAGATAGCTCAGAAAAAGAAGTAGCTGAATTAACTGAAATTCAATGAAAACCGAAAAAAGCAGCCATTCTGGTTGCTTTTTTTGGTTTGAAAAGCTTAAAAAGTTATTCGACAAAAGTTGGCAATTCAGGTTGAATTATGAAAGAATAAGTTAATCGTTTCTAAATACATAAGAAACGTTAAGATTTTGTAAATTACGGTTGAATAAAGGGGGAGATTAGCGAAAAAATGTAGAGGAAAGCCGATTTAACAAGGATTAGTACTTAATATGACAGGCTTCTGATACTAGTAGACGACAGAAGCGTAATTATATAAAATATAATATGACGTTTAGAAATATAAATGCAGTTAGATTAGGAGTTAACAAGCGAATGTTTAAAAAATTACTTAACGATTGGCGAAACAACAAAGATTTGCTTTACCACCTAACCATATCAGAATTGAAATCAAATACTGCTAGAACGTATCTTGGAACATTATGGTGGATTGTTGATCCGATTCTGTATATGGCGATTTATTATTTTCTTGTAGGAATTGTTTTAGATCGAGGCGGCGACGATTATGCTGTTTATCTTTTCACTGGATTAATTCCACTAAAGTGGGCAACGGCTTGTATGGTCGATGCAACTACTGCTATTTCGTCAAAAGCGAGAATTCTTCAACAAGTGTACGTACCAAAACTAACGTTTATTTTGGTTAGGCTTGGCGTTAACACATTTAAATTTCTTGTAAGTTCATTCATTATGGTTTTATTCCTCTACTTCAGTGGAGTGGAAATGACCGTTAATGCGTTGAATTTCTTTATATTACTCGTATTAAACCTTCTTTTGTTACTCCCGATTATGATTATTATGGCTCATATCGGAGTGTACTTGAAAGATATCAAGAATATGATGCAATACATTTCACGAACATTGCTTTATTTATCACCCGTTCTTTTTAGAATGGAAAGGGTCCCAGAGGATATTAGAGGTTATCTTTACTTAAATCCGTTCACAGATTTTCTAGTTTCCTACAGAAATATCTTCTTATACAAAGGACAGCCGCTATGGGACAACCTCTTCATTATTTTAGGTCTCTCATTAGTTCTCTTGTTCATTGGACTCCGCATTTTGAACAAATACGACAAACAATATGCCAAGGTGATTTAATTGAAAAAGGACATCATTGAATTAAAAGATATCTGGGTTTCGTATCCTGAGCACTCTGATAACCCATTGAAACAATTGCTTAGTAAGGATAAAAAGCAGTTCTGGGCATTGAAAGGCCTTGATTTCACTGTGAAAAAAGGAGAAGTGCTTGGGATCATCGGAAGAAATGGTTCTGGAAAGAGTACTCTTTTAAAATTAATGAGTGGCTTAATTGAACCAGATCAGGGATCTTACCAGGTGGAAGGAAAACGCCCGATGTTACTCTCTCTTGGGGCAGGTTTTCAACCAGAATTGTCAGGGATTGAAAATATTTATTTGAACGCCCTTTTATTAGGAAATCGCAAAAAGAAAATTGACGAAAACCTTGAAGCCATTATCGAATTTTCCGAGCTTGATGATTTTATTTATAAGCCCGTTAGAACGTATTCTTCTGGTATGAGAGCAAGATTGGCGTTCTCGACTGCTATTATGCTTGATCCAGAAATACTACTTATCGATGAAGTTCTTGGTGTTGGAGATTCGGCGTTTCAGAAGAAGTGTAAGGACGCAATTCTTGAGAAAATTCAGCAGGATCGGACCGTTATTCTTGTCACACACTCTTCTTCGCTAGTGAAACAAATTTGCGATCGGGTCGTCTGGATTCACCGCGGCGAACAAAAAGCAGTAGGAGAGACGAAGGGAATCGTTGAACAGTACGATGAGTTTATGAAGGCAAAAAAGAAATGAAGCACATTCTAATGGTTCTTTTTAAAGACATTGATTATGATGCGCGGGTTCAGCGTGAAGCCATTGCTCTCGCGGAGAGTGGCTATAAGGTGACCATTTGCTGCTTAAATGAATTTGATACGGAGCCCCCTTTATTGCATAACTTGATTAAAATTCATAAGCTGGATATTTATACAAAGCAAGCGAAAAAGGGATTGGCTTCCGGATTGTCAGGAAAGCCATCTATCATAGCAAGAATGGTTAGAAACCCACTTGTTAAACTGGCAAAGGATCAATATGCCAGCTACGAATTTTATAAAAGGGTAAAGGAAACAATGGCCCTAGAAACTATACATGCTATCCACTGTCATGATCTAAACACATTGGATACTGGTAAACGCTTAGCAGGACACTTTCAAAGCAAGTTGATTTACGACTCTCATGAACTTTTTAATGAAATGACTGGCCGAAATGCCATAGATCGGCGTTTTGGTTATGCATTAGAGGCGAAATTAATGAAGCGAGTTGATCGATTTATTACGGTGAATCCCTTTTTAATCGATAAATTTAGTAAGCGTTATGGGACATTACCTCCTTCGATTTATTTGCAGAATATCCCGCTTCTTGGTGAGGAACAAGAGCGAAAAAATGCTAACTATTTTCATCATCTTTATGGGATCCCCACTGATAAAATGATTCTTTTGTATCAAGGGGGCTTTTCTAAGAACCGTGGCATTGAACTGTGTGTTAAATCGATGAACCAATTATCTGATCAATACCATCTTGTTTTACTTGGAGATGGGGATATCAAAGCAGCTCTAACGCAACTAGTTGAAGCAGAAAACCTTACTTCGAGGGTGCATTTTCATCCAAAGGTACCACCAACAGAAATACTATCTTTGACAAAAGAAGCGGATATCGGCCTCGTCATGTATGAGAATGTGAGTGAAAATAATTATTATTCAACGCCTAACAAAATTTTTGAATACATGTTGATGGGGCTTCCAGTAGTATCTTCTAATCATCCAGGGAAAGCCTATCTATTAGAAGAGTATGATTTTGGGATCGCTGTGGATGAAGATGAACAGGCGATCGTAAAAGGAATTGAAACAATTCAACATAGAAGAAATTATTATGTTCAAAAATGTGACGAAGCAAGCAAAGTACTAAATTGGCCGAATGAATCAAAAAAGCTAATTCACTTGTACAATGAATTATTTTCTTAATCAGCAAGGAAATGGAAACATCTTCATTTCTGAAGTTACTGTGAGTGAGGAGTTGTAATTATGAAACTTGTCGTAATGGGCCTTGGATACATCGGGTTACCGACTGCTGTTATGTTTGCGAGGCACGGCGTTCAAGTGCATGGTGTGGATGTCAATGAGCACGTAATTGAGACATTAAAAAATAAGACGCTTCACATTGAAGAACCAGGGCTAGGCGACATGCTCGTTGAAGCGATTGAGTCTGGTCATTTAACATTTGGAACAGAACCCGTTGAGGCTGACGGTTTTATTATCGCTGTACCAACACCGGTTAATCCTGATAAAACAGCGAACTTAAATTATGTTCGATCTGCTGCTGAAATGGTCCAGCCTTTTTTAAAGGAAGGAAATCTTGTTATTCTTGAATCAACAAGTCCTCCTGGCACAACGCTGAAGGTGCTTTCACCTATTCTGGAGTCATCAGGTCTACAAGTTGGAAAAGACTTATATGTGGCTTATTCTCCTGAACGAGTTTTACCTGGTAAACTGCTCGATGAACTCGTCCATAATAATCGCATTGTTGGCGGAGTAAATGCGGATTCAAGTATCAGAACAGAGGAAATTTACAAAATCTTTGTAAAAGGAATGATTCACCAGACTGATGCAACAACGGCAGAAATGGTAAAATTGATGGAGAATACGTATCGGGATGTGAACATTGCGCTAGCGAACGAATTGGCTCGTATTGCCGAGCGTGTTGGATGCGACATTTGGAAAGCAGTTGAATTGGCAAACTGCCATCCGAGAGTTAATGTCCATTCGCCAGGACCAGGAGTAGGCGGTCATTGCATCGCGGTTGATCCGTGGTTTCTAGTGGAAGCAAGTCCGGTAGATGCTAAGCTCATCCAAACAGCTCGATCGATTAATGATGATGTCCCGAAAAAGATTGCTAACCAGATTAAGAAACGATTAGAAGGGATAACAAACCCGAAAGTTTCATTATTTGGACTTGCCTATAAAGGAAATATTGGTGATGCACGTGAAAGCCCATCTCTTACGATATTGCAAGAGCTTGAAGAAATGGAGATTGAATGTGCTGTTCATGATCCATACGTCGTAGATAAGCGGGTTAAACACCAATTTGAAACGGTAGAAGAAACGGTCCAACAGTCAGATTGTCTCGTTATTTTAACGGATCATAATGATTACAAGGTGTTAGATCTTCAAAAACTAGCTCCTTTAATGCGCCATACCTTGCTTTATGATACGAAGAATTTAATTAATAAGGAACAGGCACAGAATGCTGGCTTCCGCTATGAAAAAGTAGGGGAATCCCCAATCAACACGAATTTATTACATTTATAAAGGATGAATGAGATGAAGGAAGCATTGTTAACGAAGTTTGAAACAGGTAATGCACGTGTAGGAGTTATTGGACTTGGCTATGTAGGGCTGCCCCTTGCTGTAGAAATGGCACAAAAAGGTTTTGAAGTATATGGAATCGATGTATCTAAAGAAAAAATGGACATTCTAAATAACGGGAAGAGTTATGTGATGGATATTTCCGATGAACAGGTAGAGGCGATTATCGGAAAGAATTTCTTCCCTGGAGATGACTTTTCAGTTATCTCTAAATTAGATGCCGTTAGTATTTGTGTCCCAACACCTCTCGCTAAAACAAAAGAGCCAGACGTTTCTTACATCAATGCTGTGGTTGAAAAGTTAGTGGAGTTCATGACAGAAGGCACGCTCGTTGTTCTTGAAAGCACCACTTATCCAGGTACAACGGACGAGTTAATTAAAGCTGTTATTGAAGAAAACACCTCTTTCCGTGCAGGTGAAGATTTCTTCCTTTGTTTCTCACCAGAGCGTGTTGACCCAGGTAACCAGCAATTTAACACAAAAAACACACCGAAAGTGCTTGGTGGGGCAACAAAGCCATGTCTTGAATTAGGGGTATCACTTTATAGTTCATTCCTAGAAAATATCGTTCCAGTTAGCTCAACAAGCGTAGCTGAAATGGTGAAACTTCTTGAGAACACGTTCCGAAGTGTGAACATCGGTCTAGTGAACGAATTAACGATGATGTGTGATCGAATGGGAATTAATGCATGGGAAGTGATTGATGCAGCGGCGACGAAGCCATTTGGCTATATGCCATTCTATCCTGGACCGGGAATTGGCGGTCATTGTATTCCACTTGATCCAGCCTATCTTTCATGGAAAGCAAAAATGTTTAACTTCTATAACCGTTTCATTGAGCTTGCAAGTGATGTGAATGGCAATATGCCACGCTATGCGCTAAACCAGGCGGCGGATATTTTAAATGATAATGAGAAGTCCATTAAAGGATCCAAAATCTTTATTTTAGGTATGGCTTACAAGAAAAACATCGATGATCTTCGTGAATCTCCAGCACTTGAAATTTATCGACTTCTTGAAGATAAGGGAGCACATGTGTATTATCATGATCCATTTGTTTCTAGCTTTAAGAATGGAGAAGAAGTGGTTTATTCCGTTGAGTTAAATGACCAGAATCTTGATGACGCAGATCTTGTTGTAATTGCAACTGATCATACAACCGTCGATTATGATTATGTCATTGAGCGTGCGAAGCTAATTTATGACACGCGGAATGTAACAAAGAACTACAAAGATTCGAAAGGTAAAGTGACGCTACTCGGTGGTCAGCAAAACTTTGATTTACCTACGAATGTTGAAGAAAACTCAAGTGTGAACCCTAAGTAATCGAAGTAAAAGGAGAATTCTACATGAAATTTGATGTTAGCCCATTTTATACAGAAAATATTGAGGTATTTATAGATGAGGGTTGCTTAAATGACAGACTGCTCGAAAATGGAAGAAAAGCAAATTCCCTTCTCATTCTTTCTGGTGATGGGGAAACACAAGCTTCATTAGAACTTGCAAGAGTGGATCAGCGTGTGAAAGAGCTTGTTCGTTTTGATGAGGATTTACAAAAGAAAAGAAACATGTATAGCTCCTTACCATTGGAGCTTCAAGAGAAGATAAACTTGCAAAAAGTGAATTATTATCATGCAGAAGAGCTGGGCATGTACCATTCAGATATGATTCTGCTTGAAGGAAGCTTTACAAGAAGATTTTTCGAGGAAAGTTTTCTTTCAACCCTTCACCATTTGATGGCACAGGAATTAAATGGCTCAGTAGCGGTTAAATTCCCATTGAATGAAGAAATTACAGAAGATATCTCTGAGGTTATTCTGAGTTTGAACCAGTATTTTGTGGCCACTTCTATTGGACTTGAAGACGGTTTTCTCTACTTCATAGGTGAACCACGTACCGCCCTTCCTGAAGAACGAATCAAACAAGAGGTCACCAGTGGCCTTTTAGCCGCGGTATTAAAGCTTGAGAAAGCTCTTCAAAAACTGAATACGGTTCAAACCAAGGCAGATTCCGAAAATCAAGAAGACGCGATCGCGAAAGCGGTAGCCAACCAAAACTTAGATCAAATGATTAAACAACAGTTTCAGATTAGAGAGCTTCAGGAACAAGTGAAGCAATATAAAAACGAGTCCAAAAAGAAAGAGAAACAACTTTCACAAGTTTCAAGAAAGTACCAGCGTGCTCAGCACATTGTTAACCATATGGATTCCAATGCTTCGACGAGATATTTAATTGGTGATGCCGTGATGGGATCAACAAAATCTTTTGGTCGCGCCATTCGGTTACCGAAAAGGTTGTTACGCATTTATCGAGATGCCAAAAATGGAAAAATTGGACGGATTAAAAATGGTTCTGGTTCATTTGAAATTGAACCAATCGCTGATGGAAATGCCATTCTTTTTGTTCCAACAAACGGAGCTGGCCTTGGCCACTTAACAAGGTTGCTTGCGATTGCGAGACGAGTGAAACGAATTGACCCGTCCAAAAAAATCATTTTCCATACAACAAGCTCAGCGATGCATTTAATTTTACAGGAAGGTTTTCTAGGGTACCACTTACCTTCCAAAATGCTTTTCCCTAAAGAAATGAGTGCAAAGCAATGGAACGCCATGTTACGCGATCACCTTGAAACGGTTATTGGCATTCACCAACCTGAAACGATCGTCTTCGACGGGGCTTTTCCGTATGCAGGGCTAGTTGCTTCCATGCGAAAGAAAGATGGGTTAAGAAAGATCTGGGTGAAGCGAGGTCAGCACAAAGAAGGTAAGGCTGAGCTAGTGGAATCCAAGGAAGCCGAGTTCGACGAGGTTTACGTCCCAGGTGAAGCTGGCGGGGAAAACAGTATGCGTAAAGAAGGAATAAAAACTTACTGTGAGCCAGTACTCTATCTGGATCGTGAAGAGTTAAAAGATCGTGAGAGTGTTCGCCAGCAGTGGAATATCCCAGAAGGTATGAAGATGGTGTATGTTCAACTTGGTGCCGGAAAAATCAATGATATTCATTCCACGATTTCCATTCTTTTGAATGAATTATTGAAAAGAGAAGATGTGTTTGTCGTCATTGGTGAATCCATTATTGGAAATCGAATGGATCTTAAAATGGAGCGGGTTCTTACCTTAAGAGACTATCCGAATTCAATCTATTTTAATGCGTTTGATCTAATCGTGACAGCAACTGGTTACAACACCTTTCATGAAGTCATGTATTTCGGAGTGCCTTCTATTTTAATTCCGAATGAAAACACAAAGACAGATGATCAAGTTGCAAGAGCGATGATTGCTGGAAACGCAGGGGCTGCCATTGTGTTAAGAGATCCGGGAGCTGCTGACTTTGAAAAAGCCATTCATGATGCTCTTGATGTAGAGAACAATCAAGCCATGCGTAAAAGTGCTCTTTCGCTAGTGAAAGAAAATGGAGCTCAGCAAATGGCAGAAATGATTGTACAAACCGTACCAGCTAATCAGTAGAACTAATTGTGGGAGAGTGATGAAATTGAAAAGAAAGATTTTGGTGCCAATCGCATTTAATAATTGGGCGTTAACAGACGTGAACGATAACCGTTTGACGAAAGAATGGATCGATCATCGAATGGGGATTTTTATGAAGTACACATGTAAAAGTCTTAAAGCGCAAACAAATCAAGATTTTACAACAATCCTTCAATATGATCAGCGCTCTGAAGAGCATGTAATGAACGCGCTAAAACAGCATGATCCACTTCCAGAAAACATCAAATTTGTTCCTAAAAATGCGTATAACAAAACGTTAGAGCGTGAGATTCAGGGATATGATGAGGTTTACTTTGCCCGAATTGATTCAGATGATATGTATCACAAAGGATACTTTGAATTTCTGAAAAATCATCAACCATCAGAAGGGACCGAAGCACTAATCAATCAATATGGTTATTTTTATGATGAGTATTCGGATAAAGTGGCGACAGCTAAAATCAAATCACCACCTTTCTATACGCTCATTTATAAGGTGAGCGAGTATTTAGAAGGGAAGCGTCATCCGGTTAAAGGCCATCTGTCTGTCCACAGTCTTAATCATGAATTATTAGAGCCAAGAAACTATGTGCAAGTGATCCATTCGAATAATATGTCCACATCATTTGAAAATCGCTATATCGACGGATTAATTGAAGATGAGAATGAAAAGAAACAGATTCTCAGCAACTTCTGGGGTTAATTGTTACTGAATGAAAAGCTGTCGGGCCTTCCGGCAGCTTTTTTTTTCGAAAAATATCATTTCTCCCTAGCTTTCCAACAATTTAAAAATCCTTGGAAAATGACCCACAATCCTTTTTTGAACATATGGAATGAGCTATAATGCTAATAAATGGTATCCAATTCATTAGAGCTGCCTTTGCAGTGGAATCAGGAGAGTGGCATGTTAAAAAATCAGTTAGAGCATTTGCAAAGTGAAACTCTTACCATACCTGAACCTCAACGGTCGAGATTACGGTGGTGTGGGTCTAGAGCTTCAGGAAAACATATTCTGCATATAAGCCAGACACCTGGAATTCTTTCCATTATTAATGAAGATACGCAATTAGACATGGTAAACCTTATTTCTACCTATGCTGGTGGGGGAGTGGTTGACCAACCTAACGTTAATTGTACAAGCACATTTTGGGCAGTAAACCTTTCAGGCGACATTCCGTTTCCAACGAATTACTTTGATGCCCTTATTATTGAAGATACATTAGCTGAAACTCTTGCTGAACAAAAATATGAAGTGCAAAGACTTTTAAAGCCCAACGGGAAAATTATTGTTACGGAAAAGAGAGAGCATGCCTTTCACTTAAAAGAGGAATGGGAAGCGATTTTCTTAAGCAATGAACTGATTGATCACCGTGTTGATGAATATTATGTTAGTGTCGTTCTCCGAAATGTTATGAAAACATCTGACGAGTCAGAGAAAATGCTAAGTAATGTGTTAAATGAGATGGAAGCTGTAAATGATCGATTAAATAAAGAATACGCTAAGGTGGTATATCAAAAGCTTGAAGAGAAAAAAAATGAAGAACTAGCAAGATTGCAAGAAAAGAACAAATTGGTCAAAAATCTTCCTTTTGTAAAACGAAAGCATGATGCCCTAATCCAGCAAGTTGAACTTTCATCAGAAGAAAAAAGGGAGATACTCCAAAAACCTCAAGATATGGCCATACATATAAAGAAATGCAACTTGGAAAATCAGCTTAGTCGTTTTCAAGCAATGGGAAACGTTACGGTTGTGTTTGGAAAGGGTTCTTTCTATCGAAAAAATAGTTTAGTATTCTCTCATCAATTAGTGAATGTGCTTAGTCATAAAGACCGAAATGTCGTTTATGTACATGAAGACATCACTCATTCGATAACACCATTATATCGAACTGGAGAAAAGATCATTCAAATGAGCGCCTCAGATTTTTGGGATCATTCGCATCTATTTGTTGCACCAGATTTGTATATAAGCTTACAGGACCTTCAATTGGCAAAAAGGATAGGGCGATTTCAATGGCAGAAGTGGCGTATTTACTATTTACCTAAAGAAATTGCAGATCAAGAGGTTCACCATTTTACGTTAAATAGCCTTTATCCTAAAAGTTTGATTTCGAGAAACGCGAGCTATCTTTCCTTTGTATCGGAGGAAATGCAATCTAAGAGTATGGTTAGCTCTTTCAAAGGAGCAGCGCGGGTGATTGCCGGATATATTGGGGATCTTGGACAAGATACCGTAGATTATAAAGCCATTAAAGAAATGCTTGTTGCAAACAAGTCGATGGCAATTGAACTTATCGGTTACAATCTTCCTGATAAAGCTCCAATTAATACAAAAAGATTATCGCTAAGAGAGTATACAAATGATGATGATGTAAGAAAAAGAGTGAAAAGATGGACGTTCGGCATTCTTCCCCTTCAAAAGCGCGGATTATTGATACCTTTTCACACGATGACTACCTTTCAAGTTCCAATTTTATATACTGAAAACTGGAATGCTCCTCTACAAGAGCAAAAGATCATTTCCCTTGATAAAGAAAAGTCCTTAAGTGAGCTACTAGAGGAAGCGATTTACGCTTTGGAGGGAGGAGAACAATGAAAATCCTATATATCTATCGTTACTTGTTACTAGGTGGTGTAACGACGCAATTAGCCAATCGACTTGGATTTCTGAAATCCGTTTGTGATCCTCATTTTATTTTTCTTTCTGATCATGGAGGGAGAACGGCGTTTGATAACTACGATAAAATTACAGTGACGAGTGAGCCTGCTACCATTCATGATTATGTGAAAGAACATGAATTTGATTTAATTATTGCAATTGATACAAAAGAAATTACGGATTATTTAATAGAAGTTCAATGTGAAGTGCCAATGATTCAAGAGGTGCATGGGATTTCGTACAAGCTAAATTATTTGGTAGAAGAGGATCAGCGTCGCTTTCTTGGATATATCGTTCCCTCAAGCTACAGTAAAGAAAGGATCATAGAGGATTATTCTGCTCCAGAAGAGGGAACGTTTGTGATTCCCAATTGTCTTGATACCACATTATTTTCTCGAAAAGAAGTTCGGCCGATTACAAACAAAAAAATCATTTGTTGGGTTGGAAAACTAAATGATCATAAAAATTGGCAAGGATTTTTAGAACTTGCAGAAAGAATATCTGCACGTCGAGATGATTGTGTATTCTGGATTGTTGGGGGTGAAACGGCCTCTGCTAAAGCAACAAGACATCTCTTCCATGAGGCGAATAAGCGTCATCTGCGAATTCAATGGATCGATCGCATGGAGTACAATGAAATGCCTCATCTCTACTCGATGGTTGCAGAGAGCGGTGGCTGTACGGTTAGTACATCAAAAGGCGAATCCTTTGGTATGAGTTTGATTGAAGCGATGGCATGTGGATGTCCAGCTGTTGCCCCAACGGTTGGAGCCATTCCTGAAATTTATTTAGGGTCATTACAGCGACTAACCTATAAACTCCACGATTTGCCGACGTGTGAATCCATTGTGGGTCGTCTCCTGGATGATGCAGATGAACGAAGAATTCAAATTAGGAATGGGATGGAAAAGGTGAAAAAAGACTATTCAATTAAACATGTTGTTACGCAATATTTTGATTTGCTTCAGAGGTTATCTACTGCGCAAAAAGTCTGGTGATCTACCGGGCTTTTTGTATGTGCATGATTGAATCGCTTCTTCATTATGGGGAGAAGGCAATGGCTTTATTAACGGAGTGTAAAATTTCGTTTACACTTCTGCTGGTTATCCTAATCAACTTTTCTTTCCAATCATTACGAAGTATAATGAAAGAAGTGTTTTTATGTCGTATTCTTGCTAAGAGGGAAAGGATTCATTATGAAGATTTTATATCTATCTCAACATTTCCCGCCCGAGATAGGCGCTGCTCAAGCACGTGCTTATGATATGTCAATGAATTTGGTAGAAGAGGGCTGTGATGTTACAGTCGTTACAGCTTTTCCGAATCATATTTCTTCCAAAAAACTACTTCAATCCAGCAAGCATCTAGGATTAAATGTCATACGTTCTTATGTTGTTCAAGACACGAAGAAGAGTACACTAAGAAGGATGTTAAATTATGTTTCGTTTATGACAACCTCGATTATAGCCGGGTTATTTGCTAAAAAGCCTGACGTTGTATTTGCTACAACTCCACAGCTTTTCGTTGGGTTATCTGGTTATGTATTAAGTAAGTTGAAACGTGCCAAATTCGTTATTGAAGTTCGGGATTTATGGGTGGATTTTGCAGAAGTACTAAATCAAATTAATAATAAAAAGTTGCTCACAATGGCTCGGAAATTAGAATGGTTTCTTTTTAAACAGGCTGATCACATCATTGTTGTCACTCATGGGTATAAAAGATACCTCGTTGAAAAAGGAATATCTGAAAGTAAAATTGACGTTATCACAAATGGTGTAAATCCTAGTGAAATGGGATTATTAGTACCTGAAGAAGGATTGAAAATTCGTTCGGAATATGGCCTGGAAGACCAGTTTCTTATTCTTTATGCAGGTAACATGGGCATTGCACAAGGTCTTCAAACTGTGTTAGAAGCAGCTCATAAGTTGAAAAGTGTCTCTTCTATAACTTTTGTGCTTATAGGAGAAGGTGCTGAAAAAGAAAGGCTACAAAACTACAAAATAGAAAACAATCTTCAGAACGTCATGATCCTAGATAGTCGAGCAAAGCAAGAGTTGAATGGCTTTTATGCGGCGGCTGACTTATGCCTTGTTATTTTGAAAAACCACCCTCTTTTTGATATTACCATTCCATCTAAATTGTTTGATTGTCTTGCTATGAACAAACCGATTCTGTTAGGAATTGGAGGAGAATCAAAAGAAATTGTTGAAAGTTTAAACGCAGGTCTCTTTTTTGAACCAGAAAATGCGGAGTCGCTTGCGAATGTTGTGGTAGAGGCTACTTCTAACCCTCACATTATGGAGCAATTAGAAAAAGATGTTCGAAGCAAAATGTTGTTAAAATATAATCGACAAGAATTATCTAGAAACTTAGTGCGGTTGTTAGAATCGACTCAGGATCGTGTAAAAGGTTGGTCACAATGAAAAAAGTGTGTGTTATCACGTCCATTCATTCTCCCTATGACGGACGTATTTATCATAAACAGTGTAAAAGTTTAAAAAGAGCGGGATATGACGTCGTATTAATTGCGCCTAAGCCAGAAGTGGCTGAGTCGGAAGATATCCCGCTTATTCCTTTTAAACGCCCTTCAGGAGTGAAGGAACGACTTCGATCTCTTTTTCATCTTTATAAGCTTGCTAAAAAGACTAAAGCCGATCTTTACCATTTTCATGATCCTGAATTAATGCTGGTGGGGGTTATGATTGAGGTCTTCCTAAAAAAACCAGTCATTTATGATGTACATGAGCATTATCCAAATACGATAATGGGTAGAGAATATATCCCTTCTTTAATAAAAGTGCCGATGAAGCTTGGCTATATCTTGACAGAAAAATTAGCCCTTATGAAAATTAGTGGCGTGATTTATACGACAGAAGAAATTGGATTACGGTATCGTCATTATCATGGATGCAAAATTGAAAATTATCCATTAAAGGAAATGTTCCCAGAACCATCGAATGAAAAGGATGAGAACCAAATCATTTATTTAGGTGGTATTACAAAGATAAGAGGCGTTCTTCAGCTCATCGAAGGGTTTGCTAAGGCAGTAGAAAAAACACCTGCGGCAAAATTACTCTTTCTTGGTAGTTTTGAATCTGAGCATTTTAAAGATGAAGTACATCAATTGATTGATCGGTTGGAAATAAATCAGAATGTAACTTTTATAAGTAGGGTACCCTACGAACAAATATCAGCTTATGTGAATCGTTCAGCTATTGGGATTTTACCTTATTTGCCCTATCCAAACCACCTTGTTGCTCTCCCAAACAAATTATTTGAGTATATGGCTGCAAGCAATGCCATTATCTCTTCCAACTTCCCACACTATTCAAAAGTGATTGAAGATAGTGAGGGAGGCGTTGTCATTAACCCGGAGAATCCTGAGGAAATCTCAGTTAAAATCCATCAGCTTTTAAGTCAACCTGCACAGACGAAAGAACTTGGCCAAAATGCTAGACGTGCATTTGAACTTAAATATAACTGGACTTGTGAAGAAAAAAAACTGCTTAAATTTTACCGCTCTTTGCTAAACATGTAGCGGTAAAAAGAGAGAAGCTTGAAAGAAGCGGGGAAACAGAATGAAAAAACAATCAAGAATTAGAAGAAGGCGAAAGAAAAGCTTCTTTCGCAGACTTTTAACTTTTGTCCTGTTAATTGTCCTGGTCTTAATTGGCTATGGTGCTTATCTTGCCTATAATGCTTATGATGCAGCATCCGGCTCCTATCAGGGACTTTCTAGAGGAGAAAAATCGGCGTTGCGTGACGCGGAAGTAGCGGTCACAAAAGATCCGATTTCCATCTTAATCATGGGAATAGAAGATTATTCAACTGGTGGAGAGAACGGTCGAACGGATACGCTCATGGTCGCAACGGTTGATCCTGATACAAAGAAGGTCAACTTACTCAGCATTCCAAGGGATTCTCGTGTGGAAATCGTCGGAAAAGGTATTGAAGACAAAATTACCCATGCACATGCCTATGGTGGGACAGAAATGACCATTAATACCGTTGAGAATTTCTTAAACATTCCAATTGATTACTATGTGAAAGTAAACTTTGAAGGATTTAAAGATGTTATTGATGAAATTGGTGGTGTTACCGTTGATGTGCCATTTGATTTCGTTGCTCATACAGACGTACCGGGCGGGAGAGCGACCTTTACAAAGGGGTCTATGACTCTTGATGGTACCGAGGCGCTGGCCTATGCACGTATGCGTAAAGATGATCCACGAGGAGATTTCGGACGAAGCGACCGACAGAAACAGGTGATTAAGGCAGCGATGGATGAGGTTTCGACAGCATCAGGTTTGTTCAAGTTAGATGATATCGCTCAACACATTGGCAACAATATTGAAACAAATCTAAAGCCAACGGAATTGTTTGCTCTTCAAAAAGCTTATTCTGATGTCAGTTCATCGGATATCGAAAGCCTTTCAATTGATGGAGTGGATGAACGGATAAATGACGTTTATTACTTTAAACCAGATGAAGAAAGCGTAGCTTCGTTAAGCCAGAAATTAAATGACATTCTTAATTCTTCGAAATAATAAAACGTTAAAAAGCATCCGCTATTAGGCGGATGCTTTTTTAACGTTTCATTGTACTTGTGAAAACCAACAGTTTCTTTAACGTATTAATGAGGGGTTTTTTCTGGTTACCAATTAGCCCAATTAATTCGGCAGTAAACTGAATGACTACGAGAACTAATAGGAGTAAGAAAAGAGAACCCCATAAAGTGGACGCTGAAAACAAAATGGCTGTGATGCCAAAGAAAAAGCTGAGAAGGTAAATGATAATAACGGTTGATTGATGTGAGAATCCTATAGCGAGTAAACAATGGTGGATATGAAACTTGTCAGGCGTTGAAATCTTTTGCTTTCTCGAAACACGTCTAACAATTGCAAAGAACGTATCAAAAATGGGAACTGCCAAAATGATAACAGGTATAATCAAACTAAAGACAGTTACACTTTTAAACAATCCAAGCATTGATATAACCGAAATAGCGAATCCGAGAAAGAGTGCTCCAGTATCTCCCATGAAAATACTTGCTGGATGAAAGTTGAAAATAAGGAAGCCGAGTGTACTACCAATTAATATGACCGCAAGTGCAATGACTACAAGCTGTTGGTCAAGAATGGCCATTGTTAAGATCGAACCTAAAGCAATTGTAGAAACCCCAGCAGCAAGCCCGTCTAGTCCGTCAATTAAGTTAATGGAATTGGTAACACCAACAATCCATAATACTGTGATAAAGAAGCTAAGAAACCCAAATTCAATTCTCCCAACAAAAGGAAGTGAAATGAATTCTACTTGTAAGCCTGATGACGCGACAATAATCGCAGCGATAATTTGACCAACTAACTTCACTTTAGGCGAGACTGCAAAACGATCATCAAACACGCCTAATACGATAATTAACGTTCCAGCAATGACAATTTCAGGCATATAAGGTGAGTAAGGACTTAAATATAAAAATCCTGCAACGGTTCCAGCAAAAATGGCAAGTCCGCCGGCAGACGGCATTAATCCTTTATGAACTTTACGCTGGTTTGGTTTATCAGCAATTTTAAATTTCAGTGATAAGAATTTCACAACAGGTGTAGCTAAAATAGCCACGGTTATAGATATCAAAAAAGCAATCAAATACTCTGTTAACGAATACAATAAAATCCCCCTCTAACTGAGGAATAGTAATTCATTCCTTTCATATCATATCAAAATAGATGTGTATTGCAAGAGGTTTCTTATTAAGCTTTTATTGAGTTTATCCTAATGTTTCTATCTTTCCCGAATATGGGACTTTCATGTTGAATGATAGGAGGATCTATAATTACCAATACCCTTTTGGGTTAATCAGTAACCATTTTACACATCATACTCTTGATACACTTGTTCTCCAATTGTTATAGTGGCTTGCCCGTTTACAGTATTGGTCATCCAATCAATAAAATTTTCTTCTGTATTGCTATCCACAAGTGTTCGAACTTGGACATTCTCCAAATACTTTATCTCATCTAATAAGTAGTTCGACGAACGGATTTCGTTTTCGACTTTACCTAATAAAGAATAATCAATTACAGTGGTTATTTTGGTCATTAATTTACGCTCCACTATTCCAGTTGCATTCAGTCCTTCTGAAACTGATTGTCCATAGGCACGAATTAAACCACCTGCACCTAGTTTAATGCCACCAAAGTAACGGGTAACGACTACGGTAGTATCTTTTAAATTTCGTTTTTTTAGAACCTCAAGCATTGGAACACCTGCTGTGCCCGATGGTTCTCCATCGTCATTCGCTTTCTGAATCAAGTCCTGCTCGCCTATTAAGTAAGCGGAGCAATTGTGAGTGGCACTCGCGTGTCTTTTTTTGATGGATTGAATAAACTCTTGGGCTTCCTCTTCTGAGGGGGTTCGCTTGACGTGAGCTATAAATCGAGATTTTTGTATGACGATTTCGTTTTCTCCTTCGTTTTTAACGGTATAATATGAAGTAAGCATGCGAATAACCTCCAGATATTCTTTCAACATTCTAATGAATGAAAGGGATTTGTTTCTAATTATCGAATAGTACATAATGGAACCTTCGTATTTAAGTCAGAAAATAATAAAGGGTTTTAACGTCCTTCTTATTATAAGTTTCTTAGATTAATCCATCAAATATAGATCCTCAAGTCATAAACAGACGGTCACATACGAATTTTGTAAAAGAAGTACTTTTGGACTATCTTTTCTTAACGTCCGTCCCTTGAAGGAATGGAGGGGTAAGCTCTTGGATTTTCAAAAGCTTGATCCAAATTCATTAGATGTCATTCTCGACAGAACAATGGAGAGTATTAATAGTAGTAAATCGAAATTGTTCGAAATTGGAGAGCTTTCTCATGACGAGTGTCAAAAGGTCAATAATCAACTTCAATTATTAAAAGAAGAACTCGACAATGTTCATCGTCTCAGGCAAGAAAGATTGCAAATGGATCGTGAAGCCCGTGCTGAACTTGTGAAGATTAGTAAGAACTTTCAGGACTATAAAGAGCCAGAAATTCGTAATGCCTATGAAAAGGCTTCAGACGCTCAAATTAAGCTATCAGTTAGCATGGAAAAGGAAACACGGTTAAAAGATCAGATATCGGATCTTGAACAACGGATTTCTTCTTTGCAGAACACTTCGGATAAAGCGGAGTCATTTATGAGCCAAATCTCAACCGTTCTAAGTTATCTGAATGGCGAATTAAGACAGTACGGCGAAGTCATTGAGGACGCTAAGCGAAAGCAAGAATATGGACTTAAAATTATTGAAGCGCAAGAAGAAGAAAGAAAGCGACTATCTAGAGAAATTCATGATGGTCCTGCCCAAGTACTCGCGAATGTTTTATTACGCTCGCAATTAATTGAAAGAATTTACGAGAAAAAAGGAAAAGATGAAGCATTTAAAGAGATTAAGGATATGAAATCGTTAATTGAAGATGCGTTAAAAGAGGTAAGGCGCCTCATTTATGATCTTCGTCCGATGGCGCTTGATGATCTTGGTTTAGTGCCTACTTTGTTAAAGTATTTAAATAAAGTAGATGATCGATCAGAGGCGACAATTTACTTTGATTATTATGAAGGGATTCAGAGACTTCACGTTCGTCTTGAGGCAGCCATCTTTCGACTTGTTCAAGAAGCCGTACAAAATGCTCTCAAGCATGCTGAAGCAACTGAAATAAGTGTTGACCTGAAACTTGATGGTGATAAGATTGTGGTAACCATTCAAGATAATGGAATTGGTTTTGATGTGAACGTACGTAAAGATCAATCATTTGGTTTAATCGGGATGAAAGAACGTGTCGGATTATTAAATGGATCGATTCAGGTTCAATCAACGCCAAACAAGGGTACATATATACTGATAAGAATCCCGATACATGAACAGGAGGGCGTGTAAGAGATGTATGCAGCAAAGACCAAAACTAAAATTGTTATTATAGATGACCATCGCTTGTTCCGTGAAGGTGTTAAGCGTATTCTGGATATGGAAGATGACTTTGAAGTCATTGCAGAAGGTGATGATGGAGACGAGGCACTTCGTCTTGTTGAAGAAAACAAGCCCGACGTTGTGTTAATGGATATCAATATGCCACATGTCAATGGTGTGGAAGCGACACGACAACTGATTGAACAAGTCCCTGAAACAAAGGTAATTATCCTTTCCATTCATGATGACGAAACGTACGTGACGCATGCTGTGAAGACCGGAGCAGCCGGCTACTTACTAAAAGAAATGGACGCTAATTCTCTTGTTGAAGCCGTTAAGGTTGTTGCTTCCGGAGGAGCTTATATTCACCCTAAGGTAACGCATAACCTAGTAAATGAATATCGTCGACTTGCTACTGAAGGAAAAAGACCATCCGCCCAAATCGGCTATAAAGAGGTGGAATATCGCAAACCTCTTCATATTTTAACACGCAGAGAATGCGAAGTTCTTCAGTTGCTAACAGATGGGAAAAGCAACCGTTCGATCGGGGAAGATCTCTATATTAGTGAGAAAACAGTAAAAAATCACGTATCGAATATTCTGCAAAAAATGAACGTAAATGATCGAACTCAGGCTGTTGTGGAAGCAATAAAAAAAGGCTGGGTAAAGGTGCGCTGAGGCGCGCCTTTTTCTTTGGGGAGTTTTCCGTTCCTGAGAGAGGAAAAGTGAATCAAAAAAAGGATCTCCAACGTGGAGATCCTTTTTCTTGATTATTATCATTATGCGCGTTTTGCTCCAAGGTAACGTGGTGCCCAGTAAGAGTTGTCCATGCTGCTAATTGTTACTCCGTAAGAAGATGAAGCGTGAATGAACTGACCGTTACCGATGTAAATACCTGCGTGTGATGGACCAGATTTGTATGTTTCAAAGAAAACAAGATCTCCAACAGAAGGAGAAGAAACTTTATCTGTTGCGTTCCAGATGCTAGCTACAGTACGTGGAATAGAAACGCCAGCTTTGTTGAATACGTATTGTAGGTAGCCGCTGCAGTCAAATCCAGATGGAGATGTTCCTGCCCAAACATATGGTACACCCATGTATTGCTTCGCAATTGATACAACAGAAGAGTTAGATGTTGATGCACTCTTAACTTGTGAAGAAGAGTTGCTTACAGAAGCTCCACCAAGTGCTGCAAAGGTGTTTGGTCCTGCAATTCCGTCTACGCTAAGTCCGTTTGAGCTTTGGAAGCTACGAACAGCTTGTTGTGTAATCGATCCATAGATGCCATCAACTGAATAGTTATAATAACCTTTTGATTTCAGCTGGCTTTGTAGGTTTGTCACACTTGATCCACGGTCGCCATAACGAAGTGTTCCGCTATATGTATTGGAAGAACTGCTTGATTTAGAAGATGTTGATCCTTTTAATGCGCTCACTGTTTGTGGGCCAACTACGCCATCAACGCTAATGCCTGCACTACGTTGGAAGTCACGTACGCCGTCTTCAGTAATGTTTCCAAAATATCCTGTTGCTGTATGGTAGTCAAAATAACCTTTATCGTCAAGTACGTTTTGAAGTTCAGTTACATCAGAGTTGCTCATGCCATTGTAAAGGGTACGGTCGCCTAAAGCTGCTTCACTTACATTTGGTGCTAATAAAAGAGTACCGGCTAGTGTAGTAGTGATCACGACTTTCTTAAACATAATATAATTCCCCCTGATTTATAAGTTTAAACCTTTTATTTTCTTTTCTCTATCACGATTGCTAGTTTACATGATTGAGATAACAGGACGATGAACATAAGATTACAATCATGTAACAGAATATCTGCCTAATTTACTAAAACATTCATTTTACGACAATTATATTAAAAAATATGGGGGATTACGGTTGACAAAATATGAGAAAAATACTATAAGCTTTTGTTGGCACAATACGAAAAATACTCTATCATTAACATGAGCAGTTTAATAAATTTGAATGATGTACTTAATAGATTGAAAAGAGGCGTTTAAATGAAAACAGTGGCTATTGTAACAGATAGTACCGCGTATATACCGGAATCAATGTTAAACGAATATGAAGTTACGATGATTCCGCTTAGCGTGATATTTGGTAACGAATCTTATTTAGAAGAAAAAGAAATGCAAGCTGACGATTTTTTCGAAAAAGTAAAAAAAGAAAATATTCTACCAAAAACATCACAGCCTTCTATTGGAAGTTTTGTTGAAGCGTATGAAAAACTCGCACGTACACACGATGAAATCATTACAATTACATTATCTAGTGGAATTAGCGGAACCTATCAGTCTGCCCATTCTGCTGGAGATATGATCGAAGGCGCAGAAGTCTATGTTTTTGATTCTGAGATCAGCTGTATGATGCAAGGTTTTTACGTACTAGAAGCGGCGCGTATGGCTCAGGATGGCTTTAGAAGCAAAGAGATCTTGGATCGACTTCAAAAGATTAAGAACCAGGGGACGAACGCTTATTTTCTTGTAGACGATCTTAGTCATTTGCATCGTGGTGGGCGACTAAATGCGGCACAGCTTGTTGTAGGAAACCTTCTGCAAATAAAGCCAGTACTCACTTTTGAAGATAAACGCATCGTACCCTATGAAAAAATTAGAACGCGAAAAAAAGCGCTAAACAAAATAATGACGCTGTTTGATGATGCGGCAAACGGTGGCGATATCATAAAAGCAACCCTCATTTATTCAACAAACAAAGAGGAAGCTGAGAATCTGAAAACTGAGCTAGAAGAAAAATATTCGAATGTAAGCATCATATTGAGTTATTTTGGGCCAGTCATAGCAACTCACCTTGGAGAAGGTGCACTTGGCCTTGGCTGGTACCGCGTATGATTATGAAATTGAAAATGGAAGCAAATCAATGAGATTTGCTTCCGATATGCTAAAAAATTATCCGGTGCTCGTGCCTGAATCACTTCATCATTCCTCAAATTCCCCACAGTTTTATCCGATTGGTCACTACTCTTCAATACCTACCATACCAATAAATAAGCAATTTAAACCGAATCTCTCACTGCTCCATTTTCTATCAGGGCGACATTTATTACGCGATGAACTTCCCTTCACCCTTCATGATCTTCATGCCCATTATTTAAATGGGTATCTTCATATTGAGCCAGGTATTCAAACAATTAATGGAAAGATAGCGTGTATGAGATGTGGAAGTCAGCAGTCATTTTCTAAGTTTTCTTGTGCAAGGTGTCAAAGTTCGAGCTGTCAATATTGCCGCAATTGTATCATCATGGGGAAGGTTACCTTTTGTTCGCCTCTCTACTCTTCAAGCTACAAGGAAAAAAGAGAGGAAACCACCACGTTACAATGGTCTGGTAAGCTTTCGGAAGGTCAAAAAGAGGCATCAGACGCTGTCATTCTTGCAATTAAAACAAATCAGTCTGTACTGATCTGGGCGGTTTGTGGAAGTGGAAAAACGGAAGTGCTTTTTCACGGTTTAGCGCATGCCCTTTCTGAACATAAATCTGTTTGCATTGCTACTCCACGAACCGACGTGGTTTTAGAGTTAGCGCCACGCTTAGAGAGCGTTTTCCCCGCTCTTACGATTTCGCCTCTTTATGGAGGGCGTTCTGAGCCTTCTTCTTCTTTCGTTATTTCAACCACTCACCAGCTCATTCGTTATAAAGACTATTTTGATGTCATGATTATTGATGAAGTTGATGCTTTTCCATACAATATCGACGCTTCTCTCCAACATCACGTAAACAAAGCCCGTAAACAGAGTGGCTCACTCATCTATCTAACTGCAACACCATCTCAATTATTTTTAAAACAAGAAAACCTTCAGGTCGTACGCATTCCTTCTAGGTATCACGGATCTCCTCTACCAGTTCCTACTTTTAAGTGGGTTGGAAATTGGAAGAAGAAAATTGACGCAGGAAAGGCTCCACAAATTTTGATGGATTGGATAAAAAGACAAATGGGAGCAAAAAAACCGATATTGGTCTTTCTACCATCGATTAAAATGGTTGAAAAAGTAAAAAACGTGTTTGACTCTCACCACCTTTCTTGTGAATTCGTCCATTCAGAAGATGAAGATCGCGCGGCTAAAGTTCTTCAGTTCCGAAAAAAAGAAATACCGATCTTACTTTCTTCTACTATTCTTGAACGGGGCATTACGATTGAAAATGTTGCAGTTGCGGTACTGGGAGCGGAGGATGATGTTTTCACAGAAAGTGCTCTTGTGCAAATTGCTGGCAGAGCAGGAAGAAGTGCTTCTTTTCCTGAAGGGGACGTATCGTTTTTTCATTACGGGAAAACAACTGCTATGGTAGCGGCAGGTCGACACATTCGAAAAATGAACCAGGAAGCGAAGGCGAGAGGATGGTTAAAATAGCACGATGTTTATGGTGTGGAGAAGACATGAGTCAGCAGGTTTCATGGCAGCTTTTGTTTGGTATGAAAGTGACGTGTTGTGAAGCTTGTCAAAAGCAACTCCATCCCATAAGAGGAGAAGTTTGTTTGAAATGTGGGCGCTCTCTTCAACAAATGGATGCGCGATTTGTGCAGGGAAAGCATTGTACCGATTGCGTGAGATGGGGAGAACGAGGGTGGAAGGATGTTTTGATCCAAAATAAGTCCTTCTATGTTTACAATGATTTTTTGAAAAAGATTCTTGCGCGCTTTAAATATAGAGGTGATGTTGACGTAGGGAGGGTTTTCTCAAGTTCCATTCACAAGGAGTTAATAAGGTCTTACTCATTCATCGATCAGGTCATTCCGATGCCTGCAAGTCCGGAACGAATGTATGAAAGAGGGTTTAATCAGTGTGAGGTTTGGATTGAAGGCACGAAATTTATGGAAGTTTCTCCTTTAAAGAGAATGAGAAATGAAGATAAGCAGTCTAAACGATCCAGAGAGCAGAGAATAAATCGGGAAGAAGAGATGTTCCAACTCGTAGATGAGGCAAATGTAGCCGGGAAAAAGCTTCTTTTGCTAGATGATATTTATACAACGGGCACAACGATCCATCATGCTGCTCTCACGCTTAAAAAGGGAGGAGCTGCAGAGGTCTACTCCCTTACTTTATGTAGAGGATGAGTGTGTGTCGAAAACTTTATTAGAAAGCGCCTTCATTCGAGTGAAATCAACAAAAAACCCCCTTTGACAGAGGTTTGAGCCACACGTATAGTTAATGTATGGCACTGCCATGAAGATTTTTGAAGGGAATGTTGAACAAGATGCAGGGAAAAGTAAAATGGTTTAACAATGAAAAAGGTTTTGGCTTTATCGAAAGAGAAGATGGCGACGATGTTTTTGTTCATTTCTCAGCAATCAATGGTGAAGGATTCAAGTCTCTAGAAGAAGGTCAGACGGTTGAATTCGAGATTGTTGAAGGTGCTCGTGGGCCACAGGCTGCTAATGTAGAAAAAGTATCTTAATTAAAACAAATACGTAAAGTCGCTATCAGATCCGATAGCGGCTTTTTATTTAGAGCAATTTTAGAGTGAAAAAGGGATTAATGAGAATTAATGTAAAAAAATGTCGGATTTTAACGTGTTTTGTGAAAAAAACGTAAAAATAATTGTGTTTTTTTAAAGTTTATAGAGGGGAATAGAGTGGGTATAACGAATACTATAGTTATAGCATGGAAGGAGGAGTGCCACATGATGAATTTCAACATCCGTGGTGAAAACATTAAAGTTACACCTGCAATGAGAGAATATACTGAGAAGAAGGTAAGTAAACTTGAAAGGTATTTCGATACTCCACCTAATTCTGATGTTCATGTCAATATGAAGGTCTATAACGACCAACAAATGATCGAAGTTACCATCCCAATGCCAAACCTTCTACTTCGAGCAGAAGAAGAGCATCAAGATATGTATGCAGCTATTGATTTGGTTGTTGAGAAACTTGAGCGTCAAATTCGCAAGCATAAAACGAAAGTTAATCGCAAATTCCGTCAGGAAGGTAGCGTAAAATATATGTTCCGCGATGAACTTAATCCAACAACGACTAGCGTCGCTGAAGCTGATATGGATGATGATGACGATCTGCAAGTAGTGAAAACAAAACGTTTTACGTTTAAACCAATGGACGTTGAAGAAGCTATTCTTCAAATGGACATGCTTGGCCATAGTTTCTTCGTTTTCTCTAATGCAGTGACAGGAAGTACTGGCGTTGTTTATCGCCGCAAAGATGGAAAATACGGCCTAATTGAACAAGATTAACGAATAATATAAATCAGGGCAGGGGGAACGATCCCCTGCCCTTTCCCTATATAAAGAACTTTCCATTCCTTCATTAATATAGTCTTTCGGGCAACAGGCTTTTTTTTACTTTCTTGTGCCTCCAGCAACTAATTGTTAAAATAGCTACATAGTATCAAAAATTCTAAGTTTAGTTATACATTAGCACTCTACTGACAACAAAAGAGGAGCGTTTCTATGAAAGCTTTATTACGTAAAATTATACCGAATGGTAACGAGCGTCAGGTTAGCCGATTGCAAAAAATTGCCGATCAAGTGGAGAATTATTCAGATGAAATGAAACAGTTATCTGACGAGCAGCTTCGTAACAAAACGGAAGAATACAAAGAGCGAATTGAAAAGGGAGAAAAGCTCGATAAAATGTTACCGGAAGTGTATGCGACTGTAAGAGAAGCGTCAGAACGCGTTCTTGGTATGCGCCCGTTTCCAGTACAAATCATGGGAGCAGCCGCTCTTCATGAAGGAAATATTGCAGAAATGAAAACAGGTGAAGGTAAAACACTTAGTGCCACAATGCCTGTCTATTTAAACGCATTAACTGGAAAAGGCGTTCACGTCATTACGGTTAACGAATATCTTGCTAAGCGTGACGCTGAAGAAATGGGAGAGCTATACCATTTTCTTGGTCTGACAGTTGGGTTAAACATTAGTGGGCTATCTAAAGAAGAAAAAGCCGAAGCGTATGCTGCGGATATTACGTATGGAACAAACAATGAGTTTGGTTTTGACTATTTACGTGACAACATGGTGCTTTATAAAGAAGAAATGGTGCAACGTCCTCTTCATTATTCCATAATTGATGAAGTTGACTCTGTTTTAATCGATGAAGCAAGAACACCGCTCATTATTTCAGGTAGCGCTGAGAAATCGACGACGCTATACATTCAAGCGAATCAATTTGTTCGAACCTTAAAAGAAGAAGACGACTACAATGTTGATATTAAAACAAAGAATGTTCAATTAACGGAAGATGGGATTACAAAAGCAGAAAAATTCTTCTCAATTGAAAATCTATATGATTACAAACATGTTCAGCTAAACCACCATATTAACCAGGCAATGAAAGCGAACTTTATTATGCAACTGGATATGGACTACGTCGTTCAAGATGAAGAAGTGGTGATCGTAGACTCCTTTACTGGTCGTTTGATGGCAGGGCGTCGCTATAGTGATGGACTGCACCAGGCAATTGAAGCAAAAGAAGGCCTGGTTATTCAGCGTGAGAGTATGACGCTTGCCACGATTACTTTCCAGAACTACTTTAGAATGTATGAAAAGCTTTCAGGTATGACGGGTACAGCGAAAACAGAGGAAGAAGAATTCCGTAACATTTACAATATGAATGTTATTGCGATTCCGACTAACAAACCGATTGCGCGGATGGATTATCCGGATCTAGTTTACAAATCAACGAATGGTAAATTCCAGGCTCTTGCTAGAGAAATTGAAGAGCGTCATAAAAAAGGACAACCCATCCTTGTAGGTACAGTAGCCGTTGAAACGTCGGAGTTAATCTCACAGTTTTTAAAGAAACGCGGTATTCCGCATAACATCTTAAATGCGAAAAATCATGCACGTGAAGCAGAAATTATTGAATCAGCAGGCCAAAAAGGTGCTGTTACGATCGCCACAAACATGGCAGGTCGAGGAACAGACATCAAGCTTGGAACCGGCGTAATAGATCTTGGCGGACTCTTCATCCTAGGGACAGAACGTCATGAAAGTCGAAGAATTGATAACCAGTTGCGCGGACGCTCAGGTCGTCAAGGTGACCCGGGTGAATCACGTTTCTATATCTCGATGGAAGATGAACTGATGAGAAGGTTCGGTTCAGATAATATGATGAACATGATGAATCGTCTCGGTATGGAAGAGGATCAGCCGATTGAATCGAAGCTCGTATCAAGAGCAGTAGAGTCGGCACAAAAGCGTGTTGAAGGAAACAACTATGATGCACGTAAACAGCTACTTCAGTATGATGATGTTATGAGACAGCAGCGTGAAATCATTTACGCGCAGCGTGCAGAAGTACTTGAATCTGATAATTTACGTGACATTGTCGAAACCATGTTAACTTCCGTGATTACGCGTATTGTGGATGCTCATACAGGTGATGAGGACATTCAAGAAGAGTGGGATCACCAGGCCATTCTTGACCATGCGAAAGGAATTTTCCTTCAAGAAGGTCAAGTAACGGTAAAAGATATTAAAGGCCTTGATAAGGAAGAGATCGTTGAACTTCTCGTTGAGAAAATGAAAGTGAACTACGATGAGAAAGAAGCGGCGTTTGAACCGGAACGCATGCGTGAATTTGAAAAAGTGATTCTTCTTCGCAGTGTGGATCGCAAATGGATGGACCACATTGATGCGATGGATCAGCTTCGTCAAGGTATCCATTTAAGAGCATATGGACAAAATGATCCGCTCCGTGAATACCAATTCGAAGGATATGAAATGTTCGAAGATATGGTTGCTGAGATTGAAGAAGAAGTAGCAACTTATATTATGAAAGCTCAAATTGAAAGCAATTTGAAGCGGGAAAAAGTAGCTGAAGGAAAGGCTGTTAATCCGAAAGAAGAGGGAAGTACAAAGCCAAAACCTGTTAAGAAAAAACAGGACATTGGCCGAAATGACCCATGTCCTTGCGGAAGTGGTAAGAAATACAAGAATTGTCACGGCAAAGCAGAATAATGCCGGGCAGGTGTTCGAGGATGAACACCTGCCTATTCTATGTAAAATAATAAGGTAGAGGTGCAGATAAATGGAAATGCATGAAATTCGTAGCGAATTAAATACAATTGAAACACGACTAAACGATTTTAGGGGGTCTCTTTGACCTCGAAAATAAGAGAGCTCGCATTGATGAATTAGATATTCAAATGACAGATCCAGATTTTTGGAATGACCAGAATGCTGCTCAGAAAGTGATTAACGAGTCGAATGCATTAAAAGAAGCGGTGAATGATTTCGATTCACTTCAGGAAAGTTATGAGAACCTGGAAGTTTCCTATGAATTAGTGAAGGAAGAGAACGATCAGGAATTATTTGAAGATCTTGAAGTTGAAATTAAAGATCTTAAAAAAGCCGTGAATCAATTCGAATTAACACTTCTTTTAAGTGAAGAGCATGATAAAAATAACGCCATTCTTGAATTGCATCCGGGCGCTGGTGGTACGGAGTCTCAAGACTGGGCGTCAATGCTTCTTCGAATGTATACGCGTTATGGAGAGAAAAAAGGATTTAAAGTAGAAACGCTTGATTATCTACCTGGGGATGAGGCCGGCGTAAAAAGTGTCACCCTAAACTTTAAAGGTCATAATGCTTACGGATATTTAAAAGCTGAAAAAGGCGTTCATCGCCTTGTTCGAATTTCACCATTTGACTCAAGCGGTCGACGTCACACATCGTTTGTATCCTGTGAAGTTATGCCTGAATTCAATGATGAAATTGAAATTGATATTCGGACGGAAGATTTAAAAATTGATACGTATCGCGCCAGTGGAGCGGGCGGACAGCACATTAATACGACAGACTCGGCTGTTCGAATTACGCACCTTCCAACAAATGTTGTCGTAAGCTGTCAGGGTGAACGTTCGCAAATTAAAAACCGTGAACAGGCGATGAAAATGTTAAAAGCGAAACTTTATCAATTGAAAATTGAGGAACAAGAAGCGGAACTTGACGAAATCCGAGGCGAACAGAAAGAAATCGGCTGGGGTAGTCAAATTCGTTCTTATGTTTTCCACCCCTATAGTATGGTGAAAGACCACCGTACGAACATGGAGGTTGGGAATACCCAATCTGTTATGGATGGTGATTTAGATCCGTTTATTGACGCCTTCTTACGTTCTCGCTTAAATGAACAAAATTAAAGATAAGCCCTTCTGTTTATATAGGAGGGCTTATTTTTATTTCATGAAAGGATAAATGATCTTATGTTTTGAATGAAATAGGGCAAAATAAACCGAAAGACAGAAGCACTTCAACATGATAACGCGCTGCTACAATGCGGTTTACACCCTATAAACCCGGTGATATACTACGAAAGGCTTTTGCTTAGAAGAAGCAGTGACGAAAATCATCGAAGTAAGTGAGTGAGTAGAGTTATGATAGCAACGTTAGCGAAATTTACAGCAAGAAAAGTTTCACCGTACCATAGGATTCTGGAATATGTAAGCGTTATGATTGGATCGGCCATTGTAGCGATTGCCTTTAACCTTTTCTTACTTCCTAACAGTATTGCTTCCGGTGGAGTAAGTGGAATTAGTACGATCACAAAAGGCGTGTTTGATTGGAAACCAGCTTATGTTCAATGGGCTTTTAACATCCCTCTGTTTATTAGCGGATTAATTTTTCTTGGGAAAAAATATGGCCCAAAAACGTTGGTTGGAACCCTCTTCCTCCCATTCGTTGTAAAGCTAACGGAAAACGTTGAACCGGCGACAACCGACCCCTTATTAGGTGCTCTGTTCGGTGGTTTAGGTGTCGGCATTGGTTTAGGAATCGTATTTAGAGGAAAAGCTTCAACAGGTGGTACGGATCTTGCGGCTCAAATTGTGAATAAGTATACAGGAGTCTCTCTTGGCACGTGCGTCTTTATGATTGATGGATTAATTGTTGTAGCATCGGCGTTTGTTTTTAGTCTTGAAGAAGCCCTTTATGCCCTGATCGCCATGTACTTAACAGGTAAAACAATTGATGTTGTCCAGCTTGGCCTTGGTTATTCAAAAATGGCCTTAATTATTTCAGATAAAGAAGAAGAGCTGCGAGAAGGGATCATTACGGTCGTTGATCGTGGGGTAACGAGAATATCCGGTCAAGGCGGTTACACTAATGATAAACGACCAATTCTTATGGTGGTTGTAGCACAAAATGAAGTAACGAAATTAAAAGAACTTGTAAAAGGCGTTGATCCGTCTGCATTTGTAATTGTGTCGAATGCAACGGAAGTGTTAGGAGAAGGTTTTAAAAGAGAATAACCCGGTAATAGTATAGAAAACAAAATGGAAAAGGGTGGAACTATGAAGAAATGGGTCGGAATGTTATTTGCAGTTGTTTTACTTTTTAGCCTTGTAGCGTGTGGTGGAGAAAACAGTGAAAATGAAAGCAGTAATGACAGTTCTTCAAACAGCGCCTCTGAAAATGCAGGAGAGTCGTCAGGAGAATATGATGCTACAGCTGCAGAAGCTACATATCAAAAGAATTGCTTGAGCTGTCATGGTGATAACCTTCAAGGGAAAGTAGGACCTAAGATTTCAGACATAGGGTCGCGACTATCCAAAGATGAAATACTAACTGTGATACAAAATGGAAAAGGTCAAATGCCTGGAAATATTCTGGGAGGAGATACAGAAAAAGAAGAAAATTTAGCAAGTTGGCTAGCCGATATGAAATAAATGATCTAGCACTCGATTAGAGTGCTTTTTTATTTGGAAATGAACAAATAATCTCCATTAACCCGTGAAAAGTAACTTGTATTTATAGAGAGAACATCAAAAATCACTTAATAGATTGTGTAATAATCTATTAAATATTAATGGTTTATTGCAGAAGATGTCATATTCGGGAGTCTTGAAACAAAAATGTAATAAAAATTTGTCTTAAAATAGCGAATTTGTTTGTTATAATATCTTCAGATGTAAAGGAACTAATCAATAAACGAACTATCAATAAGAACCTTACTCCTAAGAATTTGCATCGAGAATTTAAGCAAGTAGGAAGTGGTACAATTTGATCGAAATGAAAGATGTTTGGAAAACGTATAACAATGGCATTAAAGCAATCAACGGAATTGATATTAAGATTAATAAAGGCGAGTTTGTTTACATAGTTGGGCCAAGTGGTGCCGGTAAGTCAACTTTTATGAGAATGATGTATCGGGAAGAAAAGGCTACAAGTGGAACAATCATTATTAACGGAAAAGATGTTGGCAAGTTAAAGAACAAGCATGTACCTAAGCTACGCCGCGAAATCGGCGTTGTTTTTCAGGATTTTAAGCTTTTACCAAGGTTAACCGTTTATGAAAACGTCGCTTTTGCTCTTGAAGTCATCGAAGAAAGCAAAGCAAATACGCGCAAGCGAGTCATGGAAACGTTAAGTCTCGTTAATTTGAAAAACAAAGCAAGGTTCCTTCCTGATGAACTTTCTGGGGGAGAACAGCAGAGGGTTTCAATAGCAAGAGCGATCGTCAATAATCCTCACATTCTACTTACTGATGAACCAACAGGTAACCTGGATCCAGAAACAGCGTGGGGAATTATGGATTTACTTGATCAAATCAACAATCGCGGTACAACTGTTATTATGGCTACCCATAATAAGGATATTGTGAATACATTCAGAAAACGTGTTATTGCAATTGATGGTGGTTTGGTAACCCGTGATGAAGCAAGAGGTGAATACGGGTATGAAAATTAAAACATTTGGTCGTCACGGAAAAGAAGGCTTTAAGAATCTTGGACGAAATGGCTGGATGACATTCGCTTCCATTTCTGCCGTTACCGTTACGCTCCTTCTCGTTGGAGTTTGTCTCGCATTACTACTCAATTTAAATGCATTTGGGGATCAGCTTGAAAGCGATGTTGAAATCAGTGCTTTTATTGATTTAACGGCGAAGCAAGATCAGCAGGATGAGTTGAAATCGAGAATTGAAAACATTCCTGAAGTTGAATCCGTTACCTATCAATCCAAAGAAGAAGGATTAGATAATTTAATTGAGAACCTTGGAGATGATGGCGAAGTATTCGAGTCGTTAAAGGATGAAAATCCACTTAGTGATGCCTTTCTAGTTAAAACCAATGATCCTCAGGATGTCACAGCGGTTGCTGAACAAATTAAGCAGCTTGAAAATGTTCAAGATGTTGAATTCGCAGAAGATACGGTCAATCGCCTTTTTAAAGTTCTGGAAATTGCACGAAATGTTGGACTAGCGCTTGTTGTAGGATTACTATTTACAGCCATGTTCCTTATTTCAAACACAATTAAACTAACAATTGTTGCCAGAAGTCATGAAATTGAAATTATGAAACTAGTAGGGGCGACCAATTGGTTCATTCGCTGGCCATTTCTAGTAGAAGGTATTTTGATTGGTATTTTCGGATCGATCATCCCAATTGGGATTCTCATATATGGCTATTATTATTTAATCGATTTAATAGCTAACCGTTTTCCGACTTTATTTATTGATTTACTACCGGTTACACCGTTTGTCTATCAACTGTCCGGGTTGTTAATTGTCCTCGGTGTCATTATCGGCGTATGGGGAAGCCTCACATCAATGCGTAAATTCTTAAAAGTTTAAAAGAAAAAATAAGAGATAAATAGTTTGATCTATTTTGGGGGAGGAACAAAGATTGAAGCATAAAATATTGGCAACGGCTCTAACACTAACGCTAGGATTAAGTGGACTGTCAGCAGCACTTCCACAAACTGCTAGTGCGGAAAATCTTGATGATCAGCTTAATAATGTAAAAGAGAAGCAATCCTCAAATCAACAAGAGTTGCAGAAAAAAGAATCTGAACTAGCTGATGTGAAAGCAGAGCAAGAAGATGTTCAAGCCGAAATTGAACAGCTTAACAAAGAAGTAGCTGAAACTGACGATAAAATCACTGCAAAAGAAAAAGAAATTAAAGATACTAATGCTGAGATCGATCAACTAAAGGAAGATATCAAAGCGTTAGAAGAGCGTATCGCTGAACGTGATAAGTTACTTAAAGACCGCGTTCGTTCCATGCAGCAAAACGGTGGCGGAACGGTTGACTATATGGAAGTTCTTCTTGGTGCAACGGACTTTGGAGATTTAGTTGAGCGCGTTCTTGCATTAAATACGATTGCTGATCAAGATAAGAAAATTCTTGAAGAGCACAAAGCGGATAAGGAAGCTGTAGAAGAAAAGAAAGCTCAAGTAGAAGAAAAATTAGCTTCTCTTGAAGAAAATAAAGCTGAGCTTGAGAACCTTAAACAAGAGCTTGATGCTAAAAAAGCTAAAAAAGATAAGCTAATGAAGTCCCTTGAAGCAGAAGAAGGCGAACTTCATAATCATATGATGGATTTAAATGAAACAGCAGAACTTCTTGCTGCTCAGGAAACTGCAGTGAAGCAAGAAATCAAGCGCGCTGAAGAAGCGGCTCGTAAAGCAGAAGAAGAACGCAAAGCAGCAGCAAAAGCAGCAAAAGAAAAAGCTGAAGCTGAAGCTCAAGCGAAAAAAGAAGCTGCAGCTAGTTCAAGCAAGTCTAGCAGTTCGAACAGCAGCAGTTCAAACTCAGCACCTGCTCCTACGCCAGCACCAGCACCAGCACCTTCTAGTAGTAACGCATCATTCATTAAGCCTGCGGCTGGTCCAATCACATCAGGCTTAGGTCGACGCTGGGGAACTTTCCATGCAGGTATTGATATTGCTCAAGGCGGGCAAAATCCAGTCTCAGCTGCAGCTGATGGAACGGTTTTAAGATCTTACAAATCAGATTCCTATGGTAATGTGGTTTTCCTTACACATAGCATTAATGGCCAAATGTACACAACAGTTTATGCTCATATGCAAAACCGTGCGGTATCAACAGGTCAAACAGTAAGTCAGGGAACTTACCTTGGAACAATGGGTAACACTGGTCATTCAACTGGGCAACATTTACACTTTGAAATTCACAAAGGTTCATGGAACTCCAGCAAGTCAAATGCCGTTAACCCAATGAACTACATTCAATAGTAATTTATTTCTTTCCCCTCACATGATGAGATGGAAACATAATGAAAACAACTGAATCATATAGTACAATAAGATGAAAAGGCATCGCATCGTTATGATGGGGTGCCTTTTCCTTCAAATCAGAAGAGGTGAGTACAATGAGGATACAGGGGAAAGTTGTCGCTTTGCTGGTCTTGGTCGCCCTGGTCATCGGTTCAGGTGGTACATATGCGGCATTTGCGTTATTTCAGGACGAGCCTGAAGGAAGCGCTCAATCTTTAACTCTTGGATCAGGAAATGAAATAGAGTCAGAAGAGTTAACGAAAATTAATAAAGCTTACGAGTTAATCAAAGATCGCTATGTAAAAGATGTTGATCAAAAAGATCTGTTAGATGGAGCCATTAAAGGGATGGTGGATACGCTAGAAGATCCTTATTCTGTGTATATGGATCCAAAAACAGCGGAGCAATTTAGCCAGTCACTTGGTTCCTCTTTTGAAGGAATTGGGGCAGAAGTCAATATGACGGATGGAAGGGTGACAATTGTTTCTCCGTATAAAGACTCTCCTGCGGAGAAAGCAGGTCTACGTCCGAAAGACAAAATTATGACAATCGATGGTGAAAGCACTGAGGGTCTAGATTTATATGATGCGGTATTAAAGATTCGTGGCGAAAAAGGTACGGTCGTTAAACTAGGAGTCCAACGTCCAGGAGCTTCAGAGGTTATGACTGTAGAAGTAACGCGTGATGAAATTCCGATCGAAACGGTGCATGCAAAAACCATCGAAGAAAATGGAAAGACAATCGGAGTCTTACAAGTAACGTCCTTTTCGGAAGATACGGCTAAAAGCTTTTCGAAAGAATTAGGAAAATTGGAAGATCAAGGGATTGACGGTCTTGTCCTCGACGTTCGTAATAACCCTGGTGGTCTTTTAAATGTCGTTTCAGATATGGCTGAGGAGCTTATCCCAAATGATAAGCCTTATGTCCAAATTGAAGATCGTGAAGGTGAAAAGCAGGGATCAGTTTCGTCACTTGAAGAGAAAAAAGACTATCCAATCGTAGGATTGATCGATCGCGGTAGCGCATCAGCTGCAGAAATCCTAGCCGGTGCCCTTAAAGAAGCAGGCGGCTATGATTTAGTCGGAGAAACGTCCTTTGGTAAAGGAACGGTTCAATCGACAGTTGATCTCGGAGATGGCAGTAATATTAAACTCACCATGTTTAAATGGCTAACTCCAGACGGAAATTGGATCCATAAAAAAGGAATTGAGCCTACGGTTGAGGCGAAGCAACCTGATTATTTCTATGTAAATCCATTATCTGCTGAAAAAACACTAACGTTTGACCAAAACAACGAACAAGTGGAATCAGCACAAGTAATGTTAAAAGGTCTTGGATTTGAACCAGGTCGTAAAGACGGTTACTTCAGTGAAAAAACAGTTACAGCTGTAAAAGCCTTTCAACGTTCGAATGATTTAAATGTGACAGGTAAAATAGACGAAAAAACGGCTCAGAAACTTCAGGAGAATATCATAGAATCTATTCGTAATTCTGAAAATGATGTGCAGCTCGAAACAGCTGTTGAACTTCTTATAAAATAATCGTAAGAAGGAATTGAACAGTTAATGTCGAAGCTATTCCGCAGGAAAACCTGCGGAATTTTTTTCGAATTCTTAACGTTGCAGGAGACAATGAGCGATTATAAAACCGTTGTAAATTAATTTTTCCTTTTTGAAAATAGGAACTTAAGCATGGAGGATTACTAAATGGACACTATTGGCCTATCGCTACTTAAGGGGATCATGAGTTTTTTTCTTCACCCCCTTACGTATATCACCATCATCGGAGCTTTCATACTTGGCCGTTCACGAGTCAAACGTGACCGAAGAGATTTTCATACAAGAGTTCACGATGTTTTAGACGACGTTATTTTTGCGATCGTCCCAAGTTTAATGATTGGAGCTGTCTTTTTACTTCTAAATCTCTTTTTAGGTTTAACGGTTCCTTTAAGTGCGACTGTAGCCATGAGTATTGCAGCACTTTTGCTTATACTCACGGGTCAAATACGATTTTTATCGCCTGCCTTTGTTATGATTCTTCCTGTTTTGGCGGCAATGTTTTACACGCCTAGGGACTTTGGTAATAAAACCCTGAATCAAATACAAGAAGGAATTGGATCGACTTCGTTAATAGCACTTGCTCTCTTAGTTGGATTTCTTGTTTTTATAGAAGGTTATTTAATTGCTACGAACGCTGGTAAACAAACATCACCAAGACTTGTTAAAAGTAAAAGAGGCAAAATAGTTGGTTCACATGAGATGCAGAGAATATGGTTATTACCGCTTTTTCTTTTTCTACCCGTTGGCAATGTGGAAGCACTCTCGTGGTGGCCGCTTCTTCATTTTGGAGAGCAGACATATACCTTTTTGTTATTGCCATTTCCAATCGGTTTTCGAAAGCTGATTCATCACGCGCTACCTCTTCCTGAAATGAGAACAAATGGTAGACAAGTTTCTCTTATTGGAGCTGGAACAGTAATTATTGGTCTGATTAGTTATTTTCTAGACAATCAGTGGGTCGCTTTAGCTGCCATTGGATTTGTTATTGTGGGGCGAGCAAGTATATTGCTTCTTCATCGTGGCAAGAACAAGCCTGCGTATTTCAATGAGCGAAATGAAGGACTTGTGATCTTGGGTATTCTTCCAGGATCTCCTGCAGATCAAATGAGCTTACAAGTGGGGGAAGTGATTTCAAAAGTAAATGGTCTTTCGTTAGGAAAAGGCGTCGACTTTTATACAGCACTTCAACGAAATGCAGCTTTTTGCAAATTAGAGGTTCTGGACATTAATGGGGAAGTCAGGTTTGAACAAAAAGCGCTTTACAACAATACCCATCATGAACTTGGTTTATTGTTCGTGAAAGATCATCGCTTTGAAGAGCAAGAAGAAGCTCAATAATTATTGAACGGTAAAGAAGAAGGGTCCCATACCTTCTTCTTTTTTTTTGAGCACGAGCATCTCATAAAATGAGGTAAAAAAATAAAACATCTAATTACGAAAAACCTCTTAACTTTCTATGCCGATTTGTTATAGGTTCTATTCAAGAAATATATGGAAGTGAAAAAAACGGCTAAATGCCTGTATGGTTGCGTTTACAGAGATTTTGACAGTCTTGTTCGTATAGAAATCACTTGCTACAATTTGATCATTCTTAACGTAAAGGAGCATGTCATTATGACTGGAGAAACTCAGCTACAACAGCAATTGATGGATCTCAACGCGAGAGAAATGAAGTTGCTTCAAAAGTTTGAAATAGAACGTGAAACGATTATGAGTCAAATGAATGGCAGCACTTCGGCAGTAACAGATGCACCCACTAAGGAAGTTGTTGAAATTCTAGAGCGGTCACAAGTTGGGATGGGACCCCTTTACCTCTCTGATCTACTTGAGAAGCATTATGGCATTGCCATTTCAAAGTCAGCGGTTTTTAATATCCTTATGAAACTTGCTGAATCGACAGAATATCCAATCAGTCGGATTAGCGAAAGATGCTTTAAATATACGGCTAAAGTTATTTAGTAATAAAGCAATTTGTTCATGTACGTTTCCATTTAAAGCATGAACAGCTGCTTTCAAAAGAAAGAGAGTGATTTAAAATGAACCATGTATCAGAAAGTAACAACATGAAGTCAACGAATGAGTCTAGAACGGCGAAAGCGACAGTCGTGAACCCAACTCATACGAATATTCATGGCACATTGTTTGGAGGTCAATTAATGGCCTTTATTGATGATGTTGCTCTCATTTCAGCAACTCGTCATTCAAGAAGACCTTGTGTAACAGCTTCAACCGATTCAGTCGATTTCCTTCATCCGATTCATCAGGGAGATATCGTCTGTCTTGAATCGATGGTAACCTGGACGCATAAAACATCGATGGAAGTTTTTGTGAAGGCTATTGCCGAGAAGATGTTCACCGGTGAACGTCATGTGTGTGCAACAGCGCTACTCACTTTCGTTGCTCTTGATGAAGAAGGAAACCCGGTTGAAGTACCAGGTGTTTATCCTGAAACGGAAGAAGAAAAATTCTTGAATGAAACAGCTGCTGAACGTAAAGAGCTTCGTAAAGGAAGAAAAGGCGAGAGTCGAAAGTTAGCGCGTGAATTCGGAACGCCCAAACCATGGGATGCTGCTCAATTTACTGAAGTTTAAAAAGATAAAATCCCTACTCATCATAGCTTTCTCTCCCCATCTTGTTGTAAGATGGGGAGAGAAGTGCTTAGAGAGGGGAACTTATTCTTATGCAAGGAATTTTAATTGCTTTATTCGTTCCAGCAATTATCATGATCGTGTTTACACGAGTGACATATAACACATACGTCAGCTTTGGTTTAACGATATTATTTATGTGGGCTGTTTTTGGTGGGATTGATCATCCCATTCACCTCATCTTAATAACGGTCTTGTCTTCACTCATAGGTTTTTATTTTTCAATGCAAACGCAAAAACAAAACAAGAAAAAGATGAAGTAGCGTCTATTCCAAAAAGAATAGGCGCTTCTTTTTCGTACAATACTGGTAAAGAAAGAGAACGCTTAATGTCACGATATAACCGCTCAGAAGCAGAAGTCCAGACGTTGCGTGATGGAGGAGCTTGAATAGGATACTAATCATTGTGAAGAAATAAAGCGCAGCTAACAATTTTTTCATCACTTCCTCAGAGAAAAAAGCTGTCATTCCTGCCCCAAATCGTGCTCCAACCACTGCTCCAATAACAAGAAGGATGGCTAGTGTAAGGGGGATGGTGACAGTCTGGATATAGGAAAAGAAGCCTGTTGATACAATGAAAAAGATTGAGGTAAGCGATGTACCAACGGCAAGTCGAGCTGGTATGCGCAAAACATTGATTAATAATGGCACCATAACAAAGCCTCCGCCTACACCAAGGATGGATGAAATAAACCCGCCTAGTAAGCCGATTAAAATTGTTCGAAGAAGGGAAATGGAAGAAGTAACGCTATTTTGTCCTTTATGCGGGGTTTTTGAAAGCATCGAAATGGAGAAGTATCCCAAAAGAAACAAATATAAAATAGAAATCACGGTATCATCGAGGCCATTTTCGGTTAAGTAAAGAATAACTGGATTAGCAAGCTGTGTACCAAACATGCCACTGATCGCTAAGAAAATCGTTGTTTTTAGAAGGATATTCTTGCTTTGTATGTATGTTAGTGCACCTGAAATGGACGTGCTCATACTATAAAGTAAACTGATTGTTATGGCCATTGCTGGAGGATAACCAAGTAAGAGGAGAATCGGGGTAAGAAGAAAGCCGCCCCCTACACCAAAAAAACCTGAGATCGCCCCAATGGCTAAGCCAGCTGGTAATGCGAATAGAAGTAGCAATGATAAAACTCCTTTTTAGTAAAGCTAGTTTGTGAAAGGTAGTATTAAAATCCAATCAATCTACCCTTAACAGCATACAACAGTTATTTCAGAAGAGAAATAGCAGCAAAAAAATAAATGCGAATATCAGTTCGCTTTAATTGAAGTTTTCACTAGTGTTTGTGCTATAATAAATGACAGGAATGTGAAGAACGGAGGCGAAGATGGTGGAGAAAAAATTTGAGTTGGTATCGGATTATGAGCCTCAAGGGGACCAACCAGAAGCAATTAAAAAGCTTGTGAAAGGCGTGCAGCAAAACGAGCGTCATCAAACTTTGCTTGGTGCAACAGGAACTGGTAAGACGTTTACGATGTCGAACGTCATTCAAGAGGTAAATAAGCCAACCCTTATTATTGCACATAACAAAACGCTGGCAGGACAGTTATATAGTGAATTTAAAGAATACTTTCCCCATAATGCGGTAGAGTACTTTGTGAGTTATTACGATTACTACCAGCCGGAAGCGTACATACCACAATCGGATACGTTTATCGAAAAAGATGCGAGTATTAATGACGAAATAGATAAGCTTCGTCACTCAGCTACGTCCAGTTTGTTTGAACGTAATGATGTTATTATCGTTGCCAGTGTTTCATGTATCTATGGACTTGGTAATCCAGAAGAATATAAAAGCCTTGTTCTCTCCCTTCGAAAAGGGATGGAAAAAGATCGGGACCAGCTGCTACGTGATATGGTCGATATTCAATACGCACGCAATGACATTAATTTCACACGTGGTACATTTCGCGTTCGAGGAGATGTTGTAGAGATTTTCCCTGCCTCTCGCGATGAGCACTGCATTCGAATTGAATTTTTTGGTGACGAAATTGATCGGATTACAGAAGTAAATTCGTTAACTGGTGAAATTCTCGGAGAGCGAGAGCACGTGGCTATTTTCCCTGCCTCTCACTTCGTAACTCGTGAAGAAAAGCTAAAGATCGCTATTCAGCGTATCGAAGCAGAACTTGAAGAGAGACTGAAAGTGCTAAATGATGAAGGAAAACTTCTTGAAGCACAGCGTCTTGAGCAGCGAACAAGATATGATATTGAAATGATGGCTGAGATGGGATTTTGTTCAGGAATCGAAAACTATTCGAGGCACTTAACACTCCGTGAAGCGGGGGCAACGCCTTATACGTTAATGGACTATTTTCCAGATGATTTTTTAATTATGGTTGATGAATCGCATGTTACGCTTCCGCAAGTAAGAGGTATGTATAACGGTGACCAGGCAAGAAAAGGAGTTCTAGTCGATCATGGCTTCCGACTACCCTCTGCGAAAGATAACCGCCCGCTTCGTTTTGAAGAGTTTGAAGAGAAGGCAAATCAGTTTGTTTATGTTTCGGCAACTCCTGGACCCTATGAAGAAGAGCACTCTACTCAAGTTGTTGAGCAAATCATTCGTCCTACAGGTCTTCTAGATCCAACAATTGAAATGCGTCCAATTGAAGGGCAAATTGATGATTTATTAGATGAGATTAATCAGCGTTCGGCTCGTAATGAACGGGTACTTGTCACTACTCTAACGAAAAAAATGTCAGAAGACTTAACGGATTATTTACTTGAAATGGGGGTGAAAGTACGTTACCTGCATTCTGAAATAAAAACGCTTGAACGAATTGAGATCATTCGTGACCTTCGCTTGGGTGTATTTGACGTTTTAGTTGGGATCAACCTTCTTCGAGAAGGACTTGATATTCCGGAAGTGTCACTTGTGGCCATACTTGATGCAGATAAGGAAGGTTTCTTAAGATCCGAACGGTCCTTAATTCAAACCATCGGCCGTGCCGCCCGTAATTCAAGCGGACATGTTATTTTATACGCTGATAAAGTAACGAACTCAATGGAAATTGCGATGAATGAAACAAGTCGCCGACGTGAAATCCAGCAGGAGTATAATAGTAAATACGGCATTACGCCAACGACAATTCAGAAAAAAGTTCGTGAAGGAATACGAGCAACCATTGCTGCTGAAGAAGGCGAAGAGTATACAGTGCCTAAGCAAGGCAAAATGAACAAGCAAGAACGTGCAAAAGTGATTGAAAATGTTGAAAAAGAAATGAAGGATGCTGCGCGAGACCTTAACTTCGAACGTGCTGCTGAACTTCGTGACCTATTACTAGAGCTTAAAGCGGAAGGATGACGAACAAATGGCAAACGATGAGATCGTCGTCAAAGGGGCAAGAGCCCATAATTTAAAAAATATTGATGTGACAATCCCGAGGGATAAACTGGTGGTCGTCACGGGCTTATCTGGTTCAGGGAAATCGTCCCTAGCCTTCGATACAATCTATGCTGAGGGGCAACGTCGCTATGTAGAATCTCTGTCAGCCTATGCAAGGCAGTTCCTTGGCCAAATGGATAAACCGGACGTTGATGCGATTGAAGGCCTATCACCCGCCATCTCGATTGATCAAAAAACCACTAGTCGAAACCCTCGGTCAACTGTAGGAACGGTAACGGAAATCTATGACTACCTTCGTCTATTGTTTGCAAGAATTGGTCGACCTGTTTGTCCACGTCATGGTGTGGAAATTACGTCACAAACGATTGAGCAAATGGTTGATCGCATTCTTGCATACGAAGAGCGAACAAAATTACAGATTCTTTCTCCCGTTGTTTCAGGACGTAAAGGTGAACATGTGAAAGTGCTTGAAGATATTAAAAAGCAGGGCTATGTTCGCGTGCGCGTTGATGGTGAAATGATGGAAGTAGCGGATGAAATTTCGCTTGAGAAAAATAAAAAACATTCCATCGAAGTTGTGATTGATCGTATTGTGGTAAAAGATGGTGTTCAATCGAGACTAGCAGATTCACTTGAAACAGCCCTTAATCTTGGAGGCGGTCAGGTGATCGTGGATGTGATGGGGCAGGAAGAACTTCTTTTTAATCAGCATCATTCATGTCCTTACTGCGGTTTTTCAATTGGTGAGTTAGAGCCAAGGTTATTTTCATTTAATAGCCCATTCGGTGCTTGCCCTTCATGTGATGGGCTGGGATTGAAGCTTGAAGTCGACCTTGATCTTGTTATACCGGATTGGGATAAATCACTTCGTGAACACGCACTTGCTCCTTGGGAACCTGTCAGTTCAAACTATTATCCACAGTTACTTGAAAGTGTGTGCAATCATTTTGGTATTGATATGGATACTCCTGTAAAGAACATTTCTAGGTCACAGCTTGATAAAGTGCTTTATGGTAGTGATGGGGAGAAAGTTTATTTCCGTTATGAAAATGATTTCGGTCAGGTGCGCGAAAACAATGTTCCTTTTGAAGGCGTCATCCCAAACGTAGAGCGCCGCTATCGGGAGACGAGTTCTGATTACATTCGTGAGCAAATGGAAGCGTACATGGCACAAAAACCGTGCCCTACGTGTAAAGGCTACCGTTTAAAGAAAGAAGCACGTTCTGTTTTAATTAACGGTAAACATATCGGAGAAGCGACAGAATATGCGATTAAAGATGCAGCAGGCTTTTTCGATGAGCTGGAACTAACGGCTAAAGAAGCGACAATTGGAAAAATGATTTTAAGAGAAATCCAGGATCGCTTAGGATTCCTTGTTAACGTCGGTTTAGATTATTTAACACTTAATCGTTCAGCGGGTACGTTATCGGGTGGAGAAGCGCAGCGCATTAGACTGGCTACTCAAGTAGGCTCACGTTTAATGGGCGTGCTGTATATACTAGATGAGCCTTCAATCGGTCTGCATCAACGAGATAACGATCGCCTCATTTCAACACTCGAAAATATGCGAGACCTTGGAAATACGCTTATTGTCGTTGAACATGATGAAGATACGATGTTAGCTGCTGACCACATTATTGATATCGGTCCTGGGGCTGGGGCACACGGTGGTTATATTACATCAGAAGGATCTCCAGCTGAAATCATGGATGATGAGGATTCTTTAACTGGAGAATATCTTTCTGGTAAGAAATTTATTCCCGTGCCGACGGAGCGTCGCAAGCCTGATGGTAGATACATTGAAATTGTTGGAGCAAAGGAAAATAACCTTAAAAATACGAAAGCAAAAATTCCAATTGGTTTATTTACTTGTGTCACAGGTGTGTCGGGATCAGGAAAAAGTACGCTGATCAATGAAATCTTATACAAAGCGCTTGCTCAAAAGCTTCATAAAGCAAAAGATAAGCCTGGAGAACATAAAAAAATTAACGGTCTTGAACATGTGGATAAAGTGATTGATATTGATCAGTCTCCAATTGGGCGTACGCCTCGATCAAACCCGGCTACTTATACAGGTGTATTCGATGATATTCGCGATGTTTTTGCACAAACGAACGAAGCAAAAGTGCGAGGATATAAAAAGGGAAGATTCAGCTTTAATGTTAAAGGCGGCCGATGTGAAGCTTGTCGTGGTGACGGCATTATTAAAATTGAAATGCACTTCTTGCCAGACGTTTACGTTCCATGTGAAGTGTGTCATGGGAAACGCTATAACAGAGAAACGCTTGAAATTGAGTATAAAGGCATGAATATTGCTGATATTCTTGAGATGACGGTAGAAGATGGACTTGATTTCTTTAAGAACATTCCAAAGATTAATCGAAAACTTCAAACCCTCTACGATGTAGGCTTAAGTTATATCAAACTTGGACAGCCTGCTACGACAGTTTCAGGTGGAGAAGCTCAACGCGTGAAGCTTGCTTCGCAGCTCTACAAGCGTTCAACAGGGAAAACGCTATATATTCTTGATGAACCCACAACGGGATTGCATGTAGATGATATTTCTCGTTTACTAGAAGTTCTTCAGCGTCTCGTAGAAAATGGGGATTCCGTCTTGATTATTGAACATAATTTAGATGTGATTAAAACGGCTGATTATCTCATTGATCTCGGACCTGAAGGTGGAGATGGTGGTGGTGAAGTCATCGCTACTGGGACACCAGAGAAAATCGTGAAAGAAGAGCGGTCTTACACGGGAAGCTATCTTGCGCCTATTCTTGAACGAGATAAAAACCGGATGAAGAAAAGGTTAGAACAAACACAATCTGTATGATTTGAAGGGACAGCGATTCGCTGTCTTTTCGTTTTTTTTCTTTCCCCTTTTTGAAACTTTCTTTTTGACGAATCGTATAGATAGGTAGAGAATATTGAAAGGGGAAGCAATCATGTCTGTAGAAAAAGTAATGTCCTCCCTTTGCTATTTTAGTGTTTTCTTCGCACCGTTTCTTTTCCCAATCATTGTCTATTTTGTTGTGCGGGATGAGGAAGTCTCTTATCATGCAAAGCGCTCGATTGTTTCTCACCTTCTTCCGTTTTTAACAATTATCTTGGCGCTTTTCGCCATTTTTGTAATGGATGTAGGTGTGGTGATCATTTTAGGTTTTATCTTGTTTAGTTTACTTAATGTTGTGGTTTTTATCTGGAACATTGTAAAAGGAATTCAGGTTCTCCGCTGGTAATTATCTATTTACATCAAATCAAAAAGGAGATGTTTTGAATGAATGAAGAACGTCGAATGATTCTTAAAATGATTGAAGATGGCAAAATTTCCGCTGATGAAGGTGCAAAACTATTAAAAGCGATCGGAACAAATGAAGGGTCAGAGGAACCGAAGCGTGAGAAGTCGACAGATTCTCATACAGATCGAACGGCTCCTGGATATAAAGTAGGTCAATTTGTAGAATCTCTCATTCAAAAAGTAAAAGATATGGACCTTGATTTTAACTTTGGTTCTTCAGAAGAGGTCTCTCACGTTTATGAACAGTTAGAAGTGAAGCCTGAAACACTAGATGTACATGTAAGAAATGGCGAAATCACCTTTCAAACATGGGAACGCAACGATGTGAAAATTGACTGTCGTGCGAATGTTTATCGGGTCTCAACGCAAAAAGATGCCATGGATAAGTTGTTACGAGAAACTTACTTCGCTGTAGATAATGGAAAAATGACATTTAAATCAGAACGTGCAGATGTAAAGGTGAATCTGGTCATTTATGTTCCTGCTTCTGAGTACGAGGGAGTGTGGGTTACTACGTTTAATGGAGATGTGACAGGGGAGAATATCACATCAGCTAAAGCCAAATTAAAAACAGCAAATGGTAAAGTTGGTATTCGAAAATCTTCTGTAAAAGTACTTGAAGCGGAAACGGGTAATGGTGCGATTGTGGTGGAAGACTCGACTGGAGAAGTTTGTGAGCTCGAAACAGCAAACGGCCCTATTACAATCGATGGCACCTATGTTGAAACTGAGGCGCAATCTATGAACGGTGCCATTCGCCATACGTTAAAGAATGCCGTAAGTGGTAGTGCAGATTTTAAAACCGTCAACGGTACAATTCAAATCGTTGTTCCGAAAGGCATGAACATTAAAGGAGATCTTAAATCGACGATTGGAGCGATTACGACAGATCTTGATCATATGAGCATTCTTCGTGAGAAAAAAGAAATTTCACACCGTTTAAAGAAGTTTAGAACAGAGGAAGAATCGGAGCACAATTATCGCATTGTTGCCAATTCAACAGCTGGTTCAATTTCAGTTTCCTATCTTTAAAAGTTCGAATAAGGGATAAAAAAACGCTTATACTATAAAAACCAATGGATAAGGAGGGGTATGATGCGACACTGGCTTTTAAGTTTGCTTGTTAATAGCGTCGTATTAATGGTAGTAGCAGGCTATTTTGATGGATTTTATATTCAAGGGCTGGGTTCTGCCGTTCTCGCGAGTGTTATTCTTTCGCTTGTGAATGTGTTTATTAAGCCGGTTTTAATTCTCCTTACCCTTCCTGTAACCATTCTCACTTTAGGATTGTTTCTAGTAGTGATTAATGCTATTACTCTCATGATTACAGCAGCGTTAATGGGTGATGCTTTTGTCATAAATGGATTTGCCATGGCCCTTCTTGCAGCGATCGTCATTGGGATCTTAAATTTATTAATTGATAAGGTCATTATCGAACCTTTACGTCATAAAGCCTAAAAGCACGCTCTCTACCGGAGAGCGTGCTTTTGTGGCTCTATTAACCACCTCCAGCCTCTAACCTCTTCCTCTAATGGAAGTTTCCATTAATTCTGGTATGATAAAAAGAAAAGGAGGGATGATCCATGACATTTCATAACCAAAGCATCCTGCCGGCGGTAAGAAAAATGCGTGATTTTGAAATTTTATTAAATAGCAAGTACACCTATATTGTTCTTTTAGATACGCATATTGGACAATTGAAGTCAGTGATTCGGGAGGGGAATCGAGCGGATAAAAAGATTTTACTTCATGCTGACCTTGTCCAGGGATTACGAAATGATGAACACGGTGCCGAATTTCTTTGTCAGGAAGTAAAACCCGCAGGACTTATCTCGACAAGGTCCAGTGTGCTTGGAGTCGCGAAAAGAAGAGGCATACTTTCCGTACAGCGCTTGTTCATGCTCGATTCCATGGCCCTAGATACGAGCTATAGCATGGTGAAAAACACGAAGCCAGACTGTGTCGAGGTGTTGCCGGGAATTATTCCACAAGTGTTTGAAGAACTTCATGAGCAAATAAAAGTACCAATCTTCGCTGGTGGGTTTATTCGTTCAGTAGAGGACGTAGAAGCCGCTTTAAGTGGTGGAGCTGCGGCAGTCACGACTTCTAAGAAAGATCTATGGAAACATTTTCAACCGGGTTGAACCACTTGACATCGCTTACATAAGTCTGGTTTAATGGGTATTAAGTTAATATTTCGTGCCTGAGATGAGGAGAACCACACACAAATCCTATCAATTGATAGGACCGCTTGTTGTGGTTTTTTTTAATTTTCCTTTTAGAATGTGAAAAAGAGGGAATAAGGTCAGGGAAAGGAGTGTTAACTAAACTCGGGAGGAAGGTGTCTGGTTATGTCTCCATTTATTGGTGAAATATTAGGTACTATGATTTTAATTATTTTTGGTGGTGGCGTTGTTGCAAACGTTAACTTAAAGGATTCGAAAGCACAAGGCGGGGGCTGGATTGTGGTTGCTCTCGGATGGGGACTCGGTGTTGCAATGGGCGTTTACGCTGTAGGTCAAGTAAGTGGGGCTCATTTGAATCCTGCTGTAACACTTGGGTTAGCAGCCGTTGGCGATTTTCCATGGAGTGATGTACCAGGCTACATAACTGCACAAATGATTGGTGCGTTTCTCGGTGGATGTATCGTATATTTTCATTTTCTACCTCATTTTCGTAAAGAAGACGATAAAGCGCTTAAATTAGCCGTGTTTTCTACCGATCCTGCTATTCCGCATACGTTCAGTAACTTTTTAAGTGAGTTTATTGGAACAGCGATGCTTTTGATTGGGCTTCTTGCGATTGGTTCAAATGATTTTACTGATGGATTGAATCCCTTCATCGTAGGTTTTCTGATTGTTGCGATTGGACTTTCCCTTGGTGGTACGACGGGGTATGCGATTAACCCTGCTCGAGACCTTGGCCCAAGAATTGCTCACTTTTTCCTGCCTATTCCAGGAAAAGGGGATTCAAATTGGCGGTACGCATGGATTCCAGTTGTCGGTCCCGCTGCCGGTGGAATGTATGGAGCGATTCTTTTTAGATCTGTAACAGAAGCAAATTATAGCCCCGTATTCTGGATCTCAACTGTAGTCGTAGCGATTTTATTTGTTATACTGTATCAACTTAGTGATAAGCTTAGAGATACTGTTTACGCTTCATCTGAAGCAAAAAATTAAAAGTTAATTCTAATTAGGGAGGAAATAACATGTCAAAAAAGTACATTTTATCATTGGACCAGGGAACAACAAGTTCACGCGCGATTCTGTTTAATAAAAAAGGTGAAATTGTAAACGTTGCACAAAAAGAATTCAAGCAGCATTTTCCTAAATCAGGTTGGGTTGAACATGATGCTCAAGAAATCTGGAGCTCCATTCTCTCTGTTATGGCTCAAGTGCTCTCTTCTGCTTCTGATCTCTCTGCCAAAGATATTGAAGCCATTGGCATTACAAATCAGCGTGAAACAACAGTCGTATGGGACAAGAATACTGGAAAGCCGATCTACAATGCGATTGTATGGCAGTCCCGTCAAACTGCAGGAATTGTTAAAGAGCTAAAAGAACAAGGTCATGAAGAGATGGTTCGTAACAAGACCGGCCTTTTAATCGATGCCTATTTCTCGGGCACAAAAGTAAAATGGATTTTAGATAATGTCGATGGTGCGCGTGAAAAGGCTGAAAATGGCGATCTTCTCTTTGGAACGATTGATTCCTGGTTGATCTGGAAACTTTCTGGAGGCGAAGCACACGTAACGGATTACACGAATGCTTCACGCACAATGATGTATAACATTTATGACCTAAAGTGGGATGATGAACTACTTGAGATGCTAAACGTTCCGAAGTCTATGCTTCCTGAAGTTCGTCCTTCATCTGAAGTATACGCGAAAACGGTTGATTATCACTTCTTCGGTCAAAATGTTCCGATCGCTGGCGTTGCAGGCGACCAGCAGGCAGCACTATTTGGACAGGCTTGTTATGAAAAAGGAATGGCGAAAAACACGTATGGGACAGGTTGCTTTATGCTTATGAATACTGGCGAAAAAGCGGTCAAGTCTGATAACGGTCTTCTTACCACTATTGCATGGGGCGTTGATGGAAAAGTGGAGTACGCGTTAGAAGGTAGTATCTTTGTTGCAGGTTCCGCTATTCAATGGCTACGGGATGGTTTACGTATGTTTAATGAAGCGCCAGAGAGTGAGAGTTATGCTGAACGTGTTGAGTCTACAGATGGGGTTTATATGGTTCCAGCATTCGTTGGGCTTGGAACACCATACTGGGATAGTGACGTGAAAGGGTCTGTCTTTGGTTTAACAAGAGGAACGAGCAAAGAGCACTTTATTCGCGCAACGCTTGAATCTCTTGCTTATCAAACGAGAGATGTGCTTGATGCCATGACGGCTGATTCTGGTATTGATCTTAAAACACTTCGCGTGGATGGGGGTGTTGTGAACAACAACTTCCTTATGCAATTCCAGAGCGATATCATTGGTGTTCCTGTTGAGCGTCCAACGGTTAGTGAGACAACAGCACTTGGTGCTGCTTATCTTGCAGGACTTGCAACTGGGTATTGGAAAGATAAAGAAGAAATTAAGCAGCAGTGGATGATCGATAAGACGTTTGATCCTAAAATGAAAGAAGAAGAGCGAGAAGAGCTATATGGAGGATGGAAGAAAGCAGTTCATGCAACAATGGCTTTTAAATAATAATCCTTTTTTATAGGCAGAGCCTTCGGATTATGCTACAATGAATTTAAGTTAATAGTGTTCTGGTCGGAGAATAGGAGAAGACCACAGCGCCCAAGCATGGAACGTCATGCTCTGGTGTGTTGTGGTCTTTTTTTGTTCTTTAAATCAGCTGTTTTTGTAGGAATGTATAATCTAATGCTTAAGAAACCCTCTATTAGGGGTAAAGTACTGAAGAGAAGTTTTATTAGAGGTTAGTTTAAATACGCTATTGTTCATATAACAAAAGGGAGTGTTCATCTTGGTTAAACCATTTTCAGGATTGCAAAGAAGCGTAGTACTTGATCAAATCGTCTCAGAGGAATTAGATGTTCTTGTTGTTGGAGGAGGAATAACAGGTGCCGGCATTTTACTTGACTCTGCTTCAAGAGGAATGAATGCGGCTGTTATTGAAATGCAGGACTTTGCGGCTGGTACGTCGAGTCGCTCAACGAAGCTTGTTCACGGTGGCTTACGCTATCTTAAAAATTTAGAAATTGGGCTAGTTGCGGAAGTAGGGAAAGAGCGTGCGATTGTGTATGAAAACGCGCCTCATGTCACAACGCCAGAATGGATGCTACTACCAATTATTAAAGGCGGTACATTTGGGAAATTCTCTACAGGTGCAGGACTTGCTCTTTATGACAGGCTAGCGGGTGTTAAACGAAAAGAAAGAAGAAGCATGTTATCTAAGAAAGAAACGTTAGATAAGGAACCGCTTCTTAGGAAGAGTGACATAAAAGGCGGCGGTTATTATGTAGAGTACCGTACGGATGACGCGCGTCTTACGCTAGAAATTATGAAAGAAGCCGTTCATCGCGGTGGCAAAGCCGTTAACTATGTAAAAGCAGAACAGCTTTTATACGAAGATGGAAAAATAGTTGGTGTTCGTGCCAAAGACGTGGTGACTGGTGAAACGCGTGAAATTCGTGCGAAAAAAGTTGTGAACGCAGCTGGTCCGTGGGTAGATGAAATTCGTGAGCTCGATCAATCTAGAAAAGGAAAGCACATGTTCCTAACAAAAGGCGTGCATCTTGTGTTTGATCAGTCTAAATTCCCACTTCAGCAAGCCGTCTATTTCGATACACCGTTTGATGATGGTCGTATGATGTTTGCGATTCCGCGCGCTGGCAAAACCTATATCGGAACAACGGATACACACTATACGAAAAATCCTGTCCATCCTCAAATGACAGTTGAAGACAGAGATTATATTGTGGATGCAGCAAACTACATGTTCCCTGGAATCAATGTCACAAAAGATGATGTCGAATCTAGCTGGTCAGGCGTTCGCCCGTTGATCCATGAAGAAGGAAAAGATCCATCAGAAATTTCTCGTAAGGATGAAATTTTCCTTTCTGATTCTGGTTTAATCACGATTGCTGGTGGTAAACTTACAGGCTACCGCAAAATGGCTGAAAAAGTGGTTAATCTTATTACAGATCAATTTAAAGAAGAAAAATATAAAAAGTTCCCTGCTTCTACTACGAAAAACATGATCCTCTCAGGCGGCTATGTTGGAGGAAGTAAAGGATTCAAAGAATACGCAACCGAACAAGTACGACGTGGGACAACGCTTGGGTTAAGCGTGAAAGAAGCCGAAACACTCGTACAACGTTATGGTTCAAACATTGAACGTATTTACCAAATCATTGAAACCGTTGGTACTGAAGCAAACTTCCATCACTTAAGTCTTGAAGTATTCGCTACGCTAATCTATGGCATTGAAGAAGAAATGGTGGCAACACCGCTTGATTATTTCAACCGTAGAACAAGTGCGCTTTACTTTGATATTGATTGGGTTCGTCGCTGGAAAGAGCCTGTCATTGAGTACATGGCGAAGCGACTCAACTGGTCAAACGAAATGAAACAAGCACACATTCAGGAACTTGATAAGCAAATGCATGATGCAGTTGTACCGTTGAAAGTAAAATAAGACTTGAAAAAGCCGGAGCAGATGCTTCGGCTTTTTTTGTGGTGGTTGTGGGCGTGATCTCCTACCGCAAAAATGGCTTTAATCTATATGTGCTTTGAAATAGGAAATGGTACAATAGGGGAAGTTGAATTGGAACCGTCACTTTGGTTCTTACATAGGAGGTTTACGAATGGTTAAAGTTCGTATGAAAGATGTTATTGAAAAATTCAATCTTGAGCTTGTAAGCGGTGAGGAAGGGATTCACCGTCCGATTACAACGAGTGATATCTCGCGTCCTGGGCTTGAGATGGCAGGTTTTTTCACCTATTATCCGGCAGAACGTTTGCAGCTTCTTGGAAAAACGGAAATGTCGTTTTTTCACGGTCTTCCTCAAGATCAGAAGGTGGAGCGAATGCAGAAGCTCTGTACAGACGAAACACCAGGCATTGTGCTTTCAAGAGATATGGAAGTTCCTGAAGAATTGATCCGTGCTTCGAAAGAAAAAGATGTTCCTATTATACGTTCAACAATGACAACAACTCGTTTGAGCAGCCGCTTAACAAACTACCTTGAAAGTCAGCTGGCTCCTAACACAGCCATTCACGGTGTCCTTGTTGATATTTACGGTGTCGGTGTTTTAATTACTGGATCAAGTGGTGTAGGAAAGAGTGAAACGGCTCTTGAACTTGTGAAACGAGGTCACCGTCTTGTAGCCGATGATTCAGTCGAGATTCGTCAAGAAGCTGAAAATACGCTTGTGGGCAGTGCCCCTGAACTGATTCAGCATCTACTTGAAATTCGTGGGCTTGGCATTATTAACGTCATGACGTTATTCGGTGCAGGAGCCATTCGAAACTACAAGAAAATTTCTCTTGTTATGAATCTGGAACTATGGGATTCCAAAAAAGTGTACGATCGGCTTGGTCTTGAAGAAGAGTATATGCAAATCATCGATTCAAATGTACCGCGCCTTGTTGTGCCAGTTCGCCCGGGGAGAAACCTTGCCATTATTATCGAGGTTGCTGCGATGAACTTCCGCTTGAAAAATATGGGGATGAATGCAGCAAAGCAATTTTCAGAAAGACTAACGAGAGAAATTGAAGACGGAGATGAACACGACAGCATCTAGTCTAATGTAGGATATGGATAAAGGAGAGACAACAATATGTTAGCCTCAATACAGCCTCTTGATCGTGTCGCCCTAGAGCTTGGACCGATCTCAATTTATTGGTATGGCATCATCATTGCTTTAGGTGCTTACCTTGGTTTACTTTTAGCGATCAGGGAAACACAACGCCAGGGATTACCGAAAGAAACGTTTGTTGATCTAATTTTGTGGGCAGTTCCGCTTGCGATTATTTCAGCTCGTATTTACTATGTAACCTTCCAATGGAGCTACTACAAAGATAACCCAGGAGATATCTTTGCGATTTGGGAAGGTGGTATAGCCATTCACGGTGCCTTAATTGGTTCTGTGATTACAGCCATTATTTTCACAAGAAAGCGCGGACTCTCTTTCTGGAAAATTGCAGATATCGCTGCACCTAGTATTCTTCTTGGGCAAGCCATTGGCCGATGGGGAAACTTTATGAATCAGGAAGCACACGGGGGACCTGTCACCAGAGCATTTCTCGAGAACTTGATGCTTCCAGAGTTTATTATTAATCAAATGTACATTGATGGGACTTATTATCATCCGACATTTCTTTATGAGTCACTTTGGAATATAATCGGTGTTATTCTCTTAGTGATTCTCCAACGAACGTCATTGAAGCGAGGAGAAATATTCCTCTCTTACGTCATTTGGTATTCATTTGGACGTTATTTTATTGAAGGATTGCGAACTGATAGTCTCATGTTGACAGAAACGTTGAGAATTGCTCAGGTTATATCGATCGTACTGATCATTGTATCGATTGCATTGATCATTTACCGTCGTAAGGTTATGAAAGCAACGCCTTATAACGAACAAGGATAGGGGGGACAGCTGTGGGGATTTTGAAACGTGGTTTAAAAGCTGGACTAATGACGACGTGGGAACTTGGAAAAATCATTTTTCCGATTACCTTAGTGATGACTCTACTTCGCTATACACCTGTCCTTGAATGGATCGTCACGCTGATTGCCCCCGTCATGAAATGGATTGGTTTGTCAGGCGATGCAGCGATTCCTTTAGTTTTAGGTAATTTCTTGAACCTATATGCTGGTATTGGTGCCATTTTAACCCTCGATTTAACGGTTAAAGAGGTTTTCATTCTGGCCGTTATGCTATCCTTCTCACATAATTTACTGATTGAGTCAGGTGTGGCAGCAAGAGTGGGGGTGAAACTCTGGGTCATCCTTGCTGTAAGAATTGGGCTCGCTGTACTATCTGCTTTTGTGATTCACCTTGTTTGGCAAGGCGGCGGCGAGCAGGCGGCGTACGGACTTGTGTCTCAAACGAATGAGACGGTAAGTGGCTGGGGAGCCATTATACTTCAAGGATTAGAAAAAGCGTCATTAGGCGTTCTTCAACTTGCACTAATCGTCATTCCGCTGATGATTTTTATCCAGGTCATGAAAGATTTGTCCTGGCTTACGACTTTCTCCCGTTGGATGGCGCCGGTCACAAGAAGCCTTGGCATGAAAGAAAATACATCGACAACGCTTGCCGCTGGTCTTGTGTTTGGGCTTGCTTACGGTGCTGGTGTGATGATTCAGGCTGTAAAGGATGATGGTGTAGAGAAAAAAGATCTTTATTTAGCGTTTATTTTTCTCGTAGCGTGCCATGCTGTCATAGAGGATACCCTTATTTTCATTCCGCTTGGGATTCCGGTTATCTGGCTGCTTCTCGTCAGACTAGTGACAGCGATACTCCTCACAATCATCATCTCCATTATATGGAAAAGACGTGAATTAAATGCTTCAAAAAGAAAGGAACCATCGTATGAGTATTAACACCATTTTATTTGATTTAGACGGAACATTGATTAATACAAATGATTTAATTATGGCTTCATTCAGACATACGTTTGACCATTTTTATCCTGGTCGTTACGGAGATGAAGACTTAAAACAGTTTATTGGAGAGCCTCTTTACTTAACGTTTGCCAAGCATGATGAAAGTCGTGCAGAAGAAATGGTCGCTTTTTATCGTGACCATAACATTACACATCACGATGAGCTCGTCACGGAATTTGAGGGCGTTTTTGAAACGGTGAAGACGTTATCTGAAAAGGGATATAAGCTTGCGATTGTCACATCGAAAATGAGAAATACGGTGGAAATGGGGTTAAAGCTAACAAAGCTTGATCAGTTTTTCCCTGTGGTGATCACGGTTGATGAAGTCGACAACCCTAAACCACACCCTGAGCAGCTTGAAACAGCTATGAACAAACTCGGTTCTGGTCGTGAAGAAACGCTAATGGTGGGAGATAGCCAATACGATATTTTAGCTGGTCAAAATGCAGGTGTAACGACAGTCGGTGTGTCTTGGACCATTAAGGGATGCGACTTTCTTGCTTCGTTTAAGCCAGATTACCTCGTTGATCATATGGAAGAAATTCTTGCGATTGCTGGAGCTGACAAGTGAGAAACACGGAGCGGTACCCCGTCACAGGTAGCAACGCTCTCTGGCAAATTTATAAAACCGTTCCGTTTTGGAAGGTCGTTAAGAATTTTATTGTGATTCAACTCGCTCGCTATACGCCGTTTATTCCATTGAAGAACTGGTTATATAAAACGTTTCTTGGCGTAAAAATTGGTGACCAAACGGCATTTGCTCTCATGGTGATGCTGGATATTATGTTTCCAGAGAAAATCTCTGTCGGTAAGAATTCGATTATTGGATACAATACGACGATTCTCGCTCACGAATACTTAATTGATGAGTACCGGCTTGGAGATGTTGTCATTGGCGATCGCGTCATGATTGGAGCAAATAGTACTTTATTGCCTGGCATCACGATTGGTGATGGAGCAATTGTTTCAGCAGGCACACTTGTGCATAAAAGTGTGCCTGCAGGAGCTTTTGTTGGTGGAAATCCAATGCAGGTCATTTATACGAAAGAAGAACGAGCAAAGCATGATATATAAAAGCCCGCAGCATCTGCTGCGGGCTTTCTTACGTTTATTCGTCACCCTGATCTGTTAGAATCACTGGGCCGTCTTTTGTAATAGCCAGCGTGTGCTCGTACTGAGCAGATGTTGAGCCATCTACTGTGCGAGCTGTCCAGCCATCTTCATCTATCGTGCTGTATGGTTTACCGATGTTGAGCATCGGTTCAATTGTAATGACCATACCTTCTTTCAGTCTAGCGCCTGTACCCGGCTGACCGAAGTGTGGAATCATTGGTTCTTCATGAAGCGTCGGTCCAATGCCGTGTCCAGTGAAATCGCGAACAACGCCAAATCCTTCTGCTTCTGCATATTTTTGAATCGCATGACCAATGTCGCCAATACGATTGCCGATGACGGCTTGCTCGATACCTAAGTAGAGAGATTTTTTCGTCGCTTCAAGCAAATGCTGCTTTTCCTCTGAAATTTCTCCTACTGCATATGTCCATGCAGAATCAGCAAGTGCACCATTTAAGTTGACAACCATGTCGATTGTAACGATGTCGCCTTCTTTCAGTTTCCTTGAACCTGGGAAACCGTGACAAATGACATCATTTACGGAAGCACAAGTGGCGTATGGGTAATCTTGATAACCTTTTTGTTCTGGAGTCGCCCCGCGCTCTTCTAAAAAGAGTTCAACAAAATCATCAATTTGTTTCGTTGTCACACCTGGCTTAATAATACTGCGAAGTTCTTTGTGGCAGTCAGCCAGAACCTCACCAGCTTGTTTCATTAGTTGAATTTCTCGGCTTGTTTTACGGTGAATCATGTTTTCGCCTACTTTCTGCGTTATCGTTCAATCCGTTAGGAGGACGTGTTTCTCAACAATGAGAAGTCAAAGTCCAATTTCTAACACGTTATGCGGAAGATCTTCCCTCAGTTACTGTAACAAAAAAGCCCGCAAATTGCAGGCTTCTTGATTAAAGTAAGTAAAATCCGATCCCCATTATTAAGTAAGCAGCGAGTAACGTCGCTCCTTCAAACCAGTTCGTTTCGCCATCATTACTAATGACAATCGTAAGTAGTACGGCTGTTACCATTGTTACGAGCTCGGGCAATGTAAAGACGAGTGACATTTGTACTGGAAAGAAAAGAGAGATGAGGACGAGTATAGGTGCAACAAACATGGCCACTTGAAGTGTTGAACCAACTGCTATTTCAACGGCTACATCCATTTTATTTTTGTAAGCCATGATGATCGCAGAAGCATGCTCCGCCGCATTTCCAACAATGGCTACAATGATGACCCCAATAAATAATTCGCTCCATCCAAATGTCTCGCCAACCGTCTCGAACGTATGCACGAGACTTTCCGACACATAAGCTACTGCCGCAGTTGAAAGGGCTAACACAAGGATCGCCTTTTTGCTCGTCCACTCAGGTTCTTCGTGAGCTTGTTCGCCACCTTCTTTATCGGAGACATGCTGATACACGCCGCGATGTGTGACAAGCTTAAAGAAAAGCGCAGCAAGGTAAAGAACGATTAGGATAATGGAGATACCGGTACTTAAAGAAATCGCTTCTGCCTCACTCATGTTCATTGAGAATACTTCAGGAATAACAAAAGCCACGATCACACCAAACATCAGCAGTCCGGAATTGTGCCTGGCATCATAAACGTTGAATTTTTGTCTTTTAAACTTCAATCCTCCAATAAAAAAGGATAGTCCAGCAACAAGGAGGAGGTTACCTAGAACCGATCCCGTTAGTGAAGCAAGCACAATTTCAATTAGTCCTTCTTTTAATGCAAAAATGGAAATGATGAGTTCTACCGCATTTCCAAACGTAGCGTTAAGCAATCCACCAATTCGAGGTCCGGATATTACGGCAAGACTTTCGGTCGCTCTCCCCATATAAGCAGCAAGAGAAATAATTGTTAAACAGTAGACAACAAACATCAGCGTTTGAGACCAGTGCAGAAGGCTTCCTGCAACGGATAAGGGTACTCCGATGATCACGAGAAAAAAGAAAATTTTATTAACCACGTGTCACATCCTCTCTTTTCAACATTTAGTCTTTTCCTCATTATAGATTTCCTTATTTGGAAAAGAAAGTTTCTTTCATAGCTATTACCCCAATTTAAGGAAAAGTGATCACGAATAGGAGAAATAACCCCAACAATCGACATCATTCCTTAAGATCACCTAAAAAATAAAGGTAATTCACAATGGAGTACAGAAAAGGAGTAAAGGGAATAATGCCCCATATTGGTTGACGAAAAAAATAAAGCCGTGTAAACTACAAATAACTTCATCTTGTTAGTATGTTAGCGAACTAAAGGGAATGTGAGGTGCACAAAATGACAAGACCATTCGTATTTGAGAAGCCACTCGGTATGCGCGATACGCTACCGGTCCTATATGACTTGAAAACAAGCATTCGAGAGAAGATTCAGCGTGTAACAGAAGGATGGGGCTATCGTTTTATGAACACCCCGACGCTAGAGTACTATGAAACGGTCGGAGAAGCTTCTGCTATTCTTGATCAGCAGCTTTTTAAACTACTTGATCAGCGTGGCAATACGCTCGTGTTAAGGCCTGACATGACCGCACCAATTGCTCGTGTCGCAGCTTCTAGTCTTAAAAACGAGCCATTTCCACTCCGTCTTGCCTATGATTCCAATGTGTTTCGGGCACAAGAAGACGAAGGCGGAAAGCCAGCTGAATTTGAACAAATTGGCGTCGAGTTAATCGGAGATCGGACCACTAGTGCTGATGCGGAAGTCATTGCGTTAATGGCAGCTGTTTTAGAAGAAGCTGGCCTTGAAGATTTCCAAATCGCTATTGGACACGTTGGCTTTATTCAAGAGCTGTTTCTATCGATCGTTGGAAACGAAGAACGCGCGGCTGTGCTTCGCCGTTATTTATATGAGAAAAATTACGTCGGCTACCGTCAGCATGTTCGTGAGATGCCGCTATCGACAATCGATCAAAAAAGATTAATGGCTCTGCTCACGCTTCGCGGTGATGGATCAAAATTAGAAGAAGCGATTGAACTTCTTCCAAACAAAGCTGGTGAACGAGTTCTTAATGAACTGCGCACGTTATTACATACGCTCGAGGCTTATGGAGTCGCAGATCAAGTGAAATTTGATTTTACACTTGTAAGTCATATGAGTTACTACACAGGGGTTGTATTTGAAGGATATGCGAACAACCTTGGTGTGCCTCTAAGTAATGGTGGCCGTTACGATGAGCTACTTGAACGATTTGATCGACCAGCACAGGCAACGGGATTTGGGATTCGCCTTGATCACCTTGCAGAAGCCCTAGGAGTAACGGACAATGAGCGTCTTCCAAATGCCATTATTTTCAGCCCTGAGCGAAGAGAAGAAGCCATTCAACAGGCATCCGAACGACGAGCGGGTGGCGAGAAAGTTGTTGTACAGGAATTAAGCGGCGTAACGAATCTTGATGCATATTCTGAGCGTTTTGAGGACGTAACCTATTTAATCGGTAAAAACGGAAAGGGGATGTAGTGATGCTAACGATGGCCATGCCGAAAGGGCGTATTTTTGAAGAAGCGGTTGAATTGCTTCGAAATGCAGGTTATCAACTTCCCCCTGAGTTTGATGATTCACGGAAGTTAATTATCGATATAGAAGAAGAAAATCTTCGGTTTATTTTAGCGAAACCAATGGATGTTCCAACTTATGTGGAGCACGGCGTAGCTGACGTTGGGATCGCTGGTAAAGATGTGATGCTTGAAGAGGAACGGAATGTGTATGAAGTGCTTGATCTTAAAATTAGCGGCTGTTATCTCGCGGTAGCAGGGCTCTCGGATGGTCCAATTAAAGGGGTGGCACCGAAGATCGCAACAAAATATCCGAACGTTGCGTCGAATTACTTCCGTCAGCAGGGAGAGCAAGTTGAAATCATTAAGCTAAACGGTTCGATTGAGCTTGCGCCACTGATTGGTCTAGCGGATCGCATCGTTGATATTGTTTCAACAGGTCGAACCTTAACAGAAAACGGGTTAATGGAAACGGCATTTATTGAGCCAATCACATCGCGCTTTATTGTGAACCCGGTAAGTTATCGAACGAAAGACGCCATTATTGATGATATGGTCGAACGTCTTTCAGCGGTTGTGGAAGGAGAGAGTGTAGATGAGAATCGTTAACCGGAAAGACGGGATTTCCATTAAACGCTCGATTGAGCAAGGGACGGAAGAGCAGCGTCAGGCTGTTCTTTCGATTCTTTCACAAGTGAAAGAAACTGGTGATCAAGCGGTTAAGGAAAATACAAAGAAGTTTGATGGAGCGGATTTAGAAGAACTTCGCGTTTCAACTGAAGAAATCGAAAAAGCCTATCGCGATTTATCTGAAGAACTCATCACAACGATTAGGCAAGCCGCTGAAAATATCCAGACGTTTCATGAGCGTCAACGTCGCCAATCCTGGTTTACGACGGCTGAAGACGGCACAATGTTAGGACAAAAAGTGACGCCGCTTGATTCTGTTGGTGTCTATGTTCCTGGAGGAAAAGCAGCCTACCCTTCTTCCGTGCTTATGAACGTCATTCCGGCTATCGCAGCGGGTGTAAAGCGCATTGCGATGGTCACACCACCTGATGCAGAGGGAAATGTCCCTTCTGGTGTTCTTGTCGCAGCAAATGAAGTCGGCGTCACGGAAATCTTTAAAGTTGGCGGCGCTCAGGCAGTTGCAGCACTCGCATACGGGACTGAAACAATTGCTCCGGTTGATAAAATTGTAGGACCAGGTAATATTTTCGTTGCGCTGGCGAAACGAGAAGTGTTTGGGATCGTCGATATCGATATGATTGCTGGACCGAGCGAAATCGTTGTGCTAGCGGATGAACGTGCGAACCCAGCTTATGTGGCAGCAGATCTTTTATCCCAAGCTGAGCATGATGAGCGGGCAAGCGCAGTTCTGGTCACAACATCATCTGCACTTGCTGAGCGCGTCCGGGAAGAAGTGAAGAAACAGCTCGTTGAACTTCCGCGTGCCGAAATTGCCGCAACGTCGATTGAAGATTATGGCATGATTTATGTCGTAGATCACCTTGCGGAAGCGGTTGAAGCTGTGAATGAGCTTGCGCCTGAGCACCTTGAAATCATGGTAGATGAACCGATGACGCTTCTCGGAAAAATTCGTCACGCAGGTGCGATTTTCCTTGGACCTTATAGCTCTGAACCTATTGGGGATTATTTTGCTGGACCTAACCACGTGCTTCCAACGAATGGAACGGCACGCTTTTCAAGTCCCCTCTCAGTAGATGACTTTATAAAAAAATCGAGCGTGATTTCTTATAGTAAAGAAGCATTAAGACAGAATGGTAACAGCATCGTGGCGCTCGCTAAGCTTGAAGGACTTGATGCTCACGCGAGAGCTGTTGAACTTCGATTGGAGGATTTAAAATGAGTGAAGAGAGAAAAAGTTCCATTTCGAGAGAAACCTCTGAAACATCGATTAACTTATCCTTTGGGGTGGACGGAAGCGGAAAAACCGATTTGCAAACCGGCGTTCCTTTTCTTACTCACATGCTTGATTTGTTCACTAAGCATGGCAAGTTTGATTTAGCGATCGCGGCAAATGGTGACACGGAAGTTGATGACCACCACACAACAGAAGACATAGGTATTTGTCTTGGTGAAGCGCTAAAACAGGCACTTGGGTCAAAAGAAGGCATTAAGCGATATGGGAATACGTTTGTTCCAATGGATGACGCGCTTGCTCAGGTTGTCGTGGATTTAAGTAATCGTCCTCACCTTGAATATCGTGTGGAACTTCCATCGACGCGCGTTGGAACATTTGATACGGAATTGGTGCATGAGTTTTTATGGAAACTTGCGATTGAAGCAAGAATGAACTTACATGTGATCGTTCATTACGGACACAATACACATCACATCATAGAAGCCATTTTTAAAGCACTTGGACGTGCTCTCGATGAGGCAACGCTGATCGATCCTCGAGTAAAAGGTGTGCCATCAACGAAAGGAATGCTGTAAATGATCGGAATTATAGATTATGGCATGGGGAATTTATATAGCGTGAGTAAGGCGCTTGAGCGTCTCGGCTATGACTATTTTATTTCAGAAGATGAGAAGGAACTCGCCAAAGCGACGGGACTTCTCCTTCCTGGAGTTGGTTCTTTTCGTGATGCGATGGCGATCTTAACCGAAACAGGCTTAAAATCTTTTATTGAAAAAGAAGTGGAAGCAGGCAAACCGTTACTTGGCATTTGTCTTGGCATGCAGCTTCTGTTTGAAGAAAGTGATGAAAATGGGTATGCGAAAGGTTTCTCTTTTTTACCGGGTAAAGTAAAGAAGTTTCCTGGCAAAGATGCAGCTGGTAACGCCTATAAAGTTCCGCATATGGGATGGAACAAACTAGTCATCCATCAACCTGATTCCTTTTTAATGAATGATGTCGGAGATGAGCACGTGTATTTTGTTCACTCCTATTATGTTGATACAGATGATCGTGATGTTTTAATTTCAACAGCTAATTATGCTGAGGAAGTTCCGGCTGTTGTAGGAAAAGGTAAGGTGTTTGGTACCCAGTTCCACCCTGAAAAAAGCAGTCATGCCGGTCTTACAATTCTAAAAAACTATGCCCACTACGTAGAAAGGAATGACGCATAAGATGCCCATTACCATTTATCCTGCTATTGATATGAGAGGCGGCAAATGTGTACGCCTTTTGCAAGGTGATTACAACAAAGAAACGGTTTACGGTGATTCGCCTTATGACATGGCGAAGCAATTTGCTGATGATGGAGCCGAGTGGATTCATATGGTTGATCTTGACGGAGCAAGAGAAGGAAAGCGTGTGAATGATCGCCACGTTCTTGAGGTGGCCAACAACTTATCAGCGCGTGTACAAGTTGGGGGAGGAATTCGAACGGAAGAAGACGTTGCTTATTACCTTGAAAACGGTGTTGATCGGATTATTCTCGGTAGCAGTGCCATATCTGACCCGGACTTTGTGAAAAGAATGCTTTCGAAATACAAAGAAAAGATCGCGATCGGAATTGATGCAAGAGATGGGTATGTCGCTGTTGAAGGCTGGCTAAAAACATCTGAAATTAAAGCAGTGGATCTCGGAAAAGAACTTGCTGAGCATGGCGCAGAGGTGTTCATCTTTACGGATATTTCAAAAGACGGCACGCTATCAGGCCCAAACGTTGAAGCAATTGCTGAACTTGGCGAGGCGACAGGCAAAGAAGTGATTGCTTCAGGTGGAATCAGCAACCTTGATGATGTGAAAAGTCTTGAACAAAGAAGTGACTCCATTAGCGGTGCGATTATTGGAAAAGCACTTTACACGAATCAATTTACATTAAAACAAGCGCTGGAGGTCTAGTAATGCTGACGAAACGAATTATTCCGTGCCTGGATGTAAAGGACGGTCGTGTTGTGAAAGGCATCCAGTTTGTAGGTCTTAGAGATGCAGGTGATCCTGTTGAGTTAGCGAGAGTGTATGATCAAGAAGGGGCAGATGAGCTTGTTTTCTTGGATATCTCTGCTTCTCATGAAGGAAGAGAAACAATGGTCGATGTGGTGCGGCAGGTGGCAGCAGAACTTGCGATTCCATTTACTGTTGGCGGCGGAATTAATAAGCTTGAAGATATGAAGCGCGTGCTTCGCGCAGGAGCAGATAAAGTATCGATGAATACAGCAGCAGTTCTTCGTCCGGAATTAATCCGTGAAGGCGCAGATTATTTTGGAACACAGTGTATGGTTGTGGCAATTGATGCAAAGTGGGAAGAAGAAACAAGTTCCTGGCGTGTCTATACGCATGGTGGACGCACGGCAACGGAATGGGATGCTGTTGAGTGGGCAAGGAAGGCTCAGGAAATGGGAGCAGGCGAAATACTATTAACAAGCATGAATGCTGACGGAAGTAAAGACGGATTTGATGTTCCTTTAACGAAAGCGATTGGCGAGGCCGTTTCGATCCCGGTCATTGCATCCGGAGGAGCGGGATCATCGGAAGATTTTCTAGAGGTCTTTCAGGATGCTTCAGCAGATGCCGCTCTTGCCGCATCGATCTTCCACTATAAAGAAACCTCACTATCACATGTGAAAGATTACTTAAAACAAAACGGGGTGGCGATTCGATGAATACCGACATGATTCAATTTGATGAAAAGGGCCTTGTCCCAGCAATTGTACAGGATGTAGTGAGTAAAGAAGTGCTAACACTAGCATATATGAACAAAGAGTCTCTTACGAAAACATTGGAAACAAAGGAAACGTGGTTCTATAGTCGTTCGCGTGAAGAGCTCTGGCATAAGGGAGAGACTTCAGGAAATACGCAACAAGTGGTAGATCTTCGATATGATTGCGATCAAGATGCTGTTCTTGTACTTGTGAACCCTTCTGGACCAGCCTGTCATAAAGGAACGTATTCTTGCTTCAACGATTCGTTACTTTCAGAAGAAGCATCTCCGAACGCGGATCGTTTTGCAATCCTCAATACGCTTGAGCAAACGATTGCTAAAAGAGAAGCTGAGCTTCCTGATGGAGCTTATACAACTTATCTCTTTAATGAAGGTGTGGATAAGATACTAAAGAAGGTCGGCGAAGAAGCTTCTGAAGTCATCATTGCCGCGAAAAATCGCAACCACCAAGAACTTACATGGGAATCAGCCGACTTGCTATTCCATTTGATGGTACTGTTGAGAGAGCAAGAATGCGCGCTTGATGACGTTCTTAAAGTTCTTAATGAACGACACGCTTCGAAATAATGAAACTTTTTTCTTTCCAGCTCGTAGAGAAGAGTAAATTCACTGATGAGAAATGGAGAGAAGAAGCATGTTTGTAGGATTTATGTTTATTGGACTTGCTATTGGTTTATTCCTTGGTCAGCCTGGACCTGGTGTTCTTCTTGGAATGGGCGTCGGCTTTATTGCACAGAAACTGGCAAAACACAGAAAAGATATGTGGAAATAAAAACGAGCTCATGAGCTCGTTTTTATTTTGCGCCAGATCAAAACGATTCGAAGAGTGAAAATGGGGCTTTAGGTAGTTTTTTCTACTTATTTTCTTTTAGGACTGGACGGTCGATGTATGTTATACTTTTGAACGGATATGACTGGTAATAGCATTATTCGAAGCGAAATTATTGGGGGGAAACATGAGGAAAGAACTTCATGCTTCTTCGGAAATGAAAGGCCGACTGATTCCGTTCGTTCAGGACGGAGATTATTTTTATAAAAAGGCCATGAGAGCCTATCAGCAACGGAATTTGGATAAAGCAAGACAGCATCTTGAACGTGCGGTTAAACTTGTCCCCGAAGAAGTCGATTATATATGTCAACTTGCAGCGGTCCTGTCGGAATTAGGCGAATATGAAGCATCAAATGAGTGGCTGAATTTTGTACTTGACGATCTTGATCCTGAATACTATGATTGCTACTTTTTCCTTGCGAACAACTTTGCACATATGGGTCTGTTTAAACAAACGGAAGAGCATGCACGAACTTACCTTCAGCATGAACCAGAAGGTGAATTTATGGAAGATGCCGAGGAGTTAGTCGATCTGATCTTGTTCGAGCAATCCGAGGATTTGCCACAGGAAATTGGTGAAGAAGAGCAGCTGATTCAAGAACATGAAGCCGCTCGAAAAGCGATTGAAACCGGGAATTTTCTTGAAGCGATTGATTTACTCGAGCGAATGACAGACGTTTATTCGGAATTTTGGCCGGCGTACAATAACCTTGCGCTCGCTTATTTTTATAGTGAGCAATACGAGAAAGCCGTCCAAGTGCTCGATGACGTTTTAACAAAAAACGAAGGAAACCTAAATGCGGTTTGTAATTTAACGCTTTTCTATGATTTCCTTGGTCAACATGTTAAACGTGATGTGATGCTTGAAAGACTGAAAAACGTCTACCCGATTCATCCTGACCATTCTTATAAGCTAGGAAGCACATTTGGATTTTTAGGTGAACATGAGCTTGCCTTTCACTGGCTACGTAAAGTTGAGAGTACTAGGCACGAGTGGGACATACCGTTCTATCATTGGATCGCGGTCTCAGCGTTTCATCTTGATCGCCCTGACCTTGCAAAGCGCTACTGGAAGAAGGTTCAACGTGTTGACGCGGCGAATGAAATGGCAGCGCGTTATCTTACAGAACTAGAAGAAGGGACGCTTCTTAAAAATCAGGTTAGCTATCGGTCCCAGATGCCTCAAGAAGATGATCACCCTGAGGGAAAACATGATTATCATGCCAGAATGACTCATCTGATGCTTCTCTATACAAGACGAGATTCAGAAAGTGCTTCGATTTTACAAACGTATTGCAAACGGAAAGACGAGCCTCTTCTTGTGAAGGAGCTTTCGGCTTATATTGCCATCACGCTTTCTGATGATCCGGTTCAAATTGTGGATGATGAAAAAGCGTATACCGTTCATACGCAGACTGATTTTCCTGAGTACGTGCGAGCAGGTATGCGTATTATCGCTGAGCTTGAACAGGCTGATATTAGTGACTCAGATTTACATGAGCTAATTGCGATGATCTGGTTACCTTGTTATGTTAAACTTTCTGATAGTAGCGAAGCTTTTCAAAACGTGAAAGCAACGGCAGCTGCGATGTTTTACATGTGGCATAAAGTAAAACAAACAAATGTCACTCAAATCGAAGTCGCCAATGCATTCGGTGTCTCTGGATCGACAGTGTATGCTTATCGTAAGAAGTTAACGCACTTACTTGAGACAAAGGACGTTTGAGCAGACTAGTAGACTTTTGATCAACAATCAGATATGATTCTAAATAAGAAACATTATTCTTTGATAATTAATATAATCTAATGATAGAAACGTGAAGGAAGTGAAGCAGATGAGTGAAAAGATTTATGATGTCATTATTGTCGGTGCCGGACCTGCAGGTATGACTGCAGCTGTATACACTTCTCGTGCTAATCTCGACGTTCTTATGATTGAACGAGGGATTCCGGGCGGACAAATGGCAAATACAGAAGATGTAGAAAATTATCCAGGTTTTGATAGCATTCTAGGTCCTGATCTTTCTACGAAAATGTTTGAGCACGCGAAGAAATTTGGCGCTCAATATCAATATGGTGATGTAAAAGAAATTCGTGATAATGGTGACTATAAGACAGTCGTATCTGGGAACCAAGAATTTCATGCAAAAGCGATTATTGTTACGAGTGGTGCAGAATATAAGAAAATTGGTGTTCCTGGAGAAGCAGAATACAGCGGCCGCGGGGTATCCTATTGTGCGGTTTGTGACGGAGCTTTCTTTAAGAACAAAGAGCTTGTCGTAGTAGGTGGGGGCGATTCAGCTGTTGAAGAAGGCGTGTATCTCACACGATTTGCTTCAAAAGTAACGATTGTACACAGACGCGATCAGCTACGAGCACAGAAAATTCTACAACAGCGTGCGTTTGATAACGAGAAGATTGATTTTATCTGGAATCATACTGTAAAAGAGATCCTTGGTGAAAATGGCAAAGTGAATAAAACACTTCTTGTTAACACAGTAACGGGTGAAGAGCGTGAATTCAGCGCGGATGGTGTCTTTATTTACATCGGTATGCTTCCGTTAAACCAAGCTGTTAGCGGTCTTGATATTACAAACGAAGAAGGCTATATCGTCACAGATGAAAACATGGCGACGAAGGTTCCTGGTATTTATGCAGCAGGTGACATTCGTGACAAAATGCTTCGTCAAATTGTAACGGCTACTGGTGATGGTAGTATTGCTGCCCAGTCAGTTCAACACTACATTGAATCGCTAGAAGATGCTGGAAAAGAAGCGCTCGTTTAATGCAATAAAAGCAGAGAATCAATAGGGTCCTCTGCTTATTTTATTTCAAGAGACTCCGTGAGTATACTTCATTTCGACAGCCTTCGAGGGGTGCCTGTCACCGCGTCATTCGCTTTTAACTTGTCTGTAACAGCGGTGAAACACAAATGGGGTACACTAGAAGTAGATTTAACCCCCTTTAAATAGAATCACTTTGTTGCACGGGCATAACGCACCGTGCTCTTTTTTTTGCCAGGAGTAGAAGAATCTTCACAGCTTATCCAAACCGCTCTCATTGTTCATGGTCCCCAATCATAGTATACTATGGATAGAAAATCTTGAAGTCTGTGCTTTTTTCAGACTTTCGTATATCAATAGGAAGATTGAATTGAGGTGACAAATGTGCAACGTGTAACAAACTGTATTTTAAATGACGAAGCAAATGATCGCGTCCTCTTGCTACAGAAACCGCGACGTGGATGGTGGGTTGCACCTGGTGGGAAAATGGAATCGGAAGAATCAATCCGTGATTCAGTGATTCGTGAGTTCCGGGAAGAGACGGGGGTTTATTTAAAGAACCCTAAACTAAAAGGAATTTTCACATTCATTATTAAAGAAAATGAAGTAACAAAATCCGAATGGATGATGTTTACGTTTCTTGCAACGGAATACGATGGGGAGCCGGTTGAGAAGTCAGAAGAAGGTAAAGTATCATGGGTGAAAACAGATGATGTCAGTGAACTTCCGATGGCTCCTGGAGATTATCATATTCTTGATTATATGATGAAGGGCCATGGTATCATCTATGGCACATTCACCTATACTCCAGATTTCAAACTACTTTCTTATCGATTAGACCCGTCTTAATGAGAAACCAATAAGAGAAATTGAGAAACGGAGTGGGGAAAATGACCGATTCAATCGATAAGCGCATTCATATGGTCATTATTACGGGAATGAGTGGTGCTGGTAAAACGGTTGCGATGCAGTGCTTTGAAGATATTGGATATTTCTGTATTGATAACCTGCCGCCAGCCCTTTTACCAAAGTTCGTTGAAATGGTAGACGGATCGGAAGGGAAATTAAATAAAGTCGCGCTAGTGATGGACTTACGGGGTGGAGACTTCTTTGATCACCTTGTGGAAGCAGTTGATCATTTGGATTCCCATGATGGACTGGATGCAGAAGTGCTCTTCCTTGATTCAAAAGATGCAACGCTAGTCAGACGATACAAAGAAACAAGACGTTCCCATCCGCTTGCGCCAGAAGGCTTGCCGCTTGAAGGAATTAAGAAAGAGCGCGAGATGCTCGAAGAACTAAAAGGACGCGCACAACAAATTATTGATACGAGCGATATTAAACCTGTTCAGCTTCGGGAAAAGATCATGGATCGTTTTTCAAACAATGAAAAAGAAAACTTCGGCGTTAATGTTATGTCATTTGGCTTCAAATATGGCATTCCGATTGATGCTGACCTTGTTTTTGACATTCGCTTTCTTCCAAACCCTCACTATGTCGAGCATTTGCGTCCAAAAACAGGTGTAGAGGAAGAAGTCGCGAACTATGTATTTAAATGGAAGGAAACACAAATCTTTCTTGAGAAGTTAATTGATATGCTTGCCTATATGCTTCCTCAATATAAAAGAGAGGGGAAAAGCCAGCTAGTCATCGGCATTGGCTGTACAGGCGGAAAGCATCGTTCTGTTGCATTTGCAGAACACATTGGTCATCATTTTGAATCAGAGTATCGAACAAATATTACGCATCGGGATATTGAAAAAGGGAAGGGTCACAAATAATATGAATGACACTAATCTGCCAAAGGCTGTCGTCATTGGTGGAGGAACAGGCCTATCGGTACTTCTACGTGGACTTAAGAAGTTTCCTGTCGACATCACTGCCATTGTAACAGTAGCGGACGACGGAGGAAGTTCAGGTCGATTGCGTGACGAGTTTGATATTCCTCCTCCAGGCGATGTGCGAAATGTCATTACAGCTCTATCCGAAGTAGAACCCTTATTAGAAGGGTTGATGCAACATCGCTTTAAAAACGGAAATGGTCTATCGGGTCATTCGCTTGGCAACTTGATGCTGGCTGCTATGACGGATATTACGGGTGACTTTGTGAAAGGTGTAAGAGAGATGTGTCGCGTTCTAAACGTGAGAGGAGAAGTACTTCCAGCATCGAACCAAAGCATCGTCTTACACGCGGAAATGCGTGATGGAACGTTTGTCAAAGGTGAATCACAAATTCCAAAGGTCAACAAAACGATTAAGCGTGTGTTTCTTTCGCCACCGGGCATTAAAGCATTACCAGAGTCAATCCAGGCCATTCGAGAAGCCGATTTGATTGTCCTTGGACCAGGTAGCTTGTATACAAGCATTCTACCGAATTTACTTGTGCCGGGCATTGCGAAAGAAATTCAGCAGGCAAAAGCAAGAAAAGTATACGTTTGTAATGTTATGACGCAGTTAGGTGAAACCGAAAATTATACGGCGAGTGACCACGTGCAGGCACTCATTGATCACATTGGCTATAAACTTATGGATACGATTATTGTAAATGAAGAAATGATTCCCTCTTTTTATGAAAAACGTTATGCACAAGAACGAGCAGAGGTTGTGCAATATGACGAAAATCGTCTGAAGAGCTTTGGTTTTCATGTAATCAGTGATAAAATTATCCAATACGATGAGAAATACGTACGCCATGATGCAAAGAAAATATCATCGATTCTTTTATCTTTATTAGACGATAAAAGACCATGATGGGTCAGTGGGGCCCCTGCATGAAAAAGGGGGGATGGCAATGTCATTTGCTGCTGATACAAAGAAAGAATTAACGCAGTTAGAAAGCAAACCTTGTTGTGCACGATCAGAACTAGCAGCTCTTATACGAATGAACGGATCGATTTCGTTTGGGAACAGACAGTTGATCTTGAACATTCCGACCGAACATGCTGCCATTGCAAGAAGGATTTATACGCTGATTAAGCGGATTTACAATTATGATGTTGAATTGCTTGTCCGAAAGAAAATGAGATTGAAGAAAAACAATGTTTACATTGTTCGCGTCTCAGCAAAAGCGAGAGAGCTTCTTGAAGATCTCGGCATCATGGATAATGCATTTACGTTTACGAGAACGATTTCCAACGATTTTACAAAAAAGGCCTGTTGCAAACGCTCTTATCTTAGAGGAGCATTTCTTGCAGGTGGTTCCATTAATCATCCTGAAACTTCCTATCATCTTGAGATCTTTTCCATGTATGAAGAGCATACAGAGTCACTCTGTAACTTGATGAATGAATTTGGATTAAATGCGAAGATGCTTGAGCGAAAGAAAGGGTACATTGTTTATATTAAAGAAGGCGAAAAGATTACGGAATTTTTAAGTGTAGTCGGGGCCCATCAGGCACTGCTTTATTTTGAAGATGTTCGCATCATGAAAGATATGCGAAATTCAGTTAATCGAATTGTGAACTGTGAAACAGCCAACCTGAATAAGACGGTTGGCGCCGCTTTTCGCCAGGTCGAGAATATCCGTTTCATTCAAAAAGAAGTGGGCCTTGAAATTCTTCCTGATAAATTAAGGGAGATTGCAGAACTTCGAGTGAAGCACCAGGATGTGACGTTAAAAGAACTTGGTGAGATGGTTACAGGTGGGGCGATTAGTAAATCTGGTATCAATCATAGATTAAGAAAAATTGACCAAATAGCTGACAAACTCCGTGATGGTAAACCAATTTCATAGGTTTTTTCCTAAAATCAAAGAAAAACTTTCATTCCCTTTCTGGGAATGATGTTTTTCTAAATTTTTCACAGTCTGAGATAGCGCTTACTTTAGATTGGGGTAAGAAAACGAGTATCTGCTGACACCTATTTTTAGCACGAGCTAAACAAAAGTCCTCGATCCGTTTTTCGTATCAGCAGTTATTAATAAGGGAGGAATGAACAAGTGGTTCAAAAAGAAGTTGTGGTAACATTAGAAACAGGATTACAAGCTCGACCTGCTGCTCTTTTCGTGCAGGAAGCCAACCGATTTAATTCTGATATTTTTCTTGAAAAAGATGGTAAGAAAGTAAATGCCAAGAGTATCATGGGGATAATGAGCCTTGCGGTTGGAACAGGAGCTTCCGTTATTTTAACTGTTGATGGTAATGACGAAGAGGATGCCATCTCTTCACTCATTGATTTTGTACAAAAAGATTAGAAAAACGAAGGTCAACCGCTTATTCTGTGCGGCTGACCTTCGTGTTTTTTATGTAGTCACCTAGATTAAATGCAAAAAAACCTTTCCTGATTACCTCAGGAAAGGTTTTTTTTAAGCTATGCTTTCTTTTCCATAACTTCGTCAATTAAGCCGTACTCTTTCGCTTCTGTTGCTTCCATGAAACGGTCACGATCTGTGTCGCGATCAATTGTTTCGAGTGGTTGACCTGTGCGTTCAGAAAGAATTTTGTTCAGCTTTTCGCGCATTTGGATAATGCGTTTCGCATGAATTTCAATGTCAGAAGCTTGACCTTGTGTACCACCAAGCGGTTGGTGAATCATAACTTCACTGTTTGGTAGCGCATAACGCTTCCCTGGCTCACCTGCTGCGAGAAGGAAGGCACCCATTGAAGCTGCCATACCGATGCAGATTGTGGATACTTTTGGCTTAATGAACTGCATTGTATCGTAAATCGCCATACCTGCTGTAATTGAACCACCAGGGCTATTAATGTAAAGTGAAATATCTTTATCAGGATCTTCTGCAGCAAGGAAAAGAAGCTGAGCAACGACTGCATTTGAAACGTTGTCGTCAATTGCTGTTCCTAGCATGATAATACGGTCTTTAAGAAGACGAGAATAAATATCGTACGCTCTTTCACCGCGGTTTGTTTGTTCAATTACCGTTGGAATTAAAACCATTTAAAATTCCTCCCTTATAATAATGGAATATGTAGTTGCTGTACGTTCATCATACCTAAAAGGTCAATATAGGTCAAATAAAGTGCTGTTTGATTTTCGAAAAGATGAAGAAGGTGGTATTTGCTCCTCCTCTACCTACATCCATTTTCCCCGCCTTTCCTTATTTTAAACAGATCGGGTGCTCCTTTTTTTGAGTCGGTCATCTGCTAAGAAATAGGCTAAAATTCGTCTCTCTACCTGATTTCGTATTTGAATTGAAGAATAACGATAGGTTTGATTGTACCCTCGACAGAAGACTTTACAAATTATCACATCTTCTTTTGTTTCTTCAATATAGACACGAATTCCTTTTTCGTGAAGCAAAGCTTTGGCCCATTTTAAATCAGTTGAGGCTAGCGTTATAGATGAGCGAATCAGTTCCATATAAGGGCGAGGAAGCTTCATTCTAGATTGTTTTACCCATGTTGTATCCATCTCCAGCACTCTTTTTACGTAAGGAAGTAAGAGATAATGTCTTAATGCTTTCGTTTCTTCTTTACTTAATTGGAACACAATCGCCACCTGCCTAACAGAACGTATGTTTGGATTCACTTTACTATGAGACGATTGAGACGTCAAGGACTTTGAAAAAAGCAACAATCGAATCGAAGAAAAGCTAGTCGTTTCAGGAGAAAATGACCTTGCAAAAAAAGGGGGGATCCCGTATAATAATGTTTGCGCTAATAAAGCGCGCCCGTAGCTCAGTTGGATAGAGCGGTGGTTTCCGGTACCGCGTCAGTCGGGGGTTCGAATCCCTCCGGGCGCACCAAATACATCATTCCAATCCCTTTCGCTTATGCGAGGGGGATTTTTGCTGTTTTTTTCTATCTATTATGATGGACGGCCCTTTTGAAAACGATAAAGGTGGCGACGGGAAGTAGAAATGATGTATAGGAGCTAATCGTGTTCCTTTTTTGTTTTGGTTACTTTCATTTAGACACAAATAAAAAAGAGTAGAACTTGTCCACTCTTTTTGCTATCAGTCGTGCCTTCTAACAATCTTGATCATCATCACGTCTCTTGCTGCCTGCTCCACTCATCGTGTGTTTGAAGCCTGAGTGCATTCCAGTAGCGCATAGTCCAAGCCATAATCCGATAAAGAAGGCTTTCTTAAAATCTTCCGGTTCGACGTAAATATGACTCATCACAATCCCAATGAAAATGGAGAGGATGGGTAAGTACCTTACCGGAAAACCAAACACCTTGAAGAGGTGTACTACTCCAATGATGACTGGAAGCAAAGCAATTCCATATACTGTTAAATCCATGGTATTTGCCTCCTTTTCTCTCTATGTAACAGTTTATGTTGAAATTTGACAGAAGGATGGGCTAATTCATCAATTTTCATAAAAATGGTGTCAAGTGCCGTCTTAAAAAAACAGAAAATTCTGCTCATTTTCATCTTTTCATACCATAAGATGAAACGATATAGTATGATGAAGGTGGAGGGATTACGATGGAATTAGGATTGATACAAAAGCAGACAACGAAACTAGTCATGACAACCCAGTTGCATCAAGCGATTTCCATACTTCAATATTCTACAGCTGAATTACTGGAGTACGTGAAAGAGCAGGCTCTTGAAAATCCACTCATTGAATTACAGTCACCATCTTGGGACGGAGGCATTCGATCTTCTAAGCGCTCTTACGATAGTGGAACGAGACAAGATCCGATCGAATATGCGGAAACAAAGAAAAGTCTGCACGATGAATTGCACGAGCAGATGAGGTGTATAAGCCTCTCCAAAAAAATCACCGGTATTGTCGATTACTTAATCGATAACATTGATGAAAGTGGCTATTTACGAATCAATGAGTCAGAAGTAATGGCTTATTTAGGTGTTGACCAATTTGAGTTAACAGAGGCAATCCGACAAGTGCAGTTACTTGATCCTCCTGGTATAGGGGCTCGCTCGTTGTCAGAATGTCTATCCTTACAAATAAATGAGCAAGGTGCTGTTTTTGAACTTGCTCGAGATCTTGTATCGCAAAATTTGAAAGCGCTAGCAGAAAAGAAATATCGTCTGCTTTCAAAACAATATAATGTATCAGTTGAACAAATTCAGCAGGCAGCAGATTTAATAGCAGACCTTGATCCGCGACCAGGATCAAAATGGGTTGTTGAAAAACCTACTTACATCGTCCCCGATGTGATGATTAGTGAGAAAAATGGTCGGTTTACCGTTTCGTTACTTGACGATGATTTACCGGCCATGAAAGTGAGTAACTCGTATCGATCGTTTAAAAATAACGAGGCGGCCGAATACTTAAAAAGCAAATACCAGCAAGTGAGCTGGTTAATGAAAAGTATTGAGCAGAGGAAACAAACGTTAAGGGCGATTATGGGCGTAGTGATTGTCCATCAACAGGGTTTTTTAAGAAATGGCATGAGCGACCTTGTACCAATTACACTTAAAGAAGTGGCAAATGAAGCTCATGTTCATGAGTCAACAGTTAGTCGGGCCATAAAAAGTAAATATGTTCAGACGCCACATGGTTTGTTCCCATTAAAAAATTTGTTCACTTCAAAGCTAACGAGTGAATCTGGAGAAGGAGCTTCTTCCTCTAGCGTGAAGCTCTTTATCAAAGAACTTGTTGAGAATGAAAATAAACTTAAGCCGTTATCTGATCAAAAAATTGTAGAAGCTCTTCACATTCAGCGGGGAATTGATGTATCAAGACGAACAATTGCGAAGTATCGAGATGAATTAAAGATCTTAAGTTCATCAAAGCGAAAGCGATTTACGTAATAGCTGCCGGGTTGGCGGCTCTTTTTTTGCATTAGAATACCTTGTTCAGTAAACTAGGAAATTGTAAGGGGAGGTTTAACACATGAGTAAATCGGTTATTTTATATTCGAAAGCGACATGTCCACTTTGTGACGAGGCGGCTCACCTTCTCGCTGAACTTCAAAATGAAATAGCGTTCTCATTCCAGACGATTGATATTTATACCGATGAGGAACTGTTGGAGAAGTTTATGCTAATGATTCCGGTGGTTGAAATCGATGGGGATATCGTGGATTATGGCCGAATTTCAAAAATATCTCTAAGAAAACGCTTACTTTAAAATTTTCAGTATAACATAGTTGCCCATGCTTTTGGCAACTGCTACAATGAAAATTGTAAGAAGTTCTTTTTGATCCAGGTGGGACTGAAAATGTCTAAGCGGGACATAATACGTCTTAGGAGAAAAAAGAATGACAGGGGAGACGAACTATGCGCTCATTATTATCACTTCAACAAAAATTATTGCCGGACATGCTAGAAGTTATGAATAAGCGCTATCGGGTATTGAGACAACTAAGACTAATGCAGCCTATTGGCCGCCGAAGTCTTGCGAACAGTCTGGATATAACGGAGCGGGTTCTTCGAAGTGAAGTAACGTTCTTGAAAGATCAGGGGCTACTACATATGTCTGTACAAGGTATGCACCTGACAGAAGAAGGTGAACAGCTTCTATTAGAACTTGAACCGGTTATGAATGAAGTATCCGGTCTCGATAACCTCGAAAAACGTTTGAAAGATAAGCTTGGCATACCGGAAGTATTTATTGTCCCTGGTGATAGTGATGGAATTCCCTGGGTAAAGAAAGAAATGGGCAGAGCTGCTGTGGGACGCTTGAAAAAGTTTCAGCTAAAAGATAGAGTGATTGCTGTGACAGGCGGTACCACACTCGCAGGTGTAGCCGATATGATGATTCCTTCTTCAGATATGGAAGGTACGCTGTTTGTTCCGGCCCGAGGAGGCCTGGGGGAACAGGTTGAAAATCAGGCGAACACAATTTGTGCGAAAATGGCTAGAAAAGCCCACACCGACTATCGTTTGCTACATGTTCCAGATCAGCTAAGTGAAGAAGCATACCAATCTCTCATAGAAGAACCAGGCGTGAAAGATATCCTTGAGATAATTAAGTCAGCCGGTATTGTGGTTCATGGGATTGGGGAAGCTAGAACGATGGCACAGAGGCGTAAGTCTACGTTTGATGTTGTTGAAAAGATCGAGCGAGAGCATGCTGTTGCTGAAGCGTTTGGCTATTACTTCAATCAGTCAGGAGAAGTCGTTCACAAAGTGAAGACAATCGGACTGCAGCTTGAAGATTTAGAACGTAGTGAATTAGTTATTGCGGTAGCCGGCGGCCGTTCGAAAGCAAAAGCCATCGAAGCCTATCTTAGGACAGGGATTCAAAGTATCCTTGTTACTGATGAAGGCGCCGCTAAAGCGTTATTAGAGGGAGATTCCCTTTATTAAATAAAACACACCTCGGGAAACGAGGAAATTCAAGGAGGAACTACACAATGGCAACAAAAGTAGGTATTAACGGTTTTGGACGTATTGGACGTAACGTATTCCGTGCAGCATTAAACAACCCTGGTGTTGATGTTGTAGCTGTAAACGATCTTACAGATGCAAACATGCTTGCACATCTTCTTAAATACGATTCCGTACATGGAGAACTTAATGTTGAAGTTGAAGTTAACGGCGAGAACCTTGTAGTTAACGGAACTGAAATCAAAGTTCTTTCTGAGCGCGACCCAGCACAACTTGGATGGGGAGATCTTGGTGTTGAAGTGGTAATCGAATCCACTGGCCGTTTCACAAACCGTGACGATGCTGCGAAGCACCTTGAAGCAGGAGCTAAGAAAGTTGTCATCTCCGCACCAGCTAAAGATGAAGATATCACAGTTGTTCTAGGTGTTAACGAAGACAAGTACGATGCAGCTAGCCACCACGTTATCTCAAACGCATCTTGTACAACTAACTGTCTTGCACCAGTTGCAAAAGTATTGAACGATAAGTTCGGTATTAAGCGCGGTCTAATGACAACAACTCACTCTTATACAAACGATCAGCAAATTCTTGATCTTCCACATAAAGACTACCGTCGTGCTCGTGCGGCTGCTGAAAATATCATCCCAACATCTACAGGCGCTGCTAAAGCAGTATCTCTTGTACTTCCAGAGCTTGATGGTAAGTTGAATGGTATGGCTATGCGTGTACCTACACCGAACGTATCAATCGTTGACCTTGTAGCTGAACTTGATCAAGATGTTTCAGTTGACGAAGTAAACGCTGCTCTTAAAGAAGCTGCTGAAGGCGATCTTAAAGGATACCTTGGTTACAGCGACGAGCCACTAGTTTCAAAAGACTACAACGGTAACCCGAACTCTTCAATCGTAGATGGTCTTTCTACAATGGGTATCGATGGAAACATGGTTAAAGTTATCTCTTGGTATGACAACGAGTGGGGCTATTCTAACCGTGTTGTAGATCTAGTCGACTACATCGCTGCAAAAGGGCTATAATAAGAATTGTTAATAGAGGAGGAGGAAGTCTTGGGCCTTCCTCCTTTTCCATTGTTATGATAAACAATATAGCTTTAGTTAGAAGGGAAACCTTTTAATACTTTGTGCAGAGGAGGACATGCGTGATGAACAAAAAATCAATTCGTGACGTTGAGTTAAAAGGCAAAAAGGTATTCTGCCGCGTTGATTTCAATGTACCTATGGAAGATGGAAAGGTAACAGATGAAACACGCATTAAAGCAGCACTCCCAACGATCAAGCATTTGTCTGATCAGGGAGCAAAAGTTATTCTTGCAAGTCACCTTGGTCGTCCAAAAGGTGAAGCTGTTGATGAGCTCCGTCTTGATCCGGTTGCAGACCGCTTGAGCGACCTCATTGGCAAAACCGTAACAAAAACAGATGCAGTCTATGGTGAAGAAGTAGACCGTGCGATTGCAGATCTCGAAGATGGCGACCTTCTTCTTATTGAGAATGTTCGTTTTGAAGCTGGAGAAGAGAAGAATGATGAAGAACTTGCGAAGAAATTTGCTGCAATGGCAGATCTTTACGTAAATGATGCTTTTGGCGCAGCACACCGTGCTCACGCTTCAACAGAAGGCATTGCACATCATATTCCTGCTGTAGCTGGTTTTCTTATGGAGAAAGAACTTGAAGTTCTTGGAAGTGCTCTAACAGAACCTTCCCGTCCATTTACAGCCATCATCGGTGGAGCAAAAGTTAAGGACAAAATCGGTGTGATTGATCACCTACTTGATAAAGTAGATAACTTGATCATTGGTGGTGGACTTGCCTATACATTCGTAAAAGCGCTTGGTCATGAAGTTGGTTTGTCACTTCTTGAAGAGGACAAAATCGATCTAGCGAAATCATTCATGGATAAGGCAAAAGAAAAAGGCGTTAATTTCTATATGCCAGAAGATGTAGTGATTGGTGACGATTTCTCAAATGATGCAAACACGAAAATTGTAACCATTGAAGAAATTCCTTCTGACTGGGAAGCGCTCGATATCGGGCCAAAAACAAGAGAAACATACAGCAAAGTAATCGCTGACTCGAAACTCGTTATCTGGAACGGACCAATGGGTGTATTCGAACTTGATATTTATGCAAATGGAACAAAAGCAGTAGCTGAAGCACTTGCGAACGCAAAAGACACGTACTCCGTTATCGGTGGCGGTGACTCTGCAGCAGCCGTTGAGAAATTCAACTATGCTGATCAAATGAGCCACATTTCTACTGGTGGTGGCGCTTCTCTTGAGTTCATGGAAGGAAAAGAACTTCCTGGTGTTGTTGCACTTAACGACAAATAAAATACTTATGTTTTAATCTTATAAAGGGATGGTGAGTGAACATGCGCAAACCAATCATCGCAGGTAACTGGAAGATGAACAAAACACTTACGGAAACAAAGAGCTTTGTTGACGAAGTGAAAGGACTTATTCCTGATGGCAATCGCGTAGATTCCGTTGTCTGTGCTCCTGCTCTTTTCCTTGATTATTTAACGGATGAGCTAGAAGGAACAGCACTTCAAGTAGGTGCTCAAAACATGCACTTTGAAGAAAACGGCGCGTTTACAGGTGAAATTAGCCCTGTAGCACTTAACGATCTTGGAGTAGGCTATGTGATTCTTGGTCACTCTGAACGTCGTGAGCTATTTGGTGAAACGGACGAAATCGTGAATCAAAAAACTCATGCTGCGTTTAAACATAACCTAACGCCAATCATCTGTGTCGGTGAAACGCTAGAACAGCGTGAGAGCGACGTTACAGAAGATATTGTAAAAGCACAAGTTCAAAAAGCAATTGCTGGTTTAACAAATGAACAGGTAGCTCAATCTGTTATTGCATATGAGCCAATCTGGGCAATTGGAACTGGTAAAACAGCCACTAGCGATCAAGCTAATGATGTATGTGCATTTATCCGCGGCGTCCTTAAAGACGAAACGTCTGACGAAACAGCTAATGCGGTCCGTATCCAATATGGCGGCAGTGTGAAACCTGGTAACATTGACGAGCTAATGGGTAAATCCGACATAGATGGTGCTCTAGTCGGAGGCGCGAGCCTTGATGCAAAATCTTTCCTACAGCTTTTGGAGGCTGGTCAGAATGCCTAAAAAGCCAGAAGCTCTCATTATCTTAGATGGTTTCGGCCTTCGAGATGAAGAAAAAGGAAATGCTGTCGCACATGCAAACAAACCAAATTTTGACCGCTATTGGAACCAATATCCTCACGCAACCCTACAAGCGTGCGGGAAAGCTGTTGGTCTTCCAGAGGGACAAATGGGGAACTCTGAAGTGGGCCACTTGAATATCGGTGCAGGACGCATCGTGTATCAAAGCTTAACAAGAGTTAATCTCGCAATCGAAGAAGGTGACTTCTTTGAGAACGAAACATTTTTAGAAGCGATTGACCATGTGAAGAAAAAAGGAACAAGCCTACACTTGTTTGGACTTCTTTCTGATGGTGGGATTCATAGTCATATTAAACATCTTTTCGCTCTTCTTGAACTTGCTGCAAAGCAAGGATTGGAAGACGTATACGTTCACGGTTTCCTTGATGGTCGCGATGTTGGCCAACAATCTGCGAAAACCTACATTCAGCAGTTAGAGGATAAAATGGAAGAAGTCGGAGTTGGTCGTCTTGCGACGCTCTCAGGCCGCTATTACTCCATGGACCGCGATAAGCGTTGGGATCGTGTTGAGAAGTCTTACCGTGCCCTGGCATACGGTGAAGGCCCTTCTTACAAAGACCCATATGAGATGATTGATGATAATTACGAAAACGAAATCTATGATGAGTTCGTTCTTCCATCTGTTATGACAGAAGAAGACGGTTCACCGATTGCGACGGTAAACGATGAAGATGCAGTCATCTTCTTTAACTTCCGTCCTGACCGAGCAATCCAGATTTCACAAGTCTTCACAAATGAGGATTTCCGCGGTTTCGATCGTGGAGAAGAACGCCCGAAAAATCTTCACTTTGTCTCACTAACTCGCTTTAGTGAAACAGTTGGAGGCGACGTTGCCTTCAAACCAGCAAATCTTGATAATACGCTTGGTGAAGTACTCGCTCAGCAGGATTACAAGCAGCTACGTATTGCTGAGACTGAGAAGTACCCACACGTTACATTCTTCTTTAGCGGTGGACGCGAAGAAGAGTTTCCTGGAGAAGAACGCATTCTTATCGACTCTCCGAAGGTTGCAACCTATGACTTGAAGCCGGAGATGAGTGCTTATGAAGTGACGGACGCGTTGCTGAAAGAACTCGATGCCGATAAGCACGATGCGATTATCTTAAACTTTGCAAACCCTGACATGGTTGGGCATTCCGGAATGCTTGATCCAACAGTCAAAGCCATTGAGGCGGTTGACGAATGTCTTGGTAAAATCGTTGATAAAATTACCGAAAAAGGCGGACATGCCATCATTACCGCTGACCACGGGAATTCGGATGAAGTCACAACGCTTGATGGCGATGCGATGACGGCTCATACGACAAACCCAGTCCCTGTTATCGTTACAAAGGAAGGTGTAGAGCTTCGTACAGATGGAATTCTTGCGGACCTATCACCAACGCTTCTCGATTTGCTTGGCGGCAAGCAACCGAAAGAAATGACAGGAAAATCATTAATTAAATAACTTACATTTAAAGGAGATGACACGTTATGCCAATCATTACTGACGTTTATGCACGCGAGGTCCTTGACTCCCGCGGCAACCCAACAGTTGAAGTAGAAGTATTTACAGATGCAGGTGTAAAAGCACGTGCAATGGTACCATCTGGTGCATCCACTGGTGAATACGAAGCAGTTGAGCTTCGTGACGGTGACAAAGATCGCTACCTTGGTAAAGGCGTAGAAAAAGCAGTAGCTAACATCAACGAAACAATTGCTCCAGAACTAGTAGGTATGAGCGTTTATGACCAGCTTGGAATCGACCACATGATGATCGACCTTGATGGTACAGACAACAAAGGTAAGCTAGGCGCTAACGCAATTCTTGGTGTATCCATGGCTGTTGCACGCGCTGCTGCTGAAGAGCTTGAGCTTCCACTTTACGTATACCTTGGTGGTTTCAACGCAAAAACTCTTCCAACACCAATGATGAACATCCTTAACGGTGGAGAGCATGCAGATAACAACGTAGATATTCAAGAATTTATGGTTATGCCAGTAGGCGCACCTTCTTTCAAAGAAGCGCTTCGTACTGGTGCTGAAATTTTCCACAGCCTTAAAGGTGTTCTTAAAGAAAAAGGTCTTAACACTTCTGTAGGTGACGAAGGTGGATTTGCTCCTAACCTTGGTTCAAACGAAGAAGCAATCCAAACAATCATCGAAGCAATCGAAAAAGCTGGCTACAAGCCTGGCGAAGAAGTTATGCTTGCTCTTGACGTAGCATCTTCTGAAATCTACAGCGACGGTAAATACAACCTTGCTGGTGAAGGCGTAGTGAAGACTTCTGAAGAGATGATCGAATTCTACAGCCAGCTATGTGAAAAATACCCAATCATCTCAATTGAAGATGGTCTTGACGAAAACGACTGGGAAGGCTGGGAGAAACTTACCCAAGCTCTTGGTGAGAAAGTTCAGCTTGTTGGTGACGATCTATTCGTTACAAACACAAACAAACTTTCTGAAGGAATTGAGCGTAGCGTAGGTAACTCTATCCTAATCAAAGTGAACCAAATTGGTACACTTACCGAAACGTTCGACGCTGTTGAAATGGCGAAGCGCGCTGGTTACACAGCTGTTATCTCTCACCGTTCTGGTGAAACAGAAGATACAACAATCGCTGACATCGCTGTTGCGACTAACGCTGGACAAATCAAAACAGGCGCACCGTCTCGTACGGACCGCGTTGCTAAATACAACCAGCTTCTTCGTATCGAAGATGAACTTGAGCACCTTGCAATCTACGGTGGCCGTAAGAGCTTCTATAACTTAGATAAGAAGTAAGTAATGAGAACCCCCGCGTTTGGAACGCGGGGGTTTTTATTTAGGACAGAGAGCCGGCACAGGCTTAGTGCGCCGAAAAGGATCACATGCCCGCCTCGCTGAAAGCGATCATTCTGAAGCGAAAATCAGTCACATGGGTTAATACAATGTTAAGAAGGTATTGAGAATGTAGAGTATTAACGAAATAGATTGCTTTTACTGAAAAATTTATGGTAAATTTATAGTATTGGAAAGGCTATAGTCCGGGAGGTGGAATCATGCATCTTGCAGCTACAATTGCATTAGTTATCGTTTCAATCTTACTTATTACTGTCGTCTTGCTTCAGTCAGGTAAAAGCGCCGGATTATCAGGAGCGATTACGGGTGGAGCTGAGCAACTATTCGGAAAGCAGAAGGCCCGCGGTTTTGAAGCGGTTTTAAATAGAGTAACGGTAGTACTTGCCGTATTGTTCTTTGTTCTTTCAATTCTCGTTGCCTATCTTGTGTAACGATAGTGAGAAAGCAGCAGGTGTTGAGTCACTTGCTGCTTTTTTCTTTGTACTTTAAAAATGTTTCCCTTTTAAGCGACGAAAATATAAGGAAAACTAAGGCTTTCGCTAGTAGTTGGTGGCCAGCCAAGTTATTCTAAGAGAAAGCGAAAAGGAAGTTTTTTGTCGAATGGAAGAGGGAAATAGGTTATGAAACGAATTCCTTTTGCCTTCCGACTGAAACAGGTAAAATGCAACTAAAGACCTCAAGAGACTGGATATTTCGTTTTTTGTAGGTCAAACTAACAGGTAGACGATTTAGAGGAGGATCACATCATGAAAGTAGTAGCACCTAAGCCATTTACATTCGAGGGAGGCAATCGCGCTGTACTAATGTTACATGGCTTTACTGGTAATTCAGCCGATGTACGAATGATGGGGCGTTATTTGCAGGAAAGAGGCTATACGTGTCACGCACCTCAGTATGAAGGACATGGCGTTCCACCAGAAGAGCTCGTTCATACGGGTCCACAAGATTGGTGGAAAAACGTCACTGAGGGTTATGAAAAGTTAAAAAGCATGGGTCATGATGAAATTGCGGTTGTCGGCTTATCACTTGGAGGCGTATTTTCTTTAAAGCTCGGTTATACTGTTCCTGTAAAGGGAATCGTGCCCATGTGTGCCCCGATGGATATGAAAGACGAAGAAACCATGTATCAAGGCGTCCTTTCCTATGCGAGAGAATACAAGAAATTCGAACGGAAAACTTCTGAACAAATTGAAGAGGAAATGGAAGCATTCAAAGAAACGCCAATGAATACGCTTGGAGAACTTCGTGACTTAATCTATGATGTACGTGATAACATTGATATGATTTATGCGCCAACTTTTGTGGTACAGGCAAGACATGATGAGATGATTAATACAGAAAGTGCTAACGTGATTCATGATCATGTCGAATCAGATGAAAAGAGCTTGAAATGGTACGAGAATTCTACACATGCCATTACGCTTGGAAAAGAGAAAGAAGAGCTCCATAAAGACGTCCACGCATTTCTTGATGGGCTTGATTGGTCTGAATAATCGATGGATATATTTTACTAGAAAGAAGGTGGAAGACAATGGCAGAAGAACATGAACAGAAGATATTGAGCTTCATGAAGGACGAAGCATATAAGCCGCTCACCGTTCAGGAGCTCGAAGAAGTATTTGGTGTAAAAGATTCAAGCGAATTCAAAGAATTTGTCAAAACATTAAATAGTATGGAAGATGAAGGATTAATCGTTCGCACAAGAAGCAATCGCTATGGTATTCCTGAGAAAATGAACCTTGTTCGCGGAAAGTTACAGGTCCACGCAAAAGGGTTTGCTTTCCTTATTGCTGATAGCGATACTGGGGAGAAAGATGTCTATATCAACCAGGGTGATTTAGAAGGAGCAATGAACGGCGACCGCGTCATTGTAAGACTTCATCAGAAATCTTCTGGCACTCGTCCAGAGGGCACCGTGATACGTATCATCGAGCGTGGTGTGAAACGCACAGTTGGTACATATTCTGATAGCAAGCATTTTGGGTTTGTTATCGCAGATGATAAACGAATTCCACACGACATTTTTATTCCAAAAGGAGCTACTGGCGGTGCAGTAGACGGTCATAAAGTGGTCGTAGAGATCACAAAGTATCCTGAAGGACGTATGAGCGCGGAAGGTCGCATTACCGAAATTCTTGGGCATAAAAACGATCCAGGCGTAGATATTCTGTCCATTATCTATAAACATGAATTGCCGGGTGAGTTCCCTGAAGCTGCGATGGAGCAGGCTCATAAAACACCTGATCAAATTGATGAAAAAGAGATTGAAGGAAGACGCGACCTTCGGGAAGAAACAATTGTCACGATCGATGGGGCAGATGCGAAGGATCTGGATGACGCTGTTAACGTTGTAAAGCTTCCAAACGGTAACTATAAGCTTGGTGTTCACATCGCGGACGTAACGTATTATGTGACGGAAAACTCTCCAATTGATCAGGAAGCCCTTGATCGCGGTACGAGCGTTTATCTTGTCGATCGCGTAATTCCGATGATTCCACACCGCTTATCAAATGGAATTTGTAGTTTAAATCCTCAAGTGGATCGCTTAACGATTTCTTGTGAGATGGAAATTACAACACAGGGGGAAGTAGTGAACCATGAGATTTTCCCAAGTGTGATCCGTACAAATGAACGCATGACGTATACCGATGTGCGTAAAATTCTACAGCGTGAAGACGATGACGTGTTAGAGCGGTACAAATCTCTCGTTCCATTCTTCGATAGCATGGGAGAACTAGCTGAAATTTTAAGAAAAGGTCGTTTTGAACGAGGTGCGATTGATTTTGATTTTGCAGAAGCGAAAGTGCTCGTTGATGAAGAAGGTACCCCTCAGGAGATTGTTCAACGAGAACGCTCGGTAGCTGAACGCTTAATTGAAGAATTTATGCTCGTTGCTAACGAAACCGTAGCGCAACATTTTCACTTTATGGAAGTTCCGTTCATGTACCGAATTCACGAAGATCCAGATGCAGACAAGCTAAATACGTTTTTTGAATTCATTACGAACTTTGGATATGTTGTAAGGGGAAATGCGAATACCGTACATCCACGTGCGCTGCAAAAGCTTCTTGAAGAAGTAAAGGGAGAGCCAGAAGAAGCTGTCATAAGTAAAGTGATGCTTCGTTCGATGCAGCAGGCGAAATACTTCCCTGAAAGTCTTGGTCACTTTGGGTTATCGACAGATTTCTATACGCATTTCACATCACCAATCCGTCGTTATCCTGACTTAATCGTACACCGTTTAATCCGTACGTACCTATTTGAGAGAAAAGTGGATAACCAGACAACATCAAAGTGGGGCGAAGCGCTTGGCGAAATCGCTCAGCACGCTTCCGCAATGGAACGTCGAGCAGTTGACGCTGAACGTGAAACCGATGATCTGAAAAAAGCTGAGTTTATGAAAGATAAAATCGGGGAAGAGTTCGAAGGTGTCATTAGTGGTGTAACGAACTTCGGTTTGTTTGTTGAATTGCCGAACACGATTGAAGGTCTCGTTCACGTTAGCTACTTAACTGATGACTACTACCACTACGACGAAGGTGCTTATGCGATGATCGGTGAACGTACCGGTAATGTGTATCGCATTGGTGATGAAATTGCCATTCGCGTCTTAAATGTCAATATTGATGAGCGAGCAATTGACTTCGAAATAGTTGGTATGAAGCCACCCAAAGAGCGTCGTCGTAGAGAAAGTCCAAAAGTGATTGAAGGCGGAAAGCGCAAGAAGCGTGGAAAGTCCTCAAATAAAACAACGGATGCTGGGAAGAAAAAGCGTAAGTTCTCTCCGCCAAAGGATGGACAGGGAACGAAAAAGAAACAGAAAAACAAAAAGAAAAAGCGTCGCAATAACAATGCTTAATTAGCTTAATTTTAATCACGGCGGTCAGAGTAAGTCATCTTGACTTATTCTGACCAAATTGATATACTGGAGTTCGACGTTTGAGAGGGGGGACGGTCATGCCAAAAGGTGATGGTGGACTCATTGCACAAAATAAGAAAGCAAGACACGATTATTCCGTTATTGAGACATATGAAGCAGGACTGGTACTACAAGGAACTGAAATCAAATCCATCAGGGCAAGACGCGTAAACCTGAAAGACTCTCACGCCATTATCCGTAAGGGAGAAATCTTTCTTCTGAATATGCACATCAATGAATATGAGCAGGGAAATCGTTTTAACCACGATCCAACCCGGACTCGTAAGCTATTGATGAAACGGAAAGAGATTGATAAGCTCATTGGCCTAACGAAAGAACAAGGCTACACGGTTATTCCATTAAAAGTCTATATTAAGAATGGTTATGCGAAAGTACTTCTTGGTCTTGCGAAGGGTAAGAAAAAGTACGATAAGCGCCAGGATCTTAAAGATAAGACGATGAAGCGTGAAGTCGACAAAGCGTTGAAAGAACGTCAGCGGATATAGTTTCCATTTGAATGGAAGCTGATTTATGTTATAATTGAAGTAACCGAAACAACATATGAAGCTTAACTGCTTACCCGTTTTCGGTTCTCATTCTTATATGGGGACGTTACGGATTCGACAGGGGTAGGTCGAGCTTAAGTCGCGAGTCGAGTTGGCGAGCTACGTTAAAAACGCCATGCCTATAACTGGCAAAGAAAACAACAACTTCGCACTAGCAGCGTAAGCTGTTTTGCGGTTCCTCCCTCCATCGCCCATGTGGTAGGGTAAGGGACTCAACTTAAGTGGGATACGCCAACAATCCACCGTCTGAGGAAAGTTGGAAGAGATTAACCAGACTAGCTACAAGGAAGCCTGTCGTTGGGCTGAATTGTAGTGAAACGCTAATATAACGACTACACTCGTAGAAGCTTAAGTGCCGATACTTCTGGACGTGGGTTCGACTCCCACCGTCTCCACCAAATACATATTTGGTGGTTTTTTATTTGGAAAAAATCATAGCATGAAGGAAGTCTAGGACGCTTATATTGACGATCTGGGCTTTTTAAGCGTTATTTTGCTTTCTCAGTATCCTTTTTATTCAGACGTTTATTGAAAGAGTCAGCTTGTGGAGTGACTTTGATCGATCCAAGCGCTTTGCCTAAACCAAACCTAGGCATATTACCATAAAGACTTTCATAATGAGAGCTCGGAAGGATATATGTTTCATGGTAAATTCCGACAGCGTGGTTGTTGCCAACTTTTTGATTAAAATTCTTCCATGCTTTTAAATGAACTTGCCCATGGGCATATTGACGAAGATCTTCAGATGAGCGCCAGTATTGAAGAAGTAGCGTTGTTCGGAAACTGAAGAAATTTTCCATCGACAGGCAACCCAACTGCTTGTTGAGGCTAAGCTCACGAATCATGCCAGGCATTGCAAGAAAAACAGGAAGCCACTTATGCACAGCCCACCATTGGTTGATTCGCATACCAATGAGAAAGACCACAATGTCCTCCCCTTTATCTACCGTGTAGCGCCCGCTAAAGACTTGATTTGCCATTCCTCTTTCCTCCCTGAAGTAAGTTTTTGGCATCATGCGTCCATTCAGAAGCTGCTTGCGTCGTCCGTATCCCATAATCTAATGTTAGTAACCAGAATTTTGCATCTTCCAGCTCCCCATACGTCCTACGGATCATTTCTTCAATGGCGTGATACGTATCTAAACGTTCCTGCAGTTTTTTTTGATAATGATCCAATTGGTTTAAGGTCGTTTTGTTACTTTGATGATGACTGAAAAAAAGTTTAAGCAAAAGCTCATTTTTTTCTACACCAATTTCCTGAATGGGCGTTTCCATCCAATTTTGAAGTGCCTGCCACCCTAATGAAGTTAATTGATATTCCTTTTTATCAGGTTTTCCAGGCTCGCTCTGCTCTTGCACCATAATGAGTTCTTCATCGAGTAGATTTTTTAGTGTCGGGTAAATTTGCCCGTAGCTAATTTTCCAGAAATGATTTAAACTTTCATCCATCATTTTTTTCATAGAATAACCCGTTTGACAGCCGATCGTTAATAACCCGAGAATGGCATATTTTGTATGGATTTTCTTTTCCACTTCTTCACACCCTATATCTTTTTGATACATATCATTTAGATAGATCTTACATGATTTTTTCACATAAAGGAAGCTTTTTTTATTAATTTTCTGATTTTTAATGATAATAAACAAGCCGCCCAAATGGACGACTTGTTTTATGAATCAATTCGATACTCCTTATTTACTTATCATGTGAGATTGAAGAGGTAATGTAGTTAATAAACGCACGTGATGCATAAGAAATGTATTTTTCTTTTCTTAGGATAATGCCAAGGTCCCACGGGATTTCTGGGTTAACGAGTGGAATGGAAACGACATTCGTCTGGTTAATTTTCGAAAGAATGGATTTAGGGAAAAAGGTAATTCCTAGATTATGACTGACCATATCACTAATAAAATCCCATTGAGAACTAACGTAGGAGATATGAGGTTCAAAACCAGCCAGGCGACATTGTTCAATCATCTGATCGTGTAGCATGAAGTCTTCACTAAATAGAATGATCCGCTCATTTCGTAAATCGCTAATTGAGACTTCATTTTTTTCTGCGAATGGATGTGAACTGTTCACAAAAAGCATTAATTCTTCTTTTTTAAAGGGAAGCGTTTCAAACTTTGTTTCATCGACAGGTAAGAGTCCGACTGCAAAATCCAGTTCACCGTCAAGAATTTTTTGTTGCGCAATGTTAGCTCCGTGCTCCATTAGTTCAATCGTGATATTAGGATTGAGTTCTTGAAACCCCTTCAAAATTTTAGGGAAGTAGAGGGCTCCGATCAATGGGGGAAGGCCAATTTTAATGTGTCCTTTCTTTAAATTCATCATGTCATATAAGTGGGAAGAAAGGTCGTCAACCATGTTTAGGATTTTCTCACCTTGCAAATAGACGATTTTCCCTGCATCGGTAAGCTCACTTGATCGTGCTGAGCGATCGAGTAGTTCGACATCTAACTCAGCTTCTAAGCTTTTGACCATTTTACTTAAGGTTGGCTGTGAGATGTAGAGTGAGTGTGAGGCTTTTGTGAAGCTCTTTTGCTTCGCTACTTCAACGAAATAGGCTAGTTGCTTAATGTCCATTTAGAAGCTCCTGTCTCTATTCCCATCACAATGAGAAATGCATTATGGTTTATTGTAGTCGCAAATCATACGCGAATTCAACCATTGACGGGGATTCTTGCCCTATTTTGTTAGATCCGTTACATATGTAAAAAAGTGGGGTATTGGTATAGGTAAACAAATTTTTGTTGGAGGTGCTTGTTTTGAGTAAAAAAGTATTAATTCTTTCAGGTGATGCTGTTGAAGCTCTTGAAATTTTTTACCCATACTACCGTTGTCTTGAGGAAGGGTTTGACGTGACGATTGCATCACCAACCGTTAAAAAGCTCCAAACGGTATGTCATGATTTTACGGATGAAATGGAAACGTTTGTTGAAAAACAAGCCTATGGAATTGAATCACATGCTTCGTTTGCTGACATTCAGCCCTCAGAGTATGATGGATTAATCATTCCAGGCGGACGTGCCCCAGAATACATTCGAATGGACGACAATGTACCAGACATCGTGAGACATTTTTTTGAAGAAAATAAACCAGTAGGGGCCATTTGTCATGCGGCTCAGGTACTGAATGTCGTTCCAGATATCATGAAGGATCGCGAGTATACGGCGTATCCAGCTTGTAAACCAGATGTCACTGCTTGTGGCGCTACATATATTGATGAGAAAGTCCATACGCGTGATAATCTCGTCTCAGGACAGGCATGGCCGGATTTACCTGGATTTATGAAAGAATTCTTGAGATTATTGAAAAAGCGATCTTAATCAATTGTGATGGAATACAGAATTAAAAACACGAAACGCTTTTTGAGCATTTCGTGTTTTTAATTTGAAGGGTATTTTGTTTGACCAATGGCGGAAATGACCGCTCCTGTAGCTTGAATCCAGCTTCCGATGATATTGATATTTTCACCATCTTCGTTTCTTAATCCTTTAGCTCCAGCATAGGCTTGCAAGGAATTACCTGTAGCTTGCAGGGAATTTCCATATATACTATAAAGTACAGCTGCACTAGGGATGGATCCTAGTGCTTGAGCTAGAGAAGTAGCCCCTCCTAAAGCTTGAAGCAGGTTACCATCTATATCAAGTTTAATTTTTGTTTGTACATCAAAATCAATTAGTATGCCAGTAATAACGGTAGAGTTTCCAATCGCTTGTATTTCATTTCCTATTTTATCAAGAGAAAACTCCCTAATTGTATCAGCTAAAATGGCATTTCCCGTTGCCTGAAGCACATTTCCTATTAAATTTAAGCTGTTTAATATTTCCGTACTAATTGTAAGAAATGATGATATTCCAATAGCAGAAATAACTGTACCAGTAGCTTGAATCCATGATCCGAAGACAGCCTTTAGCTGATCTTGTTCATTTTCATTATCCATAGCTTTACCGCCTACTCTATTGTTCTCCTTAATGTATACTATACACGCTAGCCACTTCTTGTTAATGAATGTCAGTATGAACCTCCTTAGTTAAGATCATCATATAGCTAAGGAGGTGAAGGGAATGGCATTAGATGTATTGTGCGAAGTCGCAAACTGCGTTCACAATCGTAATGGGAAAAACTGTGGAGCAGACGAAATCTATGTTGTCAGTCATCAGGGGAATAAAGCAAGTAATAGTGAAGAAACCGATTGTAAAACATTTGAGCCTGGTACCCTTTAAACGCTTCCAAGCATGATGAATAAAACCGAAGCCGTCCTCATGAGAGGGCGGCTTCTCATGGTTTTAAAGCCATGGTGGATCACAATCATTCCATTAATCCGAACGTTCGCAAAAAGTTTACAATTTAATTTCAGATAATTGTTTGCGTTAAAGTGCGAAAACTAGTATCATCAAAGAATATAAATTTTGAATTCATTAAATTGTCTAACTTTATAAGTGATTTGGAAGGGTGATTGGAATGGAAGGTAAAAAAGATCTTCGAATCAGAAGTAAAGTAATCAGTGAAGGTGTCAACCGCGTACCTAACCGCTCCATGCTTCGAGCAGTCGGTTTTACAGATGAAGATTTTAAAAAACCAATGATTGGTGTAGCAAGTACGTGGAGTGAAGTTACACCGTGCAATGTACATATTGATCGCCTTGCGCGTGAAGCAAAAGCGGGGGCTAAGGATAATGGCGGCGCGCCAATGATTTTTAATACGATTACTGTTTCTGATGGGATTGCAATGGGCCATGAGGGAATGTTCTACTCTTTGCCAAGTCGTGAGATCATTGCGGATTCAATTGAAACGGTTACGAATGCGGAACGTCTTGATGGTGTTGTCGCCATTGGGGGCTGTGATAAAACAACGCCTGGATGCTTAATTGCAATTGGTCGAATGAATATTCCTTCGGTTTATGTGTACGGAGGAACGATCCAGCCAGGTAAACTGAATGGAAATGATATCGACATTGTTTCTTCATTTGAGGCAGTTGGCCAATACCAGGCGGGAACAATTAATGATGAAGAGCTACACAAAGTGGAATGTTCTGCATGTCCGGGCGCAGGAGCATGTGGTGGCATGTATACCGCAAACACAATGGCTTCTGCAGTGGAAGCACTCGGAATGAGTATTCCTGGATCCTCCTCGACGCCTGCTGTCAATGACTATAAAGAGTCAGAATGTCGTCAAGCGGGCGAGTTAGTGGTTTCTCTTCTTGAAAAAGAAATTTACCCTCGTGATATTATGACAAAAGAAGCATTTGAGAATGCAATCACGGTTGTCATGGCTCTCGGTGGTTCAACAAATGCGTTCTTGCATTTAACAGCAATGGCTCACTCAGCTGGAGTGGATTTATCATTAGATGATTTCGAGCGCGTTCGCGAACGTGTTCCATACATTGCGGATATGAAGCCAAGCGGAAAATATGTGATGCAGGATCTATACGAGATCGGTGGCGTACCGGCCGTTATGAAGCTTCTTCATGAGCATGGTTTGCTTCACGGCGACTGCCTGACAGTAACAGGTAAAACAGTGGCAGAAAACCTTGCTGAAGCACCTTCTCTGAAAGAAGGACAAGAAATCATTCGCTCTCTAAATAATCCTATTAAAGAAAGCGGCCCACTTGTTGTTCTTCGAGGGAATCTAGCTCCTGAAGGTTCAGTTGCAAAAATGTCTGGTCAGAAAATCAGTCATTTTGAAGGACCTGCTCGCGTTTATAATAACGAAGCAGAAGCAACGGCAGCGATTGAAGCGGACGATATTAAAGAAGGAGACGTTCTTGTCATCCGGAATGTAGGTCCAAAAGGCGGACCGGGTATGCCAGAGATGCTTTCCATTACTTCCATGATCGTTGGAAAAGGATTGAACGGGAAAGTAGCGCTTATGACAGATGGTCGTTTCTCTGGTGGTTCGCACGGATTTGTGATCGGACACGTTTCGCCAGAAGCCTTTGTTGGTGGACCAATTGGCCTCTTGAAAGAAGGCGACACGATTACGATTGATAGTGACAAGCAACAAATCAATTTTGACGTTACAGACGAAGAATTGGAGCGTCGCCGTGCTGAATGGGTACGTCCTGAGCTTCGCTATAAGACAGGCATTCTCGGTAAATACGCAAGACTCGTATCTTCGTCGGCTAAAGGCGCAGTAACGGATTTAGATCTTGAATAACTGTTAGTGCGAAAGCCAGCTTCCTTCTAAGTGAAGGAGCTGGCTTTTTGATTTTACTAAGAAAAGGATTTCATGAATTGGCAGAGAATGTCTTCGTATGTGTGAAAATAAAATCCAGAGAAGAGGTCTCTCTTTGATCAAAAAAGATCATGATCCCCCGCAACATCTCCACAAATTAAACCTTTTACTAAATCGGCTTCCTTCCAATCATCTACGCATTGAGGAAATAAATGAGCAAATTGCAATGCACCAAGCAGGAATAGCAGGTGAGAAATCGCTAAATTTCCCGTTAAGTTTTTTAGATGATAAGCGCTTTTCGATCTATCATGACCTGCGTCTATTTGACGGCGTCCATTATTTTCAAATCGATACGCTTGTAGTGACACAGCACTATCTTCTCATTCTTGAAGTGAAAAATATTTCAGGCACTCTCATGTTTGATCCAGCCTTCAATCAGCTCATTCGTATTTCTGACACGAAAGAAGAGGCTTTTCCAAATCCCCTCACTCAAGTGGAGCGGCAGCGCTCCCAACTCCGAGCTTTGCTTCAAAAAATAAACATTCCAGAAGTACCGATTGAAACGCTGATTGTGGTGGCTAACCGAAGAGCGGTTTTGAAAGCGACAGAGAAGGTTCAGTTCATTTCTTCAAAAGTCATCCGGAGCGAGTACTTGCCGACAAAAGTGAAGTTACTGGACAAGCAGTATAGTGATGAGCGTTTGACGGTGAAAGAAGTCCGGAAAATCGGGCGTACTTTTGTTAAGCTACATGAGCCACTTGACCGTGATGTTCTGAAGCGCTTTTCAATTTCTAGGGGCGATTTGCTTATTGGTGTCGCGTGTCCTTCATGTGATCGTCTAGCTATGCTGAGACTGCACGGGAGGTGGTATTGCGAAACATGTGGCACTTATTCACGTGATGCCCACTTAAGGGCGCTACAAGATTATGCGCTACTTGTGTCTAAAGAGATTACGAATCAGGAGGCGAGGCGGTTTTTGAGGATGGATTCCGGGGATGCTGCTACAAGATTATTAAGATCATTAAATTTAGAGTCAACTGGATCAACAAAAGGAAGGCGATATAAGCTGGATTTTGAGGTTTCGCGGAATTAATTGAATTTCCGCGGAAATAATACGTGTTTTCGCGGAAAAAAATTGATTTTCGCGGAATTATCCAGAAAATCGCGGAATTAACATGTTTTCCTCCACCAAACCCCCCCAAACACCCACAAAAAAAGCCCCCCACACGCGTGGCGGACCTCCATTACTAGTTAGACGACCCAGATTTCTCAAAATTAAGATCCCAAATCACTCCATAGGCATCCTTTACTTTCGCAAATGTGGCTCCCCAGAAGGTATCTTGAAGTTCCATATAAACGGTGCCTTTTTCTTTCAAGCGCACATAGAGCGACTCGATTTCTTCAGCGCTATCCAGTTCTAGGGCAAGAGAGAGATTATTACCTACAGTGATAGAAGTATTCATAAAACCATCGGAAACCATGAAAAAAAGCTCATCTTTTCTGAAGCGCGCATGCATGATGTAATTGTCCATTTCGGGTGGTGTTTCAAAATTTGCTTCTCCAAACGTTTGAACATCGGTTACTTCTCCATCAAAAACTTCTTTGTAATATTCCAATGCCTCCCGCGCTGTGCCTTCAAACGTGAAATAGGGAATTGGGTGGTGCTTCATCTTTTTTCACTCTCCTTTAAATTAGCCTGTCTACCTAAGTCCAGTATAACGTGATGACAAAGAATGCGAAAGAACATTCGTTCGTCATGAAGCGCCACATTTCTAAAAGCTTCTTTCGGATAAGTGCGAAGGAAGAGTGCCAACAAAAGCGAATTAGTATAATAACAGGAGGTGCACTATGTTTCAGAAAGTGATTGATCCAAGAGTATCAGAAACGGATGGAGCTGGTCACATTAATAATACGGTCATCCCCGTATGGTTTGAATCTGGCCGTGATCCGATTTTTCGCATGTTTAATCCAGATTTACGTTTTCATGATTGGCACTGCGTTCTTTTAAAAATGGATGCGGAATATGTTTCTCAAATCTATTATGGCACTCAGGTAACGGTCTACACCTGGATTAAGAGAATTGGGCGAACAAGCTTTGAAGTATATGAGGAAATTCATCAAAAAGAGAACCTATGCGTCCGAGGAAGCGCTACATATGTGAACTACCATTTTGATCAACAAAAAAGCATGCCAATTCCGGCTGAAATTCGAAATCAGCTGGAAGATCATCTTTATGACAAGCAAAAAGCCACCAGCGAGTAACTTTGCTAGTGGCTTTTCGTTAATGAACTTAAATGTTGATTTTCACATCAGCATCTTTTTTAAGCTTGTCGATTAATTCTTGTGTTTTCTTATTTTTCTGTTCACCTTCAAGACCTTCCTTGATCTGAGGTTTCACATCTTCATAAGCCGGCATTTCTTCAGAACTACCCTGTTCTTTTGCCTTTTCATAGTACTCTTTCATTTCTTTCTCACTAACTTCATCAACTTTAATTTCTTGGTCAATGTACTTCGTATACTGGATGTTTTTCGCAATTTCTTTTTTGAGGTCATCCATTGTCATGTCGCTTTTCTTAAGGGCTTCTTCAAATTTTTTCTCATCTTCAAAGCCTTTTTTTACATTTTCAAGTTCTTCATTGATCTTATCATCAGAAGCTTTAATACCTTCTTCCTGTGCAGCTTGAAGGATGAGCTCCTGACCAACCATGCTTTCAGCGACTTGTTTCTTCATTTGCTTTAGCTGATCTTTCGGTACTTCTTGGCCCATTTGCACATATTGCATCTGGCTTTGACTATAAAGGGCATTAAAATCTTCCCCTTTAATTTCTTTTCCATTAACAGTTGCAACTACTTTGTCTTTCTCAACTTTATCTACTTCCGGTTGCTTTTGCTCACCGGCTTTTTCTTCTGTCTTTGTATCATCTTGTTTCTTGTCATTATTACTGCTTTCTTCATTTCCTCCACAGGCTGCTAATACAACGATTAATAAACCTGTTATGAGTAAGTAAGTTAATTTACGCAATTCACATGCTCCTTTCAAAAGGCTGAGTCCATTGTTCCACAAAAATCATCGCTTGAAAACCCCTAACAGTAAGTATGGGATAAAAAACACATTCTTATTACATTCTTTCATTGAGAAGGCAGAAACCCTACCTTTTTATGCACGAGTTGCATAGTGTAATAAGTAGTTTTAGGAAAAGGGGAGACGGCATGATTAATGGAAAAGAGTACATCGAACGTATAGATGCTCTCCAAAATGAAGTGTGGATTGAGGGAGGGAAGTGTACAGGAAAACTATCCGAACTCACACCTTTTAAAGGCATAATTAAGAGCAAAGCGGCCCTATATGATTACCAGAGCCAACCTGAAAACAAAAAGCTGTTTCAATATTCAACGTCTGATCGTAAAATCGGATACGGATTTTCATACCATCAACCGAAAACAGTTGAAGATCTCACAAAAAGGCGCTTAGCCACCCAGGAGTGGGCGAGGTTAAGTGCGGGCCTAATGGGAAGGTCACCAGATTATATGAACACCTTATTGATGACGCTTGGTATGGCAGCGCCACATTTTGCCCAGGATCAGAAAGCTTTTGGAGATAATATAAAACGGTTATATGAAAAAGCAAGAGATGAAGATCTTTCGATTACACATACATTTATTAATCCGCAGGTCAATCGATCTCTTGGACAGTATTTTGATGATACGAATGTAACAGCTGCCAAAGTGATTGAAGAAAATAAGGAAGGAATTGTGATTCAAGGTGCCAGGTTGTTGGCTACTCAAGGTGGATTAACAGATGAACTGCTCGTTTTACCTGCAGGGGGATACACGTTAGATGATTCCTACTTATTTGGGTTTATGATTCCTTCTAATACAAAAGGACTGAAATTTTTATGTAGGGAATCCTTTTGTTATCGTGATTCGCGCTTTGACCATCCACTAGCTTCTCAATTTGAAGAAAGTGATGCGATTGTTGTTTTTGATCACGTACTTGTCCCATGGGAGTGCGTTTTTCTTTATAAAAATGTTCAAATTGTTGGCGATATGGAAGAAGCGACTGGTATGTACACGTTTTTGCAATTTCAAGCTATTTGCAGGCAGGTTGTGAAAGTAGAGTATATTCTTGGTTTGTGTGAATTAATGGGTGAGGCCATACAAATTCAAGAATATGAACATATTAAGTTGAAGATGAGTGAGATTATCACAACGCTTGAAATTATGAAAGCTTTGTTAGTAGCGTCAGAAGTCAATAGCCAAGTGAATCAATTTGGAACCCTTGTGCCTGATAGTAAACCACTTAAAGCGGCAATACAATATTTTTCTGTCGCTTATCCAAGGTTAATTGAAATCATTCAAATGCTTGGTGCTAGTGGGTTAATTTCAATCCCAACAGAAAAGGATTTTAACTCTGAAATACAAGAGGACCTGGCGAATTATCTTCAAGGGGCAAATGTAAATGCAAAGGAACGTGTGCAACTATTTCGAATGGCCTGGGATATTGGAATGAGTGCTTTTGGATCTCGTCAAACACAGTTTGAACGGTTTTTCTTTGGTGATCCTGTACGTCTTTCATCGATTCATTATAACCGTTATTTCACTCAGCCATATGTAAATATGGTCCTGGATTTTCTAAATGAGAGAGAAGAGTAAAAGTCGCTAGTTTGCGGCTTTTTTTTTTGAAGGAAGGATTGAAAACGTTTTCTTTACGAGGGAGGAAACAATGGAAGCATTCCCGAATGAAGTTTAAGTACCCAATACATAAAGGAGTTGAACGTATGCTTAAAGCTTCCATCTCATTATCAAATCGGATTATGCAACGGTATTTACCAGATCCATTTTTATTTGTGATTATCCTAACATTCGTTGTCTTTGCACTTGGGATGATTTTTACTGGTAGTTCACCGGTTCAAATGGTTCAATTCTTCGGCGAAGGATTTTGGAGTTTACTCGCTTTCTCCATGCAGATGGTGCTTGTTCTCGTGACAGGCTATGTCCTAGCCAGTAGCCCACTTTTTAAAAAAGGTCTTCGTTTTCTTGCAAAAAGAGCGAAAACACCTGGACAGGCGATCGTATACGTCACACTCATTTCATTGATCGCTAGCTGGATTAACTGGGGATTTGGCCTAGTGATTGGTGCTCTCTATGCAAAAGAACTAGCAAGACAGGTAGAGAAGGTCGACTATCGTTTGTTGATTGCGAGTGCTTATAGTGGTTTTCTGGTATGGCATGGAGGACTGGCAGGTTCCATTCCCCTTACCATTGCCACTCCAGAGCACTTCACAGCGGATTTAATTGGCATCGTTTCAACGAATGAGACGATATTTTCCCTCTTTAATTTGATGATTGTGGCGTCTCTCTTTCTTCTATTACCTCTGATAAATTACTTTATGTCACCTGCAGAAGAAGAGCGTATACATATTGATCGAACGCTGCTTGAGGAAAATCATGTAGAGGCAGCGAGTCTTGAAGGTGAAGTAACGCCAGCTGAAAGACTTGAGAATAGCCAAATTGTATCTATGATTATATCGCTCGTGGGACTAGCCTACCTCGTATATTATTTTGTGAACACAGGATTTGAATTGAATTTAAATATCGTAAACTTTGGTTTTCTTTTTCTAGGCATTCTTTTTCATGGAACACCACGTCATTTTCTTGAAGCGGTTAGTAATGCGGTGAAAGGGGCCAGCGGGATCATCATTCAGTTTCCTTTCTATGCAGGTATTATGGGAATGATGGTAGCTTCAGGTCTGGCAGCCCAACTTTCTCAGGGGTTTGTATCAATCTCAAACGAGTTTACATTTCCGTTCTTTGCTTTTATCAGTGCTGGGATTGTAAATTTCTTTGTACCATCTGGGGGAGGACAATGGGCGGTTCAGGCACCAATTATGCTTGATGCAGCGAAGGAGTTAGGGGTTTCGATTCCCAAAACCGCCATGGCAGTCGCATGGGGAGACGCGTGGACGAATATGATCCAACCGTTTTGGGCTTTACCTGCTCTTGCTATAGCTGGATTGAAGGCAAAGGACATTATGGGTTATTGCTTCATCGTATTAATTGTAAGTGGTGTGGCCATTTCGCTTGGTCTTGTCTTTATAGGATAAGAAAGATGCAGGTTTCTCATTCAAAAATAGAAAGGAAAATGGAACAGAAGCTTTTTTCAAAGCGGCTTCTGTTCTTGGTGCCCAATAGTCTAATGAGTTTCCTCCGTTTGCGATCGTTTGTGATTTCGGATCAAGCCATAAATCGCGAACACAATGAAAAAAAAGCCAAGTATGACAAAGGTGAAGGAAGAGGCTACCTTATTATCCTGATACGCAGTGAATGCGAAAGTGATATTTAGGTTTATCCATTTTTTACCTCCTTTCGTTTTATTCTAACATATCGTCATCAGCATTTGTTCCGAGTTCGTCAAAGATCCTTTCCACACCGTTTCGAAAAATATGGTACGGTAACTTGTGAAAGGATGATTTGAACATGAAGAAGGAATTCCAAGCACGAATTGAAGAATGGAAGAATTTTTTGTTCATTTATAAATTTGCACTCGATGAAATTAACACCAAATTAACGATTTTAAATGATGAATTTCAATTTGTTCATCAGCACAATCCAATTGAACATGTGAAATCACGTATTAAATCTCCTGAAAGCATTATGGCAAAGCTTGAGCGGAAGGGACTTGAAATCACAACTGAAAATGTGAAGAAACATATAAACGATATTGCGGGAGTTCGAGTAACATGCTCCTTTACCAATGATATTTATCGCATCTATGAAATGATTGAAAGTCAGGATGACATCCGCCTCATTAACGTAAAAGATTACGTGACACATCCAAAGCCCAATGGTTACAAAAGCCTCCACCTGATTGTAGAAATTCCTGTCTTCCTATCGAAAGGCCCGGAACTGGTAAGAGTAGAAATTCAACTGCGAACGATTGCGATGGATTTTTGGGCAAGTTTGGAGCACAAAATTTATTACAAGTTTGAAGGCGAAATCCCTGACAAATTAAGTAACGAATTAAAAGAAGCGGCAGAGATGATTCATTATCTTGATGCCAAAATGATGCGAATAAAAGACGAAGTAAATGAATTTAAGGAACATGATAGGGAAGAAAAACAACTTTCAGCTAGGGGGCATTTATGAAGACAATTCGCTGGGGAATCATCGGCTGTGGAAAAGTGACCGAGAAAAAAAGTGGACCAGGCTTTCAAAAAGCTGAGCATTCGGAACTTGTTGCGGTTATGCGTCGTGACCCGGAACTCGCACGGGATTATGCAGAAAGACACGGCGTTCCTAAGTGGTATATAAGTGCAGAGGAGTTAATTCAAGATGAAGAAGTAGATGCTGTCTATATTGCTACACCTCCATCAAGTCATAAAGAATACACGCTTCTTGCTGCAAGAGCTGGGAAGCCAGTTTATGTGGAAAAACCAATGGCATTAAACACAGAGGAATGTCAGGAAATGATCGAAGTATGCCAGGCGAATGATGTTCCTTTGTTCGTCGCTTTTTACCGTCGAGCGATGCCAGCTCTTTTGCAGGTAAAAGAGTTGTTAGACAATAACGCGATCGGAAATGTTCGATTTGTAAGAACCGTTCATCATAAAAAAGCTTCCATACAAGAGAAAACTGGGGATTTACCGTGGCGGGTAAAGCCAGAAATCTCGGGCGGTGGTCACTTTTTTGATCTAGCCAGCCATACACTCGATTTTCTAGATTACCTATTTGGCCCTATTGAACAAGCAAAAGGCTTTGCACATAATCAAGGTAATCTTTATGAAGCGGAAGACATGGTATCAGGTACGTATGTTTTCCAATCAGGTGTACATGGTACCGGGCAATGGTGTTTTCAATCGTATAAAAATGAAGATGTAAATGAAATTGTTGGGGAGGAAGGTTCAATCATCTATTCAACCTTACAAGAACGTCCCATTATTTTAAGTAATGAGCAGGGTGAACGAGAAATTGAAGTGGTCTATCCAAAGCATGTGCAACAGCCATTAATTCAAGCAATTGTTAATGATCTTAACGGCATAGGGCAGTCCCCAAGTACAGGTGATACTGCCCTAAGAACAAGTAAAATCATGGATGAACTTGTAGCAACTTACTATCAACGGAAGAAAGCCTAACAAAGGCTTTCTCTTTTTTTGTTTGACATTGATAATCATTATCAATAAAATAGAAATAGGATGAAATTAGTGAAGCTCTCTGAGGAAAGGTGCTTGATTAATCATGATAAAGACGATTCAACAGACCATTGTTTCGAGAAGAACAATTCGAAAATTTCAGCCCGACGATATCCCACTACATCGAATCGTAGACATTCTTGAAGATGCGAAATGGGCGCCCAATCACAAGTTACGAGAACCATGGGAAGTGAAGTTATATAAAGGGGAGGGGAGAGGCCAGCTGATTGAGTCAATTCAGAAAAGTGTGGCTCGCACCGAACCTGACGAAGAAAAATCAAAGAAAAAACAAACAAAGATCAATCAGTTCATTAGTGATATACCCATTCATCTTGTTGTGACAATAAAAGCTCCGGCATCTGAAAAGGAGCATCATGAGGATTTTGCTGCAACGTGTGCCTTCATTCAAAATATACAGCTTCTTTCTTGGTCGAAAGGACTAGGAGTCGTTTGGAAAACTAATGACTTTATTTTTGATCCGGAATTTCGAGATGAGCTTGGCTTTCAACGTGATGATATTATTGTAGGTATGCTTCATATTGGCAAACCTGCTCATGTACCTAAACCAAAAGAACGTCAATCTATTAAGGGCAAATTAACGATATGTGATCAGGCAGTAAAAAAGCAGCAATCCTTTTAAGTTGAAAAGGATTGCTGCTTTTTCTTATGCGACTTGTTCGATCGGAACCATCTTTCTTTTGCGAGCCTTCCATAGCTGATAACCAAACCATCCTGCAGTTACACAGGTAATGACCCCACCTAAGACCATTGAAATGTTGTATGGAAGTTGAAAACCTTCTGGTGCAAGGAAAAGATACGTTGAAACGGTCATAGTCATGAAAAGAGCTGGCAGACTACAGATCCAATGGAATTTTTGTTTTCTAACAAGATACATTGCTGCTGTCCATAGCATGACAGTGGCTACCAATTGATTTGTAAAACCAACGTACCGCCATAGGAACGTATAGTCAATTTGCGTCAATAGAAAAGTTGGTGTTGCAACTGCCGCAGTTAGAAGAAGCGTCTTTCCTTTGCCATCAGCAGCTGTTGAAGATCCTTTTTTAGTAAATAAATCCGCTAGCATCATACGAGAAGAGCGAAGGGATGTATCGCCTGTTGTAATTGGAAGAATGATGACACCCACAATGGCAAGGACTCCTCCAAATGTACCTAGTAGTGAAGAACTTATTTCGTTTACCACACCAGACGGACCTCCAGCAGCAAGGGCACCTTGAAGTCCACCTGTACTTCCGAAGAATGTCATACCAGCTGCTGCCCAAATTAATGCAATGACACCTTCAGCAATCATAGCTCCGTAAAAAACTTTTTTTCCGTCGCTCTCACGTTTCATTGTTCTTGCAATGATCGGACTTTGTGTTGAATGAAAACCTGAAATGGCTCCGCAAGATACGGTAATCATTAAGAGTGGCCATAACGGTAAATTATCCGGATGAAGGTTTGAGAACGTCAAATTCGGGATAGGATTATCCATAAAGAATAATCCAATTGCAATGGAAACAGCCATCATGATAAGAATAACCCCAAAAATAGGATAAATTCGACCGATGATTTTATTGACTGGTAGAATGGCTGCTAGTACAAAATAAGCAAAAATAAGTAGTAAGCTCATCGTAAAACTGAGTGGTGTTACTTGTGCCATCAACTGGGCAGGACCTGCTGTAAACGCGGCAGCTACTAGGATCATTAGCACGATCGAAATGATGTTGATTGTTCCCTTAGCTCCTTTTCCGAGATAACGTCCGACAAGTGAAGGATACTGTTCCCCATTATGTCTAAGTGACATCATACCTGAGAAGTAATCGTGAACAGCACCTGCAAAAATGGAGCCTACTACAATCCAAATGAACGCTACAGGGCCGTATAATGCACCAAGCACGGCACCAAAGATTGGGCCAAGACCTGCTATGTTTAGCAGTTGGATCAAGCTTCCTTTCCACCAGCTCATCGGCATATAATCCATGCCATCTTGCTTTGTATATGCAGGCGTTTCACGATCATCGTCAATGCCGAAAATTCGTTCAACCACCTTAGAATATACGTAATACCCAACAATTAATAAACAAATCGCTCCGACAAATGTGATCATGTCTCCCGCCTCCTTTTGTATGTGTGAAAATATAACATTCATTCTACTCATCACTGAAGAAAAAAACAATAGGATTATTCAGAAAAAATATATTTTTCTATCAATTCAAACGTTTTCAAACAAAAATAAGTCATTAGTCTCGGCTTTAGGTGGTAATAAAGTTGTGATTCTACCAAGAAATAACGTTAGAATATTCTTTCTTTTAGTGAGATTGACAGAATTAAGAGGACAAGTTGCGAATAACTTACCAATATAAAGGATGAAAATATGAATTTGAGGGTATATAGAGAAGGACGATATCGTCTTTCAATCTTTTGAGGAGGTTGTTTTTCGTGTCAGAACGTATTGCATACTTCGATAATAGTAAAGCTATCTTAATATTATTAGTTGTTGGCGGTCATCTGCTCACGCCATTTATTAATGATTCTCGCTTTCTGTATAGTCTGTATCACGTGATTTTTATTTTTCATATGCCTGCATTTATTTTTTTAGCTGGTTATTTCACTAGAAGAGCATCGGGAACAAAATATTTTTGGAAAATATTTACGACGTTTTTATTGCCCTATGTGATTTTCCAGGTCGTTTATTCGATTTATTATACAAACCTCTATCAAAAATCATTTGCAATTGAGTTTCTAACACCAAGATGGGCGATGTGGTTTTTATTGTGTATCGCTGCGTATAAATTGATCTCGCCGATCCTGCTAAAAATGAAGCCGAGTATATTGCTTCCTTTAAGTATTGGAGCTGGGCTTGCTGTTGGATACTTTGATGTAGAAAGGTTTTTATCACTTGATCGACTTTTTGTTTTCTTACCTTTCTTTGTCCTTGGGATGGTAATGGGGTGTAGAAAAAAGCCAATTCGATTCCCTTATATAAAATGGATTGCTCCTGTCGTTCTTGGCGGATTATTCCTACTGTTTTATTTATACAAAATTGAAGGACTAGCTGATCTACTTTACGGTACGTATGTGTATGAATCAAATACCGACTTGTTGATTCGCCTCACGTATTACATTGGCACAGCAATCGTCATGTTTTTATTCTTTGCGATGATTCCAGAAGGACCAATGGTATTTACTCCACTAGGTTCAAGAACCTTTGCGATTTATTTGTTCCACGGCTTCGTGATTAAATGGTTCCTTGAACAGCAGTCTTCAGATGTAATTACAACGATTTGGGGCGTACCATTTATCTTAATCTTTACCTTGTTCGTCTCTACGATCTTCGCCATGCCGTTTTTCTCGAAACTGCTGGCATTTGATCGATGGTTACCTTCACCAGATAAATTAACTTCAGCAAAAAGATAAAAAATTGGCCTGCGCATGTTAAGCGCAGGCCAATTTTTTTAGGCTTTCATCGTATCTCGTTCTTCAGGTTGCAAAAGCACATCTTCTTTACAAGGATACGTTTTTTCAATGTGTTGCTCGCCCCAGGAGCAGAGCGAATCGAGAATCTCTTTTAAGGACCATCCGTAGTCCGTAAGTGAATATTCCACTTTAGGTGGAATTTGGTTATATACTTTTCTTAATATTACCCCATCATCTTCTAATTCACGTAGCTGCTGTGTCAGCATTTTTTGGGTAATACCAGGCATTAATTTCTTTAGTCCACCGGTTCGTTTCGTACCTTCAATCAAGTGACAGAGTATGACGACCTTCCACTTTCCTCCAATCACTTCGAGGGCAGCTTCGACAGGGATATTATATTTTTTCATCGTATATACTCCTTACGCATAATTTTGTTTCCTTCTATTTATATATCCTATCACCTATGAGGAAATTTAACCAGAAAAGTGATGACACACCCGGGAGGTTTTCCAGTATCTAAAAAACCGATTAAAATTCTACGCTCTTGTTAAAATAAGTTACACTAGAGAAGAATTAATGAAATCGTAATACTTTCTTTAGAAAACACTAATCTTTATTCTTTAAGATAGAACCGACCCACAAAAATAAGCTGGTAACAATTTGTTTCACACTAGAGGTGACTTTCTATGGCAGAAAAAATTCTACTTGTGGATGATGAAGAAGCGATTCTTGATGTTAGTTCAAGATATCTAGAACGTGATGGATATGTCGTTATAACTGCTAGTAATGGAGAAGAAGCAATAACAAAATGGAAGACAGAACAACCTGATCTAATTGTTCTTGATCTGATGATGCCAGTTAAAGATGGAATGGAAACAGCCGAGGAGATAAGGGAAGTGGACGATGTTCCCATTATGATGTTAACTGCGTTAGGACAGGAGCGGGATCGTTTGTTAGGGTTAACGATCGGGGCGGATGATTATTTAACAAAGCCATTTAGTCCAAGGGAACTTGTTTTACGCGTTCGAAATATTTTACGACGCACGAAGCGTCAACCTGTACAATCAACTATTATGAGTTTTGGAGAGCTAATGATTGATGAATCGAAACGATTGGTGACCGTAGCTGATAAAGAAGTTGATCTAACCGTTAAAGAATTTGATCTTCTTTATTTACTAGCTAGCCATCCAACTCGTGTTTTCCCCCGTTCACAATTAATTGAAGCGATTTGGGGCTACGAATTCGATGGAGATGGCAATACGATCAATGTTCACATTAGAAGACTTCGAGAGAAAATAGAGAAGGATTCAGCTACCCCGAAATGGATAAAGACGGTATGGGGGATCGGGTATAAGTTTGAGGGAGAACCGTCATGAAGCTTCGAACGATGCTCATGCTTGCTAATGGGATATCGATTGCGATTATTTTAGTCTTTCTCATAATCAGTTATGTCAGAATGGTCTTGTCACCAGAGGTCATTCTCACTTTGACCGTTATTACAGTTGGAGCTGGTTCTCTTTCCATGTTGGCTCATTTTTTCTTCACTTCTCAAATTCTAAAATCAGTGAACCAGATGACGGAGGAGACCAGTCGCATTGCAGACGGAAATTTTGATGTAACAATTAGGGAGAAAGGTCCGCAAGAAATACAAGAGCTGGCTCAACATTTTAATAGTATGTCGGAAAAATTAAATCGAATGTTTTCTGAATTGAAGCGTTCTGAGGAATATAAAACGGAATTAATCGCCAATGTTTCGCATGACCTTAGAACACCGGTTTCATCAATTCGTTCTTTCGCAGAAGCTTTACAAGATGGGGTTGTCACTGATGAGAAAACGCAGAGGCTGTATCTTGAGACGATCGAAAGAGAGACAGAGCGATTAAGTCATTTAATTGAAGAACTCTTAACCTTATCCCAGCTTGAAAGTGGAACATCCGTTTACGATCCAGAGTGGGTTCATCCTGATGTCATTCTTGTTGAAACGTTACAGCAGTTTGATCGTAGGATTCAAGAAAGGGATATTGAGCTTTCCGTGCATATCGATGATAAGTTGGGGGTCATTCCGATGATGCCTGATCAGATTAAACGCGTATTAACGAATTTGATTCAAAATGCCATTGTTTTCTCTCCCGATCATTCCACCATTACGATTTCATTGAAAAAGAGAGAGACTGAGGCTGTCTTTTTCATTAAAGATCAAGGAAGTGGCATCCCAGAAGCAGAAGTAGACCGGATCTTTGATCGCTTTTATAGGGTGGAAAAATCTCGAAATACGAAATTTGGAGGATCTGGTTTAGGTCTTGCGATATCGCGACAGCTGATTGAGCTTCATGGTGGTAAGCTAGGTGTTGAAAGCTCTGTAGGAGAAGGCAGTGAATTCTGGTTTATGCTTCCATTAGAAATAAAGGAGGAATAACAGATGAAAATAACAAGGTGGATTCTATTGGCTGGTATAGCCGCTGTTTTGGTTTTTACTTTGCCGAAATTATATGATGTGATCTTTAAACGTTCATATGGAAGTGAACCGGCTCAAGCGGTTCAGGACAATGAAGCGGTAGCCACTTTTGCTGGAGGTTGTTTCTGGTGTATGGAACCACCATTTGAAAAGTTAGATGGCGTACGAGAAGCCGTCTCTGGCTATATTGGAGGCGAAACGGAGAACCCTTCTTATAAAGAAGTATCTTCAGGGGGGACCGGTCATGTTGAAGCCGTTCAAGTATACTATGATCCTTCTGTTGTTAGCTATGAGACACTTTTAGATGTTTTTTGGAGACAAATTGATCCGACAGATGATGAAGGGCAGTTTGTCGATCGGGGCGATCAATACTTATCGGGAATCTTTTATCACAATGAAGAGCAAAAATCGGCTGCAATGCAGTCGAAACAGGAGATTGAGGATTCAGGAAGGTTCGATAAAGAGATTGTCACTCCGATTGAAGAAGCAACGACCTTCTACGTAGCGGAGGATTATCACCAAGATTATTATAAAGAAAATGAATTTCGCTATAAATTTTACCGAGAAAACTCTGGTCGTGATCAGTTTCTTGAAAAAGCGTGGGGAGATGATCGCGAAGTAGACATCCCTAAATCGAAGTCCGTTTCGTATACTGATCAAGAATTAAAAGAGATGCTCACACCAATTCAATACAGCGTCACGCAGGAAGACGATACGGAAAAAGCGTTTGAAAATGAATACTGGGATAATAAAGAAGAAGGCATTTATGTTGATATTGTTTCAGGCGAGCCGCTTTTTAGCTCGATTGATAAATACGAATCAGGTACTGGTTGGCCAAGTTTCACTAAGCCACTAGTGCCAGAGAACATTGTAGAAAAAGAAGACAAAAGTTGGTTTTCCGTTCGAACGGAAGTAAGAAGTAAAGGAGCAGACTCCCATCTTGGTCATGTGTTTGAAGATGGGCCTGAGCCTACGGGTCTTCGCTATTGTCTAAACTCTGCTGCTCTTAAATTTATACCGAAAGATGAAATGGAAGAGAGAGGATATGGTGAATTCGTACGTATATTTGATGAGGAGGCAGAATCGTAAGCGATTCTGCTTTTTTTCATTCTACAGGGATACAATATAGTAAACGAGGGTTGCGAATATACGGCGAGGGGTATATAATTCAGAGCATGTGAGGTGAAGAAACATGGAAAACAAAAAAGCGGATGGACGAGTGCAGCAGCTTTTAGCAAATGAACGAACGTTTCTAGCCTGGGTTCGCACTTCCATTGCGATTATAGGAATAGGTTTTCTAACAGCGAGTTTACATTTTACAAGAGCCGCTGGAGAACGTGCAGATGACCAGGTGGCAGTTTTCATTAGTTTTTCATCGTTATTATTTGGCTTGTTGACAATCGCTGGAGGAGCTGTGCAGTTCTATCGGACGAAAAAACGCATTTTAAAATTCGAGGTGCCTTCCTCTTCATGGATCGTGGTGTTTTTACTTGTCGTTGTCATGTTAATGATTGGTCTAATCGCCACCTACTTTATTATTCAAGTCAATTGGCTTTCTTAAGAGGGTGTTGACATTCTATATAGATACGTTATAATACCCCTATAGGTATTTAAAACACAAACGAAATTGATTCACCGATAAATTTTTTTACTTGATTTTATACCCTTAGGGGTATATAGTGAGGAGGGTATCACAATGAAATACGATAAAGCCGTTATGAATCGATTGAAGCGTATTGAAGGTCAACTGCGCGGAGTGATCCAGATGATGGAGCAAGAGAAGAGCTGCGAAGAAATTGTCACGCAACTTTCCGCAACGCGTTCTGGCATTGATCGTTCCATTGGACTAATCGTAAGTTCGAATCTTGAACAGTGTCTTCACAAACAGATTGAGCAAGGAGAATCGACTGATGATGTTGTGAAAGAAGCTGTTAACCTTTTAGTAAGAAGTCGATAACAAAAAAATTTAACACAATATATACCCTGTGGTGTATATGAGGAGGATATAAAATGAGTGAACAGAAAAAAACAACGATTGTTTTATTTAGTGGAGATTACGATAAAGCAATGGCTGCTTACATTATCGCTAATGGTGCCGCCGCTTATGATCATGAGGTAACGATTTTCCATACATTCTGGGGCTTAAACGCTCTTCGTAAAGATCAGCAAGTAGACGTTAATAAAGGTTTTCTAGAGAAAATGTTTGGGAAAATGATGCCACGTGGCGCTGATAAAATGGGCCTTTCCAAAATGAACTATGGTGGAATGGGTAAGAAAATGATTAAGAACGTTATTAAAAAGCATAATGTAACAGAACTTCCACAGCTTATTGAACTTGCACAAGAACAGGAAGTGAAGCTTGTTGCTTGTACAATGACAATGGATTTGCTAGGCCTACAAAAAGATGAGCTGTTAGAAGAAATCGATTATGCAGGTGTTGCTGCTTATCTCGGTGATGCTGAAGATGGTAACGTCAATCTCTTTATTTAAGGAGTGATAGTAATGGAACTGATCATCATAGCTATCATTGTGGTAGCAGCATGGTTTATTTATAAAAAGGTAGGAGCAGGAAAAGGTGTAACAACGATCACTTCTGAGCAGGCAAAAGCAAAGTTTAACGACCGCAATGTCCAATTTATCGATGTGCGTACACCTGGGGAATACAAAGGACAAAAAGTAAAACAATTTAAAAATATGCCACTCAATCAACTGAGCAAACGATCAAAAGAGCTAGATCCGAATAAAGAAGTTGTTGTGATCTGTCAAAGTGGTATGAGAAGTTCAAAAGCCTGCGGAGAATTGAAGAGACAGGGATTCACATCTGTTTATAATGTTCGCGGCGGAATGAATATGTGGAAATAGGGGGAGATCTAATGTCTGGTTATGTAAAAGATGTCACACCAGCTGAAGTAAATGAAATGGTAAAAGCTAATAAATCGATTAGTATTGTCGATATTCGCGGACCAGAAGAAGTGGCCGAAGGAAAGATTCCTGGTGCCTATAATCTTCCGGTTAATGAACTACAGGCGAGAATGAATGAACTTGATAAAAATACAGAGCATATCATTGTCTGCCAATCTGGTGGCAGAAGTAGTATGGCTTCAATGGTTTTAAAATCAAACGGGTATTCCGTTCTAAATATGACAGGCGGCATGCTTGCATGGACTGGAGAAACAGAATAACTACTACAGGAGGTAGACTTATGATACAAACTGATCACGTACTCGATGCGAAAGGGCTAGCGTGCCCAATGCCCATTGTCAAAACAAAGAAAATGATGAAGGACCTTGATTCTGGAGTCGTTCTAGAAATTCTAGCGACAGACAAAGGATCTAAAGCTGACCTTAAAGCGTGGGCCGATAAAGTCGGGCATCACTATCTTGGTACAGTGGAAGAAGGAGACGTATTAAAGCATTATGTTCGTAAGGCGTCAGATGGAGAAACGACTCTTGAGAAGAGTCATCCTCATGTCATTTCAAATGAAGACCTTACAGCTAAACTATCCGACGATGAAGTCACGATCGTAGATGTAAGAGAACCAGCAGAATATGCATTTAGCCACCTTCTAAATGCGATTTCAGTGCCACTAGGCGATTTGGATACACGCATGGCAGAGCTAGATAAAGAAAAGAAAATTTATGTTGTTTGTCGTACAGGTACAAGAAGTGATCTTGCGGCTCAAAAGCTAGCTGAGAGTGGCTACGATGTTATTAATGTTGTGCCAGGAATGTCTGAATGGGACGGTCCAACAACGTCTGATCTTTAATCATTAATGGGCGGGGAGTTTTTCCCCGCAACATAATTTTTTTGGAAACTATAATACGTATGGGGGTATAAAAGTGGCTTTGAAACAAAAACAAGCAAGTGAAGTTGCAACAAAAATAATCAATCAGCAAGAGCTCTTTATTCTCGATGTAAGAAATGAAGATGCATACGGTGATTGGAAAATCGAAGGGGCATCCGTTACGTCAATGAACGTTCCATACTTTGATTTAATCGATGGAGTAGAAGACATTCTGCCAAAGCTTCCTAAAGATAAAGAAATTCTTGTTGTATGTGCGAAAGAGGGGTCTTCCATTTTTGTAGGGGAAGAACTCGTTGAAGCAGGAGTAGAAAATGTATCTTATCTTTCAGGTGGCATGAAAGCATGGAGTGAATACCTCGAGCCAGTTAAGGTTGGTGACCTTCCTGGGGGAGCTCTTTATCAATTTGTCCGCCTTGGCAAAGGGTGCCTTTCCTATTTGATTGAATCAAATGGTGAAGCAGCTGTTGTCGATGCGAACCGGATGATAGAAAATTACACAACGTTTGCGGAAAACAAAGGTCTGACAATGAAAGCAACGTTTGATACGCATCTTCATGCTGACCATATATCTGGCGGTAAGGCGTTAGCTGACAGTGTGAATGGAACGTATTACCTTCCTGAAGAAGATGCAGGTGAAGTCACGTTCGACTATACTGCATTGAAAGAAGGAAGCACAGTAACAATTGGAGAGGTTACGATTGAACCGATCTACTCTCCAGGGCACACCATTGGAAGTACATCACTCATGATCAATGATGCTTATCTTCTAACAGGTGACATACTGTTTGTAGAGTCCATTGGGCGCCCGGACTTAGCTGGTAAGGCTGAGGATTGGGTTCAAGACCTTCGTACAACACTCTATGACCGTTATAAAGAAATGGCCGGAGAACTAGTTGTTCTTCCAGCTCACTTTTCAAAGATGGCTGAGCTAGATGAAAAAGGGCGCGTCTCTGCAAAACTGCATGATCTTTACCAGAAGAATGATGGGCTAAATGTAGAAAAAGAAGAAGAATTTAGAAAGATGGTAACAGAAAATCTTCCGCCACAGCCAAATGCTTATCAAGAAATTCGTGAAACAAACATGGGGAAAATAGCTCCTGATGAAGAAACGAAAAGAGAAATGGAAATTGGACCAAACCGCTGTGCGGTTAACTAATAAGGAGGAATACCAAATGAATTCACAAAAAACATTAGACACAAAAGGGCTAGCATGCCCGATGCCAATCGTAAAAACGAAAAAAGCAATGAAGGATATGGAGTCAGGTGAGGTACTTGAGGTGCAAGCAACAGATAAAGGGGCACAAAGTGACCTTGCTGCCTGGGCGAAGTCTGGCGGTCATGAATTGATGAAGTCTGAAGAAACAGATGGCGTGTTTTATTTCTGGATCAAGAAGGCTTAGTAATGAGATAGGAGGTACTGATTCAGTACCTCTTTTTTAATGGAAGGAGTGAATAGGATGGATTTCAGCTTTATTATCACGATTTTTGCAATTGGATTTATTGGTTCTTTTATTTCTGGGATGGTTGGAATCGGTGGTTCCATTATTAAATACCCCATGTTGCTTTATATTCCACCTCTACTTGGCTTTGCTGCATTTAGTGCCCACGAAGTTTCTGGGATAAGCGCGGTGCAAGTTTTCTTTGCAACCATTGGTGGTGTTTGGGCCTACCGTAAAGGTGGTTATCTCAATAAACAATTGATCCTCTACATGGGAGTTAGCATTCTTATCGGTAGTTTCATCGGTGGATATGGGTCAACAATGATGTCGGAGCAGGGCATTAATGTTGTTTATGGACTTCTTGCAGCGATTGCAGCTGTTATGATGTTTATACCGAAGAAAGGCATTGATGATGTTCCGCTTGATCAAGTGAAATTCAATAAATTTCTTTCAGCAGCCCTTGCTTTTATTGTTGGGATTGGGGCTGGGATTGTTGGTGCAGCGGGGGCATTTCTTCTCGTACCGATCATGCTCGTCGTGTTGAAGATTCCAACGAGAATGACCATTGCATCTTCCCTTGCGATTACGTTTATTTCATCAATCGGTTCAACAGTTGGTAAGCTGGCAACCGGTCAAGTTCTTTTGCTTCCAGCTGCAATCATGATTGTGGCAAGCTTAATTGCTTCGCCTCTTGGTGCGAACGCTGGTAAGAAAATTAACACGAAAATTCTTCAATGGGTGCTGGCTGCCCTTATTCTTGGCACATCCATTAAAATTTGGGTTGATCTTTTATCTTAATTGAAAAAGCTGTGGCATCGTTTTATAGGATGCCACAGCTTTTTTCTATTGGTTTTGCTTAATGACAAGCTCTTTAATCTGATGTCCATCTACTTCACGAACGGTAAACTGATAGTGATCAACTGTAAATGATGTGCCCTGTTTAGGTTCAATGTCATGAGTGAGAATCCAGCCGCCAATTGTGTCTACTTCGGTATGGTCGATGGATGTTCCGAGAAGATCATTAATATCGCTAATGAGCGCTTTTCCATCAACTATGGTTTGGCCATTTTCTTCTTCACGAATTGGAAGCTTTTCATCGAAATCAAATTCATCTTGTATTTCTCCAACGATTTCTTCTAGAATATCTTCCACAGTCACGAGGCCAGCTGTTCCGCCATACTCATCTACCACGATTGCGATGTGATTATGGCTTTTTTGCATTTTCGCCAACAGTGTTTTAATATGAGCCGTCTCAATCACATGATTGATGGGATGGATATAATCTCTAAGAACGAGTTCTTCACCCCATTTATACTGGGTTAGAATTTCTTTGATGTTCACAACACCAATGATTTTATCCTTATCTCCATCTGCCACAGGATAACGTGTATACTTGCCGTTTTTCATGATTTCAAGATTTTCTTCCGTTGTATTATCTAAGAAGAGACAGGTCATTTCGGTTCTTGGAATCATAATCTCTCGAGCCATACGCTCATCAAATTCAAAGATGTTATTCACAAATTCCATTTCGGATTTATTGATTTCACCACTTTTGTAGCTCTCTGATAAAATTAGACGAAGCTCATCTTCAGAGTGGGCTTGTTCGTGCTCATTTGCCGACTTAAGTCCAAATAATTTGACAACGCCTCGCGCTGACCCATTTAATGCCCATATAAACGGGTACATAATTCGGTAAAACCAGATCAGTGGACCAGCAAGGAGTAGACTAATGCTTTCAGCTTTTTGAATCGCAAATGTTTTAGGAGCAAGCTCACCAAGAACAACGTGAAGAAACGTAATAATCGCAAAAGCAAGTGCGATCGTGAGAGGGGTTGCAATGGAGTCAGGTAAATTCATGAGCTCAAATAACGGATGTAAGAGCAGTTCCACTGTCTCTTCCCCTAGCCAACCTAGCGCTAGTGCAGTAATTGTAATACCTAATTGACAGGCTGACAGATACCCATCTAAGTTACCGAGTACTTTTTGAACGGATTTTGCTTTCTTATTTCCTTCACTAGCAAGTGCATCAATTCGCGTTCTCCTAATCTTAACAATGGCAAATTCAGAAGCTACGAAAAATGCAGTTAATACAATTAGCAAGATCACAGCAATCACTTTAATTAGTTCCAATAAGGCCCTTACAGAGTTGTAAGGGTTCACCTCCTATGTAATAGTTGTCTTATTATATCGAAGTTTTCCTCTTTTGGGGGAAGGTAAAACAAAAATATTTCCAAAGCACTGTGGACTTAAAATAAGAATGTGCTGTTAACGTCTGCACGCTATTCAGAGCATCGGTATACTTTAGTTTTTTCAGAAAAGGAGTGAATTATGAAAAAGTCAGTGAATCCATTCTTATGGGTCGGAATAACTGTAATCATTGCCATCATTCTTATCTTTTTCATTAATCCACCCTGGCTAGTGAAAATGCGCTCGATCCTTTCGCTAGAATCACTATCTGTCCTTGCTGATACCTTTCGATCTTTAGGCATCTCGGCCCCGATTATTAGCATCGCATTAATGATTGCTCAGGGAATACTAGCGCCACTTCCATCATTTGTGATTACAGCAGCAAATGGACTTGCATTTGGTATTCCATTTGGGTTTGTTATCAGCTGGACTGGAGGAATGGCAGCGGCAATCGTGATGTTCTGGCTCGCTAGATTTTTTGGTGCAGGGTTTGTTGAAAGAATGACGAAACAGAATCACTTACTCCATCAAGCAAATCGGTACAGCGGCAAAAACGGTTTCTTTTTAATTTTTGTCGCAAGGTTAATCCCCATTGTTTCATTTGATTTTATTAGCTTTCTTGCAGGACTTAGTCAGATTTCGTTTCATTCTTTTTTTATAGCAACGGCTTTCGGTCAAATTCCAGGGACGTTCCTCTACACGATCGTTGGACATGACATTGCCAATTTGGATAAATATCAAACGCGGTTTATTTGGACAAGTGTTCTTATTGCTGTAGGCGTTATTATAGGAAAAGTAAGGGCAGATCATAAAAAGAAAAGAGAAGGAAAGGGTCATAGCTAAAATGCATATTACTTTCTAAGTAGTCCCACTTCGCTTATTGTAGAAGAAATAAAACAAATTGGAGCGATGAATGATGGCTAAAATTGTTGTTCTTTATGAGGAACCGAAACAGGTAGAAGAATTTAAGAGTTATTATGAGAAGAATCATATGGCTCTTGTTAAAGATGTTCCAAATGTTACTCAAGCTGAAGTCAATTATGTTACTGCAGCAATGAATACCGATAAGAAATATTTCTTAACAGCAACGATTGCATTTGAATCAAAAGAGCAATTGGAAGATGCGATGCAGTCTCCAGCGTGGGCAAAAGTATCAGAAGATGGACAAAACATGATGAAATTCCTTAACGAACCGCCACTTCTGCTTATAACGGAATAAGGAAGGAAGAAGGAAAACACTTGAATCGCGATTCAAGTGTTTTTTTATTTAAAAGGCTAAGCTGCATAACGAGGTGTTTAAATGATGGAGAAAGAGGTAAAAAGATGGTAGGAAGTACCAAAGTTTAGAGAGGAGCTTCATAAATGAAAGCATTGTTTTTAAATTGCTCGCTCAAAACGAGTGAAACGACGTCAAATACAGATGCGCTTTACAAAGAAGCAGAAGCCATTTTTCAAGAAGAAGGGATAGAAACTGAACGTATTCGGTTAGCGGATTATAAAATTGCTTATGGTATTTCTGAAGACGAAGGACAAGGGGACGAATGGCCAGTTATTTTCGAAAAGGTGAAAGCGGCTGATATCGTGGTGTTAGGTACACCCCTATGGCTTGGTGAGAAAAGTAGCATTGCAACTCTTGCGATGGAACGTTTATATGGAGGAAGTAGCTTAACAAACGAGCAAGGACAGTCCCTTTACTATAATAAGGTTGGCGGCGTGGTGATTACAGGTAATGAAGATGGCGCTAAGCATGCTGCAGCTTCGATCCTGTACGGATTTTCTCATATTGGCATTACCGTTCCACCAAATGTGGATACTTATTGGGTAGGAGAAGCTGGGCCAGGTGATTCCTATATTGAAGCAAATGGACAGAAGAATGACTTTTCAACAGGGCATGCGAAAACGATGGCCTATAATTTAATTCATTTTGCGCGTATTTTTAACGAACAGCCTATACCAGCTAAAGGAAATACAGTGGAATAATCAAAAGCCTCTTCAATACGAAGGGGCTTTTTTTGTTAGTGACGTTTCATTCACCTGGGTGCTCGATGTTACATAAACTAATAAACGACCGATTTCGGGGGGATCTCAATGGATGAATTGATTTTATTTCTTATCCTTTTTATTCTTCTTGTGATTGTTTTACTAGCTGTAGCAGGCATCATTTAACCGTGACAATGAAGTTGGAATGATATTTCTACGAACTATGGACACTAGCCTAATCCTTCTTTTCCTTTAAAACATATAGTGTTAGTAACCTTCCAGGAAAGGGGGTTTTCTAATATGAGCGGTGGAAAAGAGCATGTACGTGGCGGAGGCTACGGTAAAGGCTTTGCGTTAATCGTTGTATTGTTCATTCTATTGATTATCGTTGGAGCTGCTGCAGTTGGCGGAGCTAATTACGGCGGTCAGTGTGGTGGATACGGAAAAGGTGGCTACGGCGGTTACGGCGGATATGGCTACTAAACCTTTCTTTTTATAGTAGCATGAAGGGAGGGATAAGCATGAGTTACGGTTATGGTCAAGGCTTCGCGCTAATCGTTGTATTGTTCATTCTATTGATTATCGTTGGCGCAGTATGGGCTTACTAAAATAAGCAAAGCACCCGAATGGGGTGCTTTTTTTCTTATTACGATTATTGAAAGACGATTGTTTTGTTTCCGTGAACAATCACACGTTTTTCAAGGTGCCATTTCACGGCCCGGTAGAGCACAATGCGTTCAATATCTTTCCCATGTCTTTTTAAGTCCGTCACATTATAGCGATGAGTGATCCGAGTAATGTCTTGTTCAATAATTGGTCCTTCATCGAGCTTGGCATTCACATAATGCGCCGTCGCTCCAATCAGCTTGACACCTCGATCAAACGCCTGTTGATAAGGGTTGCCTCCAATAAAGGCTGGTAGGAAAGAGTGATGAATATTAATGATTTCGTTGTGATAAAGATGAATAAGCTCTTCAGGAATGATTTGCATATACCTAGCGAGAATAATCGTAGCCACCCTGTGCGCCTTAAGGAGGCGAAGATGCTCGGTGGTTGCCTCTGGTTTAGACTCTTTTGTAACTGGTACGTGGTAGAAAGGGATGCCAGCATTCTCAGTTAGCTCTTTAAAATCGAGATGATTACTAATGACCATCGCAATGTCTGCATGTAGCTCTCCTAATTGCCATCTCCATAGTAATTCCTGCAAACAATGGTCTTCTTTTGTCGCAAAGATAGCGAGGCGAGGTTTTTTGGAAGAAACAGTGATGGACCATTCCATCTTAAATGGTTTTGCAGTTTCATCAAAAGCTTCTTTTAACACTGCTAGTTGATCATTCAAGTGAGGATGACTAAATTCAATTCTCATAAAAAAATGGCCCTGAACTGGATCCGTCGAGTGCTGATCAGAATGAATAATGTTAGACCCATTTGAAAATAAAAAAGTTGAAACTGCTGCCACGATCCCTTCTTTATCAGGACAGGAAATTAATAATATTCCTTTTTCTAAGTTTTCCTTCATCATTTGCCTCCTGTTATCTTGTAAATATTTAAAATAATACATCATTTCAATGTGAAGCGCAAAAGGATTTTTGGAGGCATAAGTAAGGAAGGAAATAAGAACTATTCACTTACAATTACTTAACTTTGATTAAATATAATTATTAATACTTATTTACTATTGATTACATACTTACAAAAACTTATAATGTAAGTGGTTGGAAATGAGGTGCTAGGATGTATCAAGAAGAAAGAATGCTTGCTATTCTAGATTATTTGAAACAAAATGAACGAATTTCAGTAGAGCGCATTTGCGAATTATTTCACGTATCGAGGGATACAGCTCGACGTGATTTAGTAAAGCTTGAAGAAGAAGGAGCGGTCACGAGGACAAGGGGTGGCGCTGTACTTCCTGAATTACGTCATGAGATCCAGTCTTATCACGATCGGCTGAAAGTCGTTTCCGAAGAAAAACAGCGAATCGGAAAAATGGCATCAAATTATATCAATCCAGGAGATGTCGTCATTCTTGATGCATCAACGACGGTTCAAGCATGTGCCGAATTTCTTATGGAAAAGCAAGCGACTGTAATTACAAATTCCATTCACCAAGCGGACATTCTATCGAATGGAAACCAGCTTGATATTCATCTTCTCGGCGGGAAACTAGAGAAAGACCACCGCTTTCTTTATGGATCTGCAGTCGTCGAAAAAGTAGGCTCTTATAATGCAGATATTGCTTTTATTGGTGTCATTGGCATATCAGATAAGGGATTAACGATTGCTCATGAAGAAGACGGCATGGTGAAAAGAAAGATGATTGAACAATCTCAATATGTGATCGCACTTGCTGATAATTCAAAGTTTTATCGTTCTGAATTTTTTACATTTGCTCAACTTGAAGACATTGATTTGATTATCACGGACAAGCTTCCAGAGGAGAATATACAAGCAATGCTTCACAAACATCAGGTTAAGCTTGTTGTTGCAGAAGAGTAGTTTTTCTGTAACAACCTTAAAATACAGCTTATAGGGATCAAAGAAACGGACTGGCGTAACCAATTGGGCGTGACAGTCCGTTTTTTTGTTTGCAAAAAGGGTAACAACTAATAGCAGACAAGCAAAATAATTGGTCTACCCCTTTTCTTTTGATAAGATCAACTGTAATGATTATTTTTACATTAAAGGAGCGGCTAAATATGAAATTAAGTGTACTTGATCAATCACCTGTTTCAAGAGGCAATACGCCAACTGAAGCACTTAGAGAAACAACGACACTTGCGAAAGAAACAGAAAAGTTAGGGTATCACCGTTTTTGGGTATCGGAACATCATAGTACGAAGAGTCTTGCAGGATCTAGTCCGGAAGTCTTGATCTCTCACCTTGCAGCAAATACGGAGCGCATGCGGATCGGTTCTGGTGGGGTACTGTTACCTCATTATAGTCCTTATAAGGTTGCGGAAAACTTCCGCATGCTTGAGACATTAAATCCAAATCGAATTGATATTGGTCTTGGACGTGCTCCTGGGGGAATGCCGAATGTTACAAAGGCACTTGCTGGGGGTAACAGTATGGGGATGGACAGTTATTTAGAGCAGGTTAATGAATTGGCTGCTTATTTAAAAGGGGAAGACCCTGATCGAATGAACGTACGCGCAACGCCACTTGGCAGTACGACACCTGAAATGTGGCTGTTAGGTTCAAGTGGGGCAAGTGGGATGATGGCGGCCCAACGTGGACTTGGATTTACATTTGCCCATTTCATTAACGGTTATGGTGGAACAAATGTGGTTGACAAATACCGCTCTCGTTTTGTACCATCTGAATTTAACGAAACGCCTAAAACAAACGTGGCAATCTTTGTAATTTGCGGGGAAACAGAAGAAGAAGCAGAATATCTAGCCTCAAGTTTGGATTTATCAATCTTATTAATTGAACAAGGAAAATCGGGAGACGGGTTTCCTTCCCCCGATGAAGCGCGTCGCTTTCCTTATACCGTGTTTGATAAAGAACGGATTCGGGAAAACAGAAAAAGAATGATCGTAGGTAATCCGACTCAGGTTAAACAACAAATAGAAGAATTAGCCGATCAATACCAAACGGATGAAGTGATCATTAACACCATTACACATGATTTTCAAGCACGACTGAAGTCATATCAATTACTTGCAGAAGCATTCCATTTAAATGATAGTGTCTCTTGACAAAATGAACTGTAATAATTAAAATTACACTATACCTTGACTCAGTTGGAACACAAACTAGTCTTCCAAATAAGGAGGTAAAATGATGATGAATCAACTACATCAACAAACACAATACCAAAAAGGTGAATGGGTAAAAGGAAAGTCAGTGCATGATGAACTCATTCATGGTTACGTAGAATCTGTTAATAATTATCTTGGGACCATTAAAGTATTCGTTCTAGAATGTGATAACCCTGAAACTGTTGGAAAAGTAATTGAAACTTTCCAGAATCGTATTTCACAGCTGGAAGAACCTGATTTTGAACAGGATGAATCCTTCTTGCTAAATCTTATTGAAGTTGCCTTGATTACAAAAGACAAAGAGTGGTTCATGGAACTGACAGCACAGCTAAATGAACTTCGTAACGAGTCGGAGGAAGTCATTTCCTGTTAAAATTTTCTTGCCAGCAATAAAAGAAATGCGATAGGATGGAAGTGGAAGAAAGTGTTGGGAGGCGCTGCAATTGAATAGTGATTTTACTCTCGCCGTACACAGTCTGGCTTTACTCGCGATTAAGCCAGGACAGATGGCAACAAGTGATTATCTTGCCGGAAGTGCTTCGGTCCATCCCGTTCGTATGAGGAAAATTCTTAGTTTACTCAAGAAAAACGGTTATATCGTTTCAAAAGAAGGGGCCGGTGGTGGTTTTACGTTATCTTGCCAGGTGGAAGAAGTAACGCTTGATAAGATCTATAACCTAACATCTATTGGCGCACTTCAACCAAGGTGTCCTGATTCAAATCAGTATTGCCTTGTTGGAGCGAACTTAGCAAATGTACTTGGCGATATTTTTACAGATGCTGAGAATCATTTAACAGCATTCTTGAAACAATATACGATCCGTGATATTATCCAAAGCCTGAAGCAAAAACAATTATAAATGATTGTTTTTGTTTTATATTGTAACTGTAACAAAAAATATTTCAATAACCTATTGGGGGTGAGCAGACATGAGTACTAGTCTGGTGGCAAGAAACGAAAGTAAGTTTAATATCAAAGATTGGAATCGATTAGAAAGATCTGGTCAGCTAATTAAGCGAAACAAAGGTAGATTTTTGATTAAACCAGAGCATACGAATCGTGACGTTTACATTATTAAAAGTGGAAGCATCGCCGTTTATCATGCTGATAATATGGAAGAACCGCTTGCCGTTCTTACGGGCCAAGATGTGTTAGGAAACCGTTCGATTTTTGTCCATCAAAATTTGTATGCTAAAACGGTAACTGATGTTGAGCTCATTCAATTAGACCAAACGGCTTACCGAGCACTTTATCTAGCTTATCCAGAATTAGCAATCAAGTTAACTGCTGAATTGTCTAAGCTTAAACTAACTCTTGATTTCCCAGAACGAAAAGCACCTTCACTCTTACAACAGGTGAAGAGTGGGGTTCAAAGCTGGGTAAATAAAAACAATGGCAAGAAGGGCAGATACTGCCACAACTGCTAATAAATTTCTGTTTTCTAACTGTAATTATTTGTGTTACTGTATAATAGATGAAAAAAGATAGGATTAACATAGAGAGAATTTCAATGGATTAAAGGAGAGAAATGAAATGTCAGTAAGTGTAAAAGAAAATCAGAGTGTATTAGACGTGATGAAAGACCGACATTCTGTTAGAAAGTTTGAAAAAGGCGTCAAAATTCCTGAAGATGAGATGAATGAAATTCTAAATGCTACAATTGAAGCTCCTTCTTCATGGAATCTTCAGCATTGGAAGTTTCTTGTCATTGAAAGTGACGAGCAGAAAGAAAAGCTTCTTCCAATCGCCTTTAACCAACAACAAATCGTGGATAGCTCAGCTACCATTGTCATCCTTGGTGACATGGAAGCTAATCTACACGCAGAAGAAATTTACGGACAAGCTGTCGAATTAGGTTTTATGGATAATGCTGTAAAGGAAACGCTTGTTGGTCAAATTAACGGTGCATATGAACGTGAAGGTTTTGCGTTAAGTGAAGCGATCAAAAATAGTTCATTGGCAGCGATGCAGCTGATGCTTGCTGCAAAAGCAAAAGATTATGACACCGTTGCAATGGGTGGGTTTAATCCGGTAGCACTTGTTGAAGAGTTCAACATTCCTACGCGCTATGTTCCTACAATGCTTATTTCTGTGGGGAAAGCGGCTGTTGAAGCACATGGAACAGCTCGTTTCCCACTTGAGCGCGTCGTTATAAAAGAAAGTTTCTAATGGTAGATCTCGAAAAAGGAAGGGCAACTTGCCCTTCCTTTTTCTATTGGGGCCCCTTCTATCATCAAATAAAAAGGATTCATCTAAAATACGAATCCAAATTCATGATTTTGTAGAGGAAGACGGTATACTAGAAAGAGAGAATAAGGGGGGATCACATGGCACAGGTAGTTGAACAAGAGAAAAAGATGAACTGGCGTGGACTTTCAAAGCTAATCCGAGATACTAACCCGTCGAAACCTCTTGTAGCAGTAGCAATTGCAATGAGTATGATCGGAACGATCGCTGGATTAATTGTTCCATTTTTTACGAAAAACTTAGTGGATCAGCTTTCGGGTAGCACACTTTCATCAGGGGTTATTACGTTATTAATTGCTGCGTTTATCGTTCAAGCGATTTTTTCAGGATTATCCATGTATCTGCTTTTATATATAGGCGAAACGGTGGTCGCCCGCTTAAGAGAGCGATTAATGAAGAAAGTACTTTCTCTTCAAATTCCGTACTTTGACCATAATCGTGTGGGAGATACGACAAGTCGGATTGTCAATGATACAGGAGTTATAAAGGACCTCGTATCAAATCATTTGATTAGTTTATTAACGAGCACCCTCTCCATTGTCGGTTCAATCGGAATATTGCTTTATTTAGATTGGAAATTAACGGCGATCTTACTTGCAGTGGTGCCAATTATGATGATTGGGATCCGCTTTATCGGAAAACGAATGTATAAAGTATCAAAAGGTTTGCAGGAAGAAACGGCTAAATTTACTGCTACGATTACTCAAGTGTTATCAGAAGTTCGTCTTGTTAAATTCTCTATGGCTGAGAATGTGGAAGAGGAGAATGGAAAGAACGGGATAAAAAATGTTTTTAGCTATAGTATGAAGGAAGCGAAAATCTATGCGCTTCTCATGCCTCTCATGACCTTGTTATTGATGGGGGTACTGGTCGTTATTGTGGGGTATGGCGGCGTACGCGTGTCGACTGGTGAATTAACGGCAGGAGAACTCGTTGCCTTCCTTTTATACTTGTTTCAGATTATTATCCCGTTTAGTTCCATGGCGCGTTTTTTAACAGCTATACAAAAAGCAATGGGAGCAACTGAACGACTTCAATTCTTACTTGATCATGATAGTGAAGAGCGTTCAAATGGTGACGAAGTGGAAAACCCAGCACAAGTTCTTTCATTTAAGAATGTTGAATTTTCATATGGGAAAGAATTGGTTTTGAAAAAAGCTTCATTTGACGTTCCACCTGGTAAGGTAACAGCGATTGTTGGCCCTAGCGGTAGCGGGAAAACAACGACTTTTTCCTTGATTGAACGCTTTTATCAGGCGCAAGCAGGAGAAATCACCCTTGGGGGGAAAGACATCTCTGATTTTTCCCTTGTTTCATGGCGAAAGCAAATAGGGTATGTTTCTCAAGAAAGTCCGTTGATTGCAGGGACAATTAAAGAGAATATTGTATATGGCTTAGAAGAAGAAGTTTCGGTTCAAGCTATTGAAGCTGCAGCTAGTCAAGCATATGCCCTTCCTTTTATCAAGGATCTTCCTAACGGGCTTGATACTGAAATCGGAGAAAGAGGGATCAAGCTTTCAGGTGGTCAACGACAGCGTATTGCGATTGCTCGCGCGATTGTACGAAATCCCACGATTCTTTTGTTAGATGAAGCGACGTCAAGTCTTGATAGTACCTCAGAAGTTCAAGTGCAACGTGCTTTGAACAATTTAATGAAAGATCGAACGACAATTGTGATTGCTCATCGTCTTTCAACGGTAGTTCATGCAGATCAAATTTTGGTTATGGAAAATGGGAGAGTATCCGCACAAGGTACACATGAAGAATTGTTTATGAAAAGCGATCTCTATAAGGAGCTCGCGCAACAACAATTTCAAATGGAAGAAAGCTCATAAGAAAAGGTGTCGGGTAATGTCCCGACACCTTTTTACACACATTTTAATTTGATACTCCTGTAGAATGTGCTTCACGTTTTTCTTCTTTGACTTTGTCTAGGAAGCGCTTTGTTTCAGCAACGACAACGCCTGACAGTCCGAGTAGGCCAATTAAGTTTGGTAGTGCCATTAAACCATTGAAGATGTCTGCAAGTAGCCAAACAACATTCAGTTTTAAAGTTGTTCCTACAAAAACGGCTAATACGAAAACAAATCGATAATATTTAATCGATGCGTCTCCAAATAGATACGAGAAGCATTTTTCTCCGTAATAAGACCAACCAAGAACAGTGGAATAAGCAAAAAGAATAAGTCCAATTGTCACAATGAGTGCGCCAGGAACGCCAAGAAACTTTTCAAATGTTGCCGTTGTTAAGGCAGCTCCATTCAGGTCGCCTCCGTAAAGATCTCCCATAACGAGCGCGATTCCAGTGATGGAACAAACAACAATCGTATCAATAAAAACCTGAGTCATTGATACTAGAGCTTGCCGTCCTGGATAATCGGTTTTCGCAGCTGCAGCAGCAATTGGAGCAGAACCAAGACCAGCTTCATTCGAGAACACCCCACGCGCCACACCGTAACGAATAACGGCACCAATCGCACCACCGGCAGCAGCTTCACCTGTAAAAGCATCTGAGAAAATAAGCGATACAGCAGCAGGTACAAGATTAAGATTCATAAAGATAACGACTAATCCGCCAATAACATAAAATAAGGCCATAACTGGAACGAAGTAAGCTGTTACTTTACCAATACTTTTAATCCCACCTAGAATAACCATTCCAGTGAAGAGCATAAGAACAAGACCCGTAATCCACGGCGCAATCCCAAAAGTTGCGACCGCATCAGCAACCGAGTTCGATTGCACCATATTTCCAATTCCAAACGCAGCAAATGCACCAAAGAAAGCAAAAATCATACCAAGCCATTTCATATTAAGACCCTTATCCAGGTAATACATTGGCCCCCCTGACATTTCACCGTTTGCGTTCACCGAGCGATATTTTACCGCAAGAATGGCTTCTGCATATTTTGTCGCCATTCCAAACAGCGCGCTGATCCACATCCAGAGGACGGCACCAGGCCCACCCACAAAAACCGCTGTTGCAACACCAGCGATATTACCTGTTCCAATTGTGGCAGCGAGTGCTGTCATTAACGCCTGAAAGTGTGAGATATCTCCTTCAGATGTTTTGTCTTGCTTCTTCGTAAAGGCTTGCTTCAACGCGTATGGAAGCATGGTGAATTGGAGAAAACCAAGACGAATTGTGAGGTAAATCCCCGTTCCAACGAGCAAAACGAGGAGAGGCCACCCCCAAACAAATCCACTAATACTACTTAATGCTGCTTCCAATAAGAACTCCTCCTTTATGTATGTTAATACTAAATATTCTAACAAATTACCACAATAACCTTTATAATACAAAATAATTTTTTTCAGAAAGTTGTCGAATGATTGATAATAGCGCTTACTAATGTTCGTTCATGCACTTTGTTCGATTAAAATAAATTTCTTTTGTATGGTAGAGATAGTAGAGGAGGAATAGGATATGAAGTACTTTGATCTATCAAACAAGGTAGCTGTCGTTACGGGCGGCGGAAGAGGGATTGGAAAAGCAGCGGCTCAGGCACTCTCTGAAGCTGGTGCAAAAGTTGCTCTAATTGGACGAACGTTTTCGGTACTGAATGAAACGGCAACAGAAATAAATAATGAGACGCATGGAGAAGTTCTTCCATTTTCTTGTGACGTTACAAAGGAAGAGCAGATAAAAGAATTAGTAACTGATATCCATCAAAAGCTAGGTTCTATTAGCATTCTCATTAACAATGCAGGGAAAACGGTACGCAAGTCCATCGAGGAATTGGAACCAGGGGAATGGGACGATGTCATGGAAACCAATGTAAAATCTGTTTATATGATGACAAGAGCTGTGCTTCCTGATTTAAAAGAACAACAGGAATCACGGATTATTAACATCGCATCCATGGCTAGTGAAGTTGGTCTGCCATTCTCCACCCCATATGGTCCAAGTAAAGCAGCAGTCGTCCAATTGTCGAAGCAGTTAGCACAAGAGCTCTCACCATTTGGTATTACCGTGAATGCAATTAGTCCCGGCTTCATCAAAACACCATTTAACGAAAAAGCGCTTGATAACCCAATTTTTTTGAATAAAATTAACAACAGTAATCCAATGCACCGTATTGGTCAGTTGGAAGAATTAATCCCTGCAGTTCTCTATCTCGCTTCACCTTATTCTAGCTATACGACAGGGCAGAACCTTGTCATTGATGGTGGGACAACTTCTCACGCCTTTTAAATGTGGGCTTGAAAGAAGGGAGGCCCTCCTTTATAATAAATGTAACCTGAAAAGAAAAAGGGGAAAAGTTTATGTTATCGGTGATTCTTAACTAACGTAATTTTATAGACAGTATGGTTTTTAAAGACGCATAAATACGATGCTTATTTAACTATGCCTTCTGTCAATTTAGTTAAGAACACAGATTAAGCTCATGAATGATGACGACCATTCCAGCTGCGCACCTGTGCGCGGCTTTTTATATGCTTTTTTAAGCATGGGATTGGGGAAGTCTACCCTTTTATGAAAGAGCTACGAATGAACCTGTGTTCATTTGTAGCTCTTTTTTTCGTTGGAAGAAAGGGTGTGTATGTATGTTAATTGAACGAATGCCTCATCTCAGAAACAAAAAACAATTTAGGAGGAAGAAAAATTGAACGAACAAACGATGAAAACACTTGAATTTGATAAAATTCGGAGCGAGATCGCCCACTATGCGCTTTCCGAAGAAGCGAAAGAGGAGATTCAGAAAATGAAACCCTCACATGATAGGCAGGTGGTGCAAAACAGATTAAATGAAATAACTGAGGCAAAAGCCATTATCCAAAAGAGTTCAAGCGTTCCTCTCCATGGTCTTCATGGCATTATTCAAGTAATGAAGCAACTAAACAAGGGAGTTGCATTACGACCTGATCAGCTCACAACCGTACTTGATTTGATTGAAAGCGGACGAAAAATGAAGCAGTTTATGGTAGGGAAAGAGTGGTTAGCTCCTACGATTTCAAGTTATGTGCATTCTCTTTATGAACTAACGGATCTTAAAGAAGAATTGAAACGAGCGATACGAAATGGCGAGATTGACGATGTAGCGAGTAAAGAGTTAGGGAGAATTCGGAAGAAAATGACTGTATATGAAGAAAGGGTGAAGGAGAAACTCAACCAGCTTCTGCGCTCATCATCGAAACGAAAAGCTCTCCAGGATACGATTATTAGTGATCGTAACGGACATTATGTTGTCGCGGTGAAAAAGGAATATCGTAAACAAATTAAAGGAACGGTACATGATCAATCGTCAAGTGGATCGACCGTATATATTGAACCTGAGGAAGTTCGAAAAGTTCAAATGGAGTTAAACGAGTTAAAAGCTGACGAATACTTGGAGGAACAAAAAATCTTAAGTAGACTAACAGGGCAAGTGGAGCAATTTGTTCAGGAAATCTCCATTAATATTGAGACGATGACGCATTATGATACTATCTTTGCTAAAGCAAAATATAGTGTAGCGATTGATGGCAGTCACGTTCAGCTCTCAACTGAGCCAATGATCGAACTACGCTACGGTCGTCATCCTTTGTTAGCAAAAGAAGCCGTTCCGCTAACTCTTGAACTTGGAAAAGGATATAAAGGTTTAGTCATTACAGGCCCGAATACTGGCGGGAAAACGGTCGCCATTAAAACAGTAGGTCTTCTTGCGATGATGGTGCAATGTGGCTTACACATTCCTGCTGAAGAATCTTCTGTGTTTGGAATGTTTGGTGCTATTCTCGTGGATATTGGTGATGGACAGAGTATAGAACAATCGTTAAGTACCTTCTCTTCACGAATTTCGAATATAATTACCATTTTACAAGATGCAGGCCCTAATGCTCTTGTGATTTTAGATGAGCTTGGTTCAGGCACTGACCCTGGTGAAGGGATGGGAATTGCCGTATCGATTTTAGAACAATTAAATCGCCTCGGCGCAACCATTCTTTCTACGACGCACTATAGCGAGATGAAGAATTTTGCATCGGCTCATCCGGATTTTGAAAATGGATCGATGGAGTTTGATCCAGAATCCTTAAGGCCAACGTTTAAGTTGCGCATGGGGATACCAGGTGAAAGTCAGGCATTTGCGATTGCACTTCGGCTCGGCATGCACCCTGCCATCATTGAACGGGCACATGAAATAACGTATCAGGAGAAGCAAACTTACGCTAGGGGAGATCAGCGCGAATGGCACTATGAACAACAGTTGAGTAGTAAAAAAGTCGATCAACCGCGACGGCAAAAAGTACAAATTGAAAAGCACTTTGAACCGTATGCCGTTGGAGACAGCGTAGCGATACCTTCTATAGAGGAAAAAGGAATCGTTTATAAACCGATCGATGAGTTTGGGAACGTGATTGTCATGATTAATGGCAAAAATGAGACGATTCACGCGAAGCGCTTACAGCTCCTTCTTCCTGCAAGTGAACTGTATCCGGAGAATTATGATTTTGATATTCTTTTTGAATCGGTTGAGAACAGAAAGAAAAAGAAATTAATGAATCGAAAGCATGTGGAAGGGTTGAAAATTGATTATGAAGAGTAACGAAAAGTAGATATAAGCCGCAATGAAAGGGGTTCTCTCCTAAAGTATTAATCTCTCTGCGTAAAATATCGGTAAAAAGGGTAATGCATCTACTAGAACATTCTGCTCGGGCAGAAAAGATCGTAAAGTGGAGGATGAGAGAGATGCAAAAAATGAACAGAGGAATTTTAACAGCCGTATCGTCAATCGCAATTGCTCAAGGATTGAAGATTTTAACGCATAAGAAATTGACAGGAGAGTGGGATTTGAAGCAAGTCGCGACAACCGGTGGCATGCCTAGTTCACATTCCGCTGGTGTGGCGGCCCTTACTTCTTACATTGCTTCAAACAAAGGGTCTCGTCATACGGAAACAGCCCTAGCGACAATTTTTGGAGTGATCGTGATGTATGATGCCCAGGGAGTACGGCGTCATACTGGAGAAATTGCTGCACTCGTAAACGATTTAGAAGATAATCTGGCGACGATCTCAGGCGATTACCCAAGCATGCAGTTTGTAGAAAGAGATAAAGAGTTGAAAGAGCTCCTTGGACATCAGCCTGTTGAAGTTCTAGGTGGCGCAATATTAGGAGCAACTTTAGGCTTCATTTCGGCTAAAGTTGAGAATAAATAGTAGAAAAATGAAACCATAGGCGCTTCGCCTATGGTTTTTTTCGTTATGACGAGATCCCCGAATTAATAGTATTTTTCATGACTAATCATACTACCAGCACATCACTCAAACAGATTGCTTTCATTTAAAAAGCGATTTTGAAATAATATGAAGGGCACGAAGGATAGAGGAGGAAATTAAATTGACCCATACAGAAAAATCGACTGAAGCGTTATTTAAAACGTTCAATAGCGAAAAATTATCTTTAGAAAATCGTACGGTTATGGCACCGATGACGAGAGGCTTTTCACCAGGAAATGTACCTGGAGAAGATGTAGCCGCATACTATCGTCGTCGAGCTGAGAATGGTGTTGGATTAATCGTTACAGAAGGAACTGGCATTAACCATCCTTCATCCGTTTCCGGTGCGAGTATTCCGGTCTTCCATGGTGAAAAAGCACTTAAAGGTTGGGAAAATGTTGTGAAAGAAGTACATGAAGCAGGTGGTAAGATTGCACCTCAGCTTTGGCACGTTGGAATGACTCGGAAATTGGGTGAACTCCCTAATGAAGAAGCACAGCCGGTTGGCCCTTCTGGTCTAGCCCTATCCGGTGAGAAAGTAAATGAGCCTTTAACAACAGAAGAGGTTGAACAGCTTGTTGAAGCATATGCTCAGGCAGCCGCAGACGCGAAACAACTTGGCTTTGATGCAATTGAACTCCATGGGGCTCACGGCTATTTAATTGACCAATTCTTTTATGAACAGACAAATCAACGCACGGACCGCTATGGTGGTGACCTTGTAGGCAGAACGCAATTCGCAGTTGAAATTATTGAAGCATGCCGTCGTGAAGTTGGGCCGGATTTCCCAATTATTTTTCGTTTTTCTCAATGGAAAATGCACGACTATAAAGCGAAACTCGCGACGACACCTGAAGAGTTAGATCAGTTTCTAACGCCGCTCGTTGAAGCTGGAGTTGATATTTTCCATTGCTCAACACGTCGTTTCTGGGAGCCAGAATTTGAAGGTTCTGAATTAAATCTAGCTGGTTGGACTAAGAAACTAACTGGTAAGCCAGTTATTTCTGTAGGTTCAGTTGGACTTGATGGCGAATTCACAAGTTTTGCTGGAGCTAATACCACTAGTCTTGATGGTTTGATTGAAAAACTAGAGAATGAAGAATTTGATCTTGTAGCAATTGGTCGCTCGCTATTAATGGATCCTGAGTGGGTAACTAAAGTACGTGATGGCCGCGCGGATGATCTTCTTCCATTTAATAAAGAAGCTTTGCAAAAGTTATACTAAGCGAAACGGTTCTAGGTATGAACAGCTTTTACATCAAGTATCCCTCTACATTATGTAGAGGGATACTTGATTTTTTATGACTTATCTAAAATAGTTACATACTATTATTTACCAAAATACTAAGATAGGTGTAGAATCGATTAAGAACAGTCATGGAAAAATAACTTTTATGGAAGTGACACGGTCGATGGAATCATTATTAGCTAACTTCTCAATCTTATTATTTATGCACCTTTGCATCCAAAGCGTATACTACCTCGCTTTTCAAAAGCGCTGGTCTAATCAAGTAGTGGCAATCGCTCATGTGCTCATTGTCGTCATTGGTGTTATTTGCCTCTATCAACTTCCCGTCATTCTTAATGACTATTGGTTTGATTTGCGTACGATTCCAATGGTTATTCTTGTTCTTTACCACGGATATAAACTTGGTGTGCCGGTACTCATTATTGCATCACTGGCTCGCTTTGCTTTTCCAGGGGAGTTTGTTATGTTGGAGCTTCTTTTTACTTTGTTGATTCCGACAATTGTGACGCTCCTGATTCGAGAGCGGCTGTTTCGAAATCTGAGTTATTTAAATCTTTTCCTCTATTTTGTTGGGATATGGTTGATATCTGATGCAATTTTAGGTTATATCATCTCAGATGGCGTTACGATCTATTCCTATTTTATTCGTTTTCTTTCTTTTCAACTGTCTGCTTTGATTATGTATTTCTTTATTCAAACGAGTACAAAAAACCTTGAGATGAGCGAGCAACTTCGTTTTTATGCTGAACACGACTCGCTAACCGGGCTTCTAAACTTAAAAAGTTTTCTTCGAAAAGCGAGAGAACATGATAGTCATCTAAAGAAAATGGTAGCAATGCTTGATCTTGATTTTTTTAAACAAATTAATGATACGTACGGTCATTTGAATGGTGATCGTGTTCTTGCTGACTTTGCTGCATTTCTTTCAGAACAGGAAGATTGGCTCGTTGGACGGTACGGAGGAGAAGAATTCATTGTTATGCTTGAAGCTTCAACGAAGGAAGAGGCATACTATCGCATGAAAACATTGCAAGAAAGTTTAAGTGAGCGAAAATTCATTACCGAAATGGGCGAAGAAATAAAAAATGTTTCTGTATCAATTGGACTAGCTGAAATTGACCAACAAATGCCGTTAATGGCATCGGTTGAACGAGCAGACAAATCTCTATATCAAGCTAAGAAAAATGGTCGAAACCAGGTTTGTTTTTAACGCTCTGCACATTCGTTGGTTTAAAAAGTTAGATTTGCGGAATATAACAAGTGTTAAGGTTTTTAAAGGAGGAAAAATTGTCATGAAAGTACTTGTTATTGGAGCAAACGGACAAGTTGGTACACATTTAATTACGAAATTGGCAGAGCGCGGTCACGAACCAGTCGGGATGATTCGCGATACAGATCAAGTAAAAGCCATTGAAGATGCTGGAGGCAAAACTGTGCTCGGTGATCTTGAGAAAGATTTCTCTCAAGCGCTGTACGGTTGTGAAGCGGTCATTTTTGCTGCAGGTTCTGGCCCACATACTGGTGCCGATAAAACGATTATGATTGACCAGGAAGGTGCGATTAAAGCTGTTGATGAAGCAAAACAACAGGGCATTAAGCGCTTCGTGATGCTAAGTACAGTTGGGTCCGATTACCCAGAAAAAGGACCAGATGAAATGAAGCCTTACTTATACGCCAAAAAACGTGCCGATGAGCACTTAAAAGCAACGAACTTAACGTACACCATTCTTCGTCCAGGTCGCCTTTCTAATGACCCTGGTACAGGAAAGATTCGCGCTTCTGAAACATTAGAAGACAAATCCGGTCAAATTCCACGCGAAGATGTAGCTGCTGTTCTCGCTGAAGTGCTAGAGAATGAGCATACGTTTAATCGTTCATTTGAGGTTCTAGACGGTGATCTGAACATAAGTGATGCAATTGGTCAGCTATAGAGTTGATTTTTGTGAGAGACTTAACTTCCGTTAAGTCTCTTTTTTCTGTTGGATAATGTTACTCCTTGTATTTCTGACGTCGTTATAGAAAAATAATCAGTGACTTTTTCATCATTTTTCGACGGAAAAATTGCGGTGAAAGCGAACTAATGATAATGTGGTATAGGTCAGTGCATGAAAGCGTTAACATAAAGGAGTAGAGAGAATGAACATCTTAGAATGGCTAGAGAAAATTAACGGCGTTCTGTGGGGAGCACCAAGTCTAATTTTGTTATTTGGAACAGGTGTTTTTCTCACATTGGTTTTAAAAGGACTGCAGTTTCGAAAACTTGGGTATGCCTTTAAATTAGCATTTTCAAAAGAAAAAGAAGAGGATAGCAGTGCTGAAGGTGATGTTAGTAACTATAAAGCGTTAATGACAGCTCTTGCAGCAACGATTGGAAATGGGAATATTGCAGGGGTTGCAACGGCTATTACGATCGGTGGACCAGGTGCTATCTTCTGGATGTGGGTAGTCGGCCTTGTCGGGATGGCAACCAAATATGGTGAAGCCCTGCTTGCCATGAAATTCCGTGTGAAAAATGATAACGGTGAATATGCTGGTGGGCCAATGTATTATGTTGAAAAAGGGCTCGGTCCAAAATGGAAGTGGCTTGCGATCTCGTTCGCGTTATTTGGTGCCATTGCTTCACTTGGTATCGGGAATAGTGTTCAATCGAATACAATTGCAAGTGTGGTTGATGAAAGTTTTCACATTGATGGATGGGTGACAGGGGTTATTCTTGCCGCACTTACGGCTCTTATTATTTTCGGTGGTGTGAAACGGATTAGTTCTGTAGCTGGATTTTTTGTTCCGATTATGGCAGTACTCTACATAGTAGGAGCGGTCATCATCATCATTCTAAACTTTGATGCAGTGATTCCTGCAATGAAATTAATCTTCACGTATGCTTTCTCTCCTCTATCGGCTGTAGGAGGATTTTCTGGTGTAATCGTAATGGAAGCCGTGAAGTCGGGCGTTTCCAAAGGGATTTTCTCTAATGAAGCAGGACTTGGTACAGCAGCGCTGATTGCAGGAAATGCGAAAGCGGACCACCCTGTTAAGCAAGCGCTCGTTGCCATGACTGGTACGTTCATCGTGACGATTATTGTTTGTACGATGACGGCACTCGTACTCCTCATCACAGGATTTTGGGATCCAACCGGGGGAGACCTCTCAGGAGTAATGCATGATCCAAACCTTGAGGCTGGTGCGTTAACGACCGCAGCATTTGGATCAAGTCTCGGCATAATAGGCGAGTATATCGTCACGTTTTCGGTTATATTCTTTGGTTTCTCAACCATTATTGGTTGGTATGTGTACGGTTATAAATGCTTTGAATATCTTGTTGGTACAAAAGTAACGATATATTATGGTGCTGTTTATATATTCGCGTGTTTTATTGGAACGGTTGCGAATTTAACAACAGTTTGGGCTTTTGCAGACATGGCCAATGCCCTGATGATGATTCCAAACTTAATTGCGCTATTATTGCTTTATAAAGTGATTAAAAGTGAAACCGACGACTACTTTAATCGTTATCTTGTTGAATACGAAATGAAGAAAGCGAGTTAGTGAGCTCGTTCTAGATCATCATGAAAAAAGCCCTGCTGAAATTCAGCTGGGCTTTTGCTTATTCTTCTGGCGTTATTTTCTTGGATGGTGCAGATTCATTTCCAAAGATATTAACCGTTGTCACATAGTAGGAAGAGCTCGAAGCATCTGGATCGGCAAAGCTCTTACGTTCAAGGTTTGATACACTCTCTATTTGCTTGTACACACCGTACGCATCCGCTTTGTAAATTCGATAACCGACGACATTTTCATCACGAACGGCATGCCATGATAAAAAGTTTCCGCTCACACTGAGGTTAGTCGGAGCATCTGGAACTTCATCAGGGTTTACTTCTTCCTTTTTATCAAGGTTTTCTTCTTTTAACTCAGTAGAGACAACAAGCCTTTCTTCATGTGTTCCTTTCGAACGATTAAAAGTTCCGACACACGTAATGAGATTCAATGTGCGTGAATCTGTTGGTCCAAAAATTTTCTCGATTGGGGAATCATTGTATGGGTATCTTTCTTTCCCTGTCACAACGAAGGTCATTGTTTCACCATCTTGACCAGTTAAAATAATTTCATCCCCTTTGGAAAGTTTTTCGAGATAAAAGAAGATTGCGGGCCCAGTTTTACTATCTACGTGTCCGGCAAGAACCGCATTTCCTTTTGTACCTGGTTTAAAGCCAGGCTCAAACCAGCCCACTTTATTGATGTCCTCTGGTACACCCATTTGTCCATTATCTAGAACGCCTACATTCTCTATCTCAGCTGTTACATCAATGGCCGGAATTTCTAATTGAACCGGTTCAATCCCTTCTTGAACGTCCTGAGAGGCTTTTGCTTTTTCGATTTTTTCCTTTTGATCATCTAGGAGTAAGAATTCATCAGATAAAACATCCGGCTTCTCCATTTCTTCTACATCGATATTCGACTGTGTTTCTTCTGAGGAATTTGTTTCCAATTCCTGAACCGTTTCAGGCTCAACATAATTATTATATCCAGCAAGGACAAGCCAGATAATCGCACCAACGACCAGCAACAAAATCTTCCTCATCTTCTTCACCTCTTTTATTCAATTTATCTTAATCAACCTTTACTGACAACGCTCTTACATAGCTAACGAAATGAAATGAAAAATGGATCACTTATAAACAAAAGTAATAACCAGAAAAAAGATTGACCTTATGTAAGTATCGGTGTACTATGTAACTAATACACCAATACAATAAGGAGAGTTGCAAAATGACGAATTGGAGTGGGCTGTTACGAAAAGAATTTCGTGTAACAAGAACTCTACTACTGGGCGTTATCACATTTGATTTACTTGTGATGATCGGTTTCTATCTGGGATCAGCAAAATGGGAAGTCCCATATTTAACGGCCATTATAGGAGGCGTACTAACAGGGCTACACGTTTTCTTTCTACCGCTCTACTTATTAATTAGTCTGAATACAGAAGGACGAAACTTGCATTTATGGCTCCATAATCCGCAATCAGGAGCACGCTTACTTGGAGCGAAAATACTAAATGGGTTACTCGCACTCCTGATTTCAATGGGAATTGTGAGTGGATTAGCCTTACTAGCCTACAACCTGGAGACAAGTGTTTTTGAGTTTCCAATCGAAAACGTATGGCTGTTTGGATTCTATTTTCTAACCGTTATTGTAGCTGGGTCCCTTTATATGGGGACATGGCTGACGTTCTATTGGACGCTTTATCAGGTATTGAAAACGTATATAGGCAGGTGGGCGGTTCTTTTTGTCCTCATCCTGATCGGTTTTATGAGTTGGTTAAGTTCATGGTTTGATGGAACAAGCATTTCAAAAGGGTTAAGTGACTGGGGATATGTCCAATTGCCCTCACCGTTAAATATGGAAGTTAGTCAACGAGAATTTGATTTAACCGTTTCAACCTTTCCGTTTCCGATTGGAAATGTCGTATTCGACTTCATCACTTTAGTCCTCATTTTCCTATTAACATGCTGGTTACTTGATCGAAAAGTGGAGGTGTAACGGATGGGAGAAGAATTTAATCCATCTAAGCCGATTTACCTGCAGCTAGTGGATCGCATTAGCTGGGAAATTATTAAGGGGGAACGGAAAACTGGTGAAAAACTCCCTTCGGTAAGGGAAATGGCCATTCAATCAGGTGTTAATCCAAATACAGTGTCGCGAACCTACAATGAACTGGAGAGGATGGAAATCGTGGAGACGAAGCGAGGGCAGGGAACCTTTGTAACCGAACAAAAAGAAAAACTGATCCAACTTCGAGAACAGCTTAAGATTAACCACATCCAGAATTTTATTGAGGAAATGAAGCAAATGGGTTTTTCATCTGAAGATATGATTGATGGTATTCGAACTTACGTTACAAACGAAAAGGAGAATCAATCATGATTACATTTGAGAACGTATCAAAACGGTATCTTACAAAACAAGCGCTTACTGACGTGAGTATATCCATTCCAACAGGGAAAATTATTGGTCTTGTAGGATCAAATGGGAGCGGGAAATCCACGTTTATGAAAATGATTGCAGGTCTCGTTTCGCCGTCTAAAGGAAACGTGATGATTGACCAGGAATTAACTTCACGAAGGACGGCCAACAAAGTGGCTTATCTTTCTGAGTTAGATGCGTATTATTCTTTCTTCTCAGTGAAAGAGACAATCCACTTCTTTGCGACGCAGTTTCAGGATTTTGATATCGAAAAAGCGCATGAAATTATTGATTTCATGGAAGTGGATATAAATCAAAAGGTGAAACATTTATCAAAAGGTAATCGAGGCAGATTGAAGATTGCGCTCACCCTGGCAAGAGAAGTACCGATTATTTTAATGGATGAGCCACTATCAGGTCTCGATCCGATGGTGCGTGACTCGATTGTCAAAGGACTGCTTTCCTTTATTGATTTAGAAAAGCAAACGGTGATCATCACCACACATGAAGTAACGGAAATTGAACCATTGCTAGAAATGGTTATTGCGATTCGAAACGGAAAAGTTCTAGCACTTGAAGATGTTGAAACTATTCGCGAGAGAGATCGTATGAGAATAGTAGATTGGTTAAAAAAGTTGTACCTAGAGGAGGCGTAATATGTCAGTAAAACCAGTTGTCCAAATTCGAGATTTAACAAAAGTAATTGGAAAGAAAACCATTATCGATCAGCTTTCATTTGATGTCTATCCTGGTGAAGTGTTTGGTTTTCTAGGACCGAATGGAGCAGGAAAAACAACAACGATTCGAATGATGGTTGGACTGATGAGAATGACAGAAGGGGAAGTTCTCATTGATGGAAGTAGTATTAAGACAGATTACGAGAATGCGATTGTTAAAGTAGGGGCCATTGTTGAAAATCCTGAGATGTACAAATTTCTAACGGGTTATCAAAATCTTGTCCATTATGCTCGAATGGTAAAAGGGGTTTCAAAAGAACGGATTCAAGAAGTCGTTCAATTGGTTGGATTACAAGGTCGCATCAATGAAAAAGTGAAAGGTTATTCACTTGGAATGAGGCAGCGCCTTGGACTTGCGCAAGCCCTTCTTCATCGTCCTAAGCTTCTTATTCTTGATGAGCCAACAAATGGCCTAGATCCTGCCGGTATTCGGGAAATCAGACAATACCTACGAACGCTTGCAAGAGAAGAAAACGTTGCTGTCGTTGTATCAAGTCATTTATTATCAGAAATCGAATTGATGTGTGACCGAATTGGTATTATTCAGTCTGGAAAAATGGTCGATGTGCAGCGGGTGAACGACTTTGTTAAGAATGATCATGCCGTTATGGTTTCTTTTGAAGTCGATCCCGTGGAACATGCGATTCATGCTGTTAAAGCGAATTTTCCTGATTGTGAGATTGAACAGGCTGATCGTAAGTTGACGATTAAAATCGAGCATGAGCTTATTCCAGAGGTAACAGCCGTCCTTGTAGAAAAAGGTGTCCGGGTCTACGGTATTCAATCCTCTGTGAAAACATTAGAAGATGTGTTCCTTGAAGTTACTGGAGGTGAACAGGTTGTCTAGTATGGTACATTTAATTCAAAATGAAAACATGAAGATTTACAGAAGAGTTGGAACGTGGGTAATGATTGGCCTTGTGGTGGCAGCTGTTCTTGTAACAGCCATCTTTACCAATATGAATGCAAGTGATGAGACCTCAAACTGGCGCACGGATGCTGAAAGCACCATTCAACAATCTGAAGAAACGCTAAAAGATTCAGAGGGGATGCCAAAAGCCTTCAAAAATAGTCAGGAACGTTCGATTGCGATTAACGAATATCGATTGGAAAATGATATTCCTCCTTTAGCGAGTGATTCCATTTGGAGCTTTATGGATAGCTCTACTGGCGTTGTGAGCTTAATTTCCATCTTCACGATCATTATCGGCGCTGGTGTGATTGCGAGTGAATATTCTTGGGGCACCATCAAGCTTCTATTAATTCGACCGGCTTCACGGACGAAAATTCTAGCTTCTAAGTTTATAGCAACCCTACTATTTGCACTATTCTCACTTGTGATTTTATACATCTCTTCATTTATCATCGGCGGGCTATTCCTTGGTTTTGATGCCGTGGATCAACCATACCTCACTTATTCGGGTGGGGAAGTGTCAGAAACGAGTATGGCGGTTCATTATATCGTTGAATATGCACTTGCTAGCGTGAATTTGCTTATGATGGTCACGTTTGCGTTTATGCTATCAAGTATTTTCAGAAGTTCATCTCTTGCGATCGGACTTGCGATTTTCTTAATGTTTACAGGCAGTCAACTGACGTTTATTTTAAGTCAGTACGATTGGGTGAAATACATTCTTTTTGCTAATACAGATTTAAGTGTCTATTTCGATGGTTCGCCGCTTATCGAAAGTATGACGCTCGGCTTCTCTTTAGTCACTTTGCTCGTCTACTTTATCGTTTTCTTATTCTTATCATGGCTTCTTTTCACAAAACGAGATGTTGCTGCATAGGAAAAAGCCGGTCATCGACCGGCTTTTTGTTTGGACTTTTTTCGAAAATGGTATAAGAAAAATAAAACGATGATTAGAAGAGGTAAAAGAATAGGAGAAAGACCTATTAGTAGAACGATTGTTTTAGAGAAAAAAGCAAGGAGCCCGTTTGATGTAGTTATAAAGAGATTTTTGGCTTCAGAAAGTGTTTCGAAATCCTTTTCTCCAATTGATGAAACTGCTCGTTTCTTTTGTTCAAGTGAGATGGTTACAGTAGAATAATCGCTTTGATTAGCGAGATAATTGATTTGCCCTTTCAGCTGTTCCACCTCTTCCTGGACACGAGAAAGTTCATTGGATATCGCTAACAGGTCATCTGTATTAGTAGCTTCGTTTAAGAACGACTCCAGTCTTTTCTGAACAGCTTCTTTTGCTTTTAATCGTGAAGAAAGATCGACGTAATTTTCCGTTACATCCCTACTTGTAATCGACTTTTGCGGGGCTCCTTTTGCGAGAGTTTCTACATTACGTAGATAAGCGTCAAATTGTGATTGGGGGATTCGAATGGTCATTGATCCAGTAAAGGTGTTCTCCTCTGAAAAAGTGTTTTCCTCCACAACATATCCTTCAAATCGTTTGGTCGAGTTCTTAATTTCATCAATCGCCTGTGTTAAATCTTCTACGTTTAAGGAAAGGGTAGCGTTAAAAATCACTTTGCGTTCTTTTTGCAATGGAGGCATTTCTTGTTTCTCTTCATCAGACTGCCTGTTTTCGTCTGCTTCTCCACTATCATTATGCTCTACAGTGGGAGGTTCAGCACCCTGATCACTGGAGCTGCTTTCTTCACTTAAACTGCATCCAGCTAGCATTAAAATAGAAGTAAGGATTACAAAAAGCCATCTTTTCATAGCCATATCCCCCCGCTTCAGTTATTTATGAAATAGACGGGATGTGAACTGCTTAGGTTACAATTTCCATGATATGATAAAAGGTAACTGACTCAAAAAAGGAGTTGCCTTTTGTGCTTTCAATCTTTGAAAATGCGAATGTTATTGATTTGGTCATCACCATTTCAGTTATACTAGGTCTTTTTCTTATTCGATTTTTAATCAAATTATGGCTTACAAAAAGGGAAAAAGAAGAGATCTATCCAAATGGAATCCGTCCAGCATTTCTTTCCTTTATCAATTGGACAACAGGTTACGCCATACTGCTGTTCGTCTTACTTTATTTCTCTGATAACAGCTGGATGTTTAGCCCTTTATTTGCCATCGGAAAGGTAGAAATTTCTCTCTTTCTTATTTTAATTGCTTTATTCATTATTACGCTTGCGAACCGAATCTCAAAAATCGCAACGTCCTTCCTGATGCCCCCCGTTTATGATCGGTATAGTTTAGATACAGGATTGCAATTTACCTTTAATCGCATTTTTCACTATACGTTAATGGTCGTAGCGGTCTTCATTAGTTTAACAACAGTAGGGATTGATCTTAGTGCATTAACCGTCTTTGCAGGTGTGCTTGGGGTAGGAATTGGTTTTGGCATGCAGAACATCGCGAATAACTTTATTTCTGGGTTAATTATTTTATTTGAAAGGCCAATTAAAGTAGGCGATCGGGTCATTATTAACGATATTATCGGTGACATTGAAAAAATTAATATGCGAGCAACAATTATACGTACGCTTGATAATGAAAGAATCATTATGCCGAACTCCTATTTTATTGAAGAACAAGTTGTGAATCATTCCTACGGTGATTCAAGGCTACGGCTTGTTTTGCCGATTGGCGTGGCATATGGATCTGATGTAGAGCTTGTAAGAACGCTTCTTCTAGAAGTCGCGAAAGAAGAAAAGGAAAACTCGATGTATGTTCTTGAAACGCCGCCGCCTTTTGTGAATTTTCTAGGATTTGGTGATTCGTCATTAGATTTTCAACTGTTCATTTGGATTTCATCCCCAAAAGCAGCAGTAGAAACAAAAAGCAATTTGAATTTCCGGATGAATCGGATCCTTGCAGAAAACAATGTTGAAATTCCATTTCCACAGCGTGATTTACATGTGCGAAGCTTAGATGAAAAAGTGATTCAGCAATTAACAAAGCGATAGCGGAAACTCACATCGTTTTCACATCATTCTTACAAATTTCTTCGTAGGTTGTTGTCCATAATAGGACATGTAAGAACCTACCTATGAAGGGAGAATGATGAAAATGAACAAATGGATGATTGGCGTCGCGTCGGTGATGCTTGCGGGAGGAATTGCTGGAGCAAACGTTTATGCAGCGGATAGCGATACGGAAATGGACGAATCGGTTCCATCACAAAATGATGAACTGGCAGGTCCTGGAGGTCATCATGGAAAAAGAGGTCACGTTGAAGACCATTCTGAAGATCGTGAGCTCCGCATGGCAACGTCTGAAAAGAAAGATCAGCTCATTGATCTCTTGCTTGACCAGGATGCTTCCAGTGTAGATGGGGTGGATGAACTTCAAAAAGAGCTTGCCGATCTTAATACTCAATTGGATGCTTTGAAAGAAAAAGCCGAAGCTGCGCATAAAGAAAAAGAAGCGAACATGCAAGAATGGAAAGATAGTGGGGAACGCCCCTGAGTTAACGGAAGAAGAGAAAACCGCACGTGAAGAGGCTCATAAAGAAATGCAAGCGAACAGAGAACAGGCTTCTGAACTGGTGAAACAAAAAAATGAAGTACTCGATCAGTTAATAGAAAAGCTTAGCTAGTTATGATGAGAGATAGGGAGCTTTCCCTATCTTTTTTGTTTGCGTCAGCACTACGTAGACGGATTTACTGTGAGAGAAGCGTAGGCTAGAATATGAAGGAAGTATGGGTTAAAGAACGGGGGGAAGAAATGCCACACGTTTTTGTTATCGATGATGAACAAAACATTAGTGATATTTTAGAAAAGTATTTAAAGAAAGAAGGGTTTACAGTTTCAACCTATCAGGACGGAGCGGAAGTGTTACGTGCTCTTGAAACGACTGAACCCGATTTATTGGTTATGGATATTATGATGCCTAATATCGATGGGCTTGAACTGCTGCGAAGATTAAGAAAGGATTCTTTTATACCGGTCATCGTTGTTTCGGCAAGAGATGAAGAGCTGGATCGGATCCTAGGACTTGAACTTGGGGCCGATGATTATTTAACAAAACCATTTAGCCCACGTGAACTTATTGTGCGGATCAAGAACCTATTTAAACGAGTGAATCGAGTAGAACTTGAAGTGAATTCCTCTGTAATCAATGTAAAGAATGTGCAGTTGCATAAGAAAAAGCGACAAGTCTTTATAGAAGATCAGGAACTTGTATTAACACCGAAAGAATACGATGTACTTGCTTTTCTTATTCAGAACCCTGGACAGCCATTCACGAGAGAAAAGTTAATTGAAACAATCTGGGGCTATCACTATGCAGGAGATGGAAGGCTGATTGATGATCTTGTGAAACGACTGCGTAAAAAGATGGTTGGTGCAGATGTGAAAATCGTTACGGTCTGGGGGTATGGATATAAAATCGATGAGGAAAGTTAAAATCGCGACAAAATTATTTCTTAGCTACGTTAGTTTAATCGTGGTGATTCTTCTCATTACGACGGTCTCATTTCGCTACCTTTTTCAAGAATACCTTGTTCGTGAAGCGAGGGACCAGCTTCAGAAAGAAGGCCTTCAAATTAGCCAGATGCTTGAAGAACGAAATTGGAAAGGGAAGCAGCCCCCGAATGGCTTACTGGATCGTAGAAGAATTGAGATGGCGGGTAATCTCATTTCATCTCAGTTTATTATTTACAGCAAGAATGATTAGGCGATTTATGCAAATGTCGATGAAGATGTTCAGCTCGAGTATGAGGAAAACAAAGGAAAGTTATTTATCACAGAGGAAGTGCCCATCAATGCCTCACGTGAGCAAATTGGCCGACTTGTCCTTTTTACAAAGGTAGAGAGTTTGGAAGATTTCAACCGCATTATCGAGCAGGCACAGGCTCTTAGTCTCTTCGTTTCTGCGGCGGTTGCAGTCCTCCTGGCTGTCTGGATGCAAAGAGGCATAACGGGACCCATTCGACTGTTAGCAGATCACATGAAAGGATTTAGTATGCGAAAGCCGAATCCTCCACTGAAACTTAAATCAAAAGATGAAATTAATGAACTAGCACAAACTTTCGAAGAACTAACGGATCAGCTACGTAAAAATGATTTCGATCAAAAGGAATTTCTTCAAAATGCTTCTCACGAACTTAAAACCCCTTTGATGGCGATTCAAGGGAATGCGGAAGGAATTCTAGACGAAGTGATTGTCGGAAACGAAGTGGAGCATAGCCTCCAAGTCATCGTGAATGAGACACAACGACTCAAAAAGATCGTGCAAGATCTATCTTATTTAACAAGGTTAGAAACGGTAGAAGAGTCTTTCACCTATGAATTCGTTCATATAAACCGTATCCTTCAAGAAGCGATGACAGCTATAAAACCACTAGCCTATCAAAATCAATTAACGCTCGAGTATGATGGCGATTCTGAAATTCAAGCGAGGGTGGACGTAGACAAAATGAAGCAAGCTTTCTTGAATATTCTTGGCAATGCCCTTCGATTCGCTTCATCCCTAATCGAAATTCGTATGTGGAAAGATGAAAGTCAGGTTACAGTCGAAATTCAAGATGATGGTACTGGATTTGGAGAGAACCCCGGTCGCGTTTTTGATCGGTTTTATACAGGAGATCAGTCTGGCTCTGGAATCGGTTTAGCCATCACAAAAACGATTGTAGAAAAGCATCATGGCGAAATTTACGCTGAAATTCATAAAAAGGGAGGAAGGGTTGTCATTACGCTTCCTTTGCTACATGGATGAAGTTATTAATTTTTATGTTCGTTTAATTTTTGAAGGATTTCTTTGCTTTCTTCTTCACTTAGAAGACCGAATTTCTGACACAGCTGTGTGTAACCGGCGAGCTTCTTAAAGCATGTCGTTTTTTTCATCAAACTCACCTTTCTTTCCTTAAGGAAACTTTTTTAGGTGTTAACAATATATGCTTCAACGAAGTGATTGTGATAGGTGTTTGTCTTAAAAGTTGAAATAAATTCTCGTCAATGTAACAATAGAGCTTGTGTAAAAAAGAAGGGTCATGTAAGATAGTGTTATCAATATTTAGTGGTATAAGGTGATTTATTACACTATATATGGTTTTTTTCTAAAAATAAATAGTTGAGTATGCGGTGTCGTAAACGACTTAAAAGGGAATCCGGTCTGAATCCGGAGCTGTCCCCGCAACTGTCGTGTGGACGAGGCAAAAAACCACTGGAGTCATTTCCGGGAAGGTTTGCCAAGGACGAAGCACAAGCCAGTAGACCTGCCGTGTACTCAAAACGTTTCTATTCTTCGGGGATTGAGGGTGAGAGATGGCATCGGAAATGTGTACATATGTGCACGTCTAACTTGTCGATTTCTCCAGGCTCACTCTGTTAAGGGTGAGCCTTTTATAATGGAATAAAAAGGAGAGAGATTTATGAGCACAGTGATCGGTACGAATGTAACAACACTGATAGAGGAAGTAAAAGGTATTCTAAATGACTATTCTTTGCAGACAAGTGAAAACTTCCTTGAGAAAACAATAGAGACCGTCAAAGAGAACGCTGCCCAAGAAGAGGTTGAGAATATCGTTATTTTAAATGCTTTAGAACGAATAACCGCAGAAGAGCCTGACTGGACCTATGTTGCGGCGGCATTTCATCTTCGTACGCTTTATCGGAATTCTCTTCATAACAGAAATGAAAAAGAAGTATATGGAAAAGGAAGCCTTTACCGTCTTCTTCAACTGCTGACACAGGAAGGCATTTATAACAAAGCTCTTCTTCAATCTTATTCGAAGTATGAAGTGGAACAGGTTGCAAGTCTAATCGCTCCAAACCGAGACCGTCTCTTTACATACATTGGGCTTCGCACACTTGCAGATCGTTATCTTGCGACCGATCATGAGAAGAATGTTTATGAATTACCACAAGAACGTTTTCTTATCATTGCAATGACGCTGATGATGAATGAACCAAAAGAAAAGAGACTGAAATTCATTAAAGAAGCTTATTGGGCACTATCAAATCTCTACATGACTGTAGCGACACCCACCCTTTCAAATGCTGGTAAAAGTTACGGTCAGCTTAGCTCGTGCTTTATTGATACAGTGGATGACAGCCTCCGAGGCATTTACGACAGCAATACGGACGTCGCAACTGTATCAAAAAATGGTGGTGGGATTGGCGCATACCTCGGGAAAATCCGTTCCCGTGGAAGTGATATCAAAGGATTTAAAGGGAATTCATCAGGTGTTTTACCTTGGATGAAGCAACTAAACAATACAGCCGTTAGCGTGGATCAATTAGGTCAGCGCCAGGGCGCTGTTGCGGTTTACCTCGATGTCTGGCACAAAGATGTTTTTGAATTCCTTGATGCCAAACTTAATAACGGAGATGAACGCATGAGGACGCATGACCTTTTTACCGGCCTTTGCATTCCAGACCTTTTTATGGAAGCGGTAGAAGACCGGACAGAATGGCATTTATTTGACCCACATGAAGTCCGTCAGGTGATGGGGTTCTCTCTTGAAGATGCTTATGATAATGAAAAAGGTGCAGGAGAATTTCGCATGAAATATGCGTTGTGCGTGAATCACCCTGAACTATCAAGAAAAACCGTCCCAGCGATTGAGATTATGAAGCGTGTCATGAAATCCCAATTGGAAACAGGGACGCCATATATGTTCTATCGCGACACGGTTAATCGCACAAATCCAAATAAGCATGCTGGGATGATTTATGCTTCAAACCTTTGTACCGAGATTATGCAAAATATGAGTGCGACGACCGTTGAAGAGGAGATTACGAAAGACGGTAAAATTATCATTACGAAAAAGCCAGGTGATTACGTCGTTTGTAATCTATCAAGTATCAATCTTGGGCGTGCTGTGACGGCAGATGCGCTTGAACGGTTAATTCCAATTCAGGTAAGAATGCTTGATAACGTCATCGACATTAACACCATTGAAGTTCCTCAAGCACAGCTAACAAATGAGAAATACCGTAGCATCGGTCTTGGAACATTTGGGTGGCATCATTTAATTGCCAAAAAGGGGATCGTTTGGGAAAGTCATGAAGCGGCAAAATATGCAGATGAACTATATGAAACGATTAATTATTTAACGATACAGGCGAGTCATGAACTTGCTGTTGAAAAAGGAAGTTATTCACTTTTTGAAGGCTCTGATTGGCAAAATGGCGAGTACTTTGCAAAGCGCGGTTATACGAACGGAAAATGGCGTGTACTGAAAGAAAAGGTTCATACAACTGGAGTTAGAAATGCTTATTTACTGGCTGTTGCGCCAAACAGTTCAACGAGTTTAATAGCCGGATCGACTGCCTCGATTGATCCGATTTTCCAAAAAGAATATTCAGAGGAAAAGAAGAATTATAAAATTCCGGTAACAGCACCTGACCTATCCCCTGAAACAACCTGGTATTACAAATCGGCGTATCACATTAATCAGCTGTGGAGTATTGAGCAAAATGCGGCCAGACAGCGCCATGTCGATCAGTCCATTTCATTTAATATCTATGTACAAAGCACGGTGAAAGCAAAGGACTTGCTCAACATTCATATGACAGCATGGAGAAAAGGGTTGAAGACAACGTATTACACTAGGAGCACTTCGGTCGAAATCAATGACTGTGAAAGCTGCGCAAGCTAAAGGAGGATTTCTAAATGGCGACAATACAGAAAAGAAAACTCTATGACGTTTCGGCACCCAATAGCTCGACGGGCATTATAAACGGTGAGAGCTCAAATGTTCTAAATTGGGATGATGTCCGCTTTAGCTGGGCGTATCCAATGTATAAAAATATGTTAGGTAACTTTTGGACACCGTTTGAAATCAACATGTCAAACGATGTAAAGCAATGGGACGCATTAAGTGAAGATGAGCAAGATACGTTTAAGAAAATCATTGGACTTCTCGCTTTTCTAGATTCAATTCAAACCGACTATTCAAGTAAAGTAGCAGATTATTTAACAGATTCAAGCCTATCTGCACTCATGCAGGTGCTTTCCTTTCAGGAAGTTGTGCACAATCAGTCCTATAGCTACGTTCTTTCATCACTTGTCAATAAACAGGAGCAGGATCGAATTTTCGAATACTGGAAACATGATGAGGTGCTCTTAGAGCGGAATCAATTTATTGCTTCAGGATATGAAACGTTCGTGCAAGATCCATCACCGCAAACGTTATTTGAATCGATCGTGTATGACATTATTCTTGAAGGACTTTTCTTCTATGCCGGGTTTGCTTTCTTTTATAACCTTGCCCGTAATCAAAAGATGGTGTCAACTTCAACAATGATTAACTACATTAATCGTGATGAACAGCTTCATGTCACGTTGTTCATAAACATTGTGAAGGAACTGTTCAAAGAGCATCCTGAACTTAATACGAAAGAAAATCATGCTTTCATTACGAACACATTTCGTAAAGCGGCAGAGCTTGAAATCAAGTGGGGAGAATATATCATTGGTCATCGTTTTCCTGGTATTACGATGAGTGAACTAAGCGACTATATTAAATTCATGGCCAATATGCGTGTGAACCAGCTTGGCATTGAGCGTCCTTTTGAAGGGCATCGTGAGAATCCAATGAGATGGATCAAAGCGTATGCAGATGTAAATGCCGGTAAAAGTGATTTCTTTGAACAAAAGTCGCGTCAGTATACAAAAGTGTCAGATGATAATGGGTTTGATGATCTCTAAATAGCGAGCGAAAGGAATGGTCCTCCATCCTTGTAAGTGTAACGTAAGCACAAATCAGTTGTTCTCCTACTAAATTAGTAATGAACTATAAAAAAAGGAGGATGACTCTTTGTTTAACCATTACAATCATCAACAATCTGCAGGTTTTCCGCCAGTAGGGAACCATCAACGCCTCACTCAATACGATCAACACTATGTTTTTAATAGCTATGCAAAAAGTCATTATCCCCGTCAGTATGGCCATCGATATGGAGGATACTGTCCCTGACAAGCTAGAGGAATGGGTTGCTTATGAAGATCAAAAACGATTGGAGGAATGGAACGTATTATCTCACCAATATTGCGCACCTGATTATAAACCACAAACTTGGAGGCTATTAGGGACCCCAACGATCGAACCATCTTACGTTTAAGCATTTAAAAAGGACTCTAACCTTAAATAGTAGAGTCCTTTTTAATATGTGAGCCACATCTAGAACGATTACAGTGGCACAAAGCAATACAATTCTCTTGATTTATGTTAAAATTTTAGAAATTTCATCACCATTTATGAACGTGGTTATATAAGGAGAGAGAGCGTATGGGGAAGAAGCGGATTGTAGTGAAAATTGGGAGTAGCTCACTGACAAATGGGCGCGGTGAGATCGATTTAAATAAGCTATTAGAGCACGTGGATGCCCTTACGCTACTTAGACAAGAAGGCCATGAGGTGGTTCTCGTATCGTCAGGCGCCGTCGCAGCGGGATTTAAACAGTTAGGGTATCCCACAAGACCAGTTACATTAAAGGGAAAGCAGGCTGCAGCTGCTTTAGGACAAAGTTTACTAATCAAATCTTATATTGAAGAATTTAATCAGCGAAACATCTTCGTGGCACAAGTGCTATTAACTCGGCCAGACTTCTCGAATCAAGAACGATATAAAAATGCGTTCGATACGCTGTCTGAATTACTATCACGAGGTGTGATGCCGATTATTAATGAAAATGATACGGTCTCGACAGAGGAGCTAAAGTTTGGTGATAACGATATGCTCTCAGCCCTTGTGAGCGGGTTAATCCATGCGAATGAGTTAATCATCTTAACAGATGTGAACGGTATTTACGATTCTAATCCTACTACCAACCCGGATGCCATTAAATATCATTCGCTCACAGAGATAAGTGAAAGAATGATTGTACAAGCAGGTGGAGCTGGTTCTAATGTAGGAACGGGTGGAATGAAGTCAAAGCTGATTGCAGCCCAAACAGCGTTAAACTTAGGCGTGCGAATTTTTATAGGTCATGAAACGGGCAAAGAAAAATTACTTCGTATACTTTCTGGTAGAGGAGACGGGACGTATCTTTATCGGGAAAAACCATCCTCTTTTTCAATTAAAAAGCAATGGATTGCCATGCATTCAGACATATCTGGTCAACTTTTTATTGATGAAGGGGCAGAAGAGGCTATTGTACGAAAAGGAAAGAGTTTACTTTATAGTGGAATCAATCTTGTTGTCGGAACTTTTGGTGTTGGAGATGTGGTCGAAGTACTAGGAAAGAACGGGAAACTAGGAAAAGGGCAGGTGAGATATTCATCTGCTTTCTTGGAAAATGTTATTAAAGATGACCAAGAAGGGTGTAATCCTGATTGCGAACCAATTGTTGAAGTGATTCATCGGGATCAATGGGTAGGAATGAGATAACAAAAGTTCCATTCCAAATGGAATGGAACTTTTGTTATTTCATCAAAGATTTTTTCATTATTTCTTTATAGGTTGAAATCTTCTTTGTTAGCATTTCGTCCGTTGCAAGCAGTGTCTCAATTTGATCACGAATAAACTGCTGATGCTCTTCAAGAAGTCTTAACCGCTCGTTCGCCGTGTGTTCTCCTTCAAGAAATAAATGCGTATATTCTTTGATTTGAGAGACCGGCATTTGGGTTTCTCTTAATTTTTTTACGAAGTGTAACCACTTCAAATGTTGTTCGTCAAATTCTCTTATACCATGAGCGTTACGAACGGGAGAAATAATCCCTTCCTTTTCGTAATAACGAAGGGTATGGGCGCTAATATCTACTTTTTCGGCAACTTCACTTATTGAGTACATCCGATCACCTCAAAAATTTATTTATTATCGTTTGACTTAGAGTGCACTCAAACGTCTACAATAAGATTGTATCATAATGAATAAGTGGAGGGATTAACATGAAGTACACTGTTATTACAGGAGCAAGTTCTGGGATTGGATATGAAGCAGCGCTCGCATTTGCAGCCCGCGGAAAGAACCTTGTGATTGCCGCGCGTCGAACTCAGAAATTGGAAGAGCTGAAAAGCGAAGTACAGAAGATTAATTCTGATCTTGATGTGATTATTCGTGAAGCGGATCTATCACTTAACGAAAACGTCTATGCTTTCTATGAAAGTCTTGAAAATATTGAAATTGAAACATTTATCAACAATGCTGGCTTCGGTAATTTCGATCCTGTCGGCAAACAGAAGCTTCCTAAAATTGAAACGATGCTTCGTTTGAATAATGAAGCACTAACGATTCTTTCATCCTTGTTTGTTCGCGATTATGCAAATGTCGAAGGAACGCAGTTAATTAACGTTTCCTCTGGAGGTGGCTATACGATCGTAGCTGATGCCGTGACGTATTGTGCAACGAAATTCTTTGTGAGTGCCTTTACTGAAGGACTTGCTCAGGAGCTACAAGGACAGGGTGCGAAAATGCAGGCGAAAGTATTGGCACCAGCAGCAACAGAAACCGAATTTGCGAACCGTTCAATGGACGTCGATCACTTTGAATATGAAGGAACAGTACCGCAGTACCACACAGCGAAGGAAATGGCAGACTTCATGCTAGATCTTTACGATAGCAATCAAGTCGTTGGGATCGTTGATGGCAACACATACGAGTTTCAATTAAAAAATCCAATTTATCCGTATGTCGCCCGTAACCGCTAAAGATATGAAAATCCTCCTGTCGTCGTGACAGGAGGATTTTTTTCATGTAAGCTTCATACTGAATTTCTGAAGTGAATCCATTAGCGTCGGTCTCTCATTCTCATCCCGGCCAATCACGTGAGTCGCTGTTACTAACGAATTAAGCACCGCTTCTTCTGTCGCTTCACCAACGGCACGAAAAGCGGTATCAATTTCTTCCTCATGAATGGTTTCGAGTTTTTGAGTTTGCGGTTGATACTGATGGGCAACTTTGTTCGCGGTGGAAAAGCCAATGATAATCTCGCCACTTCCAGTTGTGATAATCGATCCTGTTCTAGCTAATCCTGTAGATGTTCGTTTAATAATGCGATGAAGCTGACGCTCTGAAACGGGGAGATCTGTAGCAATGATTACCATAACCGATCCTTTATCTTTTTCTTCCCAAGAATGAAGAAGAGCTTCTTTTAAATTCTTACCGACTTTTTTTCCATTTATATGTAGGTCTCGAAGGATACCAAAGTTGGTCACAACCAGGACACCGATGGTATAGGTTCCATGCTGGAGTTTTACTTTTCTCGAAGCCGTCCCAATCCCGCCTTTTAACGAATAGCAAAGCATTCCCCTACCAGCCCCAACGGAACCTTCTTCAAAACTAGTCGAAGCATTTGCGATCGCTTCATGAACATGATGCTTTTGGACGTGTTGTCCTCGGATATCATTTAAAAACATGTCGTTGCATTCACCAATAACAGGATTTACGGTTCCAGTTGTATCGCCAATTTCATGATTTTGTTCTAGCATATATTCAAACACGGCATCAGCAGCCGTTCCGATACTTAACGTATTCGTTAAAATAATTGGTGTTTCAAGCGTACCAAGCTCATTCAGCTGAATCGTCCCCATTGTTTTACCAAACCCATTAAGCACATAGCTCGATGCAATGACTTTCTGTTGAAACAGATTTCCTTGATGGGGAAGGATGGCTGTTACGCCAGTTTGTACCTTGCCATCATGTATTGTTGTATGGCCAACAGTAACTCCCTCAACGTCAGTAATAGCATTTCTTTCGCCAGGCTTCATTTCTCCTATTATGACTCCGAAATCTCGTAATCGTTTCTGACGCAAAAATATCACTCCCCTTTTCTAATAGTTTACTATTATTTCTAGTTGATCCAAGTCCCTAAAACAAATGTTAACTGAAAATATGATATAATTAACGAGACGTATAGAGAATATGTGAACAGATAACTAGTAGAAAAGAGTGAAACAAAATGGGTCGTAAATGGAATAACATTAAGGAAAAGAAAGCATCCAAGGATGCGAATACAAGTCGAATTTATGCCAAATTTGGTCGTGAAATTTATGTAGCCGCAAAGCAAGGGGAACCGGATCCAGTAGCAAACCAGGCGCTGCGCTTAGTTCTTGAACGTGCGAAAACGTATAACGTACCAAAAGCCATCATTGACCGTGCGATTGAGAAAGCGAAGGGTGGAGCGGATGAGAATTACGACACGCTTCGTTACGAAGGATTTGGTCCAAGCGGATCCATGGTGATTGTTGATACGTTAACAAACAACGTGAACCGTACTGCATCAGATGTTCGATCTACTTTTGGAAAAAATGGCGGAAACATGGGTGTAAACGGTTCTGTTGCTTACATGTTTGATGCAACAGCCGTATTCGGAATTGAGGGCAAATCTGCTGACGAAGTACTTGAACTGTTAATGGAAGCAGACCTTGATGTTCGTGACATTATGGAAGAAGATGATGTCGTAATCGTTTACGCAGAACCAGATCAGTTTCACGCGGTACAGGAAGCATTCAAGAATGCAGGCATTACTGACTTTACCGTAGCAGAGCTTACGATGCTTGCCCAAAATGACGTAGAACTTTCAGGAGAAGATCAGGAGCAGTTCTTAAAAATGATCGATGCGCTTGAAGAATTGGAAGATGTACAGCAGGTCTACCATAATGTAGATCTTGGTGAAGAATAAAAAGACAAAAGGGGGCTTCCGGAAACCGGATGCCCCCTTTTTAGAATGGAACAAAATTCACTTATGAAAAATGTTCTTTTTTTCTTCTTTTCTTTTTATAGGCAAGAAGCGTTGTCTTTAGTGATGCATAGTTTCCAATCGCCGCGTATCCGTAAAAATATCCCATAAACAAGCCAGCAACAAGGTGATGACGATGACTATAAAAGACGGATATGAGAAGTCCTAAGATAATTGCAAGCGTAGGAACAAAAGTACGAGGGATTGGCGTGAAAATCTTGATGAGCTGTGTGAGGATCATGACTAAAGGGATCGCAAGAACAGCGTCCCAAAAGTTTGTATGGACAACAGGGAATGTCATGAATAAATTCCTTTCCAGTTTAAGGGTTTGATCCTAGTATTTGCTTTTATGAATTTCTTAAACGGGTAGGCTTGAGGAAATTCATATTAGGATTGATAAGTCCAGTTAGCTTATGGAATATTATGTTAATATTAATGGTGAAGGTTAATACAGGACTTGTTCAATTAAAGGGCAGTTTAATGGAAGACTTGAATTCAAGATAAGCGTTATACTTACGTGTGAATAATTTCTCGTAACCGTTAAGTAGAAATCCATATTTTATACATCTAAATAAACCACTTTATTATAGAATGAAACTTTTTTAATTGTCAGACGTATACAATATATAGGAATATTTAACTGCTAAATTCAAAGTTGAGTGGTTTTAAGGTGGTGGGAAATGAAGTTATTTGAAGTGTTCTACAAGTACATAGTAGGCATTGTAGGGATCATATTTATTAGTTGTATGACTGTTTTTTTTACAGATGGATTTGAACTGAATATAAGTCTCTACGTTTATAATCTATGGGACGTCATCCTTTCAATCATTACTCCTTCTAATTGGCACTTTCAACAATATGTCGGTCACCAATTAGTAGAGAAGCCGTTGTTTTCCTATATATTCGACAACTACCTTTATTCCATGACGATTCTTTTTGCTGCATTAGTGATTGCTATTGTTCTTGGAATGATGTGTGCCCTATCAACTTTTGGTTTCCCTCATAAGATGAAACATGCCATTCATACTGTGTTAAATGGTTTGGAAGCGTTACCTGACATTCTTTTTATTTTTTTACTGCAAATGCTTGTAGTCTGGATTTATAAGACTTTTGATATTTTACTGTTTGAATTTGCTTATCTAGGTGAGAAAATCTATTTGTCTCCCATTTTATCTTTATGTATCTTACCGACAGTCTTATTTTATCGGGCATTTTTGCTTTTGTTAGAGGAAGAATGGAAGAAAGATTATGTTCAGTACGTAAGAAGTAAAGGGTTTAGTCGAATGCATGTTTTGATATGGCACTGCTTAAGGAATATTAAAATAAGTCTGGTGATTCAATCGAAGCCAATCGTGTGGATCACACTATCCAGCTTGTTGGTTATAGAGTATTTACATAACTTCTATGGTATCGTTCGATTAATCTTTTTTGATACTCGACCGTTTATCATAGCGATTACTCTCATTCTAATTTTTACACCATTTTATATCATTTATAGTGTTCTAGAATGGATTTTCAATGTGAAACAAGCTGAGGAGTTTAATGATTCAAGAGTTTCCATGAGTGGTATGAAACTATTCTCCACGAATTCTAAAAGCCTAGCCAATCGTGGTATACATATTTTTTCATTAATAAACAAAATGGGACGTTTTTTTGTATCTCTGTGTAAAAAGCCTAAGTTTGTAATAGCACTGATCTATCTGTTAGGGATCACAATCACAAGCTTTATGTATAGCTATATTGCAGAAGTTCCAGTGAGTACCATTGGAATAATCCAAGGTGAACAAGGGACTTATCATGACCCGCCTCATCCGCCGGGTGACGGAGTATTACTGTTAGGGTCAGATACGCATGGTCATCCTATTTTAAGTAAGTTAATCGTTGGTGCGAAGTACACCATTCTTCTTACTGCATTGATTGCGTTTTTACGAATTTTTATTGGGTACGCGCTCTCAATACCTTATCTTTTTTGGTTAGGAAATCGATCTAAAAAAGTTATTAATAACATTGCTGATGGGATGCAATTCCTCCCTCTTTCTCTCATTGCGTATATTTTGTTAGTAAATGTTTTGATTTTTGATGAAGACCAAAGACTTTTTGCTGAATCTGTTATGACGTCTAATATCATATTGGAAGTTAGCATTCTCGTTTTATTTGCTATCCCTGTTGTATTAAATACAATTGGTCGTGAAGCTGAAGAAATCTTGAGAAGAGACTTTGCACAAGCAGCCATTTTATTAGGCGGAAGTAAAAGTAGACTCTTATTTCAACATATAACAGTTCATCTCTTTCCGAAGCTAGTCCACCTTTTTGGACAACAAATGATTCAAGCACTTCAAGTTCTAATGCATTTAAGTGTGTTTAGAATACTTTTAGGAGGAGGGGTAAGGAGTGGCGGTGTGGCTTCACAGTCATTAACTTACGAATGGACTGGAATGTTTGAAACCATGCGTATGGGTATCATGACTGAGCGATATTGGCTGATTGTACCGGTTCTTGTTTTATATGTTCTTCTCATTTTTTCGATACAAGCAGTTGTAAAGAGCATCATAGACATTCAACAGCAGAAGATTGGGATTTATTCAGGTAAGAAGAAAACAAAACAAGTGGATAATGAAGGCGAGAGAAGGGCTTCTGGGAGTAGTGAACTAAACAAAGAGTCGTTTGTTTTTATGAATAATTAATTTTAATTGATATTAAACAAACGGGTGCCTTTAATTAAGAAACATCTCGATATCGAGTCTTCTGTTATCTCGGAGCGATTCTGCAATAACATAATGCGTATAAGTGATTGAATGTTCTTCATCAATTAGGTGTAATTTCTGATTAAGGAATTACACCTTTTTCTTTCAAAAAATAGTTGAGTAACTGGTTAGGTTTTGAAATAATTGGAATTGATCGAAAAATAGAGTTTTGTAGAAATATAGTCATATATCCTGTTTATTAGGAGGTAATAGAATGTATGAAACAAGATGGAATACTAAAAAAGAAATTCCTATTATGGCTGACTTTTGGTACAAAATGGCCTGTGAAATGGGAGATATAGATGGCATTCCAAAGCCAGATGTACAGAGGCTTGAGGAAGTTAAGAGCTTATTTCTAAAAGAATTTGAATTAGGTAATTTAGTATTCAGAGTTGCCATCGATAGCGATGATAATATTGTTGCTTGTTCAGGAGGATTGATTAGGACAGAGTATTCATATCCGCTTGCAGAAGAACAGAGCCTTTTTGGTTGGGTGATAGCAGTATATACGAAAGAAAATCATCGGAATAATGGGCTAGCTTATAAATTAGTCGATGAAACTTGTGGATGGCTTAAAAAAAATGGGGCAATCCGAGCAAGGTTATGGACAAGTTCCACTGGAAGAAAGGTTTATGGAAATCTAGGGTTTAAAGATATGATGGATATGTCAAAGCCACTTACTTAAATACCATCATCAATATACAAAATGACAATAACTAATATGGGAGGAAAAAATTGATACATATAGGCTTAGACTTTGATGACACTCTCATTGATATGAGGAAATCAATTGTTAGGTTGTTAAATGCATTGCATCAAAAAGATCTGATTTATGAAGATATTAAAGAATATGGAGTTTCGGATTTATATGGCTATACATTTGATGAATTCATAGAGTTTTTTTCAAATAACCAAGCTGAACTTCATATTGAAAAGCCTTATCAATATGTAAAAGAAGTTTTAAATAATGCGGCTCAGGAGGCAAAGTTCACAATAATTACAGGACGCCCAAACGACTGGATAGAAGCTGCTTTACGTTGGACTGAAGTGAACCAGTTACCAGTAAAAGAGGTAGTATGTGCTTCACAATATCGAAATGGCAAAGTGGAGTGTGCTGATCTGAGAGATATTACACTATTTATTGAGGACCACCCTGATCACGCAATGAACCTAGCAGATAATGGAATTGAGGTCTTGTTACTCGACAAACCATACAATCAAAATTGTCTCCACAATAAGATTAGAAGAGTTAAAGATTCGGAGGAAATAGGTGGGATTTTAGAGTACCGTTTTTAATAGTTGATTAAAAAAGTTATTCCGTTATCTCGGAGCATATCTCGAAATAGATATGTTCTTTTATTGTATAAGAGATGGATTTTTCAGAAATATTTTGAAATAATTGGTATTGGAAAAATGAATAAATGGAGGGATATATTTTGAAAGTTGAATTTACAGGTCATGAATTAAACCCAGGACACGACATGAAGAAATTATCGATAATGACGGCACAATGCCTAGTAGAGGACATGCAAGATGGAGTGGAGGAGCAGAGAAAGATTCAAATCACTACATCAAATTCCTTAATCATTGCAGATAAACTAAATACCGCAGAGCCAAATGAGAGCAAGATGACTTTACTTGATAAGGCGCTATTGAAATCTGAGGATACTATGTTCCCTCTAATAAATGAAGGAAGCGTGACAAACTTTAACGGGATGCTCGTTTTGAGTAATGTAAAGATTGTTCCATTTGCTAACCCTGACAATGTCATTGAGTATGATAGTTATGCTCTTTATACTGATCATATTATGGGGTTCGGTCTAACAGAGTAGTGGAAGAAGTTTAGTTTTACTTCTTACACAAAATCGGAGCGTTTACTTAATAAAAGTGAGCGCTTTTTTCTATGCTATCTTTTTTCTTTAATTTGGTAGAATGAACCATTATTTATGATACAATATATGTGAAATATTTCACATGCTGAATCAGAGGTGTATGCAGTTATGAGTATGAAGACAAAACTACTATCAGCTTTATTTTCTACGTTGTTCTTAACCACAGCATGCTTAATAGACGGACTTACATATTCGGGTGGTGAGCTTGGTACGGAAGAAGATATTGGATATATTGTGATCATTCTAATATTTACCGGGTTCGGTAATCTGGTATATGGCATTCCTGTATCACTATTATCAGATTGGATATCTAATAAGATACCAGCATTTCGCTTTATCATCGCAGCGTTTATACATATTTCTTTAGCTCTCGCCACGTATATTTTCATTGAAGATTTGTCTTTTTTTGCTGTTATAGTTGCCGCACTATTCTTTGCAATTGAAGAATGGCAACACAGAAAGCGTAGAAAGTTCAATCTAAAATTATTACTGGGTAACAGCTTATTTATTCTTGTTCTCTTAGTTGGATTATGGGGGTTTACTCAACTTGATTTAGAAGAAAAGACGAATAGACAGTATCTTATTCCAGAAGGGTATGAGGGTGCTATTCTCGTTAGGTACAATATGGCAGGTGAACCTGATCTGGAAAAAGTAGATGGACAAAAAGTGATTCAAATCTCTAAAAATGGTTACTATGGAGAAGCTCGAACTTCATCACATGAACCACATGGTTTATTGGAAGATACGTATTATTATGTCAATAGTGAAGGTGAACAAACCGAAATTGATCAGTCTTGTGTGTATCGTAGCCAATTTGGAAACTATCAATTGGATGGAGAAAAGGAGATCGAATATGAAACCCTTCAAGTAACAAAAAACAATTGTGGAGAGGTTTTTGTACTTAAAGGAAGTGAACTTTATGAACAACAAGAAGAGCAGATCCTTTCTGATTTATTTTATTAAGATGAAGAATGACAGTGAGACATTGATTAGAGAATTATCAAAAACGAAAGATATATATTGCAACGCAATTGGAGGGGTTTTTTGAGCAAAAAAGTTACTTACAAAGAAATAGTAGTGAGAAAAATCTTTGCAGCGTCTGCAACTATTATCCTTTTAACAGGTATATATCTTTTAGTTGCTGTTTTTCAAACTAATTCATTTTCAAGTAATCACGTTAATTCCCCTATAGAAGACATTTCCTCAATATTTGTTATGCTTTTTTTTTGAGTTTATATTTGCGGACTACCTGTTTCATTTATAAGTGATTCTTTAGCAAATTCGATTTCAATTACTATTAGAAGCAAAGAAGTATATATTGCTGCTATGCTACATATGTTTGCTGGTACCTTAATAGGGTTTGCAAGTTTGATTCCGGCTGTAACCTTTTTTATGATTGATCGAACGTTACTTACAAAACGATTGTATAATCTGCCTATCACTGCCATCATAGTTCTATCATTATGTTTTATAATATATAGATTGGATCTGAAAATTGGAGAATTAATAGGTTTTTAATAATATACTTAAGATTTATCTAAACGGAGATAACCATTTCCCCTTTGTATTCGGAGCTTATCTGTAATAAGATAGGCTCCTTTCTAGAAGAACCAGTTTCGATAAAGCTTGGGTGCTGTAACTGAAAGAGCTATGATTAAAAGACTGACAATCTATATATGTCAGTCTTTTTTTGATGGTGGATTTTTCTTCGAGATAAATGAATAGTTCCTTTAAAAAATAATATAGAGAAAAAGTAAAATAAATTGAGCCAAATGTAGCTTTCGTTTGTCTAATAGATAGAAGAAACAAAGAGAGGGTGATAATCATTAATCGATTAGTCAAAAAAGCTCAAGAAGGAGATGAAAAAGCCTTTCTTAAGCTTTTTCAGCAATATCAAGAAGATCTTTACCGTATAGCCTATGCTTATGTGAAAAATCAAAATGATGCTTTGGATGTGATCCAGGAGGTGGCATATCGTTCTTTTAAAAAGATCGATACATTAAAAAATCCGGAGTATTTTAAAACTTGGTTAACCAAAATAGCTATCACATGTTCGATTGATTTAATTAGAAAGAATAAAAAGGTAATTCAATTAAAGCCAGAGTACGAAGAATTCTTCGGTTCAGAGGATGAGGATGTTTCCCTCTCAGTTACTCTTCAAGATTTACTCGATCAGTTAAATGAAGTTGAAAAAAGCATCGTCATTTTAAGATTCTATCAAGACTATTCATTTAAAGAAATTGCGGATTTTTTGGATTTACCATTAGGAACAGCGAAGTCAGTCCTATATCGCGCATTACATAAACTTCGAAAAAATTTTAAGGAGGTTCGTATCGGTGAATAACATAAAGGAAGAATTCAAAAAGATTGAAATCCCGAATGAAATAAATAACCGAGTTTCTTTAGGGGTTCATCAAGCCAAAAGTGAAAAAATGAAAAAGAAAAGAACCCCAAAATGGCTTCTTGGTGCGGTAGCTTCAGTAATGATCCTGGGTACAGGATTTACTTTTGGTGGTTCATATATTGCCGGTGCTGCTGAAACATTATTTAATCAACTATTTGATTCTAGACAAAACTTTGAAGAAGCTCATCTCGAGAAGGACCCAGAATTTTATCATTTATTTGACCAAAGCTTAGCATTGGCTGAAGAGGTTTTAACAGAAGAAGAGTTTGCAGCCTATATTCAATTACTTAAAGAGCAATTTGAGATACAGAGTGAAATACGAAAAGAGAATCGAGAACCTACTGGTGAAGAAGCAGCGAGATTACACCGAATTATGGAATTAGAGCGTTCCTACGAAAGTGAATTTGCACTAAAGGAAGCTCAACAATTGGCAAGTTACTCGATCACAACACCCACCTATTTACCAGAAGGGTATAGACAGGATAACGAAAGTTTCTCTATCGAAAAAAAAGGAGAGGAACCCGTTATTGAATTAGACTTTAGTAATGGAGAATATAAATTTTCGACAGACCAGCTAGGAATAGATAAAAAACATGGTTTAGAAGAATATACCTGGAAGGATGCTAAAGAATCCGAATCATATTCTTTAAATGGAATTGAGTTTTTCTATGTTAAAACTGAAGAGAACTTTACTGGAATGAGGGTAACACTTCCGGAAAAGGGATACAAAATAATAATGAGTGCAGACAATTTATCAAAAAAAGAAATGGAAAAAGTATTACTGTCTATGGTTGAAAGACAAAGGAACAGTTAGATACTCCAAAGGTTGTTTCCTCCGTTAGCTCAGAGCTTATCTATAATAAGATAGGCTCTTTTTAGTGAAAAAGATGGATTTATTAGCTCTTATTTGAAATAATTGGTATTAATCATTTTTATTAAAATGAGATGTAAATCGAACTACTTTATGCCCTAGGAGGATTATTATTTGAATACCAAAAAACTTGATTTGATCATCTTATCAACCCTGACCGTTGCAGTTCCGGTATGTACAATTCTACCGTACCTTGAAATAGTTCCGGACCTTTTACTATTCATCATCTTGCCAGTAGGAATTATCTTTTGCCTCATAGGGGTAATGGCTTCTGTTCTAAGGATACAAACCAGTGGTTGGAAACAATCATAACAAATATCAATGTTCCATAATCTCGGAGCAAAAGTTGAGTAATAATGTAACGTTTCAATTTTGGGAATCTGAAGGCGCTATCCAGTCATTTTAATAATAAAAGGAGGGGTAGAGTGGCAAAAAGAGTTAGAGATATTATGAAATATAGACAGATTTCACTAGCCGCTTTATTTCTCTCTTTAACCTTGAGCATTATAGGAAGTATTTTTGGGAGTTGGTGGCTGGCCATTCCAGGTACTTCTCTTTTAGTGATCTTCTTTATCATATCCTTTACTTTATGGAGATGTCCGGTTTGCAAAAGAAGATTGCCACTACGATTTGATATCGATCTTGATCTAAATGATGTGTATCGTTGTCCTTATTGCCAGACAAAATTTTTGGGTGGAGAAATAATAGAACAATGAAAGTACTTATTAAGTAATCTCGGAGCGAGTCTTTAATAAGTAGGGAGGAATGTCTCCTACACAAGGGGTATCCATCTACCATCATTTTAAAGTATTTCGCCCATTTACCGAGATAACGCGTTCCTGAAAGTGAGGTTTTTGAAATGTTATTAAAAGACTTGCTTCAATCACGACAAAGATACCTTTGTCTTCCTCTGGACTTTCCGTTTCGTTTTAATTTTACGCTCCCACAATGTAGGCAGCCTAATCCTTCCTTAAAACGAGTTTCCCCAATGCTGGTAAAGGCATCTTTTATATCTTCATCTTCATCTTCATTCGAAATGAAATCTTCTTTTAACCGATTGAAACGCTTAATCTGATCAAGAATTTGAGAAATCAAAGTGGCAGATCGATTTAGAAAAGGAAGAAGAGTTAGAGCATCAAAGTTATGTAATGTGATCTTGGGGACAAAAAGGTCAATATGATGTTGAACTGGATGAGATTGATAGTGAGTTGGGCAGAACAGAATTTCAGCGAGATCTAGAAGATGAAAATTATGAATATGAACGTGAAACAAAGCGATGATTCACTAATTCTTAATACTTGTTTTGAATAATTAATACTCCTAACAAAATTGATGTTAGAAGGAAAAGATACAAAAAAACAGGCTGTCGTTAAAGTTTCGACAGCCTAAAACCATAAACTTATTATTTTTTGTTTTCTGAATTTTTAGTTAGGGAAAAGCCTAATTGTGCTATTAGGATCCAAATAATAAACAATAGAATGTTTTTTGATATGACATATCCATCGATAGCTAAGTCGTATCCTGCCGGTATTAACATATCGGGAGACCTATAAATAACTATCAAGCATATAATCGCTATAATTATTATTATAAAACCTAATATTCTTTGTAGGTTAAAATTCATAGGTAGTTATTCCTTTTCTTCGTTAATTTTTAATAACTAATAAGTTTATACTCACCATAAGAAGGAGTTTTAACAATGTAGGGTGATTTAGACCTAACTACACTTCCTGTTTTGGTTACTCTGGTTCCTTTTTCTACATTATACTTTACTCTATACCCCATATAAACCCTAGAATTTTTAGGTACATTTAAAGTGTAGCTCTTTGAACTAGTAACTGTTTTTGATAATGAAAATCCTAAATTTGAATATGATCCTTCAGCAGAAACAGAAAATGTAGTTGATCTGTCCGAGCGAATCGAACCGGTATAATTTCCTGTAACAACGTTATCTGATACTCTTCTAAAAGAGGACCATTCTGTATAAGTTGAAACATTTTCTTTGGAGTATTTAACAGTTCGGATGATTGAATTAGTTCCAATATCAGATTCATTTCCAGTTTTTAATGTTCCATTTGTATCCTCGTAAAGGAATGGCTCATCTGGGTAAAATACAGGAGCTGCTGAAGGTTCGTCTTCAATTTGAACATCAGCTTCATTAAAAATTTCTTCCTCCGCGTTTGCAGAAGTATTAGTAGAACCTAAAAATGAGGTGAAAACTAGTAAAAACATAAGCAATAGAATTACAATCTTCTTCATTTCATCTTTCTCCTCAAAAAAGTATTTTTGTACAAACCTATTAATATATTACGTGATATTCGAGTCGAATTAGTTTTTTTCTCTTAACTACTTAATGTTTTTAAAAAAAATATACGCTCTTCGCCTCGGCATTGCTTGATTTGACTGGGGCTCTTGCGTAAGTATCTTTGCTGTATAAGTGCTCCATCCCAATTTGCATATCCTTTCAATTCACCTGTTGATTTGCTCGCTGCAAAAGCTAGAGTTGGAAATATTGTAACGATCAATGAAAGTGAAGCGGACAATATGATTGCTTTCTATTTCTACCCTACATATTTAACCTCCCCTTCCTAATAATTACATTATTGATGAAAAGTGGAGAATTGTATATATGATTGTTTCGACATTTCAGATATTTATTTCGACAACAAATTCCTATTTGAAATAAATATAGTAGTACATACCATTTTTTATAATGGGGGTAACTTCTCCTATGTCTGTGTCAACCGTCATTCCTCTTCGTCTGCACTACTCCTCAATAAAGGTTTTAAACAAGGCTATCTAACCTTAATTTATTTGTCTAACTCAGTGTAGCCGATTCATCTTTTAGGAGGGAGTAAAGACCAGTTTTCAGATAAGAAACTAGGATTTATTTCTGAATTATTTGTGATAGAGGAATGCAGAGGAAAAGGTATCTCAAAACAATTGATTAAAACTGGTTTTGAACAATTAAAACAAGAAGGATACTCTGAAGTTCGTTTAAGCGTTTTTGATGGAAATCGAGCAATTAAGATATATGAAAATCTAGGCTTTAAAAAAACAGAACAATTTCTATGAGTATTTCATTATAAATAATACTCTTCCATTATCTCGGAGCGATTAAAGAGTAAATAATAAGTTTAGGGAGGGAATTATGGAACTAATATTTGTACGACATGGTCAAGGACAGCATACACTAGATACACCTAATAGTTTACATATAAAAAATCCTTCTCTAACAAAAGAAGGAAAAGAGCAAGCATATTTATTAAGAGATACTTTTCATCTGAAAAGTGAAGACACGCTCATTATAAGTCCTACTCAAAGAACGCTAGAAACTGCTCAAATATGGATAGGAAGTGCGAAAGTTAAAGCAATTGTTAGTCCCCTGGTTTCTCCAAGAATGTTTCCACAAAAACAAGAATGGCGAACGCTTCCTTGTGACGTAATGATGAAACGGGAGAACATTGAAAAGGTATTTCCTGAATTTAATTTAGATCACCAGGTTTCTGAAGAGCTTTGGAAAGATGGTATAAATACTTTACCAGAGAAAGAGTTTCGGATTATTGGAGAAGAATTCTTGAGAGGGTGCAAGCAAGAAGAGAAAGGGAATATTTATGTCGTGTCACACGATGGAACGATCACATCCTATCGCCAGTTAATCTCAAAACGATTACTTACTAGAGATGACTTTCCCAAGGATGCTGGTTGGATAAGAATTCAGTATTAAACAAACTCGGAGCGAATCTTTAATAAAGATTCGCTCCCTTTTTCTTCAGTTATGGATTGCCTTAAGGTCATCGTTTTGAAATAATTGGTATTGAATGACCTGAAACAATATCCTAGAGGGAAATCTCGTAGAAAAGAAGGTACTATACTATGTCTTTGAAGTTAGAAACTGAACGGTTAAATCTGCAGCCATTTAATAAAGAAGATGCAAGCAGAATAAAGGAGCTGGCAAATAACAAAGAATTAGCTACCATTCTTGGTCTTCCTCATCCATACGAATTAGAACTTGCCGAAGAGTGGATTGCCATACAACCAAAACAAATTCAAAAGGGACTTGAATACCCTCTAACCATAGTAACCAAAAAGAAAAATGAGATTGTAAGGACGATTACTTTAAGGGTTAGCTAAGCTCACTTGGGAAAATACAAATAGCTCATTTATTCCTCTAGATATTCAAAAGAAAACCTTAAGGAAGCAAATTCAGAGGATACAATGATTAATAGATTTGAGAAGTCAATGATGTTAGTTGCTGAATACGATGAATACATTAAACGGTATGCTTTCTTTTCTAATGGCAAATATCGTACACGCCAACGAAACTTATGTAAAGATTGCCTAAAAACATTCAACGATATGACAAATAAGCAAGCCATTTGCAGGCTTACGAGAACTCCTACACGAAACGGTTAATGAACGCTTAAAACAACGTGTGAAGAAGGGCCTCTATCATGTTCAGTATGTTAATAATTTCCACATTTGCTTGAAAGGGTGGTTGGAACGTTTCCGAGGAGTAGGAACTCATTATTTGGACAACTTTTTCTATTGGTTCCGTTGGTTGGTATGAGGGAAGGGTTTAGCATTTGATAAACGAGTAGAGCGCATGCTTATTTCAGCTTGTCAAAAATCGAATTATTCAACAGGTCAAATGCTGAGAAGTGCATAGTTACATAGGGAAGATTTGTATGTGAAACGTATAATAGGAATTGTAGTCTAATTAAATGAGGAAGTGTTGATTTTGAAAAAAAACGTTCTATTTATCCTTTCTTCTTTTCTCATATTAGGATTATTCGCTTGCTCTAATCAAAACGGACAAGCAAATAATAATAATGACCAAAACACGGTTAATACCCAAGAAAAAAGTAGTAATCAAAAAAATGTAAGAAAAGTTGTTTGGAATCAATTATCTAAACAACAAAAGGAAAGTATCAAAGGTACATGGAAAGATGGCAATGTATCAAAAGTAACATTAGAAGAGAATATGATGAGTGAAGTTAAGGACAAATCATACGGAGGAAAAGAAGTTTATAGGATTACGTTTCCTAAATATGGAAAGTCCGAACCGAACTTTGTAGTTGTTTTTGCCGACATGAAAACTTTTAACTATATTGGTTATCCTCTTGTACGCTAAAAAAATTAGTAAAAAAGGGGATTTGTGAAAATTCCTTTTTATATATATAAAAGCAACATAGTTTACGAAAACAGCCTTTCATAAAGATATCTTGAGACCAAGTCTCCTACAATCTCGGAGCTTATCTTTAATAAGATAGGCTCTTTAATATGACTAAAAGATTGAGTTATGCGTATTCTTTTGAAATAATTGGTATTAGAAGTTAAGTAGGTTGAGGGAAGAATTTTGAAATCTATTAATTTCGATTTTAAACAATTGTACTGTTCTTTTGGTAAATGGAAGTGTTTTTCACGAATGGTAATTAAGTGAAAGGTTATTTAGAATATGAACACTCATTATTATATTAGGAGCTTAACTAATGATACTTGATAATGATAAAGGACTTTTACTTATGCGCAATGACCAATTAGGTGAGCGATCCTGGAGAAGTGATGAATGTTATAAATTAATTTTTTCTCCATTTGGAAAAGGATATTATCAGACTAATCATGGTGATATATCCATCGATAAAGATGAGTTCTTAATATTGAATCCTAATGAAGTTCATAAACAAATCAGGTCAATAAAGGAAAAATTTCTTGTGGAGATACAACCATCTATGTTGCAAGATGCGTCAGAACAGATGGGCATCGTTACATCTCCTGAATTTTCTTTGATTTCTTATAAACATCCTCAAATTCAACAGTGGGTGACGTTTGTTCGAAATTTTTTATCACTAAATGAAGCAGCTGGCTCAGTGGTCAATCAGTTTTTTCTTGATAACAGTCTGACCCAGCTGTCCATTATGATGATGCAATACGGTGCGGGATCTCATCAAGTAGAGTTTCCAGTGATAAAAAGTAAGGATAACATTAATGATGTCATAAATGCTTTTAAAGAAAGCTACCGTGAAGACTGGACATTGGATGAGATGGCAAAGGTTGCAAGACTAAACAAATATCAATTTGCACACCTTTTTAGAGAGGAGCTAGGTCTCTCTCCTTATTCATGGTTGCAACTTTATCGTCTATTACGAACGCAACACTCCTTATTACATTCCAATGACCCAATTATTTCGATAGCTTTTAATAATGGGTTTAAAAGTGTCTCTTCTTATAACCAGTTATTTAAGAAAATTTATCGGAAGACGCCAACAGAATTTCGCAGGATTCACGGTTTTGATAAGTAAAACTCCAATACTTAGCATGACAATGAGTAACCCACTACCTATCATTAAATGTTGAATTGAAATAAACATAACTAAGATTCCATATAAACCTAAGGACAGGGTGTTGGAAAAATATAATAAGACAGCATTGGAGCTAAAAGCGCGACCCATTTTCTCTTCTGGCACAAGTGTCTGAAGAAGATAAACACGAGTTAGGCCAGCAATTGGTAGCCCTATACCAACGATAGCGCAACCAATAAAAAAATGTTTAATATCATATAAGAGTCCATAGTATGTAATTCCTGTACCCCAAATCAACGATCCTATTAAGTAGATGTGAAGAGTCATTCTTTTAATAAAATAGGGCAAAACGATATTTCTTAAAATAACAACGCCACCAAATACTCCTTGCAAAATGCTATAGAGTTCTTCACTTTGTAAGCTCATTTCTGACAATGCAAGCAAGAGCCCTACTTCCCACACCCACGTGTTAAAAAAAACAATAACAAAAGTGAGAAGAAATAATTGTCTTACTGTAGCGTGTGCCTTTACCCAGGAGGCAAACTCGAGAATGGAGCGATAGACTCCTTTAATTGATTTCTTAACAATTGGTTTAGAGTCCTTCAACTGTATTCTATAAATAAATAAAGCACTAATGCCATACGTTATGGCGTCTAGGGTGAAAAAGTGTATAGCTCCTAAGGTGTGTAGTAACCAAACAGTTATAAAGGGGCTAAGGACGGTTACGCCTCGAGTTAATGTGTCATATAAGCTGTTCGCATTTGTGCGTTCCTTTTCTGTTGTAATAGAAGGTAGAACGGATCGGTGAGTCGGGTTAAAAAAACACCCTATACTTTGGATGAGAAAGCTCACCATTAATAAATAGAAGTAGGAAAGTACATCCATATAATACAAGCATACGATTGAAAAGATGAGAGGAATGCGAGCAAGATCGAGATAAACTAATAATTTTTTCTTAGGTAACCAATCAGCCATAACGCCACCTATTAATCCAAATAGAAGGTATGGCAATGTCTCGGCCATAGCCATCCCAGTAGTGTGAAGGTTGGAACCTGTTAAATCATACGCTAAAAACAAAAAAGCCATTCCAGAAAGAACATCCCCAAGTCGAGAGACTCCTCCAGCAAGTAAGTAATAACGGATATTTTTATTTTTCCATAATTTTTTGTACATCATGATCACCTCATCACTATTTTAAGGAGAAATGAAGTGAACGTCTGTCTGATTATTGTTATAAATAAAAACAATATTTCTATAGAGTAGCAAATTATAATAGGTAATCAACAATCTCGGAGCGATTGTGTAAAATAGTTAGGTAGGATTATTAGAGGGATACGGCTCGTGGGTCCTTTCAAAATTAAACAGTATTCCATATTAGAAAAGCCACCGACTTTGGGCGTTGGCTTTTCGTTAGTGTATTGACTTCTATTTTTTACCGAAGTATATTATCACAATTTAGTAGTTACAGAATTTCGCAATGATGTTATTAAGTATATCCTCATTTTCTCGAACCTTCTTGTAAATAAGATGTATCTTCTGTTTGGGAAAAGTCTTTTGGTTGGTGATAGGTATTTTTTTGAATTTTAAATTCGTATTTTTTACCATTCCATCAGGTAAAAAGCCTATCCCTTTCAGCTCATTTATTAACTTGATCTCTAAATCACTATGACCGACCTCAATTAGTGGTTCAAGGTAATTAGGTTCAAATTCATTTTTTATCCATGTTTCAAAATCATATCCCCAATTCAAGTGAATCCAAGGGAGTTCACTAAGCTCTCTAATATTTTCGATAGAATCTATTGGTATATCTGTTGGGGCATATAAACCAATTGTATCCTCAATGATAGTAAAAGAATTAATGTTTTTATTAATAGGTTTATTATATACAAACCCTATATCAATAGTGCCATCCAAGACTTTGTCAATTATTACTGAAGAGTGTTCGGTTATTAACTTTAAAGTATGTACAGGAGAGAGGCTTTGTTTAATGGCATCTATAATATTTTCTCTCCAGATGGAGTAAGTACCCGCAAGCGTGAACGTAGTAGGCGATTCCAAGACTTCTAGAGCAACTTGTTTTGATTTAGCCCATAAGTCCATCTGTCTATTTAAATATGGAAATAGTTTTATACCAAGTGGAGTAAGTTTAATTGCTTTTTTATCTCGGATTAACAGAGAGCCACCATAAAAACTTTCGACCGTTTGAATCCTTGTTGTAACTGTTGATTGTGTTATATGCAAGATCTCCGCAGCTTTTGAAAAACTCTTTACATCCACAACTGTTAGAAACGTTTTTAACTGTTCAAAGTCCATAGAATTTTACACCTTTCTCATTATTGAATAACTCAATTATAATTATCTATAATTTCGTTTTATCTATAATACTAATCTGAACTATAATAGATATCAATAAGAGGGAGGGTTATAGATGACAAATTCCTTTACTGAGAATAATAATGTGAAAGAGTTTATTCAACATCATTTTGAACAAGTTAAAACCGATAGACTACTGCTTAGAAAACCTTGTCAAGAAGATGCACCATATGTTTTCCAAATCGAAAGTGACCCAAGAACCAATCAATTTAGACCAGCAGGACCGATGGAGCATATTGAAGAGGCAACTGAAAATATAAATGGATGGCAATTAGATTGGAATACATATGGGTTTGGATATTGGATGGTTACTTTACCGAATGATCCAGAGGTAATAGGCGTTGGTGGTATTAAAAGCATACGTTGGAAGGATAGAGATGTCTTAAACCTATATTATAGATTTTCACCAACGGCATGGGGAAATGGATATGCTTCAGAACTAGCAAAGTGTGCTGTTGTTATGAGAAATAATTATTTATCTAATATTCCCATTGTAGCAAGAGTCCGTTCTAGTAATATCTCATCACTTAAAGTCGTAGAAAAGAATGGTCTTCAAAGACACCATGATTTAGATACTTTTGAACATCTTGTTTATGCATTAGGTTGGGGGAATAAGTAAATGTAATTTTCCTGTGAATTTTTCACTAGTGCTAAATGGAGTATAAGTTGAATAATTATCTTCAACAATCTCGGAGCTTATCTGTAATAAGATAGGCTCCGATTAATGTGAAATAAAAGATTTAGTGTATCTCAATGATTTGAATAATTGGAACTGAAGATATAGACAGTTTATTGAAGAATTAGTTTTGAGATAACATAGAAAGGGTTAAATAGATGTACTCTGGTGGAGATGTTATTTTTGTGAAAAAAACAAAAAAATATAATAATAGGGTGGAATAAATATGGCTATAAAGTATGACGAGTATGATTTGTTGTGTATTTTGCAATAGAAAAGTGCAGGAAAATGCAAAGAAAAGTGCAGAGGTTTGTCACCCGGAATACTTCTCTTTATTTTCTTTTAGATAATGCGTTTGTTAAGCGGTAACTCTCTCCTTGATAAGA
>NZ_JAQQWU010000026.1 GCF_028610625.1 Guptibacillus spartinae
GATAAACGAGTCGAAGGCTATAGAGCCGCTGCCATGCAGGCAATCAAGGATCCGATGGGCGTTGCTGAAGCGATCACACAATCCTTCTCCGATACCTATGAAGACGAAGGAGTGGCCTATGTCGCAGGAAATGTCTCCACAGCCTTTATCCCGTATGTCGGCATGGCAGGAAAATCAGCCAGCCTCGCCAAAGTCGCTGGAAAGATCCCGAACTCAAACTTAAGCAAGGTCGCTGGAAGCAGTAAAGTAGACGTCGCAGCCATCGTGAAAAAGCATAACGCCTTTGAAGGAATGAAGCGCGGCATGGGTGAATTTGTCCAAGACGTTAGAGGCGGCATGCAGATTGCGGGGAATTCGAATAGGGTGGCTGTTGGGGCGAATGGTGTTGCGGGGAATGCGGTTGGGAAAGTCGGGGATGTAGCGGAGAGTGGCATTGCATCGGTTTCTAGGAGCAGTGGTCCGAATCGTGCGGTGGATGATTCGATTGTGCGGATTAAGACTGAGGTTGAGCGGGTAGATGGTGGGAAGAAGAGAAGTATACAAGGTACTAAGGGTACGGGTAATGGTGTTACAAAAGATGAATACAAAAGCTTGAGGAAAAAGACACCAAGTAACGATATAAGAAAAATGGTTAATCCAGATGGTCCTAAAGTGGATCCAGTGTACGGGTATGAAGTAGATAAGTTTGAAGCAGACCATATTGTTTCAATGAAAGAAATAACTGAAATGGATGGATTTAGTACGTTAACTAGAGAACAACAAATAGAAATTCTAAATCTAAAAGATAATTTTGTTGGTCTTGGAAAATCTTCGAATGCATCTAAGGGAGCTCATAGATGGGCTGATTGGAAAGGACATTCTAAGATGGGAGAGGTTCCTGTCAATGTTAGAATGGAGATGCTTGAAAAAGAGAAACAAGCTAGAGAAGCTCTAAAAATAGCTATAGAAGAGAGGTTGAAGAAATGAAGAAATTTGAAAAGAGAATTATGGATAAAACCATTATAGTAACTGCTGAAAAAGAATTAGAACCTCAAGTAGAAAGTTTGTTTGCTATATTAGAACAGGTAGACCGTAATAAATTAATTCATGGATTCTCATTACAAGTTGGTTGGTCCGTCTATTATTTACAGGAGAGAGAAACTGAGAATTTTATATTGACTACTCCTGACTACTCTAAAGATCCATTTGAAGATATAACAGAAGATTTAACTTTAGCATTGTGGGTACAACTAGAACAAGGTCATTTTTTGAGAAATATGAATGTAGATGGTTTAGCAATAAAATTTAGTGATAAAATTATACTTTCTAAAGGTGTACTAGAACTCGAAAAAATATATTTACAAAGAAATGGAGATGTTGAAAAAGGAGATTCAGGTTGGTATATAGGACCAGTAGAGGATAATAATACTACAGAGTTGCATGCTCTATATGCTTATCAACTACTAAAAATTAAACCAGAAATCATTCAAGTTCTTGCTTTACCAAATGACTATATGGTTGTTTTTGAAGGTAATGAAATAAAAGCAGTATTAAACGAAAACGATGTAGATGTTTTAAAAGATTCAATATAGCTTTTATTTATGGAAATCTATAGTTACACAACTAAACTATACAGGAAGTAAAACATTGAATAAAGCACTTGATTGTCTACTAATGGCAACAAGTGCTTTTTGTTAGAAATGAAACTTTGGACAAATTAAAATGTCAACATGAAATTCATAGCTCTTGAAGGTAGTACCATCAAGGCATTCTGTTTTAATACTTGCTTTGCGAGAGAAGCACGATAAATAGGCTAGATGACATTTTACATGGCAGGAATTGGGACAGAGGGACAGGTTTCTTGTCCCACCCATAAGTCAAAAAGCGACGACGTTTGTAAGAGTTACTAACTTGCCAGCTACTTTACTTCTGATTGCAAGAAAAATTACTACGATTCGCTTTATGCCCTTTGGTTTATTAGATCATTGTTGGGACGATGTACCTGTCCCTGTGTCCCCAGATGGTAAGAGGAGATCTAGAGTTCTTGAAAATTAATCTAAGGAGTGAGTAAATACTATGAAAGAATTTGAAGATGAGTTTAGTGAATTACAGGCAGATATGATATCTATATGTATGGAGTATGTAGAAAATAGAGCAGATAAAGTATTTGTTTATGCTTCGCGTGAAGAAGGAATTATTGCAAGCGACTTTTTTTATTTGATTAATAATAAGTATGTAGAACCACATAAATTGAATGATGCATTGGAAGATGGAGATGAAAAATACGATACATCCGCGAAAAGGAATTTTATGGTGTTGGATATCTTGAATGAAGATATTGGAAAAATTAAATCATTATGTCAAGAACATAAAAGAGAAATGCCTACTGAGATGAAATTAATATATAATGTTAAGAATGGGAATTTCAAAGCTGAATACAAGTATGATTTAATTTATACTCATGATGATATTAAAACAGCAGATCACATTTTTAATGAGTGGTTTGAGGAAGTGAAAAATAATAAGTTTTAAATGATTTTTAGTTAGATATATGCTGATATTTGGATAGTAGAGGGGAAGAACCATGAGGGGCAGGTTCTGAGTCTCTACAAGGACGTATAAAAGTTTTAAGCATTCAACAGAAATTTGATGCACAATTTTAATCAACTATTCGTCGGCTAAATGCCGACTTTTTTCTTTCTCAGACTAGCAGTTTTGCTGTGAAAGGATATATAAGAGGAGAAGCTATGACAAAACAAGAGTTCTTAAAAAGATATAAAGATGAAAATCTAACTATCGGTGCGGAGTATATGATGATACTTGACAAGATATCAGATGCTCCACTTGTATTAGGATGGGCATATGATCAAGGAGTCTGGAAAATTTATAAAACAGGTGAACGGGATGGTCACTACATTATTAAAGAATACGCTAGTGAATATGAAGCGTTTGATTTTTTTATGAGTTAGTATTAAGTAAACATAACAGACGTAACAATTAAAGCCATATTAGGTCGTTACTATTTGAGAAAACTTTATATTTTCTATCATCATAGAACCAAGCATCACGGGGACGGTTCTCATGACCTGCCTGAGCAAAGGCAGGGTTTGTTGTAAGCACTAACTTCTCTATCTATTGCTGGCTGATGAATTGCGATAAGTGAATCAGTGGAACAGTCACCACAATCCCCCCAACAAAAAAAACGATGTTCACGCACTAATCCGTAAACACCGCTCTTTCCTATGTAAAAAAACATTGTCGTTCAACCGATCTTATGGTAAATTTATAGAGATGCGCGCATACAAATATAAATTTACTCATATTACCCTATTTTAATTATACAATGCGCGTGATTCGTTTGTCAATCCTTTTATCCATTATTCAAAGGAGTGTTTGCATGGATTCGAAACTGCTGCAGGAAAAGAAGCGATTGGACAGTGTCATGGACACGATTCAAGAGGAAGTTGAACGTTTAGAAGATGAAACCTCTAGGCGGAAAAATGAAGTGGTTCATATTCGCAAACACTTTTGGGATGAAGTGAAAGTGAATACAGATACGTTCGATGATTATCTGGAGACCATCATCGGGTTAAGGCAGGAGGCTCAAGCACTTTCGGTTAATCAGAGCTCTCATAGGCATGCATCCAAACGGTTATCCACGCTACGTCGTATGGAGGAGGTTCCTTATTTCGGCCGAATTGATTTTAAAGAAGAAGGATCATCCGATCAGGAAAAAGTCTATATTGGCATCAGCTCATTAAGGGATGCGAGCGGTGATAACTTCCTGATCTACGATTGGAGAGCGCCGGTCTCAAGCGTCTACTATGATTATCCGCCAGGTCCAGCGACGTATGATACACCAGGAGGCGAAGTTCAGGGTACGCTTGAGAAGAAGTGGCAATATTTGATCCGCGGTGGCGTATTGCAGTCTATGTTCGATACAAGTCTTACGATTGGCGATGAGATTCTGCAGGAGGTTTTAGGTAGAGGCACAGATAAACAGATGCACAACATTGTCGCAACCATTCAGCAGGATCAGAACCGCATTATCCGTCATGATCGTGGAAGGCTCTTAATTGTTCACGGGGCCGCAGGGAGTGGCAAGACTTCAGCAGCGCTACAGCGGATTGCTTATTTATTGTACAGAGATCGGAATCATCTAAATGCTGAGCAAATTATTTTATTTTCACCGAATACGATGTTTAACAGCTATGTGTCCAATGTGCTGCCAGAGCTTGGTGAGGAAAATATGCAGCAGGTGACATTCCAGGAATACTTGAATCATCGGCTAAGTGACGAGTTTGACGTTGAGAATCCATATGAACAGCTGGAATATGTGTTAACGGCTGTTAATACACCATCTTACAGGGCGAGGATCGCCGGGATTAAATGGAAAACGTCGACTCGCTTTTTTGAAGTGATCAATGACTATTTAAAATCCCTGGAGCGGTCTGGGATGCGGTTTCATGATGTGACCTTCAGAGGGGAATCGATTGTTACTGCAGAACAAATGGTAGAAAGGTTTTATCGTGCTGATACGTCACTTCGCCTTCAAAACAGACTTGAAAAGCTGAAGGAGTGGATCCTAAAGCAAATTAATGCGTTTGAGAAAGCGGAATGGAATCAGCCATGGGTGCAGGAGAAAATCGAACTACTTAGCAATGAGGAGTACCATAGCCTACAAGCTTACCTCGCGAAAAAGCACGGCGTTGAGGGAGAAGCGATTTATGAATACGAAGTGGAGCCAAGAGAATTAGCTCGCTTAATCGTCCGGAAAATGATGAAGCTGTTGCGAAAGAAAATCAAGGAATTGCGTTTTGTGAATTTTGCAGGGATCTACAAGCAGCTTTTTGCTGATTCGATGCAGCTGGAGCGGCTAAAAATGGAGACGCTGGAGGAATGGCCAGCGGTTTGTCAGGCAACGATTCAAGCGCTGGATGAAGGTCACCTGCGTTATGAAGATGCGACGCCGTTTTTATATGTGAAAGAGCAGATTCAGGGGTTTCAGACAAACAGTTCCATTAAGCATATTGTGGTGGATGAGGCACAGGATTACTCGGCTTTTCAATTTGAGTTTCTAAAGCGCCTGTTTCCTTCTGCCAAAATGACGGTTCTTGGGGACTTCAATCAAGCGATCTTTGCACATGCGAGTGAAATGGTCGATTTTCACTCACTAACGGACTTATATGGAGCAGATAAAACGGAAGTCATCAATATCGCGCGAAGCTATCGTTCCACTAAGCCAATCATTGAATTTACGAGACGGCTTGTGCCTAATGGGGATAAGATTATCCCTTTTGATCGGGATGGAACGATACCTGAGCTGAAACAAGTGGAGGATAATGCAGAGCTACACAGCAGCATTTCTTCAAAAGTGGCAGAATTACGAGGTCAGGGCTTAAACAGTATTGCGATCATCTGCAAATCAGCGGAAGAAAGTTCCCGTGCTTATGCTGGTTTGTCGGGCATTGATGGCATCAAGCTCTTGAAAAGCAGCTCGACTGAATATGAACAGGGTGTGGTTGTCATTCCGTCGTATTTATCCAAGGGAATCGAGTTTGATGCAGTGATTATTTATGATGCGTCCGAGCGTGTCTATGGGGATGAAAGTCTGCGACGGGTATTTTATACCGCATGTACGAGAGCGATGCATGATTTGCAGTTGTATAGTGTGGGAGAGCCGAGTGGGTTGGTTCGGGAGCGCAACGTGGGCGCATCGCTGGTGCATCGTGGGGACGGTTCTCATGATGCATAGTCGTTAGGAAAAACAGATGGTGTTGAGATTTGACTTGATCCATTCTCTTAAGTGACCCTGCCTGGCAATGGCAGGGTTACTTTGGGTTGTGTTGGACGGTTGGTCTTATCTTAACCCGTTCAGTTGAATCAGTAGAACCGTCCCTGCGATTCGCCAGCGATTCTGCGATTTCCCTCTTTTCCTTTGGAACAAACTGTATTATAATGAATGTGTTGCAAATTGCAAAATAACTGTGAGAGTGTTTTTGAATCACTTCGTTTCAACAGGTTTATTTTGCAACATTTTTTTGCTAGTGGTTGAAAACGGTTACAACTTAGGTGGCGCAAATGGGCTTTAAATAAAATAAATACATTCTACATAAGGAGTGAAATTCTCATGTTGAGCGATAAATATCAAAGGTTACAAGACATTTTACAAGAGATGGAAAGCATTGTTGTGGCGTTTTCTGGGGGAGTAGACAGTACTTTATTGTTGAAAGTTGCCATCGATGTTCTAGGTAAGGAGAATGTGCTCGCGGTTACGGCTGATTCAGAAACGTATCCGAGCAGTGAATTAGAGGAAGCGAAGCAGCTTGCTTCTTTAATTGGTGCGCATCATCAGGTGATTGAGACGTCTGAGCTTGCGATTCCGGGGTATACGCAGAATGATGAAAATCGTTGTTACTTTTGCAAAAATGGATTGTTTGAAGAGGTTGTTCCGATTATGCGGGAGAAAGGGTTTCAAAATGTCGTGTATGGCTTAATTGCCGACGATATGGGTGAGCACCGACCAGGAGTCCGCGCAGCAATCGAGCACGATGTGCGGGGGCCGCTGCAAGAGGCGGACCTTTACAAGGATGAAATTCGTACCCTTTCAAAAGAATTAAATCTGCCAACCTGGGAAAAGCCTTCGTTTGCTTGTTTGTCTTCACGCATTGCATATGGCGAGGAAATTACTCAGGAGAAGTTAACGAAGGTTGATAAGTCAGAAGCTTACTTAAAGAGTCTTCGCATTCGACAGGTTCGTGTTCGAACGCATGGGGATATGGCTCGGATTGAGGTTGAACCTCAAGACATGCAGCTAGTGATGGCTAATCATCGAAGCATATCGAAGAAGCTACAATCGTTTGGCTATCAATACGTGACCATCGATCTTGATGGGTATAAGAGTGGAAGCATGAACAAAGTTTTGGAAGAAAGCAATTAAGAGGAGGCGTACAGCATGGGAGCGACAAACTTAGATGACGTTCTAAATCAAGTGAAAGAAGGAAAGATGGATATAAAGGAAGCGAAGACGCTGCTTTCTTCATTTGAGGATATTGGATTTGCGAAAGTGGATCACCAGCGCGAAGACCGTACTGGTTTTCCTGAAGTGATCTTTGGTGAAGGAAAAACAGTAGAACAAATGATTGATATTATCGCGTCTCTAAAGAAAAACACGAACCGAGTACTCGCGACGAGGATTTCGGAGGAAAAAGCAGAAAAGGTGATGAAAGTCGTAGCGGATCTCGACTACAATAAGTCTGCTCGCACTTTATTCTGGAGACACCCCGATGAACCGGCTCTCCTCTATAATGGCTACATTGCCGTGTTGTGTGCTGGTACTTCAGATCTACCTGTAGCTGAAGAAGCAGCTGTAACAGCAGAAGCATTCGGTGCTTCGGTGAAACGCATGTATGATGTTGGTGTGGCGGGCATTCATCGTCTCTTTCATCACCTGGAGGATATCGAAAATGCAACGGTCGCGATTACGGTCGCGGGGATGGAAGGTGCCCTAACGAGTGTTGTCGGTGGATTGATTAGTAATCCAATTGTAGCGGTGCCGACAAGCGTTGGGTATGGCGCGAATTTTCAAGGAGTTTCTTCATTGCTATCCATGCTTAATGCATGTTCACCAGGGATTAGTGTGATGAATATCGACAACGGGTTTGGTGCCGGTTATTACGCAACATTGATTCATAAAAATCATCGAAATACGATACTAAATTAGAGGATGAATGACATGAGAACATTGTATCTTGATTGCTTTTCTGGAATTAGTGGGGATATGACAATTGGAGCGCTACTTGATCTTGGTGGAGATTTAGCGCTTCTTGAAAAGGAAATTGCGAAATTAGAGATCGAATCGGAATACAAGCTAGAATCGTATAAAGTAGTGAAAAAGGGCGTTTCTGCTACAAAGTTTGATGTGATCCTAACCGAGCATGAAGGAGGACATCACCACCGCCATTATTCTGATATTGTGACGATGATCAACAAAGCGGAATTAAATGAAAATGTGACGGCGATGGCTCTTTCCATATTTGAAAAAATAGGGAGAGCGGAAGCCAAAATACATAACATGGCGTTTGAGAAGGTTCACTTTCACGAGGTTGGCGCAGTCGACTCGATCGTCGACATTGTTGGAGCGAGTATTTTAATTGATTCATTGGATATCTCAAAAATCGTTTCCTCTCCGGTTCCAGTAGGCAATGGAAAAATCCGCATTGCTCACGGCTTGTATCCTGTACCTGCACCGGCAACTTTAGAGTTGTTAAAAGGTATACCGATTCAACGTACAGAAATCAAAGGTGAATTAACAACACCAACAGGCGGAGGAATTTTAGCAGCCCTTGTGAATGAATATGGACCAATGCCTTCTTTTACAATTGAAGCCATCGGTTATGGTGCAGGAACGAAGGATTTCCCGGATCATCCGAACGTCCTTCGGGCCTTGCTCGGCAGTCATTAAAGGAAAGGGGTGAGAGTGGATGTCGCAACGATTTGCACATGGGGAAGAGCATCTTGATCATGAGATGACCAAGGTTGAGGTTAATCTTGATGACATGCCTGGCGAGTGGCTGGGGTATGTGATGGAGAAGTTGTTTGATTGTGGGGCGAATGATGTCTTCTATTCTTCTATTTATATGAAGAAAAATCGTCCTGGCGTGTTGCTTCAGCTCTTATGTGATCGAACGAACTTGGATGAGATTAAGAGTGTTTTGTTCAGAGAGACAACAACGCTTGGTATTCGCCATTTCCCGATATCTGTCCACCGCCTAGCGAGAAAATTCTACCAAGTGGAAACCGAATGGGGAAGTGTAACGGTGAAACAGGGGATTCACGAGGGAAAAGTTGTTGAGAATGCTCCTGAATACGAAGATTGTCGGGAGATTGCTGAGAAACATCATGTTCCAATAAAAGAAGTCTACAAAATTGTGTGGGAAAAAATACTGGATCACAAGTAATATCTCCTTCTAACACAGTTATTTAGGGGCAGGAGGTAAATAGAGATGATAAAAGCACTCGTTATTGCGCCTTATGAAGGGTTAATTGAAATTATGCGAGAAATCGCAGAAGAAGTCACTGATTTTGAGCTACATACGGAAATGGGTAACTTGTATGAAGGCGTAGAGATTGCCCAAAGATCGAAGGCAGAAGGCTATGATATGATCATTAGTCGCGGGGGGACGGCCTCATTGGTGCAGGAGGTCGTATCGATTCCGGTGATTGATATTCAGGTTTCCGGTTATGATATCCTTCGTCTCTTAACGCTGGTCAAAGGGTTCTCAGGTAAGGCAGCGATTGTGGGGTTTCCGAATATTTCTCAAGGAGCTGCTACAATCTGTAACTTATTGGATTTGGACATTAATACGATGACCATTCAGAAAGATGTGGAAGTTGAGGATCGCTTAAAGAGCTTAAAAGATGATGGATACGAAGTTGTTATTGGGGACGTTGTCACTGTTGAAGCAGCGAAGCAGTTAGGCATGAATGGGGTGCTAATCACCTCGGGGAAAGAAGCGGTTATGGAGTCATTGGATGAAGCGAGGAGAGTGTATCAGCTATTCTCAAAATTGCACGAAGAAATTTTAGTTTATCAATCCATCATTGACGCTGAGGAGAGATTGATTGGCGTTTTGTCTGATGACGGAAAGGTGATTTGTGCAAACAAACAATTTCACGCCGCATTCGCTCATGAAATGATTGAAAACTCTCCTGAGTTGAAAGAAATCATGGAGACTACTTTCAAAACTAAAACTAATCAAACGAAAATGCTTACCCTTCATAACCAGTTATGGAATGTAAGTTCACAATTCAATGAAGAACATCTTATTTTATTTCTCGAGAAAGCTTTCCCAAATCAAACCACTGTTCAGAAGGAAGATGGTGAGCGATACGCCGTTGAAGTGCAAACGACTATCCCTCATGTGCTGATGACCGGAAAAAGCAAACCAATGCAAGAAGTGTTGAAACAAGTGGAGAAGTACAGTAGAATGACTGAACCCTTATGGATTATTGGGGAAACCGGTAATGGAAAAGATACAGTTGCTCAATCCATCTACTTGAAAAGCAAGAAAAACAACGAACCGTTTATTACCATTCATTGTGAGTTAATGAAAGAGGGGCAGTTAAAAGAGTTGCTTCAAGAGAATTTTTTTAAGGATCATGCCAATGGAATTGTTTATTTAAAGCGTATCGATCGGTTAGACGCCTATTCACAAAAAGAGTTGTATCATTACTTTCATGCCAACAAAGGCAAGTTGCCTCGGCTGATTGTGTCGTCGGCTGATGAGTTCGCTATCGATGAACGTCATGCTACAATCGATCACGAGCTGTTTACCCTTTTAGGCAGGTTAATTATCTATCTACCGCCTCTTAGAGAACGTGTGGAAGACATTGAGAATTTAATTCCAGTCTTTATTTCGGAATTTCATTCGAAGTACAGCAAACAAATTGTAGGGGTAAGGCAAGAAGCGATGCAAGAACTGGTTGAATATGATTGGCCGCGTAATGTCGATCAGCTGAAGCAAGTGATTGAACAGCTCGTTTTACATTCGAACTCCTATTATTTAGAACAGGAAGAAGTCTCTTCAGTCATTTCGCTGTTAAAACAACGTCAAGAAGAGGAAGAATCTGAACGAAATCAAATTGAAATAAGTGGAACATTAAAAGACATTGAAAAGCGAGTCATTACTCAAGTGCTTGAAGAAGAAGAGATGAATCAATCGAAAGCAGCAAAACGACTGGGGATTAATCGATCTACATTATGGCGTAAGCTTAAATCATAAGCTTGCGTCTTTTTTTGTGCTCGATTCTTGGTATACAAAGGTGTTTCTTTAAAAGAAACCTCTATTTGTTTCAAAATGCAACATATTATTGTTGCAACATGCAACTAATTTCGGTTTAAGTAGAAAATTTTAAAAATAGTATTGTTATATGCAACATATTCGTTTACTATAATAAATGTAAGCGTTTTAAAATGTTTCTTTATAAAACAGTGCCAGGTCGTTAAGAGAACTGAATCAATGAGATTGGTTGTTGAAAAGTAAAAATGAACGTGAGTGAACAGGAAGAGAAGAGTTAGTTCTCTCACATTTGATAACCGAAAGGGGGTGGGAATGGTTTTGAAATTAGCAGTTATTGCAGATGACTTAACAGGTGCAAATGATACGGGGGTACAATTTGCAAAACAGGGGTTAGATACTACGGTGTTGTTTCCTGATACAATCTTGCAACCTACCAATATGACGGGAGATGTGATTGTATTAAATTCCAACAGTCGCGCCATTCCGACTGAGAAGGCATATGCAACTGTATCGAATCTTTCCAAACAGTTACGTGAGTTAGGCGTAACATCTGTCTTAAAGAAAATTGATTCCACAATGAGAGGGAACATTGGTACAGAAATTGATGCTGTGATGGATGTGTATGATTTTAATGTCGCTTTCGTTGTTCCTGCTTTTCCAAAAAGCGGACGGATCACCTTGGAAGGCATTCACTATGTCGATGGTGTGCAGCTTGAAGAAACTGAGATTGCAAGAGATCCGACTTGTCCAGTCAAAGAAAGCTACTTGCCTGAACTTCTGCAAAAGCAAAGTAGGAGAGAAGTGGAACTAATCTCTATCCGGGATGTTCGAGAAGGGAAAGAATCCTTAGCCCAAAAGATGAAAGCGCTGTCGAGTCCATCGAAAATTGTGGTGGTAGATGCTGAGACAGATGAAGAACTACATACCATCGTTGAAGCAACACAAAAGTTGGAAGAAAATATTCTGTGGGTTGGATCAGCGGGTATTGCTTATCATCTTTGTAACTCGTTCCATGATCAAACGTTTCAAATAGAAGATGGTGAGAGTAAACAGTTGCCATTATTAGTAGTTGCAGGAAGCATAAGTGCAATTACCCACAAACAAGTGGAAGAGTTAAAGCGGCAGACAAGTATCGAAGAAGTGATGATTGCTCCGTATAAGTTCTTAGGTGAAACAGAACGGCAGAGTGAAATTGAACGAGCCGTTCAAATAGGAGAAGTTCTTCTAAACAAAGGAGACTTAATCGTCTCAACGAATCGTGATGCTGATGCAATCAAGCAAGTGAGAGAGTTCCAACAGACACTAGGACTATCAAACATGGAAGTAGGAAGCAAAATTGCGGATGCACTAGGCATTATCGCTGGTCGTCTCATTGAAACGAAACGGATCCAGGGTGCAGTGTTAACAGGTGGTGACATTGCTGGCGCAACGTGCAAAGTTTTAAATGGAAAAGGTATTCGAATCATCGGTGAAGTGGAAGACGGACTTCCATATGGCACATTATTCGGTGGTTTGTACGATCGTCTCCCTCTCGCAACGAAAGCAGGCGCATTTGGAAGTGAGCGGGCTCTTGTGAAAGCGCTTCATACCTTGAAGGAAGTTACGATGCAAACGTATGAAAGAGTACAACAATAAATCATATTGGAGGAAAAAAGATGAAGAGTTTATCTAAAAAGATATTAGGTGCAACGACAGCATTAAGTCTCAGCCTACTTGTTGCTTGTGGTGGAGGAAACCAACAGGCAGATTCAAGTGGAGGAGAAGCCGCTTCAGATGAAGCGAAAACGTTGCAGGTTGGGATTACACTTGCTGAAGACTCTCATTACTATAAGGGTCTTGAACATTTTGCTGACCTCGTTGAAGAAAAGTCCGACGGTGAGCTAGCGATTGAAATTTTCCCGAATGGATCACTGGGTGGCGAACGTGACATGGTTGAAAGTCTTCAAGTTGGATCATTAGATATGGTCCTTACGTCGACTGGTCCACTTGGTGGTTTTGCACCTGAAATTAATGTTGTCGATCTTCCGTTTCTTTTTGAAAATCGTGAACACGCATACAAAGTATTAGATGGTGAAATTGGTCAGGATCTCTTATCTGGTCTTGAAGACCAAAGCTTAAAAGGTCTTGCTTGGTGGGAGAATGGGTTCCGTCATATTACCAACAGTCAGCACCCAATTGAAAAGCCAGAGGATCTAAAGGGATTGAAGATCCGTACGATGGAAAACAACGTACACATGGATTCCTTTAAAGCTATGGGTGCTGATCCAACTCCAATGTCTTTTACAGAGCTATTTACTGCCTTACAACAGGGCGTAGTTGATGGACAGGAGAATCCAGTTCCGATCATTTCAACTTCTCGCTTCTATGAAGTTCAAGATTATTTAACACTAACGGGTCATTTCTATTCACCAGCGGCACTATTAGTAAGTTCACAAGTGTTCGAAGGTCTTTCTGAAGATCAACAAAAAGCGCTACAAGAAGCAGCTTCTGAAGGTGCAGAGTATGAACGTGAAATCGTTGCAGATATGGAAGAAGAAATGATTGCAGATTTGAAAGATCAAGGTATGGAAATTGTTGAAGATGTCGATAAAAAGGCCTTCCAGAAAGCAACAACTTCCGTATATGATCAGTATGCTGATCAAGTTGGAGAAGATTTAATTAAACAAATCCAGGATGCTGCGAAATAAAAGCAGGCATTAGACTTATGATGTGGGGATAACCTTCCCCCATCATATTGTTGTATGGGGGAGGTTAGGTTACATATGAATGCAATCATCAAAAACATTGATCGATTTAATAAGGTTTTAGGTGTCGTGTTAGCTCTTCTGATCATGGTGATGTCAGCTGTTATCTTCTATCAAGTCTTTTCTAGATTTGTGTTGAAGGATTCATTAAGGTGGTCTGAAGAGTTAGCAAGATATTTAATGGTTTGGAGTGTCTTTATCGGATCTGCCTTAGCGATTCGAAAACGGGATTTAATTTCAGTCGATGCGATTAAAGAGTTGTTGTCTGAACGTGCAAAAGTTGTACTGACTGTATTCGTTTATGTCGTTTCGATTGTGTTTCTTTCTGTATTAGTGAATTACGGGTTTGTCTTAATGGGGAATATTGTACAACAAACATCTCCTGCTATGAACATTTCCATGGGTTGGGCATATGCAGCGATACCGGTTGGTGCCATCTTCATGATTATGAATTGTGTAGCAGTCATTATGGAAACAATTATGAAGCCAAAGGAGGGCGATGAACAATGACAACAGTCCTATTAATCTCCATGCTCGTCTTGTTTTTGTTAAGCGTTCCAATCGCCCTCGCTATTGGTTTAGCTTCTGTTATAGCCATCTATTTTACTAGTGATCTACCAATGCTAGTGATTGTGCAACGAATTTTTACATCACTTGATTCTTTCCCATTAATGGCGATTCCCTTCTTTATACTTGCAGGGGCTCTAATGGAAACAGGAGGGATTTCAAAGCGATTGGTTCATTTCGCAAATACGCTAGCTGGTTCGATGACAGGAGGGCTCGCAGGAGTAACTGTTATAACATCTATGTTCTTTGCGGCGATTTCTGGATCAAGTCCAGCGACCGTAGCAGCCATTGGGTCCATTATGATTCCTGCGATGGTAGCGAGACATTATGATGTTAACTTCGCTGCGGCAGTGCAATCTGTATCAGGTGCGCTTGGCGTTATTATCCCTCCAAGTATTCCAATGATCCTATACGGAGTTGTTGTTGGTGTATCGATTGGAGATCTATTCATAGCTGGGATCATCCCTGGTCTCTTAATCGGCTTTTCGTTAATTTTAACTGCCTTCATCTTTTCGAAGAGACGTGGTTACAAGGGAACAGAGCACTTTACATGGAAAGAGAGAATGGATGCCTTTAAAAATGCGATCTTTGCCTTGTTAATGCCAACGATTATCCTTGGTGGTATTTATGGCGGTATTTTCACGCCAACTGAAGCGGCAGTCGTAGCGGTAGCATATGCGCTTATCATAGGTGTCTTTGTTTACAAAGAAATCAAAATCAAGGACCTTATCCCTGTATTTGTGAAATCAGGTTTAACGACGTCCATTATTATGTTGATTATTGGTACAGCAGGTCTTCTAGGGTGGTTATTAACAAAAGAGAGAATTCCACAAACTGTGGCTCAGTCCTTTATTAGTTTCTCGGATAACCCGTTAGTGTTTCTGTTAATTGTTAACGTATTCCTTCTTATTGTAGGAATGTTCTTTGAAACATCAGCGTCTGTCATCATTCTTGCACCAATCTTAGCGCCAATTGCTATTCAGCTAGGCGTAGATCCAGTTCATTTCGGTATTATTATGGTTGTGAATCTAGCGATTGGTATGGTGACACCTCCACTGGGTGTCAACCTATTTGTAGCGATGCAAATATCTAAGATTAGACTAGAAACGCTATCCAAAGCGGTTTTGCCGTTTTTAATCATACTAATTGCCGATGTGTTACTGATTAGTTATGTACCAGAGATCTCACTATTCTTAGTGGAGTTATTAAAGAATTAATGAATTAAGAGGAGGAAATAACGTATGACAGCTAAACCAATTATTGCGATTACAATGGGCGATCCATCGGGGGTAGGGCCAGAGGTCATTGTCAAATCGTTTAAAGATGAAGCCATCTATGACAACAGTTCGCTATTTGTCATTGGTGATCGTAAAATGTTAGAAAGAGCGATTGATGTGACAGGTGTTCAGCTTGATGTACGTAGCATTGCTGAGCCTGAAGAAGCGAAGTTTGAATATGGAACAATTGATGTGGTTGATTTAAATCTTGTTTCGGACGAATTGCCGTGGGGTGAAGTATCTTCAGAAGCTGGAAATGCCGCATTCCGCTATTTAGAAAAGGCCATTTCTTATGCGAATGATCAAAAAATCCAGGGGATTTGTACCGCTCCTTTAAACAAGGAAGCCCTTCATAAAGCAGGTCATATCTATCCTGGACACACAGAAATTTTGGCAGAGCTAACGAACACAAAGGACTTTGCGATGATGTTGTCTGCTCCTGGCTTACGAGTGATCCACGTGACAACTCATATCGGCTTGATCGATGCGGTTAATAAAATTAATGTAGACCGTCAGTACACTGTTATTAAATTAGCTCATGAGACGTTACAAAAAGCAGGTATTGCCGATCCTAGAATTGCCGTTTGTGGCATTAATCCGCATGCAGGAGAAAACGGTTTGTTCGGTAACGGAGAAGAAGAAGAGAAAATTATCCCAGCTGTTGAAAAAGCTCAAAAAGAAGGAATCAATGTTGTCGGACCACTTCCAGCGGATACCTTATTTTTTAGAGCAAAACGTGGCGATTTTGATATCGTTGTTGCCCAATATCATGATCAGGGGCATGGTCCGATTAAAGTATTAGGTCTAGAGTCGGGCGTTAACATTACGGTTGGACTTCCAACGATTCGCACGAGCGTCGACCACGGTACTGCTTTTGATATCGCTGGCAAAAACATTGCTGATGAAAAGTCATTAAAAGAAGCGATCCGAATGGCTTATGAGCTAGCACCCACAAAGGTGATCAAGTAGACTTATAACTGAATAAATCCATATAGCAAGAGACAGCTTAGATCGTCTCTTGCTATCCTTTTTATAAAGACAAGGTAAAGTTATAAATGGACTATTCTTGCACGGAAGCATGTTGAGAAAAGGAACGATTCTGAAAAGGGGTGGAAAAGATGGCTTTTCCTAAGGTTGCGAAAATTAGGCAGAAGTTTGAGGTAGAAAGTATTACAGATGTCTCAAAAGTAATTGAAGAACAGTTTCAGGCCGTTGAAGCAAATCAAAAAATTAAGCCAGGTATGGAAATTGCAATCACAGTCGGAAGTCGTGGAATTGCGAATATCGATAGGATTGTCAAAGCGATAGCGGACGAAATCAAAAAGCGTGAGGCCACACCGTTTATTATTCCAGCGATGGGCAGTCACGGGGGTGCAACGGCTGAAGGACAAGTGGAAGTCCTTGAAGGATTGAATGTGACAGAAGAAACAACAGGATGTGAAATTCGCTCTTCAATGGAAGTCGTTGAGATCGGTGAAACTTCTGCTGGTATTCCAGTCTATATTGATAAGCATGCGTATCACTCTGATGGGATCATTGTCATGAACCGAGTGAAGCCGCATACTGATTTTAAGAAAGATATTGAAAGTGGCGTATTAAAGATGGCTTCGATCGGTATGGGGAAACACAAGCAGGCGCTTGCTCTTCATACATATGGAATTAAAGGAATCCGAGATATGATGCCAGAGGTAGGGAAGGTGGCGATTGCGAATTCCAACACGCTGTATGGCATAGCGGTGGTTGAAAATGCCCTTGAAGAAACGGCGATCATTGAGGTCATGGAGCCTGAAGAAATTCAAGATCGCGAACGGAAGCTTCTTCGAAGAGCATTTGAGTTAATGCCGAGCTTACCAATCGATCAAATTGATATTTTAGTTGTCGATGAAATTGGTAAGAATTACAGTGGAACAGGGATGGATACCAACATTATTGGTCGTATACGTGTCCTTGGTGTAGAAGAGCCAGAGAAACCAAGTATCAAATACTTAATTGCTTCGAACTTAAGTGAGGCTAGTCACGGTAACGCTCTCGGAATTGGACTCGCGGATCTAACAACGAAGCGTTTATTTGAGAAGATTGATATGAAAGCAATGAACGAAAACGTCATCACGAGTACTTTTCTTGATCGCGCCAAAATACCAATTGTTCTCGACAGCGACAGAGAGGCATTAACTGCAGCACTTCGCGCAACATGGGGCGTGAAAGATGAAGAGACAAGGTTCGTCCGTATTCCTAATACGCTTCATATTGGAGAAATGATTGTCTCAGAAGTGCTTTATCATGAATTAAAAGACCAATCGAATATTGACGTGATCGAAGAGCCAACTGAAATGCAATTTGATGAAGATGGGTATTTCCTATAAAGTAGAGTAGATATACATCCGGATTGGAGGTAGACTTGCTGAATCCATCAGTAAGAAACTACCTTTTTTCGGTGTGTATATAGAAGAAAGGTGTGAAAAGATGATTAGTAGTTTAACTTCCGTATTGATTCTAGGCTTTATTTTAGGTATTAAACATTCCATTGAACCAGATCATGTTATCGCCGTATCAACGATAGCAAGTGAAACTAAGAAATGGTGGCGCTCCTCATTAGCTGGTGTGTTCTGGGGAATTGGTCATACGTTGACACTCTTTATTGTCGGTATGATTGTTATTCTGATGAAAGGGGAGATACCAGAAGCATGGGCCATTGCAATGGAATTTCTTGTTGGTGTCATGCTCGTCTATCTTGGATTTAAGAGTGTATGGATGATAAGAAAACACTCAGATCTTCACGAAAAAAGCAAGCATGCTCCATTTATTAAATCAACAGCTATTGGCTTCGTGCACGGTCTTGCAGGAAGTGCAGCAATGGTTCTCCTAACCATGTCTTCCGTTACAACGATCGGAGAAGGAGCTCTTTACATGCTCGTTTTCGGAGCTGGCACAGTGATCGGAATGCTTGGTTTTACGACCATTATCGGCATCCCCTTTGTTCTTAGCAAAAATAAAGTGAAGATCAACAACAACCTTACAAGGTTAACTGGTGTTGTTAGCATGTTGTTTGGTGTGTACTATATGTACAGCGTATGGTGATGGTAGGAGTCTAGTCATCACCTTATTAGTAGTCTATCCTTCATAGACGGGATCTTTGAGATATCCAAATCGCCATTTGCAACGTGAGGGCATCTTTAAATTGCCGGGGATCATACCCTGTGTCCTCTTTAATTTTATTAATTCGATAGACGAGTGTATTTCGATGGATGTACATATCCTCAGAAGTTTGCTGGATATTGAGATTGTTTTTAAAAAGAAATGACAGCGTATCGCTATATTTTGATAAGGTTTTATTAAACACTCGATCTTTGAATCGTTCCGCAACGTGATGATTGATTTGATAGAGAATCGCTTGTGGTTCTACATCTTCAAAGAAAACAATTTTTTTGTTTGGATCACTAATTTCAAAGGCCAGCTCACAATCTTCATATGACTGACTAAACCCCTCAAACGTGGAGAAGGGGTTACTTACTCCCAGTCGAAATGGAAGAGAAAAGTGATGCAATTCTAAAGATATACGCTTGATAAGTTTTTTGACATTATAGTCATTCACACCGCAAAGTCCGATAAACAAACGATTCACGTTAATAAAGCCTACAAGGGCATAGTGATCTTTGAAAAGGTTTTCAATTCGTTCAACGATGGTTTGGTTCGGGATGGAACGTTCCCCTATATGTATAATAACAGTGGTAAAAGGAGCTGGAAGTTTTGTATTTAGTAGGTCTAATCCCCTTTCAATTTGTTCGTATGAGGGGAATGGCTTAAGCAATTCTTCTGCAATCATTTCTTTTGTGCGCTGTTTCCATTCTAATTGTCTGGCAATAAACTCCTGTTTGATCATCAATTCCGTTGCCATTTTCACAAGACCACCAACGTCACCCATTTCTTCTGGGTTTCCTGTAATGCCAATGACGCCGACAATCTGATTTTGAAACGAAATCGGTAAATTGAGTCCGGGTTGAGCGCCCCTCCATTTTCCTTCTTCATCCGAGGAGATGGAGAGAGGTGCTTTCGTTTTAATAACTTCAAGTGCACCTTCATGGATTTGATCAATGCGTTCCATATTTCCTGAAGCGATAATGACACCCTGCTCATTCATAATGTTGATGTTGCGATGTAATCGATTTGACGTCTCAATCACAATCGTTTTGGCAATCGTTCTCGTTAGCATATTTACTCCCTCCTTTAGCTATAATAGACGAAAAATTCTTGAAAATCACCCTTTTTTTTATATGTTCCATACAACGAAATCATTACTTGAGGGGAGTATAATGGGATACAACATATGAAAGCGCTTTCTAGAAGGGGGTCATTAATTGAAAGTTGTCATAGCTCCAGATTCATTTAAAGGTAGTTTGACGGCAAGAGAAGCAGCGGTTGCGATTGTTCGGGGTGTTAAAAGTGCGGTTCCTTTGGCAGAAACGTCCTTAATCCCAATGGCGGACGGAGGGGAAGGCACGCTTCAAACTTTAGTAGATGCAACCGGGGGATCTACAACACACGTGCAAGTGAAGGGACCACTCGGAAACCAAATTGACGCAAAATACGGGATTCTTGGTGACAATCAAACGTGCATTATTGAAATGGCTAGTGCATCTGGACTTGTGTTAGTACCAGATGGCAAATTAAACCCACTCGTCACAACAACCTTTGGCACAGGAGAACTGATCAAACATGCTCTTGATAAGGGATATAGAAAGTTTATTCTAGCCATCGGAGGGTCCGCTACAAACGATGGAGGAGCAGGGATGTTGCAGGCACTTGGATTACGTCTTCTTGATGAGAAAGGAAATGAAGTAGGTTTTGGTGGAGGTTGTTTGAAGGACATTGATTGTATTGATCTTCACGCATTCGACGAGCGAATTAAGGAAAGTTCATTCCTAATCGCTTCAGATGTGGAAAATCCACTCATTGGCCCTAACGGAGCCTCTTATATTTTTGGCCCGCAAAAAGGAGCGAGTCAGAAAGATGTGGCATTCTTAGACGATCAATTAACACATTGGGCAGATAAAATAGAGAAAAAAATAGGGATTAAGATTCATGACAATCCAGGTGCAGGTGCAGCAGGTGGTATTGGCGGAGCATTCCAGGCGTTCTTTCCTTCTAAAATGGAACGTGGCGTGGATGTCGTGATTCATCATACACAATTACAGGAAAAACTGGCAGATGCTGATCTTGTTATTACAGGGGAAGGGCAAGTCGATTCACAAACAGCCTCAGGTAAAACGCCAATGGGCGTGGCACAGACTGCCCAATACCTTGGTGTTCCAACTATTGTCATGGCTGGTTCCGTTGGGGAGGGAATAGAGGTGCTTTATGAGTATGGCGTCGTTAGTGTGCACAGTATCGTGAATCGCCCTATGAACCTGGAAACAGCGATTAAACAAGCATCAATGTTATTAGAAAGTAGTACAGAACAAGTCGTTCGATCTTATTTCCATCATCATGTTCCAAAACTACAAGGGGGTTTGGTTTAATGAAGATTAAAAAGACGATTGAGAAGGTCCCAGGCGGTTTAATGGTTGTTCCATTGATGTTTGGAGCACTAGTAAACACGATTGATCAGATGCATCTTCCTTTTATTATGAATGCTCTAAAGTCACTTGGTGTTGCGCCAACAGAGGAAGGTTTCTATGAAATGCTTCGAATCGGTGGATTTTCAGAAGCTCTTTTTAAAAATGGTGCGCTTGTGTTAATTGCTCTTTTCTTGTTCTCAGCAGGAAGTCAAATGAATTTAAGGATTGGTGGCGTGGCGCTTAAGAAAGGCGTATTGCTTACGGTTACGAAATACATAACGGGTTTAACCGTTGGCCTGTTATTCGGTTACTTCTTTGATCCGATGTCGGGGCTATTTGGACTATCTACGCTGGCCATTATTGCTGGAATGACAAATGGGAATGGTGGCATGTATGCTGCCCTAACAAGTCAGTATGGAAATCGCTCTGATGTTGGTGCCGTTGCAATTCTGTCACTAAACGATGGTCCGTTTTTAACCCTTCTTGCGCTCGGTTTACTTGGTTCCAGCTTCCCGATCATTGCCTTTATTGCAGTGCTATTACCAATTGCTATAGGCATGCTGCTTGGGAATTTAGACGAAGAGATTAGAGAATTTCTAAAACCAGGTGAAATTCTACCTGTTCCTTTCTTTGCATTCGCTCTAGGAGCAGGCATGAATCTTGCGAATTTCTTCAATCCTGAAGTCGTAGCTGCTGGATTGACAATCGGGGTTCTAACAACGGTTCTGACCGGTGGAGCAGGAATTCTAGTATTCAAGCTATTCAAAGAAAAAAGTTACATTGCACCTATATCTGAGGCTTCCACAGCCGGAAATGCAGCAGCTACTCCAGCAGCAATAGCAGCTGCGGCCGCTGTAGCGGCAAGTTCCGGTATGATGTCAGCGAGTGAAGCAGAATCCTTTCAAAGTATTGCAGCCGTTGCGACAGCTCAGATCTCCATTGCCACTCTAACTACAGCCATTCTTTGCCCAATTGCGGTCATTCTCGTAGATCGCTACCAGCGAAATAAAGGAATTGATGGTCGATTAGAGTCAGAGGAACGAAAACAATCAAAACGAGATAAAGAGGTTCAATCTGCATAATAGGACAGGTGGGCTGACTAAATTAACGTCAGTCCATTTCTCTATTTGTTTTAGTAGTAGAATGAACGAAAGAAGTGATTCAAAATAAACATGGAAAAAGCGAGGAGAAAGAGATGAAAACAACTTTACTTTACGGAAAAGACAACCTTTCAGTAAACCTCCCGGACAGCGCATTTGTCGTGGAGCCTACCAATATGTCTGGTTTAAAGGATACCAACAAAGAGATAAAGGAAGCCCTGCAAAATCCTATTGGGACAGCACCGCTAAAGGAAATGGTCAAGTCTTCGGATACTGTTGCTATCGCGATTAGTGATATCACAAGACCGACTCCAAATCATATTCTTATTCCATTACTTATTGAAGAGCTAAATCATGTTCCACTTGAGAATTTTGTCATTATAAATGGAACTGGCACACATCGAGATCAAACTCGCGAGGAGTTTATCCAAATGCTTGGTGAATGGGTCGTTGATCACATACGGATTGTAAATAACCATTGCCACGAAAAAGAAACACTTGTTAATTTGGGCGAAAGTTCATTCGGCTGTGATGTTTATTTAAACAAAGATTATGTAGAAGCCGATTTCAAAATTGTTACGGGATTTATTGAACCTCATTTCTTTGCTGGATTCTCTGGTGGGCCAAAAGGAATTATGCCAGGCATCGCTGGAATTGAAACCATCATGACATTCCATAACGCAAGAATGATCGGAGATCCACTTTCTACTTGGGGGAATATGGTTAACAACCCCGTCCAGGACATGACACGTGAAATCAATAGCATGTGCAAACCCGATTTTATGTTGAACGTAACACTAAATAGAGAAAAAGAAATTACAGCGGTATTCGCTGGGGAATTGTATGAAGCGCATGACAGAGGGTGTGAGTTTGCCAAAGAGCATGCAATGATTAAGTGTGAAGAGCGCTTTGATGTGGTGATTACGTCAAACTCTGGATATCCACTTGATCAAAATTTGTATCAAGCGGTAAAAGGCATGAGTGCAGCTCACAAAATTGTTAAGGAGGGTGGAGCGATTCTGGTAGCCTCTGAATGTTCGGATGGATTACCAAGTCACGGAAACTATTCGAAAATCTTTGAAATGGCCGATAGTCCGGAAGAGTTACTTGAGATGATCAACAATCCAGAATTTAAAATGTTTGATCAATGGCAAGTCCAGAAACAGGCGGTTATTCAAGTATGGGCGGATGTCTATGTTCACTCCAAGCTATCGGATGATCAGGTGAAGGGTGCGATGTTAAAACCGATGCACAACATTGAAGGTACGTTAGAAGAATTGAAAAAGCAGTATGGGGAAGAAATGACGGTTGCGGTGTTGCCGTTAGGGCCGTTGACGATTCCTTATGTTGAAGAATGACTTACCGTGGCAATGCTGGTGAATCGCTGGGAATCGCTGGTGAATCGCTGGGACGGTTCTCATGATGCAGTAGTTTGAAGATATAATTGAGAGCTCTCCTGCTTGAGCACAAGTAGGGAGCTTTGTAAGCACTAACTTGTGAACCGTCCCCCCGATTCTTCTAGACAGAAAACGGAAAGAGAGCGCAAAGGGATATGGATCCATTGGCGCTCTCTTTTGTTATTTGTTGAAGTGTTAAAGAGGGGAATGTCAGCGCCATGGCTATCTCACTGTATTGACGTGCAACCCATAGGTTGCGTATAATCAAATTATGAACTGGGATAAAGATGCCATATTTAAAGCACTAAGTGATTCAACTAGGCGGATGATATTAGATGAACTGTCCGAACGTAATGAGCTAACTTTGTATGAACTTACGACGCGCCTCATTATGAAGCACAACCTTACTATTTCTAGACAAGCAATAGCGAAACATCTCTCCGCTTTAGAAGCGGCCGGACTTGTTATTTCAAAACGAAAAGGAAAATATCGTGTGCTTTTTTTCAATAAGGAACCGCTTAAAAATTTGTTGAAGGATTGGGTGGATTAAATCTTTTTATTGTGGGATACCAAGGAGAAATTAGAGGAGGCAAAATTATGTTAAAGATTATTATTACGAGTGTTTTTGTAGAAGATCAGAACAAGGCGCTACAATTTTATACGGAAACGTTGGGATTCGTTAAGAAGAATGACGTGCCGACTGGAGAACATCGATGGATCACAGTTGTTTCCTCAGAGGAGCAAGGCGGAGTCGAACTATTACTTGAACCAAATGAACATGAGGCAGCGAAAGAATTTCAACAAAAGCTATTCAACGATGGCATACCAGTAACGATGTTTGGTGTAGCGGATATTCAAGAAGAGTACAAGCGCCTGGTGGAAAAAGGCGTGCGGTTTACGATGGAACCGACCGAAATGGGTGGTATCACCATCGCCGTTTTGGATGATACGTGTGGTAATTTGATTCAGCTGATTCAGCAGTAGTGGGGAATCGTGGGCATCGCGGGCGCATCGCGGGGACGGTTCTCGTGATGCAGTAGTAAGAATCGCTGGGACGGTTCTTGCGATGCATTGGTTAAGAAATACAGCTCGTGTTGATGCTTAACTTCATCCGTTCTTTTAGATGACATGAAGAAATGCCCTGCCTGGCCAAGGTAGGGCATTTTTAAGAGCATAGGATCGGTTAGTCCCATAGCACATTTTTCAGTTTAAGCGGAATCAGCAGAACCGTCCCTGCGATTCAGATTCAAACAAGCTGATAATACAAACCAAATTTCGTATCATACCAGAGTAATTTCCCATGTTTGCTTTTAGGGAGCCTTGTTTGTAAGTTCCATTCTGGATATTGCTTCATAATTCGAACTTGATCGCCAGTAGCAAAAGCAATGAATGAGATATAGTGATCTTTAGACATCGGATGTTCACTCGAAATATACCATTGATTGTCAATATCCGTGATCGTTAGTTGGTTTTCAGTTGTTGCTTTTTTTGCTTCTAATTGATCTAATTTTCTCCCGCAGCAAGAAATGGAAACATCCCCGGTTGCTAACACGATATTTTGACATAACTCACACACAAAGTAATTTGATTTTTTCATATTTCCTCCCACAAAATCATTTGCCGCTAAATCACCATTTAAAATGCTTTCAATGTTCACGCCTAACAAATCCGATAAGCTTGGTAATAGCGAAATATCTGGACTGCCATAACCTCGCTCCCACTTTGAAACGGTTCGATCAGAGATGTTCATTTGATCGGCTAATTGCTTCTGTGTTAGACGTTTTTCCTTTCTCAAACGATAAATTAAATCGCCTATTTTTTCATTGTTCATCGCATTCTCCTCCTACTACGATACTATCTTATAAGCTAAATCGTTCAATCACAACAAACGCTCCGTAGAGTTCCGTTATTTAACATGATTCGAATCTGAAGAAATGGTCGAGTTTGATTTCATTATTTTAGATCCTTTTGGGGTGGGATATTCCTAGAATCTTTTCATATCATTCAAATGTCCCGGCTTTTATTAAGCTTGTAAAAATTATAGGGAAGATCTACTTAAAAATGAGAGAAAGCGCACTAGCTCATATGAACCAACTTTGATTTTATGTCTTTGAACTATAGAAGATTGCTAGAAAGGTGTGCTAGATTTAAGGCGGATTTTACGGAAGCATTTACTTGTTTTCCTTAAACGATTAATATCTCCTTCATTAAAAAATGAACGGAGGTGTTCATGCATAAATAATCAAAAATGTAGGAGGCATCCTTATGTTTAAGAAATCGATTTTAGTTGTTTTTACGTTGGTTCTGTTGTTTAGTGGTTATCAATTTGGTCTTCCATCAGCACTTGCAATTCCACCTGGTACACCGTCCAAGTCTGCCGCCCAATCTCAATTGGATTCACTAACTGTTCAGTCTGAAGGCACGATGTACGGATACTCACGTGAGAAATTTCCGCATTGGATTGGGCAGGGGAGTGGCTGTGACACGCGTCAGCTGGTGCTGCAGCGGGACGCTGATTATTATAGCGGTGACTGTCCTGTCACGTCTGGTAAATGGTATAGCTACTATGATGGCGTGCAAGTGTATGATCCATCTGATCTCGATATCGATCATATGGTGCCGCTAGCAGAGGCATGGCGTTCAGGAGCAAGTAGTTGGAGCACGCAAAAGAGAGAGGATTTCGCCAATGATCTTGACGGTCCTCATCTTATTGCAGTAACGGCGAGCAGCAATCGCTCTAAGGGTGACCAGGATCCGTCTACATGGAAGCCAACGCGTTACAGCTCTCACTGCGGGTATGCGAAGTGGTGGATCAATACAAAATATGTCTACAATTTAACCCTTCAGTCGTCAGAGAAATCTGCTCTTCAAAGCATGCTAAATACGTGTAGCTATTAAGTTGTGGTTTTTGGATCGTGTTATAGTCTTGGTATGGCATGTTGAGGAGGTGCACTCAAATGAATGAAAAATCGTCAATCTTTCCTGCAACACATGGTGTGATGACTGAAGAAGTGGGCGTCATTAGCGGAGAACTTGAACTGGTGACTTCCTGTGATGACGACGGCAATCTTACACTTCGCATTACCTATGTAGGGGCAGAGGAGTGGTACACGCTTCCTGGAAAAGAATATCAGTTATATGATGGACGCGATCATGAAGTGGTTCATGGGTTGTTGGTAGCGGTGCTTGAGCGTAAATAAAATTCGACAAGTGACAGGCACCAGGAGCTGCCGGTGAGTCGGGGGACGGTTCTCATGATTCAGAGAATGAGATGAATAGTTAGTGTATGGAAGGTCCTCCTGTTGCATAGTAGTTCAAAATATAAACATACCCTGCCTATAGAAAGGCAGGGTATGTTTATAAGCACTAACTCTTTATCTAACGCTCGCTAAATTAGCAGAACCGCGCCTTTATTCTTGCCCCTGTTTCTCAAAAACTAGTTTTAACAACCCGCACAACCACAAGCTGAAACCGATTAAAACTACAGCAATTGAATAAACCACAAGATGTTCACTATAGAAACTTCCACTATCTTTATAGACTAGATCTGTCCAGAATTTCCCCATCTTAAAACTAAGCGCAATAACGACCAATCCTATACTTAATATAACCCAACTTGATGTCTTGCCCATTTGCTTACCTCAGTCCTAAATTATATTTTGATAGTAATGGAGTGCTTCCTTTTACATATTATCGTATTTATCAGCATTCATGCTTAATTTATTATTGATAATCCGTCAATTACTATCTGATATAGAAATTTTTTTGATTCTAATAAGTTATTGCAAGGTTATACGAAGTAGGAAGGGCAGACATGATACTGCCCCCACTCTTTCTAATCTGCTGAAAGTGAATCATCAGAACCGTCCGAGACCAGTGAAAAAGTCGGATTAAGACCAGACCGGTGAGTAAAATTTAAAATTCTCCATGAAAAAACCCCCTGAATGGTATAATGGGTACGACCAAATACCGACCATTAGGGGGTT
>NZ_JAQQWU010000027.1 GCF_028610625.1 Guptibacillus spartinae
AACCCCCTAATGGTCGGTATTTGGTCGTACCCATTATACCATTCAGGGGGTTTTTTCATGGAGAATTTTAAATTTTACTCACCGGTCTGGTCTTAATCCGACTTTTTCACTGGTCTCGGACGGTTCTGATGATTCACTCAATCATACAAAACAATAACCAGATAAAGGAATCTCAAATTGGAACGTTCAACTAGTTTAACTGGTATTCATATTGGTAGACATCTTATTAAATTTTTAATGAATCGCGAGAACCGTCCCAGCGATGCACGTAAAATGAATCACACGAACCGTCCCGCCGATGCCGCCGATGCCGCCGATGCCGCTCCCCCAATTCTCATTTACCGGTTGACAATGAGAATCATTCTCTATATGATAATGTTGAAATGATAACGATTACTACATAGAAAATAGGGGGAAACCAAACGTGTTAAAGCATAAACTCTTGTATTTATTTCTTGCACTAGGGCTTGTTCTAGCTGCTTGCGGGCAAAACGGTAATTCTGCTAATGAAAGTGCTTCTGATGAAAATTCAGAACAAAATAGCACGGAAAAAGCGGATGAAAGTAATGGTGATAAAAAAGAAGAAGATGCTGATGATGCTGATTTCATTTCTTCTTTTAATGAAGGGAAAGCAGAGCTTGAGAAAGCATCTGAAGGTGAAGAAGTCGACTATCAATCTGTGATTGATCTTTATAATAACGATTTACAACCTCTTGTTGAGCAACGAGAAGGTGAAATGGATCAACAGATCTCTTCTGCTCTAGAAGCTGGAAAATCTGGTGACCTAGATGGCGAAGTTGTGAAACAAATTTATGATAAGCTGATGCAAAAGGTTTTCTATTTAACGGTAAAGCATGAGTTTGACGAAGTGAAAGAAAACTGGGGCAATACAGAAGAAGTGAACAAAGAGATTGAAGAAGCAAAGGAATACTATGAAGTGTTAAAAGGAACGGTTGAAAAACGTGACGCGGCATACGATACTTCCATGGTTTCTCAAATCGACGGTGCTTTCAGTGACATGGATTCCGCTGTAGAAAACGATGATAACCTTCAATTTGTACTCGCTACCCAAATGGTCGATAAGACATTGATGAAGACATTCTACCTTGCAACTGGTGCTCTACCTGAAGGATATGCAACAAAAGCAGCGAAAGAAGCAAAAGAAGATGCTGAGCATGCTCGTGTGGAACAAGCAGAAGGTTGGGCATTCTATCAATCAATCTCAAATTACATCACGAACCACGCTGAAGAAGATGCAGCACTAATCGAGAAGAATTTTAGTCTTGAAAACGATGTAGCTGAAATCGATCCAGAAGCTGTTAACCATGCGTTTATTCGCGGTTTCTCAAAAGTAGCTCTTCATGAATATGAAGAAAGCGAAGAAGAATGGGGAGAAGATAAATCCACGATTACTGCTCTAGAAGGTGCTCTCTTCATTGATATGATTTCAAGTGACATCCAGCGCATGGAAGGCGAAGAAGCTTACAAAACCCTTTCTGCCCATGCCCAGTCTTATCTGGAAGCTGTTAAATCAGATGAAAAAGAAAAGGCAATGGAAGAGCTGAAGGAAATCAAAGAAACGTTGAATATGGTTATTGAGAAAGCTGAATAAATCGGTAAAAAGTACCTGTTTCCTTTTCGGATCAGGTACTTTTTATTATGGGGGCAGTGCATGGCATCACTGGGACGGTTCTGCTGATTCACTTCCTTATCCAAACACAAAAACCAGATGAACGAATCTCAAATTGGCTCGTTCACCTGGTTTATCTGGTATTCAAATCTAATATAATGTGAATCGCGAGAACCGTCCCAGCGATTTCCAGCGATTCCCGCCACCGATTCACCCCCTCTCCCCCTCGCTCTCTTCCTCCTGCTTCGATGCTGCAATCTGTGCGGTAGCTGTTTCAATAATTGATTTTTCCTTTTTCTTCACTTGTTCCTTATGGTCTCTCCTAAGTGAAATAAAGAGCGCTCTACACATAAGAATCATGATAAATGTAAATGGAAGGGCTGAGATGAGGGAAGCGGTTTGGAGTCCTTGAAGACCACTACTTATAATGAGCACAACAGATATAGCGGCGATAAGGGTACCCCAGACGATCTTCGCTGCCATTGTTGGATTCATATCTCCTTTCGATGTCATCATTCCTAATACAAAGGTAGCTGAGTCCGCCGAGGTAACCAAAAAGACAGCGATTAAGAAGATAGAAAGACTGGATAAAACCGTTGTTAATGGAAATTGTTCAAGTGTAACGAATAGCGCACTCGTGACATCGTTGCTGACGGCAGCAGTAATCGCCGTACCGCCAAATAGATCCATGTTCAGAGCCGCTCCGCCGAAAACAGCAATCCAAACCATCGCGATAAATGGAGGCACAATGAGTACACCGAAAATTAACTCGCGAATCGTTCTACCACGAGAGATTCGCGCAACAAAGGATCCGATGAAAGGCGACCATGCGATGACCCATGCCCAGTAGAAAATGGTCCAATCTTTGACCCACGATCCACCCTGATAAGGGGTCATGTAGAAACTCATCTCCACAAAGTTCTGAATGTAATCACCGATCGCGACGGTAAAGCTCTCGAATATAAAGACAGTGGGTCCAAGAATAAGTACAAAAAGCATGAGTGCGAGAGCAAGCCCAAGATTCAGGTTGCTTAAGTATTTGATTCCTCGATCAAGTCCTGTTGTGGATGAAAAGAGATAGAGCACAAGGAGAATTCCGGTAATAATCAGCTGAACACCTGCATTCTGTGGCAGGTCATACATATAATTCAAACCCCCGTTAATTTGAAGGATTCCCATCCCAAGTGAAGTCGCAACGCCCATAACGGTCGCAATAACAGCAAGTGTATTCACGATCGTTTTCCAGCTCGCCTTTTTCTTTGGTGTTTTCACGGTGATCGTTGAGCTTATCAGCGCTCCTCGATCTTTTTTATATTGAAAGTAAGCCATGACAAGACCAACAACGGTAAAAACAGACCACTGATGAATGCCCCAATGAAAGAAGGAATAGCGCATCGCTGTCCGAGCCGCCTCTTCCGTCCCTCCTTCAACTCCGAGACCAGTTGGAGGCGTACCGAAATGAGTCATCGGTTCGGCCACTCCCCAGAAGACCAGTCCCACACCAAATCCTGCACTAAACAGCATGCCAATCCATGTGAAATAGGCATATTTTGGACGTTCATCTTCTTTACCGAGACGAACTTTCCCATATTTACTTAGAGCTAAATAGATACAAAATAAAACGAAAAACATCACCGCAATGAGGTAAAACCAGCCAAATGCATTCGTAGTAAAATTGAAAACCGATCCTGCAATCTTCGCAAACCCGTCTGGAGCTGCAGCACCCCAAACGACAAACAGTGTAATGACAAGCGCGGATACCCAGAAAACTGGATTTCTGTAATTCGAACTCATATGCTTCTCCCCTTCATTAAATGGACGTATGATTCGTATCGTGCTTGCGATTCTATCCTTAAAGGGTAGTACCCCTCTATCAAATCCACTCGAAATCAAGTCGTTCAACTAGTGGGGCACTGCCTCTTAAGGACAGAAGAGTTCAAAACCATCAGAGAAGGAAACCCTTCTCTGACAGTCATTTCCTACGCCTTCATTCGGTGTTTCAACTTAAAGCTAACGACGCGTGGCTCAGTCATTTCAAGAATCGAACTCTTTACCCCTTCTCGCCCAATTCCTGAACCTTTTATTCCTCCGAAAGGCATGCCATCAATTCGATAATCTGAGCTATCATTAATCATCAGTCCACCCACTTGTAGCCGGGTGATGGCTTCAAAAGCATTTTCGAGATTTTCAGTAAAAATCCCCCCATGTAGCCCATAATTCACATCATTTGCAAGATCAATCGCTTCATCTAAATCCCTTACAGGATACAGAAGGACAGCGGGTCCGAAAATTTCCTGCTTTGCGATCATACAATCCTGAGGAACGTGCGTCAGGACAGTCGGTGTATAATAAGCCCCCTCTCTCACACCACCAGTCAGAAGGTTCGCACCTTGATCCAATGCCTCCCCTACCCATGATTCCACTCGCTTGGCTTCTCTCTCATTGATCATTGGCCCCATATCCGTCGTTTCGAGCATTTTGTCTCCAACAGATAGAGCCAGCGTCTCTTTCACAAACAGTTCTTCAAAAGCGTCATAGATCCCTTCCTGAATATACACGCGTTGAACACCGATACAATTTTGCCCCGCTGCCGAAAAAGACCCTGAAACAGTTGCCCTTACAGCATGTTCGAGGTCCGCATCATTCAATACAATGACCGGGGAATTCGATCCTAATTCCATACTAATTTTTTTCAAGCCTGCTTGATGTGTAATCTGCTCACCTGTTTCCAGACCACCAGTAAATGAAATCATGCGAACGTCGGGATGCGTCACAAGCACGTTCCCAATCTCATTCCCTCTTCCGGTAATGACAGAAAGTACTCCGTGAGGAAGGTTTGCTTGATCGAAAGCTTCCGCTAGAAGTAGCGCGCTAAGCGGGGTCACGGTAGCAGGTTTTACGATGATGGCATTACCCGCTGCGATGGCTGGTCCGATCTTATGAGCGACGAGATTTAACGGATCATTAAATGGCGTAATTGCTCCGATAATGCCAACTGGGAAGCGGAAATAGTAACCAAGGCGATCTTCGCTACCGGGACGCTGATCAAATGGGATCGTTTCACCATTAATTCGCCTAGCTTCTTCAGCAGATAATCTGAGCGTTTCAATACAACGCTGAACCTCGCCTCTTGCTTCTTTGATCGTTTTGCTACCTTCCATCGCGATCGTCCTCGCAAAACGCGTTCGGTTTTCGTCAACAAAATCAGCAGCACTGTGAAGAATCGCCATTCGCTTATGAACAGGAAGCTCGGCAGCGATTTTCATGCCGCTTTTCGCTTCGTCAATGGCTAAATGCATATCTTCAGCAGTAGCAGAAGGAACACTGCAAATAAGGGATTGATCATGTGGATCTAGCACGTCAATCTTTGCCTCTCTCGTCGTCCATTTTCCTGCAAGGTACATGCCCTGAACAGCCGTTTGTATTGTCATCCTCACATCCATCCTTCCCATTAGGTTGTGACTGCCATTTTCTCCCGATGAAAGTGAATTAAATCGATTAATAACGAGAAGCCCGTTTCTTTAATCCCAGCTCCGGCTCCTGCTAGTGTGATAGGGCCAGCAAGACTACACTCATACGTTATTGCGTTCGTCGCCCCGCTGATAGAAGCGAGAGGATCCGTAAGCGGAATTCGTTCTGGACCCACAGTTGCGATGAGGCCATCCTCTCCTTTCTGTAGCGTTCCTAACAGCTTCCACCGTTCCCCGTTTTGCTTTGCCTCCTCTATATCCTGAGTGGTGAGTTGACTTATTCCTTTGCAAGTTACCTCTTCCACTGTAAGGGGGAGGTCCATTACGTAGTTTGCTAGAATGACAATCTTATATCTAACGTCATATCCTTCAACATCATTTGTTGGATCTGCCTCTGCAAACCCAAGATCCTGTGCTTCTTTTAAAGCAGCGTCGAAGGATAAACCCTCTTCCATTCGAGTTAACATGTAATTGGAAGTTCCATTAAAAATCCCTCTTATCGCAGATATCTCATTTCCCGCAAGCGTCGTAAGCGGCATACGAAGCGCTGGCGTTCCGCTCATCACTGTTCCTTCGAATCCAAAAAACACCCCGTACTCTTTCGCAAGCTTACTTAATTCACGATACGCTAACGCAATTGGCCCCTTATTCGTTGTAACCACATTTTTTCTTGATAAAAAAGCCGCCTTACAATGATCGATGGCAGGCTGACCTGTTCTCACATCGGTAAACGTTACTTCGACGATCGTATCCGCATTTGATTGCTTGATCGTTTGCATACTATCAAGTCCTCTAATAAGTCCGGATTCTTCAGGATAAGACTGAAGCGATCCGCTCGCCACCGCTTCAGTCACGGCTTTCAGATTAAGTCCTTCAGGATGATAAAGCGAACCCTTCATCATATCTGAAATGGCCACTACTTGAAGGTCCAGTCCTTCCTTTTTTAAAAGCTCTTCACCCTGGTTTTGAATAATATCTGCGAGTCCCTGACCTACTCCCCCAAAGCCAATAAAGGCAATGCGATGCGCCACTTGTGACACCTCCACTTAAATTGATTTCAGCATTTCATGCGCGATTTTCGTTAGAAGCGCTGTTCCAATCGGAAGACAGCGTTCATCAATATCAAATATCGGCGTATGAAGCTCTCGACTGATCCCGTCTGCCATAGCACTACCAAGGAAAAACATCGCGGCGGGCACTCGCTCTGCCATATAAGCAAAATCTTCACCGCCAAGTCCAAACGGTCCGCGAGCAATTTCTATTTCTGGGGCTACCTCTACCGCAGCTCTTTCAATGATTCGATTAACGCGAGGTTCATTTCGAAGAGCCGGCTCGCCATGTTCAACATGGAATTCATACGTTCCACCAAGTACTTCTGCCACCTGAAAGGCCTTCTCGAGCTCCATGGTCAAGCTTCCCCTCGCCTCTGCCGAATACGATCGAAACGTTCCAACCACCCTAACTTCATCTGGAATAACGTTGCTCGCACTTCCAGCATGAATCTCCCCGATGCTTGCAACGGCTGTTTCAAGGGGGGATATGCGGCGATTCACAATGCTATAGAGGACTGGTAGCACAGAAGATAACAACCAGATCGGATCTGACCCCATATGCGGGTATCCCCCGTGCCCTCCTGAACCAGCGATCACTCCTTCAAAGACGTCGACATTTGCCATGCTTTCTCCATCATTTACTTGAATGACACCGACTGGTTGCCAGGGACATACGTGAAGCGCAACAGCAGCTTCAACATCGTCTAACACGCCATCCAATATCATGTAAGAAGCACCCGAAAAGCCACTTTCATCCGTTGCTTCTTCAGCGGGTTGAAATATTAGCTTTACCGTACCTTGAAGACTTCCATTACGCTGATCCTCAACTAATAGTTTTGCAACGCCTAATAGCATAGCTGTGTGAGCATCATGACCGCAAGCGTGCATCACGCCATCATTTTTCGATCGGTAGACGTGAGTGCCTGTTTCCTGAATGGGAAGGGCATCCATGTCTGCTCGAATCGCAATCGTTGGTCCTGCTCCACTACGAATAGTTGCAACGACGCCATGTCCCCCGCACGTTTTAATATCAGTAACCCCTAAATCTCGTAACGTTGTCGCTACGAATTCAGCTGTTTGTCTCTCTTGAAAACTAAGCTCGGGATGCGCATGGAGCGTTCGTCGAAACCGGACTAACTCTTCTATCATCGCCTCCGCTCGTTCCATTTCCTTATGCCCCGGCACCATGATCGTCCCTCCTTTGCTCTCTTTCTACACCTTTGCCTCACTCGTCACGGATTGGAATGCCTGTTCAAGATCCGCAATCAAATCCTCGACGTCTTCAATTCCAGCTGAATATCTGACAAGTCCTTCTGGAATGCCCATGAGTGCACGTTCTTCTGGCGTACATTCAACATGGCTCGTCGTACGCGATGGTCCTACTGTTGTCTCAACTGCACCAAGGTTTGCCGCTCGGTTGGCATATTTTAATTTTGGAAGCAAGTGACGCATCGTTTCAACGCCGCCTTTCACAGAGAAGCTGAACATTCCTCCAAAGTCCTTCATCTGTTTCTTCGCAATCTCATGTCCTGGATGTGTTTCAAGTCCAGGGTAGAAAACCGCCTCGACAAGGTCCTGACTTTGAAGATACCTCGCTACCTTCATCGCGTTTTCACACTGTTTTTTCACACGCAGGTGCAGGGTTTTCATGCCTCTTAATATGAGGTAGGCTGCCATCGGATCCATTGTTGCTCCATTGATTTCTCGGTAGTGATAGATTTTCTCGATCAATTCCTTTCTGCCACAAATGACGCCACCTAACGCGTCCGCGTGCCCTCCGAGAAACTTTGTCGCGCTATGAAGGACAAGATCAACACCGAGCTCCAGCGGGTTCTGATTAATTGGCGTTGCGAACGTATTGTCTACCACAACAAGGGCGCCAACATCGTGACCTGCTTTCGCCATACGCTCAATGTCCGTAATTTTCACCGTTGGATTTGTTGGCGTCTCGAGATACAACACTTTGCATCCCTTTGCCACTTCCTCCTCAATCATCTCGTGATCTCCCGTTTCACATAGCACCACTTCGATGTTCAATCGTGGCAGAAACTCCGTGAATATTTTATTCGTACCGCCGTATGTATCTTTAATCGATACGATACGGTCGCCTGGCAAAAGAAAAGTCGAAAGCGTGTTGCTGATCGCGGCCATTCCAGTCGAGAAGCTAGTAGCGGCTTCCGCTCCTTCAAGTGCTTTCACTTTGTCTTCAAAAGCCTGAACCGTTGGATTCGTATTTCGTCCATAAATATGCCCTTTCTTATTTCCAACCGCCACCTCATACCATTCATCCATATCGTCATACCCATAAGCAACGCTCAGCACGACCGGAACCTGTGTCGCCCCATGAACAAGATAGTCCTTTTCCCCTGCCCATACCGCCGTTGTTCCATTGTTTGTTTTTTTCATTTTCTTCATCTCCTTTTCGTCACTAGGTAATCGATGCTCGGGCTTTCTTTTCTTTTAATATGTTGTACGTATAAATCGCGATGGCGGTATCCTGGACACCTGTCCCCGTTAAGTCGCATACCGTGATTTGCTCGTTATTCAATCTTCCTTTGCTTCTTCCAGATGTGATCTCCCCAATTTCAACTGCCTTCGCTAACATTTGTTCCTGATCAAGGGCGTGATGGATTTCTCCTAGTTTACGAGATTGACTTTTCACATCACATACAAGGAGATCCGCCTTCTCTAAAATTCCCGCCTCAAGCTCCTGTTTGCCTTCAGCATCCGATCCCATCGCCGTAATATGAAGACCGCTGTGTAGCCATTCCTCTTTGATAATCGGCGTCGTAGCGGGGGTTGTCGTCACTACTATATCGCTACTCCGTACAACGTCTTCCGCACTCGCTGCCTCAACCTTTACCCCAAGGACCGACTCTATGTCCTTCATATATTGCTCGATTCTTCCCTCATCCCGCCCGGATACTAGTACTCTTTCAATCGGACGCACGCGCGAGATCGCTTCAATCTGGTAGCGCGCCTGACTTCCTGTTCCGATTACTCCTGCGGTTCTGGCGTCTTGTCTTGAGAGGTGCTTTGCCGCCACTGCCCCTGCAGCAGCAGTTCGAATATCTGTTAAATAACCATTATCGAGAAGGAGGGCTTCTGGTTTTCCTGTTTGAGAATGAAAAAGCATCATGAGACCATTCCCACTAGGCAAACCTAGCTTAAAATTATCGAAAAATCCTGTTGATACTTTAATCGCGAAATAATCCAGTCCTTCCACATAAGCAGATTTCACATCCACTTCTCCGTTATAAGCAGGAATATCAATACGCATAATCGGAGGCATTTCTACTCGCTTTGTAGCAAGACTCGTAAACGCATCTTCAACCACTTGTATTGTTTCCGTATTCAAGCCCACGTGCTTACGAATCTCTTCTTCTGTAAAAAGAATCATCTCATCACTCCTCGCTTACACCGCATCATGATCCATCGCAAAATGATTGGAGGCGGTGATCAATTTTCTTGGCATATTTGCCAGCACCTCGATCCCAGTATTCGTCACACAAAAGGATTCACTAATTTCAATTCCAAAATCGTCATACCAGATTCCTGGAATCATATGAAACGCCATATTCGGCTTCAATACGGTTCGATCCCCCTGCCTGATGCTCGCCGTATGTTCGCCCCAATCCGGCGGATAATTCAATCCCATCGAATACCCAATTCGGGAATCCTTTATTACACCGTACTTCGCGATCGATCTGCGCCAAACTCCCTCCACTTCCTCACACGTAACGCCAGGCTTCGCAAATGCAAGAGCTTCGTTCAAGCCTTCAACAACCACCTTTGCAATATCGTTCACTCTTTCTTCCTGAGGACCAATCGATACTGTCCGAGCCATCGGACAGTGGTATCGTTTATAACAGCCAGCGAGCTCAATGATGACGAGATCTCTATCCCGATACTTTTTATCCGTCCAAGTAAGATGCGGTGTACACGTGTTTTCACCAGAAGGAAGCATCGGCACAATGGCAGGATAATCACCGCCGAACTCAGGCGTACCCCGAATGAGACTTTGATAAATATCTCCTACTACATCACATTCTCGAACGCCTTCAGCAATGGATTGAATCGCCTTTGTCATCCCTCGTTCAACAAGCCTTGCTGCGTTGCGAATATACGCAATTTCCTGATCTGACTTGATCATCCTCACATGATTAACGAGCAGAGTCGCATTCTTCCAAACAGCATTTGGCAGTCCTTTTTTCAAATGTTCGAACGCAAGCGCTGAGAAATAATAAGCCCCCATCTCGACACCAATGACGCGATTTCCCTGACCAATTTGCCGCAAGATGTCCGCAACAAAATCCATTGGGTGCTTTACGTCCGAATGCACATAATCATCCGTATAGGAAATGATGTTTTCCCGATACAGCCACGTCGTCGCTTTCGCTCCATTGGCATCCATTTGCCTACCAATCCAGAGCGGATGCTCTTCATCAATAATGACGACAACCATCTGATCGACGTAGAAAGACCACCCATCATAACCTGAGAGATAATTCATATTCGCTGGATCTGTAATTAACAACACTTCAAGTCCTTCCGCTTCCATTCGTCTCTTCGTCCGCTGAATCCGCTCCTGAAATTCACTCATTTCAAAGGATTGCATTGCGTTCTCCCTCCGCTCTATGAATTCAGAACATTAAGTTAATTTCTTTTGTTCATCATACTGAAGTGAAGACCTTTAAAGCATCTGCAAAACTGTATGAAGTTTTCCTGGTCGGTTTAGACAATTTACCTAATGAGGTTGTTTGAAAAAGAGGATGACCACAATAGAAGGGGCAACAACTACCTTTATAAACAAAAAGGCAGTACCCATTGCTCCGGGTACTGCCAAAACTTTTATTCAAATTATGCTTTCATTTTTAATCCAATCTCGTATTCTTAACCGTTACCATCTTTCAAACCAACGGACCAAATTTTAATGCTTAAATCAAGAAGGAAAACGTCATCCGGGTTCATTAAGGATAGTCTTGTTAACGACTCGATTTTTCTTAATCGATAAAGAAGTGACTGTCTATGAAGGTTCAGCTTTCGTGCTGTTTGACTCACATTGCCATTATTTAAATGATAGGCGGTGAACGTCCCAATCAGGTCCATGTTTCGCTTCTCATCGTAATCAACTAGAGGAGAGATCGTGGACATCGTCACTTCCTGCACATCTTTATCGTGCGAGAGACTTTGCAATAATCGATTGATTTTCGTATCTTCATAATCAATGCGACTGCCTGCCCCTCTTTGCTTTCTACCAAGATCCAGTGCCACGCATGCTTTACTGTAGCTATCTGGAAAAACAATCACACCGTCTCCATGCTGCCCCATTCCCCATGTCAGGACGACGCCAGGGAGCAATCGGCTCACTCTCCTCTCCAGTAAGTCGAGATACTGGTTCACAAGGTCATTCCTTCCAGGCTCTGTTTCTAGGAATATAAGTAGCTTTGACTCCTGTATGGTAGTGAGAATTCTTCGATTAATCGTTTCGCCTGCCAAAAGAATTTCCTCACTCACATAATAAATCATGCTTTCAAACCAGTGTTGATAAGAAGCAAATCCTTCTTGGTTTTTACTGAAAAGATCCTCCAAGTTTTCCAACTTTCCTACGATACAAACATAAGGAAGTGTGAGATTATATCCGAGGAGCTTCCCTCTCGAAAGGAGCCGCTCTTCCGATACAAATTCTCCATTTGCTAGACTAAGAATAAAATCATCTTTTAATCGCATCTCGGTCTCTTCAATCGCACTATCTTTTAGAAACGCAAGCGCCGCAGCAGTCGACGCATGTTCTAGAAGATTCGTCTCCCTATCATCCGGGTCAGTGAGAGAAAAAACCATCATTTGACCCTGTTCCTTTCCTGCAGACTGAATTCTCATCAAAAGGCCCGATGCATTCCCAATCACGATTTTCTCCATTTTTTTGTGAAGCGGATGAAGATTCCCAGCATGAGCTACGGTCACACTACTCTCACGATGACGATTCCATGGCATAAGATGTTCCGTCGTACACCCTGATTCACCTTTCACTCTTCCTAACGTGTCAGCGATTAGAACCGGGAATCCGGTCTGCTTCATAACATAACGAGCGATATCCGAGCATCCCCCACCTTGAAGAACCATTTCTAAGAGACGTTGCTGTATTTGTTCTGATTTCTTCAATTCTTCTTGCTGATAATGATTGATTTTCTCCATACAGGAGTGAATCACATCAGAAAAACGGATTTCCCAGTTCATCTCAATAAGTACAAATCCCTTGTTTTCTGCAAAGGATATGACTTGTTTTGGAATATCATACACATGTCGACCGGTTGCCAAAGCAAGCGCCGATGCTCCTGATTCATAGACATCCTGCACAAAATGAAGAAGCCCCTCATCTTCCTCCGCGAGCCCAATTCCAGTACTAAGAACAAACTCGTGCTGGCGTACAAAGTTTTCAACAGGTGTCTCTATTACTGAAACCCACTCGACTTGTTTTTGATCAAGATAGGACTTTCCAGAAAGGACTCTTGCCTCTGCAAACATCGGTAGTGCTGTGATCTCGCCAAGATTAATCGTCATTTTCATCATCCTTATGTGTCGAAATAATCTCAAGCAATCGGTCCGCATCCACATTACTTCCGCTCACAATCGCGGCTGTTCTCAACCCTAACTTTCTCGTTTTTTTATGTAACAGGACCGAAACAGCTGTTGCGGCAGCTCCTTCCACACCAAGCTGATGATGTCGAAATAAAAAGGACATCCCCCGAGCAATTTCTTCTTCTGAAAGTAACACAATATCATCCACATAATCTTTTACCATCGAAAAAGTGTAGCGATTATCAGGGCCAATCCCCCCTAGTAAACTATCAGCGAGCGTTGTTTCTTCAGGTATTACCAATGGCCGATTCGCCCGAATGCTTTCGTACATGACGGCAGCACGCTTCATTGAAACCCCGATCACCTGAATAGATGGATTTGCCGCTTTCAAGCCAAGTGCAACGCCTGATAAAAGTCCACCACCCGAGAGCGGAATCACGCACGTATCAATGTCCGGAAGCTCATCAAGCAGTTCAAGTGCGATCGTTCCTTGTCCCGCAATGATGTCAGGATCATCAAATGGTTTAATCACCGTCATCCCTTCCTCATCTCGAAGGTTGTAGCAATAGGATTCGGCATCATCTTGGTTCTGACCAACTCGTTGAACCACCGCTCCCATCTCCTGCAGCTTCCTCACTTTATTGAACGGAACACGATTGGAGATGCAAATATGAGCTTTCACACCCAACTGCCGCGCGACATATGCGACAGCTAATCCGTGGTTCCCGGTGGAAAAAGTGGTAACACCTTTCCGCCGCTCTTCCTCTGACAAACTAAGAATCTTGTTGGCTGCCCCACGTAATTTAAACGAACCCGTTTCTTGAAGGCTCTCTAACTTAAGGTAGGCAGTTGTCTCACTTTCTCTTGAAAGTCGTTCTGAATGAAGGAGAGGGGTTGTTTTCACAAATAATGCAATCCGCTTCTTCGCAATCCAGATATCTTGAAGCGTAAGAGGAGTTAACGTTTTGGATGGAAGGCGGTTATGGGAAGTAGTCATATGTAACGATGCCTCCTTCGAGAGAGTATAAAACCAAAAGTAATTTTCTGTATTTTCTGTTAATTATACAGGAATCCACGGGACGGTTCTACTGATTCATTCTCTATTCCTAATAGAAAACCAGTTAACTCATCAATGAGATGATGAGTTATGTCAGCTTTGTGAGGAACAATACACACTCAATAGGAAGATCTTGAATGATTGTATGGTTACCTTAGGAGAAGCTACTTTAATTAAGTACATAGAAGAAGATTCTGCAGAATGAGTATGCTGTGGTATCTTCTTTTTATCTGTTGGAATTGGATTTGCGATCGGAGCGAATGTGGTAGCTGCTTACATTTTAGTGAAGAGGTACGGTTGGCCAAATGCGATACCTAATATTGCATCAGCAATTGTAGTTATTTTGTTGCTACTAATTGACTAGACTGTGTCTCAAAAACAGGGCATCGCGGTGTTATTTAAGTCATACGTGTTTACAAAGTGAAAACATGGGGATATACTATGGATATACAGTTAGTGTTTCTTTTTGTCATTGAGTCGGTGTGGTGCCGGTTCAGATGAACCATTAGTCAATCATGTTCTTGTTCAGTGAAATCTCAAAAATGGGAGGGAAACTATGCAAAGATTCCTTGAGCGTAATACCATTTCTGAGATCACAAGTACCTAGCTTTTCGATCATAGGTACAGGCGGTAATACGTTGTAGTCGTAGTTGGACAGAAAAAAGCTCACTGGGCTGGTTACCTAGTGAGCTTTTTTGTATATTAAATTGCAGATTCGGCCAAATTAAAGAGGAACTCCCATTTAAGCGTACAGTTTTTCCCTCTGCGTGGTGTTTAGAGTCGGAGATTGACAGGGGTGGTTAGTCCCTGTAACTGCATACTTTATGGTTGTTCCTCATATGTTACTTTAAGTGGTTAGTTTTACTTCCCCAGCAATGGGGCTAAAGCAATTGCCAGTGGTGAATATCCCAAAACAGCTAGGACAATGATAGCAGCCAGTAACAGGGCTCTGTTCACCATTGGACTTAGTGCTGTCAGCACTAAGGCGTTACCTTCACACCTGGTCTTGTGTGCGTTGGCTTGTTGCATACAGTTTTTGTGCTTTTTTGCCATGAGCCGGCACCTCCTTAGAGTATTGAGGATTCCGACTTGTACCTATTTTACAACATTTTGCCACTAAAAACTACTACTGAAGTTCCATTATTTTTCTATTCTGTTAGAATAGTAGGGAATACATTAAGTAGATGATACACATTGGTAAGAAAATTCAGGTAACAATTTAAAAATTTACCAATTTGCCGCGTAATAATGATTTGGATCGAAAGAAGATCCATAGATACCGATTTTCGCCATATAAAAACCTCCTCAGAATATTTTCATATTGCAATTAATGATAAAAATAGAGTTAGCTATTTTAACAGAACCCACCAAGCCTCTTAACAATGTGGACCATGGTGGGTCGTTTTTTTATTTAGTAGAATAAAATGACAAACCTTTCACGATTCAGTTAAAGTAAAACAGTTTCTTTAATTTCTTGGATCTTGCTCATTTTGTTGTCCCAACAAGCTTGGCTTAAATCAACTGGGTACTCTTCAGGCATTTTTAGTCGTTTGTATTCATCCCACAAGAGGTTTAAATTGTCCTGAACAAAGGCTTGCACATCTTGAAGCGGAGGGCACTGATAGACAAGTTCACCATTTTGAAAGATTGTATGGTGAAGATCTCTCGCTTCAAAGTTAGTGACAAATTTACTGATATACGTGTGGACGGGGTGGAACATTTTTAATCGTTCTTCTTCTTGAGGTTTTTCGTGTGCTAACGCAATGTAGTCTCCTTCTGATTTTCCGTTGGATTTATTAATGATCCTATAGACGTTTTTCAATCCTGGGGTAGAAACTTTTTCCGGATTCGCACTAATTTTAATCGTATCTTTCATCTCACCATTTTCATCTTCTATCGAAACGAGTTTGTATACTGCGCCGAGAGCTGGTTGATCGAAACCTGTAATTACCTTCGTACCAACGCCCCAAATATCAATCTTAGCTCCTTGGGACTTTAAATCGGTAATCGTATATTCATCCAAATCATTTGAGGCTGCAATTTTCGTATTTTTGTATCCTGCTTGATCCAGTTTCTTTCTTGCCTCTTTTGATAGGAAAGAGAGGTCACCGCTATCAAGGCGAATGGCTTTGAAGTGAATGTTGTCCCCCTCTTCGTCCGCAACTCTAATCGCATTTGGTACACCTGACTTTAATGTGTCATACGTATCAACTAAGAAGGTGCACTCTCGATGACTAGTTGCATACTTCTTAAATGCTGTGTATTCATCGCGATAGGCTTGAACAAGTGAGTGAGCGTGAGTTCCAGCGATCGGTATACCGAATTTCTTCCCCGCTCTTACGTTGGAAGTAGCGGAGAACCCTGCAATATACGCAGCTCTTGTTCCATAGATCCCAGCATCAAATTCTTGGCTTCTTCTAGATCCGAATTCCATTGCTGTACCATCACCAATCGCTTGAACGATTCGGGAAGCTTTCGTTGCAATCAATGTGTGATAATTTACAATCGAGAGTAAAGGTGTCTCAATGAGTTGCGCTTCCAATAATGGCGCTTCAATGCGAAGGATAGGTTCGTTGCCAAAAACAACCTCGCCTTCTTTCATTGATTCTATGGTTCCTGTAAAACGGACTGTGCTCAAGTATTCAAGAAAGTCTTCTTTATAGCCCTGATCCCGAAGATACGCCAAATCACTTTCCGAGAAGCAGAAGTCTTTTAAGTATTCAATCATTCGCTCAAGACCAGCGAATAGGGCATAGCCACTTCCGAATGGAAGTTTACGGAAAAACAATTCAAAAACAGCTTTTCTGTTATGAAAATCATCTCTCCAGTAGGCTTCTGCCATATTGATTTGATAAAGGTCAGTGTGTAAAGCCAAGCTATCGTCAACATACGTCTTTGTCATAATGGATTCCTCCTAGAAATTCAGAGTATGGAAAACACTTATTCGATTCCTCTTTTAGCCATTTGAAAGTCAGGGTACATTCAATAGGACGTACAGAGCGGGAACTTAAATAACATCCGCTCCTAAACAAGCTTTAAAGTGACCAAGAGACCACTCGTGCCCAACTTGATTGAAGCTAGCCACTGCATCTTTGTAAACGACTATCTTAAACCCCTTGTTGTAAGCATCAACAGCAGTATGGAGAACACAGATGTCTGTACATACCCCTACTAGATGTAATTCTGATATTCCCCGTTCTCGTAACTTTAATTCAAGATCTGTTCCTGCAAAAGCAGAATAGCGTGTTTTGTTTATCCAATAAACGTTCTGGAGAAGGCAGTTATCCTCGTATAATCGATTCAACCCGCCATATAAGTTTCTGCCATTGCTACCAGATAAGTTGTGAGCTGGGAAGAGATTGGTTTCTGGATGATAGCGATCACCTTTATAGTGAATATCGACTGCAAAAACCACATAATCACCGTTAGCAATGAACTGTTTAGTTACGGCTAAAATGTTCTCTTCAATTTGCTGAGCGGGTAACCCACACGTCAACGCTCCCTTATCAGAAACAAAATCATTCGTATAATCAATATTTATCAATGCTTTTTTACTCAAAGTAAAAACCTCCTATTTAATTAACGTTTAACATATTGTTAATTATAAGAAATAAAAAATTAATATCTCGCTGTGTAGATCGGTTTGATGATATCAGCATCCGTATGAACAAATCGGTACAACTGAGTCGGAATTTTTGATGTTCTCTGTGTTTTTTGACCCTCAACAACTTCAATGAAGGGAAGTGACTTAATTTTTCTAGCAAACCCCGCATCGCTTGAAATAGCCGAATCGTCCGTAACAGTCAAAAGGACAGATTGTAATTCAGAATAAGTAAATTGTTCTGGCAAAAATTTTCTAGCAACTGTAGTTAGAAGAAGATCCTGCTTAATGACGGCAAAAGCATCTTTGATGATTTCCCTGTGATCAAAAGCAAGGTTAAGGTTGTAAACTTCATCCATCGAAAATAATGCCACCTCCGCTGCATCGTCATCAGCTCTTCTTTGAGCGAGTTGTTGAGAAGAGACAATGGCATAATGGGCATTTGAGATGATCCAACCACGAGGATCTCTACCTGGCTTGTCATAAATACCGAATTGTTTTAAATGTATGTTGGATACACCCGTTTCTTCCAATAGTTCTCGACCCGCAGCTTCAAATGCAGTTTCATCATCTTGAACGAAACCACCAGGTAGAGCCCACTTTTCAGCTTCGATGTTGAACTGTTTTTCGCTATTGTGTTTCGCTCGTTTGATTAACATTAGTTTCAACGTCATTGATGGTGGTTTGTATTCCGCTGTTTTTTCAGAAACAATTGTAAAAACAGCAATATCGGAAGTATAACCATCTGGAGTGCGGTAATTTTGAATATTATATTGTCTCATAGCATCATCATTCGACATCGTTACCCTCCCTTTCAAAGTTTGATTTCTATTTATTTAGATCACCTTTTTTAATTAACAAATTGTTAATTATTATTATATGCCAAAGAAAATAAAAAGCAAGTTTTTAATTAGTTTTTTTCAGAAAATTTAACTTTGTTATTACTCGTGAATTTATTTGGAGATATAGGGATTTTTCTTTGCGGCATGAATAGTCATTACAGGTGATGATATGAAACCAAGTTCAATTGAAGATATTTTAATAGCAAAAGAGGCGATACTTCCATACTGGCAAATAGTCCTGTATGACTATTATTTAGATGAACAAGTTATGATTAAGTCTCTTTTGTATATCACAGGTAATGATCAAACATGGTCGATCGAGAGTGAGGGTGAAATCCTCACGATCGCTCCGTTTTCATTTAAGTCGTTGTTTGAGTAAGTACAACTTAACCTTTATTATCAAAGCCATATCAACATGCCATGCATAGTGATATGGCTTTTTTGAATCATCCGTGGAGAAATAGCAGTGCAAAAAACTTACAGCCTGAACAAATAAGCCACCCCTACTACAACAATGGCCACCCCAGCGATAACGGACAGTCCAAAATGAAACAACGTACGATTCTTATTGCCCTCTGCCCGTTCCTTCATTGCATAACGTAGAATTCGTATAAACCAGTACGTCGTGAAGAGCCCCGCGGCTAAAAGGTTATTATCATGGTTCGAATCGAACATTAACACGATATAACTAGCTATTAAAGCAACATAGATGAACCTTAATAGAACTTCCCATCGATTGTTTGTCACAGTCTGTTTAGTCATTTCCATCTCCTTATTAAATCAATTCGATCCTACCTTTTCACAAGTTAAAATTTAAACTAAAATAGAGAAATCAACCTATTTTGGCCTTGTGAAGTATGGTAACAATGATAAACTAATAAACTGTTCACTATTCCCAGTAATTCTTTCATTACCCTATTTATAGGAATTTAATAGGAAAAGGGAGCGGATTCTCGTAATTCCATCGCCTACAAAAAACAAGTTGATCTACTCAATAAAATAGGTAGCTCAACTTGTTTTTTTAGAATCATAAAGAAAGCCAATTTACGCTGCTAGGAATAACGAGAACAGTCACTGACCGATCAGAAGGAATTCAAACAAACGTTTGTTTAAGTTTGTTACCTCTAAATTGAAGGAGCACGAGTTAATCATCCATTATGAAGTCCGTACTGGTGCTTGCCCCGCTTTCTTCCACCCTCCTAATTCCGTAATATCCTCACCAACTGTCTCTGCACACCCTCTTGAGGTTAGCAACCAGATGACAACAAAACAATGAGAGGTCATACTAATAAATTATCAGTACACCAGTTACTTAACCGTTAAGACAAAAACACAAAAACCACTCCATAATACTCTACTTCTCTCCTTACTACTCAAACTACCTCGCAGAAATCCTCCAAGCATAATGACCGCAATGTGCATTTTTACTAGCATCGAAAGCAATAAGATTACTTTTCTCCTTGAAAAAGACTTATGCCATCTTAACTTTTTGTGTTGTAGGCTTTTCCTCCTAATCCTCTGTCCTCAAAAAATTTCCCTTTAATTCTTTTTTTATTATTTTTACCCATCCACTATTATCCATCGTGTGTTATAATGAACCCTGTTTTATTTTTCCAATTGGGGGGGATTTTATGTTTCAAACATTAGAAAAGCAGGTTGGCGATCGATTAATCTTGCCAAACCACGAGAATTTTGATGAAGCACGCAAGGTGTGGAACAGTGCGATTAATCGTAAACCGGGGGTAATCGTGCGCTGTGAGACGGAAGAGGATGTAAAAGCTGGCGTTGCTTTCGCTCATGAGAACAACCTAACCGTCTCAGTAAAAGCTGGCGGACATCACCTGGGGGGTCTTGCGGTAGGTGATCATGCTGTCATGATCGACTTATCTAACATGAACAAGGTTACGGTAGATGCTCAAAAGAAAGTGGCTTATGTCCAAGGGGGAGCCACTTTGAAGGATGTAGATAACAAAACACAAAAATACGGTCTCGCTACACCGACTGGAACCGTATCTGAAACTGGGATTGCCGGCTTAACACTGAATGGTAGCCTCGGCTATTTAAGAGGGAAATATGGCCTAACGTGTGACAACCTCGTTGGAGCAAAGGTCGTTACAGCATCATGTGAGTTGATTGAAGTAAACGAAACGAGTCATCCTGATCTCTTCTGGGCAATCCGTGGAGGCGGCGGTAACTTCGGGGTCGTTACTGAATTTGTCTATCAGCTACATGAAGTGGGTCCTGAAGTGTTAGCCCTTGATGTGATGTATGATTACAAAGACGCGAAAGACGTCATCAAGAAAGCACAAGCCTACATGAACGATGCCCCTGACGAGGTGTCGATTAACCTGACGATGACAACCTTGCCTCCTGCACCGTTCATCCCAGATTTTCTACATATGAAAAAAGTCATCATGTTGACTGGCATGTTCGCCGGAAGCCCTTCCATTGGCGAAGAGGTTATCAAACCTTTGAGAGAACTAGCAGAGCCTATCGTTGACGGGACAGGCATCATGCTGTATGCCGAACTTCAAAGCAAGCTCGACATCATGGTCCCAGAGCACGTTCCTGTACACGGAACCTCCCTCTACTTCAAGGGACTAACAGATGACGTGATTGATACGATCCTAACGAAAATTGATCACGCTCCAGCGCCAAGTATACTGGTTCAACTCTGGTCGCTTCACGGCCAAATGAACCGTGTCGCTTCAAACGCAACACCATACGCTATCCGAGATGCCAACTTCGTTCTACTTACCGATATTATGGCGATCGATGTGGAACTTGATCTATGCAAACAGTGGGTAGATTCGGTTTACGGAAGCCTACTGCCATCTTCCCATCACGGAGCCTCTTACTTAAATGGCATTACGCCAAGCGAGAAAGTGGTCAAAGCCGCGTTCCGTGGGAATTACGAGCGTCTAGTGAACGTTAAAAACATGTATGATCCTAAAAATGTTTTCTGTCATAATCCTAATGTTGTGCCAGAAGAGAAATAGAGAAAGGTAAAAGCAGCGAAGACTAGCCTTGTGGAGATGTGTCATAGCTGAACGGATTTTTCTCTATTAGATGAAGAAGCTCAAGAATCTGTAGATTCTTGAGCTTCTATTATTAGCAATACATTTTCTGTTAATCTTTAATGTTCTCACCTTTTCTAAAAGCGAACTCTAAACCCAGTTACACTCCTTCCTTCAAAGGAAAAAAACTTTAGGGATAGAGGGACAGCTAAAGCATACATTTTACGAATTCGACTATATTTAATGAGATAGGGACGGTTCTGCTGATTCAGTCGCTTACAAACAAAGAAAAGCAGGTGAACTAGATCATTAAATGAATTAGTCCACCTGCTTTTTTTATTTTGGGAAAATCATTTAATAATTAAATCACGAGAACCGTCCGAGACCAGTGAAAAAGTCGGATTAAGACCAGACCGGTGAGTAAAATTTAAAATTCTCCATGAAAAAACCCCCTGAATGGTATAATGGGTACGACCAAATACCGACCATTAGGGGGTT
>NZ_JAQQWU010000028.1 GCF_028610625.1 Guptibacillus spartinae
CCGCTAAGATCAGGGAGCAAGCTCCCATCTCTTCGCTCGACTTGCATGTATTAGGCACGCCGCCAGCGTTCGTCCTGAGCCAGGATCAAACTCTCCGATAGAAAGCTTAATCTAGCTTTTAAAACATTTTGTTTCCGTAGAAACAACTACTTACATGGCGTTTCGTTCAGTTTTCAAAGAGCAATTTGTTTCTTTCGTTTTCGCCTTTGTTTATCGGCGACTTAAATAATATATCATGTATCTCACTATCTCGTCAACACTTTTTTAAAAGTTTTTAAAACCAATTTATGAAGGTTTTGGAGACACCGTCAAAGCGACGGAATTACATCTTACCATCTATCATTCTTCTATGCAATAGAAATATAAAAAAAGAAGAGGATTTCTCCTCTCCTTTAAAAGTTATTCTTCTTCGGTTGTAGAACCGTTACTTTCTTCATCTTCGGAAACTTCCTCAGCTTCAACCTCAATGATCTCTTGATCACTTCCAACAGTAGTAGCTTCAGACTCTTCAATGTCTTCCCCTTCGATGCCCTCTTCATTAATCTCCACTTTCGCAACCGTTGCGACAGAGTCTCCTTCAGAGATACGGATTAATCTCACACCTTGAGTGTTTCTTCCTGTTTGAGAGATATCCTGAACATCGATTCGAATAATGACACCACTTTCCGTGATGATCATACATTCTTCTTCAAGCGTGACAGTTTTTAGAGCTGTTAGTACACCATTCCGTTCAGTAAGGTTACATGTCTTAATTCCCTTACCTCCTCGTGTTTGAACGCGATACTCTTCCACAGGTGTTCGTTTACCGAATCCTTTATCCGTTACTATGAGAACATCCTGATTTTCATCTAGAATGCCGATCCCAACAACCTGATCGTTTTCTTGTAGGGTAAGTCCCTTAACACCAGTAGCTGTCCTTCCCATCGATCTAACATCTTCTTCATGGAAACGAATCGCCATTCCTTGTTTTGTTCCCATGATAAGTTCCTTTGATCCATTTGTCAGACGAACGCCCATTAGTTCATCATCTTCTTTAAAGTTAATTGCAATAAGTCCACCTTTGCGGATATTTGCAAAAGCAGAAAGAGGCGAGCGTTTGACAACACCCTGCTTCGTCGCAAAGAAAACAAACCAATCATCGACAAATTCCTCTATAGGAATGATCGCGGTAATATATTCATCTTTTTCAATTTGAAGTAGGTTAATAATTGGAATGCCTTTAGCTGTTCGACTAAGCTCAGGTACTTCATATCCCTTTAATCTGTAGACTTTACCTTTATTCGTAAAGAACAGAATGGTATTATGCGTTAACGTTGTAAATAAGTGTTCAACGAAATCGCCATCGTTTGTACCCATCCCCTGAATGCCACGACCACCGCGTTTCTGGCTACGATACGTATCAATTGGCAAACGCTTGATGTAGCCTTTGTGAGTTAGGGTAATGACGATATTCTGCTTAGGAATAAGATCTTCATCCTCAATCATATCAAAGCCTACTGTGATTTCAGTACGACGTTTGTCAGCAAATCTTTCTTTCACTTCTGTTAGTTCTTCACGAATGATTTCAAGAACTTTCTCTTCATCAGCAAGAATCGCTTTTAGTTCAGCGATTCGCTTCATTAATTCTTGGTATTCAGATTCAATTTTGTCTCGTTCTAGACCAGTAAGACGCTGGAGTCTCATATCAAGGATGGCTTGAGACTGATCATAGCTTAATGAGAACTTTGTCATGAGACCTTCTCTAGCAATATCTGTTGTCTCAGAAGCTCGAATCAATTTGATAACTTCATCGAGGTGATCAAGAGCAATTCGCAAACCTTCTAATATATGAGCTCTTGCTTCCGCTTTGTTCAGCTCAAATTGGGTTCTTCTTCTAATAACAACCTTTTGATGCTCGAGATAATGTTCAAGACATTCTTTTAACGTTAAAACTTTAGGCTGTCCATCTACTAAGGCAAGTGTGTTAATACCAAAGCTAGTTTGAAGTGCTGTTTGTTTATATAAGTTATTTAAAAGAACATTTGCATTCGTATCTTTACGGACTTCAATGACAACACGCATACCTGTACGGTCTGATTCGTCACGTAAATCGGTAATCCCTTCAATCTTCTTATCGCGAACAAGCTCTGCAATTTTTTCTACAAGGCGAGCTTTATTAACCTGATATGGAAGTTCAGATACAATGATGCTTTTCTTTCCATTGCTGAATTCTTCAATTTCAGCTTTTGCACGCTGAATAATTGAACCTCTACCTGTAGTATAAGCTTTGCGAATCCCCTCACGTCCAAGGATTTCAGCAGCAGTTGGAAAGTCCGGACCAGGGATAAATTCCATTAGTTCAGCAATCGTTATCTCAGGGTTTCGACTTAATTCTAAGATTCCTTCAATCACTTCGCCCAGATTATGTGGTGGAATATTAGTCGCCATTCCAACTGCAATACCTGAAGCGCCATTGACTAGTAGATTCGGAAATCTTGCTGGAAGAACAATTGGTTCCTGCTCAGAACCATCGTAGTTGTCCTGATAATCAATCGTATCTTTGTTAATATCTCGCACCATTTCCATTGCGATCTTGGACATTCTTGCTTCTGTGTAACGCATTGCAGCTGCTGAATCGCCATCAATAGACCCAAAGTTTCCGTGTCCATCTATTAACATATTACGATAGCTGAAGTCCTGAGCCATACGCACCATTGTGTCATATACAGCTGAATCACCATGTGGGTGATACTTACCAATAACTTCTCCCACAATACGCGCCGACTTTTTATAAGCTTTATCAGAAGTCATACCAAGGTCATTCATGGCATACAAAATACGACGGTGTACTGGTTTTAAACCATCTCGCACATCAGGAAGAGCACGACTTACAATAACGCTCATCGCATAATCCATGAAGGAGGTGCGCATTTCCTGACTAATATTTATTTCTTTAACTCTCGATCTTTCCATATCAGACATACGGAAAACCTCCAATTATACTCTTGTTCATCTCTTAACATTTAGGTAAAGTTCTTTTGTTGTTTCTATTTTAAAAACGCTTTTAACAGAAGAAAAGGGGGATATCCCCCTTTGTTGTATCTCTTAGACATCTAAGTTCTTTACGTAATGAGCATTGTCTTGAATAAAGTTTCGTCTCGGTTCAACACGATCACCCATTAACATATCAAATACTTCATCTGCTTCAATAGCATCCTGCAGCTCAACCTGCAGCACCGTACGTGACTCCGGATCCATTGTTGTTTCCCAAAGTTGTGTCGGGTTCATCTCCCCAAGACCTTTGTATCGCTGAATACCAGGCTTAGGGCTTTTCGGAATTTCTTCTAAGATAAGATCAAGCTCACGGTCATTGTATGCATATGTTACCTTTTTACCTTGAGAAACCTTATAAAGCGGCGGCTGGGCAATATAAACATATCCATTTTCAATTAACGGGCGCATATAGCGATAGAAGAATGTTAATAAAAGTGTTCGGATATGCGCACCATCGACATCGGCATCTGTCATGATAATTAGCTTATGATAACGAGCTTTTGATAAATCAAAATCTTCTCCTATACCCGTTCCTAGTGCCGTGATAATAGCTCTAATTTCGTTGTTTGAGAGAATTTTGTCTAAACGCGCTTTTTCGACGTTTAGAATTTTACCTTTCAACGGTAGAATTGCCTGGAAATGACGATCCCGCCCTTGCTTTGCAGAACCACCCGCTGAATCACCCTCAACGATATACAATTCTGAGATAGATGCATCTTTAGAAGAACAATCCGCTAACTTACCAGGAAGTGCACTAACTTCAAGTGCTCCCTTTCTTCTTGTTAATTCTCGTGCTTTCTTTGCTGCAGCACGCGCTCTTGAAGCCATAAGACCTTTTTCGACAATTTGTTTTGCGACTAGAGGATTCTCAAAAAGGAACATAGAGAACTTCTCTCCAAAGATCGACTCTGTAATCGTTCGAGCTTCCGCATTTCCAAGCTTCGTTTTGGTCTGACCTTCAAATTGCGGATCAGGGTGCTTGATCGAAATAATGGCTGTTAGACCTTCTCGTACATCATCACCTGTTAAGTTAGGATCCGTTTCCCGGAATAGACTGTTTTTTCGTGCATAGTCATTGATAACACGCGTAAGAGCCGTTTTAAAACCGTACTCATGACTCCCGCCTTCATGTGTGTTGATGTTATTAGCAAAGGAATAAATGTTACTTGCAAATCCGTCGTTATATTGAACGGCAATCTCTACAGAAATCCCTTCCCGCTCACCTTCCACAAAAATTGGCTCTTCGTGCAGTGCCTCACGTGAACGATTTAAGTGTTCAACATAGGATTTAATACCACCTTCATAATGGTATTCATTTCGTTTTGTTTCTTCAGGACGCTTGTCTTGAGCAACAATTTTAATCCCACGATTTAGGAAAGCTAATTCTCTAAGTCGATGAGCAAGAATATCAAATTCGTACTCTGTGGTTTCAGTGAAAATCTCGTTATCTGGAATAAAGTGTATGGTTGTACCCGTAATATCGCTTTCCCCAATAACTTTAAGATCTTCATCTGGAACACCGCGCGTATAGCTCTGATAATAGACTTTTCCTTCACGCTCTACTGTGATTTCAAGCTTAGAGGATAAAGCATTTACAACAGATGCCCCTACGCCGTGCAGTCCACCAGAAACTTTATATCCGCCGCCGCCAAACTTACCGCCGGCATGCAGTACGGTCATAATAACTTCCACTGCAGGACGACCCATCTTTTCCTGAATTCCGACCGGGATCCCTCGTCCATTATCTTCTACCGTAATACTGTTATCCTTTTCAATACTTACAGTAATTTGCGAACAGTATCCTGCAAGGGCTTCATCAATACTATTATCAACAATTTCCCATACTAGATGATGTAGTCCTCGGCTACTTGTTGAACCGATATACATCCCTGGGCGTTTTCGAACAGCTTCGAGTCCCTCAAGAACCTGAATCTGACTTTCATCATAACTTTCTTTATTCGACTGTTGCTCTAATGTCATATTGTTCACCTACATTTCTCTATCAAAGATAGACTCAATTCAGCTTGCTGATAATCAGACAACCTGGTTTTAAGATGATTCTCCATTTGATGTAACGTCCACACTGTCTGATATTGTGTAAGCACGTCTTTTAAGCGTGAGTGAAGATAAAGGGGACAAATAGACCATATCAGTCGTGATAACGATTGATTTCGTTAAATCACCACCGATGTCTTCTACTAGCCTGTCTTTTTGATGGCGATGCAAAAATTCACTCGTGATCTCTGCTTCCTCCATAACTTGCCAATCAAAGATCCCGACAACATCTCGCGATTGGACAACAACGTCCTCTCCTAAATGGATAAACAACACTTCACCTCATTTCACCTTTTCGATTAGTCCTTCTTGGACTTGAAAAGTTGTCGCTTTTTCAAGCGTTTCATGATGAATGCCTTCTACGCTCGTTGTTGTAACAAACGTTTGTACTTTTCCTTGAATTGTATTTAAAAGATGAGACTGTCTAAAATCATCTAGCTCCGACAGTACGTCATCGAGTAGAAGTAATGGGTATTCGCCCACTTCACTATGAATCAATTCGATTTCGGCGAGCTTTAGGGATAAAGCAGTTGTCCGCTGTTGTCCCTGAGACCCATACGTTTGAACGTCCTTTCCGTTTACAAAAAACGACAAATCATCTCGATGCGGTCCCGCGAGCGTGACACCACGCTCCACTTCTCTTTCTTTAATTTTATCAAACTTTTCCTTATATCCATCTACTATTTTCGACAAATCGGTTGGTTCTGATACCTCAACCGTTGGATTATAATGAATTTCAAGTTTCTCTAGCCCTCTACTAATCCCATAATGAATCGGTTCAGCCCACTGTTGCAAGAGTTGAACGAATCGAACTCGACGTATATAAATATTCGCAGCAGCTTCAATTAATTGTTCGGTCAAAATATCCAGCATGACATAATCGGGATTCTTTTGATAGCGCAGTGTTTTCAAAAGACTATTACGCTGCTGAAGTAGCTTTAAGTATCGTCCCAAATGATAGAGATAAACGGGTTGAACCTGGCCAATTTCAATATCTATAAAACGTCGACGAACGCCCGGATTACCTTTAACCAAATTGAGATCCTCAGGTGCAAACATAACAACGTTCATTGCGCCGATGTAATTACTGAGCTTTTGCTGTTCCAATTGATTTAGTTTGGCTTTCTTACCTTTTTGGGAAATAACCAGTTGGAGGGAGAGGGGACCATTTCGTTTTTCAATTCTACCTTCTATTTTAGCATATTCCTCATCCCAATTGATTAATTCTTTATCTCTTGGTGTACGATGGGACCTTGCCATAGCAAGGACATAGATGGCTTCCATGATGTTCGTTTTTCCTTGCGCATTCTCGCCCAGAAAAACATTCACGTTGTTTTCAAACTGAAGTTCTTGCTTACGATAATTTCGATAATTCGTTACTTTTAATGTGTTTAGATGCAACGGGATACCCCCATTCAGCTAGATACAACAAACTCTCCTACTCCAGGAATCATAACTATATCCTGATTGTAGAGCTTTCTGCCACGTCGGTCTTCTAATTCTCCGTTTACATAGACCTCATACTCTGACAGAAACCATTTTGCCATTCCGCCTGTATTAATCACGCCGGCTTCCTGAAGAAGTTGTCCAAGAGTGATATATTCTTTTATTAATTTAATTTCATTCATGTTCGTTCACCTCATTTTCCTCCTGCTCTATCTTACTATATCGAGTTTGAAGGTAGACAATAGTTTATTATAACTCTTTTTTAATTAAAACGCATGAATAATTGAATGGAAAATTTGTAAAGTGGCTAAAAAAGAGAAAGCCGCTGGAAGTAATCTTCTCAGCAGCCTAAGGATGTTTATATTCTTTTGAAATTTAATAAGTTCGAACGGGAAGAATTAACTGCATAATTGCAGCTCCTTCAACTGGTTTAATTAAGAAAGGTCTCATCGCACCAGTGAAACTAATATTCACTTCATTGGAATCCATCGATCGAAGGGCATCCATCATATATTTTGCACTAAATGAAATCTTAAGTTCTTCTCCATCAAAGGAATGAGACTGCACCTGTTCAATAACTTTCCCAATTTCAGGTGAATTTGATGAAATCTCAAGAGTTGACTCTTCAAGGCTCGCGAGTTTTACAACGTTGTTTCTTCCCTCACGCGCAAGAACGGAAGCACGATCAATAGCTTGTAACAGTTCTTTTGCAGAAACCGTTACATTCGTTTTGCTTTCATTAGGAATCAACCTGCTTGTATCTGGGTAGTTGCCGTCAAGAAGTCTTGAGAAGAAAAGAATATGATTCGATTTAAATAAGATTTGATTTTCAGTAACCGTTATATCAACAAGCTCTTCGTTATCATCAATGATTTTTGATAGTTCACTTAGGCTTTTACCTGGAATCACTACATTTGAAAACGAAAGGTCATTACCATTCGGCTCCACTTTAACTGTTCTTAGTGCAAGTCTGTGACTATCTGTAGCAGTACAGTTAAGTTCTCCAGCTTCTAACTTCCAGTTTACACCTGTCAACACCGGTCTGGTTTCTGAGGTTGATACGGCGAACACAGTTTGTCTAATAATGTTTTTGAGTAAATCCGCTTGAATCTGAAATCCTTCCTGCGCTTCCACTTCTGGTAAACGAGGATACTCTTCTGGATCTAAACCATTTAAGTTAAATTCTGAAGAACCAGAACGAATTCGTGTTGTTAAACTATCGTGAACTTCGATTTCGACTTGATCACCTGGAAGTTTTTTAACGATATCAGAAAAGAAACGTGCCTGAAGTACGATGCTTCCCATCTGAGAGATTTCAACAATTTGTTTGTCATTTTCTTCTGAGGGAATGAAGCATTCGATTGAAATATCTGAGTCAGAACCTGTTAATGTTACCCCTTCATCACTTGCTACAATTTTAATCCCTGTAAGAATCGGTATCGTTGTTCGTGAAGACACGGCTTTCATGACATCGGATACGCTTGATACTAGATAATCTCTTTCGATCTTGAAACGCATAATTGACCTCCTAAATAAATGACTCAGATTATATAATTATTACTTAAAAATATCGTAGTCTTACTAGTAGGGGCTGTGAATGTGTGGATAAGTGTTCACAAACCCATACAGAGTGAGTTATCCACTTGTGGACAGTGTGTGAGTAACTATTTGAAATTGTACACACTCTATTAACCACTATCCACAATAAAAGAGTTTACCCGTTTTTTAATTGCTCAACGATATCTTGCAATTTCTTCTGAAAAGCTTGGTCAGAATCCACTAGTTTTGAAATCTTCTCATGAGCATGGATGACCGTAGTATGATCTCTTCCACCAAACTCTTCTCCAATTTTCGGCAGCGAAAAGTCTGTTAGCTCCCTAGAAAGGTACATAGCAATTTGACGAGGAAATGCGACAGATTTAGTTCTTTTCTTTGCCGCGAAGTCTTCGAGTTTTACTGAAAAATGATCACCAATCACCGTTTGAATATCATGAATTGTAATCACTCGCGGTTTTGAAGAAGGAATGATGTTTTTTAACGCTTCAGCTGCAAGGTCTGCATTCATGTCTTGATTTATTAAAGAAGAATAGGCTACTACTCGAATAAGGGCACCTTCAAGTTCGCGGATATTCGTGTCAATTTGATTGGCTATATAGAGCATCACTTCATTTGGTATATCGAGACCTTCTGCTTTTGCCTTCTTTCTAAGAATAGCAATCCTTGTTTCAAGATCAGGAGGTGTAATATCCGTTATTAACCCCCATTCAAAGCGGGACCGGAGCCGATCTTCCAATGTAGGGATTTCTTTAGGCGGTCGATCACTTGAAATAACAATTTGCTTACTTTCTTCATGAAGAGCATTAAAAGTATGGAAGAATTCCTCTTGTGTCTGTTCTTTTCCTGCTAGAAATTGAATATCATCAATTAGCAGTACGTCTACATTGCGATACTTATTGCGAAAATTAACTGTCTTATTGTCACGTATCGAATTGATGAATTCGTTCGTAAATTTCTCGGATGAGAGATAAACCACTTTTGCATTAGGATTATGCTCGATAACATAGTGTCCAATTGCGTGCATTAAGTGGGTTTTTCCGAGTCCAACTCCCCCGTATATAAATAGCGGGTTATATGCTTTGGCTGGTGCTTCAGCTACGGCTAGAGAAGCAGCATGCGCGAAGCGATTCCCGGATCCAATTACGAACGTATCAAATGTATATTTCGAATTAAGCACACTCTGAGGGTGTTCTTCCTGTGCTGGATTCGCTTTAGGCTTTTTTTTCATAGCTTGTTCAAGATCCAAATCAGCATCGGACTGATTTTGAGGAATAATGAACTTAGCTTGTAATTCACTTCCAGTAAGTTCAAGTAACGTCTCTGTTATTAAACTTGAATAGCGTGACTCCAGCCAGTCTCTAGCGAACTCGTTGGGAGCAGTAATAATGATTGTGTCGCCTTCCATTCGATTTGCAGAAGTCGACTTAAGCCAGGTTTCGAAGCTAGGCTTACTTAATTTTTTTTCGATTTCGGATAGAGCCTGTTGCCAGAGATCCGTGATGTTATCCAACGAAGTCCCTCCTTTTGTTCAAAAATATCTAACTAGGAAAAGCAAAGGCAAAAGTCGTGTGTAAATGAAACAGTCACCCGCCCTTTTCCCCAAAATAAAAACAGGCTGTAATCGCTGACGATAGTCGCCTAATGTGCCAACGTACAACCTTTGTACAATCATTTGAATATTCACGAATAATTATACTATCCACAATATCGAAGCAGATCATATAATATAGAAGAAAGTCGAATTATCGACTATGTTCACAGTGTTGTGGACACGATGAATAACACCTCTTAATAACTGTCCACATTTTTATCCACAGACTGTGGACTATTTTTGTTGTCGCTAATCTTATTCACGAGTTAAAACACAAATATCATAACAAAAGAATAGCTTGTTTGCAATGTTTTTTGGGTGGTTATCCACAGAGTGCATATCTTGTGGAACGAAACTGTCCACAGTACTAGATTTTGTGTAGAACCTGTCGATAAGTGATGTGAATAAGTGAAAAGTGTCGAAATTAGTTATCCACATAGGTTTTTGTAGAGTTTTCGTAAATGGTTTTTTGAGAGGGACAACCTCCTGGATCATCTTGTTTTTAAAGAGGAATTTCTAGTAATGTCTTTTATAATTTTAATTAAACTTGACAATCTACCCCCTCTTTTCTTATAATTACTTGGACTGTCTTTATACAGTTTATCCTCAGGGAGGTGTAATAGAATGAAAAGAACGTTTCAACCAAACACACGTAAACGTAAAAAAGTTCACGGTTTTCGTGCACGTATGAGCTCAGCTAACGGACGCAAAGTTCTTGCTCGTCGTCGCCGTAAAGGTAGAAAAGTATTGTCTGCATAGACCACTGATCATCAGTGGTCTTTTTTTAAGATAAGGTTTATAATATGCTTATCCAAGTAACACTGGGAGTGTGCGGATTGAACAGCAACTACCGGATTAAAAAGAATTCTGAGTTCCAGAAGGTATTTAAACATGGAAACTCAACTGCAAACAGACAATTTGTTGTGTACGTATTAAAGCGAAACGATCAACCTCAATTTCGACTCGGTCTTTCAGTAAGTAAGCGGATCGGCAATGCGGTTACAAGAAATCGCGTGAAAAGACTTGTGAAAGAGTCATTCCATCAAATGTCCGATCAAATTAAGTATCCGTATGACTTTGTCGTTATTGCTCGAAAACCTACTTCAGAGATGAGTTTTGAAGAAGTAAAGAGCAGCTTAATCCATGTGCTTAATCGCGCGCGTGTATTAAGAGGAATGAAACAGACTGGTAAAGGAAGGGATGCTAAATGAAAAAGCTGGCTATGATGCTAATACGCGTCTACCAGAAATTCATTTCTCCATTAACTCCTCCTTCCTGTCGTTTCTATCCATCTTGTTCTCATTACAGTTTCGAGTCCTTTCAGAAGCATGGATTTATAAAAGGATCCTGGTTGACGGTGAAAAGAATTTCGAAATGCCATCCATTTCATCCTGGCGGTTTTGACCCCGTTCCAGATAAAAAGAAATAGCGGTATGCTTTAACTACATAAATTTTGTCGAGATATGATTGCAAGGAGGATGAAGCGTGAGGAAAAAACTAACCCTCGCATTTCTATTAATTGGTCTCGTTGCGGTCCTTTCAGGCTGTAACATTAATGAGCCAATTAACGCAGAAAGCACAGGATTTTGGAGCGAATATATTGTTTATCCATTATCTATGACCTTAACATTTTTCGCAGATTTAACGGGTGAGGGAAATTACGGTCTTGCGATTATTATTGTAACGATCTTAATTCGACTTCTACTGCTTCCGTTAATGATTAAACAAACGAGAAGTTCGAAAGCGATGCAAGAACTGCAACCAGAAATGCAGAAACTTAAAGAGAAATACAGCAGTAAAGATCAGAAGACGCAACAACAGCTTCAGCAAGAAACGATGCAACTTTTCCAACAGAACGGGGTTAACCCGCTTGCTGGTTGTTTACCAATCCTGGTTCAAATGCCAATTCTATTAGGTTTTTACCATTCTATTATGCGTACCGAAGCCATTGCTACACATAACTTCCTTTGGTTTAGTCTTGGTGACCCTGATATTATCCTGGCTCTAACTGCTGGTTTGACAACTTTTATTCAACAAAAAATCATGATGGGTAGCGGCGGTACGGTGCAGCCTCAAATGAAGATGCTCCTTTATGTTATGCCGATTATGATTATCGTTTTTGCAATTAATTTCCCTGCAGCACTTGCACTTTACTGGGTTGTAGGTAACATCTTTATGATTGCGCAAACTTACTTTGTTACGAAACCTGCTGTTAAAACCGCTGATACGAAAACGGGGGGAGCGAAGAAGTGAGAAGCGTTACGGTAACGGGGAAAACGATTGAGGAGGCCATTCAAGATGCGCTGAATCAAATCGGAACTGTTCAAGAGAATGTTGATGTTGAAGTGTTAGATGAGCCTAAAAAAGGATTTTTAGGCTTTGGAGGAAAGCCCGCCCGCATAAAAGTAAGCGAGAAACCCGACATCATGGAGCAAACAAGGGCTTTTTTAGAAAAGGTCATTCGCAACATGGGAGTTGAAGCCAGTATAGAAGGTAGAAGAGAAGATCGCGATCTTCTCTTTACGCTATCTGGTGAAAAAATTGCAATTGTAATCGGGAAACGTGGCCAAACTCTTAATTCTCTGCAATATTTAACAAATCTTGCCGCCAATCGATTTTCTGACCGATTTGTCCGGGTAGTGCTCGATGCTGAGAACTACCGCGAAAGACGTGAAGATACGCTGAAAAAGCTAGCAGATCGTCTTGCCGACAAAGCGATGGTTACGAAAAAGGACATACAGCTAGAACCGATGCCGTCGCTTGAACGAAAAGTCATCCACCTTTATCTTAAAGATAAAAAAGGGATTACCACTCACTCAGATGGAAAAGATCCACACCGACGTGTGGTTATTGTTCCACGTAATAAATAATCGAAAACCTTCGGGCCATTTAATATGTACCCTATAGAGTAGACACTTTAAAAAAGTCTGCCCTGTAGGGTACTTTTATGTATAATGGGGACAAATTCATCGATGGGATATGATTCAATGAGTAAAAAAGTTTTCTCAGAAAAAGAG
>NZ_JAQQWU010000029.1 GCF_028610625.1 Guptibacillus spartinae
AGACAGAAAACAGAAGAAACATACGGGAAATCGTATTTGAACGATTGCCCTGCTTTCCTATTTTCTTCAATGGTTTAGCTACAGGGTAAACAGTTTCTAAAAGAATTAAACCAATTATTTATTTTCATAGAAAAGAGCTGTCTAAAACAGCTCATTACTCTTTTACTAATCATTTTTCTTAACGGGAATCCAAATCTCACTTTTTACAGAGGGAGAAGTTAAATCTTTACTTTTAATTGACAAGATTTCAGGCCCTTCTGTTACTTGATAAGTGGAAGAAGGAAACCACTCTGAATAAATTTTTCCCCATGTTTCTTGTAATGTATGAGGGAATGTTCCGGTTGATTCAAATATCGCCCAAGTTAATGCAGGTACTTCAAGTTCAGTAAACTCTTCGGGACATTCGTGGGTTGTTGCCACTCCTATATACTGATCAAGTTGCCCTTTTTCTTCCATACGCCCTTCTGAAAAGTTACGCGATGCTTGAATCATCCCTTTGGGTTCAACATTTGAAAGTTTTTTTAACCGTTCTATTTTATCCATAGTCAAGGATTGCCACATCTCAGCTATTTCCGTATTTTCTCCCTCAAAAACAATTGAAACACGTTTCATAATACCAACGATATTAAATGCTTCCTGTTGTTCAATTCGATAGTCCATTTCAGTTCCTCCCCTAATAGATAATTGGAAGGTCATAAATGGATATGCTTTTAAATGCTGACCTCTGTTTCTTGCTTCTGTTGGTGTGACGCCATGTAAATTGAGAAAAGCTCTCGTGAAGGAGTCCGGTGAATGGTATCCATATTTCATCGCAACATCGATTACTTTTACATTACTATTTTGAAGCTCAAATGCTGCCAAACTAAGTCGTCTACGGCGTATATATTCTGATAACGTCATTCCTGCAAGAAAAGAAAACATTCTCTTAAAATGATATTCGGAACAATAAGCTAAACTTGCCACTACTTTGTAGTCAATTTCGTTAGTAAGGTTATCTTCAATATACTTCATTGCAGTATTCATGTCCTTAAGCAAATCCATTAATGTGACCTCCTTTCATCAATAGAATAACAGGAGTTTACTCTATTCATCCGACATTTTGTGCACCATTTTGTAGGGTTAATTTCTATTTTAATTTCGTTCTTTTTGAAATTGGTTTGTCCTCATTAAAACAAGCGGTTAAGTTAGTTCTATTCTTTCATCTACATAGTTAAAGACCATTATTCTTAAATAGCTCCGAAATTCTTGAAAACTTAAAAGGTTCTCTAAAAACTCGTTTTTACATAATGACGAACATTATTACATAAATGAACTCCATAATAATTTTCACCAGTTACATAAGCGTTTAATTTATAAGTCCGCCCTTCTATCATGGATAAACATTTTATACATAAAAACCGCCCTCTGAAAAGGCGGTAATATTAACTATTTTTCTTCTTTTCTTCAACGAATTCTATAGACATGTCTCCTAATTTTTCTCTAGTATAACAAGTGAAGAAACCAGTGGTACCAATCCAACTGGACTCTGAGAAACAACCTTCCATCCCTCTTGAAGAAGCTGATTTAACTCATTTAAGTTATTCTTTTTATCGGATTGATAATTAACTGTTATGGCCTTTTGCATAATACACCTCCTCGAACCCAATATGCTGTACGAAACACACCATTTATTCCCTTTTATATTAGAGCGACAAACAGAAATTACTTTAGATAATTATACAGCCGTAGCTTATCATAAGAAATAACCTATGGCGACATCCAGAAAACTTTTTCGTCAGTAATAAAAGAACATTACTGATTTAGTGCCTGTATCTAAAAAAGGTGTTCATTTTAATACCTTGTACGTTTTCCTCCATTAAAAGGTTCCAAATTCCTGTAATGATCTCGAAACTGAGTCTTACAGATAACTGCCCTGTTATTAACTTAAACAAAAAGGAGCGTAATCCTTTTTAGATTAACGCTCCGATTTAACAGAAGATAGACTATTATCTATCTTTCATCAATAACTTTCGCACCATCAGGTTGTTCCATTGAAAATTTAGACTCAGGTACTTCCTCTGAAAAGTTCAGTTCGATAATTTCACTTTCTTCATGACGCTCTTCCCCATTAATTTCTATTTCTCTAACTAGCAAATCAGTTTTTTGGTCAAACCAGAACTCTAGATATTGATCGCTTTCTTCACTTTCAGAAATCAAATACTTTTCAACTGTTCTTCCAAAGAACTCTTCCCTACCTATACTTTGGATTTTGGAAGGATCCATTTCAGAAAAAATGGCTTCTTCCACAGCGATACCAGGATTAGCGTTCTTTTCAATCAAAAAAATGTTTTTCTCCTGATCATAAGAAGCAATAGCGTCTCCATCAGAAATCGTGTAGTCTCCATTCTCATTTTCAGTACGCTCTTTTTGTCCATTGATATAGGTGGTTATTTCCTCGCCATTACGGTTTTTCTCAACTGCTTTAATCACATCGACTTCAGAAATCTCCATCATATTTTCAAATTTATCAGCAACCACTATATTTAAGGCACTTTGTACAGAAGCTTTCACAGCTGGGATATTCCATAGTGTTCCGGTTAAAACAATGAAACACATCGCTACAGCAGCCGAAATAGTCATAATTGACTTCTTTGATTTACGTAGAGGTTTATAGACACTATAAACCTCCTGCAATCCTTTCTCTGTTAAACCGGCATTCTTGGCATATGTTCTACATATCTCACATGTACGTAAATGAGTGGAAAGAGCCTCGGCTTTTCTTTTAGGAAGCTTCTCTATTGTTGACCCTATAATTAAATTGCGATATTCTTCACATTTCACTGTTGAAAACCCCCTTTGCTACACAAAGATCTACCAACTTTTTCTTTCCACGAAATAGCTTCGATTTTACATTTGGTACAGAGCAATGACACTCCTTTGCAATTTGTTTGTAAGAAGCTCCCCGATATCTCAATTCAAGGATATGTTGAGTTTCCTCATCGAATTCCGATAGTAAATGCCTAACCTCATTTAAAGTTTCTCTAGATAAAACATCATGTTCTGCTGATTTTCCATATTGATCAGATCGTTGTCTTAACTTTGTAAATTGCAAAAGTTTACTTTGTTTTGATTCGTTTCGTTGTAACTTTCGAAGTTCGTCGTAGGCAGCATTCCTTGAAACCACAGAGATCCAGGAGGAGACATTATTTGGAGAACTTCTTTCAGTTACAAGATGCTGATATACTTTTATTTTGACCTCTTGCACAGCGTCATCTACCATAGAAGAATTTCTTATAATAGACCTAACTGTTTTTTCAATCACATGATTGTTTTCTTCCATTATTTCAAGAACATAAGTATCGTCCAAAATTTCTCCCCCTTCCTCAATAAAAGACGTTTTATTTTTTATAAAAGTTGCATCAGATTACAAAAAATACTTTTCATGCTGATTCAAATCTATTCCTTCAAGTCTTTGGACGCAAAAAATCGGAGCTTATCTTACTATAGATAAGCTCCGATATAATTGAAGAAGATTAGAGTCTAAAAACAAAACTCAATTCACTCTAAAAAAAGTCTCAGTGTTGCCCCATAACCTTCTATTTATATCCACTCTTTTCCATGTTTGCGTATAAATATAATTTCTTTTTGATAGTGATCATAATGGCCCTCATCTATCATTTTTTGAAAAGCCATATCCCCTTCACTGGCTTTTCTTTTCATGTAGTTACATAAACCCTCTAATCGTTGCAAAACCACTTCTAAATAACCTTCTTTTAGAACCTCCATTCCGTAAGATTCAAAAAATAAGTTAACTCTATGTTTAATACGGAGGGCATCCGATGAAGCATTATAATAAACTGGCTCTCCGGATTCAGTATGGTAAAGCCTATTTAATGGAACACAAGTATAAAGAGTATAGGCAATGTCCCATATTCTAGGGCCAGGTGCAGCGACATCAAAATCAATAATGCCAACTGGTCTTTTATCATTAAAAATAATGTTGTATATGGTAAAATCATTATGGCAGAGTACCTCATATGGTTTTGGAGTGTTATCGATTGATTCCCACTTATCGCCATATGAAAAGTCGCTCACCGCATCATGGTAAAGACGAAGCATCATCGCTATTTCTTTTAAACCATCATTCGACCACATATAATTTTTCAAAGGATAATTGCCAGCTTCTCCTTCAATATACGATAAGATTTCTCTACCTTTTTCATCAACTCCTAAAAATCTAGGTGCATAACTGAAACCTTTCTTTTCTAAATGCAATAATAGCTTATGGATTCTAGAACTTACTGGCTTCAGTTCTCGACGAACAGTACCTCTCAAACGATAAACGTTTGAGACATTGCCTCCTGCAAGTTTTTCTTCGGATTCGTAGTTTGACATTTATTATTCCCCTTCCGTATTTTACAACTGGATTAGGGGGTCATATGATGTGATTTGTAGAGATGTAAAATTTATTTAACACAAAAAAGCAGATACAAAGGTATCCACTTGTGTTCGTAGGTATTAACACACCAAGCGCCCCTTGTTAATGACTTAAAAATAGATATACTTCGGCCATTTTCTTTCTAGGTGAGTATTCTATTTGATTATCTAATCATTACAAGGATGTCCACATTTGTGTTGAATTCCCCTTTCAATTACATCTCTATAAAAAGAGTACAGGAAGTTTTTTTCAATTATCAACCAAAATAATCTAATAGTTTTGATGTCTGCTTAATTCAATCCTTTATAACTTCCTGCACTAGTTAGTTTTCTCTTTATATTATGTAAACGCTCCGATTTAGTTGAAGACTTGAATTCGAGATAAACACCACCGAGTTCTACTTTTCTTTGCCATCACTAAAATAATCCTTTTCTCCATAATCAAAAAGATATTGACACAATATGAATACTAACCTACAATGACTTATGAGTCATTTTTGACTTAAAAGTCATAAGAGGAGAGGTTTTATGTCTGAAAGAATGGTTAAAAAGTTCAACAATAGAAATAAACTAATTCTTGAAACAGCTGAAAAACTAATAAATGATCATGGTTACCATCGAGTAAAAATGAGTGATATATCAGAGGAACTAGATATTGCGAAAGGGACTCTTTACTCTCACTACCAATCTAAAGAGCAGTTAACATTTTCCATTGTAAAGCCGAAAATGGATAACTTCTTAACCACTATGGAAAAAATAGAGTCAAGTAATCTTTCTGAAAGCAAAAAGATCGTCTCCTTCATTGAGAATGGATTTAGTAGTGACTTCTTCCATTTTGTTTTATCAAGTTTTCCAGATATGGGAGCGATATTCAGTGAAGACTATAACTCAGAACTTAAACTAATCCAGGAAAAGATTATCACGATTTTTGAACGTGTAATAAAAGAAGGAACTAGAAACAAAACCTTTCAAACGACAGTTCCCTCAAATTTTTTAGCCCTTCAACTATTGCAGATATTTGATCCTTTAATTTACAAGACCCTTGTGTCCTCAGGAGGCGTGAGTTCTAAAGAATTTGTAAATCAGTCTGTTACATTTTTTATGGCAGCGATCAATAATATTAAAGGAGAATATTGAGATGAACTATACCGAATTGAGAACTAAATTATTTGGAGAAGTGTTTTCTGAAATTGATTACTCTAGTTTAAGGGAATTTTTAATACAGTCCTATTTGTTTCTTGACGAATCGAATAAACTTGAAGCTAGAAGACTATTAGTGAATATATTTGGACTAAGTGATGAAGAGCTTAATGAAAGGTCTACAGCATTTATACATCATAATTCAAATAAAGCTACCCTTCTTAATACATTAAAAACCGCAGAAAACTGGGTCGAAAACTCAAATAAAAAAGATATCCCCGGCTTACTCGATTTTTCTCATTCAGACATCGAGATTATGGGACCAAAAGGTTCTATTAGTGGAAGCCACCACTTAACTGACTGGATAGAGCGTGCCAACCTTCGCCTTGATACCATCAGACGCTTTGCAAAAGGACACCATATAGTTCTTGAACAGCAAGGTACTTGGTATGATGAAAATGGCCAAGAAAAAGGTCATAATATCGTCTTTACGTTCATGAGAGTTATTGACGGAAAAGTTGTTTTCTTAGCGAGATACGACAATAAGGTTGAAGCTTTTCAAGTTAGTGAGTTAGATGAGGGAAACCTGATTGAATAAAACAAAGAGGCTCTTTGTAGCGCCTCTTTGTTTTAGAATTGCTCCGAGATAAATGAATATCTACTACTAAAATTTAATGTAGGAATTATCCTGTAGTATTTTATCTGACAGCTTGATGTTATCCTTTAAATATTCCGGCAACTCTGTATTAGCTAGAATCTCTGAAGTAGTCATCCAAATAACATCATCTACTTCATCACTGCTTTTAGGATAAGGCTCAATTGACTTATGGTAACATAGAAAAACAATATCAATGACATTGATCCCAGAATCAGTAACAAAAGAAGAACTATTTACGTATTTAAGTCCTGCAACTTCGCAGCCTACTTCTTCATAAATTTCTCTTTTCAAAGTTCTTTCTAAAATATCAGATGAAAAGCCTTCAAGTTCGCATTTTCCACCAACTAGCGAAAGGGTGCCTCCAGCGTGTTCTTCCTTTTCACTTCTCAAGATTAAAAGCCATTTACCGTTGCGCTCTATGGCACCCTCTACATTTACTACAAACATAAAACAATCCCCCTAAAAAAACATCACTTAATACCAATTATTTCAAATAGCCCCACATAACTCAATCTTTAATTCAGATAAAAGGAGCCTATCTTATTACAGATATGCTCCGATAATATGGAATATCAAATCTAACCTCTTAGGGTTTTCCGATTACTGGAATCTCCTCTAAAATAGCTTTTAATTCTTTTATTATATATTTTAAATACGATTGATCTGATTCAAAGTCGAATTTTAGAACGGCTCCAGTTCCTAAAGGATAACAGGTTTCTCCTGTCCACATTACTTTTCCTGTAAGATCCACTTCGGCTTCTAGCATAATGAAATCTTCCATGTTTTTAAAAGATGCTTTTCCCTTCAACGTTTCATCTAAATTTTTTAGTTCTTCCATAAAAGAAAATATTTCGTCCGTTCTTAAGCTTGCAGGAAATTCAACCGAGTAACCCGGTATTTCTATATTGATGATCGAGAAAATCCAATTTCCATCCCAGTAATCTGTGGCATCCGGATGCTGTCTGCCAATTACTTTAATAACAATATTCGTTTCATCTCCTAACAGTTTAAATTCCATTGATTAACCTCGCTTGTTCATTTATTTTCTAGACTACGAGCTAAGGTCAGTCTAAATAATAGCTCTTTTAGTTTAGCTCATCATTTAAAGAGAGTTACTATGTATTATGGGTGTTTCCAACCACACGGTGATATCTCCATGACAGATTTGCTTAAACCAATTATTTCAAAACCATCAATATAACTCAATTTTATATTTAAAATTAAAAGGAGCCTTTCTTATTACAGATAAGCTCCGATTTATTAGAAGATCTCACGTGTCCTCCACTTCCTTATTTTTCAATAATTTTTCCCTTTTCTAAAAACTTTGCCGTGGCAACAGTACCTATAAATGATAATATCCCTACAAGTAATATGACATCATTAAGGGCTGTAGATGATAATTTAATTGCTAACAAGCCACAAAAGGCTATTATACATGTGCCTATCGCATCTAAAGCAACTGCTTTGTCAGCTTCCGTTGGCCCTTTTAAAGCTCTGTATAATAATAAAAGGAGAGAAATTCCTATTATAGCCATACAGAAATTCACAGTCATCAAAACGATATTCGTCACCTTCCACAACTCCCTCTACCAAAATCAAATTTTCCAATCACTTCTCCGTTGCTTTTCAGATAGTTACTCCTTCGAGTTAACCCTAAAAAATCAGCCGCACCTAACTAACGATCGTTAGTTAGGTGACGATCAATAGGTTTATGAGTAAATCCTAATCCTGTACTAGGACGAATAGGAATCGGACGCCCCAAATGACTGTGCGTACAATAGTTACTCTAAAACGTCTCGTTTTCTAGATAAAATTCTAGGAATTTATCTTTTATTCACATAAGTTTTTTTACAAATTTAGGTAATGCAAAACTTGCATAATGTACTTCTGGTGTATAGTAATGTCCATCGATAACCGTAATGTTATGCAATGGTACTTCTAAAGGATCGTAAACCTTTGAACCCATAGTAAACGTCCACATGCCACTCGGGTAAGTGGGAATGTTGCAAGTGTAAAGACGAGCAATTGGAAAGATTTCTTTCGTATCACGTATAGCATTTTTAATGAGGTCTGCTTTAAACCACGGATTATCCGTTTGAGCTACAAAAATACCATCCTTTTTTAAAGCCTTTGCAATCCCTGCATAAAAACCTTTTGTAAACAAACCTGCAGCTGGACCAACAGGCTCAGTAGAATCAACCAGGATAACATCATATTTACCTTCACTTTTGATAATATGTTCAAATCCATCTCCAATGATCAATTTAGCTCTTGGATCACTATATCCAGACGAAATATGAGGTAAATGTTTCTTTGAATATTCCACTACTTTTCCATCAATTTCAACTTGTGCTACTTTTTTTACTTTATTATGCTTAAGTACTTCTCTAATTGTTCCTCCGTCACCACCGCCAACGATTAAAACATTTTTAGGTGAAGGATGTGTAAATAATGGTACGTGAGCAATCATTTCATGATAGACAAACTCATCTTTTTCAGACGTCATAACCATACCCTCTAATAACAACATATTTCCGAACTGCTCCGTTTCTACCATATCTAGCTTTTGAAAAGTTGTTTGTTCAATTTCTAGTGTGCGATTGACTTTTCCTGTGATACCGAATGAAGATGTTTGTTTCTCTGTAAACCATAATGACATAATATGTTCTCCTACTATTAACTAATGAGTTTTAGACCGACTGCAGCACTTAATACCATAGCCATAAAGATAATTCTAGCTAAGCTCTTCGATTCTTCGTAAAATAGTATTCCTACAAGCCCTGATCCCACTGTGCCGATTCCGGTCCATATGGCATAGGCCGTTCCCATTGGTAAAGATTGCATGGCTAAGCTTAAGAAAGTAAAGCTACTTCCTATACCTAGAAGGAAAACGGCAAATGACCGGATGTTTTTATTACGTAGTATGAGGTTTAAACCTGCCACACCTACAACTTCAAAGATTCCTGCAAAAACAAGAAAAATCCAACCCACTATGCTGCACTCCCTTCTTGATTAGGTTTTCCAGTCACAAATTTAAGACCCATTACACCTGTAAGAAGAACAAGAATTAAGATAATTTTTAGAAGTTTAAACGGTTCTCCGAATACTAGCATTTCAACTAACACTGTACCGGTTGTTCCTAATCCAGTAAATACAGCATAGGCTGTTCCTACAGGAAGTTCTGAGGTAGCTTTAATTAACAGACCAAATGATGCAACAATTGCAAGAAGCGTTCCAGTCCATGTCATGAAATCATCGGCATGTTTTAATCCAATAACCCAAATAATCTCAAGAACTGAACCTAATACCAACAAAGTCCAAGCGCGATTCATATCACTATCTCCTTTTATTTAGTAACGCCTTGCCAATAAACTTCCCATGAACTAGTGAGACGTTTTTGTAAGCGTTCTGGAAATCCATATAAAAGTTCAACTAGTAGACCATCAAGTATGGTTAAAAATGACAGCGCAGCAAACTCAGGATTAATCCCAGGCTTTAAATCATCTTTCTTATCTTCAAATAAGGAAAAATACAGTGACTCTAATTCATCAACAAATTCATTAGTACCCTTCTTAATTTGTTGTTCAAATTGTACCGGTGGAAAGAAAGAAGTTCTCATAAAGAAATTCATATTATGACTTTTTTCATAACGTCCCAAGTACTCGTTCAAAAAGGTATATAAAACCTCTTTTAGAGATGAAGAACTATTCTCCAGCATGTATTGTTTAATAAAGTACAACTCGTTTACTAGTGAATCGTTATACGTGCTAATAAAAAGGTCTTCCTTGCTCTTAAAATGTGCGTAGATCGATTGCTTTTTAATTCCCACTTCATTTGCAATAGAAGAAAGCGAAGCTCCCTGATACCCATGTAAAGCAAATTGATTTAAAGCCACTTCTTTTAAGTCATTAGATTTCACTTTTTTCACTCCTTACGAACGTTCGTAAGTCTATAGTAGCAAAATCTCTTTTTGCTGTCAATTTGGTAAAAAGGAGAGTAGCCTATAAAGTTTGTACTATTCTCTATTTAAATATGTAAAATATTTCTTATATTGATCAAACTAATACAATACTCCAAACTATTAAAACAAATTAAAAAGCCTATCTTATTACAGATAAGCTCCGAGATAATTGAGTATGAGATAAAACTTATTTCTATCAAATTCACCACTCAATATCTTTATAAATATCAGAGATAAATCTTCCATCAACTTTACCCTCTTCGAACAGTTGTGTCGCTGTACTAAACTCTTGCGTAAGTGAGCCTTTTACTTTTGTTAGGTAAAATTTCTCTTCATCATGGCTAATCCAATATTCATTATTTCCATAATGGAAATTGTACTCTTCTCCAATGTGAATTCCATTTTGAAACTCTTTGAACTGTTCTTTAGTCATTTCATCACTCCATTCAAGTGTTTCAACTAGAGATTGTAAAAAGCCAAACGAAAAGATTGAGAACCGGAGTTGATATTCCTGTGTTATCCAACTTTAGCTCCAATTTAGCTGATTACTAAACTGAAACCAAGAACGAATCCTCTTTATACCAACAAGCATTTAGTTTCAAACCCTGAACATGATATTATTTAGATTAAAAATAATTATTTAAAATGTTATTTCTTCGAAAGCAAAACGCGGTCTAAACCGCACAGTATAGGGTTCTTTTCTTTGTTCATTATAAATCAACAAATTACTATCTTTCTTTTCTAACCTAGTAACCTTATCAAAGCAGATATTTATTAACTCTGTTTCAGATACACCTATACTTATTTCGATTTCTCTAGGATGATAAGAGAGTGTCATTACTAATTTAATATTCATATCATCTTTTTTGGAATAAATGTATTCACCAACCTCCTCTTCAAAGATACTTATAGGTTCACTTTCGAATAATTCCAACAAATTGTTTATTGCAAAATAGAAGTGCAGACCTTTGCAACAGAAAAATGCAGAGTCCTGCACTTATTTTAATAAGGGCATAAAAAAAAAGACTTGCCAGTCACCCCAAGTCCCTCTAACGTAATTGGTGTC
>NZ_JAQQWU010000030.1 GCF_028610625.1 Guptibacillus spartinae
AAAAACCCTTCTCAAATGTTATCGAATCAGCTTCAATCGCAAGCACGTACTTCCCATTTACCTTCGCAAGATGAATCGATTCGCCGAAGTCAGACAGCATCGCTTTCACGGATACGTGGTCAAGCTTTAGCTTCCATTCGACGTCAGGGGAGTGCTCGACAATCTGCGAAGTAGCTTCAACAACTTGTTCGGTCGTAAACCGTTCCTGTAGCTCGCGCTTAGGGCTCTGAGACCATTCCTCCATCGCCTGTTCGAACTCTTCTCGTTCATCACTTTCTTCCTGATACGTTTCTTGGATATGCTCCTGAACCATGCCCATCGTTTGTGTTTTGACGATTTCAGGCATCGACTTTTCATATTCGACCCATTTTAAGAAGTCTTCGAAGTAACGGGCGTGAGACGACTGGTGGACTTTGATTTCAGCGCTGTCGATCATGCCTTCTTCTGGCATGTAGGGGTATTGGACCGATTTCATACTTTTTGTCGTAATTGCCATTTCCACATTTTGGATGAGTGTATCTTCATCCGTAATCGTAGCTACTTTCGGTTCGAAGTCACACTTTAAGATAAAGAGAAATGGATCATCAAAAAGTTTCGTTAGTTTAGCCGTAGCAACAATCAAAACACCACCTCTAATCGCACTTGTATCAAGGTACATTTGTACGATCTGGTCAGTGGAGGTTTCAAAATCATCCGCTGAATCTGCATATCGCGTGCGATCAAATAAATTATAGTTGGGATTCGATGTTAGCTCATGACCAGGTTCAACAATAAACCGACCGATCTTGGTTGGAGCACCTTCAGACTTAGCATGCCGATCCACTTTTCGTTTCATAATTTTCGTTAATTCACCGTCGAGAAAGTCTTTGAGAGAGCTTTCTTCATAGCTATCTGCATCTAGTGTTTGATAATGCTTATAGCGTCGTTCTTCACTTTCTCCGCTTCCTTCCACTTGGATTAAGTAAAAGGAAAGATACTGCATTTTAAATTCCATTTCATCACCCGTCTCTATGTTTACGTTTATTCAGTATAGGCAAGGTTTTATTATTCGTCAATCACTTCAAAGTAACTAACTTTTAAAAGTAAAAAGCTTCGAATTCAAAGTTTTTTTGTTTTTAACCAATTAGTTTTTTACATGAATCGACATTACTCTTATAATAAAGAAAGGAATATATGAAAAGGGGAGAGCCAATGGAAGCGAAGCAAACGGTGTTTGTGAATGAATTTACGAATGGAATACTCGATCCTTCAAAAGAAATGCTTGGACCATTGAAAGATGGTGGTCATATTGTTGCAAATACAGCACCTGGATGTTGGGGGCCAATGATCACGCCATGTTTACGCGGCGGGCATGAAGTGACGAAGCCTGTTTTTGTAGAAGGTGCTGAAGTTGGGGACGCTATCGCAATACGCATTAAATCGGTTCAAGTTACTTCGATGGCAACTTCTTCAGGAAACGATCAAGCTGTTGATGGAAGATATGTAGGGGATCCGTTTGTAGCGGTGAAATGCCCTGGTTGTGGAGAGTTGTACCCTGAGACAAAAATCGAAGGAACTGGTCCGGAAGCGATCCGTTGTGCGAATTGCGGAGAAGATGTGACGCCTTTTGTTTTTACGAATGGGTATACAATGGCATTTGATTCTGATCGAACTGTTGGTGTTACGGTGGATGAAGCTGCAGCCACTCATATAGCTCGAAATGGTAAATCCTTTATGGCTACACCTGAAAACTCTGTCCAAAATCCAGTTGTTACGTTTGGACCAAGTGATCTAGTAGGAACGATGGCAAGATTACGCCCTTTTCTCGGACAGCTCGGAACCACGCCTTCCCGCCCATTACCTGATTCTCATAATGCCGGAGATTTCGGTCAGTCCCTCATAGATGCACCTCATGAATATGGTGTAACAAAAGAAGGATTGGAAGATCGTACAGACGGCCATATGGACATCAATCGTGTAAGAGAAGGTGCAGTATTAATCTGTCCAGTAAAAGTAGAGGGCGGAGGAATTTATATCGGTGACATGCATGCTATGCAGGGGAATGGCGAGATCGCAGGACATACAGCGGATGTTGCGGGTATTGTAAATCTTCAAGCGATCGTCATTAAGGGCTTAACGATAGATGGACCTATTTTACTCCCGACCCTAGAAGATTTACCGCATTTAGCAAAACCTTTTACTACAAAAGAAAAAGAAGCAGCTAAGCGGGTCGCCAACATGTATGGTGTTTCAAAACTAGAAGAGTCTTTACCCCTATCATTTATAGGAACTGGTGCCGATCTTAATGAAGCAACAACTAACGGATTAAATCGAGCTGCGAAAACGCTAGGTATGACCCCACCAGAAGTGATGAATCGAGCAACAATTACAGGTTCGATCGAAATTGGAAGGCATCCTGGGGTTGTAACAATTACATTTTTGGTTCCGGTTCATCTTTTGGATGAATTGAGCCTAACTGATCTTGTCCGAAACCACTACGAAGCGATTGGGTAACCCAAAACAGCAGACAGCTAATTTTTTGGCTGTCTGCTCATTTTAATGAATGAAACGTAGTACAAATTGAGTATGCTAAATGTAATGTAATTGTTTTAAACCGGGAAATATGGGGAATTTAAGTAAAATTAGATTATTTACTTTCGTTTTAAAAATTTTCCAATAAAAGTAAATAATACAGTTAAAGCGAGGAATTCACCATGAAGATAAATTTTTCAAACCTTCACTATCCGTCCATCCACCGAGTTTTAGGTCCAGATTATCAGAGGATTACTCAACTTACCTTTCATTCTAAGAACGCAGAGCCTAATTCCGTGTTTTTTGCGATAAAAGGTGAGAACCACGATGGGCATTTATACATAGAAGACGCGATCCGAAATGGAGCGGTTGCCGTCATAATTGATCAAGAGGATATTTCGGAGAGTCTCTCACACCGCTACCCTAAATGTACGATTGTGCTTGTGGATGATGTTCGAAAAGCGATGGCATCCTTTTCTAAACAGTATTACGATGCAGCCGATGAAAAGCTAAAAACGATTGGCGTGACTGGCACAAATGGAAAAACAACAGTCGCCGCTTACGTACGATCTCTTTTAAGTTTACTTAAATTACCGACAGGCTCCATTGGGACGACTGGAATTTGGTCATCAAAAAAAAGAATACCTTATAAAAAAAGTACGCCAACAACACCAGAATCACTTGATCTTCATCGCATTTTCAATGATCTTGTGGAGGCAGGAGATAAAGGAGTAGCAATGGAAGTTTCTTCAATTGCTCTTGATCAAAAGCGAGTTGATGGAATAGATTTTGATGTAGCCATTCATACAAACATCTCTCCAGAACATTTAGAATATCACCAAACATTTGAACATTATAAAGCTTGTAAGATGAAGCTTTTTGATCAAGCAAAAGCAGCTGTTGTGAATGTAGATGATGAAATGGGTTTGGAACTTATCCGAAGCTTAAACAACAGAGTCGTAACCTATAGTTTAGATCAACATGCTGAAGCGGATCTCATTGCTACTGATATTAGCTATCAAGTGAATGGAACTTCCTTTAACCTTGTTTCACATGGGGAAGAATATCATGTATTCGTGCCAGTTTTTGCAGATTATAATGTTGCAAATGTACTCTCGGCTATTGGGTCTGCTTTGTTACTTGGCTACACATTATCCGAAATCATTCGGGTTCTACCACGATTAGAAAGTCCTGAAGGTCGCTTTCAGGTTATAAGTGGACCGAATCGTGAGACGATTATACTAGATTATGCCCATACACCTGTTGCTCTAAGCCGCCTTGTTGATGAGGTGAGAAAAATGGAGCATCGCAAACTAATCGTCATGATTGCAGGTATCGGTATTAGAGATTTTGAAAAAATGCCTAAAATGGCAAAGGCGATTGAGGGCAGAGCGGATGAAGTCATTGTTACCGTAGACCATCCTGGTTACCATGAGCCTTCCGTTATAGTGGATAAGGTAATGTCAGGTTTTTCTAATCCGAATGCTCCAAATATTCATCGCACCTACACAAGACGTGAAGGTGTCTTAAAGTCACTGCAGCTTGGCAGTGATCACGATATTATTCTTCTTACGAGCGGATGTATTAATGGCGCTCAAATGGTTAAAGGAAAAGAAATACCCCATTCAGATGAAGACTTAATCGAGATGCACTACCATCTTTCTTCTTAAACCTCCTACAGGGGGGTTTTTTTAGTTATGAATTTAAGGTTGCCAACAGTTAAAAGCTGACGTACACTTTAACTTTCAATAGATCGTGAAAGGACGTATTGGTGTGACTTGGGAAATTCTTAATATTATCGGTACGATCGCATTTGCAGCGAGTGGCGCACTCGTTGCTTTGGAAGAAGAGTTCGATTTTCTTGGCGTGATCGTACTTGGTTTAGCAACTGCATTTGGCGGAGGAATTATCCGTAATTTATTAATAGGTGTACCCGTAGCTTCTATTTGGGAGCAGGATGTACTCATTATGATAGCGATCGCTACAATTCTTGTCATTTTTGTTTTTCCAGCTAGCTGGATTAACTATTACTGGGAGAAGTGGGGAAGCTTCTTTGATGCAATTGGTTTATCCGCATTCGCGATTCAGGGGGCGTTGTTTGCTGAAGAGATGGGGCATCCTTTTATTGCAGCGATGGTCGCTGCTGCCATGACTGGGACTGGGGGAGGGATTATTCGTGATCTATTAGCGAGAAGGAAACCCACTGTGCTACAAAAAGAAGTTTATGCCGTTTGGGCAATGATGGCAGGATTATTAATTGGTCTCGGCTATCCGAAAGAATTGCCTTCATTAATGCTTTTGTTTGGAACCATTGTTTTTCTTCGTATGCTTTCACTACGATATGGATGGAAACTGCCTTATAGAAGCATTCATAATGAGAAATCGAAAACATAGAAAAAATCAAAGAATGCAGCTTATCACTAAGCTGCATTTTGTATTCAGTAAATGTTTGGATAACTTTTAACTTGTGGATTTTTTCTTCAATCCATAAGATAAAAGTTGGATACGAAAGATATATGAGAAGATTCATCCTTTTAACTAAAAGGTTAGAAAAAATGCTGATAAGTTTTATAATTATCTTAAAAATAGGTTGTGACAAGCGCAAATGTGCTAAAATGCAAACGATAAGAAAGATGCCCCTAGATTCAGGTAGGTTACGGCGTGAAATGCTGTAAACCAAAGATGGAAATGAAATAATTACAACTGACTTTTGAACAAATTTATTAATGGGAGGAAAGCTACCATGAGCGATAAAAATAACCAGAATAATAACTTGCCTTCGAGACTAAACGTACTTCTTGTGCTTACATTCTTATTATTTATGATTCTTGTCTTTCGTCTAGCATTTATTCAATTATAAGTTAGAGTGTTTGAGGATAGTCACAGTATTCAATGATTGTCCCTTCTGTATCCGCAGGGTTTAGATAAATTAATCTTCTACCATGTTTGTTGATACGCAGCGTGTCTTGCATCACGCGGATGTTTTGTTGTTCTAATTCTTTAAGGGCTTCATCAAGATTTTCAACTCTGTATGCAATATGGTGAACCCCTTTTCCTTTTTGCTTCATAAATCGAGCGATAGGAGAAGTGGTATTGTTTGTAGGCATAAGTAATTCGATGCGGCTTCCGTTTAAATCAATAACTGCAATTTCGCTTTCAACCCCTGTAGCTTCACTGCGATAGCGGTCGAATAATTCTCCTCCTAATACCTCTGTATAAAACTGGACACTCTCATCTAAGCGTCTAACTGCAATTCCCATATGATCCAATGTTTTTTTCATGGTGAAACTCCTTCATAATGTAATGGTGCCATTTTATCATAAAATAGACTTGGCATCGTAAACGGTTTTTTCATTCATGGCGCTTTCAAACCCTTTGGATAATGTTGAGCCGGTTAAAGAATGTGTGTAAAATGAAAATGAAATGAATTTAACGAAATAGGTGTTACTTATGAACTCAATGATTATTATCGGGTCTGGTATTCTTGGCGCATCAACAGCCTATCATTTAGCTAAATGGGGAGTGGATGTGACGATTATCGACCGAAACGAACCAGGGCAAGCAACTGAGGCTGCAGCAGGAATCGTTTGTCCCTGGCTCTCTCAACGTCGCAATAAAGTATGGTATCAACTCGCAAAAGGTGGAGCGAAATACTATCCTAGTTTAATTGAACAATTAATGGAAGATGGAGAGACAGAAACAGGTTATAAGAAAGTAGGCGCAATTAGCCTTCATACAGATGAAATGAAATTAGATAAAATGATCGATCGAGCAAAAAAACGTCGAGAAGATGCCCCTGAAATTGGTGAGATCAAGAAGTTATCAGCGGAAGAGACAAGAGAATTGTTTCCACACCTGGCAGAAGAGTATCAAGCTGTATTTGTTAGTGGAGCTGCTCGAGTAAATGGCGCTGCACTTCGCCATGCGCTTCTTCGAGCTGCACAAATGCATGGAGCAAAAGTGAAATTCGGTGATGCGAAACTTCATTCGTCAGATGGTGAAGTAACGGGTGTTTCAGTAGAAGATGAAAGATTGGAAGCAGGTAAAGTGATTATGACAGCCGGAGCATGGGCGGAAGAACTATTATCACCATTTGGATTAAAGTTCAATGTTACTTCACAAAAAGCGCAAATTGTTCACCTTGAAATGCCGGGTGAAGACACTAGCAACTGGCCCGTTGTTATGCCGCCAAATGACCAGTATTTATTAAGCTTCGACGATGGTCGAGTTGTCATTGGGGCAACTCATGAAAACGAGGCGGGAATGGACAGACGCGTAACGGCAGGAGGTCTTCAGGAGATTTTTAGTAAAGCGCTCGAGGTTGCCCCAGGATTAACAAATGGTACATTCTTAGAAGCAAAAGTAGGATTTCGTCCTTTCACTCCAGGTTTTTTACCGGTATTTGGCGATATTCCTGAGATGAAAAACTTACTTGCTGCAAATGGTCTGGGAGCCTCAGGTCTTACTGTAGGTCCTTATCTTGGACTTGAACTAGCTAGACTTGCATTGGGAAAAGAAACCGAACTTAACCCAAATGATTATGATATTCGTGCGGCGATTAAAAAACGGTATTGAAATTGATCGGTTTAAATGGTTTTTGTTAAGCGGTACAGCTTCGTTAATAACAGTTTATGAATTTTAAAAAACAAAGGTTTTTCCTAGCAGTTTGCAGGCTTAACAATGTTCAGTTTATTATTTAGCATTTTCATTAACCGAATATCGACTAGGTAAGAATTTATCAGAAAAAGGGGCTATCTTTAACAAGATAAGCTCCTTTTAATCTTTCAAATAATAATGGACTTGAAGCTTTTTCTTCTGAAAGATCATGATTTAGGATTATCACAAGGTTTGCTTTATGACGGGAAGTAGAATCCAATGTTATACTCTTTGTGGACTTTATTTGAAAAAATGAGGTAACAGACTGCTTTGAAGTCGTTTAGATTAATCGATTGAATTTCAAATATAGAATTAAAAAACGAGGGGGATTCACGGTGGTAACAAATCCAAAAGCTATTTTTTTAGATATGGATGGTACAATATTAAATCACAATAATAAGGTAAGCGAATATACGAAACAAGTTATTGACGAGCTACGAGAAAGGGGTATGTACGTTTTTATAGCAACAGGAAGAGCTTTCGATGAAATAAATGAGCTTGTACCTGATGGTTTTGAAGTAGATGGGATTATTTCTTCAAATGGTATGGCTGGGTATGTTGGCAAGAAGGCGGTGTTTGAACATTCGCTAACTTTTGAGTTAGTTGAAAAGATAATCGATAAAGCGAGAGAAAACAAAGTTTATTATGAACTCTTTCCTTATGGAGCAGATCGTATCGCTTTAAAACAAGATCGTAAATTTATTGAAGAAGAAATTAGAGACCCTAAACCTGAAAATGTTGGAATAAATGAATGGCTTTCACGGCAACAAGCGATTAAAGAAGCAATAAACTGGAAAAATCAAATCGATGGTACTAAATTTTCTAAATTTTATTTCTTTGCTAGGACGGAAGACCATATCAATCAATGGAAAGATGAATTAGAGAAAATAAAACAAGAGATCGATTTTACAACCTCAATATCTTCTAATCATAATGTGGAGGTTATGGTGGCTAATGTGAACAAAGGCACTGGGATTCAAGAAATGCTGAACTATTTTAATTTAACTGAGGTAGAAACGTTGGCAATTGGTGATAGTAACAACGATCTACCAATGTTTCAGGTTGTTGATTATGCAGTTTCAATGAAAAATGCATCGGACCACATAAAGGAAATTGTCGATGAAGTGACGGAATTTACATGTGATGAAGAAGGGGTTTACCATTATTTGAAGACGACGTTAATGCCAGCAACGATTAAATAGATTTGTAAATCAATAGAAGAATACTAAACAGAGGTAAGCTAAGGTCCTTTGTGATTAGACTATGAATATACAAGGAGGGAGATTTATCATGACCAAACATAGAATTTATACAACGAGCTTCGCTAGTGTCTATCCTCACTATGTTACGAAAGCAGAAAAGAAAGGCCGAACGAAAAGGGAAGTCGATGAAATCATTCATTGGTTAACAGGCTATAGCGAAAAAGAGTTAGAAGCGCACTTGGAAAATAAAACAGACTTTGAGCATTTTTTCATAGAAGCTCCTCAGATGAATCCTTTACGGACCAAGATCAAAGGGATGATCTGTGGCGTGAGAGTGGAAGAAATCGAAGAACCAACTATGAAGGAAATTCGCTATTTGGATAAACTAGTTGATGAGTTAGCAAAGGGAAAAGCAATGGAAAAGATTCTGCGCAACGATTAATTGTAAATAAAAGCACTGATTCCACTTATTAAGAGATAAAGGAATCAGTGTTTTTTTGTAGGGGTTTTGAAAGTGCAAGGAAAAGAATGTGAAAAATTACAGATTGACGTTTTTGCTGACAGTGCACAAATATGAGCCTACTTTCTTATTATGTGGTTTTCGAAATCATTGCACAGGTGTTTATATATTGTTGACTTACCCACCTAGTTAGACTATTATCTAATTAGATAATAGTCTAACTAGGTGGGGGTGAAATCTTATGCAATTAAATAGATTAGTCAACTTTTATAAAACACTAGGTGATCCAAATCGTATACGGATTCTTTCGTTACTCGCCGTAGGTCCTCTTCATGGGCAGGCTATTGCCGGGAAGCTTGGATTAAAAGCACCAACCATCACTCATCATATGGCAAAACTACGAGACAGTGGTATTGTTTATCAGCGCAAAGACAAAAACACGATTTATTACTACATTGATGAAAAGAAATTTCGATCTTATTCTGAAGCTTTACCTAATATGCTTTATCAGTCTGATTTCAATAAGGAGGATGAAACATTGAAAGAACAAGCAGTGATAAATAATTTCATAGCAGCAGATGGAACCTTAAAGCAAATACCTTCGCAACGGAAGAAGAAAATTATTATTTTAAAACACTTGGTAAACGGATTAGAACGAGGGAAAAAGTATCCTGAGAAAGAAATTAATGACTATATTAAGAAGTTTCATCCTGACTTTGCAACAATTCGAAGGGAGTTTATCATTAATCACTTTATGTATCGCGAGAATAATATCTATGAATTAAACCCAGAGGAAATGTGGGCAACGATTAGCTAAAAAAAGTAAAATCAATGTCTGTATTTTTCATTGAATTCACGTGTGATAAAGAAAAACAACATGAAATTCCATTTCACTCATAAAATGTACTTGGGGTGAAAAATATGCCGAGAGTGAAATACACAAGTTCAGATGTTGATTTAATGGCTAGAATGATGAGAGCGGAAGCTGAAGGTGAAGGTAAGCAAGGCATGTTGTATGTAGGGAATGTCATTGTAAACCGTGCACAAGCTGAATGTTTAGACTTTGTAGGTCTGAGAACAATTCCTCAAGTGATTTATCAAGTGCAGGGAGGGAATTATTCCTTTGAGGCCGTGCAAAAAGGGAATGTTTTTTATAACCGAGCACGTTCTGTAGAGAAACGGTTAGCAAAGAAAAACTTGGATTATTGGAGAGAACATCCAGGAAAATATGCTCTTTGGTACTTCAATCCTTATGCACCTTGTCCACCGACCTGGTACGGGCAACCTTTTGCTGGACAATATAAAAATCATTGTTATTATGAACCCGAAGCTGGTACTTGCGCCAGTGTTTATAACTAAGATTAAGGATTTTTCCTTTACTATGAAGAGAAGCCTATCTGAACGTGAACTGTAACCTATAATTTGGACAGTTTATAAAAAGGACCTATGCTGCTAGTAAGTGACCTCGGTATTGAACCGGGGTCATTTTATTTAATCCCCATTGATATCTTCTATGGTTGTAACGCTTTAT
>NZ_JAQQWU010000031.1 GCF_028610625.1 Guptibacillus spartinae
TCGCTACGATAGCGTCCTCTTTTTTCATGTATATTTGGTTGAAAAGCTTCTATTATATTCTTTATTTAGGGTTAGCTATTAAGTCTAAGAAAAAAACGTTAGTTTTTCACTGGTCTCGAACCGTCCCGCTGATGCACCGCTGATGCAAACAGAACCGTCCCGCCGATGCTGATGCAGCCGATGCACTAGCGATGCTATAATAAGAAACAAAAACCAAAAGAATGGGAATCACGAGAACCGTCCCTGTGATTCATTCCCGTGATTCCCAGAAAAGAAGGTGATGAAATTTGGAGATTACATTAGGCGTGATCGGACCTGAAGATTCGGTAGAGCATATACTAAACGCTTCGGAGTCATTTGAGGATTTAAAGCTTCTTCCGTTTCATTACGAGGATCTCAAAGAAATTGATGAAATTATTCATTTGAATCAATCGAAGGTGGATCAATGGTTTTTCTCGGGTCAGGTGCCCTATACATATGCGGTTTCAAAAGAAATAGTAGATGACTCGATTGCCTTTTATCCTCCTTTATATGGTGCTAGCTTGTTGGGAAAGGTTTTGGAGTCGAATTTAGAGTTGGGGAAAGTGCTAACAAGAATTAGTCTGGATACGATACAGGAAGAAGAGCTAGAGACGACAAAACGCTTCTTTTCCCTGCAAAATTTAAAGATATATACCTATTCATACCCGGATTTCCGTCCTACTGAAGAAATCGTGCAACACCATCAACAGTTGTACGAAGACGGGAAGATTGAAGTTTGTTTCACCTGTCTTCATGGGGTATACGAAGCGTTAAAGAAATTAAAGATTCCTTGTTACCGCATTTTCCCTTCCCAGCTATCCATCTATTTTGCGCTTAAAATTCTTAAGGAACGAGGACAATCTTTCTGGTATCAGCGCTCTCAGCTGGCGTTGTTGGCGTTCGAGCTTATTCAGCCAGATCAAGATACGGAATTTTATTATTCCTATGAACAAAAGCATAAAGAATTGAATCTAAAAAGATTGCTCATTGAAGTAGCTGAACGCATTAATGGATCGTTTGTTCAGATTGGCGATGGGTTGTATTTTATCTATACCACGCGCGGAGAAATTGAAATTAAGCTGGACAAGCAGGATTTGTTTCATTTAATTGAAACGGTTTATTCTCAGAATAAACTCCAGCTTCGGATCGGTCTTGGCTATGGCATTACCGCTTTGCAGGCAGAAGAAAATGTTCAAACAGCCTTTCGCAGTGCAAGGAAACACAAATCGCCTACCATTGTTTTAGTAGATGAAAACCGCGAGCTGACTGAGTTTGAATCTGGTGGAGAATCCATTTCGTATCAATCCAAAAGCTGGATTACGGAGGAGTGGACGGAGAAATTAAGGAAGGCAAACATTTCGCCATCCTCTGTCGCAAAGATTCAGGCACTTTCCACCTTTTATAAAAAAGATGAAGTGAATTCTCAGGAAGTTGCTGGCTGGCTTGAAAGTTCAGAACGAAATGCACGTCGGGTCTTAGCTGAACTAGAAGCGATGGGACTTGCGACAAGTATGACGGTGCAAGTGAACGGTTCAAAAGGGAGACCGAGGAAAGCGTATAAATTATTGCTGAATGATACACAATGAAAAGTAGCGTTGGCCACTAATATGGCGAACGCTACTTTTTTGTTTGTAAGAAAAAGTATCAGAAACGATTTGAATTTTCTAATTACTCATGTATAATGTCAATTAAGGAAATGAAGTGGAAAGTTTCCGAAAATAAATAGGAGCTATTATGCCGTTCATCCTCTTTAAACAGAAAAGAAAGAACAGCTGATGAAAGCGCTATCTAAAAGTTTTTCTACATAAGGAGTGACGTTGACTTGAACAGTTTTGTAAAAGAGTTAATCCCCCAGCTGATCGAATGGCGGCGAACGTTCCATGCGCTGCCGGAGTTGGGGTTTATGGAATACATTACAACGTACAGAATCGGAAAAGAATTAGAAGCAATGGGCTTTACTTTGCACGTTGGAAAAGAAGCACTTAAAGAGGATTCGCGTTTGGGGTTGCCAAAAGAAGCTGACCTTCTTGCACATGAGGAAAAAGCTGCAGCCTGGGGAGTGGAAAAAGAGTGGCTCGAAAAAATGCGAAATGGAAATACCGGTCTCGTAGCCGAATGGGATACGGGAAAACAGGGGGATCACATAGGTTTTCGCTTTGATATCGACGCGTTGCCGATTAAGGAGTGTGCAGAGGAATCTCATCTCCCTTCAAAAAATGGATTTGTTTCCGGAGAAGAGAATGTGATGCACGCCTGTGCTCATGATGGTCATACAACTATTGGTCTTGGTGTAGCGAAGTATATTGCTTCCCATAGCGATGAGTTGAAAGGAAAGTTTACGCTTCTCTTCCAGCCTGCTGAAGAGGGTGGAAGAGGAGCAAGACCCATGAGAGACAAAGGCTGGCTTGATGATGTTGATGCCTTTTATTCAGGGCACATCGGGATTAATTCGATGGATGTAGGCACGATCGCTGCTACAACGAAAGGGTTTCTTGCTTCAACGAAATTTGATATTACCTTTAAAGGGGTTTCCTCCCATGCCGGTATGCACCCGGAATTAGGAAAAAATGCGTTGCTAGCCGCCACAACAACGGCCAATAATCTCTACGGAATCCCGCGTCACCATGACGGCGTTTCGCGTGTGAATGTTGGCAAGCTCACAGCTGGAAGTGCGCGGAACATTATTTCAGAAGATAGCTTTATGGAGATTGAGTTGCGGGGTCAAACAGAGAAGATCAGCAATCATATGGTGGAAAGAGCGATGCGCATAATTAAGGCCTCAGCCGAAATGCACGATGTGGATTATTCGATTGAATCAGTCGGGGTGACAGAGTCCATGAGTTGTGACGAGGAATTGATTCCAAAGATTACACAATGGTGTGAAGGTAGTGAATTTGTGAAAGAGGTTCAGCCTGTAGCACCAGTTTCAGGATCTGAGGATGCGAGCTTGATGATGAATCGGGTTCAGGAGCATGGAGGGAAAGCCACTTATATGCTGTTTGGAACAAAACTTGATTACCCTCACCACCATCCGCAGTTTGATTACGAAGAAGAAGTGTTAGCGGTAGCAGTCGAGACATATATCCGTATTTTAAAAGGTGGTTCTGGGGATGTCTGACATGCAATCCTGGCTTGAGAAAAGTTTGCTAGCGCTAAATCTTACACAAACGATGGATCGGCCTGAAGGCTTTAGTCGATTAAGCTTTACTTTGGAAGAAAGGGAAGCTTTAAACCAGTTCGTTACGATCGCAAAGGAGCTTGGTCTTGAAACATCCGAAGATCAAGCAGGAAACCAGTGGGCCATTTGGCAAGTGAATGAGGATGCTCCAACCGTTGCGCTTGGTTCGCACCTTGATACGGTTTCGAACGGTGGCGGGTACGATGGAGTTGCCGGCGTGTTAAGCGCCCTGGCGGCGGTGAAAAAGCTTAAAGATAAGGCATTTCAGCCAGCGAAAAACATTGCCGTCATTTGTTTTGTATCCGAGGAATCAGCCAGGTTTGGGGTTTCAACGATTGGAAGTAAAGCCATATCAGGAAAGCTCGATAAAAAGGAAACCAGTCAGGTGACGGATCGGAACGGGGTAACCATTAAACAGGCTGTTGAGGAGTTTGGCGTAAATTGGGAAACCATTGAAGAAGCGGAACTCCCAGTTGAGAAGCTATCCTGTTTTCTTGAACTTCACATTGAACAAGGAACCCAAATCGAAGAGCACCATAAGGAAGTCGGCATCGTGAACGGTGTTGCTTGTCCTATCAGACTTCAGGTAAATGTGCAAGGGATGGCGAATCATACTGGCACCACTCCGATGCATCGTCGTCAGGATGCCCTGGTTGCGATTGCTCCTCTTGTAAACTATGTCAGTGAGCGAGCGACAGAGATTAGTCGTAAAAGTGAGCAACCACTTGTGGCAACTGTTAGTACATTAGCGCTTAAGCCTAATGTGATGAATGTGATTCCGGGTGAAGTTGAACTAGGCATTGATATTCGAAGCGTAGACGATCAACTGAAGCGTGACTTTGCGAATGAAATTAAGGAATATTGTCGTCGCATATCGGCAGACAATCAAGTTGAGGTGACGGTTTCCACTTTAGTTGATAATGACTCTGTTTTACTAGATTACGAGATGCAGAAGCAACTTGCTGAAGTATGCGAGGAGCTTGGTTTTGAAAAGCTTGTGATGAATAGCGGTGCGGGTCATGATGTGATGAATATGGCAGCAAAATGGCCATCCGGTTTAATTTTTATCCCTTGTAAAGATGGAATTTCACATCATCCGTCTGAATTTGCTTCTCTCGAAGACATCGAAAAAGGCGTTTACTTGATTAGTCGCTACATTGAAAAGATAACTGTCGATATAGCCAAGGAGTAAAAACCTTTCGCCTAAAGAGGATGAGGTTCGACAATAATTTTTCGAATTTTTTGAATGGAGGGAAATCAATGACAAATCATTGTGCAAAGATCTACTTAGAAGAAAATAAGTCTGTTTTTGAAAGGGTTAGCGAGTATATTTACCAGCACCCTGAAACGAGGTTTGAGGAATATTCGTCTGCTGAATTTTTAGCCTCGGAGTGTGAAAAAGCAGGATTTGAAGTTGAGCGCAATGCTGGGAATATCGAAACCGCATTTGTCGCGTCCTATGGAAGTGGCTCTCCGGTCATCGGATTTCTTGGAGAATTCGATGCGTTATCCGGACTCGGACAGGAGCCAAACCAAACTTCTTATCATCCGACAGAGACTAACGTCGGTCATGGATGTGGGCATAATTTGCTTGGAACAGGCGCTTTTGCGGCAGCTTGCGCAACGAAAAAGTACTTAGAAGAAAACAACTTATCAGGTACTGTAAAGTTTTTTGGATGTCCTGGAGAAGAAGGAGGATCGGGTAAGACGTTCATGGTGCGAGAAGGGGTTTTTGATGGTGTGGATGTGGCCCTTACCTGGCATCCATCGCCAGGAAATAGCATTATGAGCCTTTCAAGTCTAGCAAACTATCAAGTTTATTTTAGATTTAAAGGATTGTCTTCTCACGCAGCAAATTCTCCCCACCTTGGGCGAAGTGCCCTTGACGCTGTGGAGCTCATGAATGTTGGTGTGAACTACCTTCGGGAACACGTGATACCGGAAGCGCGAATGCATTATGCGGTTACTAATACAGGTGGGATTTCACCGAATGTGGTTCAAGCTGACGCAGAGGTTCTGTACTTGCTTCGCTCACCAAAGATTAGTCAGGTTGATAACATTTACAAGCGGGTTTGTAAGATCGCAGAAGGCGCAGCCCTAATGACTGAAACAGAGCTAACAATTGAGTTCGATAAAGCCTGTTCAAATTATATTCCGAATCGAAATCTGGAGAAAATTTTGCATAAAAATCTGCAGGAAGCTGGAATTGGAGAAGCAGATAAGGAAGAAATCAATTTTGCAGAAAAACTTTGGTCTACTTTGTCAGAAGGGGAGAAAGAAAGCTACTTGGACATTATAAGAGGATTTGGTTATCAGGGAGATGGCAGTGAGTTTGAAGGGAAGTACCTTGCTGAGACAATTTCTGATTATGAACCATCTACCGAAATTCTTTCAGGTTCAACAGACGTTGCAGATGTGAGCTGGGTTGTGCCAACCGCGCAATTGACCGCTTCGACTTCTGCACTTGGAACGCCGTTACACACATGGCAAATGACGACTCAGGGCATTAGCAGCTATGCACATAAAGGAATGATGCGAGCTGCAGAAGCGATGTCACAAACGGCAGTACACCTACTTGAAAATAAGGAGGATTTGGAAGCTGTTAAGGCAGAATTCCAGGAGTTCCGAGCTGGGAACCCCTATTCTTGCCCAATTCCAGACGGAGTCAAGCCTTCGAAATTAACATAAACCACATAATAACGAGATGAAGTGAGGGAGACGATGGAGAATACAAATAAAAAAACAGGGATTGCTCAGAAGTTCCTGAATGGCATTGAACGAGTCGGGAATAAACTTCCGGATCCATTTATACTATTTGTCGGTTTAGCTGTTATCGTTGTGATTGTTTCTGCTATTTTTCATATGTTTGGCGCTACCGTCACCCATCCGGGTACGGGAGAAGAGCTACCGGTAAAAAGTCTTGCATCTGGTGAGGGACTTCAGTATATTTTAACGTCCATGCTCGATAATTTCACAGGATTTGCTCCTCTCGGCCTAGTACTGGCTATGATGTTAGGAATTGGACTAGCTGAAAAAGTAGGCATGCTCGATTTTGCAATTAAAAAAACAATTTTAAAATCTCCACCCGCCTTAATTACCTACACGGTTGTCTTTGTAGGGATTATGGGGAACATTGCATCAGATGCGGCAATGGTTCTTGTTCCGCCACTCGCAGCAATGGTCTTTTATAAAATTGGACGTAACCCGATTGCTGGTCTTGCAGCAGGTTATGCTGCAGCCGGAGCGGGTTTTACAGCGAATCTCTTAATCGCGGGAACTGACGCACTACTGGCTGGAATTACAACCGAAGCGGCTCAAATCATTGATGAAAGCTTTGTTGTTACACCGGTCGATAACTGGTATTTCAATATTGTGTCTGTGTTTCTTCTTACCCTTGTCGGTGGTCTGGTGACAAACAAATTCGTCGAACCAAGGCTTGGGAAGTATAAAGGAGAAGAGGTTGAAGGAGCAGTCGAGGAAGAACACCCAAAAGCAGGGAAAGCTTTTCGGAATTCGATTATTGCTGGCGTGATCTATTGGGCTCTCGTTCTCACCGTCATCTTCCTACCAGATAGCCCATTACGCAATGATGAAGGCGGCATTGTTCCTTCTCCATTTCTAGATGGCATCGTGCCGATCATTCTTTTCTTCTTTATTACGATAGGGACAACTTATGGAATTACTGTTGAAAAGATTAAGTCTAGTAAAGACATCGGAAAATACATGGCAGAGTCGATGAAAGACATGTCGAGTTACATCGTACTCATTTTTGCGATTTCTCAATTTATCTCTTACTTCAGCTGGTCTAATATTGCGACGTGGGTTGCTGTTAACGGGGCGGATCTACTAAAAGATCTTAGCTTCACCGGTATCGAACTCATTATTGCATATATTATCTTTACAGCCTTAATGAACTTCCTAATCACGTCAGGTTCAGCAAAATGGGCACTTGAAGCACCTGTTTTCGTGCCAATGTTTATGCAGCTTGGGTATCATCCAGCTTTTACACAGGTAGCGTATCGTGTAGCTGATTCGTCTACGAACATTGTGACACCACTGATGCCTTACATGGTGATTACCTTATCCTTTATGCAAAAGTACGATAAAAAAGCGGGGATCGGAACTTTTATTTCCTTAATGTTACCTTATTCGATTTGTTTCTTATTAACTTGGATCGTGTTAATTCTACTGTTCGTTTTCTTAGGAATTCCATTCGGCCCTGGCATTCATCCATACCTTTAATAAATGAAGGAGTGAATCAATAGTGAGTACGCTCGAACAAAAATTAGTTGAATGGCGACGAGATTTTCACCGTTATCCGGAACCTGGTTTTCTTGAGATGAGGACTGCTTCGATCGTTGCTTCGATCCTTGACGAGCTTGGGTTTCAGCTGGAATTGGGAAAACAGGTGATGTCCCCTGATTTTTGCATGGGGAAGCCAGGTGAAGAAGAAACCAAAGCGCATTATAAATGGACTCTAGAACATGGCGCAGAAGAAGCTTATATCGAACACTTTTCTGAAGGATACACAGGAATCGTTGCGACAATGGACACAAAGAAAGAAGGGCCAACCATCGCTTTCCGAGTTGATATGGATGCACTCGAAATCAATGAGTCTGAGGAAGACAGCCACTTTCCGATGAAAGAAGGATTCAAATCAACGCTTCCTTATAAAATGCATGCCTGTGGTCACGATGCTCACACGGCAATTGGTCTAGGACTTGCTACATTGATTGCAGAAAACAAGTCCAGTCTTACAGGAAAGGTCAAATTGATTTTTCAACCTGCTGAAGAAGGGACTCGTGGCGCTCGATCGATGGTGGAAGCGAATGTGGTTGACGATGTCGATTATTTCATTGCGAGCCATGTAGGGACAGGGGTTCCTCATGCTCACTTTGTGGCCTCAAATAATGGTTTTCTGGCAACGTCAAAACTTGATGTTTCTTTTAAAGGTGTATCATCACATGCTGGTGGTAATCCAGAAGAAGGAAAAAATGCCCTTCTGGCTGCCGCTTCAGCCGCATTAAATATTTATGCGGTTCCTAGGCATTCCGAGGGCTCAACTCGATTAAATGTCGGCGAACTACATGCCGGAACGGGTCGTAACATCATTGCTGATCAGGCCTTTCTTAAAGTCGAAACCCGTGGTGAAACAACGGAAATCAATGATTACGTCAAAGGCCAGGTCGAAGCTGTGATCGCAGGATCTGCGCACATGTATGGAGTTGACTATGAGATTAAGAAGGTAGGAGAGGGGATTAGTGCGAAAGGATCGAGAGAACTCGCAGAAGTGTTGAGGACCTGTGCTGAAGCATCACCTGCTATTAAGGAGACTCTGCTCGAAGACCATTCCCCTGCTGGCTCAGAGGATGCCACCTTCTTCATGGATCGCGTAACCAAGAATGGTGGGCAAGCCACCTATTGCATCTTCGGCACAGAACTCGCTGCCGGTCACCATAATGAGAAGTTTGATATCAATGAAGAGACGTTGGGGACGGCGGTAGAGGTATTGTTTGGGGTTTTGGAATCGCTGGGACGGTTCTCATGATTCATTATAAAGTGAAGAATAGAAATAAGTGTCAAGAACAAAAAGCGAGTCCTTTAAGTAACACGCAGGACTCGCTTTTTGTAATCTGAACACTGACATCATCCTTTTAAACTTTCAATAGATCGGCCACTGGCAAGTTAAACAAACGTTTGATTAACCTGGCATTTGCAGCTTTAACATAATATCTATCCACGCGTGAAGGAGATTTTTAGAAGAAGAACGAATAATTTTATAGAACGAATATCTTGCCCACTAAATTAAATCCCCGAAGAGATGATTTCCCCCATACCTAATCTTAGCTTAGTACTATGACTGACCTCTTTTCTAATACTTTCTAATTCCGTTTTACACCTGTCTGAACCTCCACTATCTTTCTTACACCTGTTCTAATCTTTATCTACTAGATTTATACCACTTCAACACTTACTAATGACCATGACATTCTTATTGAACGTAATTCTGCCTCAATTTTATTCCAAAATTCAATTTCTGAAACATAATAGGAGAGTAATGATGCCACGAGAAGCAAGAAAAAGAAGCAAAACGTTGATTTATCATGTCATTTTTAGAGGAGCCAATCGCCAGGAAATCTTTCATGATGATCATGATCGGATTCGGTTTCTTAAAACGCTTGAAAAGTATTCCCTCTTGTACGATATGAAATGCTATGCGTGGTGCCTCATGAACAATCATATCCATCTGCTGTTGAAAGAAGGTAATGAAGAAATTTCTCTGACGTTAAAACGCATCGCCATAAGCTTTGTCCAAACCTATCATTTTAAATATCGTACCTCGGGTCATCTCTTTGAAGATCGGTTTAAAAGTGAAAATGTAGAGACGGTCAAATACCTTCTTACCGTCGTGCGGTACATCCATCAAAATCCACTGAAAGCGCGGATGGTTAGATTTGTCGATGATTGGCCATGGAGCAGTTGTGTGGAATATTATCGAGGATATTCAGAAATGAAATGGCTAGATTGTGCATATATTTTGAATTTCTTTGGTCACGACCAGCGATTGGCAATTGGATACTTTAAAGAGTTCAATGAACGAATCACTGATGATGATTGTTTGGAGGCTGTAAACGATGAAAATAAAAGAGTGACCGATGAGGAAGCGAGAGAGCTCATCAAAAGTCGTCTTGGGGTAGTGGAAATCGCTCAGGTAAAAAGCCTTCCTAAAGAGAGGAGAGATCCGTTGATAAGAGAGCTGAAACGAATAACAGGGGTCACACAACGCCAGTTGGCAAGAATATTGGGTGTTTCGCAAACATTGATTTTTAGGGCGTGAATCATGAGAACCGTCCGAGACCAGTGAAAAAGTCGGATTAAGACCAGACCGGTGAGTAAAATTTAAAATTCTCCATGAAAAAACCCCCTGAATGGTATAATGGGTACGACCAAATACCGACCATTAGGGGGTT
>NZ_JAQQWU010000032.1 GCF_028610625.1 Guptibacillus spartinae
GACACCAATTACGTTAGAGGGACTTGGGGTGACTGGCAAGTCTTTTTTTTTATGCCCTTATTAAAATAAGTGCAGGACTCTGCATTTTTCTGTTGCAAAGGTCTGCACTTCTATTTTGCAATAAACAAGTATTCCTAATGAAGGGATAAAAATGTTTTTTACAGAGCATACTTTTATATTAATTATTGTTTCGTTAGTAATATTTTTAATACTAATAATTCTACTCGTTAGTTATTTTGAAGAGCGTTCCAAAAAAAAAATTTATTACTGTTTAAAGACAAATATAGAAGCATTTGCTTTCGCCGGCTCTGCATATTATTTGAATATAAACCAATCAGATGAGCCAATTGTTTATTTAGTTATTTCTTTGGCATTGATAGGTATGATAAAGTTTATTGATGCAATCATATCTTTATATGATTACTTATTTAATGAATGAATCTTGAAGTGGAATTAAGAACCGGCGGAACGGTTCGAGACCAGTGAAAAAGTCGGATTAAGACCAGGTCGGTGAGTAAAATCTATAATTCTCCATGAAAAAACCCCCTAATTGTTGGTATAATTGCTATGATCAAATACCAACAATTAGGGGGTTTTACTTGTGCTTCGATTATAGTCAAAACCTTCAAGTTTTCACTCTGTATTATACGATAAAATCCTGGAAAATCATATCCTTAAGAAAATAAAGACCGATATTGATTTTTCTTTAATTAACGATCTTTTGAAAGATAGTTACTCCGAATGATTGTGCCGTCCTACCAAAGAGCCAGAGTTAATGTGTAAACTTCTATTTTTACAACACTTATATAATTATTCCGATGAACAAATAAAGGCAGAAGCTGAACTGAACCTCGCGTTTGCGTTTATGTACTTTCTCGGTCTCAATCCAGAAGATTCTCTGCCAGACAAAAGTCTCCTGTCCAAGTTCCGAACGCTGCGACTTGATGAAATGATGACTGAAATGGCGAGACAATGTGTAGAACAGGGGAGTCTTGAAGGAAAAAGTGTTAGTATTGACGCTACCCATATCGAAGCGAATACCAAGAAGAAAACATCTTAGCGATTGATGAAACATCTGGCCCGGTATATATACATATGAATAAGAAACGGGGCAATCACTTGAGAACTTATCAGAGGTTCCAGATTATCAGGAGATTCCGGATCACCCAGAAGCGAAGGCTGTGATGAAAGGCTACTTATTGAACGTAATGAATCTAATAGAAAAACAAGCATCAAATAACGTTCCAAACACGAAGGAATTAATACAAAAAGCTCAGAAGGTCCTAGCGGATCCCAAGTTTATCAACCAGAAAAGCATCCGATCCCTTATTGATGAAGATGCGAGAGTCGGCAGAAAAGCAGGACTTTTATGGATACAAAACTGAATTTGTGATGACAACAAACGAACGAATTATTACGTCCGTATCCACATCGGATGGTGCTTATACAGATGGAAGTTATGCCAAAGAACACGGAAATGTATGGGGATAAAGCTTATTTCGGAAAATCTATACTGGATGATATACAATCCTTAAAAGCGCACCCTTATATACCTGTAAGCTCCCTTGTATACAGACTTGACGAAAGTCAATTCACCTATAATAAAGACGCTGATGAATGGCAGTGTAGCCAACGAAACATCACCGAAAAAAGAAATACTTAAGGACAAAAGGGAAAGATGGTGGACGAGAAGGATATAAATATTAGCTTGGATTGAAGCAATGTAAAGCCTGTCCACTTCATGACGAATGTGCAAAGAGAAGTGCAAGAAGATTACTGGTGGTAGGGGCTAACACAGCTGAATTTTATGAAATATCAACACCAAAAGTCCGAAGCGTTTAAAGAAAAATATAAAATGCGAGCTTCTATAGAAGGAAGAATGCGGAGATCATACGATTTCATGGCCTATCTCGAACCAGGGGGTATGTGCATCCATTCAATCGAAATTAGCCGCCATAGCGGTAAATATAAAGAGGATCGCTACGATATAAGCTCGGACGGTTCCCATAATTCACATTCAAATTAAGAAGTGATGTTTACTAATAAGGGTAAAGGAAAAAACAATGAGCTATTCGACCTAACAATTAAAGTAGCTCATCTGTTTTTTCTATATTATTAAGCAAGTGAATCTAGTGATACACCGGTCACATAAAAATAAAGGATTTCTATATTAATTAATAATTTCTAACGTCGAGCAGAAAAAAAAGCCATCCATATTTATTCTTTAATTTATACTCAGTTTTAATATCTTGAGTAGCAAAATAGACAGAGGCTGGATTTATTGGAATGGGTAAAGGAACATTACTTGTTACCCCTTTAATGATTTTGGTTTTTGGAGAAGGTTTAAATAGTTTGATCATTTCAATTACTTCCTTCTGTTCAAGCTGTTCAATAATTTCTTTTGATAACTTTATATCACCGATGTCAATTGCTTCATTCAATTGAGAAATTTTTTTGCGAAATGAATTAAAAAAAGGATGCTTTCTTAAAGCGATTATTTCTTCCCATGTATAATAGTTAATATCTGGTATAGTGTAGTATATTATTTCTGAGATTGCTTCTTTGTTATCTGTTTTTTTGAATTTTTCTACAATCAATCCTTCATAGTAGTTTGCTAAGAAATTGCAGTTTATCTTTGCATTTAATTTTTCCCAAGCTTCAAACCCTACTCCAAAGGCTTGTCCTATTCTTAAAGCATTTTTCATATGATTGGGGTTTTTTTCGTCAAATGAAATTGTAGGATATTTAGTTTGGTAATATTGTTTTGCAACTTCCATACCAACACCTAGAACTTCTTGATTATCTATAGGAACTATAAATGGATCTTTCAAATTATATGCAGTAATTGGAACATGAATCTTTTCTAGTTCCCTATATGTTTCATTAGTCCATTTTTCACCCTCAGCAATTTTTTCTTTAACAGAGGAATGGAGTTTATGATCCACTTGCAAAATTATCTTATCATACCAGAGTGCTGCTAGCTTTCCTTGAAATTCATATAGAAAAGTCGATTGGTTTGTAGTTAGTGTATTCCATGATATAAAAGCAATGTTTGCTTTGATAATTTAACACCTCTTTATCTGTTAGTTATATTATTGCATCTAACTGCCAATTTCGTAAACAAAACAATAAAAAACTCTAACAATCAATGGAAGCGACAATGATTTCTTTAAATTAAAAACACTCATTAACAAAAGGGTTTTACTGATTCATCTGTACATAATTTTAAATTGAGAGGCGGAATCAGTAGAGCCATTATAACAAATGATAGTAGCATTGATATAACTGGTGTTTGCCGTGATAGATTCTCATATACTTTAGCTGTTCCACCTATATGAGTGGATCGTTTTAACCAATATGAAAGCGGCTTGCTTTAACAGAAATGATGAATGATGAAGCAAGCTGCTTTATACAAACAGTTGAAACAGTCAATGGAAGTGATGAGCGAGATGTAACCTGTAGCTATTTCTTAAATAAACGTTTAATTAAGGTAATTGCTTACGTGGAGCAAACCTAAAACCAATTGTCTCGAGCTATCCCACTAAGCCCTAAACCGTCCCCCTCCGAATCAATTGAACCGCAATCTCTTTCTTCATTTCTACTTGCCCATCAATCGCTTGTAAGAACAAATTCCGCCCGATCTTAATCAAATTCATTTCAATCGTTGTGATCTTCATCATCTTGGAGATGGGTTGATTATCAAAACCGATCAAAGCTAAGTCATCTGGTACAGAGAGTTGCTTATTTTCACAGCTTACAAGAATTCCAGCAGCCACTTGGTCACTTGTCACGAGAAGAGCGGTCGGTGAATCTTCCATCTCCATGATTTGCTTAACAACATGTTCTCCGTCTTCGAAATATAAGCAGTCCTCAAAAATATGATCCTCTCTGAGAATGCCGTTTTTTCTTTGCATAAAATCCTTATAAGCTCGTTCTCGTTTTTGGCTATTTGCTCCAGATCGACGTCCAATGCAGTAGCCTATTTTGGTATGTCCGTTTTTATGTAGATAAGACAATGCCATTGTGAAAGCTTGATAATGATCGACAAAAGTAGAGGAGATGGACTCTTCCTTTGTGTCTTCGCATAGAACAATTTGGCCGTAATCGAGATACTCTTTTATTGTCTTTAAAGGTGAGGTTCTTGAGCAAATGAGTAAGGCATCGATTTGCTTATGTTTGAGCATATTCAATGCTTCGATTTCTTTCTTTTCGTGGTAGTTTGTCTGAAATAATACCAGGTTGTAATGATGCTCGATGGCCATTTCTGAAATTCCTTCGATTAGTTGGCCGAAGTAGGGGTGGTTGGTAAATGGAATGACAACGCCAATTAAAAAGGTTTTTCCTTTTCTTAAATGAACGGCGTTAATATTTTTGCGATACTTTGTTTCATTGATGGCCTTCCAAACAGCCTCTTCTTTCTCTTTGCTAACATAAGCGTAGCCATTTAGCACTCTTGATACAGTTGAAGGGGAAACTTGCGCCATTTCTGCGATTTTTCGTATATTCGTCACCTGATCACCTCGCCATGATATCTCTATCGTATCACTAGTTTAATCGAATAGCGCCTAAATTTTAGTATATGGAAGTTTTAATGAATGCCCTTACAAAAAAGCTTGCGTTGAAACGCGTTTCATAAATTATAGTGTGTTTACAAGGTTGATAGCCTAAATTAAAGGAGGAAGACAAAATGAGTAAAAGCGTGAAAAACAAAGGGAATCATGATTCGCTACAAATTACTCAGTCCCTAAATCAACGAGAAAATAATGAGTCATTACGAGTGCTGAGTGAAGAAGATTGGGCATTCTGGAAAGAGAATGGGTACGTGGTGATTCGCAATGTGGTTCCACAAGAAAATGTCGAGCGTCTTGTCAATCTTATCTGGGAATTTGAAGAAAAGGATCCCAATGATTCGTCTACCTGGTATGCACAACCCAATAAAGAAATGGAAATGAAAGAACTGACAGGCACAGGAATGGTGGAATTATACAATCATCAATATTTATGGGATAACCGCATGTATGAGAAAGTATACAATTCGTTCGTCGACATCTGGGGCACAGAGAAATTATGGACGACCATTGATCGGTGTAATTTAAATTTCCCAATTAAACTTGAGCATACGTATAACAGCTTTATTCATTGGGATGTTGACACATCACTTGATCCAATCCCTGTGAATGTACAGGGCGTCTTATCACTAGTGGATACCGAAATCGATATGGGCGGATTTCAATGTATACCAGAGTTATATCGTGATTTTGATGAATGGGTGAAAACCCAGCCTGAAGATCGAGATCCACACAAGCCGAATACGGAAGGGTATACACCTACAAAAGTCGTAACAAAAGCAGGCGATCTCTTAATTTTTAATAGTATGCAACCCCACGGGATTCGCGCGAACACTTCTGATAAACCGCGTATCGCACAGTACATCTCGATGTTTCCTGCGCAGGAAGAGGATGAAGATCTTAAAGAAAGCCGCATCGAAATGTGGAAAGAGCGGATTGCACCAAGCGGAAAAGCCTTCCCAGGGGATCCGCGTAAATGGGAGCAGAAGAAATATGAGAAGGCGGAGCTTAGTGAATTAGGGGAGAAGTTGTTGGGGTTAAAGTCTTGGGAAGAATCACGGGGACGGTTCGAGACCAGTGAAAAACTAACGTTTTTTTCTTAGACTTAATAGCTAACCCTAAATAAAGAATATAATAGAAGCTTTTCAACCAAATATACATGAAAAAAGAGGACGCTATCGTAGCGA
>NZ_JAQQWU010000033.1 GCF_028610625.1 Guptibacillus spartinae
CCGCTAAGATCAGGGAGCAAGCTCCCATCTCTTCGCTCGACTTGCATGTATTAGGCACGCCGCCAGCGTTCGTCCTGAGCCAGGATCAAACTCTCCGATAGAAAGCTTAATCTAGCTTTTAAAACATTTTGTTTCCGTAGAAACAACTACTTACATGGCGTTTCGTTCAGTTTTCAAAGAGCAATTCGTTTCTTTCAATGTCGTTTTCAGCGACTTTATTAATATACCATATTAACTCAGTTGGCGTCAACAACTTTTTTGAAATTGTTTTTCGTGTTAACCGCGTTGTTGCGGCGACCTATATAACTATATCAGGGTTATTCTTGATATGCAACCCCTTTTTAAATAATTATTTCAGAAAAACAAAAAAGGACCCTTTCATTAGAGGATCCTTATGTCTCACCCTATGATAATGAGCTGTATTGCAGCAAGTGCTACAAGACCAGGAATTCCTAAGAATCCCGTCACAACAGCTGTTCCTGGATTGATCGGAACGTGTAAATCAAATGGACTGCCGAACGTATTTAGAAAGAACAGCAGTAACGCGCCGATGGCGAGCTTAATTAACCCCTGACCGATCCAACGCATTGGTCTTAGTGGGGCTCCTATGAAAAGAAGCAAAACAATACTTAGGACAAATAAGCCAATAATGAGTTTTGGGTCCATAATAGGCCTCCGCTCTTTTTTCTCAGAATTACTAAATCATATGTCTGTCCAAATAAAAAAGAACGGGAAGTTTTAAACTATCCCATTCTTATTTTTCTTCGTTTTGCTTCTTTTAATAGAAAGAAATATTTCGCTTCATCCACTTTCAGCTTAGCAAGAACCGCTCCAGAGGGCTCTAAGCTACGCTCTACAATCTCTTTCTGCTTGTTCCAAACTTCTTTTAATTCATATAGCGTCTGAATCAAACGCTCATCAGCTTCTTTACGTAAATAGCCTTTCCGCTTGAAGAACATTTCGTTTCCTCCTGACGCTACAATTCACGACGTCCTTCCATCGCTTTCGAAAGGGTGACCTCATCCGCATATTCAAGATCGCCACCAACTGGAAGGCCGTGAGCAATACGGGTAATGCGAATTCCTGTTGGTTTCACAAGACGAGCAATATACATTGCCGTTGCTTCTCCTTCAATTGTAGGATCGGTGGCGAGAATAATTTCCGTGACCTTATCGTCCTGCAGACGTTTTAATAACTCTGGCACTTTAATATCTTCCGGGCCAATTCCTTCTACAGGAGAGATGGCACCATGAAGCACGTGATAAAGTCCTGTGTAATCTTTCATTTTCTCAATAGCGATGACGTCTTTTGCATCTTGTACAACGCAAATAACCGTTTCATCGCGATGACTGTCTGAACATATTCGACATGGGTCCGTATCAGTAATGTGATTACATACAGAGCAATACGTTAGCTGACGCTTCGCATTCACTAACGCTTTCCCAAAATCCAGTACGTCATCATCATTCATTTCAAGAACGAAAAAAGCCAGGCGGACCGCCGTTTTTGGTCCGATTCCCGGCAATTTCATAAAACTGTCGATCAGTTTTGAGATTGGTTCAGGATAATGCACCTGCGTACCCCCTAAAACATTCCTGGCATATTAAGCCCTTGCGTGAATTTACCCATGTCTTTGTTAACCAACTCATCTACATTACGAAGCGCATCATTTGTTGCAGCAAGCACGAGATCCTGGAGCATATCAATGTCGTCTGGATCCACAACTTCTTCTTTTACAATAACTTCAAGAATTTCTTTATGTCCATTTGCTTTTACAAGAACCATACCGCCACCAGCTGAACCTTCAACGACTTTGTCCTTTAGTTCTTCTTGCGCTTTTGCCATATCCTTCTGCATCTTTTGCATTTGCTTCATCATGTTATTCATGTTTCCTCCGCCACCCATGCCGCGTTTCATAATAAAATTCCTCCTTAGTTATCGTTCATTTTATGTTTGAATATCTAATAAATCATCGCCAACAAGGCGTCTTGCTTCAGCAATCAATGGATCTTCTGCTGGTTCCTCACCATTAGTTTGGTCAGGTTCTGGTTCATCTCTTGTCTTCAAGAACTCAGCACGAATTTCCTTCCACTCTGTTTCAACAATCGCAACCATTTCAAGTTGCTTCCCGAGCGTACGTGAAAGTACTTGTTCTAGCGTACCACGAATGTTGTCTTTTGTTGCCATCTGGCAGTGCATGTCGTACTGAAAAGATAGCAGGAAGGAGTTATCAGTAGCTGCAACAGGCTCGCTATCCTTTAACCAGGCATGTGCAGAAACTTTTTCTTGACGAACGTTCTCCATCACTTCGCCCCACACGCTTTTCACTTTCATTAAATCCTGCTTAGTCGCCTTCTTCAGCATCTCTTTTATTCTACCATGAGATACACCAGATTTCTGTCTGGAAGGTTTAAATTGTTTTTTCTGTTTCGGCTCACTTGCTTCTTCTTGCTTTACCGTAACGCCTTGCTCTTTCAAAGTCTTCAGCTCATTTTCCAGCTTTTGAATACGATCCAATAATTCGCTTTGATCTTGAGCAGGCTTATTTTGGCTAGTCGTTTCATCCTGGCATATTTGGACGAGCGCTAATTCAAGGAAAATTCGTGGGTGGTTTGTCCACTTCATCTCCTGCTGACTGCGATTTAACGTTTCGATGACAGTGTAGATCCACTCTTTCGCAGATTGATCACCTAACTGCTTGAACGTTTCATCAATTTTTACTCTTTCCACAACTTCTTCAAGCTGAGGTGCCGTTTGGTAAAGTAATAAATCACGATAGTAATAAATCAGATCTTCTAGGAAACGTGCAGCGTCTTTTCCATGATCCATTAATTCTTCCACTGCGCTTAGTGCTTGAGCAACATCTTTATGATAGAAAGCCATTGCTATTTTTGAAATCATTTTTTGAGACACGCTTCCTGTTACAGCAAGCACGTCATCTAATACAACTTCAGCTTCACTATAAGAGATTGCCTGATCAAGAATACTTAAAGCATCTCGCATTCCGCCATCTGCCGCTCGAGCAACTTGATAAAGTGCATCTTCTTCTACCTCAATATCCTGCGCATCAATAATCGTTTGTAAACGTCCCACAATGTCCTGCGCTGTAATTCTTCTCATATCAAAACGCTGACACCTTGAGATAATCGTTAACGGGATTTTATGAGGCTCCGTCGTTGCAAGAATAAACACCACATGCTTTGGAGGCTCTTCCAATGTTTTTAAAAGAGCATTGAACGCTCCAGTTGAAAGCATGTGAACTTCATCTATAATATACACCTTATAAGAAACAGAACTTGGCGCATACTTCACTTTATCGCGAATGTCACGAATGTCGTCGACCCCTGTATTGGATGCCGCATCAATTTCAATGACATCAGATATCGACCCATCTGTAATCCCAAGACACGCTGAACATTCATTGCACGGTTCAGCCACTGGTGCCTTTTCACAGTTAATCGCTTTCGCAATAATTTTGGCAGCACTCGTTTTTCCCGTTCCTCGAGGTCCTGTAAACAAATAGGCGTGAGAGATTTTTTGCTGTACGAGTGCGTTCTGAATTGTTCTGGTGACATGCTTTTGACCAACCACATCTTCAAACGTTTGCGGTCGCCAAACGCGGTATAGCGCTTGATAACTCATTCGCCTACTCTCCTCCTAACCTCTTCATACATTTCTATTATACCGTTTCATTGCGTCTAATTCAAAAGTCAATCCTACGAAAACGATACTAAAAAACTCACCCTTAGGAAAGAGTGAGTTTGAATAATTAAATTAAGTAAACCGTGCACCTTCCTTCGATAAAGCCACCACAGGCGTTACCTGAACAGTTAGCTCGATCCGGGCACTCCCGCGGCACACAGAGGGTACCTACTTACTGCTGCTTCCTTCCGGACCTGACAGGGTTCATAGGACTCTGTTGCGCAGGACCCGAATGTCAACACCACTTATTCAGGTCAGACCCTGCAGTGGCTAAACCTCGGGAAGGGATTCAGTCTCGCTATAGCGGATTGCGAGTACAGGGCACCGCTAATTCCCCACCTAGCACGGCAAATTTGATAACATTGTTGTGCACTCAAATGGTGCAAAATAAAGTATATCGTATTTCGACCATTTTAGCAACAGGTCAAATACTCCATTAAATGTAAATGGCGGAGGCGAGAGGATTTGAACCCCCGCGACGCGTGAACGTCCTAACTGATTTCGAGTCAGCCCCCTTCAGCCAGACTTGGGTACGCCTCCATCAATCGTTGGCTCACTGACAAAAAGACTATATCATGTCTTTTCAGGATTTTCAATGAATGATAATCTGCGCTTTTCCTCTTTCCGTTTTTGTCTTAAGTGGCGAAAAAACGTCGATAGCATTGTGCCGCATTCCTCTTCACATACTCCAGCCGTGATTGCGGCCTGATGATTAAATCGGTCATCATCAAGAAGATTCATTAAGGTACCAGCACAACCACCTTTCGGATCACTCGCCCCGTACACCACTCGCTCCACTCGTGACAAAACAATGGCGCCGCTACACATGGCACAAGGCTCGAGCGTAACGTAGAGCGTGCAGTCTGTTAAACGCCATGAACCTACTTTTTGACACGCGGCATCAATCGCAAGTAGCTCAGCGTGGGCCACGGCTCGTTGTTCCGTTTCTCTAAGGTTATAAGCTGATGCTATCACTTTTTCTTCTTTTACAATAACTGCACCAATTGGTACCTCTCCTATGGCCGAAGCTTTCTCTGCCTCCGCCATTGCAAGTCGCATAAAGTATACATCTCTTTCAAGCTGATCCTGCATTACTTTCCCTCCTTAATGGTCGTTTTATCTATAATCGGTTTGGGTAAACTACATATTATTCCAATTTTTTAAAAGGAGAGGAGTTCACATGAGTAAAAAACATATTGAAAATAGTCATCAAGATACTTCTGCCGCTCTCTTACTAATTGACGTAATCAATACAATGGATTTCGAAGATGCTGAACTTCTTGCGAGATACACAGAAGAAACAGCAGATCATATTAAGTCTTTAAAAGAAAAAGCCAAAGCAAAAGGAATGCCTGTGATCTATGTTAATGATAATTATGGTTTATGGCAATCCGATTTCAAAAAGGTTATTAATTACGCCGCCGAAGCGAATGGACAGCATTTAGTTGATCGCCTTGAACCAGAAGATGATGATTATACGGTCGTAAAGCCAAAGCACTCTGGCTTTTTTTCAACACCGCTCTCGTCCTTACTTAAATTCTTAAACGTGAATACGCTTATTCTTACAGGCTTTGCAGGCAACATTTGTGTGCTCTTTACTGCAAATGATGCTTATATGAGAGAATACGATCTGTATATCCCTTCTGATTGCTGTGCGTCTAACGTAAAAGAAGACAACGATTACGCCCTTCGATTAATGGAAGGAAACTTAAAAGCAAATACTCAAGCGTCCAACGAATTAGAACTAGACAAACTCATCGAAAAAGCGAACGAGCGAAAAACAACGACTGCATATGAAGGATAAGAAAAGAGGCTGGGACAAAACCCAGTAAATTAAAATAAGAGTGGCCCTGCGGACAAATAATTTGTTCGCAGGGCCACTCTTTCTATATTTTCATCTTAATTTAACAATAAAATAAGGGCAACCTCTGATAAAATTATAGTTACCACACAATAACCATC
>NZ_JAQQWU010000034.1 GCF_028610625.1 Guptibacillus spartinae
GGCAGCAATGCCTAACAAATCGAAGGTTAAGCTACTAAGGGCGCACGGTGGATGCCTTGGCACTAGAAGCCTAAGAAGGACGGGACGAACACCGATATGCTTCGGGGAGCTGTAAGTACGCTTTGATCCGGAGATTTCCGAATGGGGGAACCCACCATCTTTAATAGGATGGTATCCATTTCTGAATACATAGGGAATGGAAGGCAGACCCGGGGAACTGAAACATCTCATTACCCGGAGGAAGAGAAAGCAAATGCGATTTCCTGAGTAGCGGCGAGCGAAACGGAATCAGCCCAAACCAGAGGGCTTGCCCTCTGGGGTTGTAGGACGTCTCTTTGGAGTTACAAAGGCACGGATAGACGAAGCGACCTGGAAAGGTCCATCAGAGAAGGTAACAATCCTGTAGTCAAAATCCGCTGCCCTCCGAGACGGATCCTGAGTACGGCGGGACACGTGAAACCCCGTCGGAATCCGGGAGGACCATCTCCCAAGGCTAAATACTCTCTAGTGACCGATAGTGAACCAGTACCGTGAGGGAAAGGTGAAAAGCACCCCGGAAGGGGAGTGAAAGAGAACCTGAAACCGTGTGCCTACAACTAGTTGGAGCCCGTTAATGGGTGACAGCGTGCCTTTTGTAGAATGAACCGGCGAGTTACGATCCCGTGCAAGGTTAAGCCGAGAAGGCGGAGCCGCAGCGAAAGCGAGTCTGAATAGGGCGAAATAGTACGTGGTCGTAGACCCGAAACCAGGTGATCTACCCATGTCCAGGGTGAAGTTCAGGTAACACTGAATGGAGGCCCGAACCCACGCATGTTGAAAAATGCGGGGATGAGGTGTGGGTAGCGGTGAAATGCCAATCGAACCTGGAGATAGCTGGTTCTCTCCGAAATAGCTTTAGGGCTAGCCTCGCGGCAAGAATCTTGGAGGTAGAGCACTGATTGGACTAGGGGTCCTTACCGGATTACCGAATCCAGTCAAACTCCGAATGCCAACGATTTATCCGCGGGAGTCAGACTGCGAGTGATAAGATCCGTAGTCGAGAGGGAAACAGCCCAGACCACCAGCTAAGGTCCCAAAGTATACGTTAAGTGGAAAAGGATGTGGCGTTGCTTAGACAACCAGGATGTTGGCTTAGAAGCAGCCATCATTTAAAGAGTGCGTAATAGCTCACTGGTCGAGTGACGCTGCGCCGAAAATGTACCGGGGCTAAACGTATCACCGAAGCTGTGGATTGTCTTACGACAATGGTAGGAGAGCGTTCTAAGGGCTGTGAAGTCAGACCGAAAGGACTGGTGGAGCGCTTAGAAGTGAGAATGCCGGTATGAGTAGCGAAAGACAAGTGAGAATCTTGTCCGTCGAAAGCCCAAGGTTTCCTGAGGAAGGCTCGTCCGCTCAGGGTTAGTCGGGACCTAAGCCGAGGCCGAAAGGCGTAGGCGATGGATAACAGGTTGATATTCCTGTACCACCTCCTTTCCGTTTGAACGACGGGGGGACGCAGAAAGATAGGGAGAGCGCGCTGCTGGAAATGCGCGTCCAAGCGATTAGGCTGGTGAATAGGTAAATCCGTTCACCGTGAAGGCTGAGTCGTGATGGCGAGGGAAATTTAGTACCGAAGTCCTTGATTCTACGCTGCCAAGAAAAGCCTCTAGTGAGGAAAGAGGTGCCCGTACCGCAAACCGACACAGGTAGGCGAGGAGAGAATCCTAAGACGATCGGGAGAACTCTCGTTAAGGAACTCGGCAAAATGACCCCGTAACTTCGGGAGAAGGGGTGCTTCCTCGGGTTTATAGCCCAGGGGAGCCGCAGTGAAAAGATCCAAGCGACTGTTTAGCAAAAACACAGGTCTCTGCAAAGCCGTAAGGCGAAGTATAGGGGCTGACACCTGCCCGGTGCTGGAAGGTTAAGAGGAGGGGTTATCCCTTACGGGAGAAGCTCTGAATCGAAGCCCCAGTAAACGGCGGCCGTAACTATAACGGTCCTAAGGTAGCGAAATTCCTTGTCGGGTAAGTTCCGACCCGCACGAAAGGTGCAACGACTTGGATACTGTCTCAACGAGAGACCCGGTGAAATTATAGTACCTGTGAAGATGCAGGTTACCCGCGACAGGACGGAAAGACCCCATGGAGCTTTACTGTAGCCTGATATTGGATTTTGGTACAGCTTGTACAGGATAGGTAGGAGCCATAGAAGTCGGACCGCCAGGTTCGATGGAGGCGTCGGTGGGATACTACCCTGGCTGTACTGACATTCTAACCCAGCACCGTGATCCGGTGCGGAGACAGTGTCAGGTGGGCAGTTTGACTGGGGCGGTCGCCTCCTAAAATGTAACGGAGGCGCCCAAAGGTTCCCTCAGAATGGTTGGAAATCATTCGCAGAGTGTAAAGGCACAAGGGAGCTTGACTGCGAGACCTACAAGTCGAGCAGGGACGAAAGTCGGGCTTAGTGATCCGGTGGTTCCGCATGGAAGGGCCATCGCTCAACGGATAAAAGCTACCCTGGGGATAACAGGCTTATCTCCCCCAAGAGTCCACATCGACGGGGAGGTTTGGCACCTCGATGTCGGCTCATCGCATCCTGGGGCTGAAGTAGGTCCCAAGGGTTGGGCTGTTCGCCCATTAAAGCGGTACGCGAGCTGGGTTCAGAACGTCGTGAGACAGTTCGGTCCCTATCCGTCGCGGGCGCAGGAAATTTGAGAGGAGCTGTCCTTAGTACGAGAGGACCGGGATGGACACACCGCTGGTGTACCAGTTGTTCCGCCAGGAGCATAGCTGGGTAGCTACGTGTGGAAGGGATAAGTGCTGAAAGCATCTAAGCATGAAGCCCCCCTCGAGATGAGATTTCCCACAGCATTAAGCTGGTAAGATCCCTTAGAGATGATGAGGTAGATAGGTTCGGGGTGGAAGCGTGGCAACACGTGGAGCTGACGAATACTAATCGATCGAGGGCTTAACC
>NZ_JAQQWU010000035.1 GCF_028610625.1 Guptibacillus spartinae
TGTATTTTGCAATAGAAAAGTGCAGGAAAATGCAAAGAAAAGTGCAGAGGTTTGTCACCCGGAATACTTCTCTTTATTTTCTTTTAGATAATGCGTTTGTTAAGCGGTAACTCTCTCCTTGATAAGAGATGATATGGGCATGGTGAATCAGTCGATCCACCAATGCAGCGGTCAATCTAGAGTCTACAAATATTCTGTTCCATTGACTGAACTCTAAATTTGACGTGATGATTAAACTCTTCTGCTCGTAGAATTCAGAGATAAGTTGGAATAGTAGCTCAGAGCCCTCTTTACTAAACGGCAGGTAGCCCATTTCATCCAGGATGATTAAATCTACCTTCTCCAATTTCTTACGAAATGCTGAGAGCTTATTCAACCTTAAGGCTTGCTCCAATTCTTCTACTAAATGAGCTACACGGTAAAAACGGACTTCATAGCCATTTTCACACGCTTTCCTTCCCAATCCCGTCGCTAGATGGGTTTTCCCAGTTCCTGGTGACCCTACCAATACAACGTTTTCTCCTTTTTCAATAAAACTCAAACTGCATATTTCCTCTTTAGACGTATGAGGTGGAAACCGAATTTGTTCTGTCCATTCATAGGTATGAAGATTTTTCTTATCCAAAAACTTGGCCTTTTTTATTAATCTGATAGATTTTGTTTGTTCTCTTAACTTATGTTCTTCGTCAAATAAGTCATTAAGATATTGCTCCTTATTCTCGAAGGGAATTTGGTCATAAATTTCTGCTATATAAGCCAAACGCAAAGTCTTGCACTTACTTCGTAACTGATCACTCATTTGCCGACCTCCTCAATTGGAGCGAGGGCATCATATTGATTCCAATCCACTTCATAAGGATTGCCATCGCCGTTTAAACGTTCTTTCTCAATCAAGTCATAAAACTCTTCATTGATACGTTTCATATCATAAGTAACTAACAGAGTAGAGAGGGACTCTAAACGTTTACGCCGAATAAGCAGGTTGTCCGTTAGTAGAAATTCCTTTACTCTTCCCGGAAGGTAGTCGGAATATCGCGAATAGGTTAGAACCCTTGGTTTATGAATCCATGTTTTTATAATGGATTGCCACGGGAGTGCTTTTCGCTTGTTCATGTAAGGACGGAAGTCCTCCAAGAGAATTTCACCGTCTGGTGAAATAACTTTAAATTGATCCCAGCTAAGGATTAGGTGTAATTGACTGTAGTTATAAGCACGCGGCACATGTATAAGAGACTTGTCGATTTTCACTTCATTGTACTTATTTACCTTTGCTAAATCTTTTTTGAATACTGGGTATGCCCTCGCGGGCATAGCTAGTAAATACTTAGTTTCTTGATCCCATAACTCTTGGATTAGAACTTCTTTCTCATAGTGCAGCCTTTTACGATCTTCAAGCAGTTGTTCCTTTAACTTCAAGGTTAGATCTTCAAAGCTTTTCATCACTGGTGCCTTGGTGAAAAAGTTGTATCGAATATAGCCTACCTTATTTTCTACATTTCCTTTCTCATGGCCACTTCTAGGATTACAAACCTGAACTTCAAATCCATAATGATTCTGAAATTGCAAAAATTCATCTGTTAGTTTTGCTTCTTCCATTTTTGAACGGGTTTGCTTTACTGCAGGTGTTAGGTTGTCAATTCTTATTGATTTTGGGACTCCACCTGCTTGAATGAACAGTTGCTGCAATCCATACAAAAAACATTCTTGATTCTCAGATGGCAGAGGTACGGCGAAGCCAGTGTTGCTATAAGGCATAGACATGATCAGTGCTCGAACATCTACTAAGTCCCCGTCTTGAACTGCTTCCATTACTCCAAAGTCCACCTGTGCCTCACCCGGAGGGTGCGTTAACCTTTCATGTCCTTTATCCTTTTCTTCTTGATGGCTGTTCTTCCACTCTTTTATAAAATTGCATACTGTTCGATAGGATCCGGTAAAACCATATTTTATCAATTCGTTATGTAGCTCTTTATTTGTCCTTCTAGATTTTCGTTTTAATCGTTGATCTTCAAACAACCAATCTGCGACCATTTCTCCCCATTCTTCCTCATACATCATTCCTTTTCTAGGCATTAATGTATCTTGAGGAATCTGGTCCTCATCTGCATATTTCTTTGCGGTACGCCAGTTAACCCCTAATATTTTCTGTATTTGGGAGATTGATAGACCTTTGTTGTTTCTCAAATTTTTGATACAATTAATATCAGACATTGCTAGCATCCTTCCGTTACCTCCGTGAATTGATTCGACACCAATTACGTTAGAGGGACTTGGGGTGACTGGCAAGTCTTTTTTTTTATGCCCTTATTAAAATAAGTGCAGGACTCTGCATTTTTCTGTTGCAAAGGTCTGCACTTCTATTTTGCAATAAACA
>NZ_JAQQWU010000036.1 GCF_028610625.1 Guptibacillus spartinae
GGGACGGTTCGAGACCAGTGAAAAACTAACGTTTTTTTCTTAGACTTAATAGCTAACCCTAAATAAAGAATATAATAGAAGCTTTTCAACCAAATATACATGAAAAAAGAGGACGCTATCGTAGCGATCCTCTTTATGTTTACCGCGACGGCGGCTAATTTCGATTGAATGGATGCACTTAATAGACCATACCCCCTGGTTCGAGATAGGCCATGAAATCGTTTGAGCTCCGCATTCTTTCCTTCTATAGAAGCTCGCTTTTTATATTTTTCTTTAAACGCTTCGGACTTTTGGTGTTGAGATATTTCATAAAATTCAGCTGTGTTAACCCCTACCACCAGTAATCTCCTTGCCCTTTTCTTTGCACATTCGTCATGAAGTGGGCAGGCTTTACATTGCTTCAATCCAAAGTAATATTTATATCCTTCTCTGCCACCATCTTTCCCTTTTGTCCTAAAGTATTTCTTTCTTTCGGTGATGTTTCCTTGGCTACACTGCCATTCATCAGCGTCTTTATTATAGGTGAATTGACTTTCGTCAAGTCGGTATACAAGAGAGCTTACGGGTATATAAGGGTGCGCTTTTAAGGATTTTATATCATCTAGTATAGATTTTCTGAAATAAGCTTTATCCCCATACACTTCCGTGATGGTCATGTTTGATTTTAAAGTTTGAGCTAACATTTCTTTGGCATAACTACCATCTGTGTAAGCACCATCCGATGTGCGTACGGACGTAATTATCCGTTCTTTTGTTGTCATCACAAACTCAGTTTTGTATCCATAAAAGTCCTGCGTCCTACTTTTTCTGCCGACTCTCGCATCTTCGTCAATAAGGGATCGGATGCCTTTCTGGTTGATAAACTTGGGATCCGCTAGGATCTTCTGAGCTTTTTGTATTGATTCCTTCGTGTTTTGATTGTGATTTGATGCTTGTTTCTCTACTTGATTCATTACGTTCAATAAGTAATCTTTCATCACAGCTTTCGCTTCTCGGTGATCCGCAATCTCCTGATAATCTGGAACCTCTGGTAAGTTCTCAAGTGATTGCCCCGTTTCTCGTTCATAGGTATGAATGATATTCCGAGCCAGATGTTTCATCAATCGCTCAGGTGTTTTCTTCTTAGTATTCGCTTCGATATGGGTAGCGTCAATACTGACACTTTTTCCTTCGAGAATCCCTTGTTCTACACATTGTCTCGCCATTTCAGTCATCATTTCATCAAGAGTATTTTCTCCAAGTCGCTGCGTTCGAAACTTGGACAGAAGACTTTTATCTGGCAGGGAATCTTCTGGATTGAGACCGAGAAAGTACATAAACGCGAGGTTCAGTTCCGCTTCTGCCTTCATTTGTTCATCGGAATAATTATATAAATGTTGTAAAAATAAAAGTTTACACATTAACTCTGGTTCTTTGGCAGGACGGCCAAAACGCTCGGAGTAACTGTCTTTCAAAAGATCGTTAATGAAAGAAAAATCAATAACGGTCGTTATCTTCTTAAGGATATGATTTTCCGGAATTTTATCGTATAATACAGAGTGAAAACTTGATTGCTTTGACTGTAATCGAAGCACAAGTAAAACCCCCTAATGGTCGGTATTTGGTCGTACCCATTATACCATTCAGGGGGTTTTTTCATGGAGAATTTTAAATTTTACTCACCGGTCTGGTCTTAATCCGACTTTTTCACTGGTCTCGGACGGTTC
>NZ_JAQQWU010000038.1 GCF_028610625.1 Guptibacillus spartinae
CTCAGCTTGTAGAGGAACCCCCGGTTCCTCTACAAGCTTTTTTTAATGATTTTGATTTTGATGTTAGTTCAAATGGTCAAAATGGTCTTCCGATGTAAATAAGATGAAAAAAACTCTCCTTCACCTAGCTCATTCGGTCTAGGTGAAGGGCAATCTTCTTCATGTTCTGACAGGCGGCTGTCAGTAACGCTTGTTCTGAAACTTTCTGTTTTCCGCGCAAACGACAATAACGCAGCCCATGCAGTTCTTTTGAATCTGCGAAGCTACGCTCAATTTTCTCTTTTCTCATTCGATAAATCCATTTTCCTTCATTGGAAAGCCGGTTCTGTCGAACCAGCTCTTTAGACCCCTCCCAGACATGACGAGTAATGGTTTTCTGGTGCTTATGATTTTGATTACACTGAGCTAACAGAGGACATGCCTTACACTTTGCTGGATCAGATTTATAGTGACGGTATCCTTCTCGATCGGTTGTGGCATAAGTTAACATCTCTCCTTGCGGACAGATATAATGATCTGGGTCTTCTTCATACTTGTATTTCCACTTTGGAATGAATCCTTTTCGTGATTGATACCGACGATGGGCAATAACGCCAAACACCTTTCGCTGAGCTAAACCATGACAAATCGGACTGGTAAGGTAACCGGCATCTAATCCAACGGCTTCAACATGAAATCCAAATCGCTTGATCTGACGGTCCAAACGCTGTAAATAAGGCTTCGAATCATGAATATTGCCAGGAGTAATATGGACGTCGGTAATAATGTTGTATTTAATATCTGTCGTGCGATGATCCAAATAGAAAAACCCCTCGGGTTTGTGTTCACGATACAAATAACCACTCTCTGGATCAGTATGACTGACTTTAATCTCTTTGGTTTTCTTCACCTCCTCCTTTTCCTTTAGAGGCTTTTTTCCGTGATCAGCCCGATCCTGTTCTACAGCTTCATTTAATTCTTCAATATAATCGGCCGTTTCGACGTGAACTTCTTTTCTTGAAAACTTCTTTTTATTGGCGTTTGCTTTTAAATGGGTTGAGTCCGTATAAAGCACGCGACCCGAAACCATACGGTGGTTCATCGCTTGATGAACGATTTCATCAAAGACCTCCTGGAAGATATCAGTCTCATGAAATCTCATTCTGCGATTCCAGCTAATGGTGGAGTGGTGAGGAACCGAGTCTGTTAAATTTAAGCCAAGAAACCAACGATAAGCGACATTCGTTTGAATTTGGCGTTCTAATTCTCGCTCAGAACGGATGCCATAAATATATCCAATGAACATCATTTTAAATAACACAAGAGGGTCTAGAGAGGGTCGGCCATTATCTTCACAATAGTAAGGACGGACTTTGTCGGGAATAAAGGAAAAGTCTATGTAGTGGTCAATTTTTCGAAGTAAGTGGTTTTCAGGGACGAGCTCTTCAATGGTTACCATTTCTAATTCGTTTTGTCGATTTTGTCTAGATTGGAACATTAAAATCACCGCCTAAATAGAATCTACCTATAGGATAACAAAACAAAATGGATAATTGAGGGAAATGAGATAAAAAAACAGGCTGTCGAGACTTTCTCGACAGCCTGAG
>NZ_JAQQWU010000039.1 GCF_028610625.1 Guptibacillus spartinae
CAAAAAACTTTCATGATCTTTCACTCTCAACCCAAGAATGAAAATAGAGCATTCCTTCCATAATGGAGATACCGTGAACAGTGAGTTTCAACGTGCTCTTTAATGGTGGTTCGACCCTGTACAAAAAACTGTTGGATGGAATTTGGTGCACAACCCATTGTTAGCTCTCTCTACCGAGAGATGACTACGAACAGAAAAATGTTTAAGTTCAAATTCCTTCCACTGTTTACGGAATCTATCTCATAAAGGATGGCTTTGAACATGGAAGTTTTGTATAAACAGTGTGCTGGCTTAGATGTCCATTCTGAAACCATAGTGGCCTGTGTTTTACTAGAAGACGACCAACGCAATGTTACGAAAGAGACAGAGACCTTTCCGACGTTGACAAAAGATTTATTTCGTCTTTTGAAGTGGTTGGAAGATCGACAAGTGACCCACATCGCAATGGAAAGCACAGGGATCTACTGGAAACCGATTTATAATATTCTCGAAGATTATTTCGATATTACTCTCGCTAATGCGCAAAGAATTAAAAACGTCCCTGGTCGCAAAACGGATGTATGCGATGCAGAATGGATTGCCAAGTTATTGCGGCATGGACTAATCAAAAAAAGCTTCGTTCCCCCAGAGGATATTCGTGAGCTTCGTGATTTAACGCGTCTTCGAAAAAAATGGATCGGTCATATGACCTCAGAGAAGAATCGCATTCAAAAAGTCCTCGAAGCGTCGAATATTAAACTCGGTACAGTCATTTCTGACGTGTTCGGTAAATCAGGAAGAAACCTGTTGGAGCATCTCATGTCAGAAGGGTACATCGATTCTAAGGAAATCGATCAGCATATTCATGGACGCATGGCTCATAAGAAAAGCCAAATCGCGGACTCACTATTTGGAACGTTAACCGACCACCAGCTCTTTCTAATAAAGCAATCCTGGATGCATCTGGCTTACCTAGAAAATCTCATTTCAGACATCGAAAAACGAATTGACAACCTCTTAGAAAAGTATCAAGAAGAAGTGAATCTTCTAATTACAATGCCAGGAATCAAAAAAGACACAGCTGCCATCATTATCGCTGAAATTGGTGTGGACATGGGGCAATTTCCAACAGCTAAACACCTTTCATCCTGGGCAGGATTATCGCCAGGAAACCATGAAAGTGCTGGAAAGAGAAAGAGCACCCGATCCGTCAAAGGGAATCCCCATATCAAAACCGCCTTATGTGAATCTGCCTGGGCCGTATCCCGAAGTCGAAACAAACGCTTGGGCATCGCCTATTGGTCATTAGCCGCAAGAAGAGGAAAGAAAAAAGCACTCGTTGCCATTGGACATCGAATGCTTACCATTGTCTATCACATGCTTCAAAACCATGAGCCCTACCACGAGACACAGTAACGTAACAGGATAGACAGAAAACAGAAGAAACATACGGGAAATCGTATTTGAACGATTGCCCTGCTTTCCTATTTTCTTCAATGGTTTAGCTACAGGGTAAACAGTTTCTAAAAGAATTAAACCAATTATTTATTTTCA
>NZ_JAQQWU010000040.1 GCF_028610625.1 Guptibacillus spartinae
TGAACTGTAACCCGAATAATGGACACTTATAAAAAAGTGCCCCGTTATTCGGGTTATTTCTGTTTCTAGAAATAAAACCCGTTTATAATGAAACAAAGCAGAGGAACGGAGTGAGTAAATGGCTAAGCGTATTTTCACTGAACCCGAAATGAAGCAGCTTGAGAAAAACCCGAATGTGTTACGTGTATCGGAACGTACAATCACTTATCATCCCTCATTTAAGAGGATCGCTATTAAGGAATATCAGATAGGGAAATTTCCTAGTCAAATATTTGAGGAACATGGATTTGATCTAAACGTTATTGGCAAAAAACAACCTAAACGTGCTTTACAAAGATGGCGTGAAACCTATGAAAAACATGGAGAAGAAGGATTGGAAGGGGAACGAAGAGGTATAGGGAATCGTCGTACATCTACCAAAGATCTTTCACCAGAAGACAAGTTAAAGAAAGCAGAAGCACGAATTAAATACTTAGAGGCTGAGAATGAATTCCTAAAAAAGTTAGACGAACTCGAAAGGCAGGCGTTGAAGAAGAAAAAGTAACTCCACAAGAGATTTATACACTCATCGATCGTATTATTCGTAAGTTCACTTTAAAGAACCTCATATCCTATTTGTGTGAGTTCGCCGGTGTTAGTCGAAGTGGCTATTATGCATGGCTTAAAACTAGTTCCCGTCGATCGTTTAGAGAGAAGAGCGATCAAAAGGATGTCACCTTAATTCGGTTTATTTTTCAACAAGAAAATGAAAAAGCTGGCGCCCTTCAGATCAAAATGTTCCTAGAAAATGATTATGATATCATCATGAACCATAAAAAAATCCGAAGATTAATGAAGAAATATCAGCTTGTGACAAAAATTCGACAGGTCAAACCTTATAAGCGAATGTTGAAAGCTACTCAGGAGCACCGGACATGTCCGAATCTTCTCAATCGTGAATTCAAGCAGGAAAAGCCTGGTCTCGCGTTCTTAACAGACATTACATATATTTATTATGGTAAGGGACAAAAAGCTTACCTTTCATGTGTAAAAGATAGTACGACGAATGAGATTGTAGCTCATCATGTATCGACTTCCCTCGGAATGGATATTGTTTATCAAACCTTAGAAAAACTCAAGACCGCTGACAGAATTCTTCATCCGGATGCCTTACTTCATTCAGACCAGGGTTTTCACTATACGCACCCGTTATTCCAGGAAAAAGTAAAAGACATAGGACTCCGAGAGTCTATGTCCAGAAAGGGGAACTGTTGGGATAACGCACCTATAGAATCATTCTTTGGTCATTTTAAAGATCGAGTCGATCATAAATCATGTAGTAGTTTCCATCAACTAAAAAAAGAAGTAAATGACTATATAAAGCGTTACAACCATAGAAGATATCAATGGGGATTAAATAAAATGACCCCGGTTCAATACCGAGGTCACTTACTAGCAGCATAGGTCCTTTTTATAAACTGTCCAAATTATAGGTTACAGTTCA
>NZ_JAQQWU010000041.1 GCF_028610625.1 Guptibacillus spartinae
TAATATGTACCCTGTGTAAAGGACAGTTTAAAAAAGACTAGGCAATATTAAGAAGATGATTCCTGTATTGAACAGGGGTCATCTTTTTTAAGTTCCACTGACATCTATAGAGATTGTAATACATCATATAACTCTTAACTTCACGTTTTAATTCGATTAGTGTTTGACAAGGTTTTATTGAGGCTTCGTCTTTAAAGTGACCAAAGAAAGATTCCTGCGGGGCATTATCCCAACAGTTTCCTCTTCTAGACATAGACTGATCTAAACCGTATTTCTTTAGCTGTTTTTGGTAGGTAGGGTGAGTATAGTGAAAGCCTTGATCAGAATGGATAAAGGCTTTCGCATCTAGTTTTGCTTTACGGTTGTTTTTAAGTTTTACTAACGTATCTGTCGCTAGATCGAGCGTAATTCGATCAGACACATGATAAGCTAGGATCTCATTCGTAGAGCCATCCTTTATGGTAGAGAGATACGCTTTCTTCTTATTTCCATAAAACAAATAGGTAATGTCAGTTAGAAGTACTTTTCCTGGAATGCCTTGTTTGAAGTTTCGGTCAAGCTTATTTGGTACAACACTGTGCTCTTTCGTTGCTTTCGCCATGCGACGATAGGGATTCGCTCTTCTGATCGGACATACGATTCCGTATTTTTTCATGATTCTGCGTATGCGTTTTAAGTTATAGGTGAGTTGGAACTGGTTAGCTAGCGTCATCTTGATTTGACGTGCCCCTTTTTTTCGCTTTTTAAAGGCATAGGCTTTTATGATCCAGTCTTTTAGAACCTGGTCTCGCTCCTCGTTTTCTGTTCTACGCTTTTGAGCACCTTCAGTGAAATAACGATAATAACCAGATCGTGAGACACCTACTACTGAACATAAGTATCGGATCATGTTTTTAAGTTGATACTCATGGATAATATGGCGGATTAATTCAAACTTGAGAGAAGCAGCTAATTTTATTTCTTTTTCCCCATCCCCTTTTCCATCATTTCGAGCTTTTTTAGGAGTTCATTCTCTGCTTTTAATAGGTTGTTTTGTGCTTCTAAACGTTTGTATTTTTCCTCTAAAGACAGTTCCTTGTCTCGTGGTCTTCCGGGACTTTCTTTACGAGTGTCAGTCAGGCCACTGATCCCTTGTTTTTTATAAGCAGCCCTCCACCTTTTCGCGGCAGAGCGTACTCGTTCTTGTCCAAGAATCTCGACATCAAATCCATTCTCTTCAAAGATCTGCCTCGGTAGTTTTCTTTTTTCGTGCTCTGTAATGAACAGTCGCTTAAATTCATCACTGTAAGTGATGCCTTTTTCACTAACTGATTTCACAAATTTATTTGAGGCGAGTATTTTGATCTCTTTTTCTGAGAAAACTTTTTTACTCATTGAATCATATCCCATCGATGAATTTGTCCCCATTATACATAAAAGTACCCTACAGGGCAGACTTTTTTAAAGTGTCTACTCTATAGGGTACATATTA
>NZ_JAQQWU010000042.1 GCF_028610625.1 Guptibacillus spartinae
CCGCTAAGATCAGGGAGCAAGCTCCCATCTCTTCGCTCGACTTGCATGTATTAGGCACGCCGCCAGCGTTCGTCCTGAGCCAGGATCAAACTCTCCGATAGAAAGCTTAATCTAGCTTTTAAAACATGTTTGTTTCCGTAGAAACAACTACTTACATGGCGTTTCGTTCAGTTTTCAAAGAGCAATTTTTCTTTCAATGTCGTTTTCAGCGACCAAACCATCATACCATGATGTGTTTGTTAGTGTCAACAACTTTTTTGAAATAGTTTTGGTGGAGCCTAGCGGGATCGAACCGCTGACCTCCTGCGTGCAAGGCAGGCGCTCTCCCAGCTGAGCTAAGGCCCCGTTGGTATAGATGGTCGGGAAGACAGGATTTGAACCTGCGACCCCTTGGTCCCAAACCAAGTGCTCTACCAAGCTGAGCTACTTCCCGTTTCAAAAAGATAACTACAAAATTTAATGGTGCGCCCGAGAGAAGTCGAATCCCTAACCTTCTGATCCGTAGTCAGACGCTCTATCCAATTGAGCTACGGGCGCATATTTTATGAAGTTAATGGAGCGGAAGACGGGATTCGAACCCGCGACCCCCACCTTGGCAAGGTGATGTTCTACCACTGAACTACTTCCGCAATTGGTGCGGGTGAAGGGACTTGAACCCCCACGTCGTAAGACACTAGATCCTAAGTCTAGCGCGTCTGCCAATTCCGCCACACCCGCAAATGAATGGTGAGCCATGAAGGACTCGAACCTTCGACCCTCTGATTAAAAGTCAGATGCTCTACCAACTGAGCTAATGGCTCTTTTCAATAAGAAAAGCTGGTGCCGGCCAGAGGACTTGAACCCCCAACCTACTGATTACAAGTCAGTTGCTCTACCAATTGAGCTAGGCCGGCAATATATGTACCCTTTCGGGTTATAAAAAATATGGTGGAGGATGACGGGCTCGAACCGCCGACCCTCTGCTTGTAAGGCAGATGCTCTCCCAGCTGAGCTAATCCTCCACTATATAAGTCCAGCGACGTCCTACTCTTGCAGGGGGAGATCCCCCAACTACCATCGGCGCTGAAGAGCTTAACTTCCGTGTTCGGCATGGGAACGGGTGTGACCTCTTCGCCATCGTCACTAGACTTATCAGGGTG
>NZ_JAQQWU010000043.1 GCF_028610625.1 Guptibacillus spartinae
TCTCCGGATCAAAGCGTACTTACAGCTCCCCGAAGCATATCGGTGTTCGTCCCGTCCTTCTTAGGCTTCTAGTGCCAAGGCATCCACCGTGCGCCCTTAGTAGCTTAACCTTCGATTTGTTAGGCATGCTGCCGTAACGCATCAGTTATTACTAAGTTATTGCATAAAAATAATTATTGGATGTCGTTGTTTGTGCTATCTAGTTTTCAAGGAACATGGCTACTAGTTAATTAAACGTTTGTTTAAGAATAAAAGTAGACTAAATTGGTGGAGCCTAGCGGGATCGAACCGCTGACCTCCTGCGTGCAAGGCAGGCGCTCTCCCAGCTGAGCTAAGGCCCCAGAATTCTTTTATGGTGGGCCTGAGTGGACTCGAACCACCGACCTCACGCTTATCAGGCGTGCGCTCTAACCAGCTGAGCTACAGGCCCACAAAAGAAAAGTAAATACTCCGACATAGCCATTAGCCGGAGGTGTTTCTACGAAGAGACTTGCTCTTCTTCAAAACTTACCTTTTCAGTTGAAAGAACGAATCATTCTTTCAAAACTAAACGAAACGCTCATGTAAGGTTGGTAACGTAAGTTACCTTCGTAATTCTCCATAGAAAGGAGGTGATCCAGCCGCACCTTCCGATACGGCTACCTTGTTACGACTTCACCCC
>NZ_JAQQWU010000044.1 GCF_028610625.1 Guptibacillus spartinae
GGGGTGAAGTCGTAACAAGGTAGCCGTATCGGAAGGTGCGGCTGGATCACCTCCTTTCTATGGAGAATTACGAAGGTAACTTACGTTACCAACCTTACATGAGCGTTTCGTTTAGTTTTGAAAGAATAATTGTATTCTTTCGATAAAATATAATTAACAAACCTTTATGGGCCTGTAGCTCAGCTGGTTAGAGCGCACGCCTGATAAGCGTGAGGTCGGTGGTTCGAGTCCACTCAGGCCCACCATAAAAGTTTTGTTGAATATCGCTTTCCTTTTGGTATGATACCATTTGGATTATTTGGGGCCTTAGCTCAGCTGGGAGAGCGCCTGCCTTGCACGCAGGAGGTCAGCGGTTCGATCCCGCTAGGCTCCACCAACACATCTACTCTATAAAAAATTAAACATTTGTTTAATTCAGTAGTAGCTTTGTTCCTTGAAAACTAGATAGCACAAACAACGACATCCAATAATTATTTTTATGCAATAACTTAGTAATAACTGATGCGTTATGGCAGCAATGCCTAACAAATCGAAGGTTAAGCTACTAA
>NZ_JAQQWU010000045.1 GCF_028610625.1 Guptibacillus spartinae
CTAATTTCATTATTGCGGGGGAAGTGCTGGTGAAAATAATTAGAATAATTTTGGCAACTATTGTAGTTTCTCTATCTATTTATGGTTTGATAAGTGGAACAGCTGAAATTATATTGCCTTATTTAATGCTATTAATGGGTGGAATGTTTCTTGTTATGGGGGTTACTGAATTTCAAAAACGAAAACCAGTCGCTTTCACGTCATTCCTTGTTGCTGGATTTAGTATTTTCGTTGGGATTTATACTTTTTTAAGTAATCTAGCGTAAAGCTGAGTAAGAATTTCCAACAAAATATATCTGATTGCTTCGAATACGAGTCTTCAAGTAAATCTGAGCTAATGTTGATAAAACAGGGATATCAACTCAATTTCTCAGTCGTTTCGTTTAGCTTTTTACAAGCTCTAGTTGAAACACTTGAATGGAGTGATGAAATGACTAAAGATCAGTTCAAAGAGTTTCAAAATGGAATTCACATTGGAGAAGAGTACAATTTCCATTATGG
>NZ_JAQQWU010000004.1 GCF_028610625.1 Guptibacillus spartinae
TAGGTGAAGGAGAGTTTTTTTCATCTTATTTACATCGGAAGACCATTTTGACCATTTGAACTAACATCAAAATCAAAATCATTAAAAAAAGCTTGTAGAGGAACCGGGGGTTCCTCTACAAGCTGAGAGCTGCCGACAATCGGCAGCTCTTTCCAGTGCTTGAAGCTTACTTCGCGATGGCTTCTAGCTCCACTTCCATATTACCGCGCGTTGCTCTTGAGTAAGGGCACGTTTGGTGCGCAGCTTCAACAAGTTCCTCAGCAGTGGCTTGGTCAACGCCAGGGATCGTCACATGTAGTTTTGCGCTAAGGCCAAATGCGCCATCTTCTTCTTTTCCGATCGAAATGTGGGCTTCTACGACCGTATCTTTGATTTTAATACGTTTCATGCGTGCAACCATATTTAAGGCACTATCGAAACAAGCAGCATAACCTGCTGCAAACAGTTGTTCAGGGTTTGTTGCTTCTCCACCCTGACCACCAAGTTCTTTTGGCATACGAAGATCCATGTTGATCACGCCGTCTGAAGATTCTACTTTACCTTGTCTGCCGCCGTGAGCGGATGCTTTTGCTGTGTATAACGAATTCATAATTAATTCCTCCTTCGAATATTAGGTTGTGCACAATTTAATTTTACAAGATCAAATATAACTCATCACTTTTTATCTGTCAACAAAGACGATCGCGCTCTTTTTGTCAATCTTTAGGAAGCACTCATATTGACAATATGCCAAAATCGGGATAAGTTGATTGTGCACAACTTATTGTAAAGAAGGGGTTACCATGGACCATAATGAACAATTAAAACTAGAGAATCAGCTCTGTTTTTCGGTATATGCCTGCTCAAGAGAAATTACGAAGATGTATCGTCCTTATTTAGATCAGTTAGGTCTTACGTATCCACAATATCTTGTCTTACTCGTACTTTGGGAACACCACGAAACCACAGTAAAAGCGCTCGGGGCCGAGCTTTATTTAGATTCCGGTACATTAACGCCGCTTTTAAAGCGGATGGAAGAAGCGGGTCTGGTGAAAAGAGAACGTTCAAAAGAAGATGAGCGGAGGGTGATGGTTCATTTAACATCAGAAGGGGAAGAGTTAAGAGAGAAAGCATCGATTATTCCCGATGCGATGGCGGCCAATAGTGGTTTATCAAAGGAAGAATTCAAGAAAGCACTAACAGGATTTCAACAACTACTTGATCATATCCATTCTGTAAACGAAAAATAGTTACCTCTTATTAGAAAGAGTTGACAGAGGGAAATGGGTACAAGTATAATTATCTCGAATTCAAGATATTAGAAGTTAAGGGTGAACGTGATGAATGAAAAAGATCGGGAGCTTTCGTTAAAGCTATTTATTGTTCTTGCAAGGGCCAGTCGCTCCGTGACAGATCATATTAAAACAGATATTCAACGATACGGACTAAATCCAACGGAATTTGCTGTGCTTGAATTGCTTTACCACAAAGGCAATCAACCGCTTCAGCAAATTGGTGAGAAAATTCTACTCGCAAGTGGAAGCATTACGTATGTGGTCGATAAGCTTGAAGGGAAAGGCTATTTAAAACGTAATCCATGTCCAAATGACCGCCGTATCACACATGCTGTGATTACCGATGAAGGAAAAGAATTAATGGATCGCATCTTCCCTGAACACGAAATCCAAGTGCAATCGATTTTTGCTGGATTAGAGGAACAGGAGAAAGAAACGGCCATTACTTTATTGAAAAAGCTAGGTCATTATGCGGAGGAGCTGTAAAAGCTTCTCTTTTTTTTATCCAATTTTACCCTTTGTAATGTTTGAAAAACGAAGAAAAGGGTATATCTCGAAATAGAGATAAATGAATTCGAAGTAAATGGCATCCCTTACTAAAAAAGGAGTGGAAAAAATGAGTACAAAGATTTTAATTCCGTATTATAGCGCGTATGGTCATATTTATGAAATGGTGCAGTCTGTAGCTGAAGGTGCAAAAAGTGCTGGAGATGTAGAAGTGAAAATTGTGAAGATACCTGAATTTGATGTCGTAAAACAGGCAATGTCAGAGCAGCCACCTTACGTCAAAGCGCAAGAAGCACAGGACAATATTCCTGAAGCAACGCTTGATGACTTACGCTGGGCTGATGGGATTGTTTGGGGTGTTCCAACTCGCTATGGTTCCATGCCTGCTCAAATGAAACAATACCTTGATTCGGCGGGATCACTTTGGATGAATGGTGAATTAGAAGGAAAAGCGACGGCGGTGGTGACAAGTACCGCTTCGATTCATGGGGGACAAGAGACGACCGCACTTACAACGTTTGTGCCGCTCATGCACTTTGGTTTGATCTATGTTGGACTGCCCTACGGTGAAAATCCAGAGCAGCTCACAACAGATGGAATTGGAGGCTCTCCTTATGCAGCTTCAACTCTTGCCGGAGCCGATGGCTCCCGAACGCCAGTTGAAGCTGAATTAACGATGGCTTCCCGACTTGGTGCGCGCGTAGCAAAGGTTGCAGGCGCCTTAAAAAATATAAAATAGGCGTAAAACCAGCTTCTCACATGGAGAGGCTGGTTTTTTTTACTTGTTTCGTCTCCTGCATTGCTGTTACGCCAAGTAACCCAAAGAGTGAGAAGCCAAATGTATTAATAAACCCATGAAAAAAGACCATTAAAGGAATGCCGAGGATGACGGTTTCGTTAATGTGAGCAAAACCATAGATCATCGCAGAGCTCATTGAAAATAGGAGAGAGGCAAAAGAAATCGATAACAGCATTTGTACCGAATACTCAAGAGTTGGGACGAAGTAAACAAGACAAAGAATAGAAAAGACAATGAGCGGCGTCACAAATTCAACGACTGAAATAAACTCAAGGACGGGTAATGAATCCGATAGTGTAATGCCAGTTGCGATAAATGGAGGTCCAAATAAGACAAGAATGGCGATCAGTTTAAACCAGGACTTCAACGCTGGCACTTTTGCAAGCAGACGTTTTCCGATAAACGCCATCGTGATTGGTGTAATAAATGCAGCATAATGAAAATGAATGGATGTAAGGAGCACAATGACGTCGCTAAAATGTAAAATTTGCATTCCCGATCGATGCAAAACGAGCCAGAGGCCACCGATGCTAATATACATTAATCCAAGTTGAATTAAGACATCGAAAACCGTGCTTTTTTTCCACGTTTGTAAGAGGCGGGTTAGACCGTATAGAGCAATTAAAATGGTCGTGAGAAACCATGGAACAGCTAACAATACCGCGATGGTTCCTTGTTCGAGAAAGAAGGAAATGCCCGCTAGCACCGCTGACATAAGCTGTAAACGAGTAGCATATCGGAAGAAAGCATTCTTATTTTGCGTTACAAGATTTAGTGTCAACGGTACGAGTACCAGGTAAGCGAACATTAATAAAATCATGACATACTGAAGGGTATCGATCGGCGTTGTGATTAATTTTGTCACAACGAACGCGATCCAAAGAAATAGACCAGCAAAACTACTTGTTTTCATTAGGATTTCACCTCTCTTTTAGTGTACGATGAAGAGAAGGGATAGAAAAGGAAATTCTGGGAAGAGAGGCGATTGATATGGAGAAGAAGCCAGTACTAGGATTTATTGGAATCGGTGTTATGGGAGAAAGCATGGTGCGAAACTTGATTAACGCCGGGTATCGTACGCTTATTTCGACACGAACGAAAAGGAAAGCTGAAGCACTTATTCAAGAAGGGGCAGAATGGTACGACGAAGTGAAGGATGTGGCAGCAAACGCTGACGTCATTCTCACCATGGTCGGCTATCCGAAAGATGTGGAAGAGGTTTACATAGGCGAGAATGGACTGCTCGAACACGCACGAGCCCATTCGATTTTAATTGATATGACAACCTCAAGCCCAGCGCTAGCGGAAGAAATCTATCAGTATGCTTTATCAAAGCAGCTATATGCGCTAGATGCCCCTGTATCGGGAGGAGACGTGGGTGCCAAAGAAGGCAAGCTATCGATTATGGTCGGTGGCGAATTAGAAGTCTTTGAAAAAGTTCAGCCTATCTTTGAAGTGATGGGACAAAATATCGTGCTTCAAGGACCGGCTGGAGCGGGTCAGCATACGAAAATGTGTAACCAAATTGCCATTGCAAGCAACATGATTGGTGTTTCAGAAGCGATCGTTTATGCCGAAAAAGCTGGATTGAACCCGACTACGGTCCTAGAGAGCATTGAATTTGGTGCTGCTGGAAGCTGGTCGCTAAGCAATTTAGCGCCAAGAATGATTTCGAATCGCTTTGAGCCAGGATTTTATGTGAAACATTTTATTAAGGATATGACGATTGCTCTTGAGTCCGCCAAACAAATGGGGATGCTAACGCCAGGACTTGAGCTTTCGAAGCAGTTATATGAAGATCTTGCTGAGCGCGGAGAAGAAGATAGCGGTACGCAGGCGCTTGTGAAGTTATTTCGCGACGCAAACTAAACGAAGACCCGGGGCGCTAGCCCCGGGTCTTCGCTAATGATAAAAGGGAAGTTTCCATCTTCTATCGAATAAACTCTATAAAACGATCATTTCTCTTTTTTTGAACGTTTTTCAACTTCTTCTGATACGACAAAAGCAAGATCATCATTTCCAAATAGGGAAAGAACGCCGATGACCGTTTGATCTGGAATATGCTCTGATTCCTCTTTCGGTACAACGAGTTCGATGCTTTGTTTCAGTGCAGGGTTATGGATTTGATCTGGATAAGCTTTCTCGTATAGCGTCTCAGGATTCAGGTCATTGTTCACGCACCACTGGGCAAATACAAGAATCATCATGTTTTCATCACGCTGATAGTTTTCGATTACTTTATTTTGAATGTCATTTTGGTCCATAGGACGACCTCCGTTTCATCACTCTACCGCTAGTGTACTCGCAGCAAGAATGTGTGGCAAGTGTGCACGTTGTAAAAGGTTAATGAAGAATCTTCCAGTCAGCGGAATGATGCGTTAAGACCTGCTATGCTGAAAGAAAACGAACTTCATGGGGGCAAAAAGATGAGGAAAAAAGAGATTCGTAGCTGGATGATGTATGACTTTGCAAACTCTGCATTCGCAACAACGATGATGGCGGCTGTTCTACCTGTTTTTTACTATGATGTTGCTGCTAAAAATATTGATCGAAGTCTTGCTACTTCTTATTGGGGCTATTCCCAATCCATTGCTGTTTTGATCGTCGCCATTCTAGCCCCAGTTCTTGGCGCAATAGCCGATTACTCCAATTCGAAAAAAACATTTCTGCGCTTTTTTGCTTATATGGGCATGATGGCAAGTCTGTTAATGGCGTTTGTTGGAGAGGGTGGCTATCTTTTTGCTTCGATTCTATTAATCTTCGGAACCATCGGTTTCTCGGGTAGCAACGTCTTTTACGATGCCTTCTTGCCGGAAATTGCAAAAGGAGAAGAAATCGATCGCATTTCAGCACGGGGCTATGCGTTTGGTTATATTGGTGGCGGACTACTTCTTCTGGTGAATCTGATGATGATTCTGAATCCTACCTGGTTTTTCCTTCCGAACACGCTTGTTGCGACACAATTATCATTCGCAAGCGTCGGCGTATGGTGGTTTGTTTTCTCAATTCCAATGTTCAAAAACGTGAAAGAAGTGTCGCATCCCCAGCCAAAATTAAGCGGGTCATACGCAGCGATCGGGTTTAAGAGGCTTCGCACAACCTTCAAGGAGCTAAACCAATACAAGCAGCTTCTTCTGTTCCTTATCGCCTTCTGGTTATTTAACGATGGCATTTCTACCATCATTAAAATGGCAACAATTTATGGGAGAGATATCGGAATTGATGCGAATGATCTAATCGCCGCACTCCTCATTACGCAATTTGTCGGGATTCCGTTTGCATTTTTGTTTGGTTACCTAGCGAAAAAAATCCGACCAAAGCGAGCGCTGATGCTTGCACTATGGATTTATGTTGGAATCGTCCTTCTCGGTTATTTTATGACAACGGCTACCCATTTCTATCTACTGGCCATTCTCGTTGGTTTTGTTCAGGGTGGCGCTCAAGCCTTAAGTCGATCGATCTTTGGAAGCATGGTGCCCGATCACAGACACGCAGAGTTTTACGGTTTCTACGGCATTTCAGCCAAGTTTTCAGCAATTTTTGGGCCGTTTCTCTTCGCCTTTGTGGGTCAAGTAACCGGATCAAGCCGTCTCGGTATCGTTTCGCTCGTCGTCTTTTTCTTAGCGGGCATCTATTTACTTAGCAAAGTAAACATTGATCAAGGGAAAGAGCAGGCGAAAGTGGTGATGGCGAATGAAGGTGTGGATGTGTAGGGAAGGTATTGATGGAATCGAGGAAATCATGATAAATTCGCGGAATTATCAAGAAAATCGCGGAATTCCACGATTTTCGAACGTAATAGTTAGTACCCAGGCCTAAAATGAGGCTCAGAGCAGTATATCCATCTGCTATGAGCCTATTTATATGATGAAAACCCTTACACAATTGGATCGAAATGCTTTAGTTCAAGAGGAAGTGTGCAATCTTTTCCTGTGTCATAGGAGCGGTTGCCAATTTGTGTTTTTAGTTCAGTAATACAATTTTCTTCGTTATGCCAGTAGTCATGAATCAGAGGCAGGATCGTGGTTGCTTCTTCTTCCGCTTGTTCAAGCAGCTCCTCAAAAGTCGCAGTTGATTCCTCGTCTTTAATAGCGGGGTGAATCCATGTTGTGCCTTCTCTATTTAAATAATCTTCATCGCCGATTTGTTTGCGATAGGAAAAGGAAGAGACTTGTTTTTTTAAAAGCTGATTCTTCCATCCGTGCGGATCGAATAAAATTTTGAGCGCAAGCACCATATCACGATAAGATTGATTGATAAAGTCCTCGGGCATGCGTTCAGCCGTCTCTGGATAGAACGACTGAATCAATTCATAGAGCATGAGTTCAATGGGGGGATAAAGCGATTTTCCAATTTGAATTTCGGCATAGACGGGGGTTTTCCACGTTTCCACATCTTTATATTCTTTCATTAAAATGGTATCGATGATGATTTCTAATTGCTGATGACGATTGCCCTCAAGTCCGGAACGGTAGTGAATATAGGGATGGGTGTTTCGATCAAGGATATGGTGCGTGACGAACCCAAGGATATAGGCGCGAAGCATCGGATCGTCTTGTTTTCCATATTCAATCATTTCCATGAGGAATGGGCCGCAATGATCTTGATGGAGTACAGATCCTACTTCTTGAACCGGCTTATTCTTTTTCCACGGCCAGAAATGATGATAAAAGAAAGGGTCAGGTCCCTGTGCACCAAGTCGAAAAAAAGGCAGGTCACCTTTGATCGTGTTCCATATGCCGGCTTCCATCGCAGCTTCTTCACCGAATAAAATATGTGTCCAGACATTTGGCATCGATTGATCCCCTCCTTATGTGTCTTTCTATTAGTATACCTGATCAGAACCTGTCTTCTTGCCACTTTCTTATGAAAAGAAAATCTCCTTCTACTCTATTTCCCTTATTCGTGTAAAGATAAGCAAAAAAGCCCGGCGTTAGCCGAGCTTTTCCAACATCTTATTCACTTAAGAAGACTTTCTTAATATCATCAAGCATTAAATTGGCTGATAAAACGCCGCCGGATGTATTCCAAATGGCGTCACTTACTTCATGGACATTTCCGTCTTTTACAACCTGTAAATTGTTCCAAAGCGGATCATTCGTCCAATCTTCAGCAGTGGAATTTGCTTCACCGTCTCCAGCTTCATACGTGAAGTAGAAGAGGACGTCGCCATCCATTTCGGGGATGCGTTCTTTGGTTACTTCTGCTGCAAAGTCATCTTTCTGCTGGGACTCTGGACGGTCGAAGCCGAGCTGCTCAAGAATAACTCCTGAGAAAGAATCTTTGTAGTAAATTCTCGTTTGGCCCGCTAGGAAACGTACAACGGAAACCTTCTTGTCCAGCTGATCACCAAGCTCTTCGCTCATGGAATCAATGCGATCACTATAAGCATTCATTACTTCTTCGCCTTTATCTTCTTTGTTTAGTGCCTTCGCATAAAATTCGAAGTTTTCCTGCCAGTCGCCTTTTAACGTTTCAGAATAAACCGTTGGAGCGATCGCGCTAAGCTGATCATAAATATCTTCCTGACGAAGCTTATTTCCGATAATGAGGTCAGGTTTTAGAGCGGCAACCGCTTCAAGATTCACTTCACTTTCCGTTCCAACCACTTCAACATCTTTCATGTCGTCTGAAATATGGTCATACCAAGGATCCCCGAGCCAGGACTGCACAGCACCAACCGGTGTTACATCCATGGCAAGTAATGCTTCTGTTCCTTCGTTTGTTAAGATGACAACTTTTTCAGGATTTTCTGGTACTTCCGTTTCTCCCATGGCATGGGTTACTGTACGAGTACCTTCCTCTTCTTGTTTATCATCTGAGCCGCTGTTTCCGTTATTTCCGCTCGTTCCGCAAGCAGCTAGAATCATGAATGCTGCTAGGCAAATGATAAGCCAGCTTTTTTTAATCATATGTAAACCCTCCCTGTTAGTGATAATCGTTTTCATTTACGATGTAATCATACTGAATTGTCACACAAGAGTCAACCATTAAATGAGATTGATTCTCAAAATCATTGACACGTTTTCATTCTTTTTTTACACTTAAAAAGGATGATTAGGAAAGGGATTAACCTTTATGACGCATAAATTACATTCATTGAATAGAAAATGGTTTGGAATCGTGATTGGGCTGCTTCTCGTTATGATGTTAATGGTAGCGAGCGTTGTGTATGGGCTAACGAGTATTACATGGGCAACAGCATGGCGGGCGTTTACACAATATGATGGAAGTAATGCTCATATTATTATTATTGAAAACCGGGTTCCGCGCGCGCTAATTGGCGCGGCTGTTGGGGCGAGTCTCGCTGTCGCTGGTGCACTGATGCAGGCGATTACGCGAAATCCTCTCGCCTCACCGTCGATTTTGGGCGTAAATGCAGGGGCGAGCTTTGTGATTGTGATCGCAGTGACGTTTTTTTCGGTATCTTCACTTGTCACTTTTAGCTGGTTAGCGTTTCTTGGAGCGGCACTTGCATCAATCCTTGTATACGTCCTCGGTTCACTTGGAAGAGAAGGGCTGACGCCGATGAAGCTCACACTTGCCGGTGCAGCGATGGCAGCGATGTTTTCCTCGTTAACGCAAGGAATGCTTGTGTTAAATGAGAAGGCGCTAGAAGATGTCCTTTTCTGGCTTGCTGGGTCGATTGAAGGCCGCAGTCTCGCCATGCTCTACGCAGTGCTTCCGTATATTGGCGTCGGTTTAGTCGGGGCGCTTCTGATTAGCAGGAAAATTAATACGCTTGTCATAGGAGAAGACGTCGCCAAAGGCCTTGGTCAACGTACACTTCTTGTGAAAGCTGGCGCTGCACTATTGATTGTTTTTCTTGCCGGTGGCTCGGTGGCGGTTGCTGGTCCAATTGGTTTTATTGGCATAGTGGTTCCCCATGTAGCTCGCTACTTTACGGGCCCAGATTATCGCTGGGTGATACCATATAGCGCGATACTAGGGGCTATCCTGCTCCTATCGGCAGATATTGCGGCCCGCTATGTCATCATGCCGCTCGAAGCGCCTGTTGGGGTATTAACCGCTGTCATTGGAACGCCGTTCTTTATTTACATTGCTCGAAGGGAGTTTAAACAGCTATGACGAAATATACTTCCTTTCGAATGAAAGCTATTTCTTTTTTACTTGATCGCCGTGCGCTTTGGGTAATCGTTGGTCTTATTGGGGCGGTTCTTTTAACCGCGCTTCTTAGCATTGGTCTAGGTGAGATTTTTATGACGCCTGATCAAGTGGTAAAGGCGCTATTCGGCTACGGTGATGAGATGAATGAGCTGGTTGTGAAGCAGTTTCGCTTCCCGCGAATTGCCATGGCGGTGTTAGCAGGTGCAGCCCTCGCTGTTTCAGGAGCGATTCTGCAGGGAATGATACGAAACCCGCTGGCATCACCTGATATTTTAGGGATAACGTGGGGTGGTGCTCTAGCGACAATTGGCTTTTTAACGGTATTTAGTGATAAGGCGAATGCCCTAACCGTCCGCATTCAGTGGATGCCGCTTGCGTCGTTTGCTGGAGCCGTTTTGGCAGGGTTTCTTGTGTTTATTTTATCCTGGAAAAATGGGATTTCTCCGATTCGGTTAGTGCTGATTGGAATTGGCTTAACGGCTTTGCTGCAGGCGCTAACGACACTCTTAATGATTGTAGGCCCAATTTATCGAGCATCTGAAGCAAACATATGGATTACAGGAAGTGTTCACGGCACGAATGGACAGGACGTGTTGACGCTTTTGCCGTGGGTAGTGATCTTACTGATCGTGCTGATGGTTTACTCGAGAAGAGTGAATTTACAAGAGCTTGGGGATGATGTTGCAAGAGGAGCAGGGGCTATGCTTTTAAAAGACCGCATCGTGCTGCTTTTAATTAGTACGGCCCTTGCAGGAGGCGCTGTCGCATTCGCCGGGGGAGTTGGCTTTGTTGGATTAATGGCTCCTCATATTGCAAGGAAATTAGTAGGTTCTTCTTTTGGTGTACTTGTTCCCGTCTCTGCTCTTGTCGGCAGCATGCTCGTCATGGTTGCGGACTTAATTGGACGTACGGTTTTTTCACCGCTTGAAGTTCCGGCAGGTGTGTTTACGGCAGCGATTGGTGCTCCGTATTTTATCTATTTATTGTATCGCTCAAGAAACAAATAAGGAGTTGGCGACATGTATGCACTGCAAACGAAAGACCTAACGCTTGGATATGGAGAACAAACGGTCATCGATCAGCTGAACTTACTTATTCCAAAAGGAGAGATGAGTGTCCTAATCGGTGGCAACGGCTGTGGCAAGTCAACACTTTTACGAAGCCTTGCCCGTCTATTAAAGCCACATTCAGGTGGTATTGTATTAGACGGAGAGGCGATTTCGAATAAGCCAACGAAAGAAATCGCTCGGAAAATGGCCATTCTACCTCAATCTCCTGTCGCTCCTGAAGGCCTCACGGTGCTGCAGCTTGTTAAACAGGGACGCTACCCGTATCAATCGTGGTTTAGTCAGTGGTCAGAGGACGATGAAATTGCCGTGCAAAAAGCGCTTAAGGCAACGCACATGGAAGAATATGCTGAGAGAAATGTTGACTCCCTTTCAGGAGGTCAGCGCCAACGTGCATGGATTGCGCTTACCCTTGCTCAGGATACGGACATTATATTACTAGATGAGCCGACAACCTATTTGGATCTTGCGCATCAAGTGGAGGTGCTCGATCTCCTTTTTGAATTAAATAAAGAAGATAACCGGACCATTTTAATGGTTCTGCACGATTTAAATCTGGCCTGCCGCTATGCCGATCATGTTATTGCTGTAAAAGATAAAGGCATTTACGATCAAGGGAAACCTGAAGACATTGTCAATGTTGAACTAGTAGAGCGTGTATTTGGCCTTCAGTGTGATATTATCCAAGATCCGCTATTTGGGACGCCACTATGTGTCCCGCATGGCAAAGGGAGGAGGGTACATCTTGCAGGAACAAAGGATGTTTAACGAAAAGGAGAAAGAAAAACTGGAGCAGCTTCGCCTTACCCTTGCTGGAAAAGGCGAGTATACTGTTCAACAACTTCTGGATCCGGATCAATTAAAAGGAGTACTTGAACGACTAGTTTCGGAAGGACATTTTCCATCGGTCATCGTCGCAGGGTCCCAGTTTATGAAGCGATATGGTTTTATGACATTAGCACCGATCTTATATGCGTTTACGATGTGGGAGAAACCGGTTCTTGCAGGACCTGACGAACTTGAGATCGATCTAAATACGCAGGCAGCCCCCTTCATGATGCAATTAATAACGCCGAATTCGTATATGAAAAACAAGCAGGATCGTGAGGCCACGAGAGCAGAACTTGCGAATAAGCTCATTAATGAAAACCTTGCCCCTTTCGTGGAGACAATGGTAAAAGCTACGAAACTATCTGCAGCGATACTATGGGAGAACGCGGCAATCTACCTTTTTTGGGTCTATGAAACCCTTATTCCTACCGAAGGAAATGCGGAGCAAGTGAGTCGAGCGAAAGAAGACTTTCATTACTTACTCAGAGAGTTTAACTGCACAAGCTTTACTTGCGGGGCAAACCCGTTTATGCCGTATTACTCAGACAAAGTGGAGCGAGAAGCAGGGGCAATCCGGTTCCGTCGCACGTGCTGCTTATATGATCAAGTCTCTGAAGGCGGCGCGTGCTGTAAAACGTGTCCAAAAGCTCGCGGGTGACAGGCACCACCCGGTTTAAATCGAATGATGTCGAAACAGCGAGGCGCACCCTTAAGGGTGCGCCTCGCTGTTTTTTGGTTTTCTTTTGTATGCGTAGCTTCGGATAAAGAGATAAAGCCCCGTAATGATAACTCCGCCGCCGATCCACTGCATCACATGTAACGTCTCGCCAAGGATAAAGTATGCGAGAATACTAGCCCCAATTGGTTCAAACAGAATACTCATCGAAATCACATTCACGCTCACCCACTTTACCGCCCAATTAAGGAGGGAATGTCCGAGCAACGTAGGGAAAATGGCGAGTAAAAGGAAATATCCCCAGTCTGACCCCGGGTAGGAAAAGAAAGGATAGCGAAGAACAAGGTTATAGATCACAAGCGTTAGCGCTGCGATTCCGTAAACGATAAAGGTATAGGGGATCAGATCCAATCGCTTGCGAATGTTTTGTCCAAAGAGAAGATAGCCGGTAACCATGGCACAGGCAGTAAGGGCCAGAAGGTCTCCCCATAAAGCCATACCACTAATGCGAAAATCCCCCCAGCTAATCACGATCGATCCTGCAACGGCTGTCACCCCTCCAGCTATTGCTAGAAGGGTGAGCTTTTCTTTAAAGAATAAGTAAGTGCCAATGAAAGCAAAGAGCGGTTGCAGTGTAACGAGAACGACTGAGCTCGCAACAGAAGTGTAATTAAGTGACTCAAACCAGAGAATAAAGTGAAACGCAAGACTGATGCCTGCAAGACTACCAAATCCCCAATCTGACTTTTTGATGTGCCTAAAGGAACCGCGATAATTTCGAATAACAATCGGTACCATAATAAGAATTGCAAACGCAAGACGGTACATCGCAATGACCGCAGCGGGTGCTGAAGCGAGCTTAACAATGACAGCGGAGGTTGAAATAAATAGAATGGCGATCATAATCGCGAGATAGGGCTTCGTATGTTGATTCGTAAACAATTCGTAGTCAATCCTCCTGTTAGCTTAGACGAGTTCTACCTCAACTTTTTCGTTTTTAACATCATGTTGAAGACAGCGCTGATAACCACCGATTCGCTGCTCAATCTGTTCACCTAGTTGAAAGAGTGCTTCTTCATGACCAACCCGGCTAACGAGCTGGACACCAATTGGAAGGCCTTCCTTACTCGTTCCAATTGGAATGGTCAGAGAAGGAAGTCCCCACACATTGGCATAGGCAATGTATGGCATATAGTTTAAGAACGTTTTCCGAATCGAGAACAGCTCTTGATATAGTTCGCCATGCCGCGGGGCTGGAGAATGATAAACAGGCAGAATTAAAATACGGTCATCCAGGTAGTCGTCTAACATTTCATCTCCACGTTTTAGTGAAGCGTGAAGTTGCTTGATTTGTTTTTGATTCGGTTTAAAAAGTCGTGTGCCGATGAGAGCCCAGGAGAGATAAGGATGAACATCTGAACTTCGGAAGAGCTTCTCTTTCATATATTCTCCGAGAGGACTCGCTTTCTCATTGTCTGACATGAGTTTTGCCATATCAGCTCCGCCATCAACCGACATCATTTGTTGCCACATAAGGGCGGCTTCTTCAAAAAAAGGAGGATTCGCCTGTTCTTCACCAAGCTCTCCATCAAACGCGTCTCTTATCCCTGCGATCAGTTGAAAGGTTTCTCGGTTTATCGGATAGCGATGATGAGGGACGGGATAGACGAGTTTGAAATCATCCAGCTTTCGTGCGGAAGGCGGCTCATGAGCGATAATCTCGTTCATTAACCGCGCATCCTGAACAGTCTTACTCATCGCGCCAATGCCTAGCATACGTTCTTGCTCCGGCTTATCGACGTAAGGGAAATTTCCCTCTTGTGACACCTGTCGATTACCAGATTTAAAGCCGACAATGCCATTAAAATGAGAAGGGAAGCGAATGGAGCCGCCAATATCAGCTCCAAGGCCTACAGCAGCACCACCTGAAGCAATTAAAGCCCCTTCACCTCCACTTGATCCCCCGGAGGTTCTTGTGACATCCCAAGGATTGTTCGTTCTACCATAATGCTTATTATCGGTTTCCTGACAAAAACAAAGGGCTGGTGTATTGGTTTTGCCGAGTATAATGGCCCCTTCTGCACGAAGGCGTCTCACTACTTCAGCATCTTCTTTTTCCCGTGTAGACGCGCGGTAACTCAGTCCTCCGGTTGTTTTCATGTTTGTCACATGAAAACACTCTTTCACACTAATTGGAACACCGAACAATCGACCTTTTGCATCTCCAGTCGTAAGGGTATAATCGGCTTTTCTCGCTTCTTCAATCGCTTCGTTAAAACGATCTTCGACAAGGCAATTCAGGACAGGATTAATTGCATTCAAATGATTCATGTACGTTCGAACGGCATGGTACGATGAAATTTCTCGGTTGGAAATCTTCTTCGACAGGGACAGGGCATCCATTTCTAATAATCTCATGCTATCCCTCCATAGGTTACCGGCCTATCCTCCGGTATTGGTTAATTATCCTATTCGTCTTGAAGACACAAAATCCTCTAAATAATGAATCCGCTCATTAGAAAAGGCATTTCGCGTCCATCGAAATGCCTTCAACTATTCTTACATCGCAACAGACGTTTCTGAAGGAAGTTGGCCATGAAAGAGGTGACGCTCATTTGTTTTAGGATGATAGTAAACGAGTAAAAGGGTTTGCGCAGCCTGACCGTTTTCAGCGTCTGGTAACAGTTCTATGACAGTATGTTTATGAAGTTCTCGTTCTGATAACTGTAAGGATTGATAGTCCTCCCCAAGCAAATCAGGCTGTTCGTTGATCAATTTTAAAAGCGTTCCTTCTTTTTCTTTGTCTAAGCGATCGCTCCACCAAACCGTCCGTGGTTTTTTCTTTGACTTTGCTAAATAGTCGATTTTCATAAGTGTGGATACACGTGCATGGTGATCAGGCGCATGTATTTTAATAAAATCAGCGAGACGACTGAAAAGATCTTCAAGCTGATGGCCGATGCGTGACCATCCTTTGCCTTCCCAATAGCTACCGAAAGCCTGGAAGAAATCAAATGGCGATGGAAACACTTCTGTTACGAGATACTCAATTGTTGGATCCATTCGGTGATCATTCCAGTATTTTTCGAGCACATCTTCTACCTGTTTAATGCGAATAACGTCATCAAATGAAAGCACGTTATTGCCGAGAATTTCATAAGGAGCATTGTCCATGTACAGATAGCCATGCTTTTCCGCACTTAGCCTTACCCCGGTTCCGCGAAGCATTTTTAGAAAACCGAGCTGCAGCTCTTCGGGACGAAACGAGAAAACGTCGTTAAACGTTTTGCGGAACGACGCATAATCTTCTTCAGGAAGCCCGGCTATTAAATCGAGATGCTGATCAATTTTTCCACCGTCTTTTACCATTGTCACCGTTCGGGCGAGCTTTTCGTAATTTTGTTTACGCATCACGAGCTCATTTGTTGCATCGTTCGTTGACTGTATCCCAATTTCAAAGCGGAAAAGACCTGGTGGTGCTTCGCGATTCAGAAACTCAAGCACTTCCGGGCGCATGATGTCCGCAGTAATTTCAAATTGAAAAACGCAACCAGGGCGATGCTCATCAATTAGGAATTGGAACATATCAATGGCATAATTGCGTCGAATGTTAAACGTTCGATCGACGAATTTAATCGTTTTTGCACCATTGTCCATCAAGTAACGGAGCTCATCCTTCATTCGCTCTGCTGGAAAATACCTTACGCCAACTTCGATAGAAGAGAGGCAGAACTGGCAGGAATAAGGACAGCCTCGACTCGTTTCAACATAAGTCACACGGCGACCAAGATCAGCCCGATCTTCCTCAAAACGAAACGGGGATGGAATGTCGCTTAAGCTCAGCTTCGGTGCTGGTGGATTGATGTGGTTTTCCCCACCTTTTCGGTATGCAATGCCTTTGACATCCTCTACAGATTCGCCTGTTTCAATGGAATGAAGAAGCTCTTTAAATGTATGCTCTCCTTCTCCCATTACAATGTAGTCAGCCTGTGGAATGCGGTCGAGCCACTCATACACATCATATGACACTTCTGGTCCCCCAAGTACAATTCTGAGGGATGGGTTTACTTTTTTTAACATTTCGATAACGGGAATGGTTTCTTCAATGTTCCAGATGTAGCAGCTAAAGCCAATCACATCAGCTTTCATGCTGTGTAGGTCACTTACAATATTCATAACTGGATCTTTAATCGTATATTCTGCCATCTTGATCTCATAGTCAGGGGCAGCGGAGGCTTTTAAATAACGTAATGCGAGACAAGTATGAATAAACTTCGCATTTAACGTACTAACAACAATCTTCATTCTTTTCCAACTCCTGCTTTTGTTAATCTTTTCATTATATCACCAGAATGGTTGATTTCCCTAAAAAAAATACGTCTGATTATTCGGAAAAACATTTGTAATGTAAGCGTTATCATGAGAAAATAAACAAAAACTGGGGAGTGACGTAATTGGAACTTGCTTCAATAACGCCTGAACACCCTTTCACTGAACAGGATTTTGAGTATACTGCGCTAATGCCAAGCTATCGTGTTGATTTAAGAAACCCTCGAAATGAACAGATGGATCGTTTTGTGAATGCGAATGTTGTGAGTGACTGGTCAGCGCTTTCGTGGAAACAAGTCGGAAGGCCGTTTGAAGTAAAGAAGCTTGCGAAAGAACGACGGGACTGGGAAGCGGAGCATCAGCAGGACATGCCTGTCAAAACGTCGTGGGAGTACTTTAACCGTTCGTTTCATCAGCTCTTTATGCAGGACGTACCAGCGGAACAACAGCGAGTGAAGTCTTCACTAAAAGATAGTTTTAAAGGCTTTCATATACGTGATGTGAAGCATGGACTGGGGGAGATGGTACGTCTGTCACTATGGAACTATGTGCACCGCATTGAAGATGGTATCTGGGATCCAAGAGGGAAGCGGGCTCTCTTTGAAGGGCTGGATGTGAAAAATCCTCGTATTCTCTTTCTGGGCGCGGCGGAAGGTTATGAAGCCATGCAGCTTCATGCGATGTATCCTGGTGGAGAAGTCGTTATGGTCGATTATGATGCGTTCTGTAAAACGGATCGCTTTGGGCATTTTCCAAATACGTATCCTTTTCTTGGGACAAATCCACAAACTGGTGGACCAAAAGTTTGGTACAAAGATCAAATGAATATTAGCTATCTCGTAAAAGATATCCGGGATCTCGATTTTCATAAAGAATTTGATATTGTCTTGAGCGTGGGTTTGCTTGAGCATGTTCCAGATGAGCACAAGCCAGCGATACTCGACTGGCATCGAAAGTTTGTGAAGGATCATGGGTATGTGATTATGACCACGCCTCGTAACCAGATGAAGTCACGTCTTTATTATCACGTCATGGCCGATATGATGAACCACACGTATCGAGAGCTGATGGATATCCGTCAGATGGGGCTTTATGCCTATGAGAACGGGATGGATATTGTCAGACACGGCTATATCAAGGTGCATAATGGCATCATTGCACGAGCGCGCTAAATGCTAGCACTTGATTCAGAACTATGATAAAAGTGAAGGGAGACAATGACTAGGAGGGATAACATGAGTGTACATTCATTCACTGCAGAAACGCTTCAAGGGAAAGAAATCCCGCTTTCAGAATATAGCGGAAAGGTACTTCTGATCGTCAATACGGCAAGTAAATGTGGATTAACACCGCAATACGAAGGGCTTCAGGAATTATATACGTCACTTGAAGACAAGCCGTTTGAAATTCTTGGTTTTCCTTGTAATCAGTTTGGTGAGCAGGAGCCTGGATCCAAGGAAGATATTGAGGAATTTTGTTCGATCAATTATGGTGTCAGTTTTCCAATGTTCGCTAAAATTGATGTAAATGGTGAAAATGCTCATCCTCTTTACAAGTATTTAACTAAGGAAGCGCCAGGCGTTGAACATGCCGAAATTCCATGGAACTTTACGAAATTTCTTGTAAATCAAAAAGGGGAAGTTGTGAAACGCTATGAACCTACAACTGAACCGGCTGATGTAAAGACAGATATTGAAGAAATGCTCTAAAAAAGGTTCAGGTATTGTCGAAACGGGGTATATCATTTCTGAGGTGATGATTCAAAATGAAATGGTGGATTCCGTTTTGCTATATGATTGGCACGTTTTCAGGAGCGATGCTCAGTGGGTGGAGCATGGACCGTGAATGGGATGTGTTTCCTTCATTTGCGATGGCAATTACAGCATTTTTTATAGGGATATGTTATATTGTCGTTCGCGACGTCGTTCCAAAAGTCTTTGATGAGACCCTACGTAACTAATACGCAGGGTTTTTTTGTATGGTTATGTGTTAACAGCTCAAATCAAAGGGGTGAAACGGAGGTTCCGCTTGATAGAGAAACTTCGATTTTCCTTGCTGCCATTTCCAGGCGGCATACGCAGCAAGACAAGCATCAAAAGAGTGTGAAGACTTAAGTGCTTTGTTTGGAATGCCGATCACACCCTCACTCTCGAGAAAGGTTTTGAGCTCCTCGCGTAATTCCATATTTGTTTTATAGCCGAGAACAGCTTCCAAATGTGGCGCACGCAAACCAATTGCTGCTCCAGGGTGAACCTCGACGATATGTGCGTGACCAAGACCTCTCGAGAGTGAAATACCTCTTAACGTTAAATACACCATCCGCGTCATCGTGGGTGTCATAATTGAGCTACTTCGCATTCCTGCTTTTACAATACGCCGTCGAAGAGAACGGTCTGAAGGACGATCCCCGCCACCCGGCTGATATGATAGGGGCGCATCCATGCCGATGAAAGTCTCCTTTTTATCTTGGAAACGTTCATAGATTTCTTCATCTGTAACGCCTTCCAATAGCTGAACAAACGTAAGGTGCGTATCGCTCCCCTCAAAAATCGCTAAAGAAGTATCCTTCGTATTTGATGGACCAGATAAGTCAATACCCGCATACTGTTTCATCACTGCCGCTCCTTCTATCCGAATTAAGTAAACAATAAGTGGAAAATGGGTTCATGTAAACCCCCTGTGTACGTTATAATGAAGGAATAGAAACGGACTGATACGAATGATAGACATAAGGCATAAAGTATTTAAATTTGTTGGTGGACGTATTTTAAAAACAGGACTGGCGGCGTTTCTGACCGCCTGGATTTGTGATGCGCTTGGATTACCTGTCCTTTTTGCGGTGATTACGGCAATTGTAACGGTTGAACCGACCGCATCTGATTCCATTAAAAAAGGACTAGTGCGCTTTCCTGCTGCGGCAATCGGTGCCGGATTTGCGATGCTGTTTGAAGCTTTTCTACATCAATCGCCCTTCACGTATGCATTAGCCGCAACCTTCACGCTAATCGCCTGTCATAAGCTTGGTCTTGATGACGGGATGCTCGTCGCAACCCTTACGGCAGTGGCGATGATTCCAGATACAACTGGTGATTACATGACCTCTTTTGTTGGACGACTTAGTACGACGTTAATCGGAATTGTCGTTTCAACTGCTGTGAACTACTTTGTGATGCCACCGAAATTTCATACAATGATTAATCAAGGCGTTAAGAGACTGTACCGCAATGCTGGTGATTTATTAGATCAGATTATCATTGATCTTCCTCATGCGAAAAAACAAACGCTCGTTTACCAGCGACTCAGTCGCGATCTGGAACGAACGTATAAATTAATTGCTTACCAGCGTGAGGAATGGAAATACCGCAGACACAGCATCAATGAAGTACGTAGCTTCTCAGTTGTACTTAAAAAGCTCGAATACCTTCAAAAGATCCTTTATCACCTTGGAAATATGTTGTTCACCGAGACGAAAAACACCATTGATCAAGAAGACCATCGCATTATTATTGAAGCAGGGCGTTCGATTTCAAAAGCGTTTCATAACCCTTCCACACAGAACTCGAAAGCTCATCTAGAGAGTATTGAAAAGCTTGATCAGCTCTTTCATGACTTGGACGACATAAGAGATGAAACGACAGATCCGCGCCATCATTTTACCGGGAAAATGATTGTTATTTTTGAATTGCTTTCTTTAAATGATGTGATTGATGATCTCTATATCTTAGAACAGAAAGAAAAAAGGTACAAAAGCAGGGGGAATAAGCGTGACGCTGATCTTTGAGGAAAAATGGGATCGAACGATTGCGGAACGTGATCGTCAAATGTATGAGGAGATCTACGCAAAAAATCCGATTCAAGAAGGTAAGATCCAGTTTATTCCAGTTCGAATTGCTTTCAACCATCGAAATGATTTGCTTGCTTCAGTGTGCATCGTTAATGGGACGGATGACTGGATCCTAGAAAACCGTTTGCTGTCTTATTATGAAGACCGTGTACTCGTAGCCGAGAAACGTTTTACGCACAAGCTCACCGTTCCAGCCAACACGGCTGTACCATGGACATTTATTTTTACGCCTGACTCGATGATTCGACAGGCAACGCTAAAAAACTGGGAAGTCTCGAACTAATTTGATAAAAATGCACAAATTGAAATCCATGTTTTTACGACATTTCGCTTTCTTTCGACAGCATTTTGGCCAAGAGCCTTAGTCGAAAAAAAGCGAATGAAGTAAAAACGTGGTTTTTTTTGTATTAGTACAGTTCGGGTATTTTGACAGCTAATTGAACAGCCTGTACCAATTGCAGGAACAATATGGTATAGTAAATTTGAAATTTTCTAATAATTGAAGGGGGCGAAAGTCGTGGGAAAGAAAAAAATTAGCTTATTCGTCATCGTGTTATCGATGGCTATGATCCTCGGTGCGTGTGGAGGAGGATCGGAATCAGGGGGAGAAGCGAACGGCTCACCTTCAGAACTTAGTTTATTAACGGGTGGTACAGGAGGAACGTACTTTCCTCTTGGCGGGGAACTAGCCAATATTATTCAAGACGAAACGGATATTGAAAGTGCAAATGCACAATCCTCTGGTGCTTCCGTAGAAAACATGCAGATTCTCCAGGATGGAGACGCGGACATTGCGTTTACGCAAACAGACATAGCGGCTTATGCGACAAATGGGGAGCTCATGTTTGAAGATGGAAAAGTGGACAATATCCAGGCAATTGGAACGCTATATCCTGAAACGATTCAAATCGTAACGCTTGAGGAAAGCGGGATTGCTTCGGTTGATGAATTAAAAGGAAAGAAAGTATCGGTTGGAGCTCCCGGGAGTGGGACATATGCGAATGCGGAGCAAGTGCTCGCAGCTCATGACATTACGATGGATGATATTGACGCACAGCACCTGGCCTTCGATGAATCTACGGAAGGCATCCAGGACGGCACAATTGATGCGGCCTTCATTACATCTGGTACGCCAACAGGAGCGGTAGAAGGACTTTCTGCTCAAAAGCAAGTTCGCATCCTTCCAATCGAACAGGATAAAATTGATAAGCTCATTGAAGAGCATCCTTACTATGCAGAAGATACGGTGAAAAGTGGAACGTATAAAATTGAAAGTGACGTTAAAACCGTGGCGGTTCTAGCGATGCTTGTGGCTCGTTCTGATCTCGATGAAGATTATGTGTATCAAGTAACGAAAGCGATCTTTGATAACTCTGATAAAATTACCCATGCCAAAGGAGAGTTCATTACGGCAGACTCTGCACTTGATGGTGTAGGTATTGATCTTCACCCTGGTGCAAAGAAATACTTTGATGAAAAAGGTGTCGAGTAAGTAGGAATCTACAAAAAAAGGATGTGATGGACGCAGGTGAAAAGCCTGCGTCTTCTTACGATGAAACCTTCTGATTCAACAAAACAGTTCATTTATCAAACGTCAATTGCCCTTGTCCTGATCTTAGTTGTTTTTCTTTATCCATTTTTTCCTGTTGTGGCACTTGAGAAAGGGGAGTCAGGAAAAGTCCTTGCTTATGTACCATTCGAAGATGATGCAGCGAACTTTGACATTCGCTATACGCATTCTGTTCACAAAACCCCCGTACAGGAATCTTATTATGTATCGGAGTCAGGTGAAATCGTGCAGTATGAGCTCGCTTATGAGAATTTTGCGATTGGCATGCCTTCTAATGCAGATGCAGGAGAGCGCTTTGTGCAGGATAAGGATGGATATAAAATCAAGGACATGAACCGAAAATTCCCGTTTATTGACCTTAGGACCGGACAAGTTGTCGCGAACCACGTACTCCTTGTGCAAGATAAAGAAATTGAATTAAGTCGGATTATCGAACCCGGGTCCTGGCTCCATCTAGAATCAGAAAACATTAGCTTATGGCAGTGGATGAAAGGAGTGAACGTACTTGAGTGAGAAAAATCAGCCTCCGAAAACAAAGGAAGACAAAGAGCAGATGACAGACGAAGAAACGCAGGAATTAATGGCAAAATTTGATCCTGAAGCAGGCCATCGAAGGCTGACAGGAATAATTGGATGGATCGCTCTTGCCGGGCTCGTTGGATTTTCTGTTTTTCAGCTGTATACGGCGATATTTGGTGTTTTTACAGCCCAGCTGCAGCGTTCCATTCACTTAGCGTTTGCCCTCGGACTTATTTTTCTTTTATTTCCGGCTTCCAAAAAGAAGCTTCGTGATAAAACAAAGGGTAAATTTCAAGTCGCTTGGTATGATGCACTACTTGCGCTAATCGGAGTTTATGTTGGAATGTACTGGCCGCTTAACTTCGATGAATTAGTTTTTAGAGTGGGACGGTTAACTACGCTCGATTTAATTGTTGGTCTTCTGGCGATATTGCTTGTACTAGAAGCGACTCGTCGCGTTGTAGGCTTACCGATTACTGTGATTACATCGATCTTTTTGCTTTATGCTTACCTTGGTCCCTACATGCCGGGCTTCTTACAGCACCGAGGGTTAAGTATTGACCGAATTATTCGCTCGATGTATTACACGACAGAAGGGATTCTTGGAACGCCACTCGGGGTGTCTTCCACCTTTATTTTTCTCTTCCTTCTCTTCGGAGCCTTTCTCGTTAAAACAGGGGTTGGGCAGTATTTCAATGACCTCGCTCTTGTGATTGCAGGGAAACGCGTGGGTGGTCCTGCAAAAGTAGCGATCTTCTCAAGTGCTCTTCAAGGAACGATTAGCGGAAGTTCAGTTGCGAACGTCGTGACGTCAGGTTCCTTTACCATTCCGATGATGAAGCGCCTTGGATACCGAAAAGAATTTGCGGGTGGTGTAGAAGCAGCCGCTTCCACTGGAGGCCAGCTAATGCCACCAATCATGGGCGCAGCTGCATTCTTGATGGTGGAATTTATCGGAGGGATTACGTATTGGGAAATCGCCAAAGCCGCTGCGATCCCCGCCGTTCTTTACTTTACCGGAATCTGGATTATGACGCATTTTGAAGCAAAGCGAATTGGCTTACGTGGATTAACAGAGGATGAGATGCCAAATCGTAAAGCGGTACTGGCAAAAATTTATCTCTTATTTCCTATCGTTGCCGTTATCTTTTTTTTAATGTCCGGGACATCGGTTACCCGTGCGGCGCTGTACGCCATTTTATCAGCGATTGTCGTCGGCGCGATCAATAAGGAGACGCGTATGGGCATTAGAGACTTTATTGATGCTCTGGCAAATGGGGCGAGAACGGCGCTTGGTGTTGCGGCTGCGACAGCTGCTGCTGGGATGATTGTTGGTGTTGTAACATTGACGGGACTTGGGTTAAAGCTTGCCAATAGTCTTGTTTCTCTTTCCGGAGAAAATTTACTGCTAACGCTTTTCTTTACCATGATTGCATCCTTAATTCTTGGGATGGGGTCACCGACAACCGCCAACTATGTCATTACTTCAACCATTGCGGCACCAGCATTAATCGTGCTATCCGTGCCAGAACTTTCTGCGCATATGTTTGTGTTTTATTTCGGAATTGTGGCTGACATTACGCCCCCAGTTGCGCTCGCTGCCTTTGCGGCGGCTGGTGTGTCTGGTGGTGAGCCTCTGAAAACAGGGGTACAATCGGCCAAGCTTGCGATTGCCGCGTTTATCATTCCCTACATTTTTGTCCTCTCACCAGAGCTCATGATGATTGATACAACGTGGCAAAGTCTGCTTTGGGTTCTTTTTACATCCTTAACGGGTATGATTAGCATTGGCGCAGGTATGATTGGTTACTGGTACCGCCGTACGTACCTTATTGAACGAATTGCTGCCGTAGCGGCAGGTGTCATGCTGATTTATCCAGAGGGATCAACCGATCTATTTGGACTGGGTCTATTTATCGGGCTACTTACGCTACAGTTTATGATTAAGCTAGATGATCAGAAAAAACAGTATATAAATGCCTAGAGAACCGCTCCAACAGGAGCGGTTTTTTTATGGAAAAATAGAGCAATCTCCTGATTCCCGCTAGAAGGAGAGTGTGTTATGATGAAAGCGTCGTCATAAAAAGAATGATTAAGAAGAGAAAGGACTTCTCTTCTTTTTATCGAAGTGGAACCTGTTAGCTTATACTCTGAAGGAGGATCACAATGGATTATCGAATTGAACGAGATACAATTGGAGAAATCAAAGTACCAGCAGATAAAATGTGGGGTGCTCAAACGCAGCGAAGCAAGCAGAACTTCAAAATCGGCAATGAGCAAATGCCGCTTGAAGTCGTAAAAGCATTTGCGATTTTGAAAAAGAGCGCAGCGCTCGCAAACCAGCGTCTTGGTAAGCTTGAAGATGTAAAAGCGGAAGCCATTGTGAAAGCAGCGGACGAAGTGATTAACGGCGATCATAACGAACACTTCCCACTTGTGGTGTGGCAGACAGGAAGCGGCACGCAGTCTAATATGAACATGAATGAAGTGCTCGCATTTCGTGCGAATGAACTTTTACAAGAACAGGGAAGTGAAGAGCGTATTCATCCTAATGATGATGTGAACAAATCTCAATCTTCCAATGATACATTCCCGACAGCTCTGCATGTTGCGGCGGTTCTTTCTGTTGAGGATCACCTCTACCCTGCTCTAATTGAGCTTAAGGAAACCCTCTATCAAAAAATGCAGGACAATGAACATATTATTAAAATCGGACGTACGCATCTTCAGGATGCAACGCCACTAACGCTTGGTCAGGAAATTAGCGGCTGGCATCGCATGCTTGTGAAGTGCGAGAATATGCTTCTTGAAAGTGTAAAATACATGAAGGAACTTGCGATTGGTGGAACAGCGGTTGGAACGGGGCTAAATGCTCATCCGAAGTTCGGAGACATGGTCGCTGAAGAAATTAGCAAAATGACGGACAAGACGTTCGCATCTGCACAAAATAAATTCCACGCGCTCACAAGCCATGATGAAATTGTTCACGTCCATGGCACGTTAAAGGCGCTTGCGGCAGATCTTATGAAAATTGCAAATGATGTGCGCTGGCTTGCGAGTGGACCACGCTGTGGCATTGGTGAACTGACGATTCCTGCGAATGAGCCGGGAAGCTCGATCATGCCAGGTAAAGTTAACCCTACGCAGAGCGAGGCACTTACGATGGTAGCGGCACAAGTGATGGGAAATGACGCAACAATTGGTTTCTCAGCAAGTCAGGGGAACTTTGAGCTTAACGTCTTTAAACCTGTCATTATTTATAACTTCCTTCAATCTTCTCGCTTGCTCGCAGACGGCATGAAGTCATTTAACGATAACTGTGCAGTCGGCATCGAGCCGAACGAAGAAGTGATTCAAGATTACTTGAAAAACTCCCTCATGCTTGTTACAGCATTGAACCCGCATATCGGTTATGAAAATGCGGCGAAAATCGCGAAAAAAGCACATGAAGATGGCACAACGCTGCGCGAATCTGCTCTTGAGAGCGGCCTCCTGACAGCGGAACAGTTCGATGAAATCGTTCGTCCAGAAGATATGATTGCACCAAAAGAATAACGCAAAAAGCGGGATCATAGCGATCCCGCTTTTCGTTTCTTTCAGGAGTGGAAAGCGTTTACACTTTCCGAGGTATGATAGCCATGATGCCTTTGTAGATCAAGACAAGTGCAAATAGCAGCGCTGCTAGAAAGCCAACAACTTCGAAGACCGGATTAAGACTCTCGAGGAATGAATCTGCTTCAGACAAACGAAGTAATGCAAACCCAGCAATCATAGCGGCTACGAAAAGCAATGTTCGATCCAACATATCAGCACTCCCTTTGAAAGAAATATTTTTATTGCCCTACAAATATATGCGGTGAGAGACGAGCGAAGAACAAGTTTTTTTGAGGGGGGTCTGGCTCCTCTCTGACCCCCATTGCATACATTTGTCCTTCTACAAAAGACAACGCCACTTAGACGAAATTTTTTTGTTTTCTTGACGGAATGAGCGGGCGAGAAGCGTCTATATCAGTGAAAGCTCTTGTGAGGTGAGACAGGTTGAAGCAATCGACTTTAGAGTGGCAAACAGAAGAAGGTTTTCGTGAGGTGATAAACAGGTATTCGAACGCGCTCTATGCCGTTTCCTATAGCGTTCTTGGGGACTACCATCTTGCCCAAGATGTAGCGCAGGAAGCGTTTATAAAATCCTACTTAAAGCGACACACCCTTGAAGATCCCGAGAAGGTAGGGAGCTGGTTAACGAGTATTGCGCGGAATTTAAGCTTAGATTTAAAAAGAAAGCGTAAGCGAATGGTGCAGGTAATGGAGAGTGCTTTTCACGAAAAAACGCATCAGCTGCTTGAGATGAGGGATAGTGAAACAAGCGAACTTGTTTGGCTAGCGCTGTACGAATTGAAGGAAGAAACTCGAACCTCTGTTGTTCTTTACTACATGGGCGGCTATTCCATGAACGAAATTGCTTCCATGTTAGCCTGCTCCACCTCTGCCGTTGAAAGTCGGATTCGAAGAGCTAGAACAAAGTTGAAAAAGGAGATGAGTGAGTTGGTTGAGAAAAATTTGAAAGAACAAAATGTTGGGGAAGAATTTGAGCGGAGAGTATTCAAGGAACTGCGTCTTCGCAGTGCATTATTTGATCAAGTTGAGTTAACGAACGCGAATTTCCTGAATTCGAACTTAGCGCAGTCCATCTTTTCGGATGCCTACATGGTGGAAGCAACATTTAAAAATATGAACATGAGTGGGATTTCGTTCCGTGATATTGATCTGAGTGATCTTAAAATTGAGGATGCGCAAATGGGTGGGGCAGTTTTTCGAAATATTGGATTGCCGCCTGAAGATCATCTCGCAGCCGGACGAAGAGAGGAGCACATGCCGCTTCTTTTTGAAAAATGTGACCTACATGGAAGCACGCTGACTGATTGTAACCTAAAAGGTGTGAAGATTGAGAAGTCAGAGATGGAAGGCATGACGATTGACGGAGTTTCTGTGGAAGAATTGTTGAAAGTTTATAAGGAGAAAAAGAGTGAGTGAGCTTAAAGTCTCAATTGAGTCTTATCGTGGCTGTTCCTTTGAGATCGGTGAAGGCGTGGGTGCTCATCAACAAATGAAAGTCGTACAGAAGCGTTGTCAGCATTTTGTTCAGCCGATTGATATCGAGAAAGCCCGAACGGTCTATCAACGCTTTGCCCCACATCTATTGGATGAAATCGAAGGAATAAGTAAACCATTAGGAATTACGCCGAGTGATGCGCTCTCTCTATTTAGTGGGTATGATTTGCCCAAACTCGAAGGATTAGGTTGTACAGCAGTGATGAAAGAGGAAGGATATGTGAGGAATTATGATTTTGGTCCTGACTATTATGATGGAAGATTCATTTTAAGACAGTCCTCCGAATGCTATGCAACGTGTGGTCATAGTTTATTTGGAATCGGGCTACATGAGGGGATGAATGAACATGGTCTTACGGCAGGACTCCATTTTGTATCAACACGCTATCATCAAAAAGGATTAATGGCAGGAATCATAGTCAGAATCGTACTCGACACATGTCGAACGGTTGAAGAAGCCATTTCGTTAATAAACGTTTTGCCCCACGCTGACGAGTATAATTACTCTTTAACAGATCGTTCAGGCCAATCAGCGATTGTTGAAGCTGGCCCATTGGATAGCGAAGTGAAACGTAGCAAAACACTGTATTGCACCAATCATTTTCAAGTCTCTAACACCTTCAAAGCAACTGAAAACTCACTTCAAAGACTAACCTATCTAGAAAGCCATACTGTCGTTGAGTTAGCGAACTGGTTTGATGAATTTAGAAATCCGGATTCCCCGGTATTTTTCAACGATTATGGCAACCTGTTTGGTACGCTTCATACGGTCATGATGAAGCCAAAGGAAGGAATACTTAAAACAGTGATAGCAGGTAGCGACGAGGTCATTACGGTCGATTTTAAGGAATGGCTAAATGGCGTCGCAGTAAACAATCGTTCCATTAGTGCAGCACTTTAAAGCAGTGGGGGTCAAATCAGTGGGGGTCAGGTACGTACCTGACCCCCCACGGCTCTTTGTCAGTCTATCATTTATTTAATCCTTACTTCCAATTCGTTACTTTATCTGTATCTGTTACAAACATGAAAATCTTACCTTTATCCATTTCTTCTTCATAACGCTCAGATTCTTCTTTTGAGAATCCGATTTCCTGCATCTTGCTGCGCAGTTCGTCACCTTTTTTACTAAAGACGTTCTTCAGGCTGCTAATTCCCATTTCTTTTTTGCCGATCGTGTTTGCATCAACGCCGTCTGCAACGCGCTCTGTGCGGTCGTCATCATGGGAAAGGACGTAGATGTCATCTTTTGAGACGCCGATATTGCTTAGCTCCTCGATATCACTTTTTAGTTTCTCATCATTTTGATATTCACGTACAACTGGTCTACTCACAATATTGCCTCCTTCAAAGATTAAAATCCTGTTTTTTTTGATCACAGAAGTACTATTCACGCTTTATGAATGATCTAAACGAGAAATTTGCACATCAATGTGCTGCTTTTTTCACACATTGTCAGGCATAATAAGTTCAAGTGGAGGAATGAGAGGGTATAGAAAGAATAGAAACATGATAACAGGAGGCGATTGACGTGAGTTCAGAACAATTAGGTGTAAAAGAAGGGAAGCTTGCTCCCTGTCCAGATAAACCAAACTGCGTATTGAGTCAAAGCAATGACGAAAAGCACGGCATGGACCCGATCCCGTATAAAGGTACGGCTGAAGAGGCTCTCGCTAAATTAAAAACGATACTAACGAATCGGAAACGAACAGAAATTGTCGAAGAGGGAGCGCACTATCTACGAGCAGAGGAGAAGTCAAAGCTGTTTAAATTTGTGGATGATATTGAATTTTACATTGATACCGCAAGCCAAGTGGTGCATTTTCGGTCCGCCTCTCGTACTGGGTATTCGGATATGGGCGTTAATAAAAAGCGAATGAATGAGATGAAAGAAGAGTTTCAGAAAGCATAACGAAGAACAGGTGCCTTGATTGGCACCTGTTCTTCGTTATGAAAAATCATTCGCTTCATCATTTTCCTCTTCAAGCATATCTTCGTTCTCGTCTTCTCGTTCTGTTTCCTTTCGTTCTGAAGATAAAAACCACCCGCCAAGGGCAATGGCAACAAGGACGCCCCAGAACGTGATTTTCCACGCAGGTTCTTTCGGAAAATCTTCTGCCAGGATGCCGAGGTTTGGATGCGCAAGAGTGTAAATGGCAAGCTTCACCCCAACCCAACCAACGATAACGAATGCAGCCGTTTCTAAACCAGGCTTACGATGGAGAAGCTTCACAAAATAATTAGCTGCAAAACGCATGATGATTAGCCCAACGATTCCCCCTGTTAGGATGACAAGGAATTGTCCGCCATCCATTCCCCCGATTTTCGGTAATGTTGTATTCGGGAGCGTTAGCGCTAACGCAACAGCGGCTAATATTGAATCGACCGCAAACGCAATATCAGCAAGCTCAACTTTTAAAACAGTTGTCCAAAAACCAGCCCCTTGCTGTGGCTCTTTTTCCTTTTTGCTTTCTTTACGATCGCTAAGGAAAAACTTCTTCACTAGATGATTTAAACTAAGAAACAGCAGGTAAATAGCCCCAATCGCCTGAACCTGCCAAATATCGACGAGAAAGGAAATGATAAAGAGAGATCCAAAGCGAAAAACAAAGGCTCCGCCAAGTCCATAAAACAACGCTTTTTTACGTTTTTGTGGGTCAAGGTGCTTTACCATAATGGCCATGACGAGCGCGTTATCTGCAGCTAGCACCCCTTCAAGACCGATTAATACGAGAAGCACCCAACCATATTCCAGTAAAAGACCAACATCCATGGTTATCTCTCCTTTACCTTCTTATTAGTATTCCCATACGGACAGGACCATACTAGAAAATACATGCTTCAAAAGGGAGTTCTATCCTGAAATAGGTGATTCGTTTTGATTTGAACGAAAAATGGGTTAAGGTAAGAAGTGGAGGTGGAAGGATGCGTTTAGAAAATAAGAAAGTCATTAGTCTCGTTCATCATGAATTTGAAGATCTCGAGCTCACATACCCTTACTATCGTTTAATTGAAGAAGGCGCAACGGTTCATTACGTTGGGGAAAAAGCAGGAGAAAAATATGTTGGGAAATACGGCGTGCCAGTCGTTTCCGATTATGCTTATGAAGACATTAATCCTGCTGATTACGATGCGATTCTTGTACCGGGTGGATGGGCGCCCGACAAAATTCGTCGTTTCCCTGAAGTGCTGAAAATGGTCCAGCATATGGAAGAAAACAAAAAACCAATCGGTCAGATTTGCCACGCCGGATGGGTGCTGATTTCTGCGAAAGTGCTAGAAGGAAAGAAAGTAACGAGCACGCCTGGAATCCGTGATGACATGGAAAATGCCGGGGCTACTTGGATTGATGAACCCGTTGTTGTTGACGGACATCTCGTATCTGCTCGTCGGCCACCGGATCTTCCACAGTACGGAAAAGCTTTTGCTGATGTGTTGGCAAAATAGCCTAAAAAAAGCGCTCTCCTCAATGAGGAGCGCGCTTTTAATGTTATTCTGTTACTTGATCTAGTTTTCCAGTCGCAGGATCAATCACAAGTCCATGAACCGGTAGATCTTTTGGAAGAAGAGGATGATTTTGAATCATCGAAACGCTATCGCGTACGCCATCTTGTACAGTGGTAAATCCTTGGAGCCAAGAATGAAGATCGATTCCAACGTGTTTCATGGAAGCAACCACTTCTTTTGTGACGCTATCTTCTATTTTATGAAGAAGCTCATCCGGATTGACTTTCCCCATGCCACAATCGTGGTGGCCAATAACCCATACTTCTTCAGCTTGAAGTTCGTACACCGCTACGACGATACTGCGCATAATACTTCCGAATGGGTGACTGACAACGGCGCCGGCGTTTTTAACAATTTTCACATCACCATTTTTTAAATTCATCGCGCGTGGAAGAAGTTCAACAAGACGTGTATCCATGCAGGAAAGAATGACGATTTTTTTATCTGGAAGGCCAGTGGTTTCAAAAGGAACATACTCCTTGTTTTTCACAAATTCCTCATTAAATTTCAGAGCTTCTTGAAGAGTATCCATTGTTTAATCTCCTTCTCATTTAATTTTTTTCATTTGGTTTGTAGTTTGGTACACTAGGGACAAAAGATCCTTCACTAAAGGAGTTAACTGAAATGAAAGATATCCCAATTGATCAGCTGATTCAGCAAATGAATGCACGAATGAAGCAGCTTACGTATAATGTTGAAGAAAATGATGCCGACGTTGACGGCATTCGGGAAGAGCTAATAGCCATTAAAACCTATTGCGACATGCTACTTCAGGCATCAGGAAGCAGTCGATCGAAGCCCATAGCCCCATCAGCCAGGCCGCTTCAACAACCGGTGGCAGCTCCCGTTCAACAATCTCTGTCTTCCAAACCGATGAAAGACGATGATGCGAACGAAGATTCCATTTTTGACTTTTAACAAAGAGCCGCAGGGGCGGCTTTTTGTATGCCGTTTTTACACGCCAAACGCTTTCGGATAAACCACTTCTCCGCTAATCTCTTTCAGCGCGTCTTCTTTAAGTTCTTTCACCATGAAGGCATCTCCTGCATCAAATGGGCCAGAAAGGTTTTGCTCAGAAGCAGGAACGAAACCGAATCGCGGGTAAAAGTCTTTGTGACCCAGGACCACGACGTGTCGATAGCCAAGCGAAGTCGCTCTCATCATGCCATCTTTGATCAACATACTCCCAATGCCTTCTCCCTGTAATTCGGGAACAACTGCGACAGGAGCTAGCGCAAGAGAAGTAAGGTTTTCTTTTTCTGTTGAAATGGTGATTTCACTTAAAAGAATGTAACCGACTGGATCACGTCGATTATGTAGCGCCACAAGAGAGAGTTCAGGGACAAAGTGGTCAGACTTCCGAATCTCTTTAACCAGCGTAACCTCATCTTCTCCACCAAACGCTTTTTGTAAAATGGTTAAGATTTCCTCATGATCCTGTGCCTTCTCTTCACGAACTTCAATCATGCTTCCATCTCCTTCTCCCTATCTATTTTTTCAAAAATGAAAATAAAAAGCAACAAAATAGCCGTTTCAGTATTCTCCCACTATTTCCCGGGTAACCAATTCGGCTAGCACACTAAAAAAAGCCCTCGAACGAATCGAGGGCTTTCAACTATTTATTGGAAAAATGGATACTGACGACGTTCTTGTTGAACGGAAATCCATTTCACCATTGTAAATTTATCGAGTGCCCATTCGCCACCAAAGCGGCCAAGACCAGACTCTTTTTCCCCGCCAAAGGCCATGTGTGCTTCATCGTTTACTGGCTGGTCATTAATGTGGACCATGCCTGTTTCGATTTGCTGAGCAACCTGTACTCCGCGGTTTAAGTCGCGAGAGTGAACGGAGCCACTAAGCCCATAAGGAGAGCCATTTGCAATTTCGATTGCTTCTTCTACTGTGCTAAATTTAATGATTGGGGCAACAGCACCGAAAATTTCGTCTTTTGCAATCGGCATGTCGTTCGTCACATTCGTTAAGATAACCGGATGCATGACGTTTCCTTCCACTTCGCCGCCGAAAATTTTCTCAGCACCTTGCTCAAGTGAAGCGTTAAGTGATTCTTGAATACGTTCAACAGCATCTTTATTGATCAATGGACCAACGGCTGTTTTCGCGTCAGATGGATCGCCAACTTGAAGGGAAGCCACTTTTTCTTTAAATGCTTCCACAAATTTATCGTGAATGCTTTCATGCACGATAATGCGGTTAATCGCCATACAAATTTGACCTTGGTGCAAGAATTTACCGAACGCCGCTGATTCAGCTGCCTGATCGATATCCGCATCATCAAGCACGATAAACACGTTGTTACCGCCGAGCTCGAGCGCTGTTTCTTTAATGTTCTTACCGGCAAGCTCGCCGATATGCTGGCCAACTTCGGTTGAACCTGTAAAGGAAATCAATTTTGGAATTGGGTGCGTGACGAACGCATCGCCAATTTCAGAACCGCGTCCGGCTACGACGTTAAGGACGCCTTTCGGAAGTCCTGCTTCTTCAAATAGCTCAGCGATGAGGAACCCTGCTGTGACAGGCGTTTCAGATGCTGGTTTTAGAACGACCGTGTTACCAGTTGCGATAGCAGGTGCAACCGAACGCATGGAAAGGTGAAGTGGAAAGTTCCACGGTCCGATCACGCCGATGACACCTTTTGCACTTTTATAAATGCGGTTTTCTTTCCCTGGCGTATCAGAAGGCGCAATTTGTCCTTTCATGCGATAAGGGAACGATGCCGATTCTTTTACAACACGAGTGGCGGCGGCCCATTCAACATTTGCTTTAATTTTCGTGCTACCTGATTCTTTCACAAGCCAATCGATGATTTCTTCTTTTCGTTCGGTCATAAGCGCCGCTACTTTATCAAGAATTTGCTGACGCTTGCCTGGCGTTGTTTGTGCCCAGGATTTTTGTGCTTCTTTTGCCGTTTTGTAAGCTTTATCAAGATCTTCTTCCGATGCAGAGTTTAATGTAAAAATTTCCTCGCCGGAAAATGGATTATAATTTGTTACAGTTTTGTCACTAGAACCTTTAACCCATTCACCGTTAATAAATTGCTTCGTATATGTGTTAGCCATGAGTCATCCTCCTTTAGTGTACGTTAAAGAAGGTTCCCGATCGTTCAAAGGATTAAACACACTTTCGCACATGCATGTTTTTCCAACATAAAATCGGAAAGGAAGGACAAATTGATAGTAATCCCTAAAGAAAGGAGGGAGACAGAATGCCGGAACCAATCCCGTTTTTTAATCAAGAGCAAGAGATGAAAAATGCACATACGTATAACGTTTATGTGAATGACGATTATGTGGGCAATAAAATTTTGTTCTCTCAGTGTGAAAAGATTGAAGATCTGAGCGACTATTTAAATAGTAAAGGCTTTTACAATTTCCAAGCTGAGGCGGAAGGCGATCACTATCACCTGCAGCTGACGGAACAGGATCAGGGAGAAGTTGTGAAGGATGAGCTCCACAGCTATCTCCGATTGCATTAGCGGGTGAACCGCTCCCAGATCCGTAGCTTTTGTTCTTCTTGCTTCGCCGCCTCTTGTGCTTCTTCCACGGATACTTCTTTAAAGCGGATCTTACCTCCGGGAGGAAGCTGGGCAACGAGTGGCAAATCAGGGCCAATAACCGTTCCAATCCGCGTGTATCCACCTGTCGTTTGACGATCTGCAAGTAGGATGATCGGCTGACCGTTCCCAGGTAGCTGGATGCCGCCAAGCGGAACCCCGTCTGAAATCACGTTTGCTTCATGATTTGTTGCAAGATCTGATTGTAGGCGATAGCCCATCCGATTTGATTGCGGTGACACGTCATGAGTCATAGCGAAAAAGTCCGAAACGACCTTATCCGAAATTTGCTCATGATGAGGTCCTTTCACAACGCGTACGTCAACATCACGATCATAATCAGGAATCTCGGTGAAAAAGAGCCCGGTTCCTGCTTTTTGTTGTCTAGGCTCACCAACCAGCTCATCGCCTTTTTCAAGCTTTCGTCCAAGTCCAGCTGGTTCATATACCGAGCGGCTGCCCATGTATTTTTTTGCATGAAAGCCACCTGAAACGGTGAGGTAGGCACGAACGCCCTGGCGAGGCTGTCCAAACTCGAGCACCTGCCCTTTTTTAATCAGGACGGATTTCCAGAGTGGAATGCGCCGTCCATTAATCATTGGAGACAAATCGCCTCCTGTTACAGCCATCACAAACGTTTCTTCTGCAAGCAGTTCTGGCCCCTGCATCGTCACCTCAAGACCTGCCGCCCCTCGTTCATTTCCAACTAGAATATTGCCAACCTGAAGAGCGAAGCGGTCAAGCGCTCCAGATGCAGGCACCCCATATTTTAAATATCCGACACGGCCTAAATCCTGATAAGTTGTATATAATCCTGGCTTTTCAACTGAAAATAATTTCACCGGTTTCCGACCCTTTCCATTTCAATGTTTTCTTCATCAAACCGTTTCCGAAGCGCTTTAATAAATGCCAGCGCCGACGGCTCATCTCCGTGCACGCAAACCGTATCGGCTTCAATCGCAATGATCGAGCCATCCACAGCCGTTACCGTCCCTTCTTTCACCATTTGAATCACCTGTTCAATCGCCGCTTGCTCATCACGAATCATCGCATGTTTTTCTACCCGTGGCGTAAGCGATCCGTCAGGCTGATACGTTCTGTCGGCAAACACTTCTGAGGCATAAGGTAGTGCGGCGTCCTGCGCGGCGCGAATGAGCTCTGAATTGGCAAGTCCAAATAAAATCAACTCTGAATCAAAGTCCTTCACAGCCTGAGCAATCGCGTTGGCAAGTTCAGGATCCTTCGACGCCATATTGTAAAGCGCCCCATGTGGTTTGACGTGCTGTAGCGGCACTTCATGCGCCCTGCAGAACCCGTGCAGTGCTCCGATTTGATAAAGAACAAGGGAGTAGGCATCTTCGGGCGTAATGTTCATATTTCTTCGCCCAAATCCAACTAAGTCCGGAAAGCCTGGATGCGCGCCAATACCGACATGATGCTCTTTCGCCAATTCCACCGTTTTGTTCATAATGTGCGGATCACCGGCATGGTAGCCGCACGCCACGTTTGCTGAAGACACGAGCTCAAGCACCTGCTCATCCTGACCAACGACATAAGTGCCGAAGCTTTCGCCAAGATCACTGTTTAAATCAATACGAAACGTCATTCAGATTCCTCCCTGCGTTCAAGTTTGTACGTACCCTTTTCAATTTCACGCTGAATCTGTTTGTATTCGTCTTCCGAAATGGCTGTGAACTGTAAATAATCGCCCTGCTCAAACAGAAACGGCTCTTCCTTTTCAGCATCAAAAAGCTTAAGCGGCGTGCGGCCGATAATATTCCAGCCTCCAGGGGAATCGAGCGGGTAAATGCCCGTTTGACTCTCGGCGATGCCAACCGATCCAGCTGGCACAGACTGTCTTGGGCTTTCAAGGCGCGGCATCGCGATGCGTTCATCTAAGCCGCTTAAGTAAGGAAAACCAGGCAAAAAGCCGATCATGTTGATGAGGTAGTGGCGCTTTGTATGTAAGTTGATGACTTTTTTAGTGGAAAGTTTGTTGGCAGCTGCGAGATTTTCAAGATCCGGACCATAGTCGCTTCCGTAAACAGTTGGAATTGTGATTACCGTTTTCGTCTTCTTTTCATGCGCGTCCATTTCGTTCGCGATTGGTACAAGCACGTTCGTGATTTCTTCATATGAAAGCTTCCATGGATCATAGTAAACGGCCACAGAATCATAGGCAGGCACCCATTCGCTGATCCCGACATGCTTTTGATGAACGAGCTTTTTACAAAATGCTTGAATGTTATAAGTAAGAGCAGTTGATATGTCTTCATGAAAACAGCATTTCACAGCTGCTTCCCCGAGCGGATAAAAGGTGATCTTCATGACGTTTTCTCCTTTCATGTTGATCGTTAGGATAGTAAGAATAGAACTTCGACAAGATTCTTCTTTTTAAGCGGTTCTCTGTTTCTTTAAGTTTACCGAAATTTCAAAAAGACAACAAATTATCCATGGAAAAAAGCGCTATAGGCCTTATAATGAGGGTACACACTGATCAACAAAGGAGATCGCTATGAAATTACATACTGCACGCTTTGGAGAAATGGATGTTACCGAAGAACGTCTCGTTACGTTTGAAAGTGGCATCCCTGGCCTTGAGCACTTTACAACTTACTGTCTATTACCCGCCGACGATCAAGATGAGTCTCCTTTTTACTTTTTACAATCAACGGAAGAAAGCGGTCTTTGCTTTTTCCTGGCGGATCCGTTTTCCTTTTATCCAAATTATGAAGTAAACCTTGATGACAGCACGCTTGCACAGCTTAACGTAACCGATCCATCGCATGCGCTCGTGCTCTCGATTCTTACCGTTCAGGGTTCCTTAAAAGAAGCGACAATGAATCTAAAAGCACCGCTTATTTTTAACACAGAAGAACGCACTGGAAAACAGCTCGTCCTAAAACAGGAGTATGGCATCAAAGAACCTCTCTTAAAGCAAGTGAACACAGAGGAGGCGGAGTAAATGCTCGTACTTGGACGAAAAAAAGGCGAATCAATTGTCATTAATGATGAGATTGAACTAAAGATCATTAGCATTGACGGTGATACAGTGAAGCTTGGTGTTGAAGCACCGAAGAACATCGCGATTCATCGAAAAGAAGTATATGAAGCCATTCAATCCGAAAATAAGCTTGCCGCAATGCAGGAATTTAGCCTGGAGGACCTAAAAGAATTCAGGAGAAAAACGAGTTCATAGGAGGGACTTGATGAGTTTCTTTAAAGGCGTTTATCAAGTGAACATTCGTGTGCGGAATATAAAGAACGCAGTGAACTGGTATGAAGAAATGCTCGGTCTTCACGTGACGAAGGACTACGGCGGTACCGTGGTACTTGGCGTTGGAGAAGGGCAGACGGCGATTTGTTTGATTGAGCTGAAGGAAGGGGAAGAGCTTCCTTCGGCTGATGTGAGCGGGTCGTATCCGGTGCTTCATTTAGCAGAGAAGCATGCGGAGACGTTTAAGAATGAGCTGCGAGAGCGTTGCGTTTCAGTTGATGAAGAGGCTGGAGTGGCGCATTTTAAGTTTTATGATCCGGAAGGGAATAAGCTTGAAGCTTATTTGCCGGGGCTGTATGAGAAGGAAGAGTATGCACATTTAAGATAAATTCTTATTAGGAATGGAACCGCTATCTTTGGAATGCGGTTCTTTTTTGAATGTTTTTCAAAAAGTATTAAACATCCTAAAATGCCTGCCGATAATAGTGGTGTTAGGAAGTCCAAACGGATGTGGATTTTCTTGATAAAACCAATTACATGGAGGTAGATTTAGGGATGATTATTAATCACAACTTAGCAGCAATGAACACTTACAATCAGATGGGTGCTAACCAATTGAATGCATCTAAGAACATGGAGAAACTTTCTTCAGGTCTTCGTATTAACCGTGCTGGGGACGATGCAGCGGGTCTTTCGATTTCTGAGAAAATGCGTGGGCAAATTCGTGGACTTGAACAGGCAAGTAGAAATGCGCAAGATGGTATTTCATTGATTCAAACTGCTGAAGGTGGGCTTAATGAAACTCATAGCATTCTTCAGAGAATGAATGAACTAGCTACTCAAGCAGCAAGTGAGACACTTTCCGCTAACGATAGAAGTGCGGTTCAAGAAGAAATGAAAGCTTTATCAACAGAAGTGGACAGAATTTCTTCAGCTACGAAATTTAACGGTGAAAAATTGCTCGATGGACAATTTGGAGCGAAATTAAACGCATCGGGGTCTGGACTAGCTGCAGGAAATAATGGCCTCTTGTCTATTGATGTAGCTGGCGCTTCCTCTAACACTACCTTTAAAATTGCTGCATCTGGAACAGTTACAGATGGCATTACACTAAGTGATGACAAAGGAAACTCACAAACTGTAGTTCTAGCAGATAATACAGCAGGAACGTTAGACTTTGAAAAGCTAGGTGTAAAGCTAACGGTAGACTCTACTTGGACTGCAACTGGTTTGGGCGGAGCTACGGCTGGAGGTGGAACAGCTGGTGAACTAGTAACAGACTCTACAGCTACAAAATTTATTCAGATTGGTTCTGAAAATTCAACTGACCAACAATTAGGGTTATCTATTGGCAGTATGACAGCTACAGATTTAGGTGTGTCTGGTTTAAGTGTAAATGATGTTTCGGGCGCTAGAACAGCAATGACCCAAATTCAAACTGCAATAGATACGGTTTCTCTAGAAAGATCTAAACTTGGTGCAAATCAAAATAGACTAGAGCATACAATCAACAACCTTGGAACTACTGCACAAAACCTAACAGCCGCAGAATCACGTATACGCGACGTAGACATGGCAAAAGAAATGATGGATTTCACTAAGAACAATATCCTTAATCAGGCATCACAAGCAATGTTGGCTCAAGCCAATCAAAGTTCTTCTGCAGTGCTTCAGCTGCTAAGATAATTGATTGAACAGGGCGTCTTATCTGGTAACGGGTAAGAGCATAACCGGGTGAATTGCTGGAACTTCCTTAAGCTTGATTCCCCACAACGTGACTGGAAACGGTGAGCGTGATGGGTTGAAAAGAATTAAGATTGGATAATCAGCAGCCAAGCTCCTGTCTCGAAAGAGTGGAGAAGGTTCAACGACTAGGATAAACCATCTAAGGCGAAAGCGATGGTGATGAAATCCGTAGGGTGGCACACGCCATTCGAAGTGCCCGGCCCTTTCGAACACGAGAGGTGAAGATATAGTCTATTCTGTATCCGAAAGGAACAGCGGCAAAGCAAGCCAACCAACAGCCACAAGCTGTACTACAACTTCTACGTTAATTTACTTACAAGGTGGTCTTCAACTGAAGGCCACCTTTTTTAACAACAAATTGATCGGGAAAATTGGAGATTAGCTGATGGAACTAAAAGACGTTTCAATCAAACCTATTGGACCAACTAAATTAACTCAAACAACGAATACAGAAATGAATAAGACGATCGAAAAGCGTGAGGTAGAAGCAAAAGTTTTATCAAAAGACACCATCAATCACCACATCAACACCCTCAACACCTATCTCGAACCAACCAAAACCTCACTGAAATTCCAACTCCACGACAAACTAAACGAATACTACGTCCAGATCATCGATACTCAAACCGACGAAGTAATCAAAGAAATCCCTTCAAAAAAGTTCCTTGATCGCTATGCAGCAACGGCTGAGCTGCTCGGCTTTATGGTGGATCAGAAAATTTAACTGCTGAACTCTCGATCGAGGGTTCTTTTTTAGGTCTTTTTACACCTTAAACAATCACCTCCCCCTGCCGATAGTATCAATAGAAGGTATGAACGGAGGAGATGTTCATGAGGGTTTCCGGATTAGCGACGGGGATGGATACAGATCAGATGGTTAAGGATCTCATGAGGGCGGAGCGAATTCCGCTCGATAAATTGTCTCAAAAGAAGCAAACGATTGAATGGCAGAAGGAATCGTATCGTGAATTGAATACGATGATGTCCGATATGCGAAGCACGGCTTCGTCAATGCGGTTACAGTCTGGTTATAACGCTTATCAGACGACCTCCTCTAACACAGGCGCCATTACGTCGGCGACGACATCAGCTTCTGTACCGGGTTCATATTCAGTTATCGTTAACGAACTCGCACAAAGCGCCAAGTTCACATCTGGACAGGCCATTCAAAATGAAGCGGGTACTGCCGCAAAGGGAACAGATAAAGTACTTCAAACAGGTGAAGCGGATACGACGCTTCAACTTACAAATAGCAAAGGCCAATCAGCCTCCATTACCATCACTGCGTCAGATACATTTAAAAGTATCGCAGAAAAAATTGCGGGTGCGACAGACGGTACGACAGGTGAATCACTTGGCTTACGAGCAAGCTTTGATAACACCACCTCTCGTTTTTTTATTTCATCAAAAGCGATGGGCGGGGATGAGTCATTCACGCTTGGCTTAACTGATCCGACGGTGGAAAGTCGTATTCTCGGCGGTGCAGCCAATACAGCACAGGGGAAATATGGTTCTGTCACGTTTGATGGAATTGTTGTCGATAATCTAAAAACAAACACTACGACGATCAATAATTTAAAACTGGATCTCGTCCAAAAAGGGACTTCCACTGTATCTGTTCAAAGTGATACCCAGGCTCCCTTTGACATGATTAAGAATTTTGTTGAAAAGTACAACGAGTTCATTGATAAAGCGCAGGGGATGCTGACTGAAAAGCGCAACCGCGATTTTCCGCCGCTTACCGATGCGCAAAGAGAAGATCTTACTGAGAAAGAAATCGAACTTTGGGAAGAGAAAGCGAAAAGCGGGATGCTTCAAAGTGACGCGACGGTTCGTGGAATTGTAAGTGATCTCCGCAGAGCCTGGATGTCGCCGGTTAGCGGAATTCCTGCAGGTGAGCTTAGCATGCTTTCACAAGTTGGGATTAACACGGGTTCTTATCAGGATGGAGGAAAGCTCTTTATTGATGACGTGAAATTAAAGAGCGCTCTGGAACAAAAGCCTGAAGAGGTCATGAACCTGTTTACGAGCGGAACAGGCGGGATTGGTGATCGTCTGTATGACTCGGTCAATAAAGGCATCGATCAGCTTGGTGAAAAAGCAGGAACGCCGGGCACGCTCGTAGACAGTAGTTTTCTATCCACGAGATTAAAAGATTTAGATGAGCAGATGCAAAACTGGGAAGATAAGCTTGTTACCGTTGAAGATCGGTATTGGAAACAATTTTCGGCGCTTGAAACGGCGATGAGTCAGCTCAATCAGCAAAGCGCCTGGGTTCAACAAAACTTACTTGGTGGGATGTAAAATGAGAAGAATTGACGCGTTAAATCAACTGCATGTTGTGACAAATCAAATCGCGAAATCACTTGAAATCGTAAACCCTTCTATGGATGAGCAAGGCTCTGACCAACTCGAAGGCATTAATCACATGATTACACGTCGGGAAGAGACGATTAAACTTTTAGATGAAGCAATGGAAAAGGAAGGCAAGAATTGGACGGAAGACGAGCAAGGACTTCTTCAACAATTGAATCTACTTGAAGAAACGATTCAACCGAAACTTTCTGAGCTTTATGCCGCTTTCTCTGATCAGATGAGACGCCTGCAGAATGGCAAGGCGACTGCAAACAAATACAAGCCTCAAGCCTCATACACGGACGGCGCTTTTTTCGATCAGCGTAAATAGGAGGGATTTTTTATGGCCATGCAAAATCCATATCAAACGTATCAAAATAACGCAGTCACGACTTCCTCACCACAAGAATTAACGTTAATGTTGTATAACGGCTGTATCAAATTCATTCGCCTTTCTTCCATGGCAATGGAAAAAGGAAACATGGAAGCGAAGAATACCAATATCATTAAAGCACAAAACATTCTATATGAATTGCGTTCATCATTAAATATGGAGATGGAGCTCTCTCAAACGATGGATGCGCTCTATGAGTATATGATTTCACAGCTTGTGACGGCGAATATCCAAAACGACGCTAGCATTTTAAAAGAAGTCGAGAACTTAGCTGAAGAGTTCCGGAATACGTGGAAACAAGCGATGGAACAGGCAAAGAAGTAAGTTAAACAAAGAGGGTGAAAGCAATGGAAAAAACATCTCTGTTCGGTGTGCTCCTCGGTTTCTTCGTCCTTGTTGGCGGATTAATCTTGAAGGGAGCGAATCCGGCTGCTCTATTAAATCCCGCTGCCCTCGTTATTATTTTTGTTGGAACAGCGGCAGCGTTATTAATCGCATTTCCTTTTAACGAGATTAAGAAATTCCCAATTTTATTAAAGATTATTTTTTCTAATCAGAAGCTTCTTACGGAAAAAGAGCTGATTCCGATGTTTCGTGAATGGGCGACGGTTGCTCGTCGTGAAGGTCTCCTTTCCCTTGAAAATAATCTTGAGGGAATTGATGATGATTTTCTAAAAGGCGGCTTCCAGATGGTGATTGATGGTCATTCGCATGAAGCCATTGAAGAAATTTTAGTAGAAGACATTGAAGCGATGAAAGAACGTCATAGGATGGGAGCGGGGATCTTTACGCAGGCTGGTACGTATGCCCCGACACTCGGAGTTCTTGGAGCGGTTGTTGGTCTTGTTGCGGCACTCAGTCATCTTGGTGATATGGAGCTCCTTGGAAAATCCATTGCGGCTGCTTTTATTGCGACGCTGTTTGGGATTTTCACAGGGTATGTTCTCTGGCACCCATTCGCGAATAAACTGAAGCGAAAATCACAAGCCGAAGCTCGTATTAAGATGATTATGCTGGAAGGTCTTTTGGCTGTTCAAGCTGGTGCTTCTCCACGTATGGTCGAGGATAAACTGCTAGTCTATCTTCCTAGTAAAGAACGAAATTTGGTAGATGAAAAGAAAGCTAGTCAATCAGAAGTAGGTGAAGGAGTAGGCGCTGATGCGTAAGAAGAGACATGAAGAGCATGAGGATCACGTCGACGAAAGCTGGCTCATTCCATATGCCGATATGTTAACGCTTCTACTTGCTCTATTTATCGTTCTTTTTGCGGCAAGCACGGTTGATGTAAAAAAGTATGAAGCCATTACACAGTCCTTTCAAGATGTGCTAAGTGGGGGAACCGGCATTTTAGAAGGCGAACCTGCGATGCTCGATCCAGAAGATGGATCATTTGTTGGTATGACGGATGAGCCAGAAAAAGAAGAGCCAAAAAAAGAGGAAGCAGAAGAAAAAGCGATCGAACAAGATCAAAACAAGCTGGAGGAATTACAGGGGCGGATTGATGAATATATCGCGGATGAAGATCTCGATTCTTATTTAAAAACAAAGCTAACAGAAGAGGGGCTTTTAATTACAATTAAAGAAGCCGCGTTGTTTCAAAGTGGTAAAGCCGTGTTAACAGGAGATGCAAAACCACTGGCAAAGCAAATTTCAGCGCTTCTCGTTACGGATCCACCGCGCCGAATTACGGTAACCGGTCATACCGATGATCGCCCAATTAAAACGTCGCAGTATCCCTCAAACTGGCATTTAAGTTCTGAGCGCGCACTGAATTTTATGACTGAGCTCTTGAATAACAAAAAGCTTGATCCAAAACTATTTAGTTTTACAGGATACGGAGAATACCGCCCAGTAGATTCAAATAAAACGGAAGAAGGCAGAGCTAAGAACCGAAGAGTTGAGGTACTGATTCTTCCATACAACGTTGAAAACTAGAACAGAGGTGACAAAATGAAACGGATCTTAATCATCCTCCTTACGGCTCTTGGGATCGTAGGTGCCGGGGCTGCCGCAGCCGTATTTTTCCTCGATATTGATTTGAAGAAAGTGATGGCGCAGGAAGAGAAAGAACCAACCGCTGAAGAGCTAGCGGCAAGAAGCTATAGCATGGAATCGTTGACAACCAATTTATCGTCAGACCATTTTGCGGTTGTGCAGATTAACTTGCTGGCTGATCAGGAAAAAAGTTATAAAGAACTTGAAGTTCGTAATCCCGAATTAAAAGCAATCGTGATCTCAACGTTGGCTGGTCTAACAAAAGAGGATTTAAAAGGCTCTGAAGGATTGAAGACGTTTGAAGACACCATTAAAAATGAAGTGAATCAAGTGCTGGATGATGGAAAAGTCGAACGCGTCCTCGTGACGGATTTTAAAATTCAGTAAGCGGTTAACTTTTTTCAATGAATTTCCGATAATAACGGTAGAATCCTCAAATTCTGGTACGAATAATAGAATAGGAGTAGTTTGATAAATTGTCGGAAAGAGGTGACCGGATATGAACGTCAATAAACCATCAGCACCACCTATTGTGAACCCTTATCAGAAGCATAATCCTGTTACGAAGGTCGAGCAGGTGAAAAAGGCTCCACGAGAAGATGAACTTCAAATCTCAAACAAAGCGAGAGAACTGTACGACATGAAGACGGAACAAGAGCGCGAAGCGAAAGTAACGGCCATCAAGAAGCAGATTGAAGAAGGTACGTATCGTGTCGACAGTCAGAAAACAGCGGAAAAGCTGTTTGATCAGTGGTTTTAACAGGAGGCGGCACGATGGGACAGGAACTATTAGCGGTTATGGGTGAAATGATTCTCCTTCATGAGAAATTAATCGATCTATCTGAAACGAAACAGGAAGTCTTATTAGAGCGAGAAGTGAAGCGATTAACGGAAGTCATCAACAAAGAAAAAGATCTTCTTCAAGAACTTCGGGATCGTGAAGAGAAACGGCAGCAAATTACAGAAAAGCTTGCAGGTCGAACAGACCAAACGCTTAAAGACGTTTTAGGATTGCTGAGTCCCCCTGTTAAACGAATGGTCGAAAATCGAGCTGCTGATTTAAAAGAAAAGGCAGAGAAACTTCAGCGTATGAATGACTTAAACGAAGAGTTGTTAAGGGATGGAATGGCTTTCGTCCATCATATGATTGGGCATTTAACGACAACAAATCAATCGATCACTTACGGCAGGCCCAACCAGAAACCATTGCAAACACCGCGAGGATATTTTGATACGAAAGCCTGAGTGATCAGGTTGAGAAAGGAACGGATTTGAATGACGTCTACGTTTCATGGATTAGAAGTCGGTAAGAGAAGTCTCTATACACAACAGACCGCTCTCACGACTACAGGAAATAATATCTCAAATGCGAATACTCCCGGATACTCGAGGCAGCGAGTGGACATGCAAGCAACGTCTTCCATCCCTTATCCTTATCAAACTGGTAGCTCATCCTCGCAGCTTGGGACTGGTGTAAGTGTTGAATCGATTGAACGCGTTCGTTCAGACTATCTCGATGGCCAGTATCGAGAGCGGAATGGTCAATTAGGATCTGAGTCAACAAAGCTTGAAACCCTTCAACAAATAGAGGCATTAACAGGGGAACCAGGAGAGAATGGCATCAGTGCTTCCTTAGATCGCTTCTTCTCAGCATGGGAAGACCTTGCTTCAAATCCTGATAGTCTTGCGGCTCGATCTGTTCTTGTCGAACGTTCGGAAGAATTGCTTTCCCAGGGGAAAACCTTAAATGAGGGATTAACGAGTCTATCAACAAGCTTAAATCAACAAGTAACAGCCGTGAATGGCCAAATCAATGAATTAACGAAACAAATTGATAGTTTAAACAAGGAGATCGCATTAAAACCTGAAGCGAACGAGTTAAAAGACCGGCGTGATCTTTTAATGGATGAGATGTCAGGACTTACAAATGCAAAGAATACCGGAAAGCTTGAAGGTCTTAAACAGTCAGTTAGTGAAGTGGAAAGCTTTCAAAACGATTTAAATGAAATGTTTAATCAATTTATTACTGGCTCGGTGAAGACTGAGGTAAACGGGACATCGAAAGAGTTTGCCGGTTTAAATGACTTGATGACCTCGGGATATTCACTAGCAAAAGATGCGAACGGTTCGATGAAGCAAGGGGAAGCGATGTTTGATACAAACGGAACGGGATCGACATTTCTTGAAAGTGTAAGCATGAATCAAGAAGTGAAAGCGAATCCTGCGACTATTGCGGCATCCTCCATTGCTGGTTCAGTTAGCAACGGAGATATTGCATCCGCTATAAGCAACCTAAAAAACGAAACGTTTTCGTTTAATGTAGCTGATTCAAACGTCAATGCTGATGCTAGCGCAAGCGATTTTTATGGCATGCTTATTTCAAAGATTGGTGCCAAAACACAGTCAACAGAACGGTCGGTTGACAATCACCAAGCAGTGCTAAAGTCAATTGATCAAAACCGAATGTCCGTGAGTGGCGTCTCTCTTGATGAAGAGATGGCGAACCTCATTCAATTTCAACATGCCTATAATGCGGCAGCTCGCTATGTAAGCACCACTGATGAGCTTCTTGACGTCATTATTAATCGCATGGGCGTTTAGTAGAAAGGAGATCATCCTATGAGAATTACACAGCAAATGCTTAGCTCAAACACGACCTCTCAGTTACAACAAAATCTCTCACGCTATGAGAAAGCGAATGAACAAGTCTCAACAGGAAAACGAATTAATAGGCCTTCTGATGACCCAATTGGTGTACAAAAATCTTTGAAGCTAGCCTCTCAGTTAGCTGATAACGAGCAGTATGAACGAAATACGGATTACGCTCTTTCTTGGATGGAGACAACGGATCAGGCACTAAATAGCATTTCTAATGCGCTTCAGCGTGCCAACGAGCTAGGTTTGCAGGCATCGAACGGGACTAACTCGCCAGAAGATCAGCAAACGATTGCGAAAGAAATTGAGCAACTACGCGATGAGATACAGGATATTGCCAATACAAAGTTTGATGGAAAGTACATCTTTAATGGACAGAAAACGGATCAACCAATGCAAGTCGCAGCGAATGGCGACCTTACTTATGACAATCAGTCAATGTTGCAGAGGATGTCTTCTAGTAATGCGATTGAAATGAATGTTACGGGAGAAGTCTTTGATGGGAATGTAAACCTATTTAAGACGCTAGATCAGCTCTCAGCCGCATTAGAGAATGGAGACAAAGATGGCATAAGCAGTACACTGGAACAGCTTGAAAGAGGCAAGGATCAAGTGTTAAACAGTTGGACAAGCCTTGGAGCAAAGCAGTCGAGAGTCGAAGGGATGAATCAACGTTTAAAGGAAGAAAATCTTTCTCTGCAAACGCTCGTTTCTAAAAATGATGACGTTGACTTTGCCGAAGCCATCATGAAACTTAAAACCGAAGAAAGTGTCTACCAGGCATCACTTGCAGCAAGTGCGAAGATTATTCAACCATCACTATTAGATTTTCTTAGATAGAGCAAGCTTAATGCATGTGAAATTTTACGACAAAGCAAACAGTGTTTTCTGCTTTGTTTTTTTATTTTACGTTAGCGAAATGAGAGGGAGAATTTACATAGAGAAAGCTAAAATTCAAAAAACACGCTCTCACCTATACAAAAATTTAACGTAGAAAAAAGCTTGGAGGCCTCCAAGCTTTTTAATTTAGTATTCGATGAGACGAGAACTTACCGCTTAATCGTATTCGCTAACCCCATCATTTCATCCGCCATTTTAATCGCCTGGCTTTGAAATTGGAGAAGGCGCTGAGTCGAAATCATCTCTGTTGTTTCTTTCGTTAGGTCTACGTTCGACATTTCAAGAAAACCCTGTCTTGTTTTAAATTCTTCGCCATCAAGCGCGACAAGTTCAAGCTCACCGTTTTGAAGAGAAAATTCGTTTCCTCCAACGTTCACGAGCGCCTGAGGGCGATCGATTTTAGCAATGCTGAGCTGAGACGTTTGTTCATTTCCGTTGGCATCCGTCGCAACCATTTCTCCTGTGGCAGAGATCGACACTTCAGAAGGGTTCGTTTCAAACGTAAATGCGTTGCCGTTCTGATCCAACACGGCATTCCCTCGGCTTGTCACGAGTGAAATGACTCCATTCTGATTCTGAATGTCAAAAGATCCGTCTCTTGTATAGTTGATGGCATCCCCATTTTGAACGCGAAAATAGACGTTCTCTCCTTCAAGCATCACATCCAAATCACGACCGGTTTCCTGTGCGGATCCTTGCTCGTTTCGCAGAGTCGTTAAACCAACCTTTGATCCAAAACCAACGCGAAGGTTTTCAGGTGTTATTCTCCCAGGCTCAGTTTCCTCCCCAGTTTGATTCGCATACGTTTGAGTCAAGAGGTTTTGAAACGTTGCTTCACGGCTTTTATAGCCTACCGTGTTCACGTTTGCTATATTGTTAGCGATTGTATCCATCTTTTTTTGGGTCTGACTAAGTGAAGAAGATGCGGTTGCCATTTGAATATTCAATCGTAGCCCTCCTAGTAAACGCGACCAATATCATTGACGGCTTTGTCGATGCTTTGGTCATACGTTTGTAGTACTTTTTGGTTCGCTTCATAGAGGCGATAAGTGTTTAGCATATCCGTCATCGTTGTCGTCATGTCCACGTTCGAACCTTCAAGAAATCCTTGCTTCACAGCATACTGTGTATAGTCAGTCGTTTGAATGCTCCTTGGCGCATCCTCTTCATTGCCTTCCCAGGTAAAAACGCCGTTTCCCTGCTGAGTAAGCTTGGCTGGATCACCCGTATAGCCAATCCACAGCTGTTGCTCATTGCCATTTTCCTCACGAAGCGTGCCTTCATCTGTCATGGTAAATGAATCGCTCGTCAGCTGAATCGGCTGAAGATCTTCGTCAACCACTTGATAACCTTCACTTGTTGTCAGAAATCCGTCCTCATTAACAGAGAAATTTCCATTTCTAGTATAACGAATCGCATTATCATCAAGTCGAACGCCGAATAAAGCTAGGCCTTTTTTACCGGTTTCTGAATCAATAGGAAGATTTTCATCGATAAGAGCCAGGTCCGTTTGTTTACTCGTTTCCTTGAGAGATCCACTTGAAAAGTTAGGGATGCCTTCTTGGGAATAGACGCCGGTTTGGAGAGTACCAATGGAAGAATGAGGGGTAGGTGTGTTCGTATTTCTTTCTTTCATTAAGTATTCAGGGAAGGAACGGAACGTTGCTTCATCCTGTTTGAAGCCTGGTGTTTCAGCATTTGAAAGATTATTCGTAAGAAACTGTTGCTTCCGCTCACTTGCCATCATGCCGGATGTAGCCGTATACAAACCTTTAAACATGTTTTCGCTCCCATCGTAGTACGATCGTACGTGTACCTAGAAAAATATACCTCTATTATAACGCTAAGATGTGGGAAAATTAAGTGAAAAAAGTCGTTTTTTAGGTGAAAACACTCATTTACTATTATTTTTGACAATGCTATGCTAACACTATCGAAAATATTGTCGAATAAGTATACTTATGTATACGGTTCCAATATTTACCTATAAAAACACATTTATACAAGGAGTGTGGAAGGCTTCGTGAATGTTTTTCAATCGATCAAGCCGCTTGAACAAGCATTAAATGCGTCAATGGTGCAGCAGCGTACGATTACGTCAAATATATCAAATGTGGATACCCCTCATTACAAACGTCAAACCGTTTCATTTCAAGATAACCTGCAGGAAGCTACTAAAAATCTGCAAAGCTACAAATCAAACCCCAAACACGTCCCTTTTAGTAACGAAAAAAATGGAGTACAACCCGTTGTTAAAACGGATCAAAATACAATTAATCAATCGAATGGAAACAATGTTGACATGGATGTTGAAATGGCAGAGCTTGCGAAAAACCAGCTCTGGTACAATGCGATGGTTGAAAAGACAAATAGCCAATTCCGTGATTTACAAACCGCAATTCGAGGGAGCTAACTAGAATGAATTTATTTAATGGATTCAATACGAGCGCTTCTGCGTTAACAGCAAACCGGCTTCGAATGGACGTCGTCTCTTCCAATATTGCCAATGCTGAGACAACACGTTCTGAACTCGTTGATGGTGAGTGGCAGCCTTATAAGCGTAAAGTGGTAGAACTAGAGGAAAACTCATTTGAAAGCAAGCTTCAACAAGCGATGGGAAACGAATCGACTTCTACTGGAGTGAAGGTATCGAACATACAAGAAGATAACGCTCCAAATAAGCTCGTGTATAATCCCGGGCATCCTGATGCGAATGAAGAAGGATACGTCGAGATGCCGAATGTGGATATGGTGAAGGAAATGGTTGATTTAATGTCAGCTTCTCGTTCCTATGAAGCAAACGTGACGGCGTTAAACGCGACCAAGAGTATGTACATGAAGGCACTCGAGCTTGGAAAATAAGACTCGAGCATAGGAGGATTATATGAACACAATTAGTGCACTTCAGCAGCTTCCCGCTCAAGCGAAGCCTCAAGCTTCATCTGGTGAAGCGACAGCTGAATTTGGTCAAATGCTTCAAGATGCAATAAAACAAGTGAACGACAATCAAGTAGCCTCAGAACAAATGACCAATAAACTTGTCACCGGGCAAGTCCAGGACGTTCATGAAGTGATGCTTGCAGCACAAAAAGCCTCACTATCTCTTAATCTAACAGTTGAAGTGAGAAATAAAGTGATTGAGTCATATCAGGAAATCATGCGTATGCAAATGTAGCATGTCAGGGATGGATAAGAAATGAACCAACAACTATTGAAATTGAAAAGTCGCTGGAATGAAACATGGGGTAGTTATACTACCAAAACGAAATGGCTGATTGGAGGGACGTTTCTCGTCACTCTTCTTCTGCTTGTATTCCTCGTTTTTTGGATGTCTAAACCTAATTTAACACCTATTTATTCAAATCTTACACCGACAGAAGCTGGGGAGATTAAAGGGGCAATTGAACAGAAAGGCATTCCTGTAGAAGTTTCAGCTGATGGAACGACAATTAGCGTGCCAAAAGATCAAGCCTCTGATTTAAAAGTAAGCTTAGCTGCTGAAGGGATTCCAAAAAGCGGTAATGTGAATTACAGCGTTTTTAGTGAAAACATGGGAATGGGCATGACCGATCGTCAATTTGACGTCGTTGAACGTGATGCGATGCAAAATGAGCTAAGCTATCTCATTGAACAAATTGGTGGCATCAAGGAATCCAAAGTCATGATTACCTTACCTGCAGAAAGCGTTTGGCTTGATGAAACAGGTGAAACAGCTTCCGCTTCCGTTGTACTAACGCGAGATCCTGGCGTGCAGCTTGATCAAGGTCAAATCACCGGTCTTTATCATCTCATCAGTAAAAGTGTCCCGAATCTTCCTGTTGAAAACATCGTGATCATGGATCAAAACGGTACGGCGTTTGACTATGGTGAAGGCGGCGCTGATCCAACGTTATCCGCTTACCAACAGCAAGAAGATATCCGTAGCGACATTGAAAAAGACATGCAGCAGGAACTCCAACAAATGCTTGGCATGATCCTTGGCCAGGACAAAGTGGTTGTCTCCGTCATGGCTAGCGTTGATTTTACAAAAGAAAAACGTACGGAAGATCTCGTTGAACCTGTTGATGAAGAAACAGGCGAAGGCATTGATATAAGCGTTGAGAAAATCATGGAATCGTATTCTGGCGACCAAGCAGCTGCGCAAGATGGCACAGGAACAGATGAAGGCGAAATACCAAACTATAACGCAGATGATCCGAATGCCGATGGCGACGGTTCTTACGAAAAAGTAGAAGACCGCATCAACCGTGAAGTGAATCGTATCCATAAAGAGATCGAGGAAAGTCCTTATCTCATTGATGATATGACGATTAACGTCGGTGTAGAGCCACCTGTGGCTGATGATATGACAACATTAACTGCTGCTGATATAGAAGATATTCGTACTGTGCTAAAAAATGTTGTCCGTACCTCATTAAGTGAAAGTGATGTTCCTTTGGATGATGCTGCTCTGGAAGAACGGATTTCGGTTTTTGCCAATGAATTTAAGGGGCGTGCCGACTATGAAGAGCCGTCAAAAGGCCTCTTTTCAACAATGATGGACAGCGTTCCAGCCTGGGTGCTCTATGCGGTTGCAGGTGGCGTTGGCATTCTTCTTATAGGTGGAATTTTGCTATTTTTCCGACGTAAAGGAAGCAAAGAAGAAGATGACTTCATGGAGTTTGAACAGTCTTATAGCGCACCTGAAGATCATTATTTGCCACGTGAAGAACAGGAAGTTGATATGACACCAGAGACGCTCGTCGGGAAAGACGAGATTGAAAGTCTTGCAAAAAATGACCCAGAAGAATTTGTGAAACTACTACGACTATGGATGAAAGAAGAATAGGAGGGGTTGGATGACTGGCACAGATGAATTAACAGGAACTCAGAAAGCGGCGATCCTTCTTACTTCTTTAGGACCTGATTTATCCGTACAAACATTTAAGCATTTATCAGAGAAAGAAATCGATCAGCTGGCGCTCGGTATCTCAGAGCTTCGCAAAGTCGAGCCCGATGAGCGAGAGGCGGTTGTAGATGAGTTTATTCAAATGGTAAAAGCGAAAGATTATATTGCGGTTGGTGGCATTGATTATGCTAGGAATGTTCTTGAGCAGGCGCTTGGTGCGAAGAAGGCTGAAGAAATCCTGACACGTCTGAAAGCCAATTTAAAAGTAAAGCCGTTTGCGTTTGCTAGAAAAGCAGATCCAGATCAGATTCTAAACATTTTACAGCAGGAGCACCCACAGACGATTGCGCTCGTTCTTTCCTATCTTGATGCAAAGCAGTCCTCGCAAATTTTATCTTCGCTACCTCAAGAAAGCCAGGCAGACGTTGCGCGTCGCATTGCGCTAATGGATAGCACGTCACCAGAGGTGATTAGTCAACTTGAAACGATTATTGAGGGAAAGCTTAACGCAACCGGTTCTCAAGATTACACGTTTACAGGTGGGGTAGAAGCGATTGTTCAGGTGCTAAGCAGCGTAGATCGAAGCACTGAACGTACCATTCTCAGTTCACTAGAAAAGGATGATCCGAATCTAGCAGAAGAAATTAAGAAGCGGATGTTTGTATTTGAAGATATCGTGACGCTTGATGATCGCTCGATTCGCCTCGTGATTAGCGAAGTGAAAGATGAAGATCTATCGATTGCGTTGAAAGTTGCAAGTGACGAAGTGAAAGACACCATTTTCCGAAATATGTCCAACCGACGCGTTGATACCGTGAAAGAAGAGATCGAGCTAATGGGACCACTTCGCCTTCGTGAAGTAGAAGAGGCGCAAACGCGCATCGTTTCCGTTATCCGCTATCTTGAAGAAACAGGAGATGTCATGATTGCGCGCGGTGGAGGAGATGATTTGATTGTCTAACATCATCCGAAAAACCTCTGGAGAGAAACGAGCTGTTCCAAAGGTACTTGAACAACGTACTGTAACAGAGCCGAAGCGTAGCCGTATTCTTCCGACGCGAACGATGACGATAGAAGAAAAGAAATCTCAGCTTCTCGAAATGATGATTCGCCTTGAAGATCTCTACCATACAATTCGAACGAGGCTAGGTGAAGAAGAAGCAAACGTGCACCATAATTTAGAGATGAAGCAGCAGGAAAAAGAGCTTGAGTGGGAAGAAATCACGAAAAAAACAGTGCGAGAAGCGGAAGAAACCGGCTATGCAGCCGGATATGAAGCGGGCTTGCAGCAAATCCATTTTGAGTTCGATCAACAAAAGAAAGAAATGGAACAAATGGTGAAAGCCGCTTATGACAAAAAAGAAGAGCTCATTCAAAGCGCTGAGCCGTTTCTTCTGTCACTAAGCACAGCTATTGCGAAAAAAATTGTTTTAAAAGAATTGGAACAAAGTCCTGAGACGTTACTTGGTATGGTCCAATCAACGCTTAAAAAAGTTCAGGATCGGGGCGAAGTGGTTGTCCAAGTGTCAACAGAAGACTATCAACTTGTCATGCCGATGGTAGACGAACTAGAAAAACAATTGGATGTTAACGCAAGTTTGAAACTTGTTCCGATGGTCGATTTAGAAGTTGGTTCTGGTCTTGTTCATACGCCAAGTGGATCGTACGATATCTCGATTAATAGCCAGCTTTCTGAAATGAAAAAGCAGCTACTAGCGATGTTTGAGGAGCGAACAATCGATGAGCATGAACGTTGAGACGTATCTTTCGCAAATTCAGGCAATGGAAACGGTGCAGAAATACGGCAAAGTGACGCAAGTCATCGGACTTACGATAGAATCGCTTGGACCTGAAGTGAAGATTGGTGAGGTTTGCTATTTGTATCCAGGACCATTAAAAGAACCGATCGAAGCCGAAGTCGTTGGATTTCGTGAAAATCGTGTTCTGCTTATGCCAATGCATGACTTATCAGAGATTGGTCCAGGTTGCCTTGTTGTGGCTACCGGTCAACCTCTTGAAGTAAAAGTAGGCTATTCGCTGTTAGGTGCGATTCTTGACGGACGCGGCAGACCACTTGATCAAACGGACCTTCCTGGTGGACTTAGAGCTGTTTCTACGAACCGGAAGCCACCTAATCCAATGACGAGGCCGCGTATTACAACGCCATTTCAACTTGGCGTTCGCGCCATCGACGGGCTGTTAACAGTCGGTCAAGGTCAACGAATCGGTATTTTTGCCGGAAGCGGTGTTGGAAAAAGTACGTTAATGGGCATGGCCGCACGAAACTCAGAAGCGGATGTAAACGTGATTGCGCTAATTGGTGAGCGTGGACGAGAAGTAAGAGATTTTATTGAACGTGATCTTGGCGAAGAGGGATTAAAGAAATCGGTAGTCGTTGTGGCAACGTCTGACCAGCCGCCACTGCAGCGAATCAAAGGAGCACTCACGGCCACGGCGATCGCCGAATTTTTCCGAGATCAGGGAAAAAACGTCATGCTGATGATGGACTCGGTGACGCGATTTGCGATGGCTCAGCGAGAAGTAGGGCTTGCGATTGGCGAGCCGCCCACAAGTAAAGGCTATACCCCGAGCGTCTTTGCACTTTTGCCTAAACTCTTAGAGCGATCTGGAACGGCGGAGACGGGATCGATTACAGCTTTTTATACCGTCCTCGTTGATGGCGATGACATGAATGAGCCAATTGCAGATGCAGTCCGAGGCATATTGGACGGGCACATCGTTCTCGATCGGAAGCTCGCGCAAAAAGGACAGTATCCGGCCATTAACGTGCCGCAAAGCGTGAGTCGGGTGATGAAAGAAATCGTAACGCCCGCGCATATGAAATCAGCGGAAGAATTTAAGCGGCTGCTTGCTGTCTACGTGTCATCGGAAGATTTGATTAACATTGGCGCCTATAAAGCAGGAACAAACAGCAACATCGATAAAGCAATTTCGATCCATCCTGAAATTGAAAAGTACATAAAGCAGGGCATTGATGATCAGGCTTCATTTGAAGAAAGTAAGGATCGGCTACTAACTCGTTTTGGAAAGGATGACTAACCATCGCAGCTTTTCAGTTCCCGTTTCAACGGATTTTGGATGTAAAAGAAAACGAAAAGTCTCAGGCTCAGCTCGAAATGGCCGAGTCGCTCAAAGTGCAAGTGGGTCTCGAGTACGAAACGCACCAACTTGAAAAAGACATTCATGCGATGCGTGAGAGACTTGAACAGCGACAGTTAGAGGGCCTTCCCATTCTTGAGCTTTTAAAAGAAGAAGAGCATATTGCGTATCTCGAAAAGCAGCTTGAACGAAAACGACAACAACTGAATCAGGTAGAACACAGGGTGAGCGAGCAGCAGGATACATTGGCTTCAAAAGTAAGAGAAGAAAAGACGTGGCAATCGATTAAAGAAACGCGAAAAGAAGAGTTTGATCATGATCAGAAAATGATTGAACAAAACGAATTGGACGATCTAAACACCGTTCGCGCGTACATGCTGGCAAGAAACGGCTAAAAGGAGTGAGAGGGATGCGAAAGCGACAGAAAAGTACATGGAAAGAACGCATCATTCACGGTTTTCTTTTACCGCTTGCCTTTATGGCAACCGTCCTGCTCGTCGTTCTTCCGTTTCTCGGATATGACCTGTTTGCCGTGGCCACTTCCCTTACGAAGAAACCAATTGCTTATGTTGAAAAAAATTTGACGGCTGAAGCAACGGATCAAAGTGAAGAAGATTTGCTGGAAAAAGAGATTGATCACAAGGACAACGAAATATCTTCATTAAAAAAACAGCTTGATGAACAAGAAATAGAGCTAAAGAAAAAGCAATCAGAGCTAGAATCGTTAGCAGAGGAAATGAAAAGTGAGTTAGCTGACAAGGAAGATCGTGAGAAGAAGCTTCAGCAGCTAGCGAAAACCTATGAAGGGATGTCAGCTTCAAAATCTGCGTCCATTATGGAAAATCTCACCCTAAACGAAGCCGCTTTACTGCTGGATGCAATGGGGAGCACGGAGCAGGCGGCTGTGCTAGGTAAAATGAATTCGACCATAGCCGCTGATCTAACGATTGCTTTAAAGGATCTTGAAAGAGCGGAAGATCCTGAACTTGCAGCGATGCAGGAAAGAGTGGCGCTTCTGATGAATGCGATCGACCGAAGTAACAGTACGCTTTCCACTTCAGATGTTGCTAAAGATCTATCCGAAATGCCTGAAGAAGAAGCGGCCGATATCCTTTCAAAGATGGCTCACTCAGATAAAGAGAAAGAAGTGGGACTCTCCATTCTTCAAGAACTGGAAGACGACAAGCGTAAGGCGTTACTTGCCAAAATGGAAGAATCGATTTCATCGAGTTACGTTACGGATTTAGCGAACTGAGAGGAGGTGAATAAGTGAACGCCATCCAGTCACTTGGGAAAAGCGTGATCGTGCAGCCAAAGGGAAAAGCGAATAGTTCAACCGAATTTTCTTCCCTGTTAAACACAGTGGAAGAAAAGAAGAATGGAAAAGAAGCCGAGCCATCAGCTGAATTAAAAGAAGAAACAGTAGCTGAACAAGAAGCCGGAGTACAAAAAAGCAGTGAGCTACCGTTTCATTTTTTAGTCATGAATTCCGTAGTTGCTCCGTTAGAAAATGGACAAGATGATCAAGCGTCTAGCCAAAAGAAACTTCCAGATAATGATGAAAATGAGGAACTTGATAAAAATAACGAACCTCAAATCATCCTACCTGGATTTACGAAGCAAGAATTGATGAAAATGGAGCGGGGCGGTATACAACTTCCATATGAAAAAATCACTTCCGAACCCTACTCGAATAGGCAGGTAAGTGGACAGGCGATTCAAGAAAAGGCAGAACTTCAGCTGGAAGGTGTCAGTCTACCTGGTTTTACGAAACAAGAATGGTTGAAGATGGAGCAAGCGCTCGTTGCTGAAGTTGAAAAGCTTGTCGACGGAGACGGGAAAAAGCTAGTAGAGGGTGCGAAGGTTCAAGCCCCAAAAGAGCTTCTTGCGACGATAAACCAACTCATAGAGGAGCAATCTTCACAAGAAAAGAACCTTGTTAAAGAAATGGATCAAACCACTCAACCAAAAGAGCAGGTTATTACTGTTAAAGACGAGATGGAAAGACCGGTAGTAGTTGAAGCAGCACAAGAAGCCAGTTCTCAAAGCGAAAAAACAGAAGTGTCTGAGACGCTAGAGAATGTGGAACAGCCGCTGGATGTAATAGGGGATGAAGGACAGACGAATGAAAAGCTAGATGGAGGGATTCCGCTAGTCAAGCAAAGTCATGACGTATCGTTAAAAGAGATGCACGTGCAAGCTCGTTACTTGAACACAGAACTAAGTGAAATGATAACGGAGCGCATGCAGCTTTCTAAAAATGGCGATGAAACAAACATCAGAATCAAACTTTCTCCAGAAAATCTCGGACAGCTTGATATTCGGTTAACCACATTAGATGGAAAAGTAACAGCGCATATCGTGACTGCGACTGCAGGCGCAAAAGATCTCATTGAATCACAGCTTCATCAGCTTCGTCATACGCTCGTTCAGCAGGGCATTCAGCTTGATGAAGTCGAAGTCGTTCAGCAGTCTCAGGGATCCCAACAACCTTTCATGCATGATGGACGGGGAGAACAGGGTCAGCAGTTTCAGCAAGGAAAGCAGCGCCAGGGAAGAAAAGGCGAATATGAATTAGAAGACAATCCACTTGTAACAAGCGAGAAAGAAGAAAGCACGTCAGGCGGAATAAACTACGCCATTTAGGAGGGATTACGTGAATACAAACTCCGTTTCAGCAACTCAAGTAGCACAAACACAAAAGACGGAGGCACCAGGTCAGCTAGGAAAAGATGATTTCCTGAAAATTCTTGTTGCCCAGCTTTCGAATCAGGATCCGATGAAGCCGATGCAGGACACCGAATTTATCGGTCAGATGGCGCAATTTAGTTCACTCGAGCAAATGACAAACATGAATACGTCGTTGAACAAATTTGTTGATCGTCAGTTACAAAGCTCGATGACCGATTATGCGGATTTGATTGGAAAAAGCGTTCAGTGGCAGGAGAATAACGAAGTAAGCTCTGGTAAGGTTCAAGCTGTTTTATACAAGGAAGGCACCGTACTCGCAGAACTTGATAATGGTAATCAAGTAGATGTTTCCCTTTTAGAGCGTATCGAAACGAGGGGATAGCATGGCAAACATTCAAGTGAATCAAGTCTATTATCCGAAGCAGCCAGTTCAATCCTCACAAAAGCAGGCGACAAAAACCTCTTTTGCTGAACAGCTAAAACAAACCATACAGTCACAAGTTTCATTTAGTCATCACGCACAGGTTCGACTCGAGCAAAACGGCATTTCACTTTCAGATCAGCAGCTCCAGCAGTTAAATGACGGAGTCGAGAAAGCGCGAGAAAAAGGGTCAAAAGAATCGCTCATGCTGATGAAGGATCTGGCATTTGTCGTTAGCATAAAAAACAACAAAGTCATCACCGCCATGAAACAAGATAACATGGAAAATCAAATCGTAACGAACATTGATTCAGCACTTATTTTATAGTGGCCGGACCGAGCAGGAGGCCGATTCGCTGTGGACCGATTGAAGCAGCGACACAATTAGAGGGGGAAACAACTTGTTAAGATCAATGTACTCAGGCGTTTCAGGAATGAGAGGCTTTCAAACGAAGCTAGATGTGATTGGGAATAATATAGCGAACGTGAATACAACGGGTTTCAAAAAAAGTAGGGTGATGTTTCAGGACTTATTGAGTCAAAATATGGGCGACGGTGGGGTTAATACAAAACAAGTTGGGCTAGGTGTAACGAACTCTGCCATTGATACAATGCACACAGCTGGATCACTTATGACAACAGGAGTAAAGACAGATCTGTCAATTGAAGGAGAAGGATATTTTCAGGTTCAACGTAAAGAAGCAAATGGAACAACTACTAAACTATTAACAAGTTCTGGTAATTTCTATATTAACAATAATAATGAATTAGTAACTTCTCAAGGTTATAGCGTACTTAATGATGCTGGACAACCAATTACAAATCTACCTGCTGATTTTGCAATTAATCGTCAGGGTGAAATTGTTCAAACTGATCAAAATGGTAACTCAACTATTTTTGGAACAATAAGAACTGGAACGGTTGCCAATCCGGCTGGCCTTTCAAAAGATGGAGGTTCAACATATAAAGTAACGGATAAATCTGGTGGGTTTACTAATGGACTTCCGGATGGTTCTCGTGTCGTTTCCGGCCAACTCGAAATGTCCAACGTTGACCTAACCGAAGAGTTCACCGAAATGATCGTAGCACAGCGTGGGTTCCAGGCGAACTCAAGAGTGATTACAACGTCAGATGAAATCCTTCAAGAAATCGTCAATTTAAAACGATAGGGGGTAAGGGCTGAGGTTTCTCCTCGGCCTGCTCTGTTCATATGATATCGCTAACCAAATTAAATCGAGAAACGATGATGTTAAATGCCATCTACATTGAAACGATTGAATCAACGCCAGATACGATGATTTTATTAACGAACGGCAAACGCTATGTTGTGATTGAAACGATCGATGAAGTGAAACGACTTGTGACAGAATTCTACCGTACCATTAATGTATTAGAGAAAAAATAGACGAACGGGGGTGATCATGTTGTCTGATATGCTATCGCCAGCAACTGTCGACGCGCTTCTTGCTGCTATTGATGAGCCTGGCAAGAAGAAGCCAATAAAAGAACGAAAAGTGCAAACGTATGATTTTAAAAGAGCGCTTCGCTTTTCACAGGATCATATTCGAATTTTAACGCGTATTCATGAAAACTATGCGCGACTCATGACGACCTATTCATCTGCTCAGCTTCGGACGATCATTCAAGCCTCCGTTCATTCTGTTGATCAGATGCCATTTGAAGAATTTGTGAAGTCCATAACAGAGAACTCCATTCTTAGTCTCTTTGTTGCTTCACCATTACAAGGACAGATGGTGCTTGAAGTGGCGCCAGAGCTCGCATATGCAATGCTTGATCGCATGCTTGGAGGGCAGGGGGTTCAACCGGATAAGCTCTCCCATTTAACCGAAATTGAGACGATGGTGATTGAACGAATTTTTAGTAAAATTCTTGAAAGCTTTCAAGATGCCTGGACGTCCGTCCTTAAGCTGAAAACGGAATTAAAAGAGCTTGAAGTGAACCCACACTTTCTTCAAATTGTATCGCCGAACGAAACGGTCGTAACCGTGACTCTGCGTGTAAAAGTGGGAGAGGTGAGCGGCGATATTCGAGTCTGTCTTCCTCATGTAGTACTTGAGCCCATTATGCCGAGGCTTTCAGCTCATCACTGGCTGTCCAATCAAAAAAAGGATCGCGAGCCGCAGGAAAGCAAGGAACTTGAAAAAAGACTAAAGAAGACCAATTTAGGGATTATCGCTGAGCTTGGTCATTCTGAAATTACCATTGAAGAATTTTTAAATTTGGAAGATGGTGACGTTATTCGCTTAAATCAAACGGTTTCTGATCCGCTTATTGTTAAGGTGGATAACCGTGTGAAGTTTCATGGGCAGCCTGGCACATCAAAAGGTCGAATGGCCGTACAAATCACTGAAGTGAAAGAAGAGGAGGAAATAGGCCATGACGGATGAGCGTCTTTCAAAAGAAGAAATCAATGCCTTATTTCAAGAAACAGCAGCGGGAAAGGAGGGGGACCACGTGCGTTTTCATGAAATTGAGAAAGAAGCACTTAGTGAGCTGTTTAGCGTCGCAATTGGAAGTCTGACAACAACACTCTCTTCGGTTTTTATGCAAGACGTCTTTGTATCGAATGTGAAGATGCAGTTCCTTCCTGAAGATCGTTTGCAACAAGAGGTGCCTCTTCCTTACGTGGAAGCCGCCATCCGCTATGAAGGAGCGGCAGCGGGTCATACCATCATGATGGTAAACCCTCCAGACGCTCAGGATATGGCTGATATATGGCTCGTTGCAAAAGGAGATGAAGGCGACCCAAGCGTTGATAAAAGCTTAACTACTGTCATGACTGGCATGATGGAAAGCCTACATAAGGGACTTAGTATGGCATCTGGCTCTTCATTTTCTGGAACGTTTACGAATCTTCAAGTTGTCTCAGAATTAACCAACTCTGTGCTGCTTGAAAATGCACCTGAATCGGTTTATGTAGACATTACATTTGAGCTTTCCATTGGGTCAATTGTGCAAACCGTCGTTCATCATGTCATTCCAGCAACAGTAGCCAAACAAATCAGCGAACTACTTGTGAGCGCTGAAGACCTTCAAGACGCTGAAAAGCAAGAGATCGAGAAGGCAAAAGAGCAGGAGGCCGAAGTGCACCCAAAATCATTAAACGAGCCTGAACAGGTGTCAGAAGAAAAGGAATCAATGGACTCATTTGCCTCACGCGTGACAGAGCCTGAGCCGAGTATCCAAAACGTTCAGTTCACGAATTTTAGCCAGGAAGATCACCCGTATAGTGAGCAACGAAACCTAAATATGTTGTTAGATATTCCGCTTCAGGTGACTGTCGAATTAGGACGAACGAAGCGTATTGTAAAAGACATTCTTGAGCTTTCACATGGATCGATTTTAGAGCTTGATAAGCTTGCCGGAGAGCCGGTCGATATTTTGATTAATAGTAAACTCATCGCAAAGGGCGAAGTTGTCGTGATCGATGAGAACTTTGGGGTCAGAGTAACGGATATTTTAAGCGCAGCCGAGCGTTTGTCAAAGCTGCGTTAGAAGGAGCGTTTAGAGATGAGACAGCATGTGATTAGCATCATGACACTCCTGTTATGCCTTGTCATCTTTATGCCCGATCCTGTAATAGCAGCGAATAACGGCAGCGTAACAGATTGGCTAACGGAAGAGGGAGACCAGCCTTCCGAACCTCAAGAAGAGCCGGCTGAGGTGGGAGCAAACACGAACATTTTTTTTCTCCTTATTAAGCTCGTTTTCTATACGATCGTCGTTGTTGGGCTGATTTATTTGCTTATTCGCTTTCTATCAAAACGTCAGCAAAAGCTTCAGCATCACTCGGTGTTTACACCGATTGGCGGAACGCCGCTCGGTAACAATAAATCAGTTCAAATGGTGAAGGTTGGGGATTCGCTTTATATGATCGGTGTTGGAGATAACGTCAATCTGTTGAAAGAAATTGAGGATAAGGCAGAAGTAGAGCGCATCTTAGAGCAGGCGGAAGAGCAGAAAACAGGTTTTTCGTTTAGGAATCAAAAACAAACGGGCATTCAAGAGTTGATTCAGGCAAGTTTAAAGAAACAGCGAAACAAACGTAGTAACTATTGGAACGACGGCGATGAAAGGGACGATAAGTAATGGATTTGCTCATAAACTTAACGATTCCAGGCCTTGATTTCGGATCAAACGCCACAGAAGATGTGTCCGTCACCATTCAGCTTGTCCTCCTCTTAACCGTTCTTTCGCTTGCCCCGGCCATTCTTGTCTTGATGACGTGTTTTACGAGAATCGTTGTCGTTCTTTCGTTCGTACGCTCAGCGCTTGCGACGCAGTCAATGCCACCGAATCAGGTGCTCATCGGTCTCGCTTTGTTTCTAACCTTTTTCGTCATGTCTCCCGTCCTTTCAGAGATTAATAGTGAGGCGCTTCAACCTTATCTGAATGAAGAAATCGGACAGGAAGAAGCGCTTGATGCAGCTGAACAGCCAATTAAAGAGTTTATGGCGGGCCATACGCGCGAAAAAGACCTGGCGCTTTTTTATAAATATGCAGAACTAGAGAAACCAGAGTCGGTTGAAGACATTCGTCTCACTGCTCTCGTTCCTGCTTTTGCGATTTCAGAACTGAAAACGGCATTCCAAATTGGATTTATTATTTTTATCCCTTTTCTCATAATTGATATGGTTGTTGCCTCAACGCTTATGGCGATGGGGATGATGATGCTACCGCCGGTTATGATTTCGTTACCGTTTAAAATTCTATTATTTGTGCTTGTCGATGGCTGGTATTTGGTCGTCGAATCACTTCTATTAAGCTTCTAAGGAGGACGACGATGACGCCGGATATGGTCATTTCACTTGCAGAAGATGCCGTTTATACCGTGATTATTATTTCAGCTCCGCTTCTGTTAATCGCTCTTGGCGTAGGGTTAATCGTGAGTGTGTTTCAGGCGATGACGCAAATTCAAGAACAGACGCTGGCCTTTATTCCAAAAATCGTTGCCGTACTGTTAACGATTGTTCTGTTTGGACCGTGGATGCTCACTACGCTACTCGATTACACAACGAATTTATATCAAAATTTGTATAGGTTTATCGGCTAAAAATGGAAAGCATCGTAAACGCTCTGCCCTTATTTTTACTAGTCTTTATGAGGGCAACGTCGTTTTTTATAACTGCCCCGGTGTTCTCAACAAGAAGCGTTCCAAACCGCTTTAAAGTGGGACTTGGGTTTTTTATTGCTTTGATTGTGACGGCAGGGTTAGGAGCTGAAACAGATTTAACCCTCGATCTCATGTTTGTTGTCTATATTTTAAAAGAACTGTTTATTGGATTGTCACTAGGATTTATTGCTTCTCTTATTTTGTACACCGTACAAGTTGCAGGTGCCTTCATCGATTTTCAGATGGGCTTTGTCATTGCAAATGTCATTGATCCTCAGACGAGAACCCAGGTACCGATTATCGGAAACTTTAAATACATGCTTGCCTTACTTTTTCTCGTTTCCGTAGACGGACATCATATGATGCTTGATGGACTAGTTAGAAGCTATGAACTTTTACCTGCTGATACGCTTCTCAGCCAGTCGGACAGCCAGTCACTTGCTCGATTTATTGCTGAAGTTTTCGCCGGGATGTTCTTCTCCGCGTTTCAGCTGGCGTTACCGATCGTTGCTTCTCTTTTTCTTGTCGATGTGGCGTTAGGGCTTCTCGCAAGGGCGGTTCCACAGGTGAATATCTTTGTTGTTGGATTGCCTTTGAAAATTTTTGTTGGCTTTGTTCTCATCCTCGTAACGATTCCGACGTTTTTCTTTTTACTCCGAGGCGTTTTTCAAGAAATGCTGGAGACGATGGGCCAGCTTATTCAATTATTGGGTGGGTAGTGTGATGCAAACATATCGCTTCCAGATGGATCTTCAGTTCTTTTCACAAGAAAAGACAGAGAAAGCAACACCGCAAAAGAAACAGGAATCTCGTAAAAAGGGTCAGGTGGCAAGAAGTGCTGAGATCCCATCCGCTTTTATGATGATTGGCGTTTTTTTATTTATGTCGTTCATTGGGGGATGGATGATCGAAAGTCTCCAATCGATGATTCGAGGCAACCTTGTCCAGATTACGAACTGGACACTCACAGAGCAAAATGTCGATCGCATGTTAAAAGAAAACGTCTGGCAAGCGGCGATGATCGCGGCACCGCTCATGGGCATTTCGCTCGTGATGGGTGTGCTAGGAAACTATATGCAAGTTGGTTTTCTCGTTTCCACCGATCCGCTCCAGGCAAAGCTTGAACGAATTAATCCATTAAAAGGAGCCAAGAGGATTTTCTCGGCTCGAACGCTCGTAGAACTATTAAAATCATTAATTAAAATCACTTTTATTTCAGCTGTTACGTTTATTGTTCTTTGGAATAAGCGAGAGGAAGTCATGCTTATTTCGCAAAAGTCGATCGGGGAAGCAACTGCTCTTGTAGGCTCACTCATCGTTCAAACGGGTTTAGCTGTAGGAATTCTATTATTATTCCTTGCCCTCTTAGACTATGTTTATCAGAAATATGACTTTGAAAAAAACATCCGTATGTCAAAACAGGACATTAAGGATGAATATAAAAAGAGCGAGGGAGACCCGCTCATTAAATCAAAAATCAAAGAAAAGCAGCGTGCACTCGGAATGAACCGCATGATTGCGGAAATTCCAAATGCAGACGTCGTCATTACGAACCCAACGCACTTTGCTGTGGCGCTTCGGTATGACCCGAAAGAAATGGATAAGCCGACAGTGGTTGCAAAAGGGATGGACTATGTTGCGCAAAAGATTAAAGAAAAAGCGAAAGAGCATGACATCATGACGACAGAAAATGTTCAGCTTGCGCGCGCGCTCTATCATCAGGTGGAAATAGGTGAAGGGGTTCCAGAAGAACTTTTCAAAGCCGTTGCGGAAGTACTTGCTTACGTTTATAGCATAAAAGGCTACCCGGGAGGAGGGAACTAAGAATGAAGATAAAAGATTATGCCGTGCTCGTATCCGTCATCATGATTGTGATTATGATGGTGATCCCGTTCCCTCCGCTTTTACTCGATTTTCTCATTATGATGAACATTAGCCTGGCGCTGACGATCATTCTTGTTGCGATGAATACGAAAGAGGCACTCCAATTCTCGATCTTTCCTTCACTTTTATTATTAACAACGCTCTTTCGCCTTGGCTTAAACGTCTCGACAACGCGCTCCATTTTAACGAATAAAACAGGTGGACAGGTGATCGAAACGTTTGGTTCCTTCGTAGTTGGTGGAAGTGTTGTCATCGGACTCCTTGTGTTCCTGATTCTTGTGATTATTCAATTCATTGTGATTACAAAAGGATCCGAACGAGTAGCGGAAGTAGCTGCTCGGTTTACGCTCGACGCAATGCCAGGGAAGCAAATGAGCATTGATGCCGATTTAAACGCAGGCATGATTTCAGATCGTGAGGCGAAAGTAAGTCGAGAGAAAATTGCGCGCGAAGCTGACTTTTATGGGGCGATGGACGGAGCCAGTAAATTTGTGAAAGGCGATGCGATTGCCGGAATTGTCATTACGCTCATTAATATTATTGGTGGACTCATTATTGGAATGGTCGTTCATGGGATGCCGGTTGGTGATGCGGCAACGACTTTCACACTTCTCTCGATCGGTGATGGACTTGTCAGTCAAATTCCTGCCCTTCTTATTTCAACAGCGACAGGGATTGTTGTGACGCGCGCGGCATCAGATGGCAACCTTGGATCAGATATTACCGCGCAAATCTTCGCTTATCCGAAGCTTCTCTACGTAGTTGGAGCTGTTGTCACACTCCTCGGTCTTGCGACGCCGATTAATCCCCTTCTTACGTTTCCAATCGCAGGTCTTCTCGTCTATGGAGGCTGGATGATGCAAAAGAACTTGGATCAAACAAAAGAAGTCGAATTAGCGGCAGGCGAGGAAGAAGTCGAAGAAATGAAAAAGCCAGAAAGTGTGACGAGTCTTCTTCAAGTCGATCCCATTGAGTTTGAGTTTGGCTACGGACTTATCCCGCTAGCCGATCAAAAGCAGGGTGGAGACCTACTTGATCGCGTCATTATGATTCGTAGGCAGATTGCACTTGAGTTCGGCATTGTTGTGCCGGTTATTCGCATTCGTGACAACATTCAGCTTGAACCAAACGAATACGTTATTAAAATTAAAGGAAACCGCGTCGCTGGTGGACAAGTCCTGTTGGATCAATACCTTGCGATGAGTAGTGGTTTAGAAGATGACAGCATCACAGGCATTGAAACGGTTGAACCCGCTTTCGGACTTCCGGCTCTCTGGGTAACGGAAGAAATGAAAGATCGTGCCGAGCTTTCGGGTTACACGATTGTCGATCCGCCGTCAGTGGTCTCCACTCATTTAACAGAAGTGATCAAGCGCCATGCGCATGAATTGCTAAGTCGTCAGGAAGTGAAGCACCTGCTTGATAATGTGAGAGAAACGTCTCCAGCTGTTTTAGAAGAACTCATTCCCAATATCCTAACAATCGGTGATGTGCAGAAAGTGCTAATGCGACTCCTGAAAGAGAAAGTCTCGATTCGCTCGCTTGATATGATTCTCGAATCGCTAGCGGACAACGGGGTGCGAACAAAAGATACCGATGTCCTGGCGGAATATGTAAGGCAGTCTTTATCACGTCAGATCACATCTCAAATAGCTGTGCCTGGAGAACCTGTCAAAGTTTTGACGGCAGGAGCGCGGCTTGAAAAGCGCTTCGCGGAATCGGTTCAGCAGTCCGATCAGGGCAGCTATTTAGCCCTTGATCCTGAAACGTCGCAAGCGATTTATCAAGAAGTGTTGCAACAGGTCAACCGCCTTCAGCAGTCGGGCATTCAGCCGATTCTATTAACGTCACCAGCGATTCGCATGTATTTACGCCAATTTTTAGAGCGCTATATGCCTGAACTCACGATTCTATCATATAGCGAATTAGAGCCTGATGTTGAAGTCCAGAGTGTAGGAGTGATTAATCTACCATGAAGATCAAACGTTATGTGGTCACCCAGCTTCGCGAAGCGATGCCCCTTATTCGACAGGAGCTTGGCCAGAATGCAGTTATATTAGAAACAAAAAAGGTAAAAGTGGGTGGGATTTTCGGCTTATTTCGAAAACATCGTCTTGAAGTGCTGGCTGCACTTGATGAAGAAAAAGTAGTGAAAGAAGAGACAGAATTTGCGTCGCTTTTACAATCTGAGAAAAAGCGTCGGGAAGAGTCGCCTGAACGAGTGGAAGAGGTTGCGCCTCAAGTGAGTAAACAACCAGAACCTGAGACGCAGGTGCTTGATGAGCTGAAATCGATGAAAGAAATCATGATGCAAATGATGGAGAATGAGCGTTTACCGAAACAGTTAAAGCCAGTACAAGCCTTTTTAGAAGCACAAGAATTCTCGCCGGCCATTCGCTCAGGTGTCATGGCGGAACTACTGATTAAATCAAAATCTTATCCAAGTTATACAAAAGAAGATGCTTTTATATGGATGAGACAGGAATTTGCCGAACGAATAAAGAATTATCCTAGTATAAGAAGTGAACCGAAGAAAATACGGTGCTTTGTTGGTCCAACAGGTGTGGGGAAAACAACAACAATTGCAAAAATAGCCGGGCATTTATTGTTAAAAGAGCATCAATCCGTTGGCCTTATCACGTCAGATACGTACCGGATTGCCGCAGTTGAACAGCTTCGAACATATGCCGATATTCTTGGTATCCAAATGGAGGTCGTTCAGTCTCCTGCCGATTTAGAACAGGCGCTTGAACGTCTTTCTGACTGCGATGTCATTCTCATGGACACGGCAGGTCGGAATTATCAGCAGTATAGCTATATTACACAGTTGGAATCGCTTCTATCCGGTCAAGAATTGTCCATTACGCTCATGTTAAGTCTGACTCATCGTTATTCTGATATGAAAGTGATTGCCGATAATTTTCATTCGCTCGGTGTTTCGGAAGTGATAATGACGAAGATGGATGAAACAACAGTGCGAGGGCCTATTTTTAATTTTATGGAAGACTATAACCTCCCGATCACGACCCTAACAACTGGACAGAACGTCCCTGACGATCTCGTGAGAACGACTCCCGATCTCCTTCTTGAGCTAGTGAGGGAGGAGCGGTGATGGATCAAGCCAATCAATTACGTGAAGAAGTGAAGCGGCTGACTTTCCCTACTTCAAGTCAGCGAAAAACAAAAGTAATTGCGGTAACAAGTGGGAAAGGCGGCGTAGGAAAATCGAATGTATCGCTTAATTTTGCGCTTAGTCTTGTTGCGTTAAATAAAAAAGTAGTCATTTTCGACTTAGATTTCGGTATGGCGAACCTGGATGTGCTGATGGGCGTTACGCCAAAAGAAACGATTATGACGATGGTTGAGAAAGAGCTATCTCTTGAAGCTGTCGTTGAAACAGGCATAAATGGTCTTCAATATATCGCAGGTGGTCATGGGATCGGGAAAATTCTTACGTTAGACGGACAGCATATGACTCATTTCTTTAAAGAAGTTAGCTCTCTTCAAGGCAAAGTCGATTACATTATTCTTGATACAGGCGCAGGGCTTACCTATGAAGGGATGCGGTTTTTACAAGCAGCTGATGATGTGTTTCTTGTCATTAACCCTGAGCCGCCTTCCATTACAGATGGTTATAGTGTACTAAAAGCACTTTATATGAAGAATAACTCAGCTTCTGTGAAATTGATCGTCAATCGATCTCTTAATAAGGAAGAGGCAGAACAGACGTCGCTTAATTTCCAAAAAGCCTCTGCTCAGTTCTTAAATAAGACGATTGATTTCCTTGGGGCAATTCCAGACGACCCTTATGTACGAAAAGCGGTTATTGCACAGTCTCCTTATTTACTGGAATATCCTAATTCGAAAGCGGCAAAAGCGATTGACGAATTGGTTCGAACCTATTTAAACCTTCCTGCGGCTTATAAGCTTGGCGTGAAAGGCTTTTTAACTAAAATACTGTTTCATAAATAAAAGGGTAGAATTTTTCAGGTGGTGAACTTCATGAAATCCAAAATGGATAAACAGACAACCGAATATTGGAGGGCGTGGAAAGAAGAGAAAAAAGAAGAAGCGGGTAACTATCTGATGTCGCTTTATCGTCCGCTTGTTGATTTCGCTGTACAGCGCTATGCATCTGCCCTCCCCTCTACCGTTCAGCGTGATGATCTTACGAGTTTCGCGTACCAGGGGCTACTTGATGCACTTGAAAAATTCGAGCCAGAACGTGATTTGAAATTTGAAACGTACGCCGGCTGGCGGATTAAAGGAGCGATCATTGATGGGCTTCGTCAAAATGATTGGGTGCCTCGTTCCGTTCGTGACAAAGCGCGTAAAATTGAAGAGGCTTATGCCGTTTTAGAACAGCAAAATCAAACGTCGAGCAGCGATCAGGACGTGGCTACGTATCTTGGAATGTCGGTTGCAGAAGTTCAGCGGGTTATACAAGATGCTTCTTTATCCACAATGGTATCAGTGGATGAACCTGTACAAGAGGATGATCAGCAAAAAATGGAACGGTATAGTGTCATTGAGAACGAACAGGCTGAGTTACCAGAAAAACATCTCCACCATCATTTTATTAAACAGCTATTAGCTGAAACAATTGACCGCTTACCTGAGAAAGAAAAGCTTGTTGTCTCGCTCGTTTATTTTGAAGAATTGACGCTTACTGAGATTGCAAGAATTCTAGGGTTATCCACGAGCCGCATTTCCCAACTACACTCGAGAGCGCTCCTTCGTATGAAAGGTGTCCTACGAGCTAACAAAGAACATGTTCAATCAATGTAATCGGAGTGATCACCATGTATTCATTCATTTTTATTAGCGTTGCGCTTCATCTAGTTAGCTTTCTTTGTATCGTGCTTCTTTTTCTAAAGCAAACGAAGGGAACAGAAGTACGAGACGAAATTGCAGCTAGTATGGAAGTCTATATCGAGCAATTAGAGGAAGACAATGATCGTCTCTTAAAAGAAGTGAAATCATACGTCGATAAACGGGAAATTCAGTTGAATACGCGACTGCGCGTTTTAGAGCAGGGAAAGATGCGTGCTTCAGAAGGAGTGGAGCCAAAGAAACCAGTCATTGTTCCACACCCTTCCGTTCACAATGAGCGGAATCAAAAAGCCATTCAGCTTCACCAGCAAGGTTTTTCGGTGGCGGACATTGCGCGGATTTTAAGCTGTGGGGTTGGAGAAGCAGAGCTTATTGTGAATTTGCATGGAAGGTCTGAACAGCAATGAAAATTCAGCAGCATGGCAAACCATTACTTGAATCGTTAAAGATGGATCTGCCAAAAGGAAACAAGCAGGCGGGATTTCAATCTGTGATTCAGGAGGCATCCAAAGAGCTAAAAGGGTCTGAGCTAAAGCGCCTTTTGCAACAAATTGATCGCCAGGGAGAGCTACTTGGGAAAGAACGAACGTTTCAGAATTTATCTGCCTACAAGCGGATGGTAAAACAGTTTCTTGAAGAAGCAGTTAGCCAGGGACTCACGCTATCAGAGAAAAACAGCATGGATCACTATGGAAGAAGTCGCACGTACAAGCTAGTGGAAACGGTGGAGAATAAGCTGATCGAAATACAGGAAGAAATGAGAGAAAAAGAGAAGGACGGGATGACCTTATTATCGCTCGTTGGGGAAATAAAAGGGCTGCTCGTTGATCTTTCTCTCTAGTTCGATCGACTCATCTAAAAAAGGAAGTATTGACTCATGTTCATTTGCATGAGTTTTTTCTATAATAGAAATAAGAACATATGTTCGAAATGATGGTTGTGATTTGTGACGGCCAGAATACTTTCATTCCTACAGACAGAGAAAGGAGAGGTGAGGATATGAAAAGTGGTTTGTATATAACAGATAAAATGGTTGAGGAGTTAAAGGGCAATCTCTTGTTTCAGTCATTTATTCAAGAGGAAAGGCATTGGGCAAGTTTTATGGACGCAATGCAGGATCGTGAAGCGCTAAACAGGCTCAATACTCTTTTTCGTCAGTACTATACGGAAATTCGCTTTATCGCTTACGTGACGAAGCTTATTCGTTACACGGCCATTAACTTTGATCGTAAGCGCAGGCTAGGTCATCTTCGCTTTCCTCTCACACTTGATCAGCCTGTAGGTGCGTCAACCGCCTGGATTGATTTAATCGAAAATCCAAAGACGAATGAAGAAACTAATTCGTTTGAAGAACTTTTCCTGGATAAATCTCTTTTTCTAGCCTATAGCCGATTAACGGGCAAACAGAAAGAAGCGCTCGATCTCTTTTATCGATTTGAATATTCCGATACGGAAATTGCTAGAGAGTCAGGCATTTCACAGCAGGCCATTAGCAGAAGGCGTAAGCGAGCATTAGAGAAGCTCAGCTTTGCCGGAAAGGAGGGGAGCGTATGAGTATCACAACGGTTATCAATGCCATTATCGGTGATCTCGGGTTTCCGATCGTGGTTTCTCTCTATTTACTCGTTCGATTGGAGAAGAAAATTGATGAGTTAACAAATGCGGTGACGGATCAGGAAACGAATAAGAAGGGATGACTATGGAGAAAAGACTGTATTCAGCGTTACAACGAGCAAAGCAGAAAGATGAAGAAGGACTGAAAGAGGTTATTCAACAGTTTGAGAAAAAAATAGAAGCAGAGCTCAGGCAAACCTCCCTTCAAAATAGGGATGATTTGCGCCAGGAGTTAGTGATCAAGGTGATGGAAGCCGTTGAGAACTATAAGATGGAGGAAGTGCCAAACTTTGAACAGTTTATCGAAGCCCATAAAGGAAAGAAATAGGAAACTTTTCCACGGTTTCTCTCGTATAATTGGATAGAGGTGAAGCCGATGCTGAAAGTTGCGATTGAAGAAGCGGGTTACGAAAAAAGAGAAAGTAAAATTCGAGCGATTGGATTCGAAGTAAAGAGCGGCGAGCTGCTTGGTTTATTAGGTTCGAACGGAGCGGGGAAAAGTACGACGATTAAGACCATTCTAGGATTGTTAAAAGAGTGGAAAGGAAGCGTCACGTTTGAAAATGGGACACGCTATGCTTACGTACCAGAGCAGCCCGTGTTCTATGACAGCTTAACGCTCTGGGAGCATTTAGAGCTCGCAGCAGCGGCAACTGCGTTGGCCGATGAAGACTGGGAAGAGCGTGCAAAGGATTTAATCCGTTACTTCCAGCTTGAGCAGGTGATGCATCATCTACCGTCAAGTTTTTCAAAAGGAATGAGACAAAAGGTCATGCTCATTACCGCGTTTATGCTACGGCCTGATGTGTATATCATTGATGAGCCGTTTCTAGGATTGGATCCGCGGGCAACGAAAGACTTTTTAAAGTTAATTGAAAAAGAACGAGCGCGCGGTGCGGCGATTTTAATGTGTACGCATGTGCTTGATACGGCTGAGCGTATTTGTGATCGTTTTGTATTGCTATCGAACGGGACACTTCTAGCAAAAGGATCGCTAGAGGAAATGCGTGAACAGTCTGGCGCTGGCTCAGAAAGTTCACTTCTTGACTGTGTTGATACGCTAATGGAGCAGCGATTATGACCGGTCTCCAACTATTGCGAAAGCGCGTACGTGACGATCGTCGTTATAAAATCAGGGATCTGCGTACAGCGCTTGATTGGACAGTTTGGCTTTATATCTTGATTCCAGCGCTCGTCATCGGCATCGCTTATTACCGATCGTGGTGGATGACAGCCCCAGACTGGCTCGCTGGAGTGCCGGAGCAGGCGGCTGTTTTCCCACTTTTGTTGTTTGCGACGACCTGGTCGTTACGAATGTATACAGAAGAAGCGGATCAAGTGTATTTGTTACAAAACGTTTCGCTTAGTCAACGGCTAAAAAAGTGGGGCATCGCTCATTCATTAGGTAAAGGAGTAATGATGAATACCCTTGGAATAGGAGTTGTTCTTCCGTTACTTGTTACCGGTTGGGGCTGGAGTTCGGAACGAATTGTTGTCACAGCCTTCTTTCTTCTACTGGTGAGTTGGAATGTAAGAACGTGTCGGTATTTCATCGATCTATTTGTGCCTTCAATCTGGGTGAAATGGATGCCAGTAGGATTAGTGAATCTGCTTTCTGTTAGTCTTCTTCTCTTCATGAGCCAGGTTGGCTGGATGTACGAATGGGCGGTGGTTGTCGGGATCGGGAGCTTACTCCTTTTGTTGGTTGTTCAGCTACGGGTGCGTGTGAAGATGAAGGGAACCTTTTTTTACGATGCGGTGATTGAGAGGGGTCATAAGCAAAGCATCACGAAATTTTTAATGGGACGCGTTGGGGTAGCGCCGGCGCCCCTATTTACTCGAACACGCCCTTTTCTGTTTCGTGGATCAAGAAGGATACGGAAGAAACGTACTCCGGAGGCGAGAATGGTTGATCTTTATACGAAGTGGCTCCTTCGATCAGTAGGGAAGGTGCACTATTACCTACAAGTGATTGGTTGGGGAACCGCAGCAATCTTTCTTCTTCCGCTCGTTATAAAAGTAGTGGTGCTCCTCTTTGCGCTTTATGCGTTGATTGGACTATCGAAAGCGGACTGGCGTGAGTTCTCTGAAGGTGGCTACGCCCAGTTGTTTCAGTGGGAGCAAATGCTAAGAGAGGAAGCCGAGAAACAAGCGTTAAAACTAGTGGCCATGCCGTGCTTTCTGTTGTTGTGTGTCGTGACGGGGGTTTCATTTCCAGGATGGATTGGGTTGGTGCTTTTTCCGCTAGCTGGCTGGTTTGTTTTTAAAGAAAGCGTGCAACTCGTGCACCGAAGTTTGCAAACAGGTAAGTGGGAAGATTCGAAAGGTGTATGAACAATTTCAGAATTCATTGCTTCGCTCAAGCGCTTTCCGCTATGATGGGAGAGAAGATTCGGATGAGGGAGCGGATAATGTGATAAAGGTATTTTTAATTATTGGTGCGATTAATGCGGCACTTGCGGTTGGACTTGGCGCATTCGGAGCACATGGATTAGAAGGAAAACTATCAGAAAAGATGCTCGAAACGTACAAAACGGGCGTACAATACCACATGTACCATGCGCTTGGTTTAGTTGGCGTGGCGATTGCGGCAGATAAACTTCAATCCGCAGGACTCATGCAATGGGCCGGCTGGCTCATGTTTGCCGGCATCGTGTTATTTTCCGGAAGCTTGTACGTACTTAGCTTGAGCGGAATAAAGATTTTAGGTGCCATCACACCTCTTGGTGGCGTCGCGTTTATTGCAGCATGGATTTTGGTTGTGGTAGCGGCGTTTAAGGCATAGAGTGCCTGTCACCACCCGCTATTTGTCGAAGGAGGGCAGGTGGGAGAGGTTTATTGGCTAAATTCTCAGGATATTGGCCAAAAGTGAAATATATTGGCCAAAATCAAGATATATGAGCCAAATTCTCTTTTTATTGGCCAACGCAAAAAGCTGCCGGAAATCCGGCAGCTTTTTCATAAGGGCTAACGCGGAGAATACTGCGTCATTTGCTGTAGGGGATAATTATACTCAAGCTCTTCATCAAATGTAATATAGTCCAAATAAACCATAAGTAAAATATATCGTTTGCCTGTTTGAGGATCTGAAAGGATAATATGATCTCTTCCGGCTGCTTCGATCACACCTTTAAACACTTTGGCGTTCCATTTGTCGTTATTCTCGAATGTCATGTACACAGTAGCGATCTTTCCTAGATTGAGACGGAGGATGTTTTCAATGTAGGATTGTTCAACGACAAGCTGACCGGGGAAGCCTCCTCCCTGGGTTGATGCCCCTTGAACCTGCTGACCTTGCCCTGGGTATCCTGAAGGATATTGTGCCATCTGTCCGCCTTGCCCTTGCTGAGGCATTTGACCATAGCCGCCTCCCCGGTTTTGTGACGATGAGGTGTTCCAGTATTGATTATTCATCATAACCCTCCTTAAGCATTCTTTTACAAATTGTTGTACACTTCCGCCCGTTCATTTTCAGTCGGCTGATTGAAACAATGTGGCTTACCGTCTACCCACTGGTTCTATCACTAGAAAGAGGGCGCAATGCTTAAAGAACCAAAGCGAATCGCTATTAAATTTACTAATGGCACGTAATAAAAGAAGGGATAATGCCATGGCTCTACGTAACTCATTGTATGTACGAAATAAAAGAATATGCCTAACAGAAAATGACTTACAGAAACCAAAAAGCCCTTCTAAACACGGTAAAGTGTTAGAAGGACTTTTGATTATACGTATAAAAATTGAGGGAGGCGTTCTTTTGGAAGGTGCGTTCCAACAAAGAAACGACCAAATTCCCCGTAGCGTGCACTCACTTCATCGAAGCGCATTTCATAAACGAGCTTTTTAAATTGAAGGACGTCATCTGCGAAGAGCGTCACGCCCCATTCCCAGTCGTCAAAGCCAACAGAACCAGTAATGATCTGCTTTACTTTACCAGCATAGCTACGTCCGATCAGCCCGTGGCTTCGCATCATGTCTCGACGCTCTTCCATTGAAAGCATGTACCAGTTGTCGTTGCCTTCGCGCTTCTTGTTCATTGGGTAGAAACATACGTAAGGTGCTTCCGCTAGTTCTGGCTTTAAGCGAGCTTGAATGCGAGGATCGTTATCCGGGTCGCTATCTTTTCCAGCCATATAGTTACTGAGCTCAACGACAGAAACGTAAGAGTATTCTTTCACTGTATATTCAGCTAGCGTTGTTTTGTTAAAAGCGTTTTCGATTTCATTTAACTCTTCCATAGTCGGGCGGAGGAGCATTAGCATAAAGTCCGCTTTCTGACCTACGATGGAATAAAGCGCATGACTTCCTTGCTTATGACCTGCGGTAACTTCCCATTTTTCAAGGAACGTAAGAAATTCATTCATTGCAAGATCGCGTTCTTCACTTGAAAGCTGTTTCCAAGCTGTCCAGTTCATGCTTCGAAAGTCATGAAGGCAATACCAGCCATCAAGAGTTACGGCTGCTTGATTCATATCTGATTCACTCCTTATCAATTATCACACCTTTAGGAGAAGCCTACAGAGTCTGCTCCAATAAAGGTCCGATTGGTCCAACTAGCCATCAGAGAGAATGCACGTCCTGATGGAAGTTTCACTATATCCACTACCTACTATACCAATACTTCTTCTTCATTAAAAGCGATTGAGAGTGACGATTACATGAAACCTCCACATCCTACTTTTCGTAAAAAGAGAAGAGAGTAACTGGAGGGGATCCGATGGTTAAACACTTAAATGATCGCTTAAAAGAAGTGGAAGAAAGTGAGCAGCTAAAGAATGAGTTGGAAAAAAAGCTTGATCAAGTGACAGAGCGAATGGGAGAAGCGATTGAAAAGAAATCTTATTTCAATCAGCAGCTTGAGAGAGATAAAAATGATGTGGAAAAATTAAAGAGAGTGAGTCTTGATACCATTAAAGCAACCCTTAAGGGGACAAAAGAAGAAAGGGTAATGAAAGAAAATCAGGAGATGCTTATAGCAAAACAAAACTATGATCAAGCAGTCGAAGAGGTAAAGGAACTTGAAGAAGAGCAGAGAAAATACATTTCAGAACTAAATCAGTTAGGAGATCCGCAAGCTACTTATGAAAAACTTATCAATGAAAAGGCAGCGTTTCTTTTGGAAAATAGTACAGCAATAAGTATAAAAGTTTTAGAGGCATATGAACGAGAAACGGCATGCAACGAAAGCCTACAAGAAGTTAATAAAGCGATCGGTATCCTAGAAGGTGTGATCGCGTTCCTTCAGGAGGCATTGAAAAAGCTAGATAAAGCCAAAGGATGGGGAACGGTTGACTTACTTGGTGGAGGTCCAATTTCGTCACTTGTGAAACATCGCCACATGGATGAAGCAAAAGATAACATTGAGCAAGCACAGATTAGGTTTGAAGACTTTCAACGTGAACTCTCACATGTTAAACCGGTTAACGAACAGATTGTGGAGTCGGAGCTTCTTACTTCTGCTGATATCTTAATTGATAGTATCATCTTCGATTGGATCGTGCAGGATAAGATTTACAACACCGAAGAAGAAGTGAAGAAGCAGCTACGGGAGCTTGAGCATGTGATGCGCAGCCTGGTAAATGAAAAGAAAATGGCAAGAGAACAAGTACAAAAAGCAAAACAGAAACGAATTGCGTTAGTGAAAATGGCCTAACGGAGGTCCCGATTTGGAAGCTTAGAAAGCCTCTACGAAGTGAATGAGAAGACATCCATTCGTCTGAAAAATAGAACTTTTATATGCAAAGGCTTACACTTTGGGATTTATTTTCGTTTTTCGGGAAAAAGGGTTATCGTAGGAGTTGGATATTAAAATGAATGAGGTGAAACCAATGAGTGATCTTTTTACAAACATGAAAGACCAGGTAAAAGCAGGTAATCCGACAATCGTATTTCCTGAAGGAACGGATGAGCGCGTATTAGCAGCAGCAAACCGCCTGGCAGAGGATGGCATCCTTAAGCCAATCGTTATTGGTGGAGAAGAGGCTATTCAAGATAAAGCAGCAAGCTTAAATCTGACCATGCACAGCGATCTCACTGTAATGGATCCAGCGACTTATTCTGAAATGGATGCGCTAGTGGAATCATTTGTAGAACGTCGTAAAGGAAAAGCAACGGCTGAGCAGGCGCAGGAAATTCTTCAGAATGTAAACTACTTTGGCACAATGCTTGTTCATACTGGCAAAGCAGACGGTCTTGTAAGTGGTGCTGCGCATTCAACTGGCGATACAGTTCGCCCTGCCCTTCAAATCATTAAAACAAAAGAAGGCGTAAAGAAAACATCTGGCGCTTTCGTTATGGTAAAAGGTGATGAGAAGTATGTTTTTGCTGACTGTGCGATTAACATTGCACCTGACAGCAATGATCTAGCTGAAATCGGCGTAAGCAGTGCTGAAACAGCGAAAATGTTCGGCATCGATCCGAAAGTTGCGATGCTCAGCTTTTCGACAAAAGGTTCAGCTAAATCCCCTGAAACAGAAAAGGTGGAAGAAGCGACACGTCTTGCAAAAGAAATGGCTCCTGATCTAGTCATTGATGGTGAATTCCAGTTTGACGCGGCCTTCGTTCCGGAAGTGGCTCAAAAGAAAGCACCTGAATCGCCACTTAAAGGGGAAGCGAATGTGTTTGTATTCCCTAGTCTTGAAGCAGGAAACATTGGCTACAAAATGGTTCAGCGCCTCGGTGGATATGAAGCCGTTGGTCCGGTTCTTCAAGGATTAAACAAGCCAGTTAACGACCTTTCTCGCGGATGCAGTGAGGAAGATGTGTACAAGCTTGCCTTGATTACGGCAATGCAAAGCCTATAAGAAACGTAAAGCCCCTGAAGGTTGTCCTTCAGGGGCTTTTTCAAATTACCTGAGCGCTTTTTCATTACGCGTAAAGACGCGCTGGTAATTGTAATCGTACAGAGACAGCTCTGGAATGGAAAGGTGAGCCGTTGTTAATGAACCGGTGTACCTCTTAAGTGTTTTTAAGGCATTCATCATCATATCAGGAACTCTAAGCTCTTCTCCAATTAATTCACTAAGCGAAGCCATCGTTTCTGGCACAATTTCTGGATAGGTGAATTTTGTTGGTTCCCCGCTTACACCTCGTTTGTAAAACTCCTGAATGACAGATGCTCGTTCCGCTCCGCTTCCGTCCACGCATAAGTAGACTTGTACAGCAACGCCTCCTCGAAGCCTACGCTGCGAAATACCGGCAAATTTCTTGCCATTCACACTTAGATCATAACGACCTGGACAGTACGAACCAACAATTTCCCTATCTTCGATCGTTACGTTGTAAGGCAACAAAATTTCCTGGACGAAATCCACCATTGCCTCATACCCCGTATCAATATCAATATGCTGTTGCTTTTCAGCGAATACAAGGGAAAGGTTAAGTACGCCAGCATCGAGAACAACTGCAAGTCCGCCAGAGTTTCTAACAATCACGCGGTAGCCTAGATTTTTTAAATAGTGAACGGCTTCCTCAAAATAAGGAAGTCGCGTATCTTGTATGCCAAGGACAATCGTATTGTGATGAACCCATGAGCGCAGTATTGGTGGCGATTCGCCGCTTCCAGCGGAATTGCATAGCGTATCATCCATTGCGAACGATTGGAGAGCATCAAACGATGGACCCAGTGTTGATTGATCGATAATCCGCCATTTAGGCTGATAAAGAACTGAATCATTGTTTCCCATCTTCTTACCCCTTCTTCACGTACTAATCGTTCCTATTATAGCAGACGAAGGGAGTATTTAGACACTATCCGACAGTATTTCCCGGGTGATGACAAGATGGGTGATCCATATTACCCATTTTCACAGCTTATTTCCCTATAAAACTTTGATTTTATAAGAAAAACACGATCTTGCGAAAAAAAGGAAATTGCGAGAATTGTCTAAAATGATATAATGAGAATTACGGTAGTTTCAAGTTAGCGAGCGAGCGGGTATAGATAGAAAAGAAATGGTAATCTATGTAAGAGCTTTCATGTATGACTTAGATCATAAGAAGAATTTACATAACCTAGATAGAAGCCAGCATTGTGCGGTCCGTATTATGCACACGATGATGGTAATGATGTCGATCAGACGAAAGGGGACATGTTTATGAAGCTAACAGTTAAAATTATTGCGGGTCTTGTTCTAGGTATTCTTGTTGGTGTGATCTTTAATTTATTTGCACCAGATGCCTTTGGACCTGTCGATCAATATGTGCTTGGTCCTGTTGGGCAAATCTTTTTGAACTTAATTAAGATGCTCGTTGTACCAATCGTATTCTTCTCCATCGTTGTCGGAACAGCTGGAATAAGCGATCCGAAGAAGCTAGGACGAATGGGAGGAAAAACCGTTGCGTTTTTCCTAGTTACAACTACCATTGCCATTTCAATTGCGATGGCGCTTGCTTACTTAATTAAGCCGGGTGTAGAAGGTTCATTCTCAGGTAGCTCGGATTTTAAAGCGGAAGAAGCACCACCGGTCCTGGATACGATTATTAATATTATCCCAACCAATCCAATTCAAGCGATGGTTGAAGGAAACATGCTTCAAATTATCGCATTTGCTATTTTCGTAGGTTTTGCGCTTGCGATTCTTGGTGAACGCACGAAAGCACTACGTGATCTTTTTGAACAAGGTAACGACGTGATGATGTATCTTGTTAAAATCATTATGGAAACAGCGCCATATGGTGCTTTTGCACTGATCGCTTCTGCTGTCGGTGGTCAGGGGAAAGAAGCACTACAATCGATGGGGATGTATTTCATCGTTGTACTCGGAGCCTTGCTCATTCATTTTCTCTTCACGTATGGTAGTGCGATTTACTTCCTATGTAAAGAGAATCCAATTAAATTCTATAAAGCTTTTGCGCCAGCGATGGCAGTTGCTTTCAGTACATCTTCTAGTAGCGGTACGCTACCAGTATCGATGAAAACCGCTCAGGAAAACCTGAAAGTACCAAAGCAAATTAGTAGTTTTGTCCAACCGCTTGGAGCGACAATTAATATGGACGGAACGGCTATTATGCAGGGTGTTGCTACAATATTTATTGCTCAAATTACCGGAGTTGACTTAACCTTTACACAGCTGATAATCGTTGTGGTAACGGCAACACTCGCTAGTATTGGGACGGCAGGTGTACCAGGGGTAGGACTCATTATGCTCGCAATGGTTCTAAAGCAAGTTGGTCTACCAGTCGAACCGATTGGCCTCATTCTTGCCGTTGACCGTCTTCTCGATATGACCCGTACAGCGGTTAACATTACAGGTGACGCAGCATGTGCCATGTATATCGCAAAATCTGAAGAGAAGCGCGAAGGCAAAGAAGCTGAAACTGTTCTATAACATCTAATAAGAGAGGAACGATTCCTCTTACAAAGTTAAATGCTATGTTCAGTGTTAGTCTTTCCATTCTTTTCTTTATACCCCAACATCATGAGCCTTCTCCCATTACCGGGGGAAGGTTTTCATTTAGGATGGGGTGGTATATAATGAAGGGATGAATTTGACGGAAGGAGCCTGCCGCAAAATGCTCGAACGATTAAACGAAGAGAAAGTATTTAAAGACCCTGTTCATCGCTATATCCACGTTCGATACCGTTTAATCTGGGATCTGATTGGTACGAAAGAATTCCAGCGTTTGCGCAGAGTTCGCCAGCTCGGAACGACGTATCTCACATTTCATGGAGCGGAACATAGTCGTTTCAGTCATTCACTTGGCGTTTATGAGATTGTGAGACGTATAAATGAGATTTTTTCACAGTACGAGGGTTGGGATGAAGAAAACGAGTTACTAAGCATGTGCGCTGCACTGCTACACGATGTTGGGCATGGACCTTTTTCACACTCGTTTGAAAAAGTATTTAACTTGGATCATGAAGATTTTACTCGCATGGTCCTTCTTGGCGACACGGAAATTAATAAGGTGCTTCGAAGAGTGAGTGAGGACTTTCCACTTCAAGTTGCTGATGTGATTGCCAAAACACATAATAACAAGCTTGTGGTGAGCTTAATTTCAAGCCAGATTGACGCGGATCGGATGGACTATTTGCTACGAGATGCCTACTTTACGGGTGTTAGCTATGGTCAGTTTGATATTGAACGCATTCTACGGGTCATGCGTCCAGGAGACGATCAGATTGTCATTAAGCAAAGTGGCATGCACGCTGTGGAAGACTATATTATGAGTCGCTACCAAATGTACTGGCAAATTTATTTTCACCCTGTTACACGTAGTGCAGAAGTGATTTTAAGTAAAATTCTACATCGTGCAAAGCAATTATTTGCACAGGGATATGAATTCCAATTTTATCCAATTCATTTTTACTCTCTTTTCAAAGAAGATATTCGTCTTGAAGATTTTCTGAAGCTAGATGATTCGGTTGTGATGTTTTATTTCCAAATTTGGCAGGAGGAAAATGATCAAATCTTGAGAGATCTCTGCGAACGGTTTATGAATCGAAGGTTGTTTAAATACATTGAATTTAATCCAATGCAGCAGATGAACGCGTGGAGAGAGCTTTATGACTCGTTTCATGAAGCGGGGATTGATCCTGATTACTATCTTGTGGTTGATTCATCTTCTGATTTGCCGTATGATTTCTATCGGCCAGGAGAAGAAGAAGAACGTTTGCCGATTCATTTACTGAAACCAGGTGGAGATTTACGTGAGCTTTCGCGTGAATCGGATGTAGTGGAAGCCATTTCCGGTAAAAAAAGAACCGATCATAAATTGTATTTTCCTGCAGACTTTATTCTTGAAGGAAATACAGATGCTACTCGTCGTATTAAGTCATTGCTTCAAATCGATTAGCTGTTCAAAAAGAAAGTGAGTCCTGGCATGAAGGTTGCTTCCGCTACAGGTCTGCTCTGTGTTCAAAAAAAGAGGTGAGCGATTAACCTCACTTTTTGACCATTTTCTACTAAACTAAGAATGCTTTTTGGACAACCTGTAAAAAGTACATGGGAGGGGTGCAGGTTGCTAGAAGATCACGCGAAAGTGATAGCTGTGTTGAAAGAAGCCGGAGAGGTCATTGGACGAAAAAAATTACAAAAAATCATCTACATTTGCAAAAAACTGCAGTTTCCATTTAACGAAAAATATCAATTCCATTTTTATGGACCTTACTCAGAAGAGTTAACGCTACGAGTGGAGGAGCTTTGTAACCTCGGTCTCGTTACGGAAGTAAAGGAAAGCAAAGGTGGCTATTATCAATATAAATATACGGTAACGGAAGAAGGCAATGAGTTTTTAGGTCATTACGATTTTCAATTGCCTGAGCTTCGCCAGTGCATCAATGAAATTAATAGTCAGAGCTCACGTTTTCTTGAACTCGTTTCAACGATTCTCTTTTTTGATCGCCTGACGAAGGAAGAAGTAGTTGAGAAGGTTCGTACAATTAAACGAAAACAGAATTATTCCGACGATGAAATTGATCAAGCCTATGCTTTTATGAAAAAGCTCGGCTGTTAATGCCGTTTTGGCACAATAGATTAATAGAAAACAAAAGGTGTCCCGATTGGGGCACCTTTTGTTGTGGAAATTAACTTTTCATCGACATTTTCTTGTCGGTAGAAGTAAACTTTGTGAAATCTACTTTTTCAAAAATGAATCCAGCGATAACAATGACGATCATTATTAGAAAAGAAATAAGTAGTGTACTTAAATAAGGAAGAAGCAGTTCTGAAATCTCAGGCAATGTACCTGCCATCATCATCACGAGTGTAAAAGAACTAATGACGTGGAAGGTTATTCCCACTCCGAGCGCAATGGTCGTTTTTGTTTCAAGAAGGGTCGGGAGCCAGTACGTCGAAAGTAGAAGGTAAGCTACCAGGAGGGTGAGGATGGAAAAGAAGCCAGCCAATCCAGTATGATGATAGCCGCCTGCTGCTAGAATGATCGTATAAATGATGGAAGCAAGTAGTCCGAGAATGAAACTGATCACAATAGGAGAATAAAGGGTTTTTTTCATAATAAAACCACCTTCTTTACAAATGTTTCGAATTCATTACATAAATACCCGTTTGAACATTAGTATAATCGTTTCGTGATATCAAAATTTGGAAAAAGAAGTCGAGTAATTTATATGATTTTGTCGAATTCAAAAATGGGGTCAAAAGACTTATTACATGGGAGTGAGGACAAATGAGAGAAGTGAAAGTGGGCTTAGTTGGTTTTGGGTTTTCTGGAGAGACGTTTCATGCGCCTGTCATACAAGCGGTAGAAGGATTAACGATGGCAACAGTCGTCTCTTCGAATGCAGATAACGTGCATCGTTCCTTTCCGGGAATGAGTGTTGTTTCGTCTCTGGATGAGGTGTTATCTGAAAAGGAAATCGAGCTGGTCATCATCACTACACCGAACGCGTTGCATTATCCAATGGCCAAGCAGGCTCTTGAAGCAGGAAAGCATGTTGTTCTTGAAAAACCATTCACTGTTAGTGTAGAGGAAGGTGAACGCTTAATTGAAATTGCAAAAGAACAGAAATGTTTGCTAAGCGTGTATCATAACAGGCGCTTTGATAGTGATTTTCTCACGATCCAAAAGCTTATGGAAGAAGAGCAGTTGGGAACGATTATGACTTACGAGGCTCATTATGACCGTTATCGAGCGGAGGTGCGTGATCGCTGGCGAGAAGAGGATAAGAAAGGTTCTGGTATTCTATTTGATCTCGGTTCGCATTTAATTGACCAGGCGCTCACCCTATTTGGTAAACCGGATAGCGTCTATGCTGATATTCTTGCCCAGCGTGACGAAGGCAAAACAGATGACTACTTTCATCTTATTCTACAATATGGAAAAAAGAGAGTCATTCTTCATGGAGGATCTCTCGTGAAACAACACGGACCTCGTTATCAAATTCACGGGATGAAAGGATCGTTTTTGAAGTGGGGCATTGATCCTCAAGAGGAAGCGTTGAAAGCAGGGATAGTTCCTGGAGACAAGGGGTGGGGAGAAGAGAACGCTGAGGAATATGGTATGCTCACCAATGAAGATGGCACGCACACCATCGAGTCTTTACCAGGGTCTTATCAAACGTATTACAAAGAAGTTTATCAGGCGATCGTCACATCTAGTGCCCCACCTGTGGCAGCTGAAGAGGCGCTGGATGTGATTAAAGTGATTGAGCTAGCCTTAATGAGCAGTGATAAGAAGAAGAGGATGCAGTGGGAATAAAAAAGACTGGCTTTAAAACCAGTCTAATGAACGGGAGTCTGAAATGAACCTACAATGGAGTTTGCCCAATTAACCGCTTCAACATAGTCTTCTTGTAATCCACTAATTGAAACGCCAACTTGCTCCAATTGATGATCAACCCCTTGCCAATCGCATCGTTCGATGGATTTCACAAGTTGTAGGAGTTGCGCATGCGGGGAGGCTTTCTCTTCATTTGTTAAAGTTGCAATAAGGTGATCTTCAATAGGTAGTTCAGCTAGTATTTCCTTCATCGGTCTCTGGAGAATTGATTCAAGTAGAGAAAACATTCCGATAAAAGAAGCATCAGTAGCATTAAGTTTTACTTTTTTTGCAATCCGTTCGGATAATTTTGAGCGAATGAGCGAAAGTTGAATCACGTTCGCGCACTCATTCGTTTCTTTCGTTAACATAAGAATGAGGATCCATTTTTTAACCTCAAGTAATCCAAGCAGTACAATAGCCTGTTTAATGTTACTTTCCTTCACAGGAAGACCAATTGAGTTAATAAGCTTGAGCAATTTGTAAGAAAGCGCGAGGTAATCCTTCTGGGAAATAATACAATTTATTTTTTGGATTAAAAAAGCTCTGCCGATAGGGCAGAGCTTTACGTTAGGCATGAGGTAGAAAAGCAAGCTGATAGAAAAATAATACAGCGAAAAGGTAAAGCAGCGGATGAACGTCACGCCATTTTCCTTTTACAATTTTTAAGATCGGATACGTAATAAATCCGAGAGCAATACCTGTTGCAATACTTGCGGTGAGAGGCATCGTAAGGATGATTAAGAAAGCTGGAAATGCCTCGTCGAACTCGCTCCAATCAATTTTCCCAACGGCGCCAATCATTAAGCTACCAACGATAATTAACGTAGGAGCTGTAATGGCCGAAAGACCTGATAGAGAGCCAACAAGCGGACCAAAGAATGCTGAAATGATGAAAAGCACGGAAACGACGACAGATGTTAATCCTGTTCGTCCGCCAGCTGCAACACCGGCAGAGGATTCAAGATAAGCACTCGTAGGACTTGTCCCGAAAATCGCTCCTACTGTTGTACCGATTGAGTCAGCGAGAAGAGCCTGACGCGCACGCGGCATCTTTTTCCCTTTCATCAAACCAGCTTGTTCGGCAACGCCTACCATTGTACCGGTTGTATCAAATAATGTCACGAGTAAGAAGGAGAACACAACCGCATATAAGCCGTATTCAATCATATCTTTAAATGCTTGAAGCGGGCTGCCGAAGATAAAGAATTCTGGTGCAGATGGGGCTTGCATGAATCCCTCTTTAAATTCAAGCTGTCCTGTAAAGATCGCGATAATTGCCGTAATAATCATTCCAAAAAAGAGTGCCCCTGGAACGTTACGAGCCATAAGAATCAGTGTAATGATGAGCCCAACAAGCGCTAAGAGAACTTCTGGTGAATGAAGATTACCAAGGCCAACGAGGTTCTCTTCATCTGCAACGATGATGCCCGTCATTCGTAAGCCAATAAAGGCAATAAACAATCCAATTCCCGCTGTAATTCCTAGCTTAAGGTTGGCTGGAATCGCTTCAATAAGCTTTTCGCGGAATGGGGTTAAGGATAGAATAATAAATAATAATCCTGCAATGAAAACAGCGCCAAAGGCAACTTGATAGGATACGCCTGCGTCTCCCCCGACAACGGAAAAAGCAAAGTAAGCGTTTAGCCCCATACCAGGCGCAATCGCGATTGGATAATTAGCAAATAGTCCCATCCAAAGTGTTCCAACAACCGCCGCAATAATCGTAGCGATAAAGACAGTGTCGAACGGCACTCCTGTCGAGGAGAGGATAATTGGATTAACAATAACAATATATACCATCGTCAGGAAGGTGGTTAATCCTGCAAGAAATTCTGTTTTAACGTTGGTTCCATTTTCTTTCAAGCGGAAAAAGGAGTTTAACATGGTAAGACCTCCATTAAATACGAACGTTTTTTAAGCACAAATACTATAATATTCGTAATAAATGCGTTTGACAAGGGGTAATCTAAAATCAATTGTGAGAAATGCATGAATGGCTGGGACATGAATCTATTCAGGTAATTGTGATAAAATGATAGCGGACAATTGCGATTGAAGGAGGTACAATGGAATGGCAAATGAAGAAGAAAACAAGCCGAAAAAAAAGCCTTCAACAGGTTTTAACATTTTAAGTGGTGATTCTACAGACGGACACGGCGGTTATGGCGTAGGTACAATTAACCTCGATAACGTTTCGCCTGTGATTATCGATCCAACAACGGATGAAATTTATGTTGATGTCGGTGCGCTTCACGCACGTAGTGCGCTCGAAAAACGTAAGAAGCTCGTTAAGACGCGCGAAGAAGTTCCTGATGGTCATACCGCATGGATTGTATGGGTGACGCTTCAACGTAATGAGGAAGGGCCATACTATTACGGTATTGGTGCATGTGAATTTTTCTTAAATGCGGAAGCCAAACGCGCATGGAAAAGTATGCCGGAGCATGTGAACAATATGGATAAATCCATGAAAGGCAAGGTTGTGGTCGATCATATGGATGCAAAATCAAAAGAAATGCTGCGTAATTATTTAATGGAGTTTGATAAAGACGTCTACGAACGTTCAAGTGATGAAGTAAAAGCAGGACTTCAAGACTAACTTTCAATTGTTTTCTGACTAATTGATAAAATCTCTTGAGGTTTCCAGAAACTGAGCGTAAACTTATGGGTACGCAACACATATAGCTAGGACCCAAAACAGCCCGGGGAATTTTCCCCGGGTTGTTCTGGTTTTAGGGAATGTTCGCCAACATTTTCCTCATAAAGAAAGGGTGAATAACGTGTATCAAATGCCACGTGAAAAAAAGAAAGAGCTAATCGAGCGCATTCAGTCGTTCTTCTATGAAGAGAGAAACGAAGAAATCGGTGAATTAGCAGCTGAAAATGTCTTGCATTTCGTCATGTCCGAGATTGGCCCAACCTTTTACAATACAGGGATATCAGATGCGATTGGGATGACGGAACAAAAGTGGATAAGCATTGAACAGGATCTCGAAGCGCTAAAGAAGCCGGATCCAGAAGTGAAGCGGTAAAGACGGGTGTTTCACCCGTCTTTTATCTCATCCAGTGGAAGAACCGATCGAAGAACCCTTTTTTCTCTTTTGCTTGTTCTGAAGAAGGCGTGCCAGGATGGTCTTCACAAAGGTGAGACGGTTCAGTTCCTTCTATATAATACGTTAAACGCTTGACTGGGCAATTTTCAGTAGCGATCAGTCCTGTTTGAGGATCCACTTCTATCCCTACCACGTTTTCTGGCTTCTTAAAATCAGTCGCTTTCTCTTTAGCTAGCGCCTCTTCGATAAAGTTTGCCCAGATCTTCTTCGTATAAGCCCCATCGTTTCGATGATTCAGCTTCTCTCCTTTATCATAGCCAACCCAAACCGCCGCGGTAAGCTGTGGGGTAAAACCAACCATCCAGCTATCCGTTGACGTTGAGCCTGTTTTTGCAGCAGCAGGGCGTGTGAGCAGGTGGTCAACCCCGGACCCCGTAACGCGCGTGTAGCCATTGAGTGATTCATCAAAAACGCCCGTCATCATGCTTGTTGTGACGAATGCGGCGTCAGGGTCTAAAACAAGCTCAGATTGCGAGGCGTGCTCATAAATCACTTTGCCGTCGCGATCCGTAACTTTCTCGATGTAATAAGGAGAAACGCTATAGCCCCCATTGGCTAGCATGCTATAAGCTCCTGTCATTTCCATCATCCCGACAGGCTTTGTTCCGAGGGCTAGTGACGGGATGGCCGATAATTTACTTTTGATTCCAAAAGATTTTGCGGTATTGACGAGCGTTTTTTCTTCTAAAAACATATGCGTTTTCACTGCCACGACGTTATCCGAGAGCGCTAAAGCTTGCGCGAGCGTAATTTCGTCATTCGCATACACGTCTCCAAAATTGTGCGGAGAGTAGGTTTTCTGTTCGTTATCATAATAGAAGGTGGTAGGCTCACTGCGAACGAGCGTTGATGGAGTGAAGCCATTTTTTATAGCTGCATAATATAACAGCGGTTTAAACGTCGATCCCGGCGTACGCTTCGCCATTGTTGCACGGTTAAATTTACTTTCTGAATAATCTCGCCCTCCAATCATCACCTTCACAGCACCTGATGTGGGCTCCATCGCCACGAGCGCTGCTTGAATATCGCTTTTTGGATCAATGGTCGAGTCAACCCACTTTTCTGCTGCCTTTTGCATGGTGGCGTCAAGTGTTGTATAGACGTGAAGGCCACCCTGCTCGATCACACGCTCATCAAGTGAAAGAACGGATTTTAATTCTTTTTTCACTTCTTCAGCAAAATAGGGCGCGATTTCAGACTTCGCTTCTTCTGTAAATGTTTGAAGAGCCATTTTTTCAGCTTTAGCTTGTACCGCTTCCGCCTCAGTGAGCGCCTCATTCGCTACCATCGCTTGAAGTACAGTGCTCTGGCGTTCCTCTGCCCGCTCAGCATCAGCATAAGGAGAATAATAGCCGGGTCCTTTTGGAATACCGGCAAGCATTGCTGCTTCAGCGAGTGAAAGATCCTCCGCTTTTTTGCCAAAGTACGTTCTTGCGGCAGACTCAATGCCATAAGAACCGTGTCCATAGTAAATCGTGTTCAAGTACCCCTCAAGAATCTCTTCTTTTGAATAATGAACCTCAAGTCGATAGGCATAAAAAGCTTCAGCGATTTTTCGTTTCCACGTTTTATCATGTTCTAAAAAGAGATTTCGTGCATATTGCTGTGTAATGGTACTTGCTCCCTGAACTTTAGACATGGCTTTAATGTCAGCCAGAACCGCTCCACCTATCCGTTTAAAATCAAAGCCCATATGGTCATAAAAATGTCTGTCTTCAATGGCAATGGTGGCATCAATCACGTAAGGAGAAATATGTTCAAGATCAACCCAATAGCGGTTCTGGCCTTCCTGGTTAGACTCACTAATCACTTGTTCATCATTGTCATAGTAAATCGTAGTTTGTGGTACTTGAAGCTCAGGGGGCCCCATGAACACCGTTACCACATAAAGAAGCCCCATAGAAAAACCGATTAGCACTATGCCGATCATCATTAGTTTACTTAGAAGCTTTGTCCACCGCTTCCAATAATGGAATCGCTCATCATTGAGCCATTTCATGTGGTTCACCCCCCACATCGTATTAAATCTAGTATGTGACAATCTAGAAACTCTTAAACACGTTTCCCGGTGAAATCCTCTATTTTCTATAAAACAATGAGGGAAGCAATCAGTATGAAAAATAGTTGTCCAGTTTTTGAATAGGATGAATGATAAACATTTTTACGGAGAGCGGGGAGAGAAACGTATGGAAATCATGATTGCAATCATTCTTGGAATTGTAGAAGGGTTAACGGAATTTTTACCAGTTTCTTCAACAGGGCATTTGATTTTAACTGGGTACTGGCTCGATTTTACTGGTGAAAGAGCCAAAACGTTTGAGATTGTGATTCAACTTGGATCCATTCTTGCCGTTGTGGTCATGTATCGAAAACGATTCGTGGCGTTAGTCTCGCCGAATAAAGCGAGTGGATTAACACTTAGTCATCTCATTTTAGGGATGATTCCGGCAGTTATAGCGGGTTTTCTTTTACATGGATTTATTAAAAGCTATCTTTTCTCACCTTATACAGTTGTCGTTGGGCTAGTTGTAGGCGGGGTTCTGATGATTCTTGCTGATTTTAAAAAACGAACGCCTGTTACGTCAACTTTAGATGAGTTAACGCTCAAGCAGGCATTCTCCATCGGTCTTTTTCAATGCCTGGCACTTTGGCCGGGGTTCTCACGGTCAGGTGCCACGATTTCAGGTGGCGTTCTACTCGGAACAAATCACAAAACAGCGGCTGAGTTTTCGTTTATTTTAGCGGTTCCGATGATGGTGGCAGCGAGTGGGTATGATTTATTAAAAAGCTATCAATTTTTATCTTTAGCAGATCTACCTGTATTCGCAACTGGCTTTTTAGCAGCCTTTTTCGTCGCGCTTTTTGCTATTGTAACATTTATTAAATTCATTGAACGTGTTCGGCTCATCCCATTTGCAATCTACCGTTTCATGCTCGCTCTCTTTGTGTGGATGGTCTTATTCTAAAGAAAGAGATGTCGGCGTGGAAAGAATGGAAAGAAACAAGAACTGAAAGTAGAAATTTCTCTTGCTTTTTACACAGAGTCGACTATACTTTTCTTGTACTTTAAGAATAGGTAACCTGATGCTTAGATACATTTTTTTGCTACATACTAATGGTGTTTGGACCTTTGTGGTTCGGGAACGGATGTAGTGTAGCAATTCGATATAGAGGAGTGGTACAAATGGAATTATGGTATACAGAAAAACAAACAGAACGCTTCGGCATTACGGCGAAAATTAAGCAGACGTTGCATACGGAGCAAACGGACTTTCAACGTCTTGATATGATTGAAACAGAAGAATTCGGTAACATGCTCGTTCTTGATGGAATGGTCATGACAACGGAAAAAGACGAGTTCGTCTATCATGAAATGGTCGCACACGTGCCTCTTTTCACTCACCCTAATCCAAAACACGTATTAGTCGTGGGAGGAGGAGATGGCGGTGTGATTCGTGAAGTGTTGAAGCACCCATCTGTTGAAAAAGCAACGCTCGTTGAAATTGACGGCAAAGTCATTGAGTATTCGAAAAAGTACTTACCTTCGATTGCAGGCGCACTTGATAACGAGCGCGTTGAAGTACTTGTTGATGACGGCTTTATGCATATCGCGAAAAGCGAAGGAGAATACGATGTGATCATGGTCGATTCGACTGAACCTGTTGGACCAGCTGCAAAGCTATTTGAACGCGGCTTCTACGAAGGCATTTCAAAGGCGCTTAAAGAAGACGGTATTTTCGTTGCGCAAACCGACAACCCTTGGTTTAAAGCGGACTTGATTACACAAGTATCTAAAGATGTTAGAGAAATCTTTCCAATTACACGTGTTTATACGGCAAACATTCCGACGTATCCAAGCGGTCTTTGGACATTTACAATTGGTTCGAAAAAGAACGATCCGCTTGAAGTTCCTGAAAGTCGCTTCCATGAGATTGACACAAAATACTATACAAAAGAACTTCACACTGCTTGCTTCGCACTTCCTAAGTTCGTCCAGGATCTCGTCAAATGAGCATGAAGTTTGATGAAGCTTATTCAGGTAATGTGTTTATTCTAAGTAACCCCTCTTTTGATGACAGTAATGTTGTGATTTATGGTATGCCAATGGACTGGACCGTGAGCTTCCGTCCAGGTTCTCGCTTTGGTCCTGGCCGCATTCGTGAGGCATCGCTCGGTTTGGAAGAATACAGCCCTTATGCGGATCGTCATCTAGAAGAAATTCGTTATTTTGATGCAGGGGATATTCCGCTTCCATTTGGAAATCCACAGCGCAGCATCGATATGATTGAAGAATACATCGATTCGTTACTTGAAGCTGGGAAATTTCCACTTGGTATGGGTGGCGAGCATCTTGTGACGTGGCCGATCCTTAAGGCGTTTCATAAGAAGTATGATGATCTCGCATTGATTCACATCGACGCGCACGCTGATTTACGTGAAGAGTATGAAGGCGAACCGCTTTCTCATTCCACACCCGTTCGTAAGATTTGTGGGTTGATTGGTGCGGAAAACGTTTACTCCTTTGGCATTCGCTCCGGTATGCGGGAAGAGTTTCAGTTTGCGAAGGAATCTGGCATGACGATGCATAAATTCGATGTAGCTGAACCTTTGAAAAAAGTTCTGCCAACTCTAAAAGGCCGCAATGTGTACGTGACGATTGATATTGATGTGCTTGATCCAGCGCATGCCCCTGGGACAGGGACGGCCGAAGCTGGAGGTATCACCTCAAAAGAGTTACTTGAGGCGATTGCAGCGATTGCAGGTTCTGACATCAACGTTGTTGGGGCTGATCTCGTTGAAGTAGCCCCAGCCTATGACCCATCCGAACAAACGCCAATTGCCGCAAGTAAATTCATTCGTGAAATGCTGCTAGGCTGGACACATAAGAAATAAAGCAGAGAGGCTGTATTCCTATTGAATACAGTCTTTTTATATTGGAAAGAATGGAATAACTTTTCATAGGGATTCTTCTTAAGCTGGTCGGGGGTGGACAAGCCGCCTCCGCTTTTCTTGATCCAGCTACGGCGGCTACCCCCTCGAGGTCTTAAGTCTCCCCTCATTGTGACAAAAAGCGTCACATTGAGAGAAGCCTTAAGCTGGTCGGGGGTGGACAAGCCACCTTCGCTTTTCTTATAATAAGTAAGTTAATGATTTAGTGAGGACGTGAAGTGATGAGTGATCATCCGATTGAAATAACGATTGATTCCCGGATTCAGTCTGGGAAAGAGAAAGAGTCTACAAATTATTCCGTTCAGGGAAATCTTGTTGAAAAAGGCAATGCGCTTTATTTGCGTTATGAGGAAAGCCTTGAGATTGGGAAGGTTTCGACAACGGTGAAAATAGATCAAGAACAAGTGACTGTGATTCGAAGAGGGGCCCTTTCCATGCGACAGCAGTTTGCGCCGGGACAGGTGTCTGAGTCTCTTTATAAAACGCCGTTCGGAGCAATGCCGATGCAAATCCGAACAGAACGTATTGAGCAGCTAGTGGATAGAGAGAAGCATAAAGGTCGTTTAACGCTTCGCTATTTGCTTTACCTAGAAGAAGATGAAACGCAGCGACATGAGCTGTCGCTAAGCTGGAAGGGAGCAAGTCAATGAATAGTGTGGAACAAAAGAAAGAGCAGTTAAAAGAAGAAATCAAACAGGCCGTCCTAAAGGCGAACCTTGCATCCGAAAGTGAGATGCCAGAAGTGATTTTGGAATCACCAAAAGACAAGGCTCATGGTGACTATGCCACAAACATGGCGATGCAACTTGCACGCATTGCAAAGAAAGCACCACGTGCGATTGCAGAAGATCTAAAAGCCAACCTTGATATGACAAAAGCAGGAATCAAGCAGATTGATATTGCAGGTCCAGGATTTATTAACTTTTTCATGGATACGGCGTATTTAACGGAATTGATTCCTACGATTCTTGATAAAGGGAACAGCTACGGTCGTTCAGCGGACAAGAATGAAAAAATTCAGGTTGAGTTCGTTTCAGCTAACCCAACTGGAAGTCTCCACCTTGGTCACGCACGAGGAGCCGCAGTAGGGGATACGCTTTGTAACGTACTCGATCGTGCCGGATATGACGTGTCACGAGAATATTACATTAACGATGCCGGTAACCAAATTCATAACCTAACGGTGTCTCTTGAAGCACGCTACATGCAGGCGCTAGGTAAAGAAAAAGACATGCCGGAAGATGGCTATCAAGGACAGGATATTGTACAGTTCGGAAAAGATCTTGTTGAAAAAGAAGGCGACCGTCTCCTTCAACTTGAAGAGAAAGAGCGCTATGCTTATTTCCGCGAATATGGACTTGAGCGGGAGCTGGAAAAGCTGAAGAAAGATTTGAAGGAATTTGGCGTTGAATTTGATGTCTGGTTCTCTGAAACATCTCTTTATCAATCCAACAAGATCGATAACGTCCTTGCGAAGTTGAAAGAGCGCGGTGAAACGTTTGAACAGGATGGCGCGACATGGTTCCGCTCAACTACTTACGGCGATGATAAAGACCGTGTGTTGATTAAAGGCGATGGCTCTTATACGTATTTAACGCCGGATATCGCCTATCACCAAGATAAGCTATCTCGCGGTTTTGATAAGCTGATCAACATCTGGGGAGCAGACCACCACGGGTACATTCCAAGAATGAAAGCAGCGATCGAAGCGCTTGGTTATAAACGTGAGCAGCTTGAAGTGGAAATCATTCAAATGGTTAACCTCTTTAAAGACGGCGAGAAAATGAAGATGAGTAAGCGAACGGGTAAAGCTGTCACCCTTCGTGAACTAATGGATGAAGTAGGTATCGATGCAATGCGCTATTTCTTCTCCATGAGAAGTTCAGATTCCCATCTTGATTTTGATATGGATCTTGCTGTTTCTCGTTCGAACGAAAACCCTGTGTATTATGTGCAGTATGCGCACGCTCGCGTATGCAGCATTCTTCGTCAGGGAGAAGAAATGGGCTTAACAGAAGATGCGGACCTATCTCTTATTACATCTGAGAAAGAAATGGACCTTCTGAAGAAACTCGGAGAACTTCCTGAAGCGATCGCAGAAGCAGCGGAGAAGCGCATGACGCACCGCATCACAAACTATGCATTTGAGCTTGCTCAGACGCTTCACAGCTTTTACAATGCAGAGCGCGTGCTTGATCCAGAAGATCTTGCGAAAAGTGCAGCTCGGTTTAAGCTCATGAAAGCCGTTCGCCAAACGATTCAAAACACGCTTGAGATTATCGGCGTCACAGCTCCAGAAAAAATGTAGTGGACCAAGTCCTATCGCTTACTGCGATGGGGCTTTTTTAGTGTCTATGTCTATTTTTTATAATGATTCCTTCATTCGGTCATACTTTAAAGAAGAGGTGATGGGATGAAGACGGTATTCATTGCAACTTTAACAGGGTTTTTAGTTGGCCTTATTTTTGCTTTCTTAAAACTTCCGATCCCGGCTCCACCTGCTTTTGCTGGTATTGCCGGTATTATTGGCATTTATCTTGGGTTTAAAGCGTACGAATGGGTGATTGGTTTTTTTTCATTGGGTTAGGTTCAAAAGAATTTTCGATTCCTCTGACTTAAACCATCTGATGGAGGCGTTCAGTATCAAGAAAAAGTAGCAGGACTTATTTTGTGTGGCGGCTTTTCTGAGGTAAGCGAACCATTTTTGCAAGCGGAATTCAGAGCGGGGAAAGCACTTGTTCATAACATGAAATTACTCTGGTGGATCCTCGGCAAAAGGCCATGCGAGAAGTGAAGCTGAATTTAAGTTGGACCGTACATCGTTAGCACAAAGCAACGCCCTTTATGAAACAGGGCGTTGCTTTGTATGTATAGACAAACTAAGTACGCTCCAAATTTCGCTTCTACACGTAACAGAGGAGCGCGCCTTTTATTTTCATCGCTATCAAAAAATGTATCGAAAATATGTACCGCACAGCAAGCTCGTGCGCGTCTCAAATACGTCCCGCGAATTGCCGACAAAATCATGGAGAGAGCTTAATCAGATTATTCATCCCTTTGCTACTTCCATTGAATCGAGCCACCATTAAGTCGCTTGACACCGCGGACAGTTGAAAGATCTTCGATAAGCTGAAGTGCTGCGAGGTCTTTTTTCTTTGCTTCAATCATGATGTCCGCATCTTCCCCGTGTTCCTTCAACATGTTGAGAAATGGAATCGCAAATTCGCTGTCCACATAGTCCGCATGGCTGCGATAAGCACTAGTGGATTTAGGTGATGAGAGATGGAATTTAGGTCGAATGTTATGGGATTCCCATGTTTTATAAACTCGCTCAAAAAAGCGATCCGAAAGACCGTCGCCTGGATTGGCCATATGATGGTGGTAATCAAAAATGAACGGTACACCAGTTTGTTCACAAGCTTCTAGCGTTTCTTCCGCCGTATAAGTTTTATCGTCATTTTCAAGCGTCACATGAGAGCGAAGATTTTTCGGAATCTTATCAAAGTTTTTGTAAAATCGTTTCAGCGTTTCCGTCTTATCGCCATATGCTCCGCCAATATGAATGTTCACAATGGAGCGAGTATCAAGCCCCATTGCTTCTAACATGGCGACATGATAATGCAAATCACCAATTGCGTTTTCGGTTACATGAGGTTTCGGGCTTGTAAAAAGCGTAAATTGGTTTGGGTGAAAACTAACACGTAGACTGTGCATCTTAACAAGGTCACCAATTTCTTGAAATAGCTGTTGAAAAGGCGTGATATAATCCCATGTTGCTTCAGGGTGCGTCGCAAGTGGCACAATGGAAGACGACATGCGGTAGAGATCAATTTCGTGCGCTATATTGTAGTGAAGAGCTCGAAGCGTACTTTTTAAATTCGTTTCTGTAATCGTGTGCAGTTTGGTTTCTCGCTCTTCTTTTGTTAACTTTGACCATGTCGCAAACGTCATCGTTCGCGCTGGCGAAGCTTCATACAAGGCAAGCGCGTTCGAAACATAACCGAATCGAATTTGCATAGGGACAGCTCCTTTCAAAAAGATCTGAACATGTAACTTACCCGTTTGTTTCCCGTTAAAACAGAATAAAGCACATTGTCATTTAGAGAAAAGGACTAAGGAGCCGTGCGACAGGAGAAAGGACACGACTTCCAATCGACCTGTCTTGCAATCGGTTTAAATCTAGGCGTTCAGATTGAAGGAGATCTTTTTGAATCACTTCTTTCACTTCATTTACAAAATCAGTAGAATGGAAGAGACAGTTAATTTCACCATTAATATGAAAACTGCGCTGATCAAAATTTGCTGTGCCTACATCACAAAATGTATCATCAATAACAATCACTTTTGCATGGTAAAACCCGTTCATATATTGATAAACCTCGCAACCAGCCTGAATAAGCTCAACAAGATAAGGGTAAGAGGCTTCTTTAACAAGAGGATGATCTGCTCGCATTGGTAAAAGAATTTGTACAGATACTCCGCACTTTAACGCTCGCAATAGACTCGTTTGGACCGTTTGTCCTGGAATATAATAAGGCGTCCCAATTTTAATTGTTGTTGTGGCCTTATCGATGTAAGAAGCAAATGCTTCCTCGATAGCACTTCCATTTGTAATATGAAAGGTGATGGATTTCGTCCCTTTTTGCAGATCAGGTGAAGCAGCTTCGATTGGGAATGAATTGTTGTCCTTCCAGTCGAGTATAAATTGATCTTGAAGACCTTTCACTGCCTCTCCTGTTAAACGGAGATGATAGTCCCGCCAATAACCGAACTTAGGATCTTTGCTTGCATATTCGTTGCCCACATTAAAGCCACCTACATAGCCAATCTTTCCATCAATTACGGTTATCTTACGATGATTGCGTTCATTTAAAGAAGTAAAAAGAAGAGGAATAGATATTTTTCTAGAATAGGAAAAATGGATGCCGCATGAGCGCATTTTTTTGATTGTCGATTTCTTTAATCCGTGACTACCTCCGTAGTCAACAAGCAGATAAATGAGCACCCCGGCATCGGCTTTTTTACAAAGATGCTCAACAACCTTTTGACCTGTTTCATCATCCCGAAAGATGTAAAACATCATCTGAATTTCTCGGCTAGCCCTGTCGATATCATGAAGGAGCATTCGAAAAAAATCATCTCCGTCTGCAATGAAAGTGGTATCACCAGTCGTTTCGACCCATAATGAAGAAGTCTGCTTTCGTTTTTTACTTCCTATGTGCAGATCAATCACAATCCATATGACCAAAACAAGAAGAACGATAAAAAAGGACCTCATACGTTTCACCCCTTTCCATGAACGGTATAGCCATAGTTTGTCCTAAACTTAAAAAAAGTAAAAAAAAATCTCTGACTGAATGCTCATTCATTTGTTTTTGTGTTATACTAAAGTCAGAAAATTACTTGCATTCTGACTTAAAAGCGTTTTCATAAATTGTTTGAACAATCGGGGAGCACCAACGTTCAAGCATCTCAGAAGCGGCTAAGAAGGAATGACTCGAAAGGAGAGGTTTGCCAACATGGATGTTTTATTGATCGCTAACTGGATTGCTTTCATTCTTGTAACCGCTTACGCGTTGTTTTTGTTTGGTTATGTCGTTAAAACAAGATACGAATACATTAAGCTTGGAAAGAAAGCAGAATTTGATCATTCCATGAAAGAACGACTAGAAGCCATTCTAGTTAAAGTATTTGGGCAAAAGAAGTTATTAAAAGATAAGAAGAGTGGAACGATCCATGTGATGATGTTCTACGGTTTCCTTCTCGTTCAATTCGGTGCGATCGATATGATTGTGAAAGGGTTATCGCCGGAGTCACATCTTCCTCTTGGACCGCTTTATCCAGCGTTTACGTTTTTCCAGGAGCTTGTGACGCTTATGATTTTAACAGCGGTCGTATGGGCATTCTATCGTCGCTATATCGAGGCCATTGCCCGCTTGAAAAAAGGGTTTAAAGCAGGACTTGTTCTCTTGTTTATCGGTCTTCTGATGATTTCCGTTCTATTTGCAGGCGGTATGGAAATCATCTGGCATGATGCTGGTTATTCATGGAGTGCACCAGTGGCGTCAGGAATTGCGTTCCTGTTCTCATGGATCAATGAAACAGCAGCAATTGCGCTATTCTTCTTTTTCTGGTGGATCCATCTGCTCGTGCTACTAACGTTCATGGTGTACGTTCCACAATCGAAGCATGCACACTTAATTGCTGGGCCAGTAAATGTTTTCCTTGGGCGTACGCACAAAGTAGGGCAGTTATCATCTATTAATTTTGAAGATGAAAGTCAAGAAACATACGGCGTTAACACGATTGAAGATTTTAACCAGAAGCAGCTTGTTGATCTGTATGCTTGTGTAGAATGTGGACGTTGTACGAATATGTGTCCGGCAACAGCAACGGGAAAAATCCTTTCTCCAATGGATTTAATCGTTAAGCTACGCGATCATTTAACGGAAAAAGGAGCTGCGGTGACATCTAGAACACCTTGGGTTCCAGCTTACGCTTTTTCAAATACAGCAGGAAACCAAATTGCTTACCAATCACGTGCACAGCAGGAAACAGCTGCAGCAGCGGAAGGACTTGTAAGCGGAGATTTAATCGGGAACGTCATTACGGAAGAAGAAATTTGGGCTTGTACCACGTGCCGCAACTGTGAAGATCAGTGTCCGGTTGAAAACGAGCACGTTGATAAGATCATCGACATGCGCCGTCACCTTGTCTTAATGGAAGGAAAGATGGATAGCGATGTTCAGCGAGCAATCACAAACATTGAACGTCAGGGCAATCCATGGGGAATTAGCCGTAAGGAACGTGAAAACTGGCGCGATTTGCGTGACGATATCGTGGTTCCGACTGTAAAAGAAAAAGAAAAAGCAGGTGAAGAGTTTGAATACCTCTTCTGGGTTGGCTCAATGGGCTCTTACGATAACCGTAGCCAGAAGATTGCCGCTTCCTTTGCGAAAATCATGAATGAAGCAGGCATTTCATTCGCCATTCTTGGAAATAAAGAAAAGAACTCTGGTGATACGCCACGACGTGTAGGAAACGAGTTCTTATTCCAGGATCTTGCACAGAAAAACATTGAAACGTTCCAGAAGCATAACATTACTAAAATCGTTACGATTGATCCTCATGCGTATAACTCACTTAAAAATGAATATCCAGAGTTTGGGCTTGAAGCAGAGGTTTATCACCATACTGAATTATTATATGACTGGATTAAAGAAGGAAAACTGAAGCCGAAGCACGAAGTAAACGAGAGAATCACTTATCATGATTCTTGTTACCTCGGCCGTTACAACGAAGTATACGATCCACCACGTGAAATTCTTCGCAGTATTCCAGGCGTTGAAGTGATTGAGATGGACCGCAACCGTGAAAACGGCATGTGCTGTGGTGCAGGCGGCGGTTTGATGTGGACAGAAGAAGACACAGGATCCCGTATTAACGTAACGAGAACCGAGCAGGCACTAAGTGTGAAGCCATCCGTTATCGGTAGTGCATGTCCATATTGCCTAACGATGATGAGCGATGGAACGAAAGCGAAAGAAGTTGAAGAAGAAGTAGCCACGCTTGATATTGTTGAGATTTTAGAACGCTCAATTGTTCAAAAAGAAGCTGTTCTCCAATAGACTGTTTGGCAAAGGGGTTAGCTTATGCTGGTTTTTCCGACCGGCATGAGCTCTTTCCTTTGTTACTTTGTCGGTAAGGTGAGCGAGCGTTCAGTCGCATTTTATACAATAATGATAGCGTTTTCAAAAAAAGAAAGGAGAGGTTTTTTATGGGCAAAACGGTCATCGTTAGTGGCGTAAGAACGCCATTTGGAAAATTTGGTGGAGCTTTAAAGTCAATTGAGGCATCGAAACTTGGTGGAACAGCAATTAAAGAAGCATTGATACGTGCGGGTGTAGAGCCAGGAGATGTTGGTGAAGTCATTATGGGGTCAGTTCTTCAAGGAGGACAGGGTCAAATACCATCACGACAAGCGGCACGCCACGCCGGCATTCCATGGGAAGTGAAAACAGAGACGATTAACAAAGTTTGTGCATCGGGTCTTCGTAGTGTAACGCTTGCTGATCAAATCATTCGCTCTGGTGATGAAGAGGTGATCGTGGCAGGTGGAATGGAGTCAATGAGCAATGCGCCATACATGATGAAAGATGCGCGCTGGGGCATGCGAATGGGCGACAAACAAGTGGTGGATCTTATGGTGCATGATGGATTGACCTGCTCTTTTGACGGGTGTCATATGGGCGTCTATGGAAATTCAACAGCGGAAGAATATGAGATTTCAAGAGAAGAGCAGGATCGCTGGGCGACAAGAAGTCAGGAGCGAGCAGTGAAAGCGATGGAAGCGGGTATTTTCGCTGAAGAAATTATTCCTGTTGAAGTGCCACAGCGAAAAGGAGACCCACTTGTCGTTGAACATGATGAGGCGCCAAGAAAAGGCACTACAGAGGAGCAGCTAGCCAAGCTAAAGCCTGTATTCGGTGCTGACGGAACGATTACAGCAGGAAATGCACCGGGCGTGAACGACGGAGCAGGAGCGCTCGTTCTGATGTCCGAAGAACGTGCTTCGAAAGAAGGAAAAGAAGTGATGGCAACCATTCTTGCGCACACGGCCATTGCAGTTGATGCTAAGGATTTTCCGAAAACGCCGGGTCTTGTGATCAATGAACTTTTAAAGAAAACAGGGAAGTCACTTGAGGAAATTGACCTGTTTGAAATCAATGAAGCGTTCGCGGCCGTTGCATTAACAAGCGGAAAAATTGCTTCTCTTGATGAGGAAAAGGTGAATGTACACGGCGGTGCAGTGGCACTTGGACATCCAATTGGCGCAAGTGGTGCACGCATTTTGATTACGCTTATTCATGAATTAAAGCGACGCGGTGGTGGCATTGGCGTTGCAGCCATCTGTAGCGGCGGTGGTCAAGGCGACGCGATCATGGTTCAGGTATAGGAAGGGAGCATAACGATGGAAATCAAAACGATTATGGTAATTGGTGCAGGACAAATGGGAGCAGGAATTGCACAAGTATGTGCAGCATCCGGCTATACCGTCTATATGAATGATTTGAAGCAGGAATTTATAGATAAAGGACTTGTAAGAATTGAGAAAAACCTCTCAAAGCAAGTATCCAAAGAGCGGATTACACAGGACGATTTGAACGGAACGATGGAGCGTTTAAAGCCAACAACGGATTTGCAGGATGCAAAGCAGGTCGACATCGTAATCGAAGCTGCTGTAGAAAACATGGAAGTGAAATGCAATTTGTTCGCACGACTGGACGAAATCGCGCAAGAACATACGATTCTGGCAACGAATACATCTTCACTTCCGATTACGGAGATTGCCGCTGCAACGAAGCGTCCTGAAAAAGTAATTGGAATGCATTTCATGAATCCGGTTCCGGTAATGAAGCTTGTTGAAATCATTCGGGGCTTAGCAACGACGGATGAAAGCTATCAGTCCGTTGAAAAGCTTGCAGTGGACCTCGGAAAAACAGCAGTGGAAGTAAACGACTTCCCTGGATTTGTGTCCAACCGCATATTGATGCCTATGATTAATGAAGCCATCTATACCGTGTATGAAGGCGTGGCATCACCTGAAGATATCGATAGCGTGATGAAGCTAGGGATGAACCATCCGATGGGACCACTAACGCTCGCTGATTTTATTGGACTTGATACGTGTCTTTATATTATGGAAACGCTTCAGGATGGATTTGGCGATGACAAATATCGCCCCTGTCCGCTACTACGTAAATATGTAAAAGCTGGATGGCTCGGACGTAAGACAGGAAGAGGCTTCTACCAATACCAGGATTAACACCACGAGGAGGAACGAGCATGGAGCTTGTATTTACGGAAGAGCAAAAAATGATGCAGAAAATGGTGCGTGACTTTGCGGAAAAAGAAATCGCCCCGATCGTTGAGGAAATGGAAGAGACGGATCGCTTTCCACGCGAAGTAATCAAGCGAATGGGTGAGCTCGGCTTGATGGGGATTCCAATTCCAGAAGCTTATGGTGGAGCTGAGATGGACTATACGTCTTACATTATCGCGATTCATGAGCTTTCAAAAGTAAGTGCCACAGTTGGTGTTATTTTATCGGTTCATACGTCTGTTGGCACGCTGCCGATTTTAGCGTTTGGAACAGAAGAGCAGAAAAAGCGCTACATTCCAAAGCTAGCAACGGGTGAATACCTTGGTGCTTTCGCTTTAACGGAGCCGAGTTCTGGATCTGACGCGAGTAGCATGAAAACACGCGCCGTGCGAGACGGAGATCATTACATTTTAAACGGCTCGAAAATCTTCATTACAAACGGTGGTGAAGCAGATACGTATGTGGCCTTCGCTAGAACAAATCCGGATGAAAAAGGGAGCAAAGGCGTGACGGCTTTTATTATTGAGCGTGATATGCCTGGATTTAGCGTTGGAAAGAAAGAAAAGAAAATGGGCTTAAACGGCTCAAATACCGTTGAGATCATTTTCGAAGACTGTCGTGTCCCTGTTGAGAATCGTCTTGGCGAAGAGGGTCAGGGCTTTAAAATTGCAATGGCGAATCTTGAAAGCGGTCGCATTGGAATTGCGGCGCAATCACTTGGTATAGCGGAAGCGGCGCTAAACTATGCGACAGCTTACGCAAAAGAACGCCAACAGTTTGGCAAGCCGATCGGGCAGAATCAGGGACTTGGATTTAAGCTTGCGGATATGGCGACAGAAGTCGAGGCAGCCAAGCTACTAACTTACCGTGCTGCAGACTTAAAAAATCACGGCATTCCTTGCATGCAGGAAGTATCGATGGCAAAGCTCTTTGCTTCGAAAGCTGCAGTAAAAGCATCGATTGAAGCGGTTCAAGTATACGGGGGATACGGCTACACGAAAGATTACCCGGTCGAACGCCTCTTTCGCGATGCAAAAGTATGCGAAATCTACGAAGGAACGAGTGAAATACAGAAGATCGTTATAAGTCGGAACCTCATGAAGTAGAGAAAAGCCGAGAATACCCGTTTTATTGGCCAAATTCCGGATATATTGGCCAAACTTCATTTTTATTGGCCAAATTCGAAATATATTGGCCAAAATCAATTTTTATTGTCCAAACCACCAAAAAGGGAGAGAAACAGGATGAACTTTCAACTATCAGAAGAACATGAAATGCTACGAAAAATGGTGCGTGACTTTGCGAGAAAAGAAGTCGAACCAACAGCAGCTGAGCGTGACGAAGAAGAGCGCTTTGATCGCAAACTGTTTGATCAAATGGCCGAGCTTGGCTTAACCGGCATTCCATGGTCTGAAGAGTACGGCGGCATTGGTTCCGATTACTTAAGCTATGTCATTGCAGTGGAAGAACTTTCTCGCGTATGTGCCTCGACAGGCGTAACGCTTTCGGCGCACACGTCTCTTGCAGGCTGGCCGCTAAATGCTTTTGGTACAGAAGAGCAAAAGCAAAAATTCCTTCGTCCGATGGCAGAAGGCAAGCTAATGGGAGCTTATGGTCTCACAGAACCAGGATCAGGTTCTGACGCTGGTGGTATGAAAACGACAGCGAAGCTTGATGGCGATCACTACATTCTAAACGGTTCAAAAATTTTCATAACAAACGGCGGCGAAGCGGAGATTTATATCGTGTTTGCTCAAACAGATAAAGAAAAGCGTCACAAAGGAATTACGGCCTTTATCGTTGAAAAAGGAACGCCAGGTTTCTCTATGGGTAAAAAAGAGAAAAAGCTCGGCATTCGCTCCTCTCCAACGCTAGAAATTATTTTTGAAGATTGCCGTGTACCAGTTGAAAACCGTCTTGGTGAAGAAGGGCAGGGCTTTAAAATTGCGATGAAGACGCTTGATGGAGGTCGGAACGGCATCGCAGCTCAAGCTGTTGGGATTGCGCAGGGTGCGCTTGATGCGGCAACGGCGTATGCGAAAGAGCGCAAGCAGTTTGGAAAGCCGATCGGCGAAAATCAAGGCATTGGATTTAAACTTGCCGATATGGCAACGAAAATTGAAGCTGCAAGACTACTAACGTATCAGGCGGCATGGAAAGAAAGTCAGGGTCTTCCGTACGGAAAGGAATCGGCGATGTCGAAGCTTTACGCTGGTGATATTTCGATGGAAGTAACAACAGAAGCGGTGCAAGTGTTTGGTGGCTATGGCTATACGAAGGATTATCCGGTTGAGCGCTATATGCGTGATGCGAAAATTACGCAAATCTATGAAGGTACAAATGAAATTCAGCGTCTTGTTATTTCAAGAATGCTGATGGCTGACTAAGAAGCGCTATGCATCCACTCGCAGAACGACTTTCAAATCAGGATGAGCGAGCGCTCGCAAAAGCCATTAGTCTAGTTGAAAATGATGCTGAAGACAAACTGGAATTGCTAAAAGATATCCATCCAATGACAGGGCGGGCCCATTATATTGGGATGACTGGATCACCAGGGGCTGGGAAAAGCTCACTCGTTAACAGGCTGATTACGCACCTTAGAAAGTTAAACCTTACCGTTGGCGTCGTTGCGGTTGACCCAACGAGTCCGTTTAGTGGGGGTGCTCTCCTGGGAGATCGCGTCAGGATGGCGGAGCATTTTACTGACTCTGGTGTTTTCATTCGAAGCATGGGAACACGAGGTAGCCTTGGGGGGCTTTCTCGAACGACGAAAGAAACGGTTCGGTTAATGGATGCTTTTGGATTTGATGTGATTTTGATCGAAACGGTTGGGGTTGGACAATCGGAGCTTGATATTATGAAGATCGCGGATACGATTGCGGTCGTTCTGAACCCTGGTAGTGGGGATGTTGTGCAAGTCTTTAAAGCTGGCATTATGGAAATTGCGGATCTTTTTATCGTCAATAAAGCAGACTTGCCAGGTGTCCCGAAGCTACTTGCTGAGCTTGAAAGCATGCTTGACCTTGTAAAACACGATGCACCATGGCGTCCACCGATCGTGAAGGCGATCTCTGTTCAGAACCTGGGCCTTGAGAATGTGTGGAAACGAATGCAGGAGCATTTCGAATACAGTAAGGCGTCTGGTGAGCGCGATGCGAGACGCAAGACATCACTTGAACGAGAAGTGATTGAGGTTGTACATGCTGAAATGATGAAGAAGCTTGTGGAGCGTGAGGAGGCCGAGGAGAAAGGGTGGGTTGAAGAAGTAACAAGCGGCTCAATTGACCCTTACTCCGCTGCAGTGAAGTTACTTCAGGATTATGCGGGTGGCTTTGAGAGGAAGGGGATGGGAAGGTGAAGAAAAACGTTCCTTCGATGGTGAAAGATGAGAAGCTAATCCAGAAACGGCGCGAACAAATGATTAAAGCAGCGGTCTCTCTTTTTAAGGAAAAAGGATTTCATCGGACGACAACGAGAGAGATCGCCCGGGTCGCCGGGTTTAGCATTGGAACGCTTTATGAATACATTCGAAAAAAAGAAGATGTGCTTTATCTCGTTTGCGATAGTATTTATGACGAAGTTCGTGAGCGGCTTGAGGAGCAGCTTAAGCCTAATATAACAGGTATCGAACGGCTGAGGCAGGCCCTTCATGCGTTTTATCATGTGATGGATGATATGCAGGATGAAGTGCTTGTCATGTACCAGGAAGCCAAGTCACTTCCCCGAGAAACGCTACCATACGTTTTAAAAAAAGAACTAGGCATGGCAGAAATTTTTGAGCGGCTGATTGAAGAGTGTGTCAACGAAGGTAAAATGCACCTTACAGAAGACGAAATCTACGGTGTTGCGCATAACATCCTTGTACAAGGACAGATGTGGACCTTTAGGCGGTGGGCATTGCATTCGCATTATTCAATAGAAGAATACACCAAGATGCAAGAAGGGTTCTTAATGCAGGCTTTAAATCCGATTGAAGCCAAAAATGGATAGAGGAGGAACAGCAGTGAGTGTAGTTGAAACATATAAACCGGTGAATCATGTTCGTTTTGTAACCGCTTCAAGTTTGTTTGACGGTCACGATGCATCTATTAATATTATGCGTCGTATTTTACAGGCAAGTGGCGCAGAAGTGATCCATCTTGGACATAATCGCTCTGTTGAGGAGGTTGTGAATGCTGCGATTCAGGAAGATGCGCAGGGAATTGCGATCTCCTCTTACCAGGGCGGGCACGTGGAGTATTTTAAATATATGTATGACCTTTTGAAGGAAAAGGGGGCTTCTCACGTCAAGATCTACGGCGGTGGTGGCGGTGTGATCATTCCGAAAGAGATTAAGGAACTTCACGCTTACGGAATCTCTCGCATTTTCTCTCCGGACGATGGCAGCGACCTTGGGCTTCAAGGCATGATTGACTTGATGATGAAGGAATGTGATTTCCCGACGTTTAAACAAATTGATAACCAGATTGATCGCTTGCATGAGCGCGATCCGCAGGCTGTTTCGAGTCTTATTACGCTTGCTGAAAGCTATGGAGGAGAACGGACAGAAGAAACGGCAGCCGCAGCTGAGCAAGTCTTCGATAAGTTGAAAGATATGGCCACGGATACACCTGTTCTTGGAATTACGGGAACGGGAGGAGCAGGGAAGAGTTCTTTAACAGATGAATTAGTGCGACGTTTTATTAATGAATTTGATGATAAAACGGTAGCCATCCTGTCAATTGATCCGACAAAACAAAAGACAGGCGGCGCTCTGCTTGGTGACAGAATTCGTATGAATGCGATCCATAATGATCGCGTCTTTATGAGAAGCCTTGCAACGCGTAAATCAAAAACAGAGCTTTCCCTTTCCATTCGCGAAGCGTTAACCGTCGTAAAGGCTGCTGGATATGATTTGATCATTATTGAAACGAGCGGAATCGGCCAGGGGGATGCCGAGATCGTTGAAATTTCCGATGTTTCCATGTATGTGATGACAAGTGAATTCGGCGCGCCTTCACAGCTTGAGAAAATTGATATGATCGATTTTGCTGATTTAATAGTGATTAATAAATACGAGCGAAAAGGTTCTGAAGACGCCTTGCGTGACGTGAAGAAACAATACCAGCGTAGTCATATGCTTTTTGAACAGGATCTTAATCAAATGCCGGTATATGGCACGATTGCCAGTCAATTTAATGACCCGGGGACCAATACGCTCTTTAAGGCACTTATCGATACGATTCATCGCAAATGTCGCAATGACTGGGCAACGAACATTGAAACGAGTGACATTGTTGAAAAGCTGAATTTAATTATTCCACCGCAGCGTCAGCAATATTTACAGGATATTTCCGGCTCTGTGCGTCGCTATCATGAATATGTTGACAAACAGGTTCAGCTTGCGCGAAAAGCATTTCAGCTACAAGGCACGATTGAAATGCTTGAGGGTGCGGACAATGATGAGACAATCGACATGCTATCGAAAATGAAAAAGCAAAACATGGATGATATGCATGGAGAAACGCGAAAAATTATTGAAAACTGGCCTGAAGTGAGGGAGAAGTATAGCGGAAAAGAATTTGTGACGGTGATTCGAGAGAAGGAAATCGTAACAGAGCTGACTACGAAAAGTCTGTCTGGTCTGGATATTCCGAAAGTCTCGCTTCCGAAGTATGAGGACTGGGGAGAAATTGTTCGCTGGGTATTAAAAGAGAACGTTCCAGGATCCTTCCCCTATACAGCCGGAGTTTTTCCTTTTAAACGCAAGGGTGAAGATCCGAAGCGTCAATTCGCTGGCGAAGGAACGCCGGAGCGCACAAACCGCCGTTTCCACTATCTTTCGGAGAACGAAGATGCGAAGCGTTTAAGCACGGCATTTGATTCGGTTACGCTGTACGGAGAAGATCCAGACTATCGACCTGACATCTATGGAAAAGTTGGCGAGAGTGGCGTAAGCATTTGTACGCTTGATGATATGAAAAAGCTTTATGCAGGCTTTGATTTATGTGCACCATCAACCTCTGTTTCAATGACGATTAACGGCCCGGCTCCAATTATTCTAGCCATGTTTATGAACACGGCGATTGAGCAGCAAACACAGCGGTTTGAAGAAAAAGAAGGCCGTAAAGCAAATGAGCAGGAGCTTGCGGAAATAAAGGCAAGGACACTAAGTACCGTTCGTGGAACGGTTCAAGCCGACATTTTAAAAGAAGATCAGGGTCAAAATACGTGTATTTTCTCCACGGAATTTGCGCTACGAATGATGGGAGATATTCAGGAGTACTTTATTCGTGAAAACGTACGTAACTACTATTCAGTTTCGATTTCGGGTTACCATATTGCTGAAGCTGGTGCCAATCCGATCTCGCAGCTGGCATTCACGCTTGCAAATGGGTTTACGTATGTGGAGTACTATTTAAGCCGCGGTATGGACATCGATAAATTTGCGCCGAATCTATCGTTCTTCTTTAGTAATGGTCTGGACCCGGAATATACGGTGATAGGAAGAGTGGCGCGCCGAATTTGGGCGACTGTGATGCGAGAGAAGTATGGTGCCAATGCGCGTAGTCAGAAGTTAAAGTATCACGTTCAAACGTCAGGTCGATCACTGCATGCGCAAGAGATGGACTTTAACGATATTCGCACCACACTACAAGGATTGATGGCGATTCATGATAACTGCAACTCGCTTCACACGAATGCGTATGATGAAGCAGTGACAACGCCAACGGAGGAATCCGTTCGACGAGCAATGGCGATTCAAATGATTATTACGAAAGAGCATGGACTTACGAAAAATGAAAATCCACTACAAGGTTCTTTCATTATCGAAGAGTTAACCGATCTTGTAGAAGAAGCTGTTCTTAGCGAATTTGAGAAAATTAACGCGCGTGGTGGCGTGTTAGGTGCGATGGAAACGCAGTATCAGCGTGGTAAAATTCAAGAAGAATCCATGCACTATGAAATGTTAAAGCACAGCGGTGAGCTTCCGATTGTTGGAGTGAATACGTATAAGAATCCAAATCCACCGGCGGAAGAAGAGTGGAACATGGAGCTTGCGCGAGCGAGTAAGGAAGAAAAGGAACAGCAAATTACAAACTTAAACCAGTTCCAGAAAACGCATTCAGAAAAGACCCAAGAAGCGCTTAATCGCTTGAAGCGTGCTGCTTTAAGTAAGGGTAATATTTTCGAAGAGTTAATGGAAACAGTGAAGGTTGCGAGTCTTGGTCAGATTACGAGAGCGCTTTATGAGGTGGGCGGAAAATACCGTCGAAATATGTAAACAGTAAAGAACTTGTCAAATGCAAGCGTTCATATTATTGTAGGAGGAAGGACTTCCCTTCCTCCTTTTCGTTCGAAAGCGATAGCCAAAGGAAGGATCAATCCTTATTATTTCAATAGATTTGTTTGAAAATCGTAGCATAGATTGTGTAATTTTGTTTATAATGAATGGTATGTTTTGCATTAGGATCGCTTAGCGAAAAGCTAGTTTTACATGAACAGCTATTATTCATAGAGATAATTGAAAGGGAGTGCCGATATCGTGAATAGCTTAAAGCAGTTGTCTGCTGACGACATTCAAGAAACATCCATGATTGATATTATGTATTTCATCCTGCAGGACGAGAAGAAACCCGTTTCTTTCTATACACTGATGGATCAGATCGGAAAGATGAAAGGACTATCTTCGGAAGAGCTTCAAGAAATGCTTGCAGAAGTTTATACAAACCTGAACACAGATGGTCGCTTTGTAACGCTTGGAGACAACCAGTGGGGTCTAAAGGGCTGGTATCCAGTTGAACAGTCACAAGAAGAGCTTGCAACAACGATCAAGCCGAAGAAACGCAAGAAGTCTCAGGACGATGATGAGCTTGGTTTCGACGAAGATGACGAAGAGGATCTTGAAGACCTTGAAGTCGATGATCTTGAAGATTTTGATGACGACGAATTCGATGATGATACAGAAGATTTGGATGAAGACCTCGACGATGACGATGATGACGATTTGGAAGACGACGAAGAAGAAGAGAAATAATTTCTGTCGCTTCTTGACTTTCAGTAGCGAAATCGGTAGAATCATTTTTGGGCTTCACCAAAATACTAAACTAATTTATAGATACGATATAAAAACAAAAGTGCCCCCCATTTATGGGACAGGTGCCACTTTTGTTTTTTTGTTTTTATACTCCTATTGAGAAGTTGGCATTTAGCCAATGCGAGTGGACCTTCCGTTTAAGATAAGAAAATTGTAACCATCTGCAAAGATTTTATGAAAAAAATAAAATCTCTCGTTTCAGATGAATCCTCTCCCTTTCTAAAAGGGCAGAATACAAACCATGAGGGGGCAGAAAGATGACAGCAAAACATAAGAAGTATATCTTCGTAACAGGCGGCGTAGTTTCGTCACTTGGTAAAGGAATAACAGCAGCTTCACTAGGACGTCTTTTGAAAAACCGCGGTGTGAGCGTAACGATTCAGAAGTTTGACCCATACATTAACGTGGACCCAGGGACAATGAGCCCTTATCAACACGGAGAGGTATTTGTCACAGATGATGGCGCAGAAACCGATCTTGACCTTGGTCACTACGAGCGTTTTATCGATATCAACCTTTCAAAAAACTCGAACGTCACAACAGGGAAAGTATACTCAACTGTTCTTCGTAAAGAGCGTCGCGGTGACTATCTTGGTGGAACGGTTCAAGTTATTCCGCACATTACGAATGAAATCAAAGAGCGTATTTTCCGTGCTGGAAATGAAACAAACGCTGACGTAGTAATTACTGAAATCGGTGGAACGGTCGGCGATATCGAAAGTCTTCCATTCCTTGAAGCAATTCGCCAAATCAAGAGCGATATCGGTAAGGAAAACGTGATGTACATTCACTGTACGCTTCTTCCTTATCTAAAAGCAGCAGGTGAAATGAAAACAAAGCCAACGCAACATAGTGTGAAAGAACTTCGCAGCCTTGGTATTCAGCCTAACGTCATCGTTGTACGTGCGGAGCAGCCTGTGCCACAAGAAATGAAGGATAAGATTGCGCTATTCTGTGACATTGATGAACACGCCGTTATTGAAGCACAGGATGCCGATACGCTTTATAAAGTACCTCTTGCTCTTCAAGCACAGAAGCTTGACGAAATTACTTGTCAGCACCTGAAGCTAAACTGTCAGGAAGCGGACATGGACGAGTGGAACGAACTTGTTGATAAGGTTCAAAACCTTTCAAGAAAAACGAGAATTGCCCTTGTTGGGAAATATGTTGCTCTCCAAGATGCTTACATTTCGGTAGTAGAATCTCTCAAGCATGCTGGTTACGCATTTGATGCAGACATCGACATTAAGTGGGTGAACTCTGAATCAGTAACGCAGGAAAACGTAGAAGAACTTCTTTCTGATGTGGATGGCATTCTTGTTCCTGGTGGATTCGGCGATCGCGGAATCGAAGGAAAGATCACAGCGATTCAGTATGCGCGTGAAAACAAAGTACCTTTCCTAGGAATTTGTCTCGGTATGCAGCTTGCTTCTGTTGAATTTGCTCGTAACGTGCTTAACCTTGAAGGTGCGCATTCAGCTGAAATTAAGCCAACAACGAAATACCCTGTCATTGACCTACTTCCTGAACAGAAGGACGTGGAAGATCTTGGTGGCACGCTTCGTCTTGGTCTTTACCCTTGTAAACTGACAGAAGGAACAAAAGCTTATGCGGCTTATAACGATGAAGTTGTCTATGAGCGTCATCGTCACCGTTATGAATTCAGTAACCAGTACCGTGCGGAAATGGAAGAAGCAGGCTTTATCTTCTCTGGTACAAGCCCTGATGGTCGACTTGTTGAAGTCGTTGAAGTAAAGGATCATCCATGGTTTGTGGCATCACAATTCCATCCTGAATTCACTTCTCGCCCAACGCGTCCACAGCCGTTATTTAAAGAATTTATCGGCGCTTCTATGGCTAATAGCTAATTTAAAAAGACATCCTTTTCTGTGGAAAAGGATGTCTTTTTGTCTGGGTTTAAAATTCGTATCCATGCTCTTCTAATATTTCGCGAGTTGTTAAATAGAGAGCGTGATAGACGTATAACGAAGTGAGAAGAGAAGGGTAGCCAATGCGTTCTCCATCATCGTTTGGAACGAGCCCCGTCGTTAGCCCGGTATTAATATGAAAATCTGATGTTTGTTCAAGGAGAGGGTCTGCTTCTTTTCGCGTAGCAGAAATACCAACCACTTTCGCCCCAGCTGCTTTAAACGTTTTTGCATGTTCGGCTGCTGCTCTGTCTTCGCTTAGCCTTGAAAATAACAGTACACAATCATTTTCTGTTAAATCGGCAGGATCATGGAGGATTGCGCTTGAAGGTAGCTTTTCAGAGCCATAGACAGCTTCAAGAGCCGCTCCTTGAAGTTCGTTCTCTCCATAAAAATAAACAGTCCCTCCCCCTGTAATAACTTGAGCGAACAAACGTGAACTATCTTCAATCACCATCTCATGATGATCTTGAATTCCCTTGAACTTGCCCATCAGCTGCGTGGTAAAAATTTTAAGCATTTGATCACGTCCTTTCATTTATTTTAAATCTTTAAGGTTGAAATGTTGTCTAAAGTTGGGTATAGATAGATGAATCTTCAAGATCGACATTATCATCACATGTGCACAATGGCGTTCCTATTATAACGAAACTGGCTAACACTTGCGAATATCAGTCCTCAATGTATAATCAGGAAGGGATTCGCGATCTTTAAGCGAACTTAAACATAAGACTAACGGAAAAGTAGGTGCTCACATATGAATGAAAAAATCTTAATCGTAGACGATCAATACGGCATTCGTATCCTTCTAAATGAAATCTTCCAAAAAGAAGGGTATCAAACGTTCCAAGCAGCAAACGGCGTTCAAGCACTTTCTATCGTAAAAAGTGAGGATCCCGACTTAGTTATTCTCGATATGAAAATTCCCGGAATGGATGGCCTTGAAATCCTAAAGCGAATTAAAAAAATGGAAGCAAGAGCACTTGTCATTATTATGACGGCTTACGGTGAATTGGACATGATTCATGAAGCAATGGACCTTGGAGCTGTGACTCATTTTGCGAAGCCTTTTGACATTGATGAGATTCGAGCAGCGGTCAAAAAAGAATTAGCATCGCTTACATAAACAAAGGTAACGCTTACATGAATAAATCCTATTAAATCAAGCTTTTTCCCCTTCTTTTATAGAAGTGATATGCTATAATAGAACCGTGTTTTTGGAGAAATTGTAGAGGAATTCAATTCAGATCAGCAGAAAATTCTTAGGCAGTGGCATACATAAAAACTTCGTGTTTGTGCCATCTTGAAGAAGACAGTTTTTTCTGGATGCATCTGCATGCTTCAATAACAGGTATTCGTTATTAAGATGTTCCAGGTCAGACCTGGCAATTTTAAATTAGATTGAGGAGGATTTATCATGCCTTTAGTTTCTATGAAAGAAATGCTCGAAAAAGGTAAAGCAGAAGGCTACGCAGTTGGCCAATTTAACCTTAACAACCTTGAGTTTACTCAAGCAATCCTACAAGCTGCACAAGAAGAACAATCACCAGTAATCCTTGGTGTTTCTGAAGGTGCTGCTCGTTACATGGGCGGATTCAAAACAATCGTTAAGCTTGTTGAAGCTCTTATGGAAGAGTACAAGGTTACAGTACCAGTTGCGATTCACCTTGACCACGGCTCTAGCTTCGAGAAGTGTATGCAAGCAATCAACGCTGGATTCACTTCAGTTATGATTGATGGTTCTCACTACCCACTAGACGAAAACATCGCTCTTACTACAAAAGTAGTAGAAGCTGCACACGCAGTTGGTGTTTCTGTTGAAGCTGAGCTTGGACGCATTGGCGGACAAGAAGACGATCTAATCGTTGACGATGCTGAAGCGGCATACGCGATTCCTGAAGAGTGTGAGCGCCTGATCAACGAAACTGGTGTAGATTGCTTCGCTCCTGCACTTGGTTCTGTACACGGCCCTTACAAAGGCGAGCCTAACCTAGGATTCGACCGAATGGAAACAATCAGCAAAATGACTGGTGTTCCTCTAGTACTTCACGGTGGTACTGGTATTCCAACTGCTGACGTTAAAAAAGCGATCAAATTTGGACATGCTAAAATCAACGTGAACACTGAGAGCCAACTTTCTTCTGCTAAAGCAGTTCGTTCTGTACTTGAAGAAAAGCCAGATCTATACGATCCTCGTAAATACATGGGACCTGCACGCGATGCAATTAAAGAAACAGTAATTGGCAAAATGCGTGAATTTGGTTCTTCAAACAAAGCATAATCTTCTTAAAGATTGGATAATCAGAAACCGCTCAACCTGAGCGGTTTCTGATTTCCATTTTTACTATCCCCCAACCGCTACAACTATTTTTTTCATTTATTTACAATCAAATCAGCTAACGTAATCAAAATATGTTAAACTTTTTCTCGTAACCGCTTTCTAAATTCAAAGGAGGACGAACATAATGAAAATTTTCATAGATTCCGCTAACTTAAATGACATCAAAGAAGCACACGATATGGGCATCGTTTCTGGAGTAACGACAAATCCATCCCTTGTGATGAAAGAAAACGTTGATTTTCATGATCGTCTTCGTGAAATTACTAGCCTAGTATCCGGATCAGTTAGTGCTGAAGTAGTATCAACAACTGCTGAGGAAATGATTGAAGAAGGAAAACAGCTTGCTGAAATCGCTCCGAACATTACGGTAAAAGTTCCGATGAACCGTGAAGGCATGAAAGCTGTAAAAGCATTCTCTGAAGCTGGTATTAAAACAAACGTAACGCTTGTGTTCTCTGCAAATCAAGCATTGCTTGCAGCTCGTGCTGGCGCATCTTATGTATCACCATTCCTTGGGCGTCTTGATGATATCGGTCAGAACGGTCTTGATCTTATTTCTGAAATCTCTGAGCTATTCGCAGTCCATGGGATTGAAACTGAAATTATTGCAGCATCAATCCGTCACCCAATGCACGTAACGGAAGCGGCGCTTCGTGGTGCTGATATTGGCACAATGCCACTTAAGGTTGTTCTACAAATGCTCGAGCATCCTCTAACAGATAAAGGAATCGATCAATTCCTTGCAGACTGGGAAGAAGCGAAGAAAGCAAATAAATAGTCATACAAAATTGGCATGAACTTCCTGTTTTTGCCCATACTATTCTTATAATGTGTCAAGACAGAATGAGAAACATGAATACGATGCGGACGAAGAAGGGAGACCGTTATGGAAAAGTTGATGATCGCTGGAGGCCACCGCTTAAGTGGAACCGTTCAGGTGAGCGGTGCCAAGAATAGTGCGGTTGCATTAATCCCGGCGGCTATTCTAGCAGATTCCACTGTCACTATTGATCACTTGCCAAACATTTCTGACGTTGGAATTCTCCGTGATTTGCTTGAAGAAATCGGGGGACAAGCTGAGCTAAATGGAAATACATTAACTGTAAATCCACAGGATATGATTGCCATGCCGCTTCCGAATGGCAAAGTAAAGAAGCTTCGGGCTTCCTACTACTTAATGGGTGCAATGTTAGGTCGTTTTAACAAGGCGGTTATTGGACTACCAGGCGGGTGCAATCTTGGACCACGTCCGATTGATCAGCATATTAAAGGTTTTGAAGCGCTTGGCGCAAAAGTAACCAATGAACAGGGTGCGATTTACCTTCGGGCAGATGAACTGAAAGGCGCACGCATTTATCTTGATGTAGTGAGCGTTGGGGCGACGATTAACATTATGCTTGCAGCGGTTCGTGCGAAAGGCCGTACCGTTATTGAAAATGCAGCCAAAGAACCTGAGATTATTGATGTTGCCACACTTTTATCAAGTATGGGCGCCAAGATTAAAGGGGCTGGAACCGATGTTATTCGAATTGATGGGGTGGACGAGCTTACAGGGTGTTACCATTCCATCATTCCTGATCGCATTGAAGCAGGAACGTACATGATTATGGCAGCTGCAATGGGTGATGAAGTTGTGATTGATAACGTCATTTCTCAACACCTTGAATCGCTTATCGCGAAACTTCGTGAGATGGGTGTGCAAGTTGAGACGAATGAAGATCAAGTTTACATTCGTTCTCCGCGTGAAGGCTGGAAAGGCGTTGATCTTAAAACGCTCGTCTATCCAGGTTTTCCAACCGATCTTCAGCAGCCATTTACATCGCTTTTAACAAACGCTGAAGGAAGCAGTATTGTAACGGATACCATTTATGGTGCGAGATTCAAACATATTGATGAGCTTCGTCGAATGGGTGCAAACGTCAAGGTTGAAGGACGATCTGCGATTATTAACGGTGCCGTTAAGCTCCAGGGAGCAAAGGTGCGCGCTTCGGATCTAAGAGCCGGTGCAGCCCTTGTCGTCGCTGGTCTAATGGCTGAAGGGATAACAGAAGTCTCAGGCCTTGAACACATTGATCGCGGCTATGAGCGACTCGTAGAGAAGCTCAGTAACCTTGGAGCACGGGTTTGGCGTGAGAAATTGGATCAAGAAGAACTAAAGGAAGTTGAAAGTTCGTAATGTAAAAAGCAGAAGGCGGTGAAAACCGCCGTTCTGTTAGCTAACTTTTGAAAGCGTTTTACTTAAGTTGTGTACCCCGGGGGAGGAAAGCATAATGGAAAGAAGTTTAACGATGGAACTTGTGAGAGTAACGGAAGCTGCGGCTCTAGCTTCAGCACGTTGGATGGGCAGAGGCAAGAAAGAAGAAGCAGATGACGCAGCCACAACGGCGATGCGAGATGTGTTTGACACCGTACCGATGAAGGGAACGGTGGTTATTGGGGAAGGCGAGATGGATGAAGCGCCAATGCTTTATATTGGTGAAAAGCTGGGGACCGGATATGGTCCGCGCGTAGACGTTGCCGTCGATCCGTTGGAAGGAACGAATATTGTAGCAGCGGGAACTTGGAATGCACTTGCCGTATTAGCCGTTGCAGATCATGGGAATCTGCTTCATGCCCCTGATATGTATATGGACAAAATTGCTGTTGGGCCGAAAGCGGTTGGCAAAATCGATATTAACGCCTCTGTACTTGATAATCTGAAGGCCGTTGCTGAAGCGAAAGGCAAAGAAATTGAAGATTGCGTGGCGGTCATATTGGATCGGGAACGTCACGAAAAGATTATAGAAGAAGTGCGCTCTGCAGGTGCAAGAATTAAACTGATTACGGATGGGGATGTGGCAGCGGCAATTAACACAGCTTTCGATGACACTGGCGTTGATATTTTATTTGGATCCGGTGGTGCTCCTGAAGGTGTGCTTGCAGCCGTTGCGTTGAAATGTCTCGGTGGAGAAATCCAGGGAAAACTTCTTCCTCAAAACGAAGAAGAGTTAAAGCGATGTAACGAAATGGGTATTGAAGATGTTTCGCGCGTCCTTTATATGGAAGACCTCGTAAAAGGGGAAGATGCCATTTTTGCAGCAACCGGTGTCACTGATGGCGAACTGCTAAAGGGAGTCAGATTCCAGGGGACCTCTGGGACAACCCAATCGGTTGTTATGCGAGCAAAGTCTGGAACCGTTCGCTTTATCGACGGGAAACACAGCTTGAAAAAGAAACCTGACCTCGTGATCCGATAGAAAATGTTCACAAAAGGGACCTTATTCTTCCCCGCATCCTTCATTTCATGTTGAATATTTTTTAGGAATCTGGTAAAACTATAAGGTGCTGTATTATTTCCTATTACTATTCGCTCAACGTCGTTGAGTAGAAAAGTTGATTTTTGGCTCAAATGTCGTCATTCGCTTAGTGGACGCTCGTTCCGCTTGTTGATAATGACGAAAATGAGCCAAAAATCATGAAAGAAACGTATATAAGAGTAACGATTGTTAAGCAACACCTTCGTTGTGCACTTCCTCTACTCTCACTTAAGAGATGCCTGAATGGATCACATACTAGCCTCTCACAGGATCTCAACAAACTCTTTCTCTCTTTCTTTTTTCTAAAACGGGTGACCTACATCCTGTTTATATGAATCTTCTTGCACTTATTTCATATCCAGTCGGGGAAAACCCATAATCATTTAAAAAGTGTGGTGTCAACATGGCAGTAAATATATCAGAATTAGAACAAATGACATTAAAAGAGCTTTATGAACAGGCAAGGCTGTACAAAGTCTCTTATTATAGTAAGTTAAACAAACGAGAGCTTGTTTTTGCCATTCTAAAAGCACAGGCAGAGCAATCGGGGCTTCTTTTTATGGAAGGAATCCTTGAAATTATTTCATCGGAAGGATTTGGCTTCCTTCGACCGATTAACTACTCGCCAAGCGCAGAGGACATTTATATTTCGGCCTCTCAAATTCGCAGATTTGATTTACGTAACGGAGATCGCGTTTCAGGTAAAGTGCGTCCTCCAAAAGAAAATGAACGTTACTATGGTCTCTTACACGTAGCTGCAGTAAACGGTGAAGATCCTGATTCTTCAAAAGAACGTGTTCATTTCCCTGCATTAACACCGCTATATCCTGAGAAGCGAATGAATTTCGAGAACAAATCAGGCAACCTTTCTACTCGAATTATCGATATGATTTCACCGGTTGGGTTTGGTCAACGTGGACTGATCGTAGCACCGCCAAAAGCCGGGAAAACAATGCTTTTGAAGGAAATTGCCAATAGCATTACAACAAACCATCCTGAAACAGAATTAATCGTCCTTCTTATCGATGAGCGCCCTGAGGAAGTGACGGATATTGAGCGTTCGGTTGATGGTGATGTCGTTCACTCGACGTTTGATGAAACACCAGATAATCATATTAAAGTAGCTGAGCTCGTCCTCGAACGTGCCATGCGCTTAGTGGAGCATAAAAAAGATGTCGTGATTCTTCTTGATAGTATTACTCGTCTTGCTCGTGCTTATAACCTTGTGATTCCTCCAAGTGGACGAACCCTTTCTGGTGGTATTGATCCTGCAGCTTTCCACCGACCAAAGCGATTCTTTGGTGCGGCGAGAAACATTGAAGAAGGCGGTAGCTTGACGATCTTAGCGACGGCGCTCGTGGAAACAGGTTCGCGTATGGATGACGTCATTTATGAAGAATTTAAAGGAACAGGGAACATGGAACTTCATCTTGATCGTCGTCTTGCAGAACGCCGCGTCTTCCCTGCGATTGATATTCGCCGATCTGGTACGCGTAAAGAAGAATTGCTTCTTCCGAAAGAACAGCTTGAAATGCTATGGACAATACGTAAGAGCATGGATGATTCCTTTGAATTTGTCGATAACTTCTTGAAACGCCTTAAGAAAACAAAAGAAAATCGCGAGTTTTTTGATCTGTTTGAGAAGGAAAAAAGCGGTTCATCCAGGTAGGTTAGACAAGAGGTATGTCACAAGATGATCAATTGCATTGTCTTAGACAGCCTGCTATAATACGTCTATGTGTGCAGAAGTTAAAAGGCGCTGCCTTTTAGCTTCATTTAACTCTGGTTCCTCAGGAATCAGGGCGGAAGGAGATGAAATTCATGAAACAAGCGATTCATCCTGGTTATGAAACCATTAAGGTAAGATGTGCTTGCGGTAACGAATTCGAAACTGGTTCTACAAAACAGGACGGCGTGAGCGTAGAGGTTTGCTCTGAGTGCCATCCATTCTATACTGGACGTCAGAAGTTTAATGACGCTGGTGGACGCGTAGATAAGTTTAGAAAAAAATACAACCTAAAAGGTTAATGATAGAACAGGCAAGTTTTTACTTCTTGCCTGTTTTTTAACTCAGTTGAAAGCCGACTTGTAGGAAGAAACGGTTTAGCAAACGATTTGTTCATCCGTTTCTTCCTATAATGGATGACTTTGATTAAGTAAGTATATTGAATTAGAAAATTGGTGAGTGGGTAGTGTGACCACCCTTGCCATCAATAATAGGATGAAGGTATACGCAAAATAAGGACTGCGCTGATCAGTCATTTTTTTATGCTTATGCTAGGAAAGGAGAAGCGGTTGAATGCATGTTATGAAGTACAGCGGCTGGATTGAGGTTGTTTGCGGAAGTATGTTTTCTGGGAAGTCTGAAGAATTAATTCGACGTGTGAGACGAGCGACATACGCCAAGCAAAAAGTCCAGGTGTTTAAACCAAAAGTGGATAACAGATATAGCGAAGAATCTGTTGTATCTCATAATGGAATGTCCGTCATCGCTGTTCCTGTTGATCATTCACAGGCGATCTTGGACCGCGTTTCAGAAGACACGGATATGGTTGCGGTTGACGAAGTCCAATTTTTTGATGAGGGTATTGTGGATGTCGCTCAGCAGCTTGCGGATGAAGGGGTTCGAGTAATCGTAGCAGGACTGGATCAAGATTTTCGTGGCGAAGCATTTGGGCAGGTTCCAAAGCTTTTAACGGTTGCTGAATCGGTTACAAAGCTTCAAGCGATCTGTGTCGTGTGTGGTTCTCCTGCTAGTCGTACGCAGCGCCTTATTGATGGTAAGCCTGCTCATTATGAAGATCCAATCATTCTTGTTGGGGCATCAGAATCGTATGAGCCTCGCTGCCGTCATTGTCATAAAGTACCAGGTAAGCCAACGGCACGAGATAATCATGAACAAGAAATCTCCAAGTAAGTCCGGGAAACCGGGCTTTTTTTGTGCTTTAAAAACACTGACTTTATAGAAGAACCGTTAAGAAAATCCTATATTGAATCTTCCCTTCTTCATTTGGGCACCTTAGTCATAGGAGGTGACGATCTGATGAGAAGAATGATTTGGATGATGCTAGCCTTTGTGTTGCTTGTGTCAGCCTGTTCTCCACTTAAGCCACCAGAAGCAAATGGACAGGCGGGGGAAGGGCAAAAGTTAAATACGGATATTAACTTAAACCCACAGTCCTATCGAAATATGAGTGTGGATAAGCCCACGATCAGTGATGATCAGGATAAAATTCGAGAAGTTGTCGAATCAGAAGGTTATGTTGCTGGAATGGTTTCAATTACTGGAAATCACGCTTGGGTAAATGTGAAGTTCACAAATAAACAAGAAGCGGAATTAACGAATCAGAAAAAGGCGCTAGCGGCTAAAATTTATCAAGCCGTTCCAAGATACAAAATTCACGTCCGAGCAAGATAAAACCCTCTCAACAATGAGAGGGTTGTTTTCATTAATGCTGTGCTCGTCTTGCTGCTTGTTGTAACGGATCCCAGACGCTATTATAAGGGGGTGCGTACGCCAGATCGAGATCCTCGATGTCATGAAGCGTCATCTGGTGATAGAGGGCAGTAGCAAGGACATCGACGCGCTTATCTACACCATACTTTCCAATGAACTGTCCGCCAAGAATGCGTTCGTTGTCTTCTCTGAAAATGATTTTAACACAAAGTTCACGTGCTTCAGGATAGTAACCAGCGATGTCTGTCGCCTCTGTGGAGCAGCTAGCAAACGGTAAGTTCAGTTCTTCTGCTTCACTTGTTGAAAGGCCTGTCCGTCCAAGTGTTAGACCGAAGAATTTAATAACGGAAGTCCCAACAATTCCTTTAAATGTGTTTGGTTGGCCCACCATATTCAGTCCAGCAATTCGCCCCTGTTTATTAGCTGTCGTCCCGAGAGGAACAAAATCATCACGTTCTTTGACGCGATGATAATGTGTCGCGCAATCCCCAGCCGCGTAAACGTCTTTCTTGCTCGTTTCCATGTAGCGGTTTACTTGTATTGCCCCGTTGGAAGTGGTGTGAAGGCCACATTCCTTAAGGAAACCGGTATTAGGCTTTACCCCAACAGACACGAGGACGAGATCCGCCTCATACTCTCCCTGATCTGTTACAATCTTTTTCACGCGCTTGTCCCCTTTAAATGATTGCACACCTTCGTTTGTATGAACGGCCACCTCGTTTCGCTCGGCTTCATCATGAATCATCTTTGCCATGTCTTCATCAAAAATGCTGGCAAGGTGTGGCCCTAGTTCAATGATGCGTACATTTTTACCAAGTTCACGGAACGTCTCCGCCATTTCAAGTCCGATGTAGCCGCCTCCAATGACAGCTACATTTTGAACCGAGTCATCTAGATCACTGATCACCTTCTCCGCATCAGGAATCGTTTTTAATGTATGTATTCCTTCAAGGTCGATTCCTTCCCAGTCTGGTTTAACAGGACTAACCCCGGTCGCTATGAGTAGCTTGTCGTAAGTTTCTATGAAGTGTTCACCTGATTCTAAATGGATTCCTTTGACCCGTTTCTTTTCAGTATCCACGTTTGTTACTTCGTGGTACACGCGGGCATCAATTCCATACTTTTCTCGAAAAGTGTCCACGGATCTGGCAATAAGGTTATCAGTGGATTCAATTTTTCCACTTATGACATAAGGCAAGCCACATTGTCCATAAGAGTAAATATTCCCTTTCTCAAGTGTGACAACTTCCGCTTCCTCATCATTTCGAATAATTTGCATCGCTGCACTCATACCAGCCGCATCCCCACCAATGATCACAAACTTCATCTATAAGCAGCCCCTTTCCTAATTGTTCTACTCCCAGTTTACCCTGAATAAATGATGTTAAAGCTATTTTTGCTTTTGACCTGCGAAATGTCCTATACTATAATTAGAATGTTATGCAACGAAAACGAGGTGAAAGATCTTGTTAGACCGTTTAGAAATTGTAGAAGAACGTTATGATAAGTTAAATCAGTTGTTGAGTGATCCAGAAGTCATTAATGACACGACGAAACTCCGGGAATATTCCAAAGAGCAAGCAAGCCTTGAGGAAACCGTTCAGGTGTATCGTGAATATAAGGAAATTCTCGAAGGCATTCAAGATGCGAAAGCGATGCTTGAGGAAGAAAAAGATGCAGAAATGCGCGAAATGGTGAAAGCTGAACTTTCCGAGCTTACACCTAAAGAAGAAGAGTATGCAGAGCGCTTGCGAGTGCTTCTTCTTCCCAAAGACCCGAATGATGACAAAAACGTTATTATTGAGGTTCGTGGAGCAGCGGGTGGAGATGAAGCCGCTCTATTTGCCGGTGACTTGTACAAAATGTACAGCCGTTTTGCTGAAATGCAAGGATGGAAGTCTGAAGTGATTGAATCAAGCTCAACCGAGCTCGGTGGTTTTAAAGAGATTATCTTTATGATCAACGGTGCCGGCGCTTATTCAAAAATGAAGTACGAGAACGGTGCACACCGTGTTCAGCGCGTTCCATCCACAGAATCTGGCGGTCGTATTCATACGTCTACGGCAACCGTTGCGGTGCTTCCTGAAGCAGAAGAAGTAGAAGTTGACATTCATGATAAAGACATTCGTGTTGATACCTTTACTTCAAGTGGACCTGGTGGACAGAGTGTAAATACAACGATGTCAGCGGTTCGTTTAACGCATATGCCAACAGGCGTTGTCGTCTCGTGTCAGGATGAAAAGTCTCAGATTAAGAACAAAGAAAAAGCGATGAAGGTTCTTCGTGCTCGTGTGTATGATAAGTTCCAGCAGGAAGCACAGAAAGAGTACGACGATAACCGTAAATCAGCTGTAGGTACTGGCGATCGTTCTGAACGTATTCGCACGTACAACTTCCCACAAAACCGCGTAACGGATCACAGAATTAACCTGACGATCCAGAAGCTTGACCAGATCCTTCAAGGGAAGCTTGATGAGTTCATTGATGCGCTTATTACAGAAGAGCAAACGCGCTTAATGGCGGAAGCTGGAGAGTGACCCTATGATGACTGTATTCGAAGCCCTTAAATGGGCTTCTTCTTTTTTAGAGAAGCACGGACGTGAAGCATCGGCAGCAGAATGGCTAATCAAGCATGAGTTAAATGTTTCAAGAACGGAGCTTTTGCTTCAAATGCAAGATGATATGCCGAATTTCCCAAGTTTTGAAGCGAAAATAAAAGAGCATGCGCGTGGCATTCCCGTTCAGCATATCGTTGAGAAAGAAGAGTTCTACGGGAGAACATTTCGCGTGAATCATTATGTGCTTGTGCCAAGACCTGAAACAGAAGAGCTTGTGGAAGGTATTCTTACTCGAGCAAAAGCACTATTTTCAGATCCAGCAAAAGCAACGATCGCCGATATTGGTACGGGAAGCGGAGCCATTGCGATTAGTCTTGCCCTCGAACTTCACAACCAAGATGTGACTGCTGTGGACATTTCAGAGGATGCGCTTAAAGTAGCGAAGGAAAACGCGCAACGGTTAGAGGCGCCGATTTCATTTCTTCACGGTGATTTACTTCAGCCGCTAGAAGGACGAAAACTCGATATTGTCGTATCAAATCCTCCTTATATTTCAGAAGAAGACTATGCGACGCTTGATCCGTTAGTGCGTGATCATGAACCGATTCAAGCGCTCGTTGGGGGAGAAAATGGCTACGAACTTTATCGCCGTCTTGCGGAAGGACTACCGAAGCTGATCGCTTCTCCAGGGTTAATTGGATTTGAGGTAGGCGAAAAGCAGGCGCGAAAGGTTGCTGCGATGCTCGAAGCCTCTTTTGGGGAGAGCATTCAGGTCGAAGTTGTAAACGATATAAGTGGAAAAGAACGGATGGTATTTGGCATTGTGACGTAACCCTGTCGATTCTACTCGCATTCTGGTGAACAGTTCTACGTTTAATTCGTATGAATCTGGCCAGAATGAGAGCTAGAAGGGACGGGATACAAGATGAATCAAAAAGGACTTATTAATCTATTAATCTCATTTTTTATTCTTGCTACAAGTCTCCAAGGTTCGGGTATTGTGAAAGCAAATCAGCAGATCATTCCAGACGAAGCGATTCGTCTTCGCATTTTAGCCAATAGTAATAGTGAGGAAGACCAGACTGTAAAGCGTAGCATTCGCGATGAAGTGAACAAATCAATTAATACATGGGTTGCTGACTTAACTTCTATCGAAGCGTCGCGACGTGTGATTAAAAGTCATTTGAACGAAATTGAAGCGATTGTAGAAAAAGAGCTTAATCAAATCGGGAGCAAAGAATCATTTTCTGTTTCATTCGGAGAAGTCGCATTTCCAACGAAGCTGTATGGAGACTTTGTTTATCCTGCCGGTGATTACGAGGCCGTTTTAATTACAATTGGGGAAGGGCTTGGGGATAACTGGTGGTGCGTTTTATTCCCACCTCTTTGTTTCCTTGATTTCTCAAATGGGGACGCCGTTCAGGCGGCAGACGATGCGCCGGAAGAAGAGCCAGCAGAAGAAGTGGAAGTCGATTTCTTCTTGGTGAAAATCATTGATACGATTGTGGATTGGGTGAAAGGAATTTTCAGCTAACAGGTCTATTCTCCTCCTTCAGCGCATAAGACCATAACAGAACGGTTTTATGGATAACGTGAAGGAGGAGATCAATGTGTTTCTTGTTAGAAAAGCAACGTCGGAAGATGCCGCAGCTGTTCGGGATTTTGTCTTGCGCTCCGGATTGAACGTGGACGGGCTCCCTGAAATTGAGTCCTTTCTAATGGCAGAATCAGAAACGAAAGAGCTGCTTGGTGTAATTGGACTTGAAACAATCGGTACATCAGGTCTTTTGAGGGCACTCGTATTAAATCGTTCTGAATCGACCTCTGAACGGCTACTATGCTTTTTTGATCAGGTCGTTCTTTATGCGAAAAAAGCGAACTTGGACGAGTTGTTTTTGACTTCAAAAGAAGAGTCATTTTTCTTTCAAGTTTTCGGTTTCTCGACAATTTCCTTAGAAGAGGTTCCATCGTTAGTAAGAGAAAATGAGCTATTTTCAACGCACTCAGATCAACGAGTTATTATGAGAAAACGATTGGCCTAGGTATTCTCATCAACAAGGTTATGCACAATCCGAACATATGTTATCCACATTGTGTGGATATATAGACGATTAGCGGAAGGAAGCGTTTTTACGAATTGTGTAGAATTCTGCGGAAAGATCATAGATTATCCCGAAATAAGCGGGTTTATGAGCATTTTTAGAATAAGAAGGTGAAGAAAGTGGAAGGTATCCACACAAATGTTTGGTATGTGGATGAAAATGTGGATAGTGAAAATGATTATCCACAGATTTTGGAAGCTGCCGAATGTTTACAACGTAATGAAGTCGTCGCTTTCCCGACTGAAACCGTTTATGGATTAGGGGGAAATGCGCTATCAGAAGAAGCTGTAGCCAAAATATTTGGTGCAAAAGGTCGTCCTGCCGATAACCCACTGATCGTTCACGTAGCGAGTCGTCCACATGTGGAAAAGTTAGTGACGCATATTTCAAAAAAAGCAGATGAGTTAATGAATGCATTCTGGCCTGGGCCGCTGACGATTGTATTGCCTGGTGGGAAAAGTGTGGCATCAAATGTCACGGCCGGCCTTGATACGGTAGCGATTCGCATGCCAGATCATCCAGTTGCACTCGCGCTCTTAACGGCCGCGAATTTACCGCTTGCTGCACCAAGTGCAAATATATCCGGTAAACCTAGTCCCACGACAGCGCAACATGTGATTCATGATTTAAGTGGCAAAATTGCTGGTATTGTGGATGGCGGTTCAACAGGGGTTGGACTAGAATCAACGGTTGTGGACTGTTCCGGTGATCACGTAACCATTCTTCGTCCCGGAGGCGTTACGAAAGAACAGTTAGAGGAAGTCGTTGGGGAAGTGAAAGTTGATCCTGCATTAGGTGATGATGGCCAAAAACCTAAATCTCCAGGTGTTAAGTACAAGCATTATGCTCCAACGGCGCCAGTAACGCTTGTGGATGGCTCAAATTCATACTTGCAATCGATTGTGGACAAGCGGAGAGCAGAGGGCGCGAAGGTCGGTGTTCTTGCGACAGAGGAATCGAAAGCGACGTATCGAGCCGATGTCATTATCCCGTGCGGTTCGAGAGAAAATCTTACCTCCGTTGCAAACCGATTGTATGATGTTTTGCGTCAATTTGATGAAGCTGATGTAGATGAAATCTATAGCGAAGTGTTTTCACAAGATGGCGTCGGTGCAGCTGTGATGAACCGACTATCAAAAGCCGCTAGCAATCGTGTGATCAAAGAATAACAAGAAAACCCGCTCAAAGATGAGCGGGTTTTCTTATTTGCGCTTCTTTTGAACGAATTCTTCTACCATTTGCGTAGTTACGTACGTCCGTGTTGGAATGCTGCCTTGTTTGGCAAGTTCATTAATTTGCAGGGATAGCTCATTGATGCGGTCTGTCGTAAATGGTTTATTTGCTTTGCACAATTCAACAGCATGAGAAATGGCGGCTTCTCTCTCTTTATCTAACTGAATAAATAAGTTAATTTCACGATTTTTTTGACTAAGCTGGTTCGATATCCCTTTGTGAACGCTCATAATATTAGTTCCTCCAATTTGGCTCAATCATTACTAAAACACTACCCTTAAAGAGCCTTACGTAATCTATTATTCATTCTTTCCCTTCTATTTTCAAGAGGACGTGCATAAAAGTTGAATAGCACGTCCCGGGAGGAGATGGAATGATTTCCACTGCGTTAATAGGAGAGCTCGCAACTTTAAGCATAATGGCATTTGCTCTCGGTATGGATGCTTTTTCAGTTGGACTTGGCATGGGTATGATTCCGCTTCGTCTCCGTCAAATTGCTAAAATTGGCGTGGTGATTGGACTGTTTCATATGGGGATGCCACTTGCCGGGATGATCATTGGCCGAGTTCTTTCAGAACACTTTGGCACGGTTGCAACGATGGTCGGCGGCGCACTTTTGCTGTTACTTGGTATTCAAATGGGACTATCCTCGCTCTCATCGAGCGATAAACCGTTTGTAACCCCAGTTGGCTTTGGCTTGCTTGTTTTTTCGTTAAGCGTGAGCCTCGATAGCTTTTCCGTTGGTTTAAGTCTCGGAATCTACGGGGCGAGAGTTTTCGTCACGATTTTGTTGTTTGGCCTGATCAGCATGCTCTTAACCTGGTCCGGCTTAATGATGGGCCGGAAATTTCAGCGCTGGATCGGCTCATACAGCGAACTCCTTGGCGGCTGTATCTTATTTTGTTTTGGGTTGAAGCTATTGATTCTGTAGTGTTAGGGGCGGATGGTGAGTTTGGCCAATAAAAATGGATTTTGGACAATATATTGAGAAATTGGCCAATAAAATCTCAATTTAGCCAATATAACGAGATTATGGCCAATAAACCACTTTCAGGGAGGCCGCTCACATAAGTGGTCTCCCTGAAAAGATTTACTCTGTAATCCCCTGTAAAAGCTTCGCGTACGGAGAATCAGCCGGCAGCATGATCACCGTTTCGTCATTCAACGTTGTTTTATACGACTCAAGCGTGCGGTAAAGCTCATAAAATTCTGGATCCTTACTAAACGCTTTGTTGTAAATTTTCGCCGCTTCTGATTCGCCTTCTGCGCGAATTTCTTCCGCATCGGCGTCAGCTTTAGCTAGAATGGTATCCACTTCTTTATCTGTTTCAGCTTTGATCCGATCGGAATCAGCGTCACCTTGTGATAAGTATTCCTGTGCTTTGGATTCGCGTTCTGAAATCATACGCTGGAAAACGGATTGTTCGTTCGCATCCGGAAGATCAGTTCGCTTCATCCGGACATCGGTTACCTGGATGCCGTATGAGTCGCGTTCAAGTAATTCATTCACGCGCTCGCGCACATTGTCATTAAAACTGCCTCGATTGGATTTTTCCTCATTAATGATTTGATCGTACTCAAGCTGACCAAGTTCTGAGCGAATAACGGAGAAAATAAATTCGCCCATTTTGGCTTCAGCATTTTCAATCGTCCGTGCGTTTGAAATCATATCCTGTGGATCACTAACAGACCAGACCGCATAGTTATCAACTGTCATCCGCTTTTTATCTTTCGTTGTAATTTCTTCTGGATTCACATCATAAAGCATCTGGTATTTTGGTAGTGTCGTGACGGATTGGATGAAAGGCACTTTTACCTTTAATCCAGGCTCTGTTTCAATCTTCACAACGTCCCCAAATTGACGAATGACTTTGTACTCGCCTTCCTTCACGACAAAGAGGGTGCTGAAAATCCCGCCAATGATCACGAGAAGGAGAACGATGAGCAGGACGCTTTTTACGATTTTACCAGGGTTCATCTTTCGGCGGTGTTCATCCATATTAAAAACGTTCTTACTCATTCTTTTCACTCTCCTTTGGCTTCGGTGTCTCAGTCGTTTTCTCCTTCGCCGGCTGGATTGGTAAATATTTCACGGTGTCTCCACCTTCATCGGTAATATAAATCTTTGTATCTGGCAACACTTCTTCAAGCGTTTCTAACACCAGGCGCTGTCTCGTGATATCTGGGTTATTTTTGTATTCATTGTAGAGAGCATTAAATGTAGCAACATCTCCGCGCGCCTGCTCAATTCGCTGCGCTTTTTCACCTTCCGCTTTCGAAATACGCGCATCTTTTTGACCTTCCACAACATTTAGTTCCTGATTTTTATACTTCTTCGCTCCGTAAATCGTCGTTTCTTTTTGTTCACGAGCATCTACAACGTTCGTAAACGCTTTTCGCACTTCATCGTTTGGTAACTCCACGTCTTGAAGTTTCACATCAAGTATCGAAATACCAATTTCATAGCGATCAATTAGTTTAGTTAGAATGTCTCGCACATTTCCTTCAATTTCGGCTTTTCCTGAGGTTAATGCTTCGTCAATTTCGGAGCTACCGATCACCCCTCTTAAGGAAGAAGAAGTTGCGTTATAAAGAATTTCTTTCGGTTCATCTGAGTAATATAAGTATTGTTTTGGATTCGTAATGCGCCACTGAACGACGAGATCAGCGAGGACGATGTTTTCATCTCCCGTTACCATTTTCGTCTCCTCAGGATAATCCACGATCTTGCCATCTTCCTCATCGTATCCAAACGTTAAGCTGAACGTTTCTCTCGGTAGAATGTCTACCTGTTGTATCGGCCATGGCAGTTTAAAATGAAGTCCAGCATCGCTAATTTCTTCATCCACTTTACCGAATGTCATAATAACCGCTTGTTCAGACTCATCAACGGTATACCAGCTCGTAACGAGGATCACGCCAAGGATCAGAAATAGAACAATGGAGCCGGATAAAATGACGATTTTTCTTTGTGACATGTGACTTTCCCCCTTTGATTCACTTATAACAAGTATTACGTTCGGATGACAAAAAGGTTTCAGAACTTCCAGTCTTTTTATCCGAGATTGTTCCGTTTGCGAGGGGTGGATTTATCCCGTTTCATCTCTCATAATAGGAAGAGAAGGGAAGTGGACAAGGTGAGAGTTGTATTTGTGTGTACAGGTAACACATGCCGCAGTCCAATGGCGGAAGTGATTTTAAAAAATAAAAGCAATAACATCGAAGCGAAATCAGCAGGCGTTTTTGCGGCGAATGGCGCTCCGGCAAGCCGTCAGGTTGAAATTCTTTTAGAAGAAAAGAATGTCCCCTTTACGCATACGGCAAAAATGCTGGATCGAGAACTTGCGGAATGGAGCGATCTTCTGTTAACGATGACGAGTAGTCACAAAGCGCTCGTGTTACGGGATTTTCCAGAACTTGCTCATAAGGTGTACACATTGAAGGAGTATGCCGCAACTGAAAATGAAAAGAAATATGATGCTTATCAAGAAAAGGCGGCGGAAATTGAAATGAAGCGTGCGGCTTTTCTTCATGACATCACAAAGCTAGATACAGAAAAACAAGCGGAAAAGCGACAGCAGTTTGAAACCGAAATGAGAAGAGAGTTAAATGAATTGCAAGCGCTTGAACAAGCTTTGCCTTCAATGGATATATCAGATCCTTTTGGTGGTACCATTGAGCAATATCGATTAACATACCATGAAATTGAAGAAGCGATTGAGCGAATGATTGAGCGTCTCAATCAAGAAGAATTGGAGGGATAATGATGAAAGTAGCCATAGGTGCTGATCATGCGGGTGTAAAGATTAAGGAAGACATTCTTCATGTCATTAAAGAGTTAGGGATGGAGGCGATTGATCTAGGTTGTGATTGCTATGATTCAGTTGATTACCCGGACTATGCCATTCCTGTAGCTGAAAAAGTAGCGTCTGGCGAAGCGGATCGCGGCATTTTAATTTGTGGGACAGGAATTGGCATGTCGATTGCAGCAAATAAGGTGAACGGCATTCGCTGTGCCCTTGTTCATGACCTGTTTAGTGCAAAAGCAACGAGACAGCACAATGATTCAAACGTTCTAGCAATGGGAGAGCGGATTATTGGACCGGGCCTTGCAATTGAAATTGCGAAAGTATGGCTCGAGACAGAATATGAAGCAGGACGTCATGCGAAACGAGTCGGTAAAATTACGGAATACGAGGCAAAGGCATAAGGAGGCGTTATCTGTGAATGAACAAACAGCGCGTCAAATTACCCGCCATACGTTAGAAGCGCTTCAGGATCTTCAACTAGATGCGCGTCTTTCCCGTCGTCACCTGCTTGTGATTGGAATGAGCTCAAGCGAAGTCATCGGTCAGCGTATTGGAACAGCCGGTACAATTTCAGCGGCAGAGGCGATTTATGAAAGTGTAAAAGCCTTCCAACAAGAAACGGGTGTTCAGCTTGCTTTTCAATGCTGTGAGCATTTGAATCGAGCTCTAGTTATTGAGCGGGAAACGGCTGAAGCGAGAGGATACGACATCGTAGCCGCGATTCCCACAACTCGAGCAGGTGGGTCAATGGCAACGCATGCCTATGCCAATATGAGTGATCCTGTTTTAGTGGAGTTTATTTCTGCAGATGCTGGAATCGATATTGGTGATACGTTTATTGGTATGCATATACGTCATGTCGCAGTCCCTGTGAGGGGAAGACATACGTCGATCGGCGAGGCTCACCTCACGATGGCACGCTCTAGACCAAAACTTATTGGTGGAGAACGGGCCTCATATCCTGGGAAGAATGAGCACTGCTTTTAAGCTAAAAACCGAACAATAATTTAGTTCGTTTATCTAATATACGGATAAGAACTTCTATGGTACAATGCAATCGAGATGAAATACGAACTGTTCGTGTTTACGAATGGTAATTTGTGTGGGATGGAAAGGGGATATCAATGCAAAACCTAGCAAAGCAGGATCAAGAACTTTTACAGGCAATGAAAGACGAGCTTGGCAGACAGCGCAGCAAGATTGAACTTATCGCATCAGAGAACTTTGTATCAGAAGCCGTGATGGAGGCGCAAGGATCTGTTTTAACAAACAAATATGCGGAGGGCTATCCAGGCCGACGTTATTACGGTGGCTGTGAATATGTCGATGTCGCTGAAAATATTGCAAGAGACCGTGCGAAGCAGCTATTTGGTGCAGAGCATGTGAACGTTCAGCCTCACTCAGGCGCACAAGCCAACATGGCGGTTTACTTCACAATTCTTGAGCAGGGTGATACGGTTCTTGGCATGAACCTTTCTCACGGTGGTCACTTGACGCACGGAAGTCCTGTAAATTTCAGTGGCGTTCAGTATAACTTCGTAGAATATGGCGTTGACAAAGACTCACACCGTATTGACTACGAGGACGTTCTTGAGAAAGCAAAAACCCATCGTCCAAAGCTAATCGTTGCAGGGGCAAGTGCTTATCCACGTGAAATTGATTTCAAACGATTCCGTGAAATTGCGGATGAAGTAGATGCTTACTTGATGGTCGATATGGCCCATATTGCAGGTCTAGTTGCAACAGGACATCACCCAAATCCAGTGCCACACGCCCATTTCGTAACGACGACTACCCACAAAACGCTTCGTGGACCGCGTGGTGGCATGATTCTTTGCAAAGAAGAGTTTGCGAAGAAGATTGATAAGTCGATTTTCCCTGGTATTCAAGGGGGGCCATTGATGCACGTCATCGCTGCAAAAGCGGTAGCATTCGGTGAAGCTCTTTCTAACGATTTTAAAGCTTATTCTGAAAAGGTTGTAGCGAACGCTAGAAAACTTGCTTCAGCTCTTGAAAAAGAAGGCATTAACCTCGTTTCAAACGGCACGGATAATCACCTTGTGCTTCTCGATTTACAAAGTCTAGATTTAACAGGAAAAGTGGCTGAAAAAGCGCTTGATGATATTGGCATTACAACAAATAAAAATACGATTCCATTTGACCCACAAAGTCCATTCGTGACAAGCGGCCTTCGCATTGGTACAGCAGCCGTTACGTCACGCGGATTTGGAGAAGCAGAAATGGAACAGATCGCAAGTATCATTGGTGATGTGTTGAAGCAGCATGAAAATGCGGATGCGCTTCAAAAAGCAGCGAAGCGTGTGCAAGAGCTTACTGACAAATTCCCGATGTATGAAAACCTTTCTTATTAATAGACACTGACGCCGGGAGATAATCATTTCCCGGCGTTTTTCTAAAAGGATAAGCCTTCGTTATTTAATGGGAAGAGCGTGAATATTTCATCATCTTTGAAAGCCTTGAATCAATCCGCGTTTTTCTGTAAAATTGCGAAGAAGATTTAGGAACGAAACCAAAACGAAAAGGGGAGTGCATACGATGGGTAAAGTATACGTGTTCGATCATCCGTTGATTCAGCATAAGCTTACATACATTCGCGATGAGAAAACAGGAACAAAGGAGTTCCGTGAACTTGTGGATGAAGTAGCAGCGTTGATGGCTTATGAAATTACAAGAGAGCTTCCAACGGAAGAAGTGATGGTGAAAACCCCTGTAACTGAAGCGAAATCAAAAGTTCTTTCAGGTAAAAAGCTTGGACTAGTTCCCATTCTGAGAGCCGGGCTTGGTATGACAGACGGAATCCTTAAGTTGATTCCTGCTGCAAAAGTAGGTCACGTAGGTCTTTACCGTGATCCCGAAACGCTTCAACCGGTAGAATACTATGTGAAGCTTCCTGCTGACATTGAAGAACGTGAATTCATCGTGATTGATCCAATGCTTGCAACAGGTGGGTCTGCAGTTGAAGCGATCAACTCCCTTAAGAAACGTGGAGCAAAAAACATTAAAATGATGTGTCTGATCGCAGCACCTGAAGGCGTAGAGCTTCTGAACGAAGCGCACCCTGATGTAGACATTTATATCGCTGGTCTTGATGAGAAGCTAAACGAAAAAGGATACATTGTTCCAGGTCTTGGCGATGCCGGTGACCGTCTATACGGAACAAAATAAATACAAAACCTCTTCCTAAAATGGAAGAGGTTTTTTCGTTGTAACATCCTAAAATGTGATAAAAAAGTGACAAATTACGTCTTAAATAACAGGGAATGATTCCCTGTTTTCTCTGAATAACACAACTCTGCTCGTGTAAGCGTTACTATCCTTGATATTACAGGGTTTTTTAAGTGTTTTTCTATTTGTGAATTTGATCACACCATTTCCCCGAAACGCATTGACATCAAGTACACCCTATTGTAGACTTACAAAGGGTATAGTGATAAGGTTTTCATTTGCTCAAAACATCCTTTTCAATGACTCACCTTTATAGCAAAGGGGCGCTTTATTTGAAGGCGATGGCACTCTATACAACAATCCTTTCTTATCTTGTTGGATCGATCCTTGCGGGGGTATTTTTGGGAAGATGGATGGATCGTCTATTCGACACTTTTCCACTTTTTCTCATCATTGGTCTTTTGCTCGGTTTGGGCGGAGGAATTTATGGATTGGTTCGTCTTCTACATAAGTTTACAGGGGAAGATTAAATGACAGAATATACTCAAAGTTTTCGCCGCTACATGCAATTCACCCTGTATTTGCTCGCCATTTTCGTAATGGGTTGGGGAATTACCTCCTATAAAGCATTATTCCTCGGGTTAATTCTTGGCACCATTTTCAGTATTTACAACCTATTTAACATGTTCCGTAAGATCAATCGTCTTGGTGAAGCTGCTGCAGAAGGTAAAAAGGCAAAATCGCTCGGTTTTTTAACGAGACTGGCCGTTGCTGGACTAGCTGTAGCCATTGCAACAAGATACCCGGAACATTTCAGCTTGCTAGGTGTGGTAATTGGGTTAATGATCACCTACATTATCATTCTCATAGATTCAATATCCAAAATACGCTTTAAGTAGGAAGAGAGGTGAAAAGCTGTTGGAACATCATGCACCTACACATGACTTTCTAGGACTTACTTTCAACCTTTCCAATGTTCTTATGATTACAATTGCTTCTGCTATTGTTTTTATTCTTGCTGTTGTAGCAACTCGCTCGTTAGCAATGCGTCCTACGGGATTGCAAAACTTTATTGAGTGGGTAATGGACTTTGTTAAAGGGCTAATTGGAAGTACGATGGACTGGAAAACCGGTGGGCGCTTCCTGTTTCTTGGGATGACGCTACTCATGTATATTTTCGTATCAAATATGCTTGGTCTTCCATTTGCCATTTCGTTCAATGAAGAATTATGGTGGAAGTCTCCAACTGCAGACCCGACAATCACGCTAACTCTAGCAACGATGGTCGTGGTGCTTACACACTATTACGGTGTGAAAATGAAAGGACCTAAGGAATATGGAAAAGGGTTCATTAGCCCACTTAAATTCTTATTCCCGTTTAAGTTAATTGAGGAATTCTCTAATACCTTAACACTTGGTCTTCGACTTTATGGAAACATTTACGCTGGTGAAATCCTACTAGGACTTCTAGCTGGTCTTGGTGCTAGTGGATTTGGCGGAGCGCTTGGAGCCTTTCTTCCTATGCTCGCATGGCAAGGATTCAGTATCTTTGTCGGTACAATTCAAGCGTTTATCTTTACAATGCTAACAATGGTTTACATGGCACACAAAGTGGCAGATGACCACTAAACACTGGGTACAATGAGTTTTGATTATATAAAACTATTTTATGAATTATAAGGAGGAAGTTTAGCATGGGTTTAATTGCAGCTGCAATTGCAGTAGGTTTAGCGGCAGTAGGTGCCGGTATTGGTAACGGTCTTATCGTAGGACGTACAGTAGAGGGAATCGCTCGTCAACCAGAACTTCGCGGAACTCTTCAAACAACAATGTTCATCGGTATCGCACTAGTTGAGGCATTGCCGATCATCGGTGTTGTTATTGCCTTCATCGTACTAGGTCAATAATTTAAGAACTTTATAGTGATGTTGGATCGTTTCATGATGGCGAAGAAAGTTTCGAAATGAAACCTTCGCCATTCGTTTTGTATGACCTCTGAAGGGAGTGAACACGGTGTTCAATAGTTTAATTCTAGGAGCAGGATTTGCTGCAGGAGATATCATTTATCAGCTTGTCGCATTTATTATCCTTCTTGCATTACTCAAGAAGTTTGCATGGGGACCTCTGATGGGCATCATGAAAGAGCGTGAGCAGCACATTGCGAACGAAATTGATGCAGCTGAGAAGAATCGTAAAGAAGCAGAAGCATTCTTGAATGAGCAGCGCGATGAAATGAAGCGTGTTCGTCAGGAAGCAAAAGCAATGCTTGAGAACCAAAAGCAAATGGCTGACCAAAAAGGTCAGGAAATGATTGAAGCGGCTCGTCTTGAGTCGGAACGTTTGAAAGAAGCAGCTACTGCTGAAATTAAACGTGAGCGTGAAAGTGCAGTTGCCTCTCTACGCGAGCAGGTTGCGTCACTATCCGTTATGATCGCTTCAAAAGTTGTTGAGAAGGAACTGGATGAGCGCGCTCAAAAGCAGCTGATCGATGAGTACCTTGATCAGGCAGGCGATCAGAAATGAGTAGAGATCTTGAAGTAATCGCAAAGCGTTATGCCGGTGCTCTTTTTGACATCGCTCGTGAGAACGATAACGTCGAGCAGGTCAAGAATGAGCTTGTCATCGTAAAAGATGTTTTTCATCAAACGCCGGATCTGATGAACGTGTTTGAACATCCGAAATTTACGACAGCACAAAAGAAAGAAATCGTCCAAACAAGCTTTGGATCTTCGTTGTCACCAACGGTAATGAATACGCTTCTGACACTGATTGAAAGAAAGCGTGTGGCGATCGTTTTTGATCTTGTGAGTCAATTTGAAAGACTATCGTACGAACAACAGCAAACAGCAGCCGCAAAAGTTTATTCTGTGAAGCCTTTAACGGAAGAGGAGCAGATGAGAGTTTCGACTGTATTTGCAAAACGAGTAGGCAAAACAACGCTTCGCATTGAAAATGTGATCGACCCTACGTTAATCGGTGGGATTAAAGTACGCGTCGGCAATCGCATTTTTGACGGAAGCATTAGTGGAAAACTTAAACGCATGGAACGAGAATTAGTTTCAGCGAAGAGCTAGAAGATAGGGGTGAATATGCATGAGCATCAATGCTGAAGAAATCAGTGCGCTGATCAAGCAGCAAATCGCAAATTATCAAACTGATATTAAAGTTGATGATGTTGGTACCGTTATCCAGATTGGTGATGGTATTGCTCGTGCCCACGGTCTCGATAACGTGATGGCAGGAGAGCTTGTTGAATTTTCAAACGGTGTTATGGGTATGGCTCAGAACCTAGAGGAGAGCAACGTTGGTATCATCATCCTTGGACCATACACTGAAATTCGTGAAGGCGATGAAGTACGTCGTACTGGACGCATCATGGAAGTTCCAGTCGGTGAAGAGCTTCTTGGCCGTGTTGTAAACCCACTTGGACAACCTGTTGATGGACAGGGCCCACTTGGTACAACAAAAACTCGTCCGATCGAAAGCCCAGCTCCAGGGGTTATGGATCGTAAATCAGTACATGAGCCACTACAAACAGGAATCAAAGCAATTGACTCTCTTATTCCAATCGGACGCGGACAGCGTGAGCTTATCATCGGTGACCGTCAGACTGGTAAGACATCTATTGCGATCGATACAATTCTAAACCAAAAAGACGAAGATATGATTTGTATCTACGTTGCGATTGGTCAGAAAGAATCCACGGTACGTGGTGTTGTTGAAACGCTTCGTAAGCAGGGTGCCCTTGATTACACAATTGTTGTAACAGCTGGCGCATCTCAGCCATCTCCGCTTCTTTTCCTAGCACCATATGCTGGTGTCACAATGGGTGAAGAATTCATGTATAACGGCAAGCACGTTCTTGTTGTATACGATGACTTAACAAAGCAGGCTTCTGCATACCGTGAACTTTCCCTACTACTTCGTCGTCCTCCAGGTCGTGAAGCATATCCAGGGGATGTATTCTATCTTCACTCACGCCTTCTTGAGCGTGCAGCGAAGCTTAGTGATGCAAAAGGTGCAGGTTCACTAACTGCCCTTCCGTTTATCGAAACACAAGCTGGTGACGTATCAGCTTATATCCCAACTAACGTAATCTCCATCACAGATGGACAGATCTTCCTTCAATCTGACCTCTTCTTCTCGGGTGTACGTCCAGCGGTTAACGCCGGTCTTTCAGTATCCCGCGTAGGTGGTTCCGCTCAGATTAAAGCGATGAAGAAGGTTGCGGGTACACTACGTCTTGACCTTGCATCATACCGTGAGCTAGAAGCATTCGCTCAGTTCGGTTCCGACCTTGATAAAGCAACTCAAGCGAAGCTGAACCGCGGTGCTCGTACGGTTGAAGTTCTTAAGCAGGGACTAAACAAGCCACTTGCAGTTGAGAAGCAAGTTGCCATTCTTTACGCACTAACTCGTGGATTCCTTGATGATATCCCAGTTGGCGACATTCAGCGTTTTGAATCTGAAATGATGACATGGATCGAACACAATAAGAAAGAAATCTTTACTACAATTCGTGAAACAAAAGCTCTTCCTGATGAAAAAGAATTCAACGGTGCAATCGAAGAATTCAAAAAGAGCTTCGCAGTATCTGAATAAGAGGGATGCGGCGGAAACGCCGCGGCCAGCTTAAAAGGTGGTGAAATGAGTGGCATCTTTACGCGACATTAAGTCGAGAATTACGTCGACGAAGAAAACAAAGCAGATTACAAAAGCGATGCAGATGGTTTCCGCTGCGAAATTGAACCGTGCTGAAATGAATGCCAAGTCATTCGTTCCATATATGGAGAAAATTCAAGAGGTTGTTGGAAGCATTGCAAACGGATCGAGCGGCGTACGTCATCCGATGCTAGAAAGCCGTGAAGTCAAGAAAACGGGTTATGTGGTGATTACATCAGACCGTGGACTTGCTGGGGCATACAATAGCTCGGTACTACGTCATGTCTATAGAACGATTAATGAGCGTCATAACTCTACAGATGAGTATGCAATTATCGTAGCTGGTAAAGTAGGACTTTCCTTCTTTAAAAAGCGCGGAATGCCTGTCGTTGAAAGCATTGTTGGTCTTTCCGATCAGCCATCTTTCGCAGACATTAAAGACATTGCATCTCGAACAGTCGGTATGTTTGAAGATGGAGCTTTCGATGAGCTTTATCTTTACTACAACCACTATGTAAGTGCCATTCAGCAGGATTTAACGGAGAAGAAACTTCTTCCGTTAACCAATATTGAGACAGGCGGAGGCAAATCACTCGCAAGCTATGAGTACGAGCCGTCTGAAGAAGAAATTCTTGAAGTACTCCTTCCTCAATATGCTGAAAGCTTGATCTACGGAGCGCTTCTTGATGCGAAAGCAGCCGAGCACGCTTCTCGTATGACAGCGATGAGAAGTGCGACAGACAATGCGGACGATCTTATCGGCGACCTTACACTATCCTACAACCGTGCTCGTCAGGCTTCAATCACTCAGGAACTAACTGAAATTGTAAGTGGGGCGGCAGCACTAGAGTAGAAATGAAATAAAATAGATAGTCTTAAATGCCAAATAAAGACGATTCTTGTTTTGGCAGCTTAAAGCAAGTTAGGAGGGAACAGGATGAACAAGGGATACATTACCCAGGTTATGGGTCCGGTTGTAGACGTTAAGTTTGAGAGCGGAAAGCTTCCAGAAATCTACAACGCCCTTAAAGTTAACTATATCGCTCAAACCGGTGCCGAAGAGAGCATCGAATTGACGCTTGAAGTCGCGCTTCACCTTGGCGATAACTCTGTTCGTACCGTAGCAATGGGTTCAACAGACGGTCTTGTACGTGGAGTTGACGCTCTCGATACAGGTGCACCAATCTCCGTTCCAGTTGGAGATATCACACTAGGACGTGTATTCAACGTACTAGGTGAGAAAATTGACCTTAATGAAGAACTCGGCGAAGTACGCCGCGATCCGATTCATCGTCTAGCACCAGTATTCGAAAACCTTTCAACAACAACGGATATCCTTGAAACAGGAATTAAAGTAGTCGATCTTCTTGCACCATACGTTAAAGGTGGTAAGATTGGTCTCTTCGGTGGTGCCGGTGTAGGTAAAACGGTACTAATCCAGGAACTGATCAACAACATCGCACAAGAGCACGGCGGTATCTCTGTATTCGCAGGTGTTGGTGAACGTACGCGTGAAGGTAATGACCTTTACTACGAAATGACAGATTCTGGCGTTATTAAGAAAACGGCAATGGTCTTCGGTCAGATGAACGAACCACCAGGTGCACGTATGCGTGTGGCCCTTTCCGGTCTTACAATGGCAGAATACTTCCGTGATGAGCAAGGACAAGACGTTCTTCTCTTTATCGATAACATCTACCGCTTTACACAAGCTGGTTCAGAGGTATCGGCATTGCTTGGACGTATGCCATCAGCAGTAGGTTACCAACCTACACTTGCTACTGAGATGGGTCAACTTCAAGAACGTATCACTTCTACAAATAAAGGTTCTGTTACTTCAATTCAAGCAATCTACGTACCAGCCGATGACTACACTGACCCGGCTCCGGCAACGACGTTTGCTCACCTTGATGCAACAACAAACCTTGAGCGTAAACTATCTGAGCAAGGTATCTACCCTGCGGTGGATCCACTTGCTTCAACTTCTCGTGCGCTTTCTCCGGAAATCGTTGGGGATGAGCATTACAATACAGCGCGTGAAGTGCAACAAACACTTCAGCGTTACAAAGAGCTTCAAGATATCATCGCAATCCTAGGTATGGATGAGCTTTCTGATGAAGATAAGCTAACGGTTTCTCGCGCTCGTCGCATTCAGTTCTTCCTTTCTCAGAACTTCCACGTAGCTGAACAGTTCACTGGACAAAAAGGCTCTTACGTACCAGTTAAAGAAACAATCAAAGGATTCAAAGAAATCCTTGATGGTAAACACGATGATATTCCAGAGGACGCATTCCGTCTTGTTGGAACAATTGAAGAAGTGGTTGAAAAGGCTAAACAAATGGCGTAATGAAAAGCGGAGGCGACTGCTTTGGCCCGACAAGCGCTGGAAGCTTTTCGAATGAACACGTTCTTTGTGTTCAATCGAAAAGGTGAAGCGACTCGAGGGCCAAGGAGCCGCAGCTAGATCATTCTAGTGCAGAGAGTGTCCCTTATACTCTTATAGGTCTCTTTCTCGCTGTTTGAATTCTTTCTCTAATTACGATCACCACACCCAGGGAGGGGTACAATGAATACATTGGATGTCAGTGTAGTCACCCCTGACGGCCCGGTATACGAAGGGGAAGCTGAAATGGTCAGCGTAAAAGGAACGAGCGGTGAGCTCGGAATTTTACCTGGACACATTCCGCTTGTTGCCCCTCTTACAATCAATGCGGTTCGCTTCAAAAATGGAGCGGATACACACGTACTGGCCGTTAGCGGTGGGTTTGTTGAAGTAAGACCAAAGCAGGTAACGATCCTTGCTGAGTCTGCTGAATTACCTTCCGACATTGACGTGGAACGCGCACGTGCAGCGAAGGAACGAGCAGAACAACGCTTGAATCAAGCGAAGCAGGATAACGTTGATTTCAAACGCGCAGAGCTAGCGCTTAAGCGCGCAATCAATCGCCTGGATTTGGCAGGTAAATAAATGGAAAGCACCAGCGGGAAATTCCCTCTGGTGCTTTTTTACATTTTGGCTTGTACACTCGGTAGCATGCTATCTACTTTGTTTATCGTTTTCCAATTGCGTACGGTCGCATACTCATTAGACCGAGTGATGAAAGCCGCAAGTTTTGAATTTCGAATGCTCTCATGAAACAGTAAATAAATTTCCCTATCTCTCATCTCACATTCTTCGGTTTCAGATGCGTAGGTAAGCATTTTCTTTTCATCATCTTCTAAAAGAGGTTCTGCTAACATGGCCACATAAAGACTCTCCCCACTCGCCGTTTCCTGTGCTTTTGAAAGTTGTTCATCATGAAATGGGCAGTTTCTGACAATGTTCTTCCACTCAAACGCCGTTCTTAAAACGATTGGAACCCTTAATCCAAATTGTTCGCCAATGATCTCTTCCATCTTTTTTCTTATAAGGGTTGCGGCTTCTTCAGATTCAAACAAAACATTTCCACTTTGAATGTATGTTTTCACATTCTGAAACCCTTCATTTGAAAGGGCATCGCGCAATTCCGCCATTTTAATTTTATTTTTCCCACCAACGTTAATTCCTCTTAATAACCCAACATAGGTTGTCATTCCATCTCCACCTCCATTATTTAACTACGAGGGGGGAGGGAGAAAATCCTCTCTGGTCTCTAAATAATCGCTTCTTGAAACAAGGAGGACCTGTTTTTTGTCATATACTTCATTCCATTGCTTATAAGATTGGATGAAGCTACTCTGAGCTAAGTAATCTGAAGGATATTTTTTGAGTAACTGGACCAAATGCTTTTGAATGGCACCAATATCCTTTTTGGTTAAGGGCTCGGAATGTTCGAGATGCTCGTTTACGATCACAAAAAACAATTCCTTTTCCTCACTTGTTGCTCTTTTTTTGAAATAGCCCCACATATGTTGGAGTGTTGTCCGCATACCTTTTTTAGTATAGGGGAGAGTTAAGGTTTCCTTTAGTAAGTCGTAGACATGAAGGAGTTCTTCACGTGTATGAGCTGTTTTTAACGCTTCTCCTATTTCTTTATAGTGTTCATAACCCTTTGCCATCACCGTATATTTATTTCTTGCCCAAAGTTTCTCTGTTAGCGTTCGCGTTCGTTTGTCGTTCATTCAACCACCCCTGTTCGAAATTTTAAAAAAACTTACAAATAAAAGCAAGAATAAGAGTGGGGATGTTGAATTAGTATACAAGACTAGCAACTTTACAGCACGATGAGAGGAGAGACCTTCATGGGTGAATCGCTTAACGTGTACCAAAATAGTTACCTCTTCGTATTCATGTTCCTTTTTCTTGGCCTTCTCCTTCCAGCTGTTGCGCTAACGGCAGGAAGATTCCTTCGTCCCTCAAAACCAACATCTGAGAAACAAACAACCTATGAAAGCGGCATAGAGCCGTTTCACCAAAGCTGGATTCAGTATAACGTTCGTTATTATTTATTCGGACTGCTTTTTGTCATCTTTGATGTCGAAACCGTTTTCTTGTATCCATGGGCGGTTGCCTATCAAAAGCTTGGTTTCTTTGCGTTCATCGAAATGATGATCTTTATTGTCATGCTATTAATTGGCTTACTATACGCATGGAAAAAGAAGGTGTTGAAATGGATGTAAACTTAGAAAATATAACGCCGGAAGAATACGAAGAAATGAAGCACAACGTTTTCCTCGCAACGCTTGAAAATGTAAAGGCCTGGGCACGAAGCAATTCGCTCTGGCCGTTAACGTTTGGTCTCGCCTGCTGTGCCATTGAAATGATGGGTTCAGGAGCTTCTCACTACGACCTTGACCGCTTCGGAACGTTTTTTCGAACGTCACCGAGACAGTCAGATGTCATGATTGTATCTGGAACCGTAACGAAAAAAATGGCTCCGGTACTAAAGCGTCTTTATGATCAAATGCCTGAACCGAAATGGGTCATTGCCATGGGCTCTTGTGCGACAGCGGGCGGTCCATATATTAACTCCTATGCTGTGGTTAAAGGGGTCGATCAGATCGTCCCTGTTGATGTGTACATCCCTGGGTGTCCACCAAACCCGGCAGCCCTCATCTACGGCATTAATAAACTACAAGAAAAGATTCGCTATGAAGCGCGCACCGGAAAGCGGGTGACGAATCGATGAGCGATCAAACACCAGAAGAGCTGGAAGCAAAGCGAAAAGCCGTAGAAGAAGCAAAGCGGAAGGCAGCTGAGTTACGGAAAAAGAAAGCGGAAGCAGAGAATCCCGCTGATGACATTGAGTTTCAAAAGAAAAAAGCGGTCGCAGAAGCAAAAGCAAAAGCCGCCGCGCTGAAAAAGCAAAAAGAAATGGAAAAAAGTGAACAGCATAGCGTAGCGGAGGAAGAAGACGTTGCGCTTGCGAAAAAAAAGGCAGTTGCTGCTGCGAAGGCGAAAGCGGCTGCACTGAAAAAACAAAAAGAAATGAACCAAAACAAAGTGGATCAGGAAGCATCAGAAGACGATGTTGCACTAGCCAAAAAGAAGGCGGTTGCTGCCGCAAAGGCGAAGGCCGCTGCGCTTAAAAAGCAGAAAGAAATGGAGAATGGCGCAGACGACGAAGCTAGCCTTGCGAAAAAGAAAGCTGTAGCGGCTGCAAAAGCGAAAGCAGCAGCTCTAAGAAAGCAAAAAGAGGCACCTAGTTCCGATCCTACGGATGAGAAGGCAAAAGCGATCGCAGCTGCAAAGGCAAAAGCCGCTGCTGCTAAAGCAAAGAAGGCTGCTTCGGAAACGGAAGAGCCTATAAAAGAAGAAAGCCCTTCACCAAATCAGCCTGTGCTTGAGCGGTACCTTCATATTATTCAAGAAAATCTCGGAGACGACCTTCTTGAAGAGGCGTATATTAATCGTTTGGCAAAAGACGTTCCAACGCTTGTTGCAAAGAAAGAGACGTACCTTAAAGTGGCGCAGTTCCTTAAGTACAATGAGCTTCTTGCATTTGATTATCTTTCTGAAACGCACGGAACCGACTTTGAGACGCATATGGAAATTTACAACCACCTCTACTCGTTTCAAAATCACCAGAGCGTCGCCCTTAAGGTGAAAATAGAGCGGGACGCACCGGTTATTGATTCGCTGACATCGCTTTGGACTGGGGCGAACTGGCCTGAGCGAGAAACGTACGACCTGCTTGGGATTGTGTTTAAAGGTCATCCGAATTTAACGCGAATCATGATGCCGGATGATTGGGTAGGCCATCCGCTTCGAAAAGATTATGAGCCATATGATGTGGAGGTGTAGCGATGATTCGGACAGAGGAAATGCTTTTAAATGTTGGGCCGCAGCATCCGAGTACGCATGGCGTCTTTCGCATCGTACTTAAAATAGATGGAGAAGTCATCAAAGAAGCAAAACCGGTCATTGGCTATTTGCATCGAGGTACGGAGAAGATTGCTGAGAACTTGCAATACACGCAAATCATCCCCTACACGGATCGAATGGATTACCTTGCAGCCATGACGAATAATTATATCCTCTGTCATGCCGTTGAAACGATGATGGCGATGGATATTCCAGAACGCGCAGATTATCTTCGCGTTATTGTGATGGAGCTTGGAAGGGTGGCGAGTCATCTTGTTTGGTTCGGCACGTACCTCCTTGATATTGGCGCGATGAGTCCGTTTCTTTATGCGTTCAGAGAGCGTGAAGTGATCATTAATTTGTTAACGGAGATCTCAGGGGGACGCCTGACTTTTAATTATATGCGCGTTGGTGGGGTGAAATGGGATGCACCTGAAGGCTGGCTCGAGAAGGTGCGGGAGTTTGTGCCATATATGAGAGAACAGCTTGCTGGGTATCATGATCTCGTTACAGGGAATGAAATTTTCATGGCGAGAATGAAGGGAGTTGGCGCTTATTCTAAGCAAAAAGCGCTGGCTTACTCATTGAGCGGAGCCAATCTTCGCTGTACAGGCGTGCAGTGGGACCTGAGGAAAAACGAGCCTTATTCCCTTTATGATCGCTTTCAGTTTGAGGTTCCGTCTTTTCCAGAAGGTGATGCGTTAGCCCGCTACAACTGTCGCATGGCCGAGATCGAAGAGGCATTGAAAATCGTGGAACAGGCAGTGGCGCAAATTGCTGATGGGCCAATCATGGCAAAAGTACCGCGCATCATTAAGCCACCTGCTGGTGAGACTTATGTTCGCATTGAATCGCCACGCGGAGAGATTGGCTGCTATATTGCATCAAAGGGAAAAAAAGAGCCGTACCGTCTGAAATTTCGCCGACCATCCTTTTATAACCTTCAAATCCTACCTGAGTTATTGGAAGGAGAGAACATTTCGAATTTAATCGCGATTCTTGGCGGGATTGACATTGTGCTCGGGGAGGTTGATGGCTAATGATTAACGATATGCTTGCTTCCCAGCCAGGTTACTGGCAGACGCTCGGTTTCTTCCTTGTCGGTGCAGCCATGTTAATGGTTGTGCTCGGATTCGTTACGTACGCGATTTTGGCCGAGAGAAAAGTGCTTGGATTTATGCAGCTGCGTCATGGACCAAACAGAGTAGGGGGCCGATTCGGTTTGCTGCAAACGGTCGCTGACGTATTAAAGCTACTTCTAAAGGAAGATACGATTCCACGCGATGCGGATCGGCCGCTCTTTATCATTGCACCTGTTGTTGCCTTTGCCCCAGCGTTTATCGTGATTGCTGCCCTTCCGCTAACTGAAAAGGTTTCCTTTGCTAATATCGGCGTTGGCTTGCTTTATTATATTGCGATATCTGGGATATCAACCATTGGCATTCTCGCGGGGGGATGGGCATCAAACAATAAATACGCGTTGCTTGGTAGTATGCGATCAGCGGCTCAGATGATTTCCTATGAAATTCCACTTGTGATGAGTGTTGTAGGAATAGTGCTGTTAACAGGATCGTTAAATCTTAACACCATTATTGCGGAACAGGAATCCGTTGCGTTTCTTTTTAAACAGCCGCTTGCGTTTCTAATCTTTTTAATTGCTTCTGTTGCTGAACTGAATCGAACGCCATTTGACTTGCCTGAAGCAGAATCAGAGCTCGTCGCAGGGTATCATGTGGAATACTCGGGGTTTCGGTTTGCTTTCTTCATGCTAGCGGAATATGTTTACTTGTTTGCTATGGCATCGTTAACAACCATTCTGTTTCTCGGTGGATGGCAGGCAATTCCATTTTTAACTTTTATTCCAGGCGCGGTCTGGTTCGCACTGAAATTTATTTCGATTGTCTTTCTAATGATCTGGATTCGTGGGACATTTCCTCGTCTTCGAGCTGATCAACTGATGTCTTTCGGGTGGAAAATTCTTTTGCCGCTCGCGTTAGTAAATATTTTTCTCACGACCGTCGTGATCGAAATCATTCGCTCATTCTAAACAAACAAGGGAGGAAGCCAACATGCGTGGACTTGCGAAAGGTTTAGCTTACACCCTGAAAAATATGACGAAGGAAAAAGTAACCTATCAATATCCGGATCAGCCCCTTGCCTTACCGGATCGGTTTCGCGGGATCCAAAAATTTTATCCTGAAAAGTGTATTGTTTGTAATCAGTGCGTTGCGATCTGTCCGACCGACTGTATCTCTTTAACAGGAATCAAGCATCCTGATCCGAATAAAAAAGGAAAAATTATTGATACGTATGACATTAATTTCGAAATATGCATTCTGTGCGATCTTTGCACAGAGGTTTGTCCGACGGAAGCCATCATTATGACCAACAATTTTGAGCTTGCGACATATAGCCGAGACGACCTTTTTAAAAATTTAGAGTGGCTCGATGAAAATGATACGAACCTTCGAAAGGAAAACAAAGTATGAACGGGGAGCTGCTTGTTTTTCTTTTCTTATTCCTTGTAACAATCACCGGCGGCTTACTCATGATTAATCTATCAAAAGTCATTCATATGGTGATGGCCCTTGTTCTCACGTTTCTAGGTATTGCGGGGCTATATGTGATGCTTTCTGCTGAATTTGTAGCGGTCGTTCAAGTTTTAATTTACTCTGGAGCGATTACCATCATTATGCTATTTGGGATCATGCTGACAAAGCATACAGAAGAAGAGCCGAAAACAAGCTGGGCAAAAAAAGGCATTGTCTTAACTGTGATCACCGCATTCTTCTTCATTGTGTTTAAGGGCATCCGAACGATGTCACTCGGTCCGCAGGCGGATAAGTTGCATGAAAACAATACCGAACAGGTGGGATTAATGTTATTCACAGATTATGTGATACCGTTTGAACTTGTCTCAGTTGTACTTCTCGTTGCGCTTGTTGGGGCCATTATCCTTGCGAAAAAGGATGAAGAAGGTGAAGAGCAATGAGCTCCATTCCACTCTCAGCATTTTTATTAACCGCTTTGCTGCTGTTTTGTATTGGACTATACGGCGCTTTAACGAAACGAAATGCGGTCATCGTGTTAATTTCGATTGAATTAATGCTAAATGCCGTTAATTTAAATCTTGTCGCTTTTGCAAAATATGGCGTAGGTGCATCCATTCGCGGCCAGGTGTTTTCTCTTTTTACGATTACGGTTGCAGCAGCGGAAGCGGCTGTTGGGCTTGCTATTTTGATCGCGCTTTACCGAAACAGGGCTACCGTTAATGTAGATGAAATGAACACACTTAAAAAGTAGCGAAGGGGGTAGAAACGTGGACGTTGTCTGGCTCATCCCGATATTACCGCTTCTCTCATTTCTTATCATTCTGTTCACCCGGCCGAACCTCTATCGAAAAGCTGGGATTGTTGGAACCATATTTACTGGAGCCGCCTTTGGTTGTGCCCTTCTTGTGCTTTTCAGCAACTTCGCCGAAGGTAATCAGCTTGTAGAAGCCAATTGGTTCTCGATCGATTCGGTCGTTCTGACAGTGGGCGTTGAGGTAAATCCGCTCAATGCGCTAATGCTTGTGATCGTAACGCTTGTCAGTTTTCTCGTACATATGTATTCCATCGGGTATATGGCGAATGATGAGCGCATTGCGACGTTTTTTGGCTACCTTGGTCTCTTCACTTTTGCGATGACAGGGCTTGTTCTATCGCCAAATCTTCTGCAGCTTTATGTTTTCTGGGAGCTTGTAGGCGTTTGTTCCTTCTTACTTGTTGGCTTTTATTTCTACAAGCCTGAGGCAAAAGCGGCGGCTAAAAAGGCGTTTATCGTCACAAGGATAGGGGACATTGGTCTGCTTGTTGCGATTTTCTTACTGTTTTGGCAAACGGGTAGCTTTGAGCTTGATGTGATATTTGAGTCAGTGCTAGCCGGTGACATTACTCCATCAATGGTGACGCTGATTGCGATCCTAATTTTTATTGGAGCTGTCGGAAAGTCGGGCCAGTTCCCGCTGCATACGTGGCTTCCTGATGCGATGGAAGGACCAACGCCAGTATCCGCATTAATTCACGCGGCAACGATGGTGGCTGCTGGGGTCTATCTTGTTGCTGTCATGTATCCTCTCTTCTCAAGCTCTGAAACAGCGATGACGACCGTAGCCATCACAGGAGGGTTTACTGCGATATTTGCTGCCACCATCGCTCTCGTGCAACGAGACATTAAACGAATTCTCGCTTACTCGACGATTAGTCAGCTTGGTTATATGATGCTTGCCCTGGGGGCTGCAGGATACACAGCAGGCATTTTCCATTTAACAACTCACGCCTTTTTTAAAGCGCTTCTGTTTCTTGCGGCAGGTAGTGTGATTCATGCGGTTCATGAGCAAGACATTTTTAAAATGGGAGGTCTCAGGAAACAGCTTCCGATTACCGCAGCATTATGTTTGATTGGTTGTTTGTCAATTTCAGGCTTCCCACTTTTAGCAGGATTTTTTAGTAAAGATGAAATACTTGCTTCTACTTATGCCGACGGACGGTACGTGTTATTTACAATGGCGTTACTGACCGCTTTTCTCACAGCCTTTTATATGTTCCGCCTTTACTTTCTTGTATTTGCTGGCAATGAATCAAGTAAAGCGAAGGAGTCTTCACGTATCATGCTGATCCCAATGTTCATTCTTGGGGTGCTTTCCGTCGTAGGAGGTTATATTCAAACAGCCTGGTTTGGAACGTTTCTTGGCGACTGGTTAGAGACGAGTCCATATCCCATCACAGTCGATCATCCTACTGCACCAATATGGCTTCCAATTAGCGCGATCCTTTTATCGTTAGCGGGGATTGGGCTTGCCTGGATGTATGCGAAAAAGCTGAGGTACGGCGAGCGGTTGAATCCGGTGCATCGCCTTTTATTTCATAAATACTACATCGATGAGTTTTATCGAGTAACAATTGTCAAAGGAACGCGAGTCATTGGATACTTCTGGATGTACTTTGATCGTTTCATTATCGAGGGAGGCGCGCAGGCACTTATAGGACTTGTGAAACGAATGGCGAGAGCGGGATCAGACATTCAGTCCGGCCAGGTGCAAACGTACGGGACAGTGGCGTTCTCCGGTCTAGTCGTTGTGCTCCTGCTTATTGCGGTAATAGGGGGGTATTTCTAATGGGTGGCATATTAACTATATTAATACTTTCCCCACTACTTGGCGTTATCGTGCTAAGCCTTATGCCTGCCAACCACTCTTCGGTAAAGATGATTGGCGTCTTTGGTACAGTTCTACCGCTAATAGTAACCATTGGTGTGTTTAGCTTATATGATCGCACGCTTTCTGGTATTCAATTTATGGAGAGCTATCAATGGTTCGAACTCATGACGGCAATTAGTCCGAATGAGCCCTATCCAGTCACCTACGACCTTGGGATTACCGGTTTGTCGCTCTTGTTTTTAATGTTATCAGCGCTCATTACGTTTCTTGCTTCACTCGCTGCGTTGCGCATTCAAGAGGGAGTGAAAGGGTTTTATATGCTCTTTTTACTTCTTGAATTCGGTATCCTAGGCGTGTTCTCTAGTGAAAACTTATTTCTGTTTTTCTTATTTTTTGAAGTTACGCTTGTTGCGATGTTTTTACTTATTGGAAAATGGGGAGGATTTGAGCGGGAAAAGGCAGCTTTTTCATTCCTCGTCTATAACGGTATCGGCTCAATCTTGCTTTTAATTGTCATCATTGTGCTATTCGTTGAGTTTCGGACGATGAACATTAGTGAACTAACTTCTCTTTTGCAGGAATCCGCTTCTTATGAATTTCTATCAGGCAATACAAGAATGTGGCTCTTTCTTCTTCTTCTCCTTGGATTCGGGACGAAGCTCCCGATTGTGCCGCTGCACACGTGGATGGTTCGCGTTCATATTGAGGCTCCGATAGCAGTTGTGATGATTCATGCAGGTGTTTTATTGAAAATAGGAGCATATGGCCTTATTCGCTTCGGGGCTGGTTTCTTCCCAGAACAGTTGAAGGAAACGGCTGTGATTCTCGCGATTCTCGGCGTCATTAATTTACTCTATGGCGCGTTCATCGCTCTTGTCCAAACTGAGCTCAGGGCTGTATTGGCATACTCGTCAATTTCACACATGGGCATTGTGATCATTGGCGTCGCATCATTTAATACGGCAGGTCTTCAAGGGGCTGTCTTTCAAACCATTTCACACGGACTGATTGCAGCGCTACTTTTCCTACTTGTTGGGGTGATCGTTGATCGTTTCCAAACAACAAAATTGGCCGACTTAGGAGGAGTGGCGAGTCAAACACCGCTTTTTGCAGGTTTCTTTCTCGCAGCAGGACTCGCTTCACTCGGATTACCTGGAATGAGTGGATTTATTAGCGAATTTCTTGCGTTTCTTGGTTTGTTTGAAGCGATGCCTGTGATTGGAAGTGTGGGGGTTATTGGCTTGATTCTAACCGCAGTATATATGCTGCGCGCCGTGCTTGCAGTGACGTTTGGAGAAAGAAAACCTCAATTTGATAAGCAAAAAGATCTATCGGCCGTTGAACTTGTTTCGTCCGCTATTCTGCTCAGTCTCATTATCTGGATTGGTGTCTATCCTGCAGTGTTATCCAACACACTTCAAATGGCGCGTACACTCGGGATCGGAGGTTAAGATATGGAAATCAATCAATTACTAGACTACCAATGGAGCAGCATGATGCCAGAGTTTACGATTTTGCTGACGGCAGTAGCGCTTTCACTAGTTGATTTGTTTATGCCGAAGAAAAGAAATAGATCCGTTATCATCTGGTTTGCCCTGTCAGGCATCGCCGTGGCCATCGTCTTTCTCATTTTTCAATTTGACGATGGCGTGGTAACGATATTAAATCAAACGTATCGACTCGACTCTTTCGCAAAAGCATTTAAGCTGCTTATGCTCATTGGGACGGGACTCGTATTACTGCTAGGTATAAAAACAAATGACCTTGATGAGGTAAAAGGAGAATATCCCTATCTTCTCTTAACAGGTCTTCTTGGCGGAATGATGATGGCCTCGAGTGCAGATTTGATTACGCTTTTCGTTGGATTAGAGCTGCTTAGTCTTTCTTCTTATATTCTTGTCGGCATTCGAAAAAAGAATAAGTTAGCGAATGAAGCCGCCTTCAAATATATCGTAAATGGTGGAATTGCCACTGCGATTACATTGTTTGGGATGAGTTACTTATTTGGTCTCACTGGTGAAACAAATATTTATGAAATTCAAGCATTAATGGGAAGCGACATTGTGACAGAGAATCGGTACATCGCCGTGTTTGCCTTTCTCATGATTTTTGTTGGTCTTGCTTTTAAAATCACGGCTGCTCCTTTTCATATGTGGGCACCGGACGTTTACCAAGGAGCCGAAACACCGATCACAGCTTATCTTAGTGTAGTGTCTAAAATAGCTGGTTTTGCGATCATGCTAAGGCTCATCATGGTACCATTTGTGTTTGCCCCCGGTACTGGAAAAGTGATTACGCCTGATGGGGTAAGCTATGAAACGCTGCTTGTCTCGGTTCGCCCCTATCTGGTGTTACTCGCCGTTCTAACGATTCTAATTGGCAACCTTATTGCGTTAAAACAGGTAAATGCAAAAAGACTGTTCGCTTATTCAAGTATTGCGCACGCAGGCTATCTTCTCGTCCCATTAGCCGCGTTATCAGAGCTCGTTTTTGATGCCGTATGGTTTTATCTCGCTGCTTATTTGTTAATGAATCTAGGGGCTTTTGCGGTGATTGACGCATTAGGCGAAGAGAATAATGAAGTAACCGTCGCATCATTTGCAGGTTTATTTAAACGCTCACCTTACGTCACAATTGCCATGACGATCTATCTTTTGTCGCTCGCTGGCATTCCGCTCACAGCGGGATTTATCGGGAAATTTGAAATTTTCATGAGTGCACTCGGAACAGAGCCAAAACGGTTCATTTTGGCGCTCACGATGTTGGCAGGAACGGTTCTCTCATACATTTATTACTTTGGATTGTTCGTTCAAATGTATTTCCGAAAAGCGGAAGTCAAAACGCCGGTGTTAGCTTCAAATAGGCTCGTCGCTGTGCTAACCATAACCGCTGCCGGAACCGTTCTCCTTGGGATTTTTCCTTCTATAGCGCTAACCTTTATTCATGATCATTTTCAATTCTTGGAAATTTTCAATCCGTGAAACAGCAGAGTCGTCTGCTGTTTTTTTAGTGAAATGAAATGGATAAGGAAGAATATGACGAAACTGCCTTATTTTAAGCGGAAAAAACCGATGATTAGTGGTAAAGTAGGATATTCAATTGAGTTGAAATCTTTTATAATAGGCTATTAGATGGAAAAAAGTATGTTTGTTGAATGGTGCATTTGCAGATAGGGGGGAGATAAGATGACAGAAGCACTGGCGCAACAATCGATTTTAACGATTGTAATCAACCTGGTTTTCATTATGATAACCTGGTGGGCGTTACAAACCGTTCGGTTCGATGTTTTTTTCAAAAAACCGAACAGTCCACAGGCAAAAGTCCTCATGATCTTGCTAACCCTAAGCATCGGTTCCCTCGCAAGCAGTTTCTTCCTAGATTACTACAACTGGTCACTCCGTCTACAATATTTCTTTTAAAAACGAAAAGCGTATGCGCCCGTTAAGCCTCGACAAGCGCTGGAACCTTTTAGAATGAACATGGTCTTTGTGTTCAATCTAAAAGGTGAAGCGACTCGAGAGGCTGGGCGCAGCAGCTAGACAATGAAAAGCGTAAACCCCCGCTTAGTCCCGAAAAGCGCTGGAGCCTTTTAGAATGAACACGTTCTTTGTGTTCGGTCTAAAAGGTGAAGCGATCGAGGGACTGGGCGTTGGAGCTAGAAAAGCTTAAAAACAACTCACATATAGGAGCGTCGTACGGAATTTGTCGGGATCTGACTACAACTTCCATGTATGCCTTCTCCTCCCATGGTCACACTGAAAGATAAGAAGACCAGAACGGGGAGAGGGTAAAGATGAGGCTTCTAATCGGAGTACTATCCATTTTACTTCTAGCGAGCTTTTCGAATGGTACATCAGTCTCAATTGAAGATGAAACGGAAGTAAAGACTGCAGAGATGGCGAATGTTTTACTGTCCCACGATTATTCTATACAAAAATGGTCTCTTTACACTCGAGAAAAAGTGAGTTTCATTCCGAAGTCGTTAGGGTACAAAAGTATTATGTCAGAGCTTTCCAAAAGAGCACCTGGTTTTCAATGGGGTAATTTGGAAAGAAGCGACGGTAATGTAAAAGTAAGTGGGACAAGAATCGATTCAAAGTTGGGTACAAAAGAAACGCTGACACTCGTGTCTTATCCAGAAGCAAATCGTATGAGCTCTTATCTTATTTATAACATGGAAATTAAAGGGTTTTTTCAGGAGGAATGGCGAACAACGTACGAACAATTTAAGGCGCAAAAGTCACAATTAGTTACGCAAGAAGCTCCAGTTTTCTCTTGTTTTGTGGGTGAGAAAAATGATACAATGGACATTGTTTTGTACAATGAAGCAGACAAGCTGTTAGGAGCTTTTTCCGCTTCAAAAGTAGAAGAAATCAATGAAGAGACGTTTGTATCTCTTTCCGCATACCATGAAGAGTGGGAAGCAGATCTCGTAACGAACAACCAAAGAATGAACATACAAATAGCATTACGGAATACAGGAATAGGCGGCGGAATAACCGCTACAATTGGCACACCAATAATTACGACTGAATATTAATATACAAATAGGACGCGGAGGGGAATACGTTGGAAAAAATCATCGTCCGAGGTGGCAGGAGATTGTCTGGCTCTGTGAAAGTTGAAGGAGCTAAAAATGCAGTCTTGCCCGTCATCACAGCATCTATTTTAGCAGGTGAAGGCACGAGCACGTTAAATGATGTGCCTGCCCTTTCAGATGTACACACGATTAGTGAAGTATTAAGCTATCTTAATGTTGAGACGCAAATAGAAGGTAACACAATCAAAGTAGACGCAACAAAACCTTTGGAAACAGAAGCACCATTTGAAGCAGTACGTAAAATGCGAGCTTCGTTTCTTGTAATGGGACCACTTTTGGCCCGTGTGGGTCATGCTCGTATAGCATTACCTGGTGGTTGCGCAATTGGTTCAAGACCAATTGATCAGCACCTTAAAGGCTTTGAAGCAATGGGTGCAGAAGTCACTATTGGTAATGGTTTTATTGAAGCTGGTATTAAAGGAAGACTTCAAGGGGCAAAGATTTATCTTGATTTCCCAAGTGTAGGCGCCACGGAAAACATTATGATGGCAGCTGTACTTGCAGAAGGTACAACGGTAATGGAAAACGTTGCTCAAGAACCTGAAATCGTTTGTCTTGCGAACTACCTCAATGCAATGGGTGCGAAAGTACGCGGTGCAGGTACTGGTACGATTCGCATTGAAGGCGTGGAGAAGCTTGTTGGAGCAGAGCACGCTGTTATCCCAGACCGTATTGAAGCAGGAACATTCATGGTAGCTGCTGCAATTACAGGTGGTAACGTATTAATTGAAAATGCTGTTTCAGAACATCTTCGTCCATTGATTGCGAAGATGGAAGAAATGGGCGTAGAGATTACAGAAGAAGGTCAGGGACTTCGCATTATTGGACCTGAAACATTGAAGCCAGTTGACTTGAAAACAATGCCTCACCCTGGATTCCCGACGGATATGCAATCCCAGATGATGGCCTTGCTACTTCAAGCGAAGGGTACAAGTGTAATTACAGAAACAGTCTTTGAAAATCGCTTCATGCACGTGGAAGAATTCCGTCGCATGAACGGGAACATCAAGATTGAAGGACGCGCGGCTATTATTGAAGGACCTTCTACCCTTCAAGGTGCAGAAGTTTCGGCAACTGATTTGCGTGCTGGAGCTGCTTTAATCCTTGCAGGACTTGTAGCTGATGGTTACACCCGTGTTGATGAGTTGAAGCACTTGGATCGCGGTTACGTTAACTTCTCCGGTAAACTTGCAAGCCTTGGAGCTGACGTTGAACGTGTAACCGTTGATGAAACGGCAAAGCCTGCAACAGAAGCAACTGATGAGCAAGCTGTAAACATGAAACCAAAATTCGCATAATGCTAATAAAAAGGAGGCCATGGCCTCTTTTTTTTTATGCGCAAAAACTGGCTATTCAGCGATGTTTTTTACATATATATGGTAAAGATACTCCGTGCCTAATCTTCAATTTTGTTCTAAATGGTTGTCCAATTCCATACGATGATAGGGGTAAGCAATTGAGAAGGAGGCATGTGAATGAGGCGAATTGTTGGCTCATTGATTCTGTTTGCAATGATTCTAATCCTTCTTCCATCTATTCTAGTCATCCCTTACGGTGACTCTCAAACTGAGACGGTAACGGTTAATAAAGAGGAGAAGGTGGAGAAGAAGACGAAGCCGCAAGTAAAAAGTGTATCTGTTCCCGTTTTTCGCTCTCAACAATCGGAAACTATGGATATTCCTATTGAAGATTATGTTATTGGTGTGGTAGCTGCTGAAATGCCTTCTGAGTTTAATATTGAAGCATTAAAGGCACAAGCTTTAACAGCAAGGACATTTGTCATTGCAAAACTGACGAGTCCACCTGGAGACCTCCCGTCTGGAGCTGTAGTAACCGATACAGTTCAGGACCAAGTGTATAAAGATAAAAATCAGCTAAAAAAATTATGGGGCAAAGATTTTGATAAGAAATATGCCAGGATTGAAGAAGCTGTTAAAGATACTGCAGGGCAAATATTAACGTATGAGGGAAATCCAATCTATGCATCCTTTTTTTCAACGAGTAATGGGTATACTGAAAATTCTGAGGACTACTGGGAGAATGCCGCTCCTTATTTAAGAAGTGTTAAAAGTCCATGGGATGTAGATTCCCCTAAGTATCAAGATAGCACCTCATTTACTGTGGATGAATTCGAAAAAAAGCTAGGCGTTTCTCTTCCGGATGACGGTTCGATTGGATCTATTAAAACACTCACCGAAGGTAAAAGAGTGGCAGAAGTATCAATCAATGGCAAGACATATTCGGGACGCGAAATAAGAGATCTGTTAGGTTTGAGGTCTTCTGACTTTAGCTGGAAACGAGATGGTGACAACATTGATATTACGACAAAAGGGTTTGGACATGGAGTAGGAATGAGTCAATATGGGGCTAATGGAATGGCAGAAGAAGGGAAAAAGTACTCGGAAATAGTAAAATACTATTATAAAGATGTAGCAATCAGTGAATTAGATTCCTATATAAATAAATTGACCGCACAAAAGTAAATAAAGTTCTCAGAACGTAGAGTTTTAGTGCATGAATTGTTCCAAGAAAACAAGCGAAAAAAAGGACACCACCATTTTAATGGTGGTGTTAGTTGTGTTCTCAAAGCTATTGAAAAAATGGGATTTTAAATCGAGATTTTCCCTGAACTTTCAATAGTTTAGACCAATTTTTAATAAAGGCCTCTTCTCTATATTCTTTATCCAAATAAACAGATGAAGGTTTTAGATCAAGGACATGAACCATGGCAGTTGAAAGAGCGGAGATATTATCTTTTTCAACAATTAAGCCATTTTTTCCATGATTAATCATGTCATTGGGTCCATACCTAATATCGTAAGCGACAACAGGACAACCATTGTTTAAACTTTCCATAATAGCGAGTGGAAGTCCTTCGAATTGACTTGGTAAAAATGATGCTTTTGCGCTTGCAAATATTTTCTCTGGAGCATCCGTTAATCCTTTAAGAAAAATATCTTCTTCTAAATGATAGTCTTCTATCATTTTTTGAAGCCTATCCTTATCTGGTCCCACTCCATAGATCTCAAAGCTGATACTAGCTAATTCCGATTTTCTTAAATGGTAAGCTTCGATAAGATGGTCAATTTGTTTACTCTCTGCTAAACGTCCAATATAAACAAATTTGTTTTCTTTTTCGGTAGTATTATTTAGGTTGGAAGCTTCAATGGAGTGAGGAATAACGATAACTTTTTCCTCATGCGAACTTAATTGGAGAAGATCTTTTTTCTGGTCATGAGTCAATGTGACAAGATAATCGATATCTTCTATGTGATCAATTAAGTATTTGTATGAAGATTTCACATCATGTAGATCATTACTATTTAAATGAGAACTGTGCAGAATAGATATTTTCGTAAGATTCGAACCTTCCATTTCAATCATTGGTTTGTCCAATAGTCTTGCATCATTAATAATTGTAGAGTTATCCTCAATTATTAATTCAAAAGCATAACGGAAGAAATCTTTCTCAGTTTTAAATTCTAGAATTCCGTTCTCTGTAAAAAGATGAAGTCGAATCAGCTTATTTTCCTTAGACCCATCATAAGTCTTATTCATGTAGGCATTTTCAAATTCATCATAAAAAATTTCCTCAAGTTTATTTGTTGTTCCTTGTTTGTAATTCGTTTTCCGATGACATTGGCCCAACGCGTTGAATTCTTTTCTACATAAGCGAATACGGTTGTATGAATCTATATGATCAACAATCTTTAAAGATCCATCCTTCGTATCAAAGTTTTTATAAAGCACATATTCACCATTTTCAAAATAACGATAAACTTTATTCTTTTTAACCTCATGTGAAATGAGGTCTGTTTCCTCTACAGTGTGGTTAATTTTAGATCCTTTGTAAGTACGTCCAGATATGAAATCGTAAATATTGATGAACTTAACAGTAGAAGGAACTTTTTCTTGTTCGTAATATTGGTCATAGATTTCACCATAATAGGGGTTATAGTTAGTGGTAATAAGGGTGTAGTCCATACCAGCTTTCTCGACTAGCTTATTTGTACGGTCTAATAATGATTTTGTTCGCCCACCATATTGTTCGGGCAGAGTGGATGTAATCACATAGTGCATATTGTTGGTTCTCCTTTACTAATCATAGTTATGAAAACAAAACAGATTAGCTTCAATTTTAATCTTATAGTCTATGTACCCTATGTTCAACAAAAAACTCTTACGTATATTTACATTTTTGTAAATCACAGAAAAACAAAGTTGATAAGTCTAAATTCATACTAATGCATCATTCTTTATCGAAGCCAACTACACGTAAATAAATGAGGTTTTATAAAAATCATGCATAAAAGAAACGCTTTTGTCGAAAAATAAATAGAACTTTTTTTCGGAATAGGTATATAAATCTCGCAACCTGACCACAATGTTGCTGAGGTGATGAACAAATGGGAGACGAAAAACAACGATCTCATCCTGTTGAAAAAAGCGCTTCTAAATGGCAGAAGCTAGCAAGAAAACGTTGGATTTATCCAGCAGTCTATCTTGGTTTTGCAGCAATTGTTCTTGCAGCCGTATTATGGATGCAAGGCGGACAAGACAATGCAAAAGATTTAACTGGTATTGATGAAGAAAGAAGTGCCTTTGACACAAATGACGAGTCTGTTCCAGTTCTAGGTGATTCAGAAGTCTTTAAAGTACCTGCATCCGAAGATAGTGGTGTATTTGTGCAGAAACAATTCTATGACACTTCAGCTAGCACGGAAGAACAACAAGCAGCCCTTGTTTTCTATAATAATACCTACTACCAAAATGCAGGAATCGACTATGCTAAAGAAGATGGCGCAAGTTTTGATGTGAAAGCTGCAATGAGTGGTAAAGTTGTGAAAGCTACAAACGATCAATTACTTGGAAATGTTGTTCACTTAGAGCATAACGATGGTGTTGTGACTGTTTACGAATCTCTTGAAGCTCTTAATGTAGAACAAGGCGATACTGTGAAGCAAGGTGAGAAGCTAGGTACAGCTGGTACAAACGCATTTGATACAGATGCTGGTGTTCACGTACATTTTGAAGTCCGCAAAGATGACATGCCGGTTAACCCACTTGATGTGTTTAATCAACCGTCTTCAGCTGTAGAAGCTCCTGAAAAGGCGCAGACAAGCGACGAAGTTTCAAACCCATCTGCCTCAGAAGGTACTGATGTCGAGAACCAGGATAACGGTACAGAATCCGAAATGGATGCTGAGAAAGACGCCGAAAAAGATGCGAATAGTGCAGACGAGGATCAATCCGACGAGCAAAAAAGCAACGAGCAGAAATCGGACGATCAAAAATCAGATACAAAGGATTCACAATAACAAAGCTCCCCTAGTGGGGGCTTTTTTGTGTGCAGTGAAAACAAACAAAATTCGATTTTTCCCGGGAAATAGCGCTATCATTCCTCAAGGAACGGAAAGATTCGCTTTTATCTGTCGGAGACACAGGTCTATTGTCATATCGCTATATACAATTACTGGTAGTAATGTCTCATTGACTTCTTTTTATAGTAGAAACATAATGAGAGATGTATTTCGTAAAATTCAGATAACTTAAATGGGAGGGAGAGGCTACTTATTTTATACGTGCTGTTAGCTGCTGCAATCGTCAGTTTAATCTTTACAATCAGAAAAAGAAAAGGCGTGTATTTACTATTGCCAATAGCGCTAATGGGAATCTACTTGATCATTGAAATTGCTAGAGTCCCACTTGGTTTTGTCGAAACGGTCGAACTTATTTTCAACTTAAAATAGACAGGAGGTTCCATCATGAAGAAGATTGATAAAAAAATCGCCGATGCCTACTTTCATGCGAGAGTAAGGTTAATTGCCATCTTACTTCTTTTCTGGTTTGTTGTGTCTTTTGGAATGGTTCTGTTCGCTGAAGCGTTGGCACAATATACGTTAAATGGATTTCCCCTTCATTACTTCATGGGTGCACAGGGTTCAATTGTTGTCTTCATCATTTTATTGTTTGTTAACGCTTACATATCGGACAGGATTGATCAAAAGTATGGGTTAGTTGAAAAACGAGTGAAAGCAACGAAAGGACAAACCTTACAATCATAAGGGGGATAAGGGATGGATACACAATTTCTAGTGTCACTTTTGCTTATTGTGGCATCATTTGGGCTATACATTGGGATTGCCGTCTTTAATCGCGCGCGTCAAACCTCCGAGTTCTTCGTAGCGGGTCGAGGGGTACCTGCGATTTACAACGGGATGGCGATTGGAGCGGACTGGATGAGCGCCGCTTCATTCATTGGTCTTGCTGGAACAGTTATGGTCCTTGGATATGATGGACTGGCATACATTATGGGGTGGACAGGCGGCTATTTGCTCTTAACTTTTCTGCTTGCTCCTCAACTTAGGAAATACGGTCGCTATACGGTTCCAGAATTCATTGGAGATCGCTTTCAGAGTAAAACGGCTTTAGTCATTGCGGCGATTGCGACCATTATCATTAGCTTTACCTATTCCATTGGTCAGTTAGCAGGATCGGGGGTAGTGATCGGAAGGCTGTTTGAAGTCGATGCCAAAATTGGTGTGATGATTGGGGTCGTCATTATTGCTATCTATGCCACATTTGGCGGGATGAAAGGGATTACGTGGACACAGGTGGCGCAATATATTATTTTAATTCTGGCTTATTTAATTCCGGTTATTTTCATGTCACTTCAAATTACGAATAACCCGATCCCGTGGCTAAGCTATGGCAATGTCGTATCAGAACTCGGTGAACTCGATCGTGAACTTGGAATTTCTGAGTATTTTGCGCCATTCGAATCCGCTTCAAAGTGGCAATTCATCGCTCTGATGTTTAGCTTAATGGCTGGAACTGCTGGACTCCCTCACGTCATTGTTCGCTTTTACACAGTATCAACGATGAAAGCAGCACGCTGGAGCGGCGCCTGGGCACTTCTATTTATTGGTCTCCTCTATTTATCTGCTCCTGCTTACGCGGCATTTTCACGTTTTATCTTGATGAAGCAAGTAGCAGGTAGTCCGATCGATTCTTTACCTGCCTGGACGGATAAATGGGTGAACACCGGACTTCTAACGATGGCGGATACGAGTGGAGATGGCATTCTCCAATGGAAAGAGATTGCGATTAGTAATGATATAGTCGTGATGGCCACACCTGAAATTGCTGATTTAGGAGTATTTGTTATAGGTCTCGTCGCAGCAGGAGCGATGGCAGCGGCGCTCTCCACGGCTGGTGGGCTACTGATTGCCATATCTTCTTCTTTTTCTCACGATATCTACTATCGCATTATTAATCCTAGAGCAACGGAGCGAAAGCGGATGTCTGTTGCGCGCTGGTCGATTCTGATTGCGACGATTGTTGCCGGAGTCGTTGCGCTAAATCCACCGGGTGTTATCACGCAAATTGTAGCATGGGCTTTTGCGCTTGCCTCAGGAACGTTCTTTCCAGCACTTATCCTTGGGGTATGGTGGAAGAGAGCGAACGCGCCAGGTGTCATTGCAGGGATGATCGTAGGATTATTGGTTACCTTAACGTATATTTTCCTAGCAAAATACGGTGGCTTTACGATTTTAGGCATCATTGATACGGGAGCAGGTATTTTCGGTGCTACTTCTGCCATTTTAACGAATGTGATCGTGTCATTGAGTACAAAACCACCTTCACAGAAGCTTCAGGATGAGGTAATGGATCTTAGATATCCTGAACAGCTTACTTTCAAAGATGGAGAAGTATGGAAAGATGACCGTGTGATTTGATTGAAGAACCTCCTATTCTCCATTAAAATAGGGGGTTCTTTTTTCATGTATGCTCACATACAAAAGGCGAATAAGATCAATTTGAAAGAATATTTAAATAAAATCCCTTGTCCCTCTTGACTTTTTGGAATATAACCACCTTTGCCTTAATAAAATGTTACAAAACTTAGTAAATGAGGGGCAGAGGTGAGAAGTTGTGGTAAGGCTTCGAAGTATTCTTGCATGCAATACTCCTGACATCATGTAGGTCACCTGATGACTAGAGCTTCGTAGCATGATCACTTTATCAGTCTCATTTCGCATCTCTCACATCCAATTTAGGGAGGCGAGTGGTGTGCACGATTACATCAAAGAGCGAACCATCAAGATTGGAAACTACATCGTGGAGACTAAGAAAACGGTGAGGGTGATCGCAAAGGAATTTGGCGTTTCTAAAAGTACCGTTCACAAGGATTTAACAGAACGACTTCCTGAAATTAATCCGGACCTCGCCAATGAGGTGAAGGGGATTCTCGAGTATCATAAATCGATACGCCATCTCCGCGGCGGCGAAGCGACGAGAATAAAATATAGAAAGGACACGGAAAAAGAAGAAGCTGTCAAATAATACGCCTAAAAACGACAATTTTTTCTAAATACTTTCTTCCTGTTTCTTAATTTATGGTACAATATACTAATGGATACGTAGTTTAAACATACTAGGACTGAAACTATAGATGAGTGTTAGAATACAGGGAGGATACGTCATGTTTTCACGTGATATTGGGATTGATTTAGGTACCGCGAACGTACTGATTTATGTGAAAGGGCGAGGCATCGTTTTGGATGAACCGTCTGTTGTAGCACTAGACACTGGAACTGGAAGAGCGCTTGCTGTTGGTGAAGAAGCAAGGCAAATGGTTGGCCGGACTCCTGGAAACATCGTTGCAACGCGTCCACTGAAGGACGGCGTGATCGCAGACTTCGATATTACAGAAGTGATGCTAAGACATTTTTTGAACAAAATTAATGTAAAAAGCTTTCTATCTAAGCCGCGTATTTTAATTTGTACGCCTACGAACATCACATCTGTTGAGAAGAAAGCGATTAAAGAAGCTGCTGAAAAAAGCGGTGGGAAACAAATTTTTCTTGAAGAAGAACCAAAAGTAGCTGCAATTGGCGCTGGCATGGATATTTTTCAGCCAAGCGGTAATATGGTGGTGGACATTGGCGGTGGAACGACAGATATCGCAGTGCTTTCAATGGGCGATATTGTCACCGCCTCTTCCATTAAAATGGCAGGGGACAAGTTCGATTACGAAATCCTGGATTACATCAAGAAAACGTATAAGCTTCTAATTGGGGAGCGGACAGCAGAACAAATTAAGATTAACGTAGCAACGGTATTTCCAGGCGGCCGGAATGAAGAACTTGATATTCGTGGACGAGACATGGTGTCTGGACTACCACGAACGATCACAGTGAAGTCCGATGAAATTCAGCAGGCGCTCCAAGAGCCGATCTCGCACATGGTGATGGCGGCAAAAAGCGTTCTTGAACGAACTCCTCCAGAACTTTCAGCAGACATCATTGACCGCGGTGTGATTATGACAGGTGGAGGCGCATTGCTTCACGGCATCGATCAGCTATTTGCTGAAGAACTTATGGTTCCAGTCCTTGTAGCGGAAGAACCGATGAGCTGCGTGGCAAAAGGAACAGGTCTGATGCTTGAACATATTGACAAGATAGCAAAGAAAAAATTAATCTAAATTAGAACGGAAACTATTCGTAAGGGTGTAATCATAATGGCGAACAACCATGAAAAGGTGAACCAGGCCTCCGAAGAAAAAGTCATTCTTAAGAAAGAGGTCGAACAAACGAATAAAAATCACGACGAGAAAGAGCGTAAGCCAAAGGTTCGGTTAATTCCGGTTTGGCTACGCCTTGTTCTCGTTGCCCTGTTGCTCATGGCTTCACTACTCGCAGGTGCCATGATCGGTTATGGGGTAATTGGTGACGGAAGCCCTGGAGACGTGTTTAAGAAGAGCACATGGGTGAAGATAAGTGATATTGTAAAAAAAGAAGAGTAACCGTTAGGAGAATGAGATATGTTAGATAGTCAAGAAATTAAGAAGATTATCCCGCATCGCTACCCTTTCCTTCTTGTTGATCGTATTCTTGAAGTCGAAGAAGAAGTACGAGCGGTCGGTATTAAGAACGTAACGGCGAATGAAGAATTTTTTAATGGACATTTCCCGGACTATCCGGTTATGCCAGGCGTTCTCATTGTCGAAGCACTTGCTCAAGTAGGTGCTGTGGCGATGTTAAAGAAAGAAGAAAATCAAGGTAAGCTGGCTTTCTTTACTGGAATCGATAAATGTCGTTTCAAAAGACAAGTAAAGCCAGGAGATCAGCTTCGTCTTGAAGTGGAGATTATTCGCATTAAAGGACCGATCGGCAAAGGAAAAGCTACAGCTACTGTTGAAGGTGAAGTTGCTGCTGAAGCTGAAATTATGTTTGCGTTGAAATAGGACGAGTTCATCCCCATTCCTGAACCTAGGAATGGGGATTTTGCCTGTTACATATAGAGTATGACATCGTGCACTTATAAAAATATTAATTTAATGTTAACCAATCAGTAGCAATGTAAAACCAACATAGAGACTATGTAAATTTCAACAATTTGCCTTTTCGCCCTGATATGATGAACTCAACCGTTCATTAGCGGTAAAACTTATCGAGTTCAGGGAGGAATTTTGGAAATGAATAACAAGAAATTCATGCTCAAAATTGCAACTTCGTTAGTAGCTGTTATGTTAATTACAGCGTGTAACAACGGCGGTGATAATGATTCAGAGAACGGCAATAATTCGATGAACAATGGAAATAACACCGAAGAACCTGCATCTAACGAAAACTCCGAAAACTCTGCTGAATAAGAACGTACTCTCCTGTCCTACCTGGACAGGAGTTTCTATTATTCTCCACTTTTTCCGTTGTGCATCTGCCACTTTTTAAATTCTAGATAATCCGCAAAGTCTTCCTTCGTAATGCCGGATCGCATAGCTTCTTCAATTAATTCTTTCCATTCTGTATCAAGAACAGGTTCTTCATAATCTTCTTCCAGTATAAATACCTCAATGGGGACTTTAAGTTCCGCTGCAATTTTTTCGAGAAATTGAATAGAAGGATTCGCTTGTTGATTTCGTTCGATGGAACTTAAATATGATTTCGCAACGCCTGCTCGCTTTGCTAACTCTGTTAAAGATAACCCCATGCGATTCCGATAAAGTTTAATTTTTTCACCGATCATCCCTTTACCTCGACTTTATCATTATTTTTTATTAACTTAATTTTATCAAGAACATATTGTTCTGTAAACAGAACAATAGTCGTGGATTATAGGAACTAGATGTTAGAGCAAATTTATGAAAAGTTAAGATTGAAAGAGAAAATATTAGTAAATACAAGATTTAATAGGAATTTTCAGTTAAAACAAAGAATTTTCACTCTTTTTAAACTTCCAAAATAAGACTATATTAGATGTACATTCTAAATAAAGAACAAAACGTTCTTTATACGTGTCGGTTATTGCTGAATTTGATAAGGGGGATGGGGAATGAGAACGTATACTGACGAAAAATTGGATCAAGAATGGGTGACCCTTATGTCAATCGCAAAAAATATCGGTTTATCTAAGGAGGAAGTGAAGCGATTTTTAATCAATTCCTCAAAAAAGTAAGGAGGAATGATGGTGATCAAGTTAGGTGAGGGAACTTTTGTATCCTATATTTTAGGGAAAAGAATAAAAGTGATGGCGATCGATGATCAAATTGCTAAGCTTTATATTAATGATGAATACAAAGGTAAATGTGAGCTTTCTTTTATTATCGAGAAAATTCATAGCCTTGAATATAAAGAACAGGATATAAAAGGCCTGATGGCAGATGAACAAAAGATGTATGAGGAACTGAGTCACATCATAAAAAATCAAACCATCTCTCAACCTTATGAGTAAAGGGAAAAAAATGATAAAGTATTTTATCATTTATCTCGCAATCGTTAACCTACTTGATGGTTATATAACGTATTGGGGGATCAAGAATAGCTGGATTGGAGAAGTGAATCCAATCATGGAGGCTTTTATTCAAGCAAGTCCACTCGTATTCTTGATGTATAAAATTGGATTATCTCTCTTATTATGTGGATTGCTGCTTAAGCTGAAACAGTTAAAATCCGTTTTCATACGGTGGTTATTAATTGTGGCTTCTGTCGTTTATTCATTAATTTTGTGTTTGCACGGGTATTGGGTAATGCACTTGTTAACAAACTAAATATGAGCCTAACAAATAGTGGGCCCCTGCTTGAAGTTTTATTGATTTGATCCTTGCTTTGCTCGCCATTTATTAAATTCAAGAAATTCCTTGAATTGATCTTTACTTACGCCAGATTCCATGGCTTCCTTCACTAACTTTTTCCATTCAGAATCTAATTCACTTTGATGAATTGGGTCATCCCCTTGTAACAGTACTTCGACTGAAACATCCAAAACATTCGATATTTTATCTAAGAATTGAATAGAGGGATTTGATTGTATATTGCGCTCGATAGAACTTAAATATGACTTTGCGACATTGGCACGTTCTGCTAACTCTGAAAGTGATAACCCTTTACGTAAACGATATTTTTTTACTTCTTCTCCGATCACGTTTATCCCTCCGATGCTTCGACAAAATTCATTGTTATTATTAATTATACCAGTATGTTTTTGTTCCGTAAATAGAACAAAAGCGGCATATCATCATATGCCGCTTCTGCGTCAGTTACTTTGATGACGAAGAAAAGACTGAATCTCGGTGATCGAGATACCAAGTTCCTTCGCTTCCTTTATTAACTTCACCCATTCGTCATCAAGCTTTTCCTCAGTATGTACGCCCATATAACTCCTCCTTCAAATCTTTCCAGGTAGTACAGCCATCATAGAAGTTCTGCAGAAATCTTCCTTAGATCTGTTTACTTTGCGCCCACTCTTTTTCAAAAATGGTTGCCCTTTTCTGGAGGATACGCTGTACGATTAACGAGTCATAACGATAGTAACTACTTTCATCATAGGACATTAAACCTACGAAAGGTGTAGAATTTTGAAAAAAATAACAATTTATTATAGCTTTTTTTGTAGGTAAACGTGGGAAGCTGTATCCTTTCCCATTTCTATTAAAAGGATTAGCTACATATTTTTCAAAATGATGGAAAAGATAGCATTAGAAATACTTTTGAGGAGGAATGAATTTGAAAAAGTGGATGCTATCCATTTTTACCTGCTTACTTGCTTTTAACCTGACAGCGTGCTCTGATGCAAACGAAGAAGAAGGACCGGTTGAAGATCCAGAAATGCAGGAAGATAAGCCAAATGATGAAGAAAATGTAAATGAAGATGATGGAACAATTGATCAAGAAGATGATGATACGATGAATAAAGACGGAAAGCAAGAAGGTGATCCAGATGAAGATGGAAACATGGAAGAAGGCGATATGGACGACATGGAAAAACAGCCGAATGATGAAACAGAAAATCAGCAGTAAGAGGCCTTAGAGGGTCTCTTTTTATTTTGGAAAAATGGTCTAAAAAAACGAGTGAGCGGGAATAAGCAAGAAAAAGGAGGTTGAGAAGATGCAAAAAGTAGCGATCGTAACAGGTGGAGGCTCAGGTATTGGAGAGGCAGCAGCAAAGCGTTTTGCGAAGGAAGGAATTCGCGTTTGTTTATTTGACCTTAAAGAAAGTCGAGCGGAAAAGGTTCAGGACGCAATTAACAATGATGGAGGGGAAGCATTCGTCGTAGATGTGGATGTGTCCGATGAGGAGAGAGTTACATATGGTTTGGAAAAAGTGATGGAGAAATGGGGACGCATTGATATTTTGTTTAACAATGCCGGGATCAATGGAACGCTTAATCCAATTGAAGAGATGAAAGTAGACGAATGGGATCAAACGATTGAAACGAATTTGCGCAGCACGTTTTTAATGGTAAAGCACGCCATCCCTTATATGAAGGAAAACGGTGGTAGCATGATTATTACAAGCTCCATTAATGGGAACCGCACGTTCTCAAATTTCGGGATGTCGGCCTATAGCACGTCTAAAGCAGGACAAGTTGCTTTTATGAAAATGGCTGCGCTTGAACTTGCGCAATATCGCATTCGCGTAAACGCCATTTGTCCTGGAGCAATTGAAACAAATATCGATCAAAATACCGATAAGAAAGAAAGTGTAGAAGACATTGAAATTCCAGTCCAATATCCAGAAGGAAGTCATCCTCTAGAACAAAAGCCTGGCTCCCCGGAAAAAGTAGCTGATGTCGTTTATTTTCTAGCTTCTGATGCTTCAAGTCATGTTACAGGAACAGCTATGTATGTCGATGGCGCAGAGTCCTTGTTGTAAGCAGGAAAAGAAGGATTTTTAATTGACTCAGACTACTGGCAGGATTAACGTTTACGGTGAGGTGAAGAAAATGTTTACAAAAGTGCATCATGTGGCGATTATTTGTTCAGATTACGAACGATCCAAGAAATTTTATACGAATACGCTAGGTTTACCGATCATTGAAGAAACGTATCGGAAAGACCGAGATTCATATAAACTTGATTTAGCCGTAGGGGAACATACTCAAATTGAACTGTTTTCATTTCCTAATGCGCCTGAAAGACCAAGTTATCCCGAAGCGAGAGGATTAAGACATGTTGCTTTTGAAGTAACAGATCTAGAGGAAGCTGTTCAGCAGTTAACAAAAAAGGGGATTTCCTCACTGGAAGAAATCAGAGTGGATGACCTAACAAAGAAGCGATTTACATTTTTCGCAGATCCAGATGGTTTACCGATTGAATTATATGAGAAATGAAGAAATATTCTAAAAATAAGTTGATTCCTTCCAAATCCTGTGGCAAAATAGATCGTGAAAGCGTTTGCTTGATTTGGGGGAGTTGGCTTATTTTTTTTGGAAATACAAACGGTTTCCTTCCTTTTATAAGTTTGTGCAAACGTTTTCGCATTTCGTATAAGGGGGAAAAGGATGAAAAGGGGTAATCGAAGAAGACTTTCACTGTCACTTGTTCTTGTTCTTGTGCTTCAACTGCTTGCTGGGGTCATTCCGGTAGCTGTGAAAGCTGCAACGAGTCCTGTTATAGACGGATCGTCCGCGACATTTATTTTTGAAGGAGACGGAAGCGAAGAATCTGTCCTCGTTGCCGGTGATTTTACAAATTGGCAGGAAGGAGCGCTCCCGCTGGAGAAGGTAGATGGCGTCTGGAAGGTAACGGTAGATGACTTAACCGATGGCCTTCATCAGTACAAATTTATCGTGGGGGATGAATGGATGAAAGATCCTTTGAATCCAAATGGCAGCGATAACAGTACGTTTACCATTGGTAAAGTGTCAGATGACCGCATCGTTACATTAGTAGGAGATTTACAGGACGAGCTTGGTGCATCGAAGGATTGGGACCCTGCAGCAGCAGAAACGGTGATGGAAGCAAAAGGAGATGGCTTTTATGAATTCTCTGGTGAACTTCCAGCTGGGACCTATGAATATAAAGTAGCGATCAACCAGTCTTGGGGAGAGAGCTATGGTGACGGTGGGAATAACCTTAAACTAACGCTTTCTGAGAAAACAAAAGTGACGTTTTATTATCACGATGAGACTCATGCCATTGCAAATTCAACAACATATACGCCTAGTGAAAAGCAGCCACGCCTTGTTGGTTCCATCCAGCCTGCTATTAATGCTGGTGAAGAGTGGAGTCCAGATCAGTCAACGGCGCTTTTCACGGATGATAATTTTGATAACGTGTATTCCTTTTCGACCAGCGTGCCAAAAGGAAACTATGAATATAAAGTTGTGCTTGGGAGTCAATGGGGAGAAGATTATCCCGCAGACAATGCCAAGCTCAATGTGATTGAAAAAGCGGACATTACGTTCTTTTTTAACACAAAGACGAAAGAAGTAAGCACAGATTACAGTGCAGCTGGATCAGATGGGGCGGTTTCTAAGACAAGTCTTCTACATAATTCATGGGAAGAAGCTTATCGTGCACCGTTCGGGGCTGTGCCAGTAGGGAAGAAGGTTACGTTACGTCTAGCAGCGAAGAAAGATGATTTGACGAAAGCCGATCTTTATATGAAGAATCAAAATACAGGGACTAGCAAAGTGGTTTCAATGGAAAAGGCGGCTACTTCTGAAGGGAAAGATTACTGGGAAGCAAAAGTAACGTCAGAAGAAAAAGGACTTTATGGCTATAAATTTATCGTCCGCGATGGTTCTGCTAAGGCGGAATACGGAGAAGATACGAAACAGGGGGCAGCTGGTAAAGCAGTTGATGCTAATGCAGAGCTCTATCAACTAACAGTCTTTGATCCAGGATATAAAACGCCAGACTGGATGAAAGAAGCTGTCGTGTATCAAATTTTCCCGGACCGATTTAACAATGGAAACAAAGACAATGACGATGCGAAGGAAACGGCGCGAGGTCCGGAACCAATTGAGCATCAGGAATGGGGAGAGCTTCCGGATAACCCGAGGCTTGCAGAAAGTGGAGATTATAACGGAGATGGAATATGGAGTAACGACTTTTTTGGCGGTGACATTGAAGGAATTCAGAAGAAGCTGGATTACATTCAATCTCTTGGGGTTAACACGCTTTATTTAAATCCAATCGCGAAAGCAGCGTCAAATCACAAATACGACGCAACAGATTGGAAAACGATTGATCCAATGTTTGGAACGCCGGAACAATTTAAAGCATTTACAGATGAATTGGAAAAACGGAACATGCATCTCATTATGGACGGGGTATTTAATCACGTTGGTGATGACTCCATCTATTTTGACCGCTACGGAAAATATGAGGTGGTTGGCGCTTATGAATACTGGTCTCGCATTTATGACCTCATGAATGAAAAAGGCATGAGTGAAGAAGATGCGAAAGTAGAAGCGCGTAAACAGCTTGAGAATGAAGGACAAACGTTTAACGATGAGTATGGATTCCACAATTGGTTTAACATCAAAAATGAAAAAGTCACGGATGAAAACGGAAAGGAACGGTATGATTACCAGGCTTGGTGGGGTTACGATTCCCTTCCTGAAATCAAAAGCATTGAAGGCGATGCCGTTGATTATGATAGCGAGTTAAATAATGAAAAATTCGCCGATTACATTATGTATGACAAAGACTCCGCCTCTAAGTCATGGTTAACAAACGGTGCGTCCGGCTGGCGCCTTGATGTGGCGAATGAAGTGGATATGGAATTCTGGCGTGAATTCCGTGAAGAATTAAAGTCTGAAGACATGGCCGGTGCCGGAGCGACGTTGAAAGAAGGAGAAGAGCCATTGATTCTGGGCGAAATTTGGGATGATGCCTCGAAGTACTTCCTCGGCGATCAATATGATTCGGTGATGAACTATCGATTTGAAGGAGCGATTCTCGATTTCTTGAAGAACGGGAATGCAGCGAGTGCAGACGAAAAGCTAATGGCGGTACAGGAAGATTATCCGGATGAGGCGTTTCATGCGCTTATGAATTTAATGGGGTCCCACGATACGCCGCGTGCGATTTACGTCCTTGGGGGCGGCACAGATACGTATGAGCGAGCAGAATTTGATCCGAAATATGATCATGAGCTTGGCGTGCAGCGCCTAAAGTTAGCTGCCGTGCTTCAAATGGGTTACCCAGGTGCTCCAACCATTTACTATGGTGATGAAGCTGGCGTAACGGGTTCAAAGGATCCCGATGATCGCCGCACCTATCCGTGGGGTAAAGAAAATGCAGACTTAGTGAAGCATTATCAAACAACAGGTGCAGTTCGTACGGAGCATGCTGATCTTTTAGCTTATGGAAAGCTTACAACGCTACAGGCTGATGGCGATGTTTATGCATTTGCGCGAACGAGTAAAGACGATGCAGCTATTATTGCAGTGAACCGCGGCAATAAAGCGCAAACGATCGAGCTCGAAGTAAAAGACGTTGTGAAAAATAAGATTTCGTTTACGGATGGTCTTATGAAGGATTACAGCGTAACCGTGAAGGATGGCAAGGTTTCTGTCACACTTCCTGCGATGACGGGTCGTATGCTTGTCGCGGATCAAGGACAGAATTTTGACCTTCCGAAAGCAGCGACTGACTTAAAAGCCACTGCCGGAGAGGGAAATGCTACCCTTTCATGGACAGGCGATGCGGCGAAATACAAAGTGTATCGCTCAACCCTTCAAGGAGCGATGTATGAAGAAGTGACCGTAACCGATCAGAAAGAAGTAACGGTCGATGGATTAACAAACGGGCAGTCTTACTTCTTTGCCGTAACGGCGCTTGATGAAGATGGAAATGAATCAGTGAAGGTAGAAACGACTGAAGCGACCATTCCACACATTGAATGGAAAGATGGAAAATATGACATTTCTTCTGTCACTGCCATCGAAGACCAAGTGCTTGATCTGGCAAATACCTTTGATATTGAAGCAGGTGTGAAAATCGATGGAGCTACGGAATCAGGACTTGCAGAAGGGTTAATTGGCAAGCTTCAAGTGAAACGTGGTGACGGCGAGTGGCACGAGTCGAAGGCCACATACACAGGCCAAGATGGGGCGTTTAATAAGTTCAAAGCGAATTTCCGTCCGATTGAAAAAGGGACGTATGCGTATCGACTTGCTTTTTCAACGGATCGTGGGGTGACTTGGAAAACAACGAACACGGAAGAAGTAACATTTACTCAAAATCAGGATGATACGAAGGCTCCTGCAAATGCGGTGCAACTGGATGAGCCACTAAAAGAATCTGGTCAGGTAACGTTAAACTGGAAGCTTGAAGCTGCTGATGGTGCGTACCTTTTAGCCGTTGAGCGGAATGGTGAAACGCTTGAGTTAATGGATGATGCCGAGGCCATCACCTATACTGATTTCGCTGTAGAGAACGGAAAGACGTATACGTATCGCATCGTGGCGTATGATCAAGCTGGAAACCAAACTGCTTCCAATGAGGTAAAGGTAACACCAGATATCGTGATGGTCGACGTAACGTTTAAAGTGCACGCCCCAGAGGATACACCGCTTAGTGCAAAAGTAACAATGCCAGGCGATCAAAATGGCTGGAGTACGAGTGCGTGGGAAATGTCTCGTAATGGAGCGGTATCTCCAGATTGGGAGATTCAAAAGTCGTTCCCAGAAGGAACCATTTTAACGTACAAATATGTAAAAGGAGAATCATGGGATCAAGAAGGTCTTGCCGATCACACGCGTAACGATAAGTCAGACGATGATGTGAGTTATTATGGTTACGGAGCGGAAGGCACGGATCTGAAAGTAACGGTCACAAACCAGGGCAGCAATAAAATGGTCGTTCAAGATGAAATCCTTCGTTGGATCGACATGCCAGTGGTCGTCAATTCTCCTGAAAATGGAAGCATTGTAGATGGTGACACGGTTACGTTTAAAGGAAATGCCATTAAAGAAGGAAACCTAACAATTAATGGTGAAAAAGTGCCTGTGAATGATGATATGACATTCACTCATGAAGTAAAGCTAGAAAATGGTGAAAATGAAATACCGATTACGATCGAACCATCAGAAGAAAACAAATCCGAAATCTTTAAGAACGATGGTGGCGCGATTGGAAAGAACACGAAGAGCTATACGTGGAGCGTAACGTCTAAGGCTGGAGAAGCGGAAGCGAAGGAGCCTGTGAGGTTGTTTGGAGACAATCGTTATGCGACAGCGGTTGAGATTTCAAAAGAAGGTTGGGAAACTGCGGATACTGTCGTAATTGCAAGAGGAGATAACTTTGCGGATGCTCTAGCGGGAGCACCTCTCGCGTATAAAGTAGATGCACCAATTCTGTTAACACGTGAAAAAGGGCTGGAGAAATCAGTTATCAACGAAATTAAGCGTCTTGGTGCAAAGAAAGCAATCATTCTTGGCGGAAAATCAGCCGTACCGAAGTTTATTGCTTATCAGTTAGAAGGTCTTGATCTGAAAGTAAAACGTATCTATGGAGACGACCGTTTTGAAACTGCGGCTAATATTCAGGCAAGCCTTGGTGGGAACCCTGATAAAGCCATTGTTGCAGATGGAATGAACTTCCCGGATGCTCTTTCCGCCGCATCCTATGCAGCAGAAAATGGTTACCCTATTTTATTTACAAAACAGAATGAAGTTCCAAAAGCAACCAAAGTTGCGCTTCGTAGCGTTGATCACACGATTGTCGCTGGTGGTGAGGCCGTCATTAGCAAGAAGGTAATGGGGGAGTTACCAGATGCTAAGCGCTATGCGGGTGAAAATCGTTTTGGAACGGCGGCATCGATCGCTACGGAATTGAATCCATCCAAGCACGTCTTTGTGGCAACAGGCATGGATTTCGCTGATGCCTTAACAGGAGCCGTTCTTGCGGCGAAGCAAGATGCGGCGATGCTTCTTGTTAAACCGGATGAACTACCTGCTGAAACATCGGAAGCATTGAAAGCGTTAAAAGCAGATACGTTTACGATCCTTGGTGGCGAAAGTGCTGTTAGTGAGAAGGTTGTAGAGGGGATGAAGTAATAATGTGGGGGTCAGGCTCGTGCCTGACCCCATCAAAAGACAAAACCTTAAAAGTGTCCGCCTCAGGCGGACACTTTTTTTGTGCAGATCTTTCTCTAAAATGCTTAAGAAGCTATAAGGTATAAGGGGTTTGAGAGGAAAAAAGAGTCAGGGGGTCAGGTTCGAACCTGACCCCATCCAAACTCCCCCTATTACCTCACCCTCTATTTTCCTTCAAAACAACCAAAAAATATTTCTGAATAATTTATTAATTTACTATTCCCAAATTCTAGAAAAGTGGTATACTACAATTATCACCCCCGATATAGTAGAAATTCCCCATTTTCCTTTCTAGAGGAGCAATTCGAATGGCTCGAAAACAACGAATCTGGTTTCCAGGTGCAAAGTATCACATTACCTGCCGTGGAAATCGAAAGGCGTCACTGTTTGAAGAACAAACTGATCGATTAAAGTATTTTCAAATTCTAGAACACGCTCGTCTCGCTTTTCCGTTTCGCCTACACGTATACTGTCTCATGACTAACCATGTGCATCTCTCCATTGAAACCTTCGATCATCCCCCTGGTGAAATCATGAAAGTGATCAACTCCAACTATGCTAGATATTTCAACGACAAATATGAGTACACAGGCCATGTCTTCCAAGGTCGCTATAATGCTGAACTGCTTGATTCAATTGATTATGAAATAGACGTTAGTAAATATATTCACCTTAATCCAGTGAAAGCCCGGATGGTAGCAAAACCAGCGGACTATTTGTGGAGCAGTTACCATGCTTATATTTCATATCAAAAGAATCCTTATGTTCACCCTGACTACATACTCTCACTATTTCAAAAACCTTCACGGGAAGCTTATCAGCGCTATGTCGAAAACGAAGACCCAACTTTACCTCCAGATCTACTAAAACAATTGCCGCAGTAAAAACACTAGAATGAATAACGAAAGAGAAGTGAATGAATGGAGCACTGGATCTGGCTAAGTTCCCTTCCTTACGTGGGCCCAGTTACCCAAAAGAAACTACTGGCCACTTTCGGAACTCCGGAACGAGTCTATGAGGCCTCTCCGTCTGAACTCAAGGAAACAAAAATTTCTCATCGTGCTTATGAATCTATCTTAAACGCACGATCGCTTGAGAAACCAAAGCGCATTCTTGAACTCGTTCAGCAAAAGGAGATCTGGCTACTACCCCGGGATGACCCGCTTTACCCAAGTTACGCCAAAAATGTTGCTGAATCGCCTGTTCTTTTGTATTACAAAGGCCAAATTAGGCCGAATCTTCCTTCTGTTGCCATCGTTGGTTCTCGCTCTTGTTCCGATCACGCACGGCGTGCTGCAAAGGAGTTATCCACCAGACTCTCAAGCCTGAGCATCCCTGTTGTTAGCGGACTCGCGAAAGGAATCGATGAAGCTGCTCACGCTGCCTGCCTCGCAAATCGTGGGCAACCGATTGGAATAGTTGCACATGGTGTTGACAACTGTTACCCGAAAGAGCACCGCTCGCTCTACGAAGCAGTTCTAAATGAAGGCGCTGTCATATCGCAGTATCCACCTGGCACAGCACCTACACCAAAGCAATTTATTCAGCGAAACGCGCTAATCAGTGCATGGTCAAGTCACGTAGTGATTATGGAAGCTAACGTGAAAAGTGGTGCGATGACGACCGCTCACTTCGCTCGAAAGCAAGCAAGAGAAGTCTTTGTACTCATAAGTAAGGACGCTCGATTTAGGCAGGGAACAAACTGTCTAACAAAACAAGGTATACGCCCTTATTATAGCTTTCAATCGATTGAAAAAGAATTCAACAAATTCTCTTAAACTGTTAACGACCCCTCGCAAGTTTTCCGTGATTTGATCCCTCAAGGATCTTCAAGAACATCTACCCAACTAGAGCATGATGGATCCAACCCATCAGGGATGAGATGTAAGATAGAAGAAGATAAACCTGCCTCTAAACCACCTGATCGAGCCATCGATCGGGTGGTTTTTCTTATGGATAAGCAAAGATCGAAAACTAGTTCTTTAGGCTTGTACATCAGCGGATTAATAAAACGTACTTAACAAGTAAATCTATTGTCATATACTAAATTTATTAATTCTTTACAATAAAATAGGTTTCATCCAGACTGCGTTTCAAATCGAGAGGTGTCCCGTCATCGAGGACAAAAGCCGTGGAAATAGGGGTTTTGTCTTTGGAGGGGGTCAGGCTCGAACCTGACCCCCTTCCAAAATGTAAGCGCATTCTAAATTTAGACAATTTACGCTATTTTTACACATATGAGTCAAAAGTTATTGTATACTGACAATTGGTGGTACTATCACCAAAATTCGACTACATATCCGGGGGGATGAAATTTGAAACGAAAGCCAACCAGTCGTTTTATTAGCTTTGCGCTAATATTCTCAATGGTTCTTAGTTTTTTTGCGGCTCCTGTTTCTCAGTATGCTTCAGCAGCTGAAGAGACGTTTCAAGACTTAATTATTTCAGAGTACATTGAAGGTGGGGGCTATAACAAAGCACTTGAACTTTACAATGGAACAGGAAATGAAATTGATTTAGCAAATTACACTCTTGAACTCTACTCCAATGGGGAGACAGCTCCTAAGTATTCTTTACCTCTAGAAGGAAAACTTGCTGATGGAGAAGTGTTTGTCCTAGCCCACGATCAATCGATTCAGCCTATTTTAGATCAGGCTGATGTAACGAATCAATCCGTTGTGAATTTTAATGGAAATGATGTTGTTGTCCTCAAAGAAACAGACGCAGTCATTGATTCTATTGGACAAATTGGTTCAGATGCTGATTTTGCAAAAGATATGACGTTTGTTCGTAAAGAGTCAGTTACATCTGGCGATACAGATGCGACTGATGCAGTTGACATGACGCAAGAATGGACTCAATACGAAAAAGACACAACAGACTACCTCGGTGCCCACCTCTCTGACGGCACAGCTCCAGACCCTGACCCAGAGCCAGAACCAGAACCAGAACTCTCAACCATTACTAATGCAAGAGAAGCAGCAAACGGTACACCAGTAAAAATTAAAGGAACGGCGACTGCAGCCTTTGAAACAGGTGGCCAAACCAACCTATTTATCCAGGATGACACTGCTGCCATTGTTGTACGTGCTGCAGGTATTACAGCTCAGCCTGGTGATGAAGTAACAGTAGAAGGCAAGATGTCGGCTTATTACGGCATGCAGCAAATTCAAACAGACGCTTCAAAAGTCGTAACGACAACAGAAGACAAAGGCATCCCGTCCCCTCAATCACTCGTATCCACTGATCTTTCTCAAGAAAACGGTGAACAGCATGAAGCTGCATTCACACAATTTAATGATGTTTCAATTAAATCAGTCGACAGCAATGGTAATTTCACTGCTGAAGATGCTTCAGGCGAATTTGTTATTAAGCCAATAGACAAATCGCTTCTTGAAGTAGGAAAAAACTATGAAATTCTTAAAGGCGTCATCGACTACAACTTTGATGAGTACAAACTCGTTCCTCGTAGCGCAGCTGACGTCATCGAGAAAGCTTTCTCAGTAACAGCAAACCCTGCCTCAGGATCTGTTATTGAAGGCACAATGGTCACTCTTTCAACAGCAGAAGAAGGCGCAACCGTACATTACACAACAGACGGTAGCGAACCTACGGCTGAAAGTGCAGAGTACACAGCACCCATCGAGCTAACAGAAGACATAACCGTAAAAGCTGTGGCCGTAAAAGACGATATGACAAGTGAAGTGGCGACATTTAACTACACTGTCCTAAAGTCAGCTAACGGCATTAGCATTCATGACATTCAAGGTGCAGGCCACACTTCTCCTTATGATGGAAAAGCGGTAACGAAAATTGCTGGGATCGTCACAGCAAAAGACGGCAATAACGCTTTCTTTATGCAAGAAGAAAACCCTGACGACAACATTGCCACTTCAGAAGGAATCTTTGTTTACAAAAGCGGCGGCGCTGGCGTAAACGTTGGTGACAAAGTAGAAGTAGACGGTCAGGTAAAAGAGTATCGTGAAGAAGGCTACAGTGATGCAAATGACCTTCTTACAACTGAAATCTCAGCTACAAATGTAGCGGTCACCTCTTCAAGTAACGCATTACCAGAGGCAATTGTGATTGGCGAAGACCGCACACCGCCAACAGAAATCATAGAAGATGATGAAATGCAGTCATTCGATCCTGAAACTGACGGACTGGACTTTTATGAAAGTCTTGAAGGCATGCTTATTGAGATTCCAGATGCTACGGTAACAGGTCCAGTGAAATACGATGAGCTTCCTGTCTACGTGAACGCTAGTGAAGACCAGCTGTTCACTCGTGCAAATGGCCTTTTGCTAACAGCAGACGATGCGAACCCAGAGCGTCTTCTTATTGACGTTGATGGCCTTGATATTGACGTTGCAACAGGGGATCGACTTGACGGATCCGTAACTGGAAACGTGAGCTACGATTATAGCAACTTCAAAATTCGTCCAACTGGAACGTTCCCTTCTGTTATTGAAGGTGACACAGAACGTGAAGTCACAACATTAAAATCGTCAACAGGTGATCTCACAATTGCTTCCTACAACATTGAAAACTACTACCCTGGTGTTGGGGAAGAGAAAACAGGAAAAATTGCTGAATCGATTGTAAAGAACATGAAAACACCTGATATTGTCGGTTTGGTTGAAGTACAAGATAACAACGGCCCAACAGATGACGGCACGACAAGTGCAAACGAATCTTATGAAGCGATTATTAAAGCGATTGAAGAAGCAGGCGGCCCGACATACAAGTTTACTGAAATTGCACCTGCAGATAAAACAGATGGAGGACAGCCGGGAGGAAACATTCGCGTTGGGTTCATCTACAACCCAGAACGCGTAGACTTCCCTGAGAAAAAATCTGGTGATGCAACAACTTCAGTTGGCGTCGATGAAAATGGACTAACGCTGAACCCTGGACGTATTGATCCAACAAATGAAGCTTTTGATGATTCCCGTAAATCACTTGCAGCAGAATTTGAATTTAATGGTGAAAAAGTCGTCGTTGTAGCAAACCATTTTAACTCAAAAGGCGGAGATGGCGCACTCTTTGGCGCTGATCACCCTGTCGTTTTAGGAAGTGAAGTACAGCGTGTGAAACAGGCTTCTGTTTTAAACAACTTCGTAAATGACGTCGTGACGAAAATGGATAATGGCAACGTTGTTGTTCTTGGTGACTTGAATGACTTTGAATTTTCGAAGCCAATTCAAACGCTTGAAGGCGACGTACTAACGAATATGGTCAAAAAGCTTCCAACAGAGCAACGCTACTCCTACAACTATCAAGGAAATGCGCAAGTGCTCGATCATATTCTCGTATCGAACAATCTAGCAAAACGTACGATGATTGATAGCATTAACATTAACTCTGATTTTAGTGAAGCAGATGGACGCGCAAGTGACCATGATCCAATGCTTGCGAAGATTCAAATGGAAAACAGCGTGGACCGTACTTCAGGAGAAACGCGTTATGAGACAGCAGTTGAAATTTCGAAAAAAGGTTGGGAAAGTGCTGATACTGTTGTAATTGCAAGAGGCGATGAGTTCCCAGATGCTTTAGCAGGAGCACCGCTTGCATACAAATATGATGCGCCAATCCTTTTAACCGAACAAAACAAATTAAACACAGCTGTTAAGAAAGAAATTAAACGTCTTGGTGCGAAGAAAGCGATCGTTCTTGGTGGAACATCTGCCATTTCTTCTTACGCCGAATATGAACTAAAAGGTCTTGGTCTAGAAGTAGATCGTATCGGAGGAGCAACCCGTTATGAAACAGCTGTGAACATTGCAGCGAAGCTTGACGGGACGCCTGAAAAATCGATCTTGGCGAATGCCTTTAATTTCCCAGATGCCCTTTCAGTTGCTTCATATGCATCGAAAAATGGTTACCCAATCGTGCTAACAGATGACGATAAACTTCCAGCTGTTTCGAAGAAAATTTTAAACACAACAGATGAGCAAATCGTTGTTGGTGGAGAAAGTGCAATCAATGAAAAAATCAAAAATAGTCTTTCAAATGCGGTTCGCATTAGCGGAGATAACCGCTATGCAACGTCAGCTGCTATCGCAACTATGCTAACGCCTGATGCAGATACAGCGATTGTGGCTACTGGTGTGAAATTTGCGGATGCCCTTTCTGGTTCTGTCCTTGCAGCAAAAGAAGATGCAGCGATCCTTCTTGTGAAGAAAGATGAAGTTCCTGAGAAAATTTCAGAAGCAATTGACGAAAATGACATTCATAACTTCCATATCCTCGGCGGTGCTAACGCTGTAAGTGATGATGTTATGAACGATCTAAAGAACAACTAAAGTAAGGATAGGGCGGAACTTCTCCGCCTTCTCCTTTTCTACGAAACTAGTTATAAAGTAATGTTTTGAATTTGTTAATTATTGTGACAAAAAGGACCATTCACCTAGTAGTCTAGGATATAATGAAAATCGCGGAGACAATCCGACAAAATTTGAGTATTCGAAAGGGAAGGGATTACGTACATGAATATGAAAAAACCTCTTTTCGGCGTTCTAACAACAGCTGCACTTGCAATGGGGATTGCAGCAGCATCACCGTCAACACCTGCAGAAGCGGCAGCGGGCGATTTTGATCTGACAATCATGCATACAAACGACACACATGCGCACCTTGATAATGCGCCAAGACGCCTAACGGCTGTCGAGGAAATCCGCGCAGCTCGTGAAAATACGATTCTATTAGACGCTGGGGATGTTTTCTCTGGTACCCTCTTTTTTAATAAATACAAAGGACTCGCTGACGTTCAATTCATGAACATGATGAAATACGATGCAATGGTTCCAGGTAACCATGAATTCGATGAAGGTCCTAAGACGTTCTCTGAATTTGTAAAGCAAACGAAATTTCCAATCGTAAGTGCAAACATTGACTACAGCCAGGACCCGGATCTTGGGCCATTATACAAGGATGAAATGGCGATGACTGGTGACGATGGCACGATTTATCCGGCTGTAATTCTTGATGTGAACGGAGAAGAAGTAGGGGTATTTGGATTAACGATTGAATCGACAGACGAGCTTTCAAGTCCTGGTGAAACAATTTCTTTCCAAAACCATCAGGAGCAAGCAGAAAAAATGGTGGAAATGTTCCAGGACAAAGGCGTCAATAAAATTGTGGCTCTGACGCACCTTGGAAAAACGGTAGAAGTTGAGCTAGCTGAATCTGTAGCAGGCATTGACGTAGTGGTTGGTGGCCATAGCCATACGAAGCTTGAAGATGCAGTAGTCGTAAACGGTGATAAGGAGCCTACGCTTGTTGTACAAGCAAATGAATACAGCAAATACTTAGGTGATCTTGAAGTAACGTTTAATGCTGACGGCGTGCTTACAGATTGGGATGATGAGTTACTGGACCTTAGTGAAGGGGAAGCATTTGAAGCAGATCCAGAAGCAAAAGAGCTTTATGATGAATTGAAAAAGCCACTTGAAGAAATTGAGAAAGAAGTCGTTGGCCAATCTGACGTTTATCTGAACGGTAAACGAGGAGATGTACGAACAGGTGAAACGAATCTAGGAAACTTAATTACTGACGGTATGCTGAACAAAGCTCAAGAATTTACTGATGCAACCATTGCCATCACAAACGGCGGAGGTATTCGTGAATCAATCGATGAAGGGCCAATTACACTAGGTGAAGTGTTAACAACAATGCCATTTGGTAACAACCTAGTAACGCTTGATATGACGGGTCAAGAAATTATTGATTCATTAGAACACGGCGTAAGTGGTCTTGAAACAGCGGAAGGTCGCTTTGCTCAGGTAGCAGGTCTTCAGTATTCTTTTGATAAAGATCTTCCATCTGGCGAGCGCATTCTTGATGTAAATGTGAAAACAGAGAATGGCTATGAAGATATTGACCCAGAAACAACGTACACAGTTGCAACGAATGCTTATATCGCTCAGGGTGGCGACGGTTACGATGCAATGGGCGCAGCGGCAGCTGATGGTCGTATGAACGAGCTTTTCTTTGTAGACTTTGAAGTGTTCACAGAGTATCTTGATGAAATTGGTACAGTGAAAGCAAAAGACGAAGCACGTATCGTTGAAGCAGATGCTGAACGTATTCAGGGTGAAACGCGTTATGAAACATCTGTGAAAATCTCACAAGAAGGCTGGGAGTCAGCGGATACAGTTGTACTTGCACGAGGAGACTCTTTCCCTGATGCATTAGCAGGAGCACCACTGGCTTATAAATACGATGCGCCAATTCTTTTAACAGAAAGCGGATCACTGAACAAAATGGCGAAAGAAGAAATTGCGAGACTTGGTGCGAAAGACGTGATTATTCTTGGTGGTAAAAGTGCAGTTAGCAACTATGTCGAGTTCCAGCTTGAAGGTATGGGTATCGAAGTGGAACGCGTTGCTGGAGAAAACCGTTTCGATACAGCTGCAAACATTGCAGCACGTCTTGATGGATCACCTGATAAAGCCATCGTCGCAAATGGCATGAACTTCCCTGATGCTCTTGCGATTGCACCATATGCAGCACAGAATGGTTACCCGATTCTTTTAACAGAAGCGGATGAAATTCCAGCTGCAACGAGCAACGCTCTTAAAGACATTGATGAATCGATCATCGTTGGTGGCGAGACAGCTGTTAACGGTAAGCTTGAGAAAAAGCTTCATGCTGAAGATCGCTATGCTGGAGAAAACCGTTTCGGTACAGCGGCTGATATTGCAACAAATCTTAACCCTTCCGCACGCGTGTATGTTTCAACAGGTATGAACTTTGCGGACGCTCTTTCCGGATCCGTTCTTGCTGCGAAACAAAATGCAGCGATGCTTCTTGTAAAACCAGATATGCTTCCTAAAGAAACAGCAGACGCAGTTGAAGATATGGAAGCTTATGACTTCAATGTTCTAGGTGGCGAAAATGCCGTTAGCCAGAAAATCGTAGACGAATTGAAAAAGTAATCATACAAAGCGTAGGGGGCGTCCCCTGCGCTTTTTTTAATTTATTTTTTGTATAGGCAGGTATTGAAGCATGGAAAGCTAATGTATATAGTGTCATTCGTTATAACGAATTTGATCTGAGGGAGGGTTCTGATTGAAGAGATTTGGCAAGCGAAAAATCAGTCCACTGTTACTGCTCATTCTCGTGATCACCATGCTTATGCCATCTCAAGCGTTTGCGATTGCAAGCGTCGATGACGAAAAAAATGCGGTTCACTACGCTGCGTTTGGAGATTCATTGGCTGCTGGCGTATTGTCAGATAATACGATTGGTTTAAGTTATACAGACTACATAGCTCAAGATCTACAGCGGGTGGATCTCTTAGGAAGCTACGAAAAGCCATATGCGGTACCTGGTGCTACTTCTCAAGATATGCTGGATGCTCTCATGGATCGTGATATGCAAATCAAAATCGCATCGAAAGATATGATCACAATTACGATTGGAGCCAATGATTTTTTGCAAGTGCTCAGTAAAGAACCAGAGCGGTTACAAAACCCTGAAGAAGTCAAAAAGATCATCGCTGATCTCTCGGAAAATTACGTCTCCATCATGACCATCGTTAGAAGTGTTAACCCTTCAGCTGAGATTTATTTAATGGGCTATTACAATGGTTTTTACGCTTTCCCTGAGGCCCAGCAGCGACCTCTCGTGGAGATTATGCAAACAGTGAATAGCATCATTAAACAAATTGCATCCGATTCGAACAGTCATTATGTTCCGACTTACGATGCCATTTCAACTGATCCATTGACGTATTTGCCAAATTCTAAAAATGTTCATCCATCGCCAGCGGGTTATATGGCGATTGCAGATGAGTTTTGGGAACAAGTGAAATTAAATTTGCCAACCAACGTGACGCGAATAGCGGGAGTTAATCGCTACGAAACGGCAGTTAAAATTTCTCAGGAAGGGTGGAAGGAACATGCTCAGGGAGTTGTCATTGCGCGCGGTGATGATTTTCCAGATGCCCTAGCTGGTGCGCCGCTTGCCTATGATTTGGATTCCCCGATTTTATTAACGCATTCAAAAGCTCTTGATCCAATCGTGAAGGAAGAGATTGAGCGACTTCATCCAGAATTCGCGATTCTTCTCGGAGGCGAGAAGGCGCTTTCTAAAGATGTGGAAGATGAACTGGGCAAAATGGGCATTCCAGTTGAACGAATTGCTGGAGATAACCGCTATGAAACGGCTGCTAAAATTGCAGGTACCTTACCTCATTCAGATAAAGCCGTTATTGCGAACGGAACAAAATTTCCTGATGCTCTTGCCATTGCTTCCTATGCGTCTGAAAATACGTATCCTATCTTACTCACAAAACAAGATGAGATTCCCGAGGATACGGCAGAGGTTTTAAAACGTTATCCTGAAAGCATTGCAGTTGGTGGGACGGCTGTTCTTTCCGAAAGTCTCGTTGAAAAGTTACCGAAAGCCAAGCGCTATGGCGGAGAAGATCGCTATGAAACAGCTTCGATTATTGCCATGGAGCTAAATCCTTCGCACAAAGCCTTTGTGTCTACTGGATTAGAATTCGCGGATGCGCTAACCGGTAGCGTTCTAGCTGCTAAAAGAGACAATAGCTTTCTCCTTGTGGATCCGAATAAGATGCAGGATGCCGTATTAGATGCTAAAGAAAATCTTGAAATCTACCATTTTACGATTCTAGGTGGACCAAAAGCCGTTAGTCCAACGATCGAAAAACAGCTGATCGGCGTGAAATAAAGGGTAACCCAAAAGGGAGCAGCTCGTTGCTGCTCCCTTTTTTACATGGAAATATGCAGAATTATGGCAAATTTTAACTCGCTAGTGATAGACTTGTAGAGTATGTGATGCTCAAGTTTAGGGGGAAGATGATGAAAAAAAGCATCTATGGGATTGGATTACTACTATTTAGTTTTTTAATGATGTATGGAACGAATGAAGCAAGTGCCATGCCTGCACTAGAAAAAATGCAGGAGCTTGTGCAGCCATCAGGGGAAACCTTTAACGCTTCACTCAGTGGAAATGAAAGTTTGAACTGGTGGACGACGGATGGTGATGTGATTAAAAAAGGAGAGGACGACTACTGGTATTACGCTACAATCGTCGGTCAGAATCTCCAAGTAACGAATGCGAAATATGCGATTGATGCCAAACCTTCTGATGCGGCAAAACTCGAAGAAGTTTTACGGCTTCAACCGTCTGATACAAAGCAAAAAGAGATACCGAATCCAGATGAAGAATTTGATTTATTAAGCGTCGGTAAGCAAGAGAATACGCTTGTATTATTAGTCGAATTTAGCGACTCGAAAGCCACCTATTCTGAAGCAGAGTGGCGAAATCGCTTTTTTGGAACGCAAGGCAGTACGCTCAATGCTTACTATGAAGAAGTTTCAAATGGGAAATTAGGATTTAAAGGGGTCGCTGAATCCAGTGGAACGAATGATGGCATCGTGAAAGTAACACTTCCTTATGCGCATCCTCGTCCTGAAACGGCCTATAATCCGGATAGCACCTACACAAAAATGGTGAAGGATGCCTTAAAAGCCTCTAATGCAAAGGTGAACTTTGCGCAATTTGATCAAAATAAAGACGGCTCCCTTTCTTCAGGGGAGCTACATATTGTAACGATCGTTGCTGGTGGCGAAGCAAGCTATGGCGATACGGGAAAAGTGGTTTGGGGACACATGTCTAGCTTATTTGAGAGCGAGGCACCAGTGCTCGATGGAGTGAAAGTTGGCTCGTATCAGGCTGGAGGCGGCTACACGATGTTTGGGGAAAAACATGGTGATCACATGGCAACGGTTGGGATCATTGCACACGAAATGGGACACGACCTTGGTTTACCAGATTTATATGATACGGACGGCTCTTCAGAAGGCGTTGGCATTCATAGTTTAATGGGTGGTGGCTCCTGGACCACCCACGACAATCAATATGAAGGGGCTATTCCAACCCATCTGGATCCATGGTCTAAGATGGTGCTTGGATTTATCCGACCTGTCGAAATTCGAAACAATGGCACTTACGAAGTGGCGAATTTTAAAGCGGACCAACCTGCCGTATTAAAATTAAAGACAACCGATGAATCGGAATACTTTTTAATTGAAAACCGACAGTTTACTGGATTCGATTTAGGGTTAGCAGATGAAGTTGTCTCTCCTGGTATTGCCATTTGGCATATTGATGAGCAGCAGCTGAAGAATCGCCAATATAACACAAATGAATCACATAAAGCTGTTGACCTCGAAGAAGCCAATGAAAGTAGACTTGGGTACGCCGAGCTTGATCAGCAGCATATCTTTCGGTTGTATTATGATCATTATTTTAGTGGAAATGGCTTTGACCGCTTCGCTACCACATCTTCTCCAACGAGTAAAGTGTATTCTGGGGCAAGTTCAGGTGTCGCGGTGACCGTACTTGATCCAAACAGTGAGGCGATGAAAGTTTCGGTTAAAGTACCTCAAGGAGACGATCAAGAGCCGCCACAATGGTCAAAGGCAGAACTGAAAGCGACCACGATCCAAAATGATCGTCTGACGTTAAACTGGTCAGAAGCAACAGATGATTCGGGTATTGCGTCGTACATTGTCTATAAAGATGGAACGGTTTTAAAAGAAGTTGATGGTTCCACGAGAAAGCTCACGGTTAAAGGGCTTGCGACGGATAAAGAGTACAATTTTAAAGTAGAAGCCGTTGATAATAAAGGCTTTGCCACCTCTAACGGACCTGCATTAAAGGTGAAAACGTCTGCAAATACCGTTGAACGAATCGAAGGGCTAAACCGATTTGAAACGGCGGCTAATGTAAGTTCTAAAACTTACAATCAAGCGGAAACGGTCGTGATTGCGAGAGGTCTAGATTTTCCAGATGCATTGTCAGGCGCACCGCTTGCGTATCAGTTAAACGCACCAATCCTGCTTGCTAAAACCAATGAGCTTCCAACAGAGACCAAAAAAGAAATAGGTCGTCTTAAAGCCAAGAAAGCGATTATTCTTGGCGGAGAAAGTGCCATTTCTCTTTCAACAGAAAAAGCCATAAAGGCACTAGGATTAGAAGTGGAGCGGATTAGCGGTGATAATCGCTATGACACGTCAGCGAAAATTGCAAAGCGCATGGGTGGTGATCCAGAGAAAGCGATTATCGCATATGGGCTTAATTTTCCAGATGCCCTGGCGATTGCCCCATATGCCGCGCAACAAGGCTATCCGATTTTATTAGTCAATAAAGACACAATTCCGTCAGCCACAAAACTGGCGTTGAAAAACATTGACGATACAATCGTAATCGGGGGAGAAAGTGTGATCACGAAGAGCGTGTATGATGGACTTCCATCCCCTGAGCGTATTGCCGGAATCAACCGTTTTGAAACGGCTGCGAAAGTGAAAACAACGTTTTATCCAGATGCCAAAACGGCTTACTTGGCCACTGGTTTTGGCTTTGCGGATGCGCTAGCGGGTTCTGTTCTCGCTGCGAAAGAAGGTGCACCACTTTTGTTAGTGAAATCAAATGAACTTCCTTCAGAAACGATGGAAGCGATAAAAAATGTGAGGGACTTTCACTTGCTAGGTGGACCGTCCGCTATAAACGAGAAAGTGCAGCAGCGCTTGTATCAGGAATAATGCGACAAAAGATGCATTCCATGATTAAGAGATACAGGGAATTTGACCTGTATCTCTTAATTTTAGGAAAAAATAACAGGATATTGCTTAAACTTTGTTGAATTATAGCCGATAGTATAGGCAGAGTGTCGATATTTGGTCAGCAACTTAATTGGAATGAGGAGGATCTGGATGCAACCTTCATTGGTCAAGAAAGCAATAACGGGATCTGCGCTCGTCGCGGGCGTCATGTTTGTTCAACCTGATGGGGCAGAAGCGGCGTTTGGGGATCAAGAGCTTAAGCTAGGCATGAACAACCAGGATGTGAAAGAGCTACAGGATGTATTGAAGGCAAAAGGGTATTTTACTTACCACACATCAACTGGGTACTATGGTCCAATTACTGAGGATGCTGTAAGTCAGTTCCAAAAGGCAGTTGGTTTAAAGGCAACAGGCGTGGCGACAACGGATACCCTTCAGAAGCTAGGGGCAAGTAAGGTTAGCAAGTCATCAGCTTCCACATCGTCATCCGTTTTACAAGTTGGATCGCGTGGTCAAGACGTGACGAATCTTCAAGCCAAGCTGAAAGAAGCAAGCTACTACTCCTACAATGTGGATGGCATTTACGGTCAGATCACACAAAAAGCCGTACAGGACTTTCAAAAGGCGAAGGGACTTTCTGTCACAGGAAAAGCCGATGCTACGACCATTAGCGCTCTTTCCAATACGAGCACAAGTTCAAAATCGTCTGGCTCAACTTCTGACCTATCAGTTGGGATGCGGGGAAGTGCAGTAACAGATCTTCAGACGAAATTAAAAGCAAAAGGCTATTATACATATACTGTTGATGGCATTTTTGGACAGATTACAAAGACGGCAGTTCAAAACTTCCAAAAAGCAAATGGACTCTCGCAAACGGGTGTAGCGGATAGCAAAACCTTATCGGTCCTGGCTGAAAGTAGCGATACAGCGAAACCTGCAACGAGCGGACTGACGGTTGGATCGCGAGGAAGCGCCGTAACAAATCTCCAACAGATGCTAAAAGACCGTGGTTACTATTCTTATAACATTGACGGGATCTTTGGTAGTATTACGCAAAAAGCAGTCAAAGAGTTTCAAAGTATCGTAGGATTATCTGTAACAGGCGTTGCTGACGATAAAACGATTGATGCATTGAAGTCAAGAAGTTCACAAGAGACATCGACTGTCCTGAAGGTAGGGTCAACTGGAAGTGCGGTAACAGACCTCCAGAACAAATTAAAAAAAGCCGGCACTTTCCATGCGGAAGCGACAGGATACTTTGGACCTGTCACTGAGAAAGCGGTCAAGGACTTCCAGAAAGCAAAGAAACTGCAGGTGACAGGCACTGCGACAAAGGAAACAATGGATGCGCTTGACGGCTTAACAGAAAAAGTCGTTTCATCACCTTCCACTGGAGAAGACTACGGAGATTTACTGAAAAAAGGATCAACAGGGTCACTTGTGAAAGAACTCCAATCCAAGTTGCAAGCGATTGGCTTATACAGCGGTCCTCTTGATGGTGATTTTGGAAATGGAACAGACCGAGCGGTTCGAAATTTCCAATCGCGTAACAAGTTAACGGTCGATGGCATTGTTGGACCGGCAACTTGGGAAAAGCTAAAGCAATCAACGGGTTATGAAGGAAATAACAATGACGGTAACAGCGACAGCGGGAGTTCCAATTCAGACTTTAGCGTGATGGATCTCATCGCAGACGCATCGTTATACATAGGTGTTCCTTACGTTTGGGGCGGTAACACCCCAACGCAAGGCTTCGATTGTAGCGGTTTCCTCGTCTATGTCTTTAACAAGCAGGGTGTTTCCTTGCCAAGAACGATGGCCCAAATGTGGAACGTCACAACGGCAGTAAGCTCCCCATCTGTAGGTGATATCGTATACTTCACCACCTACAAACCAGGTGCTTCTCACGGTGGCATTTACATCGGCAACAATAAGTTTATCCACGCTGGCTCATCGACAGGTGTTACCATTAGCGACATGACATCAAGCTATTGGGCGCCGAGGTATTTGGGAGCGAAGCGCGCGCATTAAAGAGGGGTCAGGTTCGTGCCTGACCCCCTCAAAAGACAAAATAACGAAAGTGTCCGCCTCAGGCGGACATTTTTGTATTTTAAGAAAGGTATAATCCTGAAAACAACTTTTATCAACGGTGCTTTCAATCTGATAACCTCATGAAGATACATATTGGCATCGGCATCCAGGAGACCAGATAAAGGATAACCAAATTTATGATAAAAATTGGAATCTATTTCTAGTAATGCTAGAATGAAAGGAGTGTTTAATAAGAAGTCTAAGAGGGGGAAATGATGGGGAAACAATTAAAGAGTTTACTAGTAACATGCCTAATCTTAACGCTAGTGATGCCATCAATGGCAGCAGCGGAGAAAGAAAAGGTGACTTATAATGACATGAATCGGTTGCTAACAGAGAGTGCGTTAGATCATAATATTCCACCAGAAATTGCGAAAGCGGTGGCATTGAAAGAGAGCGCATGGAAACAATGGTCAGATGACGCCCAAACCAAGCCATACGTTAACTCGAAAGATGGCGGTATTGGTTTAATGCAAGTGACCAGTCATGTTTGTGAAGGTGATGAAACAAAAGGGTGCTATGATCCTGAAAAACTCGGAAATGATGTGCGATACAACATTGATGCCGGTTTAGATATTTTAAATGAAAAATGGAGCTACGGTGTTGATGGCATTATTCCAACAATTAATACAAATGATCGAGATATTTTAGAACACTGGTATTTTGCGATTATGGCCTACAACGGGACTGTCCCTGTTAATAGTCCTTATTTCCGTGATTCTAGTGATGGAACAAGGAATGTAGATACGTACCAGGATAGGGTTTTTACTATCATTGAAGATCGAAATTATATGGATCTGAATACGGAAGCGATCCATTTTGAGCGAGATGATTTTACTTATGATGCTGAGAAAGATGATCCAATCGTATTCAATAAGATGCATTATACAGTGAAAAAAGAACTGACTCGTTCAAGATCGTTATTAAAAAAAGGAGATAAGGTTTCTACTGTAAAAGGCAAGATTCTGAAGGATTCTCCAAGCGGTACAAAAGAGACGAAGATCAACGAAGCTCAAACAGCGACTGTTCTGGATAGCCAATTTTACATCGACGAAACGAAAAACAGCCCTACGGAACATTGGGTTCGTTACCAGGTGAAACTTGCAGATGGAAGAACAGGCTATATGGCTTCAAGTAGCTTGATTCCGTTAACCGAACGCCTTTCAGGGAGCAATCGATACAATACCTCAATAGAAATTTCCAAAGATGGCTGGCAAGACGGTGCAGACACAGTAGTAATCAGCCGCGGTGGAAACTTTCCAGATGCTTTAGCTGGTGCTCCACTAGCTTATCAAGAAGATGCGCCAATTCTACTGACGCCTGATGATAAGTTAACAGGTGAACTTAGAACCGAAATAAACCGTCTTAATCCAAAAACGGCGATCATTCTCGGTAGTGAAAATGCGGTTAGTCAAGCCATTGAAAATGAGCTTTCTACGATGGGAATGAACATTAACCGAATTGGTGGGAAAGATCGATTTGAAACGGCTGAGCTCATAGCAGCTGAACTTCATTCTACTAGTAACAAAGCTGTTTTAGCATTAGGCATGGATTTTCCCGATGCGCTCGCCGTAGCACCATATGCTGCGAAAGAAGGCATGCCCATTTTATTGACAAAGAAAGACTCACTACCTGATGCGACAAAGGACGCCCTTACAAGTGTTAAAAGCACCATCGTAGTTGGCGGTTCTGCTGTTGTAAACGAACATGTTTATGAACAATTATCAGGTGACCGCGTACGTCTTGCTGGGAGTAATCGATTTGGCACATCAAAGGAAATTATGGATTACTTTGGTGATGGATCGTCGACAGGCTTTGTAGCCAATGGCTACGGATTTGCTGACGCTCTAACGGGTGCAGTTCTTGCCGCTAAAAATGATGCCCCATTAATCCTCTCAAAGAAATCTGAGCTTTCAAGTCAGATGGAAACCACGATTGTTGACCAACAACTCAGTCGTTTTGTTCTATTAGGTGGACAAGCCGCTATCCAAGTGGATTCCGAGCTTGCTAATCTTGCGGTAAAGTAATGATAAAAAAACCCTCTGATTTCGATCAGAGGGTTTTTAACTAGCGGTAAGGGGGCAGACCCCTCTTTGTCACCCATTACAATAAAGGAGTGAAGGATCCATGACTATAGCTGGAAAATCTCTTGAACAGTGGAAACGTGAGCATCCTCTATTAGATGAGCTACTTCAGTTTGAGGAAGTCTGCTGGAGAAATCCTCAAAAAGGAAAAATTCCTCAAACAACGGATATCTCGATGGCGGATATTCTGGACGCAGAAGCTCGGATGAAGCGTTTCGCGCCGTATTTTCGCAAAGTGTTTCCAGAAACGAACGGAGTCATTGAATCGCCAATCTCAGATATTAGCAACATGAAAGAGAAGCTGGAAGAAGAAGAGAAGATCAAAATTCAGGGAGACCTCCTTTTAAAACGAGATGATATTCTTCCGATTGCCGGAAGCATTAAAGCGCGTGGCGGTATTTATGAAGTGATCAAACATGCAGAGAAACTAGCGCTTGGCCATGCGATTTTAACGAAGGACGACGATTATTCTATTTTAGCGGATAAAAAATTCACCGAGTTCTTCTCGGCTTTTTCGATCTCCGTCGGTTCAACTGGAAACCTCGGGTTAAGCATCGGCATTATGTCGGCCAAACTTGGGTTTAATGTGACTGTTCATATGTCGAGTGACGCGAAGCAGTGGAAAAAAGATCTCTTACGTGAAAAAGGCGTTCAAGTGGTGGAGCATCAGGCAGACTACGGCGCAGCTGTAGAAGAGGGACGAAAACAGTGTGAGAAGAAGCTCACGTGTTATTTCATTGATGACGAGAACTCGAAAGACCTTTTTCTCGGATATGCTGTCGCCGCTCTTCGGTTGAAAAAACAGTTTGAAGAACGAGGCATAAAAGTGAATGCTGAAAATCCACTACACGTGTATCTTCCATGCGGAGTAGGCGGAGGGCCTGGTGGGATTGCGTTTGGTCTTCATCAAGTATTCGGGGAGCACGTTCACTGTTACTTCGCCGAACCAACGCATTCACCGTCGATGCTTATTGGATTGATGACAGGCTTGCATGAGCAAGTTTCCGTGCAAGACTTCGGGATCGACAATAAGACAGCGGCTGATGGTCTCGCAGTAGGAAGACCGTCTGGTTTCGTTGGGCGTGTCATTCAACCAATGCTTGAAGGTGTCTACACGGTGACTGATGAACGGATGAAGGAACAATTACGATGGGTTTACGAAACGGAAGGAATTAAGCTTGAACCTTCCGCTCTCGCTGGGATGAGTGGTCCACTAGTTACAGCGAAAGAAGGGAAGGGTTTGCCTGGCACTCATCTTGTGTGGGCAACAGGTGGTAGCCTGGTGCCGGATGAAGTGTGGGGAGAGGATTAGGGGGTCAGGCTCGAGCCTGACCCCTCTTAAATACAAAAAAACCAAAAATTCCACATATTGAGGACAGATTGTTTTATTCTCCCTATTAGTTTGAAACATTTCAATGATCCATTTCGTACTTATATGTAGATTAGTCGTTAAACTGGACTTAATAGGGGGGCGAGAAGTTGGAATTGTTTTTGGAGATTTTAGCATTAGCAGGGGACTTATTTTGGTGGGGTGATCCCCCAAGTGACCAGCGAATCGAAGCGAATATTGCCTCACTAATGGCATACAGCTGGTTTGTAGAGCTTATTGAGAAGCCCCAATATGACAAGTTAGTTCGTGAGAATCCATCTGTCCGCTATGTAATAGGGAAGATGAGGATGAAAAAGATGAAACGATCCCCCATGTATGAAGAGCGGAAAGAACGGAAGTTAAAAAAAGAAATTCAAAAACAGCTGGCGGCAAGCAGTTGAAAGAATGAACAGGAAGGAACAGGGGCAGTTAAAGACGGCTCCGCCTTTAATGACATTTGTTTCACTACGAAAGGGGTGACAACTCCATTGAATTTTTATATTGCTTCAAGTTTCCAAAATAAACAACACGTGCAAGCAATCGCTACTGAACTGAAGAATTACGGCTACAAGCATACATACGATTGGACGAAAAATGAAAAAGCGGTTAGCATAGATGATCTTGCTTCTATTGGAGAAGCAGAACTACAGGCAGTGAAAAAGGCTGATTTCTTGATTGTCATACTTCCAGGTGGCAAGGGGACACATGTTGAACTTGGCATAGCGCTTGGTCGAGATATCCCTGTTTATCTCTTCAGTGAACAAGGGTTTCATCATATAGAAGCAAGCTCCTTTTACTACACGAATGGGGTCACGAGTGTGGAAGGAAGCGACGAGCAGCTCGTTCAAACCATTTTAGAAAAGCATTGCTTTTCTACTTAGTCTGTCCAATATAGGCAGGCTTGAATAAAAACGAGGAGGGGTTATCTTGGCAAATAAAAACATGACAGAAGAAGAAATGGAAAAGGAAATCATCCGGCTACAAGAAGTAGTAAAGGAGCAAAATGAAACATACAAAAAGCTTACCGGAGAAGAATTACTCCAAAAAGTGAAAACGGATGGCAAAGGAACGGTTATGGTTGATTCGAATGATAGTAAGCAGCGAAAATTGTGGGGCATTGATGAAGAATAAATAAGTAGAATCGATTGGGGGTCAGGTACGTGCTTGACCCCATAAAAAGACAAAACCACTAAAAGTGTCCTCCACCATAGGACACTTTTTCACATTTTTGAGCGCCAGTTTTAGAGTCAATCCCTTATACAGTAAGCGGTTATAGGCAATGGAAGTGGTAGGGGGGGCAGGCTCGAGCCTGACCCCCCTACCAACACCTTCCCACTTCCATCAAACCGCCTCTGCTCTCATCCTCCGCCCGCGCACCTCTCGCACGACTTTCCAAATCACAAACACACCAAGTCCAATAATCAATATACTCAGCGTATACGTTAACTGCACCGGTTTATCGTCTTTCACAAAGATGCCAAAGTAACCCCATAAAAACACAATAGGATAAATCAAATCGTCGTTGTAGAGGCTGAAGTAGACGGCGAGACCTGCTCCGATGATGAGCATAATAATTGTCCAGGCGAGCTCATTCATTCCAAAGATCAGCGCAACGTCATTTGCTTCTGCCACAACAAACACATCTACGATCGTAGCAATCGATGTCCAGGCGAGGTAGAACGAGAACGGCACGCTGAAGAAAGAAGAGCGCTCAGGGTTTTTCGTGATGATTGTGTAAAGGATGGCGAGTGTAATCAATGAACCGGCGATAAACAAAAGCGCAACCGACTCACTTACAAGTAGTGCCGTTCCTGATAAAAGCATGCTAGAAGCAAAAAGGTAGGAGATCTTTACATAAAGCACCTGATCACACTCACTTGCTGTAAACTGCCGAACGAGTGAAATAAGAAGTAGCAAATAGATGACGAACCAGATGGCGAACGTGTAGCCAGCAGGGGCAATGAGAACATCATTTCCACCTGCCATATCTCCTGAAAAAATAAGGGAAGAGGCAAGCAAATACAAGTAGGCAGCAATCGTTACGAGTTTCATGGTCATGACCGGTTTCCTCCTTTATAGGTCTGGTTACTCGTATGCTACCCTGATTGAAGAAATTCTATGAAAAAAGAGACAGAGAATGGCGAAAAGCCCTCTCTGTCCCTGTTCAATGCTATTTCGAATTTGAAATTTTCCCTAAGAAAAATCCGTCGATTTCACTTAACTTTCCTCGCCACACGATCTTTCCCTGTGAAGGCGTAGGCTTGCTGTCGCCAAGGTAAACCTTTGTATTCTTTAAATGAATAAAATTGGTTTGCGCGTCAGCGGTATCTTCTAGAGACTGTCCGGCATCTGCAAGTTTTTCGCTTAATTTCTGAGCAACTTCATTTCCATTTCCTATAGAATCACTCAACGTATCAAAATATTCTTTTGCTGAAATCGTTGTTCCAGTAATCAATGCGCCATTGACATTTAACGTAATATCGAGCGCAAAATCATGTTTGTTCGATGCGTGTGTGAAAAATTCAAGAATACTATCTTTGCTTGATTCAGAAGCCATGTTCACTTCTCCTTTCGGCAGGTGATTAAGAAGACGTGTCGTCATTACTAGAAAGTGTCGTTACTTTCTCCCGTTCACGGTTTTGGTCATCGTTTTTATCATTCGTTTTTTTCGAACTGTTTGATTTTCGAGAAGTGCTTCGTTTCTTTTTGTTGGACGAGGATTTCGGTTCCTCTGATTCTTCCTCATCATCTTCCTCGTCATCCTCATCATCTTCTTCACTATTTTCAGTATCGGCTTTTAATTGCTTATTCCCAGGTGTTTTCGTTTCGTTTTCTTCCTCGTCTTCACGATCTTCATCGTCTTCGTCCAGATCGTCTTTCTTATTCTTAGCTTTACGAGACGTTTTCTGTTTCTGCTTTTTTGAAGAAGGTTTACTTTCTTCATCATCCTCATCCTCGTCTTCGTCTTCCTCCTCAACATCTTCCCCAAGGGCACGTGTGAGGCGGTCTATTTTTTCTTCAATCTGACTAAGACGATTTTGAAGTGATTCATTTTCTTCTTTCAACGAGTTGTAGTCCTCGTTAGAAGAATCCTGCTCCTGATCAGATTGAGTTTGCTCTTCAGCTTCAATCGTTGGTGCTGCTTCATTAGAAGCGAGGATTGTTTCATTCGTCTCATTCAACTCTTCATTTTCTTGATCTTCTTCTTTATCACGTTTAAAAAGATTAGCTGTTGAAGTTCGAATCGAGCCAGCAGCTTGCTTTGATTTTTCTTTCGTTGCTCGTCCAAAATCTTTTCCTTTGTTTTTTAGTTTTTCTTGATCAATTTTGCCAATTAATTTCTTCCCATTCTCTGGAGTGGCGAGGTAGCCAACGGTAGCACCAAGAATACTTCCGGTAACGGTTCTTGTAAGGGGGCCGTTCATCCCCGTCTTTTTCTTATCCGTTCCATTCTGTTGCTGATCCTGGCCTTCAACTTTCGTGTTTTGTTCTGTCATGATAAATCCCTCCAATAGTTTATTTTTCAAAGCTAAGACGATTTTGAGTTACATTGTTTTCAAGAGCGTCCAATCGTTCTTGTAACTTTTTATTTTCCTGTTCAAGCGCGGCCGTTTTGTTATCGGCAGCTTTCGAGCTAAGGTAGGGGTCATTTTCCCACCAGTCCATGCCAATTTCCTTCGCTTTATCAACGGAGGCGACGATTAAGCGAATCTTAATCGTAAGAAGTTCGACATCAGCGATCCCGACCGTAATGTCTCCAGCAATCACGACACCTTTATCAAGCACTTTTTCTAATACATCGACAATCGTATTTGACTGCATCTGATGCTCAATAGCCATCTGAATGCCTCCTTTATCTGGAGCGAATTAAAGCAAGTTGCCAAGGGGGCCAAGATCAATATTCAAATCCTCTGCATCAAGGCCAAATACATCCTTTAACTCTTCCATTTTTTCTTCTAAATTCATTAACGCCACGCCAAGGTTCTCAACTTGCTCATCGGTTAAGGTACCGCCTTCGACGCGTCTCATCGCATGCCGTTCCACAATTTGTCTCAATAGTTCAACGACGGTAAGCACAAGCTGGGCGATTCCTTGCTCGGCATTATCAGGGTCAACGTTGATGCGACCACTCGTCGGGTTGTGTTGCTGCATAGTCCAATGCCTCCCTATCTCGATCAAATTGCTCTGAATTAATCGTGTTTCGCGTACCTTGTTTGTGCTGAACGAGTGTTTCAACAGAAGAAATCAGCACGCGCAAGTCGAGGTAGACGAGATCAACTCCGGCAATGGAAATGATTAAGTCTCCCTTAATCGCCACCCCTTTATCAAGAATGACATCTAATATATCGATTAAGGCGATGTCTTTGTTTTCAATCGTTTCTCGTACCGTCATGGAAATTCATCCTCACTGTCTTCTTTAAGAAAAGCTAGAAAAATGGTAGGGTGGCCACGGTCCAGATACTTCAAACTTCCAACCAATTTCCTGAAAGTCTCCATCATATTGCTCGACGTTGCCTAAAAACTGCTCAACGTTAGACGTAGGGAGGAGGAAGACGCTATTCCACGCCATCTTTTCCTTGCGGCCCGTTACATCCTTACCCCAGGTTTTCTTAATACTGCCGAAGAGAGAAACGCTCTTAAGCTTTTCATGAATGTCTTCACAGAAACGATTTTTCTCATCTTCAAGTTCTTGATTAATGAGCTCGTCCATTTTCTTTTTCTCGAAAAATTGTCTGCCACGAGGTAAAGCACTAATTTCTTCTCGTTTCGCTTTAATGACCGGATTGCTTTCACTTACTTGCTGCTTAATCTGCTCATCATCGCAATAGATTTTAAGATTCCATTCTTCATTTCCATCAAGAAGGTCAAACGTTTCCTTCAGCTTTACCATGTTTTTTTCAACTGTTTCTCGTAAACTTTCTTCATTTTTATAGAGCGTACAAAATTTTAATGGGACGGTCGTATACTGCTTTGCGAGCTTTTGAACCGTTTCGTGATGATGAAACGCTTTTTCTTGCAACCATTCCATATCATTGTTGATTTTGTCGCTAATCGTTTCTTCTGAATAGGCCGTGTGATCCAGGTGACAAACGATCGCTGTCACGTCATCTTTAGGAAGCATAAAGATCTCATGCTCACCATCAAACCCTTTTATAGAAGGGAGGGGGTGAGTGGCTTCATGTGTTGGGATCAAACCGTATAAGTAGAGGAGGTCCCCCATATCGTCACCTTCCATCTTTTTTCGTTAATTCTTCCCATTGCTCCATTTCTCGGCGCTTTGCGATTTCATATCGCAACAGCAATTCTTCTTCTTTTTCCGTATAAGCGTCTTCTGGTAGTTCGCCAAGCTCATACATCATCTGAAGCTGAATCAACTTCTTTTGAATGGTGGGAAGATCGTATAATTCTTTATCTGCTTCTTCTTTGATTTTTTCACCGACTTTAATGACAAGATCAAAAGGCGCGGTAACCAGTTTGTGTATCATTACGCTTCTTCTACCTTTAAGTGAATGTTGACAAAATTGTAGGCCGGCCATGGCCCGGTATAGTTAAAATCGACTTTGTCCTTCCACTTTTCATGAGCATCATTTACTTTCTGATCAAATGCTTCCTCGCGATCACGGTCAATGAGAAAGGAAGCATTTAAGAGCATTTTTTCACCAAGGGGGTCATTCACTTTCGCTGCCTCGGCTGTTTCTTCTAATGGAACGAAGATTTCCTGTTCAATTTCTTTTTGAAGAGAGGCGAAGAACTTCTGCGCCATTCCTCCAAGCTGAATGCGTTCATAATAGCCAGCTGCTTCTGATTTACCTTTGACCGATGCTGCCATTTTCTCAACCTCTGGATTGTCGTTCACAGCGGCTTCAAGCCATTCTTTCTTACCCATTACTTTTAATCCCACTTCGATTTTGCCTTTAATATTTGGAAAAAGATTCACGAATTGTGGGTAGAGATTCTCGAGGAGTACCTTCACATCATCTTTCGATTTAAATACGTTCCCAAAGCTAATTGGAATGACCGTATCTTTCTGACTCATCACTTGAGAAACGGCATTCTGGTGGGATAAGAGATTACCTTTCTTAGGATGATAGATTTTCATCGGTACTTCAGCGGCTACCATCGCGGCATCTTTATAGCGAATCGTGAAAAGATCACGCGTTTCATTTTCAAGTTCAACCGTTCCGAAATCATCCTCTTGATCCGTTTGAATAGCACAAAAAATGTAGATTCCTGTTGTTTCTGCTTCACTCATCGTTGACACTCCTTTATTCCTCAACAACCTTCATCTTTTCACACGCTTCAATAATCACTTGTTCTACCGAGTCTTGCTTCTCTTCCATGCATTCACTCATCGTATGAGCGGTTATATCCAGACAGAGACGTTGAAAATCAGCGTTTTCACCGTCGATCGGAATATCAGAATCAATCGCAAGCGTGGCGATCATAATGGATGCGCGTAAACTAGGACCTTGCCCAGTGGAACAGTGACTGCGCAGCACTGAAATCAAGTTGGTCACTGCACGTGCTTCGGGCATGACGAGATTCGCCTTTTCCGATACGATTAGCGCTTCTCGTTCAGCATCTTTGTAATCGACGTTGATTGTAATCAACCGGTCGAGCAAGGCATCTTGCGTCTGATAAACCCCCGCATATTCAGCGGGGTTACTTGTGAAAATAACCGAGAATGCGGGATGGACGCGGATAAAAGGTTCCGTTAGCTTGGAGCCGTATAATGGGAGAATGCCTTCTTCAAGAATGGAAAGAAAAAGATTATTTGTTGTTGGTTGCGAACGGGTAAACTCATCATAGACAAGCGTATAGCCATTTTTGACAGCTTCCAACAAACGCCCATCCCGCCATGTTTCCGTGACGCTTTCGTCTTTCTTATAAACAGAGCGGACGTATTGATCGACCACTTTTTTACTTGTATAGCCAGTGAAATCCCCAATTAAATCTTTGTTGTTTAATTCATGATTTCCGTGAATGAGCATCACCGGTCGATTGCGCTTTTTGGCTAAGGCAAGAGCAAGAGACGTTTTCCCAGCGCCAGATGGACCGATATAGTGGACAGGATAGCCGGCTTTCAAGTATTGAAGGGAACGTGAGAGCAGTTCCTTCGTTTCATCATCCTGTATGAGTGCTCGTTTATCTTTTTTCTTATGGTTTGTTAAAACGGTCACATCACAACCCTCCTGCTCGTCGCCTACATTTCTTGTCCGATTGCACTTCGATAGCGCACGTCACGTCTTGTAAACGAGACCACTTCTTTGTCATTATTTAAGAGCACTTCATACGTTCCCAGCATTTCGTCTTTTGCATACTTTTTCATGTATTCCTTTTCTTCAATCACTTCCGCAATGACTTTCCAGCCTTCATGTTCGTTCATTTCGACGGAAGTGATCTTATGGAGAGGAGCCACATGCTGGTTAAAAAAATCTGCGACTTGACTCATCACTTCTTTGATTTCCATAGGATCCTCCTAGTTTAATAGGGGAGGTGGAAAGACCACCTCACATTTAATTTCAATTAAAGACTAAATTGGGCGTTGCGTTCATTGGGCTGATTTGCGAGACCTTCTTCTTGCACGTCATCACGGAGGAGCCCAACAGCTTCAGCGTATCTGAGCCACGTATCAACACTCGCAATGACGACACGGGCTTCAATTGTGAGAATTTCAATTCCTACAACAGAGACGCGCGCAAAGGCGTCAATGACAATCCCCTTATCAAGAATACGGTCGATTACTTCAGCAAGACTCGAACTATCAGCACTTTTCTGAATAGCCATCATCATTCTCCTTTCGTTTCTAAGATGTGATTCGTTTAATGTCTTTTGAGGATTTAATGTTTTCCGAGCGTTTGATTTCTGTCGAGCTTTTAATGTCGAGTGAACTTTTGATATCATTCACACCTTTAAGACTTCCAACGCCTTTCACTTTTGTCTTTTTCTGATCAGAATCGGACATTTTTTCCTGGAACTCTTCGCCGGCTTCTTTTGCATTTCCGAGCTTTTCACGTACCGATAAAAGCACATCTTGTACTTTCTCTTTCGCATTTTCCGCTTTAGAATGAACGTTTTCAGCGTTCTCTTCTTTCGCTTTCTGTAATTTCTCAGAAGCGTCATTTACCTTTGAATGGACACCTTCCTCCACGTGATCGCGCATATCATCAGCGAACTTTTCCTTCGCTTTGTCGATCACCTTTTCTTTCAGAGGATCAGGCGTATGCTCTGCCACTTTCTTTGCAATTTTCTTACCGATACTCATCGAATTCCCCCTTAAGGGAGGTCTGTTATTTTGAATCTACTAAGCTAGAAAGCATGTTTTCTATACGATCTAATCGTTCGTTTAACTGCTTGTTTTCTTCTTTAATTTCATCAATTTCCTCATTGGAGGAGGAAGCGGCAACTTCATCGTTCGCTTGTTGTTGCTCGCTGTTCCCTTTTTTCGACCCAGGGAGGAGTCGCCCTTCGTATTTACTCATGTAGCCAGTCGCCGTTTGTCTTAACGTAATGAGCGCCTGTTCAGTAATGAATTCCTGAGCGGACCGTCTTAATTCTTGTCCGGCATTGCGGACGGCTTCCGATTTGCCAAGACTATCCAGCACTTTTTTTCCTGTCCCAGGACTCGAAAGTAGACCGACACCGGCTCCAACGACCCCACCGATGATCGCCAAATTCATCGACGAGCGCTCATTTGTTTCTTCTTGTTCCCCATTTGACGGCTGGGATAAGATTTTGCCACTTGTATGATTGACTTCATTTTCACTCATATTATTCCCTCGCTTCTATTTGATAGGTAAGAACAAATTTAAATACTGAACTGTGGTGAGCGATCTTGCTGCTCTGCGAGACCTTCTTCTTGCACGTCGTCTCGAAGTAACCCGACGGCTTCTGCATATCGAAGCCATGTATCCACACTTGCGATGACCACGCGGGCTTCAATGGTTAAAATTTCAATCCCAACAAGAGAGACTCTCGCAAATGCATCAATCACAATTCCTTTGTCGAGAATACGGTCAATCACTTCCGCTAAACTCGAACTATCAGCACTTTTTTGAATACCCATGTTTTCACTCCTTTGTCCGTAAATAGTTGGTATGAGACTTTTGAACTGGATTTTTTTAGTAGAGTTGAACGTTGATTAATTCGGAATATACCTCGGTCGGACGCCCTTGAAACCATCACAAATCCGCAAAAATCTTAAAAGAGACATTTTTCAAACATCTTTTTGGAATTTTCAACACTTTTGTAATAAAAGTTTCTATATTTCATAAGGGTTTGTTCAATTTCGAGAAAAGAATTAAGACAAATATTACAAATAAATAACAGTTAATGGACTTTTTTTGATGATTGAAAGCGCTGTCCGAAAAGTAGTACAAAAGGCAGATTGGTGGGGGTTGAAGGGGGAAAAGGAAGAGGAAAATGATGGGCGAAAAAGTGAAGAGAGAGCAGAAGGGGGGTCAGGCTCGAGCCTGACCCCCTTTACAAACAAAATAAGCAAAGAGTCCCTCAGAGAAGGACTCTTTGAATTGATGACGTGCATAAAGTAAAAGTAAATCCCTACTCATACCCTAATTGTTCAAGTAAATCTCCAGCACATGCTTGAAAGAGTGCTTTGAGTTCGTCATCCATCTCATCTTTCCATCCACCGCTTTTTCCTTTGCGGAAAGTAACGGAAGCTTCTGGTCGAATGTTTGAAATCATTGCGGTGATCCAGTCTTCTCGATGATGGGAAAGGTTAACTCCATCAGATAAGAAATCAAGCAAATCGCTAGTGGTTTTCCGCTTCATTTGTTCAGAACCAATCATATCTTCGAAGCGTATGGCGTGCACGTTTGGACGGTTTAACCAACCTGAAAAGCTTTGATACCACTCTCGAATGCCTGGGTGATCTGGCATTCCATTCTCTAAAACTGACCCTCCTTCGATTAGAAACTTGATACGATCACGATGTGTGAACCCTTCTTGTGTGAAAGTACGATAAAGATGGTCGATTTGCGTACCAGGAATGAAGTGAGCATAGGAAATCAATACATCTCGTGGGTCACGCAGTACAAAGACCTGTTTCATGTTGAGTTCGTTGAAGAACCTCTCCCATTCCACTGAGTAATGAAGATGTCCATTTGCAAAAGAGTGTGGGGGAAGATTTTTAATTGGATGGAGTGTTTCATCAGTCTGATAATGAAGATGTTCGTATAACCCAATTTGAGAATTGTATTGGATACCAGGAATCCCAAGAAGCAGCTGTTTTAAGAGATGGGTACCGCTTTTGGGAATTGAATTTAAGAAAAAGCGTGGAATGACAATCTGACTCAAAACTTAAAACCTCCTTATTTTAAAATAATCTAATGGCACTTTTTGACCAAAAAGAACGTAATTGTATTGGTATTTAATTCTTTAAATACTTATGTTTCTGCAAATATGACACAATCAACTGGACGGCTTCTTCTATTGTAAGTTTTTCTGTATCTAGAACGAGATGAGGAGCAGTTGGCGGTTCATAGGGAGAGTCGATACCAGTAAACTGATGAATCTTTCCTTTTCGGGCCTTTGCATATAGTCCTTTAGGATCCCGTTTTTCACATGCTTCAAGGCTAGCCTTCACATATATTTCAATGAACTCTCCCTCATTGAACAGAGAACGAACCATCTCCCGGTCTTTTTGAAAAGGAGAAATGAAGGCTGTCAGGGTTATGAGACCAGCATCGACAAATAGGCGAGATACTTCACCAACTCTCCGAATGTTTTCGACCCGATCACCATCGCTGAAGCCAAGGTCGCTGTTTAACCCATGGCGCACATTATCGCCATCGAGACGGTACGTATGCGCACCTGCAGCGTGTAAAACATTCTCAAGCTCAGCCGCTATCGTCGATTTACCTGATCCAGAAAGACCTGTAAACCAGAGAACGGCGCCTTTATGACCCTTTATCTTTTCGCGATCCTGCTTTATCACACTTCCTTCGTGCCAGGTAATATGTTTTTCTTCCATCAAATCATCCTCCTTTCCTTAAGCGAGTAAATAAAATCGAACAATGACTAAAGTGGTGACCATCACGATTACCGTTAAAGGGAATCCAATTTTCAAAAAGTCGTGGAACCGATAGCCGCCTGCGCCATAAACGATTAAATTGGTTTGATAGCCAATTGGTGTCATAAAGCTTGCGGAGGCAGCGATCGCAACCGTGATCGCGAGTGGCAGGAGTTCGACTTCAAGCGTTCGTGCCACCTCCATCGCGACAGGAAACATAAAGACGGCAGCGGCACTATTTGTCATCATTTCGGTAAAGATATTCGTTAATAAATAAAGACTGAGCAGCGTAGCAAGAAGGCCAAAAGGGTGGGTGATCGTAATTAAGAAATGAGCCATGGAAGCAGCGACGCCTGAATTAAGTAGAGCCGTTCCAATCCCAAACGAACAGGCGATCATCAAGAGAACGTTCCATTGAATGAGATCACGTGCTTCACCAGGTGTGACAAGCTTTGTTAAAAAGAGAAGTAGAGTGGTCAAAGCCATCGCGGTAAGCATCGAAAGAACGTTGAACGTGACGAGTGCAATCATCATTCCAAACCATATGATCGATAGCCAGCCCATACGAATATCTCGTATGTTCAAAAGCTTATGATCGATTGGCGTAATGGCGTAGAAATCGTTTTTCTTATCAAACGCTTCTCCAGCCACCATTAACAGCACGTCACCAGGCTTTAACACAATCTCACCGATTTTTGTTTGTAAACGCTGGTTATGCCGATGAACGGCAATGACCGCTGCTTGATGATGACTTCTAAAATTGGTGTCTTTCACTTTTTTAAAAAGGTGTGACGAATGATGGGTAACAATGGCTTCAACAAGCCGGTGTTGAGCTGGAAAAGAGGAGCCGGAACTCTCTTGAAGTTCCAGTCCTTTCATCCGCTGCAGTTCGGTAATGGTGGAAATGTCACCGCAAAACACCAAACGGTCACCTTCCTTTAAAATCGTGCTGCCAGATACAGGCGCTATCACGCGTTCATTTCGTAAAATGCTGACGAGAAATAATCCTTTTAAGCTTCTTAGCTGGGCTTCTTTCACCGTAAGATCCATATAAGGAAATTGTGCTGTTATAAGCGCTTCACCGGTGTATTCTTTCAGGTCTGGCTCAGAGAGATGAGAAGGATGACACTCTGGAAGCAGGTGACGACTAAAAATAACCAAATACAAAAGTCCAAGACATGTGATTGGAATCCCAATCACGCTAAGTTGAAAAAAAGAAAAGCCAGCGTAGCCGTTTTCAACAAGAAGGCCGTGAACAACCAAATTGGTTGATGTTCCGATTAGTGTTATCGTGCCGCCTAGAATCGTAGCGTAAGAAAGTGGAATGAGAAATTTAGAAGGCGAAACCCCGTTTTCCATACACCATTTTTTCACCATTGGTGTGGAAGCGATGACGATCGGCGTATTGTTCACAAAAGCTGAAATCATCGCAATAGGAATGAGCAATTTTGAAAGACGTTTCTTTGGTGATTGCGTCCCTTTTAAGAGACGCTGAAATGTTCGATCGACAATGCCGCTCCGCTGAATACTCCCAGCAATGATGAATAGAAGGGCGATCGTAAGCATTCCCTCATTTGAAAATCCAACCGTCGCTTCCTCTGGGGTAATGATTCCTGTTAAAAGAAATAAAACGAGAACGGAACCGAGAATCATCTCAGGCCGTCCCAGTTCAAAGAAAAGACCGATGAGCATTGCGACCATGGTGATGATGACAATATAAAAGGCAGTCATGATGAGAGTAGGATGCCAGCATTAGGTGTCTTCGGAGTCATGCTGTTGCACCTCTTTGATCAAAAGATCGATCACTTCAGGTCGAGAAAATTCCTTTGGAGGGTGCTGGCCATTTTTTAACATCTCTCGCACTTTTGTTCCGCTCAGGTGAAGGTGAAATTCGCCATCGTGCGGACATGTTTTAGTCGTTGCCATGTTTCCGCATTTCTCACAGTAAAAAGCGTGTTCAAAGGCCATGATCTCAATACCGATTTCATCCTTTGGAAACTGATCAAAAATAGCCTGAGCAGCAAACGTATCGTAAAAGTCTCCGACGCCTGCGTGATCTCTACCAACGATAAAATGCGTACAGCCAAAGTTTTTCCGAACAAGACTATGAAAAACGGCTTCGCGCGGACCGGCATACCTCATGGCGGCAGGAAAAACAGAAAGAATGACGCGATCGGTCGGGTAGTAGTTTTCTAAAAGAGATCGATAGCTTTTCATGCGAATGTCAGCAGGTATATCATCTTTCTTCGTTTCCCCTACGAGCGGATGGATTAGAAGACCATCCACCGTTTCGAGTGCCGTCTTTTGAAGGTATTCATGGGCGCGGTGAATCGGATTGCGCGTTTGAAAACCCACAATCGTTTTCCAACCTCGTTGTTTGAAGGATTCTCTCAGTTCAGCTGGCGTTTGAAAATGGTCCTGAAGCGCCTTAGGATGCTGAAGAAGCGTGATCGGTCCTCCAAGATTGAAGGCAGGCTGCTCGTACGTTTTTTGGACACCAGGATGAGCTGGATCGTTCGTTCCATAGACCAATTGCGCTTCTTCCTGTTTGTCGGTTTCAAAAATATCTTCTAATTCCAATAATCCGTAGATCTCGCCGTCTTCTCCTTTTAAGCAAACAGTAGGACTAAAAGAAATCTGGTCACGTACTTCTTCTGAAACGGAAAGCGTAATGGGCAAGCTCCAGATTGTCCCATTTGCGAGCCGCATATTTGTTAAAACGTGCTGGTAATCGGTTCGATTCATAAAGCCAGGTAACGGACTGAAGGCCCCGATTGCGATCATATATAAATCAGATAGATTCCATGGAGTTAACGTAATCGCTGGATACATGGAAGCTTTCTCAAGAAGCGCTAGTCGATCCTCTTCACAAGGTATGCGGTTCACTAAGTGACCGCCATGTGGTTCAATCATCTATTTTCTCCTTTCTTGCTCGTTCACAGAATCATACATAGTGATGCTATTTGATGCTACTAGCTTATGAAAGAAGAGAGGAAGAAGAGAGGGCTAATAGGAAAATAGGTTTTGTTTTTGCTTTTGGGGGTCAGGCTCGAGCCTGACCCCCTTTACACACAGCTGTCCCCCCTTAAAGAACACTCCCAATGCCTCTTGACCCTTTAAACCTTTTAAACTACACTATGTAGTGTGAGGTGGACGCGATGAAAATTCAGCAGTTCAAGACAAATGAAACAGGGTTGAATCGCTTCTTTGGTTCGCTTGAAGCGAAGATATTGGATATTCTCTGGAATGGACCTGAGATGTCGATTAAAGATGTGAAGAAAAAGCTTGATGAGGAAAAGAGCACGAATTTTAACACGGTGATGACGGTAATGAACCGTCTCGTGGATAAAGGAGTGCTAGAGAAGAGGGTAGAGAAGCGAACCTCGATGTTCAAGCCGCTATTTTCTAAGGAAGAATTTTTACAAACGCAGTCGAAGGAGCTCACGCAAGATTTAATGGATGAGTTCGGTCCACTTGCTGTGAATCACATGCTTGATGCCCTTGAGGAAGCGGATCCCGTTCTGATTGAAAAGCTTGAGCAAAAAATCAAGCAGTTAAAGGAGAAGTAAGATGAAAATCAAACGGCCGGAACTCGTTTTTACGCTGTCTTTTTTTCTCGTTGCCGCTCTGATCGTTCAAATGGCGATGTACAGTCTTCATCTTTTCTCAAACTGGAATCTGATGTTCACCGTTCTTGAAGCGTGTCACAATCTGTTTCGAGCGATCGGGATATCATCGATGAACGTGATGCTAGAAATGCTCATTCTTTCAACAGTTGGGCTTGTTTTGATCACACTGGTCAAGCAAATCGTGCGCTACGTTACTTTTTCAAAGCGCTTGACCGTGCTCTCGGATGAGTCAATGACAAACCACATCATTGAGCAATTTGACCTGCGTCATTCGCTTAATGTGATCATAAGCGACGCACCAATCGCCCTTACATATGGTTTCATAAAACCAAAAATCGTTCTTTCAACGGCGCTTGTAAACATGCTGACGGAAGAAGAGCTTCGCGCTGTTATTTGTCATGAACAGTTTCATCAGCAGCATCGCGACCCGTTAAAAAAGTTTTTCATCACGCTTCTCTTTACCTCGCTTTGGTATGTGCCGATTCTCAAATGGGTATCGAAACACTATCAAACACTTAGAGAAATTGAGGCCGATCGATTTGCGATGCAACAAACGAATAATGTGGTCGACCTGAGTAGTGCGCTCTTAAAATTATTAAAAAATGAACACCGGTTGCGCCACGCTTTTGCCGTTTCGTTTGCCGATACGTCGGTCAACGATCGCATTCAGCACATTCTTTCTCCTGAGAAAGAAGTTCACGCTACGCTACCAGTAGGAACCATAGTCTATTCGATTTATATCGTCTTAGGGTTAACCGTCATGTTTACAATGGCGACACCCTAATTCTTTTTCGGATATAAACACTACGTGATGTAGTGTAAAAAGGAGAATTCAGCTATGACATTATCATCGAACGCCGGCCTGATCGTCCTTCGTCTTGCGCTTGGCCTCATATTTACTGTTCATGGATTTGATAAGTTTGCAGGTGGGATCGAGAATACTGCAGGATTTTTTGAGAGCATTGGGATCAGTGGGGGATTAGCTTACGTCGTTGCTACGATTGAACTGATCGGAGGTATTCTCATGATCTTAGGACTAGGAACGCGTGTTGTCGCGGCATTTTTTATCGTCGTTATGCTTGGCGCGATTGTGACTGTAAAAAGCGGAACCGGATTTATTGGAGGCTATGAGCTTGATCTCGCGCTTCTTGGTATGTCACTTGCGCTCCTCATAAGCGGTGGCGGAACCATTTCTGTCGACAGCAAACTTTTTTCAAAAGAATCGAAAGGGGTACAAGGATAATGGCAAATTCGAAAAATAAAAAGAAGAACCCAACAACGAAGTCAAAAGCGTGGATGTACGGATTAGCGGCTGCGGTAGCTGTGGTGGTTGTCATTGTGATCGTAATGGCGAGCGGTTCTAATTCAAACGGATTGAGTGAAGAAGCAATGAACCAGCCTTTTCTTGGAGATGAAAAGGCCAAGGTGGAAGTGATTGAATTTGGTGATTACAAATGCCCTTACTGCAAAGCGTTCGAGCAATCCTTCTTTCCACAAATTGATCAGGAGCTCATCCAAACAGGCGATATAAAATTTACGTTCATCAACTATCCGTTTATTAATGTGGATTCCAATCGCTCGGCGGAATTTGCCGAAGTCGTGTACCAAGAGCTGGGCAACGATGTTTTCTGGGAATTTCATCACTTAATGTACGAAAAGCAAACGGAAGGAACGGAGCAGGAGGATATTTATACAGGAGATTACCTCGTCGAAACGTTGAAAGAAATCACTGATGAAGAACAAGCAGAGCAAGTACTTACCGCATTTCAAGATGGTGCAGGAGAAGAGGCAGTGGAGTACGACCTGAAACGTGCGAAGGATCTAGACGTCAGCGGCACGCCTGTGCTATTCGTAAACGGTGAACCGTTTGAAGGGCAGACGATCGAGGATTTGAAAGAAATGGTTGAGGAAGCGAAGTAGGGATAGATAATAGAAGCTGTTAGTGGTTCACCTTGTGTGAGTCACTGACGGCTTTTTTTGTGAAGTACAAATGGATATGTGATGTAAATATTGTACAATTGAAAGTGAGGGAGAAGGGCAGGGGGTCAGGCTCGAGCCTGACCCCCTCAAATGACAAAACGTAAAAAGTGTTCCTCCTACAGGGACGCTTTTCAGATTGTATAAAAGCACTCAGTGCTTCGAAGCCTTATGAGTAGAGGGTTTTAAGGGATTGGTAAAGTAAGGGGTCAGGTTCGAACCTGACCCCATCAAAGAACAAACCAAAGTGAGGTGCTTATAGTTGAAACTTTTAATGGTTGAAGATGATAAAACGATTGCGACAGGGCTTGAATATTCTTTGCAAAACGAGGGGTATGAGACGATTGTTTGCCATGATGCTGAATCGGCAAGGAACGTGCTTACGGAGCAATTACATAAAATCGATTTGTGCTTATTTGATTTATCCTTACCAGATGGGAGTGGGTATGATCTGTGTGAGTTTGTGAAGAAACGTCGGGACGTTCCGGTTATTTTTCTGACAGCCTTTGATGATGAAGTGAATGTGGTGATGGGTCTTGATATGGGGGCGGATGATTACATCACAAAGCCGTTTCGCATTCGTGAGCTGCTTTCACGAATTAAGTCGGTGTTGCGTCGTTACAGTAAGCAGCCACAGCCACAGTCAACAAACATCATTACGATCGAAGATATTCGGATCAATATGCTCGAAGGGAAGGTATACAAAAAAGGAGAGGAAGTGCTCCTCACGGCTCTCGAGTACAGGCTTTTCCTTATTTTCGCCAATCATGTTGGCCAAGTTTTAACGAGAAATCAGCTACTAGAGCGGATCTGGGATGTGGCTGGTGATTTTGTGAACGACAATACGTTAACAGTTTACATTAAGCGTCTCCGAGAAAAGCTGGAGGACAACGCACAAAGCCCAAAAATCATTAAAACCGTTCGTGGTTTAGGGTATAAGGTGGGTGATTAAGGTGTGGCGTAATCGTGAAATTCAACTTTTTATTCTCATTCTTTCAGGGATTATTGTGCTCGCCACCGTACTTGCTGCGTTTACACTCTCTGTTAGCGCGGCGCTCTTCACCTTCATTACTTCGATCCTGCTTGTCGGTAGCTTTGTGCTTTTCACAAGATGGCGCTACCGCGAAATTGAGCAGCTTTCGGGCTACTTAAGGCAAATTAGTAATGGCGATTACACCTTAGATGTCAGAAACAATCATGAGGGCGAGCTTAGCATTTTAAAGAATGACATTTATAAAGTGACCATGATGCTCTCAGAGCAGCACGGCCATTTACAGGAAGACAAAGTGAAACTAATGAACGCCATATCAGACATTTCTCATCAGCTTAAAACCCCGCTGACTTCCATGCTGGTGATGGTGGATTTAGTGAGTGATCCGAATTTAGATGAGAAGAAGCGGGTCGAATTCACGACGAACATTCGCGTTCAATTAGAAAGAATTGAATGGCTCGTTTCTTCTTTATTAAAATTATCGAAGATCGATGCCGGGACAATTACGTTTAAACAAGAGCACATTTCTCCGCGCCAGGTGATCCAGAAGGCCGTTCAGCCTATCCTCATTCCAGTCGATATTAAACAGCAAACTCTCACGATCACGGGAGATGACGCGGTCTCGTTTGTTGGTGATTTCAATTGGACGGCTGAGGCGCTCCTAAATATATTGAAAAACTGCGTCGAGCATACCAAAGAAGGAGGAACGATTGCCATCTCCTATACCGATAATCCGCTCTATACAGAAATGACGATTGCTGACAATGGAGACGGCATTCCGAAAGAAGATCTCCCATATATTTTTAAGCGGTTTTACAGGGGAAAGAACGCTGGTGATGACAGTGTTGGCATCGGTCTTGCGATGGCATATAGCATTGTGACAAGCCAGAATGGTGATATTGAAGTAAAAAGTGAGAAAGGCGCAGGCACCGAGTTTACGATCAAGTTTTACAAGCAAGTGGTTTAAAAAGAGCCAGGTGACCAAACTGTCACTTAAGAGTCACTTTACCGTCATTTTAGGCAGATAGACTAAAGGTACAACAAATTAATGGGGGAATCTGCAATGGATATTTTAAAAATAGAAAATCTGTCTAAAGTGTACGGTAAAGGAGAAACGGCCGTGAAGGCGCTCGATGATGTCTCGTTTACAGTCAAAAAAGGAGAATTTGTGGTCATTATTGGGCCATCTGGTTCAGGAAAATCAACGTTGCTGCATTTGCTTGGCGGTGTGGATCGACCGACAAGCGGCAATGTTCTTGTTGATAACACAAATATTTATGAGCTAGATGAAACGCAGCTGGCCATTTTTAGAAGAAGACAAATTGGACTGATTTATCAATTTTATAACTTAATCCCAATCTTATCTGTCGAAGAAAATATTACTCTTCCCATGCTATTAGACGAACATAAAGTTGATCCGAAACAGCTGGAGAATATCGTCAACACGCTTGGCCTGCAAAATCGACTGGGCCATTTGCCAAACCAGTTATCTGGAGGACAGCAGCAGCGGGTTTCCATTGGAAGAGCGCTCATTAGTAATCCGTCGATTATGCTCGCGGATGAGCCGACCGGAAATCTGGATAGTCAAAACAGCAGCGAAATTATGGAATTACTGAAAATGTTTAATAAAACGTATAATCAAACGCTGATTGTCATTACACATGATGAACGCATCGCGTTGCAAGCTGATCGCGTTATTTCCATTGAAGATGGAAGGATTGCCAAAGACGAGGTGATTCGTCCATGAACATCGTCAACAAATTAACTGTCAGGCATTTAAAAGAAAACAAGAGGCGGACGCTCGTGACGATCATTGGCGTCATTATTTCTGTCGCGATGGTGACAGCGGTCGCCACGCTTGGCGTCTCATTCATGGATCTCCTGCAACGACAGTCGATCGCCACCGACGGCGAATGGCACGTCCAATATAAAAACGTCGATACGGATCAAATTGAGGCGATTGAAAGTGACGAAGCGACCAGTCGTTTGATTCTTGCCAATGATTTAGGGTATGCCGAATTAGACAAACCACAAAATGAAAGCAAGCCTTATTTATTTATTAAAGAATACAATGAGCAAGGATTTAACAACTTTCCAATCGAAATTAGCGAAGGACGCTTGCCAAAAAATGACAATGAAATTGTCTTGTCGGAAGATATTGCCGCAAACTCTGGCATGAAAAAAGGCATTGGCGATCAGCTTACGTTAGACATCGGGGAACGTCAGATGGAAGGCGAGGCACAGCCGTTTTCTCAAAATGATCCATTGCAAAAGGATGTGGAAGGCACAAGTGAGGCATTTGAAAAAAAGGAATCAAAGACGTACACCATTGTAGGAACAATGAAACGTCCTACATGGGAACAACCGTGGGCACCTGGTTATACAGCGATTAGTTACGTCGACCAAAACCTCATGAATAGCAAGGATACCGTTAATGCCGTTGTGATCTTGAACAAAGTGAAACGATCTCTTTATGAACATGCAGAAACGCTTGCGAAACAAAACAATATTGAAAACGTCACGTTCAATGATGAACTGCTTCGCTACTATGGCGTGACGGATAATGATAACCTCTTAAAAACAATGCTCCTGTTATCAGGTATTATTATGGCTGTCATCATTATTGGGTCCGTGGCGTTGATTTACAATGCATTTGCGATTAGCGTTTCCGAACGCTCTAGACATTTAGGCATGCTGTCGAGTGTTGGAGCAACGAAACGTCAAAAGCAAACTTCGGTCTTTTTTGAAGGAGCGATGATTGGCTTAATCAGTATTCCGCTTGGTATTCTTGCTGGACTTGCTGGAATAGCGGCTACGTTCATGTTCATTAACGGATTTCTCGATGGAGCTCTCGGCATTTCCGAGAAGTTTCGAGTCGTCGTGACACCGCTATCCATTCTCATCGCCTGCGTGATTTCAATCATCACGATCTTTATTTCATCCTATTTACCAGCTCGAAAAGCATCAAAGATTTCTGCCATTGATGCCATTCGACAAACGCAGGATATCAAGCTAACTGGAAAAACTGTCAAAACGTCAAAGCTGGTTCGAAAATTATTTGGAATTGAAGCGGAAATCGGCTTAAAGAATTTAAAACGGAATAAAAGAAGGTATCAGGTGACCGTGTTTTCACTTGTGATCAGCATTATCCTGTTCTTATCTGTGTCCTATTTTACGTCGAATTTAGAAAAATCAGTTGAGCTATCTCAGCAAAACATTAATTTTGATATTCAAGTATGGGGAAGCGGAGTAGATGAAAGGGACCTTGAGCCTTATACAAGACTTAAGAATATAACGAAATCTAGCATCATGAAAGAATTGAGCGTCAACACGTATGTCGATCAAGACGCGATCCCTGAAGCTTTAAAAGAAAATGTTCCGCAGGATGAGAGCCTTCTCAAGGATGGAAAATATCCATATTACATGGTTTTGCATGGATTGGAAGAGCAAAGTTTTCAGGACTATGCGAAAAAAGTTGGCGTTGATGCAGAGGAGCTCAAGGCTTCAGAGAAACCAACTGGCATTGTCATTAAGACCATCTCTTATTTGGATCAAGAGACAGGTCAATTTAAGGAAAGCAAGTCTATTAACATTGAAGCTGGAGAAAGCATCGACCTATATACGATGAACTATGAAACAGAAGAAGAAACGTTCCGGAACAAAGTCGAGGTTGGCGCGTTAACAGATGAGGTGCCAATGGGAGTGAGTACGACGAGCGCCGGTGGAGTTGACGTCATTGTGTCTGAGGAAACAATGAATCAGTTGATCGATAAAGACCTCCAAGAAGACGTCCAAACTTACCTCTACATGAATAGCTCAGATCCAATGGCAACACAAGAAGCGATTGAAGATGAGAAAGGAACGAATCTGAGTGTCTATAATGTTTTCCAAAGTAGACAGCGTGACAAGCAGATGATTCTGTTTATGTCGGTGTTCACATATGGCTTTATTTCGTTAATTTCCCTGATCTCTATCGCAAATATTTTCAATACGATTTCGACAAGCATTTCTCTGCGTAAGCGAGAATTCGCGATGCTAAAGTCCGTCGGGATGACCCCCAAAGGGTTCAATAAAATGATGAACTATGAAAGCATCTTCTATGGCATGAAAGCAATCCTCTACGGAATTCCAATCAGCATTGCTCTCATGTTCCTGATGTACCTCTCATTTAGAAGTACGTTTGTCTATGGGTTCACCCTTCCATGGATGAGTCTTCTCTTCGTTATCATCGCGATCTTCATCATCGTCGGAGCCGCCATGTTCTATTCGATTAAGAAATTAGAGAAGAACAATATTGTGGATACGTTAAAGCAGGAGAATGTGTAAGTATTTTATTGAGTGGTGGGGTCAGGCTCGAGCCTGACCCCACAAAAAGACAAAAGCAGCAAAAGTGTCCTCGATGCAAAGACACTTTTGCTGCTTTTTGCATGGACGAAATTCCCTTCGAAGCGATGACAGAGAGAGGTGATCGATGTGAACGAAAACGAAGGGGGTCAGGCTCGAATCTGACCCCCCTCCCATATACTGTGCCTATCACATCCCCAAAAGGAGTTCGATCATGTACCCATACTATCGCACCCTCGAAGAAGACATTGCGACGGCCATTAACGGAGAATATAGCGCCATTCAGTGTTACAAAAAGTTAGCTCAGCTCGCTCCAAATGAAACGGAGCGAAATCGTATCCTTGAAATACGAAAAGACGAGAAAAGACACTTTAAATTGTTCAAGTCCATTTACACCCAACTGACGGGTCAAGAGCCTTCCCCTCAGCTAACCGAGGAATGTCCGACAAACTATTGGGCGGGCCTTGATGCCTCTCTGAACGATGAGCAAAACGCAGCCGATTTCTATCGAAGAGTGGCCGATCAAACGAATAATCCTTTTATCAAAGAGGCCTTTACTGGAGCAGCTTTAGATGAGCAAAACCATGCTGTCTGGTTTTTGTATTTCTTAACGAAGAGAAGATAGTAAGAAAGTCGTGCGGTGCCAGGGAGGAGCCTGACCCCCAAAAAAGACAACAGTTCCCCCCACTCAGACAATCATGTATAATGAACGTGTTACGAAATTTCATAGTGATCGATTCAGGTGTCTTTTCAATAAAGACTTAATAGGGAAGCTGGTGCAATTCCAGCGCGGTCCCGCCACTGTAAATGGTCGCTTGCTGCAGCATCCACTGTTCGCACAACGAATGGGAAGGAGCAGCACGCGATAACCATGAGCCAGGAGACCTGCCTGAATCAAGCGCGAACAGCCTACGAGGATAGGGATGTGCGAACGGATTCAGGTGCCTTTATGGACCGTTACTTCCATTCGACCATCTTCATGCCCTCCGGCGTGGGGATTTTTTTTAGTTTAGAGACATCACACTACAGGAGGAGAAACACACATGAAAAAGCTTTATTCACTACTCGTTTTCCTTTTTCTCGTGACAGGCATCATCGCAGGTTGCGGTGCAAACGAGGAAAACAGTGCAACAAATGATGGAACTGCTTCAACGGAACAAGCTGAATCTACAAAAGATAGCGCTTTCCCGGTAACCATTACCGATGCGCTCGATGAGGAAGTCACGATCGAGAAAGATCCTGAGAAAATCGTCTCCCTCATTCCAAGTAACGCGGAAATTCTCTTCGACCTTGGCGCAGGAGAAGAAGTAGTCGGTGTTTCTGATTTTGCGAACTATCCCGAAGAAACGGCTGACATTGAAAAAATTGGCGGCATGGAATTTAACGTTGAAAAAATCATTTCACTGAAGCCGGATCTTGTACTTGCCCACGGCTCAAGCGCGCATAACTCAGAAGCCGGTCTTCAACAGCTTCGAGACGCAGGTATCACTGTTCTCGTTGTGAACGACGCGACAAGCTTTGACGGCGTGTATGATTCGATCGAAATGATTGGACAAGCTACAGGAGAAACCGAACAAGCTGAAACAACCATTAGTGACATGAAGCAGCAGCTTGAAGACATTCAAGCAAAAGCGGAAAGCATCAGCGAAGACGATGAGAAAAACGTCTTTGTTGAAGTTGCACCTGCACCGGAGATCTTCTCCCCAGGAAAAAACACGTTCATGGATGACATGCTGACAATGATTCACGCCAAGAACGTGACGCATGACCAGGACGGCTGGAATCAAATTGATCAAGAAGCGATCATTAAAGCAAACCCAGACGTGATCATCACAACGTACGGTTATTATACAGAGAATCCGATCAAGCAAGTGTTAAGCCGCGACGGCTGGCAGGACGTAACGGCTGTGAAAGAAGAGCAGGTTGTCGATGTGCACTCTGACCTCGTGACGCGCTCAGGCCCTCGTCTTGTTGAAGGAGTAGAGGAACTTGCAAAAGCGGTTTACCCGGATGTTTTTGCTGAATAAACGCTTCATTGCCTACCCGATTGCCACAGCGCTATTAATCGTCGCCATGCTACTTGGCATTTCCATCGGTACCGTTTCCGTTCCGGTGCTCACGATTTTAAAATTAATCGGAACAGAAGTGCTTCACCTTCCTTCCTTAGGAAAAACGGATCCGATGTTTACGACGATTGTGATGGATATTCGCCTGCCGCGCGTCATTTTAGCAGGTCTTGTGGGGGCGTCTCTTGCGATAGCAGGAGCCGCCTTTCAAGGTTTACTACGAAATCCATTAGCCGATCCGTATGTACTCGGCGTTTCATCAGGTGCATCAGTCGGCGCCGTGCTCGTGCTCTTTTTAAACTTATCGATTCCGTTTGTCGGCATGTTTACACTCCCGGTCATGAGCATCGCCGCATCGATTCTGACAATTTTTCTCGTACTCTTTTTCGCGCGACAAATCGAACGCTCGATGCGCGTTGAGACAATCATTCTCACCGGTATCGTCTTTAGCTCGTTCCTAGGCTCGCTGCTGTCTCTTATGATCGCGCTAACGGGAGAGGAATTAAGACAGATCATCGGTTGGCTTCTTGGAAGTGTGTCGATGCGCGGGTGGGAGTATATCGGAATTATGCTTCCCTTTTTCCTCATTGGCTCCGGCATTCTCCTTTTTAGCACAAAAGAGCTCAATGCCATGTCATTTGGGGAAGAACGTGCCCAGCATATTGGCGTCAATGTCGCCAAACGAAAACTATGGATTCTGATCGGTGGCTCCATTTTAACTGGAGCAGCCGTCGCTGTGTCTGGAACGATCGGCTTCGTTGGCCTTGTGATCCCGCATTTAACGCGCCTTCTATGGGGACCGGATCATCGCCATTTACTTCCGCTCTCGATTTTACTCGGCGCCGCTTTTCTGATCGTTGCCGACTTGATCTCGCGCACAATCATTTCACCAACGGAGCTTCCGATTGGGGTCATCACATCGCTCATCGGTGCGCCCGTGTTTGCGATTATATTAATTCGAAGACGGAAAGAAAGTAGAGGATAAGCATGCTAAGCGTACAATCTGTTACAGGAGGATATCCCGGTCACGACGTGCTCGACAACATCTCATTTGAGGTGGAAAGAGGCGAGCTGCTCGGAATCGTTGGGCCAAACGGAAGCGGCAAAACGACGATTTTTAAAATGATTAGCGGTATTTTAAAGGCAAAGTCCGGATCGATTTCGCTAAAAGAAAAGCCGATCGCAAGCTACTCAGCGAAACAGCTGGCACGTGTGCTCGCCGTCCTGCCTCAGCACGCAGAACAGGCTTTTCCCTATACCGTGAAAGAAACCGTTTCGCTCGGCCGCTACGCCCACCAATCCGGCTGGTTCCAATCGTGGAGCGAACATGATGAGGAAGTCGTACAACGCACGATGGCGCAAACCGGCATTTCAATGTTCCAGGATCACTACGTGAACGAACTTTCAGGCGGCGAGCGCCAGCGCGTCTTTCTCGCCCAGGCGCTTGCCCAAGAACCAGAAATTCTTTTGCTAGACGAGCCGACAAATCACCTGGATCTTTCTTATCAAAAAGAACTGCTCGACCTATTAAAAAAGTGGACGCGCGAACAGGGCATAACGGTGATTTCCATTTTTCACGACCTGAATTTGGCCGGACTATACTGCGACCGACTGCTCCTACTTGAAAACGGGAAAATCAATCTGCACAACAAACCGAATGACGTCTTAAACGAAGCGCGCATTCAGTCCGTTTATCGTACAAAAATTGAGAAACATCCACATCCAACCGTGCCAAAGCCGCAAATGCTGCTGCTACCGGAAAAGCAAGCGGAGGATTTAAGTGATCTGCACATTACCGAGAAATGTCTCACGCATCAAAAAGATATGATCAAGCTCCATGCACGGTTCCCTCTTCGTACGATGTCTTCAGGCGTCGTCGGCTCAGGAACAGGCTGGTACCGCACATTCGTGAACCGTCACGTTGATAAAACGTATAACTGCTCCGACCACAAAGGGGAGATGACCCGCTTTCTCGAAGATCACGGCATCGATCCAACAGAAACGGTCGGCATGATGACGGCCGTTCGACTGGAAGACGTCGCTTATCGCTTCATCGAAGACGAGGGCGTTTCCGTTTTTGTCGTCGTCACCGCTGGCGTTGGCAATGCCGTTGATGCCTCGAAAAGCCGTGAACACGTCTATGAGCCGCTCCCTGGCACGATCAATACGTGGGTTTTTGTGAACGGCACGCTTACCGACGAAGCGTTAATCCAAAGTATCATGACGGCAACCGAAGCGAAGGTCAAAGTGCTACACGACCAGCAAGTAAAAGACGCGGTGACAGGCACCACGGCGACGGGAACGTCTACCGACAGCATCCTCATTGCAGCCACGCAGCGGGGCGAGCATCAGGCGTATGCGGGCACCATCACTACGCTTGGAAAATTGATTAGCGAAGGCGTTTACGCGTCTACGACAGAGGCGCTTGAACATTATCGCAAGAGGCTGTCCCGATGATTCTGAATCACCTGCTAGCGATCACGGTGGCGTTTTTCCTCGATCGTCTGATTGGTGATCCGCCAAAATGGCCGCACCCAGTGAAAGGATTTGGCATGCTGATTGGCTTTCTCGATAAACATTGGAATCACGGAAACCACCGCAAGCGAAACGGGGTCTTCATGATAGGTACCGTACTGATCATCGTTATGGCGATAACTGGTTTTACGGTGTATCTCGCTTACGCCGTGCACACGCTCGTCGGTATTTTCTATGAAGCCGTTCTAATCGCCACCACCATCGCTCAAAAAAGCCTGAAAAGTGCGGCGCTCGACGTCTATCAGCCTCTTCAAACGAACAACATGACGAAAGCGCGCGAAAAGCTTTCCTGGGTCGTCGGACGTGACACTGCACACCTCGACGAAAGTGAAGTCGTGCGCGGCACGGTTGAAACGGTCGCTGAAAACACAAGCGACGGCATTACTGCACCGCTATTCTGGGCGCTCATTGGCGGAAGCGTTGGCGCGATGGCCTACCGAGCCATCAACACATGCGATTCTATGGTCGGCTATCGAAACGAAAAATACGAAGCATTTGGATACGCTTCAGCGAAGCTTGATGATGTCGTGAACTGGATTCCCGCTCGGCTTACCGGTCTTTGTATGATGCTTGTCCAAAAGCCTGCGCACACCTCGAGCGGTCGGGCGTGGCACGTCCTGTTTCGGGATGCGAGACAGCATCCGAGCCCGAACAGCGGCTGGGGCGAAGCGGCAACGGCCGCCATTCTTGGTGTTCAGCTTGGTGGGGTAAACACGTACAAAGGCATTGTCTCGAACCGCGCGCGAATGGGAGACCCGATCATGAAGCTAAGCGCGATCCACATTCCAAAAGCCATCACCATTATGAATCGCACAACCATTCTCTTTTTACTCTTACTCTGGATCGGAGGGCTACTCTTTGACGCTACCATCACATGGCGCTAACGCTCACTACTTATACGAAGCACTCCAAATCGACCAACTTGAACGAACGATTGATTTCAGTGCGAACCTGAATCCGCTCGGGCCTCCGCCTGCTCTTAAAGAAAAATGGCAGGACGCTTTTGAACTGATGACAACGTACCCTGATCCACATGCGGTGACATTAACCGCTAAGCTCGCCAGTCACCATGATGTTCAGGCGAACCAACTTCTGATCGGAAACGGTGGGGCTGAGCTCATTACCCTTGTCGGACGTTTTCTCGCTGAGAAACGCGTTTGCATCGTTCAGCCGGCTTTTTCTGAATACGAAGAAGCGTGCCTGAGTTCTGGATGCGAAGTCACGTATCACACGCTCGCGGAAGGGGAATGGACGTTAGGTTCTCACTTAACGGAAAAATTGCCGTACGTCGATGCGGTGTTTCTTTGCACGCCAAATAATCCAACCGGCGTTACTTACGATCCTGCTTCCGTTCTTTCAATATTGGAAGCTTCCCAACAGCACGATTGCACGGTGATCATTGATGAAGCCTTCGCTGACTTTTTATCCGATGAATCATCGTTTTCATCTCTTCTCGACACGTTTTCGAACTTGATTATCCTTCGTTCATTAACAAAAATGTACGCCATTCCAGGACTTCGTCTCGGCTATGTGATGGCGCATCCTCGCGTGATCGAAGCGATCAAAAAGCTTCAGCCGCACTGGAGTGTGAATGCTCTCGCACTGAGAGCTGGCGAGCTCTGTCTTGAAGAACATGATTATGTAGCACAAACCCATCATCTCATCGAACAAGAACGAGAAAGGTGCTTTCAATTTTTTAATCAAAAGAACTTTATTTACTCGAAATCAAGCGTCAACTTTTATCTCCTGCGCGACCCAGAAAGAGACGATCAAGAACCGCTCATGCGCTTTTTAATGAAAAATGGCATCATTCCAAGACATACGGAAAATTTTCCTGGTCTTGATGGCAGATGGCTACGATTTGCGGTTCGAATGCCTGACGAAAACGATCGGTTAATGGAGGTGTTAGCGACATGGCGCAGCTCATTTTTATAACAGGTGGCGTGCGAAGTGGAAAAAGTCGCTTTGCGGAAAGGCGAGCGGCTTCGCTCCGTGAGCAAGGTACGCTTCACTATCTCGCATGCGGAGAGCCGAGCGATGAGGAAATGAAGGAACGCATCAGACGTCACCAGCACGACCGCGCCGCTAAAAATGTTCCATGGGAAACAGTGGAATGCCCAACGGATATTGGAAGCGCGGCAGCAAGTTTGAATGAACACTCTGTCGTCCTTCTTGATTGCGTGACGACGCTTCTTTCAAATGAACTGTTTCAGAAAGACGGCACACTGCAACAGGAAACGAAACAAAAAATTCAGTCTGGCATCGAAAAACTTAGGGAACGCGCAAACGCCCTGATCATTGTGAGCAATGAATTAACATTTGAGCCGTTAACCAGCGGCGTTGAGAGTTATGCTCGGCAACTTGGCGAGCTCCATCAATGGATTGTCTCTGAAGCAGACGAGGCGTATTTAGTGGAAAATGGCGTGCCGCGACTCATGAAAGGAGCAGGCGTATGAACGGCATCATGATTCAGGGAACGGCATCAGATGTTGGAAAAAGCCTAATCGTGACGGCGTTCTGTCGCCTTCTTGCAAACGAAGATTATGCGGTCGCCCCGTTTAAATCGCAAAACATGTCCAATAACTCGTACGTCACGATAGAAGGAAAAGAAATTGGACGGGCGCAGGGCGCTCAGGCGGAGGCGGCGCGAACAGAGGCGAGCGTCTGGATGAATCCGATCTTGCTCAAGCCTCGCTCCGACCAGCATGCAGAAGTCATTAAGTTCGGCACCTCTTACAGGACGCTATCCGGAAAAGATTACCGTCAGTCGTACTACGAGATGGGACTTGAAAGCATCTCCCTTGCGCTTGATCACTTAGCGAAAGCGTATGACGTTGTCGTGATGGAAGGGGCGGGCAGTCCAGTTGAGGTGAATTTAAAAGATCGTGAGCTTGTGAACATGAAAGTAGCGGAGATGGCGGACATTCCCGTTTTGCTTGTCGCTGATATTGACCGCGGTGGCGTGTTCGCGAGCATTGTCGGCACGCTCGAACTGCTTGAGGAGGAAGAGCGCTCGCGAGTAAAGGGAATCCTGATTAACAAATTTCGCGGTGATCCGGCGCTTTTCGAAGACGGCATCACATGGCTTGAAAAACGAACGGGCATCCCGATTCTCGGCGTATTGCCATACGTTCATCATCGTGTTGAAGGCGAAGATTCGCTCTCACTCCAGGATCGCTTTTTACATAAAAATGGCGCGGTAGAGATTGCGGTGATCCAGCTCCCGTTCCTCTCCAATTATAGCGACATAGAGCCGTTTAACGAGGAAGACGTCACGGTGCGATGGGTCCAGGACCCACGTGAACTTGGCGAACCTGACGCCATCATCATTCCCGGAACGAAAAGCACGATGAGTGATCTCGCATGGTTAAAGAAAAAAGGGTTTGACGAAGCGTTACAAACGTTCCAAAAACGTGGTGGGCACATCGTTGGAATCTGCGGTGGCTATCAAATGCTAACGGACGAATTAATCGATGAGCACGGATCCGATACTGGAAATCCGGGTGCGAAAATGAGCGGACTTGGCCTCATACCAGCGAAAACGTTCTTTCACGAAAAGAAAACCACGATCCGCGTTGAGGGTGCGCTTCACGAGGCAACAGATCTCGATGCGCCGATGAGTGGCTATGAAATTCATCTTGGTGATACGGCTTTTACCCAACCGGCAAACCCTTTCCTCAAGCTCGGTGATCGTTCAGAAGGTTACTATGGAGAAAATGGTCGCATCATTGGGACGTACTTGCATCATCTTTTTCATAATGATGCGTGGCGAACGCTGTGGTTGAACGGTCTTAGAGTAAAAAATGGCCTTCCTCCGCAGAAACAAATCAACCGCAGGGAACTGAAAGAAAAGACGTACGACGATCTCGCAAATGACCTGAAGTCGCATTTAAAATGGGAGCGCATCAAAGAATTGATGTTCACAGGTGCGGAGCGATGAACGTATGGCAGGGAATGCTGATTAACCTTCAGTTTTTTACCGTCATTCCCATTCGGCGTGAAATCCCAATGGGGCAAAAGCAGCTAACGCGATCGGTCCAAACGTTTCCGCTACTCGGACTGTTTCAGGGATTGCTCGCGTCAGGCCTTCTTTACGCGCTCCTTCAGTGGACGCCGTTCTCAACGCTTTCGATCACGTTTTTTGTCTGGCTGTTTATGATCGTCTTAACAGGCGGCCTACATCTGGACGGGTGGATGGACGCAAGCGACGCATTTTTTTCTTATCGTGATCTTGAAAAACGCCTGGAAATTATGAAAGATCCGCGCACCGGTGCGTTCGGGGTGCTTTCCGTGATCATCCTTCTTGCTGCAAAATTTCTGTTTCTCTACGAAATCGCACAGAGAGCAAGTGATCTTACGTATCTTTTCGTCCTGCTCGTTCCCTTTTTTAGCAAAAGTGTGATGGGGATCTTTCTCGTTCAGATTCAGCCGGCAAAAGCAGAGGGACTTGCCGCTTTTTTTCAAAAAGGAGTAAAGCGATCTTGCTTATGGATTTATCCGATTTATTGGCTGCTGATCATTGGCATTGCTGCTATGATTTCACTCAAAGCGATGGGACTAACGGTTCTCCTTACCCTGATGACTCTTATTGTGGCGCTATGGATGAAACGAAAAATCGTCAGCTGGTTTAACGGCATAACAGGAGACGTGCTTGGGGCGAGCGTAGAAGGAATGGAGGGACTACTATGGATGAGCGTGTGGTTATTACATTATTTCGTCATGGGGTAACGGAAGAGAACAAGCGCGGCGCCTATATTGGATGGACGAACCCTTCCATTAGTGAGGATGCCGAGTTTGCGGACGTGACAGATGACTATGACTTGATTGTAACGAGTGACCTTGAGCGCTGCCTGCAAACGACAAAACGACTTTTTCCGCATCGAAAACCAATCGCGATGCCGCTTTTTCGCGAAATCCTCTTTGGCGAATGGGAAGGGAAAACGTACGTCGACCTTGAACATGATAAGCAGTATCGGCGCTGGGTGTCTGATCCGCTTGCGGAAGCGCCGCCTGGCGGGGAAAGTTTTACAGAATTTACGGAGCGAATTGATCAGGGATTTCGAGCACTTGTTGAACAACTGAATGTGCAGTTGAATAAAAAGGTGATTCTAACGACGCATGGTGGGGTCATTCGCTACTTGTTAATGAAATATGCGCCTGAAAAGAAGTCGTTCTGGGACTGGAAGGTTCCACACGGTTCAGCGGTTGAACTTGAATGGAAACGAGAAGATCTAAGGAGGGACGCGCGATGCACTTCGTTACGGGTGGTGCCTATAACGGCAAATCAAAATGGGTGAAGAACTTCTACGGATTAACCGAAGATCATTGCTGGAAATCGGCTTATGATCAAACAAAAATTCCGCTTAATGTGAGTCGCTTTTATGGCGATGTGGTCGTTCTAGAAGGAGTAGAACAGTGGCTCAAGGGGTTAACGGTCGAATCAGGACTTGAAGAATGCCGAGCGATCTGGCAGTCGCTACTTGGGATCTGGCGCACGTGGGAAAGCGAGCGTCATGAACGAACCGTCGTCATCATAGGCACGGATATCACAAAAGGCATTGTACCGATGGAAAAAGAAGAACGCGATTGGCGTGATCTAACCGGATGGGCGTATCAAGATCTCGCAGCCGTCGCCGACCGCGTTGACGTCATCTGGTATGGCCTAAATCAGCAGCTTAAATAATCAAAGGGGGAAAAAGGGATGAGAATTTATACACGAACAGGTGATGAAGGAAAAACGAGCATTATTGGAGGCCGCGTCGATAAAGATGACGTGCGCGTCGACGCTTACGGAACGGTTGATGAAGTAAACGGCTTTGTTGGACAGGCAATTGTCGAGCTAAGTGATATTGGAAATGAGTCGCTAAACGATCTAGTAGACGACCTCGAAAAAATTCAGCATGAGCTGTTTGACTGCGGTGGCGACCTTGCGAACGTCTCGCCAAAGCGCGAGCTGAAGCTGAAAGAAGAGTCGATCACTTATCTTGAGAACCGAATTGATGCCTTTATTGAAGAAGCACCGGCTCTTGAAAAATTCATCCTGCCAGGCGGAAGCAAGCCATCTGCAACGATTCACATCGCTCGAACAATTACGCGTCGCGCCGAGCGTCATGTGGTGACATTGATGAAGCAAGCCGAAAACGTACCAACAGTTCCGATGAAATACTTAAACCGTCTATCCGACTACTTTTTCGCACTCGCACGCGTCATCAACTTCCGCTTAAAGGTAAAAGACATCGAGTACGCAAGAAGCGCCAAGGTATTCCGCGGCGGAAAGCGTAAAGGAGAGTAAGTCATGTCTGGAAAACGCGCAAGTCTTCTTGCGATGTTCATAGCGCTCTCCGTTGTTGGCGCCATTCTAAAAATGCCATCTGCCGTAGGAAGTATCGCACTCGATGCCTTTCCAGCGCTTATTGCGGCAGTTCTAATAGGAAACAGAAGTGGCGCACTGATCGCAAGCTTCGGGCATCTGTTATCTGCGCTGATCGTCGGATTTCCGCTTGGGCCGATGCACCTTGTCATTGCAGGGGAGATGGCGGTGCTTGTGTGGTTGTTTGGAATGTTATATGAAGCGAAAAAGACGAAGTGGGCTTCCGCTACGTTTGCGATCGGAAACGGACTTGTCGCGCCGCTTCCGTTTCTATTTATTCTGGGAACGGGCTTTTACGTGGCGATCGTTCCGAGTTTGATGATTGCCTCAGTGCTGAATCTTGCTCTTGCGCTCATTTTAATTCCGCGGCTTGTACCGGTTTTTGAGAAAAGGGGACTGGCAAGCTTATGAGAGATGGTACAGTTATTGGAGTAGGTAACGAGACGCTAATCATCACGAGTGACAACAGTGGCGCGATTGGCATGAAAGAACAAGATCAGGTAGCAGTGCCATATGACGTTGTTTCTTACTATGCGTTTCGCGTTGCGGTGATGGAAAACATCGCTCTTGGCGGCGTTCCTGTTTCCGTTGTGCTGCATAATTTTTGCGGTGGTTTGGAGTGGGAAGCACTTGTGAGCGGTTTGGAACGTGGGAAGCGAGAGCTTGGATTTGACCACGAAATCACGATTACAGGAAGCTCGGAAACGAATATGCCGATGCTTCAGTCAGCGCTCGGGGTAGTCGTGATTGGGAAGCAAAAGCTCGAGTTACCGGAAGTTCGCTTAGATGATGCGACGAAATTCGCGGTGATTGGCAAACCGCTTGTTGGAGAAGAAGTGGTGAACGAAGAAGTTTCAATTGCCCCGCTTGAACTGTTTCGCTGGATGAGTGAGCAGGAAGGTGTTCAAGCCGTTCTTCCAGTTGGATCGAAAGGGATTCTTTATGAGTTGGCTGAGCTTGTAGATGGTGTGGAAGTTGAGGAGAGTATGGTGCGTTCTGAGCTTGATCTCCGGAAATCTTCTGGGCCAGCGACTTGTTTTATCGTGGCCTATGATGGAGCGGTGGGAGAGCAACTGTTAGAGCGATCTGGTAAGCATTTTAATAGAGTGGAAATTGAAAGGGGTCAGGCTCGAGCCTGACCCCCTCAACAAACAAAACCGAAGCATTGTCCGCCTGAGGCGGACAATGCTTCGGTTTTTATCTATAACATATCTATTTCCTACAGCACGTGCTTACGATTTTCTTTCGCATATTTTGCTTCGAGCTCTGTTAACGTGAGCTCATGTAACCAGGTAAGATCTTTTCGATTGTCTGGTGTATTGAGTAGTTTACGAATGAGGTAGGTTCGACGGTCGATGATGCCCTTACGGAACTGTTCGCCCATGAAGACAACCTCCTTCCTTTGAGGCCGGTTCTTAATTCAATCATTCCCATCACATCTCTTTAATTGGCATTGATCTAATCAAGAGATGTGGAAATTTTCGGGTTGATTGGAACCGAGTATCCATTCTAACTTATATTGGTTTAAAGTCAACCAAGCCAAAAAGACATTTATCTGAGCAACATCTTCAAAAGTACATGGATATAAAGAAAAACAGCGTATTGTTCACCAAAGGTGCAATGCGCTGTTCCTTATCTATTAAATAAAACGACTACAAGGTTTGTTTACGGCGATCATTCGCATACATCTTCTCAAGCTCAGTTAATGTGAGACTGTGTAACTTACTAAGGTCATTTCGGTTATCAGGTGAGTTTAGTAGCTTACGAATTAGGTAGGTTCGACGATCAATCATGCCTTTACGGAGTTGGACTCCCATGAACACAACCTCCTTCCTTTACTATACCATTTGACTCTAGCATAACGTGTTTTCGCTCTTGTGTGTGTTAAGAAATTGTGAAGAAATTAACAAAGAATGTGTGAAGAAGTGAAAAGCGGTGTGAAGGGGGTCAGACTCGAGCCTGACCCCCTTCACAAACAAAAATGCGATAAAGTCCACCACAGGCGGACTTTATCGCATTTACTCTCTCATCCTTTACCTCGCATACACATGCTGCCCAATCGTCTTAATCACATCACGCGAATAAATCCACTCATCCGACACACCGCTTGGATTGTAGTAATACGTCGCGCCGTCAGATGGATCCCATCCGAAGTACGCATCCTTTGCAGCTCGGTATGAAGACGCATCAGGCGTGAGCCAGTACTGGCCATCATTAAGTGCCGTAAAAGCGTTTTGCTGGTAAATCACCCCGTATGTACTGCCTGGAAATGATGATGACTGAACGCGATTTAAGATTACAGCCGCAACCGCCACCTTGCCTTCATAAATTTCACCGCGGGATTCGCCGTGTACGACATGCGCAATCATTTCAAGGTTATTCAGCATGTTCAGCGTATTTGTTCCTGCAACGCCATCCGCGCTCAGTCCAAAGTCTGCCTGAAAATCACGAACCGCTTGTTCCGTTACTGAACCATAATAACCCGTGGGAGTCGTATGGAAGTAATCGAGTTTCTCCAACACCCTCTGCATGTGCTCAACCTCTGATCCTCTCGAACCGGTGTCCATCATCGCAGCCGCATTGTCCTCTAAGAAGAATAAATAAAAGCAGGAAGCAAGAACCAGAGAACCAAGTACATGTACAAATTTCATTAGCAAGCCCCTCTCAATAAGTTAACCCTCATTATAATACAGGAAATAGAGGGAAGATATGGAACGGAGTACCTTTCTTCATTTTTACCAATTCCCATCAAAAGTCTAGTTTTATCCAGATTCTAACTTTCATTAAGGCACATGTACCCAAAAAAATCACACGCTTTTGATCCCTTCACGAAAAACATTCCCTTGATTCCGCATAAACAGGTCTCTGATCCAGGCTTCTCCATCAGCACCTGGATTAGCACAAACAAATTCCTGCCCAATCCCCGTCGAAACGGTGCACCCATGATCATCCTGTTGCCAGGTACTGTGGTGCACCTGACTAATATTCTGATACATAAACGAAGGCAACCGCCATGTGCCATGCTTCCCATCCAGTCGCTCAGACAGCCGCAACCCTTCATTTAATGTCTTAAAATACCCACACCCAGGTATCCCGAGGTCTTCAAACAACCACTCATCCGGCACGTATACATAATTTAATTTTGAAAAAGCCCCCTTCGTCACATGAGGATGACGAGCTAGCCCGTATTCTTCCGAAGCCGCCTTGGCATCCGCATACGTTTCAATCCGCTTTTTTACCTTCATCCACCCATACAGAAAATGTCCTTTTCGAGCTTTCCCAATCGCCTTAAACCCTCCAAAGAACAGAAACAAATCCCCATCCCCCACATCCATTTTCCGCAAATGTGGCGCTGCATTCGCCTGGCCAAATCCTCTTCCAATCTGAAGCTGACTCGTTTCTGGAACCCATGGCGGCTTTCCAAGCATCGGATCAAAATGCGCATAAATATCCGGGTCATCGATCTCCCGCTGTCCTTTACCCACCTTAATCTTAGAAGTTCGATAGATTTTTTGATAAACATCACTCACATTCGTCCCAACGACACTCCCTAAATACCTTCGCTCAACCGGAATTTCATCATACCGAATCCTCGCCTGAAAGACCGCTTTCCGCTCAGGAATCGGCAGCCAAACGTATTTCCCTGTCGCCTCATCATACGGCGATAACCTCCCGCCGCTACCCGCATCAAATCCTTTTCGACTTAGCACAAGCTTCATTAGTACCGCTCCTTTTTTGGAAGTGACTGGATACTCCTTTCGTCACACTCAGCAAGCATCCCTTTTAATTGTAAAAATAATCTAAAAATTTATTTGAGCTTTTACAAAAACAACATGAATCCCCTCTAGCCACAGCGACTGATCTCCTATATACTTCACACTGAACAAGGAAATGGAAGATTTTGTTTGGGGGATCGGTTAAAAAATTAACAGATTGGGGAGATTGAAATGAAGAAATCGGTTGGCTTGCTGTCGGTTATGCTGGCAGGAACGATGCTAGGTGCTCCAGCGACCTCGGCTAACGACACTGCTCAAAAGGACTTTCACTTTATGGAGGAAGTAGAACCAAACAATGCTTTTGACTGGGCGAATCATCTACCATTAAATGACTATGCGATCGGTAAACTAACGGACCGTGATCAAGACTACTATAAGGTCGTCATTGATGGAGACGAGGCGCTTCCTGTTGACCTTTTCGCTGATACATATGAAGATGCGAGCTCGCTTGATCTCAAGGTGACAATTTACAACAGCTCTCAAGATGAGGTCACACCAGACTACAAGGATACAGCAGAAGGTTTCTACGCCGGTTTTGAAGCACTGTCTCCTGGCACGTATTACTTTGCTGTTTCGGATACTAGCAACAAAAACAATGGGGAAGAATATCATTTCACCGCTTCCATCGCGACAGGCGAGCAAGAAATCACGCGCATTGAAGGCGACAATCGCTATGAAACAGCGGTTGAAATTGCAAAAGCTGATTTTGAAAAAGGGGAAGCACCTGAAGTTGTTCTTGCGACAGGTCTCGATTTCCCAGACGCCCTTGCTGGAGCGCCACTAGCGTATCAGATGGATGCTCCGATACTTTTAACAAAAACCAATACGATCCCTGATGAGGTAAAAGAAGCGTTAAGTTACTTTGATGTCAATCACGTCACCATTTTAGGCGGCGAATCTGCAATTACGGAAAATGTGGAAAACGAACTGAAAGACATGAATATTGCCTCGAGCCGTATTTCAGGTGAAAACCGCTATGATACTGCTGCCCAAATTGCGAGTAAACTAGATCAGAGCGAAACTGCGTACGTGACGTACGGCGGCGACTTCCCGGATGCCTTATCCGTTGCTTCCATCGCTGCACAAGAGGGAAGCCCGATTCTATTGACGAAAACGAATGAGCTTCCTGCGGAAACGGAAAAATCCCTATCCGGTTTTGATCACACCTATGCCATCGGTGGAAAAGCCGTTATCGATGATGACGTGCTAACAAAACTCCCAGAAGGCAAGCGAATCGCAGGCGACAATCGTTATGAAACATCCGTTGAAGTTCTCAAACAGCTCGATGTACCGGTGAAATTTGCTACGCTAGCGACAGGCATGAACTTTGCGGATGCGCTAGCGGGCTCTGTCTATGCGGCCGATACGTCTCAACCGATTGTCCTGACAAAAAAAGACAAACTCTCAACGCCAGCTGGGCAACTTTTCCTTGAAAAGGAAACAAAAGCCTACACGATTTTAGGTGGAAAGAATGCCATTGGAGAAGGCGTTGAAGACGACCTTAACATCCTATTTGATTAAAAGATTAGAAGACTTGGACAAACGTCCGAGTCTTTTTTCATGAACTCTACCATTCGACAAAAAATGCTATAGTCAAACAAATCATTTCTGTATATAATCCTCTTAGCGTAAGTATCGGAGAGGTGATGAAGGAGCAGGGGACATGCTCGTTTTGCATGAGAAAATGAGAATGATAGGGGAAAAAGAAACGAATGAAGAAAACACTTGGTCTATTATCAACTGTTATCCTTGCGGGAAGCTTGATTGCTCCTGCTGCTTCAGCTGCAACAGATGGTCCTGAGTTTATGAGAATCGAAGGAGCGGATCGCTACGAAACAGCGGTGAAGATCGCGAAAGCCGACTATGACAAAGGCGATACACCTGAAGTGGTTTTTGCGACAGGTCTAGATTTTCCAGATGCTCTTGCTGGAGCTCCGCTTGCTTATGAGATGGATGCACCGATCTTATTAACGAAAACAACATCAATTCCAACGAAGGTAAAAGAAGCGTTAACCTACTTTGGCGTGGAGCATGTCACAATCCTTGGCGGCACAACGGCGATCTCGAAGGATGTTGAAGCGGAGCTAAAGAAAATGAACATCGATTATGACCGCATCTCAGGAGAAAACCGCTACGATACAGCAGCGAAAATCGCATCTGAACTTAGCCCTTCTCCATTCGAAACAGCGTATGTTGCAAGTGGAGCTAATTACCCTGATGCCCTATCGGTTGCTGCGATTGCATCGCTTGAAGGCAGCCCGATCCTTCTGACCAAAACAACATCATTGCCAGCTGAAACAGCGGAGGCATTAAAAAACTATACAGAATCGTTTGCGATTGGTGGAACGGCAGTGATTAGTAACGACGTTCTGAAGAAGCTACCAAATGGTCAGCGCATTGCCGGAGCGAATCGCTATGAAACTTCTGTAAAAGTAGTGGAAGAGCTTTACGGACCGCCTTACGCAGCAACGCTTGCGACTGGAGCAGGTTTTGCAGATGCGCTAACTGGGTCTGTTTATGCAGCAAATGGTATTGAGCCAGTTGTATTAACGAAAAAAGACGGGCTATCTGATGAAGCGAAAGAACTTTTCCGCGAGAGTGGTACAGAATATTACACCATTCTTGGTGGTAAAAGTGCCGTTGGTGTTGGCGTAGAAAACGACATCACGCATTTATTTGATTAAGGCCTACAAAGGGTTCAGACACATGTCTGACCCTTTTTTTATTTTTATTCCATTCGACAAAATTAGCCTATAGCGCATCCGCCTTTTCTCCTATATAATCCTCTTAGTGTTAAGAAATGGAAGGGTGATGAAGGAGCAGGGGACATGCTCGTTTTGCTTAAAAAATGAGATTGATAGGGGAAACGATACGAATGAAAAAAGCACTTGGACTATTATCAACTGCTATCCTTGCAGGAAGCTTGCTTGGAGGACCTATTGCCTCTGCTTCCACCCACGACGCGCTTATGAAAAAAGCGCAAAAGATTTCCATGAACGACGAGTATGATGACTGGGAATACACATCTGAAGTAGAACCAAACAATCATTTCACTGAAGCCAACACACTACTAAATGATGAAGTAGCAACTGGTAAACTAACGGATCAAGATCAGGATTTTTATAAAGTGGAATTCGAAGGTGATGAACCATTGTCTTTGTCTTTTGGAGCGGGTACAGATGAAGAAGAACCAACAATGGAGCTTTGGGTTGATCTTTATGATGAAAATCAAAACAAGTTAACGCCTGACTTTGAAGATGGCGAATATGGCTACTACGGTGCAATTGAGGAGCTTGAGCCAGGTACTTACTATTTCCGAGTAACGGATACAGCGAATAAAAATAATAACGTCGACTACTATTTTTCGGCCTTCACGTATTCAAATGACCCGGTCGTCATGAGAATTGCAGGGGAGGACCGCTATGAAACAGCGGTAGAAATCGCGAAAACTGGATTTGAAGAAGGCTATACACCAGAAGTGGTTCTAGCAACAGGACAAAACTTCCCTGATGCGCTAGCCGGAGCACCGCTTGCCCTTCAATTAGGAGCGCCAATCCTTCTTACCCCAACAAAAGAGTTACCTGCTTCCGTAAAAGAAGCCATGACGTACTTCGGAACTGAGCACGTGACGATCCTTGGTGGAAAAACAGCCATCTCAACCAGCGTAGAAAAATCACTCACAAAAATGGGAATCGATTTTGATCGCATCGAAGGAAAAGACCGCTATGACACAGCTGCTAAGATCGCAAAACAAATCGATCCTTATTACAGCGATACCGCATTTGTCACGTACGGAGGCAATTTCCCAGATGCCCTTTCCGTCGCATCCGTTGCAGCAAGCCAGGGCAGCCCAATCCTTCTAACAAAAACAAAAGAGCTTCCAGCCGCTACAGCAAAAGTAATCAAAAACTACAATGACACGTATGTGATCGGTGGAACTGCCGTCGTCAGCAACACCGTCTTCAATAAGCTTCCACATCCAAAACGAATCGCTGGAGACAACCGCTACGAAACGTCTGTTCAGGTAGCGAAGCAGCTGGATCTGCCAGGCTACGCGGTTAACCTTGCTACAGGTGAAAACTACGCGGATGCCCTATCCGGCTCCGTCCTAGCCGCAAACTTCTATGAGCCAGTGCTCTTAACGAAGAAAAATGAGCTGCCAGAGGAAGTAAAAGACTACTTCGTTAAAAAAGAATCTTTCTTCTTCACTATTTTCGGTGGACCGAATGCGATTAGTGATGATGTGGAGGATGAGATTTGGGAGATGTTTGAATAAAGAGGATGTTTCAATAAGGAGTGAACGGTTAGCACTAGCTGACCGTTTTTCTTTTGTTTTTCATCGTTTGTCTTTGAAGGGGGTCAGGCTCGAGCCTGACCCCCTTCAAAGACAAACCTCTCACAAAATCCACCCCACACGGACATGTGAAAACATACCCTCATACTAAAGTGCTATCCCTACCAAATGTCCCATATACTGGTTGAGGGAAATTGACATGCGATTTGTTAAGGGGGCAGAAAGCGTGGATCATTGCACCAACTGTGGGAAGAAGTTAGAAGTAAAGCGAGGATTTTGTACAGGTTGCGGTCAGCCGGTCCAACAAGTTATGAAGGTAACTCCCTCCAGAGTAAAAAGAAGTGGACCATTCAGAATACCTATTATAGGAATTGCATTATTCGTCCTTATTGGTTTGCATGTAAGTGGCGCCTTCTATATTGGAGGGAAATATAGCGATCAAAAACCATCAGCCGTGAGCAATGATTCCACTCTCCAAAAAGAAGAAAAGGTACTTAATGACAAGAAAGGTAACACAGACCAAAAACAAGCCAAGGAAGGGACCAAAGAAAAAACAGAACCCAATCAAGAAGCCAAATCAGAGAAAAAAACATCCGAAGCAGATATGAAAATCCTAGACATCGACACTGCCATCAAAGAACTTAACAATCTTTCCATTCATGCCAACGGGCGAGACATTTCCTTAGGCGAATGGGAGATCACAAAGAACGATGGAAAACTCTTAATCCAAGCGGATAAAATTCCACCAGCTAACCTGGAACACATATTCACGCTCTACGATCAACAAAATTTATCCCCAATCAAAAAGTGGTCAGTCGAAGTGTTGCAGGTTGCCTATGAATTAGAAAAACGAATGCAGGTAGATTGGAACATCAGCGTCGGAAATGATTGTGTCGCTCAGTATCCAAAAACACTTCCACCAGCAGTTATTAGCGGGTACTCTGGCTCCTGTGGTTATTCCATCCCTGTTCTAGAGGCGTCTAACTGGGGAGAAATGACGTTATTTGTTGATGAAAAAATGATGTCCCAATACACAGCCGATCCTGTGTTTGATTATATCGAGAGCACTAATTCCTATCTTCTACCTCACAGTGATGTGATCAAACTATCCGAAAGTGAACTCACTTCTTTCAATATAGACGAACTCCGTTTAGCTCGAAATGAAATCTTCGCTCGTCACGGATATGTTTTCAAATCAGATGAACTAGAAAGTTACTTCGCAGAAAAAACCTGGTATTTCCCAGATCCTTACTATGATGGCTCCTTAAATAACGTTGAGGAATACAACGTGAAATTAATTGAGAATTTGGAGGAACTTTATTAGTGAGAGGGAGAAGAAAAAAGTCGATACTCCTTGCTTCGTTTATTGTTGTTTGCCTCTTCCTATCCTTTTTAATCTTCCATAACGCGCTGGAGACGAATCAAGTTGAAGAGGGTCAAGTGTCAGCACAGCCTGTGCTCGAAGGAGATCAAACAAAAAAAACTGTCGCTCCGGAAAATGAAGCTAAACCCAAAAGAGCACTCCCTTCTCCAAGTCCTAAGAAAAATTTCACCATCGTCATTGATCCCGGCCACCAGCACCATGCCAATAACGATCAAGAGCCGGTTGCTCCCGGCAGTAAAGAAACGAAGGGAAAGGTGTCTTCAGGCACGAGTGGGATCAGTACTGCAAAACCCGAGTACGAACTAACGCTCGAAGCAGGTCTGATTTTAGAAGAATTACTGTCGGAGCGTGGTTTTGAGGTCGTATTAACTAGAAAAGAGAATGAAGTAGATATTAGTAACAAAGAAAGAGCAGAAATGGCGAACGAACATCAAGCAGACTTGTTTATCCGATTACACGCGGATGGATCAGATGATAGTACCGTAAAAGGATTTCACATTCTCACTCCAGCGGAAGGCCACCCGATGTTTAACCAAAGCTTTGAAGCTTCCAAAGTCATCTTCAGTGCTGTACAACGTGATCAGTCAATCGATACGAACGGTATTTCATTTCGAAGTGATATCACAGGATTTAATTGGTCAAAGGTCCCGACACTGCTGATTGAAATGGGTTTTATGACAAATCAAGAAGATGATCAAAATCTCTCGGATCCAAATTACCTTCGCAAACTCATGACGGATGTAGCGGAAGGGGTCGTAGCTTATAGCAAATAAAGAGAAGTTGGAGTTAGATACGAGCATGCTCCTCCTTCTTAAAGACATCAGCCACGTACTGTAGTCCCCCACAAGGACAGTACGTGGCTTTTTCATCATTTTCGGTTTCTAGATCCCAAGCTATCATTTATTAATAGAACTATTGGGCAGCTCTAACCATACCCTCCACTATGCCATAGAACTCTAATGAGAAATCGTAATACGTGAAAAAGCACGAGCTATAAAAAACTCTAACCACATTTTACAGGAAATTAACAATCAATTCACACAACAAATTTCAAAATAATGGTATAATCGCGGAATAGTTTTATAGAATACGGAGGGTATCGAATGATTGAGCAAAATCATGCTAACGATATGTGGAAAGAGCTACAAGATTTTATAAAGCAAGTAGAGAAAGAAAATACTCATCAACAGGCGAGCGCAAAGCCATATATTGATCAAATCAAGTCCATTCTTATACGAGAATTGTGTTCAGTAGATAAGTGATTCATTCTCTTTATATAGAGACATGCAAAGATTCTCAAGATTAATGGAAAATTATTCATCAAAATGATATTTTTTCTTAATAACGCTTTCAAAACTACTCATTATATGTGTATAATGAAAAATGTGATAATTTTACCATTTTTTCAGGGGGAATTGGATGAAGGGGACCTGGCTAACACCAGAAGAGATTGCTTGGAGAAAAAATAGAAATAAAAATATTGGATATGCATTAATACCTGTTTTCGCCATAATGATTGGGGCACTCATCACCTTAATCGCAAATTAAAAGACGGATCTTCATGGAAGATCCGTCTTTTAATAATCTATTTTATTTCAATACAAGTTAGCTTATCACATTCATCGCAATCTTCGCCCACCCAAATACTGCAATCCAGAGAGGAATACTTAACGAAACGGCCCATACAAAACCTTTAGCAAAGTTGCCTTCTTCCTCGTAGTACATGTCCTCATCTCCCTCATATGAGTTATCAATCAGTTAAATCAGGTTGACTTCCTACTAGTATAATTGAAAACGCTTACGAAAGCTGTCGTTTCTTGAAAAATATTTTCATATTCACTATTAGATTTTGGCTTCGTCTTTCTATTTTACCCGATTAAAGCAATTTTATTCATATGTATAGGTATCGAAGCTGATTGTAACGACTTGACCGTCATACCTACTGGTGAATTAACGAATTTATTACATAATTTAGCTTAAAATCGAAAGGAATGGGGAAAAGAATGAAAAGAACTGGATTAGAAAGGAACCTAACGATGAAAAATCAAAGTGAGTTATTTCCATGGGATGACCTTAAGCAATTTATTGAACGAGTAGAAGAGGAAAAGCAGCCAGTGGGAGAAGCAAAACCTTACATAGATCAGATTAAACAAATTCTATTAAGTCACAGAGCAGATCATTCGGCGGGTATTGAATAAAAAAAGCCATGCTCTTCAACCGAGCATGGCTCCATCTATTAACTTATTTCAAGATGTTCTTTCAATTTCTGCGTAATGCTTTGTTTCTCTTCATCTGAAACAATATAGTACCAGAGTCCATCGATCATTTCGCCACTACCTTGAACTTCAAATGTCGTCATATTGTTACGAGCTCCTCGGTAGTTCTTGAAAATATCATTCATTTCTTCAAAAGTCATATTCGTCTTGACGTTACTACCAACGGCTTTTAAGAGATCGTCAATCTTGTTGATGCTTCCAACACTTGCGCCTTCATCAATAATCGACTTAATGATTTCGCGCTGACGATCATTTCGACCAAGATCACCCTTTGGATCTTCATAGCGCATTCGAGAAAAAGCGAGCGCTTCTTTGGCGTTTAAGTCAATTTCGCCTGCAGGGAAGGAGTAGCCTTCGTAGTCAAATGCAAATGGATTGTCTACAGTGACACCATTAAGCGCATCAACAACATCTTTGAACGCTTCCATGTTCACTTTAAAATAATAATCAATTGGAACATCCAAGAAATTCTCGACGGTATCCATCGTCATCTCGACACCACCATAGGCATAAGCATGGTTCATCTTCTCAACCGTCCCACGACCAATAATTTCTGTACGTGTATCACGTGGAATGTTAAACATGTACATAGAATCATCGTGAGGATTCAACGTAATCATAATCATCGTATCGGAACGCCCTTGATCATTCTTACGCTCATCGACACCCATCAATAAAATAGAGACAGGATCTTTTTCTTCCATATTGACTTTTTCCGTACGCTTGTCTGACGTTTCTCTGCTAATTGGCTCATGCATATCACTCGCAGTATCTTTCACTGAATCATAAAGATAAAACGCATATCCCCCACCAGCTAAAACAACAACACCAGCAATAATACCTAAAATAATTAAGAATTTTTTCATACGCTCATTCCATCTTTCCGTAGAATAATAGACTTGCTTTTCTTCATGTGAAATCCTAACCCCTATTATATGTCGAACTATTTCGTAAAGTAAATACCTTCCAAAGCATGTTAGAAAAAGTTCAATAAGTTTAGGTTCTCTTAAAGAAGTCACTTACATTGGACGATATAATCAAAAGAGAAGTTACAAATGAGAGAGAAGAGTATGCTAATCTAGAGGAAGTACAAAATGCTCGTAACAGAAAGGGGAAGTAAGCAATGATAGATATCCATTCACACATATTACCGGGAATTGACGATGGAGCTAAAAACATCGAGGATAGTCTAGCAATGGCAAGACAGGCGTTCAATCAAGGAATAACGAAGGTGGTAGCGACGCCCCATAATAAAAATGGCAAGTTCGACAATGGAAGAGAGCTTATTCTTCAAGAGGTAAAGATACTGAACAAGGAACTTCAATTAGAAGGCGTTGACCTAGAAATTCTTCCTGGACAGGAAAATCGGATCTATGGCGAACTGGTCGAGGAGCTGATGGGGAGCGACTTATTAACCGTTAACGAAAACGGTGTCTATATGTTAATTGAGTTTCCTTCCAGTCACTTACCACGTTACGCCAATAAGCTCATGTTTGACCTTCAAGTAAATGGGATTGTGCCGATTATTGTGCACCCTGAGCGTAACCGCGAAATTATGGAGAATCCTGAACGTCTTTATAATCTTGTAAAAGAAGGGGCGTTAAGTCAATTAACAGGAACGAGCGTAACGGGGAAGATGGGCAAGAAGATTCAGAAGTTCTCACTGGATTTAATTCAACACAATTTATCTCATTTCATCGCATCAGATGCGCACAATACAACTTCCAGACCGTTTGATCTGCTAGAGGCATTTGAAACAGTAGAAAAAGAGTTTGGGATTTCAACAAGATACATGTTACAGGAAAACGCTGAGGACATGGTAAAAGGAAGAATGGTGGCAAAAGAAGTACCGCAGCAAGTACGTAAGAAGAAAATATTAGGGTGGTTTTAAATTAATGAAAAAAAGGTCCTCATTGTAAAAAGGATCTCTTTACAATTCCTTAATAAAAAATTTTTCGTCAAAGTTTGTAGATAAAACGATACTGCAAGCCCTTTCTTCTACAAGATTCGACACGAAAACATAGTATATTCGTACCACGACAAATTTCATGTGGGTATTAGTGAAAAAAAAGGCTAAATTTAACTGTATTTCTGTGTTATAGTGAAATCTGTATTAAAATTAGTTACGTATTAAAAATAATTTATGAACGCGTTGGAGGCATTTATGGAAGAAACAATTAGTTTAAAGGAAATTTTCTCGGTTCTTAAAAAGCGTCTTACTCTCATTCTATTAATTACGCTTCTTGCTACAGCAACGAGCGGTGTTGTCTCATATTTCCTACTTACCCCAATCTATCAAACATCAACCCAAATTCTTGTGAATCAAAAAGCAGATGAAGAAAATACCTTTGATTATAACCAGGTAAGAACGAATGTTGAACTTATTAATACATATAGCGTCATAATTAAAAGTCCCCAAATACTTGAAAAAGTTGGGGAGGATTTAAATCTTGATTTATCAACCAATGCATTAAAAGAAAAAATCTCAGTAAGTAACGCGCAAAACTCACAAGTCGTTTCCATTGATGTAAAAGATGCTGATCCAGCACTAGCAGTAAAGATTGCAAATACAACAGCTAAAGTATTTGAAAAAGAGATTAGTAACATCATGAATGTAGATAATGTGAGCGTGCTTTCAGAAGCAAATTTTGAAGGGACACCTAGCCCGGTTAATCCTAAGCCTGTTTTAAACATGGCCATTGCGCTTGTAGTTGGATTAATGGTTGGTGTTGGTCTTGCCTTCTTACTCGAATACCTTGATAACACGATTAAAGATGAAAATGACATTGAAAAGGTTCTTGGCTTGCCTGTACTTGGAACAATTGCAGTGATTGAAGATAAGGAAGTGGGTTCATCAAAGAGCCATGGAAAAAAATCTTTAAGGGGTGAAACGGTTGAGTCGTAAAAATCGAAAGTCTGTCCAGGTTGATAAAGAAAGAAGTCTCTTAACACACCAAAATCCCAAATCCCCCATTGCTGAGCAATATCGAACGATCAGAACGAATATTCAATTCGCATCTGTTGAAGAAGAGATCCGTACAATAATGGTTACTTCTTCGGGACCGATGGAAGGGAAATCTACAACAATCGCTAACCTTGGAGTAGTTCTTGCGCAACAAGGTAAAAGCGTCTTAATTATTGATGCCGATTTACGTAAGCCAACGGTTCACTACACGTTCAGAACAATGAACACAAGAGGGATTACCAATATTCTCACACGTCAGGTTCAGTTGATAGAAGTAACACAGGAAACAGAAGTACCGAACCTAAATGTCCTTACGAGTGGACCCATTCCACCGAATCCATCAGAACTTCTTGGTTCTAAGGGGATGGATAACCTAATCGAAGAAGCACTTCGACATTATGACGTCATACTATTCGACTGCCCTCCGATTCTTGCGGTGGCTGATTCGCAGATTGTGGCGAATAAGGTGCAGGGGACTGTGTTGGTTGTTAGTAGTGGGACTACTGAGAGGGAATCAGCTTTAAAGGCAAAAACTCTGTTAGAAACAGTGGATTCTAAAATACTTGGAGTTGTATTAAATAGAAAAAAAATTAAGGGAAGTAGTTACTATTATTACTACTCGCAAGGATGAAGGTGGTTTAAATGGCGAAAAAAAACAAGCGAAGCGGTTTTGAATTAGTAAAGAGACTAATAGATTTGACTTTTGCAACATTAGGCTTAGTAATTACGATGCCGATTTTTTTGTTTGTCACCTGTTTATATTTGTTTGGAGAAAATAAAGGTCCTGTTTTGTTTAAACAAATTAGAATAGGTAGAAATGGAGAAAGGTTCAAGATATATAAGTTTAGATCTATGGTTCAAAATGCCGATTTAAAGTTGAAACAAAATGCAAGGCTATATGAGAAATACTTAAAAAATAACTATAAACTAGAACCTTCTGAAGATCCTAGAATTACAAATGTTGGGAAATTCTTAAGAAGTACCAGCTTAGATGAGTTACCTCAACTTATTAATATACTGAAAGGTGAAATGAGCTTAGTTGGACCTCGACCTGTGGTTGAAGAAGAATTAATAGAATATAAAGAGAAACAAGAAAGTTTTCTTTCGGTAAAGCCTGGTTTGACAGGTTTTTGGCAAATTAGCGGTCGAAGTAACGTTGGTTATCCAGAAAGAGTAGATTTGGAGTTGTTTTATGTGAATAATAAATCTCTATTTCTTGATATTAAAATCTTACTGAAAACATTTATAATTGTATTTATTAAACGTGGTGCATATTAAATACACACACTTCTCTAAACCATTTTGAAAGAGCCGGTGATGAAATGTGAAACGAAAGATAATATTACATGTTAGTCAGCCTACACATGGTGGAGTTATTGAATATATCAGGTTGTTTTTGGAAAATTCTAGCACAGAACAATTTAAGAATTTATTGATTTGCCCTCTTAATACTTCTAAGATCATAGGAAACTTTAACTCTCCAGTTATAAATATTAATATGGTTAGAGAAATATCTCCAATTAAAGACCTGGTTGTAATAATGAAATTAAGAAGGGAAATAAAAAGAGTAAAGCCAGATGTTTTATATTTACATAGTGCTAAAGCTGGCGCACTAGGAAGAATTGCTTCATTTGGATTAAAACATAAAATCGTATACAATCCCCATGGTTGGTCATTCACTATAGATTGTTCCCAAATTAAGAAGCGCATGTATGCATTTGTCGAAAAATTCTTATCTGTAAAATCAGATTTGATAATTAATATATCAGATGATGAATTTTTAAAAGCTAAGGAAGCTGGGCTCAATCATAGTAAAATGACTATTATTAATAATGGTATAGATGTATATAAATATAAGAAAAATACTAAATTAATTTATAGTGAGCGTATCGTTATAGGATTTGTTGGAAGGTTAGATCAACAAAAAAATCCAGTAATCTTAATTGAAATTGCCAAGAAATTAATACACACTTATCCCAATGTATTATTTTACATTGTAGGAGACGGTGCACTCAGAGAAGAATTGGAAACAAATATATTTAATGAAGGACTCTCTAAATATTTTTATTTTACTGGTTGGGTGGATAATGTCGAATCAGAAATTAGAAATTTTGATTTAGCATTATTGACTTCAAAATGGGAAGGATTTGGGCTAGTTGTTTGTGAATACATGGCAGCAAAAAAACCTGTAGTATCAGTAGAAGTAGGCGGAGTAAAAAATATTATTACCAATAATATAGACGGTATTCTTATCAAAAATTATGATGTGGATGCTTTTGTGGAGTCAATAACTAGTTTATTAGAAGATAAGACATTTTATAAGTATATTGTTAATAATGCATACAAAACAGTGAAAAGTAAATATAGTATTAAAACTACAATTGAAGCAAGTGAAAAACAATTGAAAAAATTGATGGAATTAGAACGTTAGGTGAATTAATGGATTATATATACATATTGCTGTTTGTAAATATTTCTTTTCTTGTTATAGCTATTGTAAAGGAAAAATATCTGTTTAGTTTAAATACAATATTTAATGCATATGCTTTATTATATTTTTTTTATGGCTTATTTGTATTTAATTTTCGTCCTTCTGAAATGAATATAAAAACTGAATTAATAACTTTAGCGATTATTGCGGTAATTTCATTCAACCTAACATACTACATTTTCAAGAAAAAAATAATAAAACCGCTTTTCAAATTTGAAGAGACAACTTTATCCAATTCGGTTGGAATAATTTTAATGGTTATCGGTTTAAGTGCTGAATTGATACTAATTCTCAAGGTTGGACCTATAAATTTTTTAACAATGGATAGATATGAGAGGTTTCCTATTTTAAAGCAAAATGATTATCTGGTTTATTTAATTAATTTAATAAATATAAGTTTAGCAATTTTCTTGAATAATTATCTGAAGTATAAAGATGACTTTTCGAAAAAATTATTATATTTTTGCACACTCCATAACATACTATATTTTATTTTAATGATATCCAGAAGTCATCTATTATTAAATTTTATTATTTTTGGATACCTACTGGAAAGGTATAATAAGTTAAAAAAGAAAAGTATTATTATATATGGTTCTGTTTTAGTATTTGTAATGTTTTTTTATAAAAGCTTTTTGTATAGTGTATTATTAGGGAAAAGTGAGATTTACTTTAACTATGGAGAAGTGGTTAACTGGATTAGGAATTCCATATTACTTTTCAATTTAGGTATTGATAGTAATGATCTACCTAATAATAGTTATTTACTAGCATTAAAATCATTGTTTGTTTTATCTCCAAAAGAGGATGCTCTTTCAGAATGGTTCGTATATACTTTTTTTCCTTCTCAAGCAACTGAAGGCTTTACTATGGGTTTTTCAGGGTTGATTGAAGGTTATTTATATATGAATACCTTAGGGGTAGTTTTGCATTTCGCTCTAATAGGATTTATTTGTGCAATGTTTGAAAAAAGAGAGACTGATCTGTTTACCATTATTAAAATATTTTTATTGTACACATTATATAAAGTATTCCGATCTGAAATTTATAATTTTGTGAAATCTTCATATTGGTATTATATAGTCCCGATTTTGGGAGTATACTTCTTCGATTATTTAGCTAAAAGCGTTATAAGGAGAAAAAAATGAAAGTTCTATTTGTAGAACCATATGAGTATTACAGTTCTTTAGGTGTTGAAAAATATTTTCAAGGACACGAATTATTTTTCAATGGGGTAAAAAAATATAATAAAGAATTTGATCAAGAATATGATTTAGTAGTTTCCTATCTATTTCATTCCGAGGCAGCCAATCATCTGGTTTTAAGAGCTAAAAAAGAGGGTGTAAATACTATGTTTTTAGTGGATGGGGTCTTTGACTGGGCCAATTCATTTGAGAATCCTAAACATAAAAAATTAAATTTAAAGCAATTCCATCCTATACCACATGATTATATTTTATGTATTGGAGAGTGCGAAAAAAAATATTTTGAACAACAAGGTGTTATCGCAGAGAAATATTTACCTAAACGTATTTTAAATAATCAGAAGCCAATCTCATTACCTATTGAGGAAAGGGTCCTAATTACAACCGCCAACAATCCTTATTTTTCAAATTTGGAAAAAGATAAATTAATTGATCTTCTAAAAGAAGTGATTACACAACTCAAAAAAAAAGAAACTAAGTTTATATTTAGAATATTCGATAAAGTTTTGTTGGATGAGTTATCTATTTCGGAGGATGATAATTTTATTTCTGAATCTTTTGAAGAAACCCTATCAAAAGTGAATGCGGTAATAACTACGCCAAGTAGCATTATTTTGACTGCGATGTTTCATGATAGAAGTGTTGGAACATTGATATATAGAGATGTTCCACTGTTTTTGCAAAGTGGATGGTTAATTCACCAAGGGTGTGATGTCTCTACAAGTTTAGATAATTTAATTTCAATGGATAAAGATAGAATGTACTTCCAAGAATTCCATTTAAAAAACTACCTAGAAGAAACTCCATTTGATTTAGAAAAGATGGTCACTAAGCACAGTAGAAACTATGATTTAGAAGAATTCGTAAACAATAACATGTACAATATGTTAAATTCAAAATTCAATATCAATTTTGAATTTAAAGTTCGCTCTGCATTTTCAAGATTAAAGAAACTCAAAAAGAAAATTTTTAATAAATAGTATTAAAATGATATTAAGGTGGGTTGAGAGTTGAGGTTAATAGGAAAAATAAGTAAAAGCATTAAATCTAATTCGAAAATAAAGATCTTTGTTAAAGAAAAAATCATATTGCTCCCATTATTAAGTAAAATTAACTTCATTATGAAATTTACATATCCGTATTCCAGTTCAGCAGATAATAATAAAGTGATATTTGTTCATACACCTAAAACTGCAGGGAAAGGAATAGCTAAAGCATTATTTAAAGAAGATTTTATTGGGCACCATTTGTTAGAGCAATACAAGAAGACAGATGTTGAAAAGTACAATTCATACTATAAATTTGGTTTTGTTAGAAATCCATGGGATAGGTTGGTTTCTGCATATTTTTATTTAAAGCAAGGCAATACAGGGCCATATGGTGATAGATTCACAGAAAAATATTTAACTCACGAGTCTTTTGAAGAATTTGTCTATGATTTATCAAAAAGAAAAGATATTTTTCTAAAATGGGTTCACTTTATTCCACAATTCAAATTTGTTTGTGATGAAAACAATAAAGTGGCAGTCGATTATATTGGGAAATACGAAACTTTAGAAGAGGATTTTAAGGTTTTAAGAGACCATTTTAAAGTGTCTGGGGCGACTTTGGAGAAATTTAATAATAGCAAACATAAGCCATATTGGGAATATTACAACAAAGAGATGGTGGAAATTGTTAGATGTGTATATCAAGATGATATTAATATCTTCAATTATGAATTTCCATATGAAAAATTAAAATGATAATACCTGATTTATTTTGAAGGAGAAAACCTTGGGAATTGGATTTAGCAAAAAAATAAAAAGTAATCAATTTTTTAAAAAAATAATTGAGTCATTTATTGGTAAGTTCTCTTTTGTATTATTCACAATGCTATTCTCACTAATAGTTACCAGACTGTATGGCCCGCAAGTATTTGGTCTGTATACATATGCCTTTACATTAGTCTCTATATTAATGGTATTTGCAAAAGCAGGATTAGATAATGGATTATTGTACTATATACCTAAAGTAGGAAGTAAGTTCATAAGTTTTAGTTTTTTAATTAGTACTATTTTATCTATAATAATTATATTAGTCGGGCTATTGTTCATTGAAAATGATTTCACATTAATTATGTTACCTCTTATAATGCTATTGACTTTAGAACAGTTATTCTTCAGTATTTATAGATCAAACGAGCAGATAAAAGAGTACTATATTGTTAATGGAATTATATCCTTTATAATTAGGATAACTATAGTCACCATATTAATCCCAATAATCGGAAATGAAATTTGGAATGTTGCAATAGCGGTTTATTTATCTTTTTTATTTTCTATTTCATATTACTTTTTTCAATGTAGAGATTCTTTTACTAAAATAAATTATTCTAGGACTTATTTAAAATACTCACTTCCTCTAGTTCTATCTGCATCTATGGCCATTATGATAGATAAGATTGACATAATTATGATCGGAAACATGCTAGATAATACAAGTGTTGGAATCTACCAAATATCTGCTCAAATTGCAAATGTAACTTCCATGTTATTAATTATTTTTAATACCGTTTTTGCACCAAAAATTTCAAAATTATATCACCAAAACAAAATTGATGATTTAAGAGCAGTGTATATAAAATCGACAAAAGTATTAGGCTTGATTTCATTAACTTTCTTAATAGGAGTATTTTTCTTTGGTGATTTTATATTACATATATTTGGAGAAGAAGTAATGGTAGGAAGACAATCATTACTTTTAAGGAGTATTGGGCAGTTTGTTAACGTTGCAGTTGGTAGTGTGTGGCTAATGCTTGCAATGACAGGAAAACCCAAATTTCAGATGTATGCTAATTTTATAGCGTTTATAATCAATGTTGTTCTGAATTTTATATTAATACCAAAATTCGGGATTGATGGTGCGGCTTTTGCGAGTATGGTGACAATTGTATTTATGAATATAATTGGCTATACGATAGTATCAAAGACTTTCAATATCAAAGCATATAAATTTTTTTAGGAGGTAATATAATGAAAATTGCTGAGAAAAAGAAAAATGTAAACAATGTAACCCCACATGGTGGATTTTTGGTAAATAAAGAGTTGATAGGAAGCGAAAAAGAAAAAAAACTGAAGAAAATGCAATCAATGCAATCAATTAAGTTAGATAAATGGGCTATTTCCGATTTAGAACTTATTGCTATAGGCGGGTTTAGTCCATTAACTGGGTTTATGAAAAAAGCAGACTATGAAAGTGTACTAGATAGGTTGCGGTTATCAGATGGTACCCTCTGGAGTATTCCAATTACTCTCACAGTCGATAAGTCAGTAGTGGATAATTTAAACATTAAAGAAGAAATAGCATTGAATGATCATTTAGGAAACACTTACGGAACAATGCTTGTGGAAGAGTTTTATTTATGGGATAAACAAATTGAATCTCAAAAGGTATATGGAACTAATGATATTAACCATCCAGGCGTAAAAAAAATATATGATAAAGGAGAGTATTGTATAGCAGGACCTATTACTTTGATTCAACGACCAAACCACGGAGAATTCAAAGATTTTTACAAAGATCCCGCTGAAACGAGAAAAATGTTTATAGAGAATGGTTGGAATACGATTGTTGGGTTTCAAACGCGAAATCCAGTCCATCGTGCACATGAATATATCCAAAAAAGTGCATTAGAAATTGTGGACGGATTACTATTGAATCCACTTGTTGGAGAAACAAAGAGTGACGATATTTCAGCAGAAATTCGCATGGAAAGCTATGAAGTGATTCTTGAAAACTACTATCCTAAAAATAGAACTGAGCTTGTTATTTATCCAGCAGCAATGCGTTATGCGGGACCTAGAGAAGCAATCTTACATGCTATTGTGAGAAAAAACTATGGTTGCACACATTTTATAGTGGGGCGTGATCACGCTGGTGTAGGCGATTACTATGGCACATATGATGCACAGGAAATTTTCAACCAATTTTCGAAAGAAGAAATCGGTATTGAAATATTGAAGTTCGAGCATGCTTTTTACTGTGAAAAATGCGGAAATATGGGAACTGCTAAAACATGTCCCCATGATAAAGAAAGCCATGTTCATCTTAGTGGTACAAAAGTGCGTGAAATGCTTCGAAATGGAGAAAAGCCACCTAAAGAATTCTCTCGTCCGGAAGTTGCCGAAGTACTCATTAAAGGAATGCAACAGTCTTAATAAGGAATGTGATGTCCCATGACTTGGGAAATGGGTTTTGTACTTATTGTTTTACTAATCATGATGGTTGGGCTAGTTTTCGAATTAGCTCGGCCTGATATGATTGTATTTATCACGCTGACAATTTTTCTGTTAAGCGGAGTTCTGACGCCTGATGAAGCATTAAAAGGATTTTCTAACCAGGGAATGTTAACGATTGCTCTATTATTTATCATAGCTGGAGCTGTACAAAAAAGTGGTATTGTAGATCGCTCAACAACTAAGTTAATAGGGAATAGCACATCACCAAGAAAATCACTTGCTAGAATGTTGATTCCTATTACTGGGTTTTCAGCTTTTTTAAATAACACACCCATTGTTGTAGCATTTACTCCTTTAATCAGAAAATGGTGTACTGATCGAGGCATAGCCCCATCAAAATTCCTTATTCCTCTTTCATACGCAACGATACTTGGTGGAACGATGACTTTACTCGGAACTTCGACCAATTTAGTTGTACATGGATTAATGCTAGATTTTGGAATGGAAGGTTTTTCGTTATTTCAGCTTGGTATTGTTGGACTACCTGCAGTAATTATAGGTCTAATTTATATTATTTTTATTGGGTATAGAATCTTACCAAATAACAAAGATATGACAGATACTGTTAAAGAACATTCGCGTGAATATCTGGCAGAGATGACGGTACAAAATGATTACGAGTCGGTTGATCAATCTGTGAAAAATGCAGGTTTACGAAAATTGAATGGTTTGTACCTTATAGAAATTATAAGAGATAATGAGCGAATATCGCCAGTAAGAGGCTCGACTAAAATTAAAGCTGGAGACCGATTGATTTTCACGGGTCTAATAAGTACGATAGCGGAGCTTCAAAAAGTTAAAGGGCTTATGCTTGAGACTGGAACGGATTTAAACTTGGATACTCTTAAAAACGGTAATGTACAGTTAGTTGAGGCTGTCGTATCTCATCAATCAGGATTGCTTTATAAAAGGTTGAAAGATACTGGATTCCGCAGTCGCTACGATGCAGCAGTTATCGCGGTACATAGAAATAATGAACGTGTGAAAAGTAAGATTGGCGATATAACGCTTAAAGCAGGGGATACCCTATTATTGATCGGTGGGCCAGATTTTCAGAATAGAGTACAACAGTCTACCGATTTTTACGTTACTACCCCATTAGATAAACCAGCTATCTTAGAAAATCAGACAAAAGGCTGGCTTGCAATTGGCACCTTATTAGCGATGATTTGTTTTGTTACGCTTGGTTTTCTAAGTATGTTTAAGGCGATGGCACTAACAGTGGTCTTGCTATTAATAGCTAGGGTAGTTACACCTGAGGAGGCCAAACGTTCAATCCAGTTTAATGTATTACTCTTAATTGCCAGCGCATTTGGTATTGGTACTGCAATCTTGAATACAGGGCTAGCCGCATTTATTGCTGACAACTTAGTTACCTTTAGTGAACCATTAGGAATGATTGCAGTTCTTGTTTTCATGTATATATTGACCAATGTTTTTACAGAAATCATAACCAATAGTGCTGCAGCGGTCATGATGTTTCCAATAGGAATTCAAGTGGCTGAGAAATTGAACGTTGATCCGATGGCTTTTGCAGTGTTAATTGCAGTTGGAGCATCGGCAAGCTTTGTAACGCCAATTGGTTATCAAACCAATTTGATAGTTTATGGTCCTGGTGGTTATAAATTTACTGATTATATGAAAATTGGAATACCATTAAGTTTAATTGTAATGAGTGTCACGGTATTTATGGTTAATCTAGTATGGATTTAATAGAAGGAGCTTAATAAAGATGAAATCTACAAATATTACTTGGCATGAGGCTCAAGTTACTAAGGAAGAACGTCAAAAGCTTAATACACATAAAAGTGCAGTGCTATGGTTTACAGGTTTATCCGGGGCAGGTAAATCTACGCTTTCAGTTGCTGTAGAGAAAGAATTGCATAACAGGGGAATTCATACGTATATTTTGGATGGAGATAATGTTCGTCACGGATTAAATAAAAACTTAGGCTTTAGCCCTGAAGATCGAACTGAAAACATTAGACGTATCGGAGAAGTTTCTAACTTATTCGTAGATGCTGGTGTGATGACACTCACAGCTTTTATCTCTCCATATCGTGAAGATCGGGACATGGTAAGAGAGCTAGTGAATGAACAAGAATTCATTGAGATTTACGTAAGCTGTAATCTTGAGGAATGTGAAAAGCGTGATCCAAAAGGATTATATCAAAAGGCTAGAAATGGAGAAATTAAGGGCTTTACTGGTATTGATGCTCCTTATGAAGCTCCAGCTAACCCTGAAATAATAGTAGAAACAGATAAACAACCTCTAGAGAAATCTGTTGAACAGATTATTCATTATTTAGAAGTTAACGGTTATTTTAATTAGAATAAATTAAGGGGGGAATCTCGTGAAAGTAATAGCTGTCATTCCAGCAAGACATGGCTCTACCCGATTTCCAGGAAAACCATTGGCACAAATTATTGACAAACCTATGATTCAACACGTAGTAGAAAAAGTTCAAACTGCTAAACAATTAGATAGAGTAGTAGTGGCTACAGATCATCAAGAGATTTACGATAAGGTTTTAGGTTTTGGTGGTGAAGCTGTTTTAACACGTACGGACCATGAGTCAGGATCAGACCGAATGGCAGAAGTGGCAGCAAAAATTGATGGAGATCTTTATGTGAATGTTCAAGGTGATGAGCCATTAATTAGACCAGAGCTTATCGATCAAATTGTTTCAATTGCGAGAGAAAATGAGACAAGCGTCGTTACTGCTAAAGTCAAGTTGACAGAAGAAGAAGATATTTCAAGTCCGAATGTTGTCAAAGTGGTTACGGATAACCATGAGAATGCTCTCTACTTTTCTAGATCTCCCATTCCTTATAATCGATCTAATGAAAATATTGATTATTATAAACATCTTGGAATCTATTGTTATCCAAAAAGAGTTCTCCAACAATATGTGACTTTACCTAAATCCACATTAGAATTGACAGAGATGCTGGAACAATTAAGATTGTTAGATAACGGATTTAATATTAAAGTGATTCAAACTTCTTATGATGCTGTTGGTGTGGATACACCTGAAGACATTCTTAAAGTAGAAAAAATATTGGAGGCTCAACATGGTTAAAGAAATTAGATTGAATGACCAGATTGCGTTCGGTGGAAATAATCCCTTTGTTTTAATTGCTGGTCCATGCATGATTGAAAGTGAAGACCTCGTTTTTGAAATCGCAGGGAAAATGAAAGAAATCACAAACAAATTAGGGATTCCTTACGTATTTAAAGCTTCTTTTGATAAGGCCAATCGCTCTTCAATCCATTCAGAAAGAGGACCAGGATTAGAAAAAGGCCTAGAAATTCTATCAAAAGTAAAAAAAGAATTTGATGTGCCTGTTACTTCAGATATTCATGATTATACACAAGCTGAAGCTGCTGGAGAGGTATTGGATATTATTCAAATACCAGCTTTTCTATGTCGCCAAACTGATTTATTAGTTGCTGCTGCTAAAACAGGAAAGATTATTAATGTGAAAAAAGGACAATTTCTTGCTCCTTGGGACATGAAGAATGTTGTAGTTAAATTGAAAGAATCAGGTAACGAAAATATTCTGCTCACTGAGAGAGGTTCAACGTTTGGATACAATAACTTAGTAGTTGATATGAGATCTCTTATCACGATGCGTGAACTTGACGTTCCTGTTGTTTTTGATGCAACGCATAGTGTTCAAATTCCAGGGGGGCAGGGAACAAGTACTGGTGGAAAAAGAGAATTTGTTCCTTATTTATCTCGTGCAGCAGCTGGCATTGGTATGGATGCCCTATTTACGGAAGTTCATCCTAACCCAGATCAAGCGCTTTCTGATGGACCAAACACGTTAAAATTAGATGAAATAGAAGAAATTTTGAAGCCAATAGTAGAAATTGATCGTTTAGTAAAAAGCTTATAAAGGTGGCTACTAAAATGACTACTTCAATTAATCAAAGACAAGATTACCTTACTAGTGTGAAGGAAGTACTTGAAATTGAAGCAAATGCTATTCTTTCTCTGAAGGATAGTTTGAATGGCGAGATCAACCAAACGATCGAAATGATCTTAGAATGTAAAAGTAGAGTTATTGTGACAGGAATGGGGAAATCAGGTCTAATTGCTCAAAAAATTGTTGCTACCCTCTCGAGCACAGGTACACCCTCACTTTTTCTACATCCAGCAGAAGGTTTGCATGGAGACTTAGGGATGGTGACTAAAGATGATGTTGTCATCGCAATATCCAATAGCGGAGAAACGGAAGAATTACTAAATATCTTGCCTTCTTTAAAGCGAATTGGGCCCAAGATGGTAGCGCTTGTTGGAAGAGAAAATTCTACGCTAGCTGATAAATCAGACGTCATTCTTTCAATTGGAAAAGTAGAGGAAGCGTGTCCACTAGGACTTGCACCAACTACTAGCACAACTGTGACTCTTGCAATTGGCGATGCGGTTGCAATTGCTTTGTTAAAAGCTCGTGATTTTAAACCAGAAAACTTCGCGTTATATCATCCGGGAGGTTCCTTAGGTCGCAAATTGTTACTTACGATTCAGGATGTGATTGATGCCAATCCTAATAACCCAACAGTCGATGAGAATAAAGAAGTAAAAGAAGTTCTGTTTGAAATGACAAAGTCAGGGCTTGGAGCTATTTCAATTATTGGGGAATCAGGAAAGTTAGAAGGTATTTTAACTGATGGTGATATCCGTAGAGCACTTGCTGAAGGAAATCATATTCTCGAGACACCAGTTAATAAACTTTACACAAAACATCCTATAACAATACCTAATACTCTATTAGCGGCTGAAGCACTTAAAATAATGGAGGACAAACGAGTGAACGTCCTACCAGTTCTTAATGAGAATGCTGAACCTATCGCAATGGTGCACATTCATGATTTAACAAAGATGGGGTTATAAATGAACTCAACGATTAAGCTAATCATATTCGATGTAGATGGCGTTTTAACGGATGGAACGTTATTGGTCGGGTCTGATGGTACAGAATATAAGGGATTTAATACACAAGATGGAATGGGAATTAGTCTGGCACGATTCGCTGGTATCAAAACGGCTATTATTACTGGAAGAAAATCGAATGCTGTAGACAAAAGAGCTAATGAACTTTCGATAGATTACGTTTATCAGGGTATTCATCATAAAGTTCATTGTTTAGAAGAAATGATACAGGAATTGGGTATCAGATCTGAAGAAGTCTGTTACATAGGCGATGATTTAAATGATATCCCAATTCTCAATTTAGTTGGCTTCCCTTGTTGTCCATCTAACGCAGTTGAATTAGTAAAAAGTAAGTCAAATTACGTATCAACTGCAGCTGGTGGGAAGGGTGCAGTAAGAGAGATTTTAGATTATTATCTTGCTACGTATTTTGATTATGAATTATTAGTAGAGCAATTTATTGAAAGTAAAAAGGAAATAAAACAATAGGCTAGTACAATCGCTAGCCTTTTCTACTGATGAGGTGACATATGAGTAATTGTGTAATATGTGAGAAACACGCATCTAACTCTTCCCTTTTAATTTATCAAGACAATCTTGTGAATGTATATCACGGACCACTAGCCTCTGGACTTCTTGGATATATTCATGTAGAGCCCAGGAGACATGTAGAGAACTTATACGAGTTTACTGAAGAAGAGACTATCCATATCAATCAGATGATTAAGCATTCAACAAAATTATTAAATGAGTATGTAGATGCTGAGCGAGTCTATGTTGTCACGATAAGCGAAGCTGTACGTCATCAACATTTTCATTTAATACCTAGGACAACAGAATCAAATTTAAAAGGACTTTCATTGATTGAACAAGCCACTCAGCAGAAAGCATCTGAAAGTTTATCAAGCATTGTGGTTGAAGATTTGATAAAAAGGTTGAAACCTGAATTAATGAACCTATTATCGTAGAGAGTATGGTGAATATGCTAAATAATATCGATTTAACCTCCATTATACATATTGCAATGAACGCAGGTAATAAAATACTTGATGTATATAATTCAGAAAATTTTCAAGTTGAACATAAAAAAGATGATTCTCCTTTAACACTTGCGGATAAAAAGTCTCATGAAGCTATCGAAAATGGTTTAAATTCACTAGGATTAAAATTACCAATTCTTAGTGAAGAAGGGGATCACTTAGCTTTTGCAGATAGAAAAGACTGGGAATACTTTTGGCTTGTAGATCCGTTAGATGGTACGAAAGAATTTATTAAACGAAACGGTGAATTCACTGTAAATATTGCACTTATTCATAATGGGCATCCAGTACTAGGTGTCATTTATGCACCTGTTTTAGATACAATTTATGTAGCAAAAGAAGACTTAGGTTCATTCAAACTTAGCGAAGTTTCTAATAAAGAATTCAAATCAATTGAAGAGTTTACATCAGTTGCGCTGAAATTGCCTTTAGAGAAGAAAGAAGAGAAAATTTCTGCAGTAGCTAGCCGATCTCACCTTTCTCCAGAAACGGAAGAGTATTTAAATAAGGTAAAAGAGAATTATGGTGAAATCAACATTACTTCAGCAGGCAGCTCTCTTAAACTTTGTCTTGTTGCAGAAGGAAAAGCTGAGGTGTATCCACGTTTCGCACCTACGATGGAATGGGATACAGGTGCCGGGCATGCTATAGTTATTCATGCTGGTGGAACTGTAACACACACCGATTCTATTGAACCTTTAATTTATAACAAAGAAAATTTATTGAATCCGTGGTTTATTGCTAGAAAAAAAGGGTTTAATTTATAAATCATTTATTTCTCAATTTATTGGGGAACTAATTGGTTAATCCAGTTAGCTCGCCTTTTATAGACTGAATATTCAATCTTTAAATTCGAAAGGAAGATACATATGAAAGTAAGAAAAGCGATTATTCCAGCTGCTGGTCTAGGAACAAGATTCCTCCCAGCAACAAAAGCTCAACCAAAAGAGATGTTGCCAATTGTAGATAAACCAACCATTCAATACATAGTAGAAGAAGCTGTTGCAGCAGGAATCGAAGATATCATTATTGTCAGTGGACGAGGAAAACGTGCAATAGAAGATCATTTTGACAAATCTTACGAGTTAGAAGAAACCCTAACTAAGAAACAAAAGATGAAAATGTATGAAGAAGTTCAAGAGATTTCAAACCTAGCCAACATTCATTACATACGTCAAAAAGAACCTAAAGGTCTGGGGCATGCCATTGGTTGTGCAAGCAGTTTTATTGGAAACGAACCTTTTGCTGTGTTACTGGGAGACGATATTGTACGATCAGAAACGCCGTGTATTGGTCAATTAATGGATGTTTACAATCGCTACAATAATTCAGTTGTTGGAGTACAGCAAGTAGCAGATGAGGATGTTTCGAAATACGGAGTCATTGCACCAAAAGGCGGAATGCTAGAAAAAGGTGTTATCCCTGTGGCCTCACTTGTTGAGAAGCCTTCATTAGATGAAGCTCCTTCAAATCATGCTATTCTTGGACGCTATGTTCTTACTCCAGAGATCTTCACTATTCTTGAAACGCTGCCTACTGGTGCAGGTGGAGAAGTACAGCTAACGGATGCTATTAAAGTATTAAATGAATCCCAAGCCGTTATTGCTCATGAGTTTGAAGGGGATCGCTATGATGTAGGCGATAAGTTCGGATTTATTAAGGCAACGGTGGATTTCGCTCTTAGTAGAGAAGATCTTCAAGGGGAAGTATTGGAATATCTAAAAGAGGTTGTTGAAAAGGAACTCACATATAGTTAACAATATGTGAGTTTCATTCGTTAAATCTATTTAATCTTAACAGATAGTATTGAGTTTATAAGAAATCATCTATAAAATATGTAATGGATATTATAAGTTTTTCTTAATTAAAGGAGTCTAACAATGGAAAAAGTATTGATTTTCGGTCACAAAAACCCAGATACAGATACAATTACGTCTGCACTTGTCTATGCAGATCTAAAAAGAAAGCTCGGAATGGATGTTGAGCCAGTACGCTTAGGTGCTGTTAATGGTGAAACGCAATATGCACTAGATCAATTTAATGTTGAAGCACCAAGAATGGTTCAAACCGTTTCAAATGAAACGAATGCGGTTATTCTTGTTGATCATAACGAACGTCAACAGAGTGCTGAAGACATAGAGAAAGTACGCGTTCTAGAAGTTATTGATCACCACCGTATTGCAAACTTTGAAACCGCTGATCCAGTTTACTATCGTGCAGAGCCTGTTGGTTGTACAGCAACGATTCTTAATAAAATGTATAAAGAAAAGAATATTCAAGTTGAGAAAAGTATTGCTGGATTAATGCTTTCAGCAATTATCTCGGACTCCCTTCTTTTTAAATCGCCAACTTGTACTGAAGAAGATGTTCATGCAGCTCGTGAACTTGCTGAAATTGCAGGAGTTGACGCTGAAACCTACGGTCTTGAAATGTTGAAAGCCGGTGCCGATATGAGCAGTAAGACGCCAGCAGAGTTAATCTCTCTAGATGCTAAAGAATTTGGTATGGGTACTGCTAAAGTGGAAGTGGCTCAAGTGAATGTTGTTGATACGCTTGATGTACTTGCTCGTAAAGAAGCAGTAGAAGTAGAAATGAGAAAAGCAATTGAAGAGAAAGATCTTGATTTGTTTGTTCTTGTTGTGACTGATATTCTTACTAATAATTCAACAGTATTAGCGCTTGGGGAGCATGCAGGTCATGTGGAGAATGCTTTTAATGTGGACCTTGTTGAAAATATGGCAGTACTTGAAGGTGTTGTTTCTAGGAAGAAACAGATTGTGCCGGTGTTGACAGAAGAATTTACAGCTTAATACAAAATCAAAGTCAGACAGAATTCTTCAATAGAAGCTGTCTGACTTTTTGTTTATAAAATGAACCCCGTTATGAACTAGGTTATGTGTCTAAGTATTGTTATAGTGTTTGGAAGAAAAGTGGTGAAAATAGTATGTCAAATAGTAAAGTATTACTCACTGGAGGAGCAGGATCAACGGTCTTAAACGTTATTGACTCCTAAGCAGTAGTTTATGATACTCCTGCTAGAGTAATTAGAAATAGGATAGGTGAAGAACCTTACTTATAGGAAATGGTTTCTAGTTTGAGATACCTGGATATGATATTAATAGAATCGTTTAGCTTTTACTTATATAATTAATAATTTCTTTTCTAGTAATTTTCACTTTAGTATTAAGTCATGCTCCAACTCAAAACAGAAGTTAGGGAGGAATATAAGTATGGTAGAGAATTATTCTCTTAATGGACAGACTCTTCAATTCATTTTAGATTTTTAAAAAATGTTGAATCTGGTAAGTCTTACACTATTCAAGAACTAGTTGATCAATTCATATCTTCAACTTACTATAAAGAACAATTTGATTCTTATAAGAAAACTCCAAACAGTTCAATGTGGTATGCAATAAGACGTAGTCGTAATTGGTTAAGGGTGGAGAATAGTGTATATTAAAAAAAGTAAGGATAAGAACAAGAAGCCGGTTCTTTTGGTTCACTACCATTTAGGTTTTTCACAAGAATTGATTAAGTAAATAACAAGGAGAGGCTCTCTAATTCAATGTCTAGCTCAACTGGTTTTCGGTTTACATAAGGAGGTGAATCAGTAGAACTTTCCCGCTGGTATCTTTAGAAATCCTTTAAGACCATAAGTCTTCACGCAAACTGATCCCTTTCTAGATATGAATAATAATACAGTACCTGATCACTTGGATATGGATAAAGACGAAATACCTAACGAAGATGTTTCTTGAACGATGGTATTGTAGGATAAGTTCTCTAAATAGAATTTATAAGCGCAAATTATTATGAATTTGCGTTTTTCACTAATATTATCCATGAAATTACCGATATATAAAGAAACCACCTTATAATAAATGTCGGGAGAGATGAAATTGAGTAGAAAAAGAAATAGGCATTTAGAGACTATTGAAAAGCGTAAAAAGTACCAAGAGATTGCGAAGGCATGGGACAAGTTAGCTGAAAAACAGAATAATAGAATTATCGTTAACGAGAAAATATGGACAGCTTCTGATACTTCTCCAAAACGTTGTGAACACTGTTTAAACATTTCTAGATCTAATCGTTGCAGTGTACATAAGACTCAAGTGGCAGATAACAACTGCTGTGATCGATTTTATTCTCCGAAATTATATTATGGAGGGTCATTTTCACCCAGATAATCTATTTTCGTGTAGTAATGCTACTTGTGTCAATAACGGTTTATAATTCCCTAATATTAGCGCAGCTTAGCTGGCTGTATGCCAGCTTTTACTTTTTCTCTTAACCTGTAAGATCCACCTTTGATATTGAATGTAGTAGAGTGGTGAACGACTCAGTCTAACATGGCTGTAGCCAGCACATCGTTACCAAAAATCTTGCCCCATTCAACGTAAGACTTGTTTGAAGTTAAGATCATTGCTCCTTGTTCGTATCTTTTTGATATGATTTTGTTAGAATACTTCATACGAGAATAGCTTAATACCATAGTGAAAGCATAAACTTCTTTCTGCTCTCCATTTACTTCATATTTGCTAATCTCTCCTCAATCCATTTGAGCCTGTTTACCAGGAGAAATTCATATCGAAGAGTGGCTTGTATTTTAGGACTTGTACGATATGGTCTTACAAAGTCTCTAAAAATAGACATCTTACCCTCATATCCTAATCCTTCTATCTCATCAAACAACACTGAAAAATTCGTCGTTCCTTCTTTTTTTCTCGTTTTAAGATACTCTTTATACGGATCTAATTTGCTTTCCGAACTGGCATGTCTACTCTTCCTTTTAGGTATCTCATCACTTTTTATGTACTTTCGTATCGTCTTGGGATCAATTCCGGTTTCGTCAGAAATCGCCGTTATTAACCAACCTTTTTGAAAAAGTTCTCTAATCATAAAAAATTCCTCAGTCTGGACCATCACTCTACACTCCATGTCTAAAAGTTATATAGAATGATTATCCGTTATTAGTGGGGAATTTGGTACCGTTGTTATAAGGGATTTTATCACCGTTACTAACAGACTAATAGATAAAACTATTAGTCTAAGGGCTTTGCCGTTTTGTATCAGTAAGTGAGTTATAAGAACCGTCACAGTGATTACGGTATAAACAGCCCCCTTTTTTTGAACAATTTTATGTATGAAAAAAGGAAATTTATACTAATTGTCGAAACACTTTAAATTGGGAAAGGAGGTGTAAGTAATGGATTTGAACACAATAATTTGGATTCCTATTTTAACGGCAGTTATTACTACAGCTTTTAATGTTATTTTCCACTTTTTAAAGAGTAGACTTGATTGGTTTGTTGATAAGAAAAAATTTAAAAGAGAACATAACTACAATCAACTTAAAGAGCTATATCTTTATCTGTACGCCATAGTGGTTCAATCAGAATATGTTAGATATTTTTTAAAGAAATACAATAATATTAATTCAACCCAAAAAGGTGCTCCATTTTTACAGATAGAGGGTAATATTAGGCGATTTAAGGATGGGAAATTAACTGAAGAGGATATTAAGAATGATATTACTAATTTTAGTAAACTGGAAATAGCAAATGTAATTATTGAAAAAAGCAAGTTTGCTTCTCCAAAATTATTAAAATTAGCTGTAGCGTATCGATTATGTGATCACTATTATTTGAAAGATTTTGACAACGATAAAACAAAAAACAACTTCCAGGTTGAAGAAGTAAAATTAATATATTTAATAGTACAAACAATTATTAAAGAGTGTAATGAGTTTCTTAAAGAATGCGACATGGAATTTGATAAAAAAGAAATGTCTAATGCAATTATGAATTATAAAGTCTTTGAAAGTAATGATGAGGATGCGTAATGTACATTCTTATTATGTTGAAATGTGGTGACCAGGGGACTGTTCTCTTGATTGACTATCAGTTTTTTTCAATTTCTATAATATAGAAAAAGGGACAGATTCCCACGTCACGCCAGATAGTTAGGACATGCAATTGAAATTTTAGTAAGGAGACCTATCTTTTTTCCATACCCCAACTGAATCAAATGTTTTGATAAACAGTATAGAATTTGATTTATCTAATCTCATAGTTTGGCCTATTTTGTATATAGTACAATGATGACCGTTCATGAATATGTGGAAATTATGAAATAACGAAGAGGCTGAAAATACTGTGAATCAATAAGGAGATAATATATGGATATTAATGAAGCGTGGCGTCAAAAATCCTTTAACGTAATTGGATGGGGATTAGTAGTTTTAGTTTATTTTTTATTAATAGCTATAGTTTTCATAAGTATTGTATTTTGCAATAGAAAAGTGCAGGAAAATGCAAAGAAAAGTGCAGAGGTTTGTCACCCGGAATACTTCTCTTTATTTTCTTTTAGATAATGCGTTTGTTAAGCGGTAACTCTCTCCTTGATAAGA
>NZ_JAQQWU010000005.1 GCF_028610625.1 Guptibacillus spartinae
ACCCTATTCGAATTCCCCGCAATCTGCATGCCGCCTCTAACGTCTTGGACAAATTCACCCATGCCGCGCTTCATTCCTTCAAAGGCGTTATGCTTTTTCACGATGGCTGCGACGTCTACTTTACTGCTTCCAGCGACCTTGCTTAAGTTTGAGTTCGGGATCTTTCCAGCGACTTTGGCGAGGCTGGCTGATTTTCCTGCCATGCCGACATACGGGATAAAGGCTGTGGAGACATTTCCTGCGACATAGGCCACTCCTTCGTCTTCATAGGTATCGGAGAAGGATTGTGTGATCGCTTCAGCAACGCCCATCGGATCCTTGATTGCCTGCATGGCAGCGGCTCTATAGCCTTCGACTCGTTTATCCGCTGCTTCCTTTAAAAAGTCGGGTTCAATGGAATCTGGAAGTTGATGGGAGGTGTAGACGATCCCGGCGTCACCGGCAACCGTGACGATGCCCTTTCCGATTTCATATAAACCGAGAACGAGTCCTTTTCCAAAGCCATAAATGTCAGAGGAAAGGTCTTCGACACCGTCCCAAACGCCTTCAAACACACCCGTGTAAGTCATTTTTAGTTTTTGAGCTTTCCCATAATAGTCGTCATCTGTATTCTCAAACGGCTTTACTTTTGTATTGTAAATGCCCCAGAGGTCGTCCATTTTTTGCTGGAGGACACTTTCAGACCGATTGATTTCACGACGAATAGTGGTTAAGTTCGCTTCATTGCTTCGGCTTTTTTCAATTTCACTTTCGGTTGGATCATCAAAAAATGGGAAGGTGTTGTAGGGTGCCCGGCTTGCGACGCGCGATGCTTTTCCAACATTCCCTGATATCCCACGCTCGATTTGTTGCAGATTGATCCAAATATCATTTCGATCCACTTGCATCATCGATTGTCTCGCTAATGGCGTGATGTAGGCATTCGTAACAGTCACATAGGATTCGAATAACGTTAGAAGATCCTGAATTTGTTCATGATAAGCTCGGATATAATCCTCTGATTCTTCGATCTAGTAGTTTGGGGTGTTAGAAAAAATAAAGCCGGCATACAGCCGGCGGTAGTTGCTAAAAATTGTGGATTTGATGTGCTTGAAAATGAGGAATTTCATTTGTAGCTGTGAATAAAAAAACATTCATAAGTGAATTAAATAATGTTAGAGGAAGGACGAGGTACCTGTCCCTACGGCTTTTCAAAAAAGCACTTGATTTCTAATTTCCAATCAAGTACTTTCAAAAAATAAGTCATCTAAAATTATTTATTCACCTTAATAGCTTTATAACTATAATTTAATAGCAAGCATCAACTATTAAAGGTTATTACTTTTTATTTCCTCAAACCACTCATTACCAACATGGTCTGCTGTTTTAATATCATCATGAGTATAAACTAAATCATATTTATAATTAGCACTAAATTTTCCACTCTTTACATCATAAATTAATTTCATCTCTGTTGGCATATCTCTTTCATATTCCTTGCACAATAATTTTACTTTTTGGATATCTTCACATATTATACGTAATACCATAGACTGACGTTTTGGAGATACATCATACTCCCCCGTTCCATCCTTTACAGCTTCATTCAATTTATGAGGTTCAACATAACTATTATTAATTAGATAGAAAAAATTAGCAGAAATAATTCCCTCTTCACTTGAACCATAAACATATACTTTATCTGCTTTGTCCTCAACATACTCCATACATATAGAAATCATATCTGCTTGTAATTCACTAAATTTATCTTCAAATTCTTTCATAATACTCATTCACTCCTTAAACTAATTTTCAATAATTTTAAAACCGGACTTACCATCAATTGTATAATTAACAATAAATGTTTTTGGACGCAAATCTATTTCTTCATATGATATTTCCACATCGACCGTCACCTTTTTAGGAGGTATGTCATTCAACGCTACAGCCCATTCATCTTCAATCTTTTTATACTGCTTCAAATTAACATCTGATAATTGCGATACTAAATTATCAAGTTTAGGTGATCCTCCGAACCTATCTCCCGCCAAATGACCTGCATGATCCTTTCCTTTTATTTTCCCTAATGTATTTCGGCTATGTGAGAGTCTATTTACCCTAGTAGTTAATTGAAGGTTATCTGTTTCAAACTTTGTAATCCTACCAGCACCATCAGTTTCATAAAAATAATCATATTCGCCTGTTTGGTATCTAATATTAGGTTTTAATCTATTTTTTCTTCCGTTTGTATACTGTTCTCCTTTTCCCACTAATGGGGTAACTTCACTTTCTCCAGCCAAACGATTACCCGTACGATTACCACCATCTACCCGCTCAACCTCAGTCTTAATCCTAACAATCGAATCATCCACCGCACGATTCGGACCACTACTCCTAGAAACCGATGCAATGCCACTCTCCGCTACATCCCCGACTTTCCCAACCGCATTCCCTGCAACACCATTCGCCCCAACAGCTACCCTATTCGAATTCCCCGCAATCTGCATGCCGCCTCTAACGTCTTGGACAAATTCACCCATGCCGCGCTTCATTCCTTCAAAGGCGTTATGCTTTTTCACGATGGCTGCGACGTCTACTTTACTGCTTCCAGCGACCTTGCTTAAGTTTGAGTTCGGGATCTTTCCAGCGACTTTGGCGAGGCTGGCTGATTTTCCTGCCATGCCGACATACGGGATAAAGGCTGTGGAGACATTTCCTGCGACATAGGCCACTCCTTCGTCTTCATAGGTATCGGAGAAGGATTGTGTGATCGCTTCAGCAACGCCCATCGGATCCTTGATTGCCTGCATGGCAGCGGCTCTATAGCCTTCGACTCGTTTATCCGCTGCTTCCTTTAAAAAGTCGGGTTCAATGGAATCTGGAAGTTGATGGGAGGTGTAGACGATCCCGGCGTCACCGGCAACCGTGACGATGCCCTTTCCGATTTCATATAAACCGAGAACGAGTCCTTTTCCAAAGCCATAAATGTCAGAGGAAAGGTCTTCGACACCGTCCCAAACGCCTTCAAACACACCCGTGTAAGTCATTTTTAGTTTTTGAGCTTTCCCATAATAGTCGTCATCTGTATTCTCAAACGGCTTTACTTTTGTATTGTAAATGCCCCAGAGGTCGTCCATTTTTTGCTGGAGGACACTTTCAGACCGATTGATTTCACGACGAATAGTGGTTAAGTTCGCTTCATTGCTTCGGCTTTTTTCAATTTCACTTTCGGTTGGATCATCAAAAAATGGGAAGGTGTTGTAGGGTGCCCGGCTTGCGACGCGCGATGCTTTTCCAACATTCCCTGATATCCCACGCTCGATTTGTTGCAGATTGATCCAAATATCATTTCGATCCACTTGCATCATCGATTGTCTCGCTAATGGCGTGATGTAGGCATTCGTATCAGTTACATAGGATTCGAATAAGGTCAGGAGATCCTGGATTTGTTCATGATAAGCTCGGATATAATCCTCTGATTCTTCGATCGTGAACACCCAGGCATCAATGCTTTCCCCCTGGTTCGGCTTCACGTATTCATTGATTTTAGCTAGGGACGACTCCATTGTATCAAGGGCATGTTTGTACTTATGTAGCTGTTCTATGATGCCATCCAGTATACCATAATTGATCTTGAGGTCCCGCTTCATTCCGTGTTGCTCCTGATGGTCGTGCCGATCTTTTCATCCGTTTCTTTCATCTTTTCTAACAGCATGTCCCCTGCTTGATAAATCGCATCTAGATTGTTCAACAACTGCGTTTGGCTATCATTATGCATGTTATCTAGTAACGCATCGACCTCTTCTATGAAATCGGAGTTAAAGCTTTTTAACTCGTCTCTCGTGGAGTCATGGAAATTCTTTGTGTAACTTTTAAATTCTGAGATGCTTGATTCCAACGAATTCAATGCGGATCGCAGCTCAGATAGATTCAATTCAATCTTTTGACTCGACAACGGTGTAACCTCCTTTTATTTAAATTGAACGGATTGAATTTTAGACAAAAGCTGATCGATTTCAGCGACCATGCCTTCGACGATCTCCCTCATCTCCTCGTAAGCAGAAGCATTTTCAAAATCCATTTGATCAAAGTTTTGTAGAATCTCGTGCCGGGCATCATTCAAATTATTGATAATGCCACCATCCCATCCTGCGTACAACAGATTGTGGCAAAAGTCATAATCATACAGTTGCATGATCGCTCACCTGCCCTCGACTACTTAGATTCTGAATTCTCCTCATGTCCTCGTCCGAAAACTCAATCGACGTGATCCCTTTTTCCAGAATCAATTCTTCTTTCATGAGATAGTCATATGACTCTTCCATCTCATCTTGATAACCCATATGGACAACCTTCTGAATCAATGGATACGTAAAATGGATCGTGTTCCTCTTGTTCAATTCGCCAAATGGATACACGACACCAGCGTAAGGAAAATAAGAATGATAAGTTTCCGGAAAAATAAATCGGCCAGTAATCACCACTTTAATCGGTTCGGAAGCAGACTCACCCGGGTTAAAATACCGTGGATCCAATTCAACCACAGTCCCTAGCGGCAAAACCTCACGCATGAGATCAATAGAATAAGTTAAAAAGGAAACATAAGAAGCGTCGTCTAACCAAAACCTCTTATCTAAAAAAGAGATCATGTGAAGCTCTTGTTCCTTACGATAAAAAATATCAACACCTTGACTCGTTATCTCCAAGGAATCGAGTTGATGTCTATAGGCATCATGCAAATGGGTGAAAATAGACGCGTCTTCCAAAAACAAATTCGCAAACTCATGAATCTCTGATGCAAACGCCGTCTCTCCAAAAAGCTGTTGGTTTTTCTTCATCCCTAACTCTTTTAACTTCGTCTTATATTCGTTGTTCATATTTGGCTTTCCTCACTTTCAAGGCTACTCTGAAAGAATAACCCCCTTGATACGACAGCTGCTCTCCACTATCGTTTACTAATAAATCATCTATACTACTATTCCTCACACTTCTCAAATTTCAGGAGAATAGTAGGTTTTCTAATTACTGCTGTCAATGAACTTCCATTAATTTCTAAACTTAGAATACCCTCTCTTTCCCTTCTTTTCTATGTCTTTCGACGCATTCCATGAAAATAGTCCTTTTCTCTTAGGAGAAAAGGACTATTCCTGCGAATCTCGTATGCTGTTCACAATCGTAGCTAGTCATTTCGATTTCCACTCATTTGATCTATCGCATCGACCAACCGCTCTGGCTTCCTAGATCCAATCAAAACCTTCTCACCGTTCACTTCAATCAAAACGCCATGCTTCCCGCTAATGGAATAAGCCTTCTCACCGCTGGAATTCCATCGGATTCCCCATCCACCAAACCTACGAAGTGGCCGATAGTTCAAACTCTCATAATGCGTTATATCCTTATATAAGAAAACACGAGGTGTTAGATGAAATGGGACAAATCGCACATAAACCCCATCATCCCTCACCTCAGTAATCAGTCGCAGCCATCCGAGCATAACGATTGGAAAAGCAATCCCGAAAATAATCCATAAAATGATCACTTCCATGTCAGTACCTGGATTTCTCCCAAACGGAATGCCCATCACAACCTGACGGAAAAAGCCAATCCACATTAGGATCGCGATGCCAATTACAATCGCCCAGATCCAGACCTGGTTTGGGCGCTGAACTTCTTTGTAGTGGATTTTCTCCTGTTTATTCATCACAACCTCCTTCAATTATCCCTCTCCATTCAACTTATAAATCTCACGCGCAATTGATTCCAAAATATACACAACCGGAACCTGTGACGTGATATTCGCTTTTTCATGAAATTCTTCCGTTATGTAGTAAGGAATATTGAGATCAGAAATTTTAGCAACCGTTGAGAATTTCGTGTTCGTAATGCTGATAATGTGGCTTCCCTCTTGCTTCAGTTGGTTCAAGTGCGTCACGGTAAATTGGTTTTCACCCGATACGGACAGCACGATCGTGACGCTATTCTTCTGTAGCTTCGAATGGATCGGAAAGTGAGGATCTTTAATGTACAGCGAGAATTTCCCTAAGCTTGAAAAATATCTAGCGCCATATTCCGCAAGTATCCCTGAGCTTCCAATTCCGATAAAAATGACGTTATCCGTGTCCGCAATGAGCTTGGCGGCCAGCTTCATTTTTTCCTCGAGATCATCGTTTAACGATCGGTCAAAAAACTCCGCTACCGCATGCTGGGGAGGATTAATGACCGTTTTCTTCTTCTCATTCAACTGCATTTTAAGCTTTACTTTAAATTCGGAAAATCCCTCACACTCAACTTTTTTACAAAAGCGCAAAATCGTTGCTGTGGAGACATGCGTTTCATCGGCTAACTCACGAATACGCATATAAGCGACTTTCTCACTGTTTTGTGTGATGTAGTTATATAGTGACGTTTCTAACTCATTGAACGACGCAATCATGGCATTTGAAAACATGCTGTATTCTCCTTCACTGTCAGATCTAGAATGCTCGCCATTCTTCTCCTTTTAGTATATCACCAGTTGCCTCTTTGTAACACAGTGTTACTTTCACGTTACAAATGCCTTTTCACGGTACTTCCAACAAGATCCGCTCTCTTCATTTACTCTTCTGCTCGTTCTCGCTATGATGGTCTAAAGCAATTCATTGGAGGGAAAACGAAATGAAAACCGATCACTTCCCAGAAGGATTCTTATGGGGCGGCGCTACAGCTGCGAATCAAATTGAAGGTGGCTTTCATGAAGGAAACAAAGGCTTGAACATTGCGGATGTGCTACCAGGTGGAAAAGAACGACTGAACATTCTGCAATCCCCCGGCTTCGATTTTCAAATTGATCGTGAGAAATATAACTATCCCAACCATGAAGCGATTGATTTCTATCATCGTTATAAAGAGGACATCGCTCTCTTTGCCGAAATGGGCTTTAAGGTCTTCCGCATGTCCATTGCTTGGACGCGCATTTTTCCAAATGGCGATGAGCTAGAACCAAATGAAGAAGGCCTAGCATTCTATGACCGTGTGTTTGATGAACTGCATAAGCAAGGCATTGAACCCGTTGTCACCATCTCTCACTATGAAATGCCGCTCAATCTTGTGAAGGAGTACGGTGGCTGGAGAAGTCGTAAAGTTATCACTTTCTTTGAACGCTATGTTACGTCGATTTTTAACCGTTACAAAAACAAGGTGAAACACTGGATGACGTTCAACGAAATTAACAGCGGCTTTATTATGCCAATTCAGGGTCTTGGTTTTGCGATTCAACAAGAAGAAGACAAATACCAGCCAACATTCCAGGCGTTTCATCATCAATTCGTCGCAAGCAGCATCGCAGTCAAAGCGTGTCACGACATTATTCCTGAGGCGAACATCGGCTGTATGATCCTATACGCACCCGTTTATTCGTACGACTCTGACCCTAAAAATGTGATGTACGCACTTCAAGAGGAGCGTCTCTTTAACTACTTCTGTGCCGATGTTCAAGTAAGAGGCGAATACCCAGCCTTTATTCAACGTTATTTCAAGGAGCACCACATTGAGTTAGACATTCAAGACGGTGACCTTGAAAGTCTAAAAGAAGGCACGGTAGATTACATCGGCTTAAGTTACTACATGTCTCGAACGGAGAAAAAGGAAAAATCCGCTCTTGAAGCATCAGAAGGGAACTTGATCGGCGGCATCAAAAATCCTTTTCTCCAGGCAAGCGACTGGGGCTGGGAAATTGACCCTGAAGGATTGCGTATTGGATTAAACAAGCTATACGAACGGTATCAAGTCCCCCTTTTCGTTGTGGAAAATGGCTTAGGGGCTTATGACAAAATAGAAGAAGACGGCTCCATTCAGGATACGTACCGCATCGACTATCTTCGTAACCACATAAAGGCGATTGGAGAAGCGATCGAAGACGGTGCTGACGTGATCGGTTATACAAGCTGGGGCTGCATAGATCTTGTGAGTGCTTCATCAGGTGAATTCTCAAAACGTTACGGCTTTATTTATGTAGATAAGCAGGATGATGGAAGCGGAACGTTAGAGCGGAGAAGGAAGGAATCTTTCTTTTGGTACAAGAAGGTCATCGAAACGAACGGAGAAAACTTGTAGCGAAATTCGATTTAAATGAAATCGTGTATATTAGTAAAAGCAGCTTGGAGGCCCATCACCCTCCCAAGCTGCTTTTCTATCGTTCATAACGCTCACCTCGGCAACGTGAAAAATTCCTTACTCTCACTATAGTTCCCCGCAAACCTTCCAAGAGGGGAAAGCTTTTCGAGATCGACTTTATAGTTTCCTAGATACACATCATCCTGAATATGATAGTGTGTCATTTCCCCTAGAACAAGGGCATTCGAACCAAGGGGAATGATCTGATGGAGCTTGCATTCCATATGAATTAGAGCCTCTTTCACCCGCTTCGGTTTTACCGTTACACTATCAATTGGTGTTAAACCAGCATATTGAAATTCATCCACTTCTGCCGGGAGATTCTCCGCACTTTTTTGCATTTCGTTTCCAAGAGAACTCGACACCACATTAATTACAAATTCCTTTTGCGAGCGGATATTCGCGAGCGTATCCTTTTCCGCACCCTGAGGTTCCCCTGATGCCCGCCCGATGGAGATGGCGAGAATGGCAGGTTTCGTGGAAGCAACGGTAAAGAAACTAAACGGCGCTAAGTTAAGTACACTGTCTTCTGAAACGGTTGATACCCAGGCGATCGGCCGTGGAACTACAGAACCGGTTAGTAGTTTGTAAATATCTTTTGTTTTTAGGTCGGACGGGTTTAAATCCATCTACTTCACTCCTCTAACTACTAATAATGACAGTTATTATTTCCCTATATGATCTACCATGAAACGAACCGGAATTATAATAAGAAGTTAATGCCTGATCCCCTCCTCAACTTGATATATAACCAAAAGGTGTTATAATATACATAAAACCAAATGGTGTCATATCAAGGAGGATCGACATGAGTGAAACAAACAAAGTACCACAAATCAAAAAGCAAGTAACCTTTCAAGCGCCAATAGAAAAGGTCTGGAAAGCTGTTTCTTCTCGGGAAGGCATGGCGGAATGGTTTATGCCAAATGACTTCGAGCCTGTGGAAGGGCACGAATTTAAACTGGAAACACCCTTTGAAACCTCCCCTTGTAAAGTCTTAACGGTGAATCCACCAAAAGAACTCTCCTTCTCATGGGGAAATCAGGGCTGGGTAATCCACTTTTTGTTAGAAGAAGTAGAGGACAAAACGGAATTCACACTCATTCACGATGGCTGGGGTCATCCAGATGAATTGATGAAACCAACCGATAAAACGCAGCAAGATGCGCGCAATACGATGAACAACGGCTGGGAAAGCATCGTCAACGAACGATTGCGTAAGGTTGTAGAAGCCTAATGTCGGCAGCGCCTAAGCATGATGTTTATCAGGCAATCGCAGACTCCTCCAGAAGAGAAATGCTCATGCTACTTGCTAAAAACGATGCTTCCATTAAAGAAATTAGTGAGCATTTCTCAATTAGTCGGACCGCGATCGTGAAGCACCTGAATGTGTTATCTGATGCGAAACTGGTCAGTGATCGGAAAGCGGGTCGTAGCAAGATTTACTCCCTTCAACCCGAGCAGTTAGCAGAGGTGAAAGAATGGGTCTCCTACTTCGAGCAGTTTTGGGATAATAAGATTAGTATGCTGAAGAATCTGGTGGAGAGTGATTTTGAGGAATAGGTACTATACCCGAGTAGCAAAAGACATTTATGTTATCAGGCAATTAACAGCACCAAAGATTAATAATTGGTTCTTATCGGGGTACAACATATGAAATTTCAATAGAAAATGCCACCCAAATCAACTAGTGATTTGGGTGGCATTTTTATTTGGCATACCAGTGGTTTCTGTATATCTATCCTTTCAATAACTACTGAAATTACAGCACAATTTACAAGTACAAAAAAACAGCAATTTCCCTCGCACCGAGATAGTTGAAGACTTGATCTCAAGATAATCTATCTATCTTCGCTTCTACTCGCCCCTAGCCTAGACCCTCTCTTATTTAATAATAGGATGAGCCTCATCATAAAAAACATAAAAAGATTATTAGGTGAAATTTCATTAATTAATACATCCGTTTCTACTACTCCAAAACAGTCCAAAACTCAACCTGGTACAGCAATAATAGGATTTTATTAGTTTCCACGTGATCCTCCGGAAAGTCATTAATGTTCTCTTTACTTTCATCAAAAAGACTCATTCCGTTTTGGTTAAGTAACTCTCATAATTTTTTTACACCTTTAACTTCGATTTCAAAATTGATCACACAATTATCTTATTAGAATTAGTAGCGCCACTGCAAAGGAAGGAGCTTAATCTTGGTTTAATTTTTCCCTTTCAAAAAAAACTAAGACCTTGGAGAAGAAGTTAAGATTATGGCAGGTCAAACAGTATTTTTGTCGAAATTTATAAATAAAAAAGTCGAAATTGATTAAATGGGGGAGTAAATGATGGCAGAAGTTTTGTTGTTACACCATGTTTTAGGCAAAACGGAGGGAATTGAAGCAATCGCAGAGCAACTAAGAGAGGCTGGGCATATCGTGCATGTGCCAGATTTATTTGAAGGCCGAATATTTTCCTCCTTGGAAGAAGGCTTAGGATTTGTTAAGGAAATCGGATTTAGAGAAGTGACGGCGCGTGGCATTCGAGCTGCCGACGACCTTTCTCGAGATCTCGTCTATGCTGGTTTTTCACTCGGTGTCCCGGTAGCACAGCAGCTCGCTCAAACTCGTAATGGCGCAAGAGGCGCACTTTTTTTTCATGCCTGCCTCCCACCCTCGGAATTTGAATCTCCATGGCCCGTCGACTTGCCTGTACAAATTCATGCCATGAATGCAGACCCCTTCTTTGTTGAAGACGGCGACATCAACGCGGCACGTGAACTTGTGGAGTCGGCTAATCACGCTGAACTTTTTCTGTATGAGGGGAAGGAACATCTCTTCACCGACAGCAGTATACCTTCATATAACCCTGTTGCGGCGAAGGTTGTAATGAATCGGGTTCTCGACTTTCTCGAATAGCTACAATCTGTATAACACTCTATCAATACCAAAAAAGCCTATCTTATTTCAGATAAGCACCCAATTATGGAATAAAAATGTTAGATTAAAACAAAATAACATTTTTATTCCATTTGATATATTTTCAGTTAATAATGTCACCCTTGTTTTTGGCTAGTTTTTTTCGCCATTCACTTCGTTCACTAGTTGTCAATTTCGCCCAATCAGTTTCTTCACCAATAATTCTTAAAGGTTCTTGAGAACGATAAGATCGTGTTAAGTTACCCGGGAACTTTTTGTCAGTAACATTTGGATCGTTTTCAAATTCACCTGTTGGTTCTATTTTATAAACGCGATCTCTTCCTTCCCCTTTTGCTAGTGCTGCTGCAAGTCCTGCGCCATTGGCATTAGCAGTGAAATAAATGTGGTTCATTTTAAGCCCAGGTTTGTAATTTGAATTTCCCCCCGGTGTCAGCAAATCACCAACCTGTAAATCTGCCTTCGTCCCATGGTAAAATGGTCCTTCATCAGACGGTGCCCCGCGATATGAGTTTGACAATTCATAATTTCTTTTTGCCTTATCAGCATCACCCAACTCCTCATAGCATTTGGCAATGTTTAAGTATAACGTTGGGTATGCACTCTTAACATTATCATCATTTATAAATAGTGCACTCTGTAAAGAGGTTTCCATCCATTTCAATTTGTCGGTAATACTCTTTTGTTTACGAGCCAAATGATAAGCTGCAATAAACCTTTCATAGTCGTTTTTTGCTTCGTGCAAGGCTTGATGGAACAACGTTGTTGCACCTTCAATATTCCCGCCATCTTCCATGTTCATCCCACGTATACAGAGTTTAATAACGACGTTGTTTTGATCAAATTTTATATTCATTTAATCTTTCCTCCAAATGAATGAAATCAGATTTTTGAACTACATTTCTACAAACCCCTTTATTTAAAAACCAAATACCTTCCCTATGATATTTTTTATAAACAAATTTATTCCTCTACCATGTACCGTTTGTTGAACAAAAATCAAGCAATTCTTCATCTGTATTTTACCATAAATATAGCTTATCCTTTTTGTATTAAACTGCCCCGAACTTTCATATGAAAAGGCTGATCTACTTATTGAAGAAAAGCTCCGAGATCATTGAATACTCTTACTAAGCACTCTCATTAAATGCTACTCTTTAACAATATTGAGCTCTATATATTTAAGAATCCTCTTATTCTTTCAATGTCGTTTTGTGAAATTCTATACACCTTATCTTCGTATCCAATGTATGTAAGATAGCTTTCTTGATCTGAACTTCCAAGTATAAGATGTAGACCTTGAGTATCTTGATTTTCATACTCCACTAGAATATCGTAGTCGGGAGTTACTTGAGAAAGCTCCTTATTAACCAATGTCGTTCGTTCTATAATCTCTTCAAAACTAGATGTTAGTTTGTTTTCTTGTGAAGAAAAGATATAGTTTTCATTTAGCCCTCCGAAACCGTCTGAATTAGAAACAGAGATTTTAGTAATTTGATCCAATACCACCATTTCCTTGTTTTCAGATTGGCACCCTAGTAAAGTAAACAAAATACACACAAATGAAATTATCAAAGTAAATCTTTTCATACTCTCCCCCAAATATTTTTTCAGATTAATCTCTAAAGCTCTCCTAAACAAATCTTCAATACCAATTATTTCAAATTAACGCTAATAACTCAATCTTTTTTGCACAGAAAAGGAGCCTATCTTATTACAGATAAGCCCCCTATATATGAGAATTCGAATTCAAGATATATCTGCTATGGAGATCAACTATAAGGATAAAGTTTCTAGAAAATCAGCTAGTCGGAATAATACCTATTTCATAATTAACTGTTACTACTCTTCTGTCGTTAGTATCTAATATTATTTTTGTAACGACCGGGGGCTGAACAGAAAATCGATAAATTGCTAGTCACTCACACTGAACTAGCTACCTGTATTCCAAAACGGCCGAATCTCAATGACACCATTTGCTCTAGCACAAGGCGTGTTAGCTACGAGGTCGACCACTTCTTCCACATTCTCTGCTTCGATGACAGAAAACCCCGCTAGTGGTAGTCCGTGATGTACTTCGGTTCCTTCCGTCACCTGGAGGTTCTTATCCCAATTTCGAACAGCTGTCACTTTAGGTTGTACGGCTGACATCAGGTTTCCCCGCTCTTGTATCACCTTATCTTGAGCCAGTACTTCCTTCTTCTCGCTATCGTTCAACCCATTCCACCCTGTTTCATCTCCATACGCCAAGCAAAGAAATTTCATAGTTCAACCTCTCCTCTTTTTGATCTTTAGAGACGCCATCGCCATAAATATAAATTTCCTTTAGGCAATCATACAAAGTTGTAGAGAGACTAGAAGCATCGCCTTCTGCATAGTGTGATTTGAAACCACTCATATTAAGTTCGATACCAATCCAATTTAGTTTCAAAACTGTCTATTATCTCGAAAAAGAGTCTTCCACACTCACTACCCTATTGCTTAACACCAATTATTTAGAATCGACATTACTTTCACAAGTGTCTGATTGAATCATTAGCACTCCCTTTTATTTTTCCTCTTTAATGCATCACGAGAACCGTCCCCGCGATTCCCCCCCCGCGATTCCCAAGCGACCATTTTTCCAACTTAACAATCTTTACTTTACGATCAGAGAAGAATTGAACACCGTTAGCGTCTTCGCCAGGATAAATACGGGCGCTCATCACTTTTTCACCTTCTTGTAGAAAAACTTCTACAGAAGACCGATCAATAAAGATCTTCAAGTTTAACAGGTTATTCTTCAATGAAAGTGGCGCCTTTCGAATGCCACCTGGTCCTTTTCCTGAATTATCTCGATTCATAGAGAATAATTGATTTTCACCGTCGTACGTAAGGATTGTTTGCTCTGTGAATAAGTCGTTGCAACGGACCTTTACACCGAATTGAGTTGTCTCCATGGCATCAATGACTACGTTGATTTCCATGGAATCTCCCTCTAACCCATCAAGCGTTACCTTCTCTTCGACCAGGATATTTTCGAAATGCAGGTAATCATGACGCAACGATTCAAGTTCTTTTACTGGTAAGCACTTTAACTGATTATTTTCAAAATAGATTTCCCGCGGTAGCGTCATGGCTCCAGCCCAATGATCCTTGCGCTCAGGCATATCACTTTCCCACATGGCCATCCAGGCTATCAAAATTCTACGTCCTTTGTTATCAAGTGTCGTTTGAGGGGCGTAGAAGTCAAATCCGTAATCGAGAGGGTGAAACGAGTCGAAATCAAATTCGCCTTTAGTCAAATTAAGATCTCCAAGAGCATAAACGGCTTGGTGAAGATTATGATAGAACTCACCTTCTGGCTCTACTCCTTGCGGGGACATTACCAATACATCCTGACCGTCTAACTGAAAGAAATCGGGGCACTCCCACATATACCCCATATTCCCTTTGCCTCGTGCAGCCACGTTCATAAATTCCCATGTTAATAAATCCGATGAGCGATACAGGAGTACTTGACCCACTCGATGGTTTGTTTGGGAACCTAGTACGCAATAGTAATGTTCCCCTTGTTTCCAAACTTTTGGATCACGAAAATGGTTTGGATGAATATCACCCTCTGGGGGCTGTGAGATAACTGGATTCTCAGCAATTTTAGTGAAATTCTCTCCATCTTCACTCACCGCGATACACTGAACTTGTTTAAGATCGGTGTCCTGATTCTTTCCAGTCCACCTATTTCCCGTATAGAAGAGAAAAAGCTTCCCATCTTTTTCAATGGCACTACCTGAGAAACACCCATCCTGATCATAAGGTTCACTCGGTGCGAGTGCATGAGGAAGGTGTTCCCAGTGAACAAGGTCACGACTTTTAACATGCCCCCAGTGGATATCCCCCCATTCCGTTGAATAGGGGTGATGTTGATAAAAAAGATGGTACTCATTTTGGAAGAAACTAAAACCATTAGGGTCATTCATCCAAAACACAGGTGCGGTTACGTGATAGTGCAATCGCCACTCATCGTCCTCTAATTCTCTACGCTTATCCCTAATCGATTCGGTCGCGCGCAGAATTTGTTCGCTATGCTTCAAAAGATCACCTCAGCAATGGAATTATTAATAGAGTTTGTATACTCTCGCTTCATATGGCTTTAAGGATAGATGTTCAATGCCGTCTTGAGCGTTACACTCATAATTACTCATTAGTAATTTAGATGAGTTATTTTTCAACTCTTTTGGAAGCTGGAACTCGGCTTCTTCTGCAAAGAGGTTCGTCATGACTACCATAATTTCATCACCGAGACTTCTTGTGTAAGCAAAAATGTGATCATGCTCAGGTAAAATTAGCTTGTACTCGCCGTAAATGAAAACGGGATTGTTTTTTCGAAGCTTGATGAGGTTTTTATAATAGTGATAAACCGAATGTTTATCTATCATCGATACCGCTACGTTGATCTCTTTATAATTGGGGTTCACTTTTAACCACGGTTCATTCGCATCAGTAAAACCTGCATTTTTTCCATTAGACCACTGCATCGGCGTTCTGGAATTATCACGACCAGATTTCCAAATACCCTCCATAATTTCCTGGTGAGATTTGCCTTCTTTTATTTCGCAAGCATATAGGTTCTTAATCGCCACATCATCATAGTCTTCAATTGATTCGAATTGGACATTGGTCATGCCAATTTCTTGCCCTTGATAAATGTAGGGTGTTCCCTGCATTAAGAAATATAATGTAGCAAGACACTTACTCGATTCCTTGTGATACGTTTCATCATTTCCCCATACGGATACAGAGCGTGGGAGGTCATGATTTTCTAAAAAGAGAGCATTCCAACCGCTATGAAGGCCAGTTTGCCACCTCGTGAAAACACGTTTCAGCTCGTGAATATCAAGCCCGTTGTCTTTTCCTTTTTGCCAGAGGTTGTTGTGTTCGAATTGAAAGATCATATTAAACTTCCCGTTTTCTTCTCCGACCCACTCATCCGCTTCTTCTACCGTCACCCCGTTCGCCTCACCAACCGTCATGATGTCATAGTGATCAAACGTTTCGTTTCTTAGTTCTTCAAGAAATACTTGAATCCCTTCCCGATTTCGATGCCCTTCCATTGAAGGAGCATATTTTCGCATAAGAGGATTGTCGACATCTGGAAAGCCCGGTACTTTCTTGATATGAGAAATGGCGTCGATTCGGAAACCATCAATGCCTTTATCGAGCCACCAGTTGATCATGTTGTACAACTCATTCCTGACAGTAGAATTCTCCCAGTTTAAGTCGGGTTGCTTACGAGAAAAGACATGCAAATAGTATTCGTTTGTTTCTTGATTCAGCTCCCATGCCGACCCTTCAAAAATAGACGCCCAGTTATTAGGCTCCTCCCCTTCTTTACCAGGGTGCCAAATATAATAATCTCTGTATGGATTCTCTTTCGACGATTTCGATTCGATAAACCACGGATGTTCATCAGAAGTGTGATTGATCACTAAGTCCATGATTAACTTCATCTTTCGTTTGTGTAGTTCCGTTAATAAGTGATCGAAATCTGCCATATTCCCAAATTCAGTCATGATTTCTTTGAAATCTGAAATGTCATACCCATTATCGTCATTTGGTGAACGGTAGATGGGGCAAATCCAAACCACATCGATACCTAGATCCTGTAAATAATCCAGCTTCGAAATCACGCCCTGGATATCCCCAATTCCATCTCCATTGGAATCTTTAAAACTTCTTGGATAAACTTGATACACGACTGATTCTTTCCACCATGCTTGACTCATTGTTTTCCTCCTAAACGATCTACCGAATTAAAAATTGCAAACTACTTAACGGCACCTTCTGATACTCCTTTAATGATTTGTTTCTGAGCAAAGAAGTAGAAAATGATGACTGGAATGATTGCAAGCGTCAATCCTGCTAGTGCTAAATGCCATTGTTTTGTATACTCTCCAAAGAAGAAGAACATTTTAAGCGGAATCGTGGCATTCGCTTCCCCTAATACAAGTGACGGTAAGAGATAGTCATTCCAAATCCAAATCACATTTAAAATCCCGACGGTTACTGAAATTGGTTTGAGTAATGGAAAGATGATGTACCAAAACAATTGAAAGCGATTGGCACCATCGATAATCGCGGCTTCATCTAGTGACTTTGGTATCCCGGTCATTGCCCCGTGATACAAGAAAATCGATAGACTGCATCCAAAACCGAGGTACATGAAAATGAGACCGGCAGCATTTAAAAGATCTGCTTGACCGAAAAGAGAGACAAGCGGAATCATGACAGACTGAAAAGGGATCAGCATGGCTGCGACAAAGACAAAGAAGATGATGCCGCTCAGCTTACTTTTATTTCGAGCTAATGCGTAGCCTGCCATAGCTGAAAACAAAATGATAATCGCGACACTGACACCAGTAATTAGTAATGAATTAAACAATGATTTTAAGAATTCAAGGTCACGAAAGGCTTGAACGAAATTCTCTAATGCGAGTGATTCCGGAAAGCCAATCACTCCAGTGAAGATTTCTCTTTTCGTTTTAAAGGCATTCACAATCATGAGATAGAATGGCGCAATCCAGATGAGCCCTAACACCAATCCAAGCACTTCGACGGAAAATAGATTTTTTCGTTCCTTATTCATCTTCATTACATATCTACCTCCCGCTTCTTATTGTAGTAGACCTGTGTTAACGCAATGACGGCGACGATTAAGAAGAAAATAACAGCTTTTGCTTGAGCGTATGCCATTTCATTATCCGAGAAGGCTGTTCGAACAATTTCCATCGCGACCATTTGAGTGGAGTTAAACGGACCGCCGTTTGTTAAGGAAAGGTTCTGATCATAGATTTTGAAAGCCATTGATAGCGTAAGGAACATACTAACGGTAAAGGCAGGAGCAACTAACGGGAAAGTAATACTCTTAAATCGCTGTAACGCACTAGCTCCATCGATTCTGGCTGCTTCAATTAAATCCTTAGGTATGTTCTCAAGGTAGGCAATATAAATAATCATAATGTACCCAGCCATTTGCCAGGAAGTAAGAATAACTAATCCCCAGAATCCCGTCTCAGGAGTTGAAAGCCATCCTCCCATGCCTTCAAGTCCAAGGAGATTCCCAACATCTCCAAAAACACTGATAAAAATAAATTGCCAGATAAAACCTAGAATCAACCCACCGATTAAATTCGGCATAAAGAACACGGTTCGAAGCAAGTTATTGGATTTAATCTTTCGAGTCACGATCAAGGCGAGACAGAGACCAAACACATTTAGCAAGATGACGGTTACAATCGAAAATTTGACAGTAAACCAAATTGAACTCATAAATTCTTCTTCTTGAAAGAGATTAAGATAATGTTCAAAACCTACAAATGATGTTGCCGTTAACCCATTCCAATCTGTAAAAGAAAAGACGAATCCATAGACAAACGGAACGACAACCACAATGCCAAGCGCTAAAATAACCGGTGACAGAAAGATCCAAAACCATTTATTTTGATTATTCATGAATACCCTCCTTGATCGTTAAAAACTGACGACGAATTTTGTTAATTAAAAGAGAAAAGAACAACCCTGTGCGATGGATTGTTCGTATTCTTTTAACAATGGATTATTTCCGTAACTCTTCCCACTTTTGTTTTGAATCTTCTTCTACTTCGTCCCATGTCATTTTTTCACTAAGGTATTTCTGAATATTTCCGCCAAGGTAATCTCCCCAGACTCCAGGGTAGCCGAGTAAGACCCATCCGGTCGTGTCGCCATTAGAAGAATAGGTATAAATTTCTTTTGAGAGCGGATCGGCAATTCCGTCCGTATCAAATCCTTCATAAGCCGGAATGAATTTAAAATCTTTTAGGACAGCCTCTTTCCCAACTTCAGAAGTGTACATCCAATCAAGAAAGTCTTTAGATGCCTGAATCACTTCATCGTCACTATTGTTGTTCACTGCCCAATAGTTAGGAATGCCCACCGGCAGCTTCCCTTCTGACCCTTCAACCGGAATTGGCATGATGCCCATGTTGTTTTCTGCAAACTCCTGGTCCATTTGTTCGACTGAAGGGTAAATCCAGTTCCCTTGCTGAATGATTGCTACTTTTTGTAGGGAAAAGTATTCCTCCACCTGTTGAGAGTAATCCAGACTCAGAACAGGTTGAACAGAATATTCGGTTTGTAAATCTACCATTCTTTGAAACTCTTTTCCTTTTTCGAATGAAACGGATTCTGCATGATAAGCTTCTAGCACCTGCTGATTAAACTCTGATGCTAAGAACACATTTGAAAGGTGGTTACCCGGCACCCATTTTTCTTTAGCTGGGAAGGCAAATACAGCTTCAAGCCCCAACTGATCTTTTTGACTGTCGATTTCTTTTACTGCTTTCTCAAGATCTTCATAGGTTAGAATGTCTTCAGAATGAATACCTGCTTCTTTAAAAACCTTTTTGTTATAAATAAAACCGTACCCTTCCTGATTAAAAGGAAGCCCATGCACTTCTCCATCTTTTGTCACTGGATCAAGACTACCTTCTAACGCCAAATCAGCTGCCTTCGTATCCGATAAATCACTTAAGTATTGTTCAAAGTTAGCAGCCTCTGTCGGACCAGCAATACTAAAGATTTCGGGTTCATCTCCAGAAGCAAACTTTGTTTTCAAAGAACCAGCATAGTCAGAGCCACCGCCTACCGCTGTGATTTTGATATCCACATCTGGATTTTCTTTTTCATATTCTTCTGCTAGCGCTTCAAATTGATCCTTGAACTCTACCTTTCCTTGAAAAATTTCAATGGTTAGTTTATCGCCGTCAGATGAACTCGGTTCACTAGATGAAAATGAACAGCCGCTTAACAATGCACTTGAGATCAGTAACGTTGAAACAATTGTTTTTCCTTTCAATTTAAGCACTCCCTTTTTATGATATCGGTTTCACACCAAACCAAAAAAATTTATCCTAAAAACTCTTAAAAAAATATAGTTGCAGTAAAAACCGCTTTCCAATTCATCGACAACAAAACCTGGTATCGGTTTCATAAATGATTAAAAAAATAGACCTATTAAATCCTATACTCACTCCTTTTTCTTGTTAATTCGTATTATAGGACAATATGGTATCGGTTTCAAGAAGTTTTTTAAAAACTCTTTTTTATCACCGATTATGTCGACTTTCTCTCGATTAATTCTACAGGCAATTCGATGTTTTCAGGAATGGTGCTGTTTTCTTGCATCATTGTAACGAGCCCTTCTACCGCCTTCTCTCCCATTAATGAAATAGGCTGTTTGATAGTGGTCAATTTAGGATGGAGCATTTCAGCTAGCGGCTGATCATCAAATCCAATAACGGCAAGATTTTCTGGCACTTTCACATTCTGATCATTTGCTTCAATCATGACTCCGGCAGCTACCTCATCGCTACCTGTAAAGATGGCTGTAGGTCGGTCATCCATTTTTAAAATCTGCTGTAAAACTGATTTTCCATCTTGAATTGAATGCTGATCTACAAAGATCCAGTTCGGATTCAACGATAAACCTGCCTCATTTAAGGCTTTTTGATAGCCCTGATTACGGTCCTTGTCTTTTCCATCCTCAGCAAATAAACCGCCTGTACAATAGGCAATTTTAGAATGGCCTTGTTCAATAAGATGCTTTGTACCTAGATAAGCGCCTTTAGATTGATCTACGCGTATAGAAGGAATCGTTGAATGGTTCAAATACTCGTTACAGAATAGAATCGGCCCATACTGCGTATAAGAATGAATGGTATCTGCATCATTTTCAATGGCGGTCAAGATGATCCCGTCGATTTGCCTTGTTTTCAATAAATTTAAAAAGGACAGTTCTTTTTCCTTGTTTTCGTTGCTTTGAAAGATCAAGACCTGGAAGTTATGTTCAAAAGCCGTCTGTTCAATCGAATTAACCAAATAGGAAAAGAAAGGGTTGACGATCCTCGGAACGATCACACCGATCGTGCTTTTCAACTGGCCTCTTAATCTTCTTGCGGCAGGATTTGGGTAATAGCCCAGTTCCTCCATTGCTTTTTGAACCAGTTCTCTTTTCTCTTTTGAAATGTAAGGATGATTATTAATCACTCTTGATACCGTTGACTTCGATAAACCGGATCGCTTTGCTACATCTGATATGGTTACCAACTTTAATCACTCCAACTCTAAAAAATCTGAAACCAGTTTCATATAAGTTTATCAGCAATTAGTGGGAACTGCAACGCCTTATCGCTTGCAGGCGGTTTCGCTCGCATCGCCGGCGCATCGCCGGGACGGTTCTGCTGATTCCATCTCATAACTAAAAAAGCATTCATTATCGGAATAATGAATGCTCCTTTTCACGTTGTATCGAAATATGAATCACGAGAACCGTCCCCGAGATTACCCGCTACGAAGCTTCAGGCTTATCGTCTACCTCGTTCTGCTCTTTCGAACGCTTGAACATGGATGCCCCTACAAAAATAGCAGCTAACAACACCCCAACGATCGCAAGGAACGCCGTTTTCGAGGAAAGAAGAGCAATCATGTTTCCAAGAACGATACCAACTACACCGAAGTCAGCATCTCCGAACGTGGTACCTTCAAATCCGAGTGTGCCAAGGACCGGAAGAAGAAGAGCTGGCAAGAAGCTAATAATCACGCCGTTTGCCATCGAGCCAAACACGGCTCCTCTTCGACCGCCGGCTGCATTTCCGAATACACCTGCGGCGGCTCCGGTGAAGAAGTGAGGCACAAGACCAGGAACAATGACTTTCAACCCTAAGAGCGGAAGAAGAAACATACTGAGAAGTCCAGCGATAAAGCTAAAGAAGAAACCAATAATAACTGCGTTGTTGGCGAATGGAAAAACGGCCGGAACATCAAGTGCTGGGATCGCATTCGGTATCACTTTATCTGCAATACCTTTGAAGGCAGGAACAATTTCAGATAGAAGCATTCTTACACCGGCTAAAATGATGTAGACACCAGCTGCGAACGTTAGCGCTTGCATAAAGGAGAATACAAGGAAATTCGTTCCGCCGCTTAGCTCGGATTCGATGAATGATGGTCCTGTAAATAGGGCCACGACGAAGAATAAAAGCGCCATCGTAAGCGAGACAGAGACAGATGTGTCACGAAGGAAGTTAAGGGTTTTCGGAACTTTAATTTCCTCTGTCGACTTAGAGTTCTTTCCTACCGCTTTCCCAACAGCTGCGGCGATTAAATAACCGAAGGAGCCAAAGTGGCCAATCGCAAAATCATCGCTGCCTGTAATTTTTCTTGTAAACGGCTGCAATAACGCAGGTAAGAGAACCATTAAAGACCCGAGAATAACCGAACCGGTAATAATCATTGTTGCGCCGCTAAAGCCGCCAGTTGAGAGAATAACGGCAATCAGACAAGCCATGAACATCGTATGATGACCTGTTAAGAAGATGTACTTAAAAGGGGTAATACGTGCGAGAACAATGTTTGCTACCATTCCGAAAAGCATGATCATTGCCGTTTCTGCACCGAATGCTTCCTGTGCTAACGCAACGATCGCTTCGTTATTCGGGATGATTCCTTGAATTTCAAAAGCATGATCGAACATACTACTGAAATTATCTAGGGAGCCGACAAGCACGCCAGCCCCTGCCCCCAGAATCACAAACCCCATGATCGTTTTTAATGTACCTGAAATGACATTGGCAACGTCCTTCTTTTGAAGAAGAAGACCGACAAGGGCAAATAGCCCTACAAGGATCGCCGGTGTCCCTAAAATATCTTTCATGATTAAATCGACCATCGTTTTTATTCTCCTTTCAGATTTGCTTCAAGCGCCGTTCTTAACTCGTTTTTATCCATCAAATTGTTGAGTTTAATGACATTTCGCTTGCCATCTTCAAGATTTTCAACGATCTCTGTTGAGCCTAAGTAGTAATCCGCATTTTCAGATTTACTCGTTGTAAGATCGGTATGGTCCACCTCAGCCTCAATATTAAGTTCTTTCAGAATACTTTTCACATTCATTTCCACCATAAAGCTGCTTCCTAGTCCGTTTCCACATACAACAAGAATTTTTTTCATTTTCATTCTCTCCTTTTAATTTGAGTATTTTGTAACAAGGTTAATAATTTCTTCTTTATTCGTTGCACCATAAATTGTAGCTAGATTCTCTTCCTCCGATAGGAGTTCTGAAAGCTGTGCAAGGGCTTCTAGATGCGTTTCTTGATCGGCTGCAGCAAGCACAATTAGCAATTTCACCTGGTGCTTTTCTTTCTCTGAAAAAGGAACGGCTTCATCTAACCGAAGTAAGCTCATGCCAACCTCATTCACGCCTGCTTCAGGTCGAGCATGAGGGATGGCGATTCCTGGAGCGATGACAACATATGGCCCTAACTCTTCAACACTTCTGATCATCGCATCGACGTAAGCCGGCGTGATCTGTTCATTCGTGAGGAGCGGTTTGGCCGCTGTTTTAATCGCCTCTTTCCAATCTGTTGCGTGTGAAGCAAATTGAATGGTTTCTTCATGAATTAAGTCTTTTAACATAAGCCGTTCAAACCTTTCTATTGATAAGCTAGATGATGATGTTTCGTGCCATGGTGATGGACAGAAGACAGGCCATTCATCGAACGTTCGCTTTAGTATAACCGCGCTGCTCAATCACATTCTCGACCGCAATGAACCCGGGTTGCTAACTCAAGTTTTCGTTATAAAGAATGGGTATCTTTCATCAAGTGACATGGAGATCTCCAACTTCCTTATTTTGCAAAATGATACGGATGAAACAAATCATGATTTGATAGTGCTAAGTATAGAGCGTGAAAACGCTAAATGAAAGGGTTTACAATGTGCAGTTTTTGTATTCAGTCAATTTGCAAAACTGAACAGATAAACACGCTATACAAAATTCGAATCACTGAAACTGCTTGAGAGTGATTAAAAAACTCACCTTGTCTTAGTTAAAATTGAAACAAAAAAAGAGACGTAAGAATTCCTTCTAAGTCTCGTTCGTTATATGAAAAAACCTATTTTCCTTTCTTTAGAAAACGCATTAATTGAAAACCATTACTTTTTAACTACTCTCGAACATCCTAGCGATTCTAGAATTCTTTAATCATCCTTTTTCAGCATAATAATAAATTGGCATAATTTCCTTATCTGAAAGGAGTGCCATTGATTGCTGACACGCTAGAAACATCCTTCATCATTACGCTAAATCCTACGTTTTCCGTCTCCTAATTGGGGCAATTTCATTGTTCATTTTGCTCCATTCTAATCGTTACCAATTACCTCTTCAGTAGGTGTATGCTTCCAATTTTGGTTCCATTCACCGTTTTCCTACTGTTTATTTTCAAAAATACTTTTCTCCATTTCGGTTCAAACTAATGAATAGCAGTATGATAAACATGCATTGATCATGGTATGAAAACAAATAACAAAATAGATTCCGCTAAGTTTTTTATTTATTGTAAGGCTCTAGTAGGTGTTAACGGGATATCTCAGCTTATCTTCACTTAAAACGGGAACAGACAGTGGCTACCCCTGGATCGAACGGGTTTTTCACTTCCTTATCAAAACATAACACTTTCAATATAATCCCCATTTCCTCTCACAATTTGAAGACCCTGTTTTTCTAATTCCAGCCACAGATACCGATCCAGCGCATAAGAGGATTTCTGTTGTAATGAAAGCAATGTTTTTTCCGCAAGCAACAGTTCATACGAGCGGTTTTCCTTTTTAACCACCACCTCATAGTCCACAAGTTTCATTACCAGCACTTCATATTCCTCATTCCACTCCTTCAGCTGACGTTCCATGACTTCTGCCACATGTACTAAAAAACTTTCCGCATTATAGCTTTTCGCCATAACGCTTCGTGCAAATCGATTAACGTTCACAAACTCATCCCCCTTATCGTTATAAACAAGGTATTCAACAAATGAACAAAAAAGGCTCCTTATCGCAAATGAATGCAACAAAGAGCTTCCGCTATCCGTACGTTATCATTCAAAGCCATGCTTTGCAGGTTGGAGCACCTTACCGCATGGCAGGTTGCTGTGAAGTCAGTGAGCCCGTACTCTCGTTCACTCGTGATAACCTTATTTAGTTGGTGTTAGTTTACTTTATCATTGGGGAACTGTCCAGTTTGAATGAAAGTCAGATAAAACTATCCCAGTGACTTTTCATTCGTACCGCTCTAATCCTCCACATCAATCAAATAAACTCGCTCATCAAACCCACCACGAATTTCTCTCTTCTCCCTACGCACTTCTTCCAATTCTTCAATGGAAGAATGATGCACCTCTACTAATGAATAGATCAACTCAAGCATATCCGCCAGTTCTTCAACTGCATGACTATCTTCCTGCGCTTCAAGATACTCCTGTAGTTCTTCTTTTAACTTTAGCTGCAATTCTTTTTTATACTCAGCTTCCTCTAGAAATTCGGTATTGCACTTATTACCATTTGCACGAATGATCTCTGGAATACGATCTCTCACTAGCTTGTGGTAGGTAGGCATTCCCTTCTCCCCCCTTTGAATTGTCAGTTAATTTAATCATAATATAAGACAATCTAAATTGGAAAGGAATTGCTAGATTATTCTACTTTAGAGATAGCAACTCAGAGATCTGCTTAAATACAGTAGAAGGATTTTGAGTTAACCATTTTAATTGAATTTCTCGAACTTCCTTTGAAGATTCAATTCTCAACGCATCTTTACTTTGGTCAATAGAAAGTCTAATGTCCTTCATCCTATATCCCTTAATACCTGTCGCCTTGTCTAAATGAGTACTATCTAACTCAGTTCTTACTTGATTAGAAAATCTTCTCAACATCCTCCATAGAGTTATTTCTTCCTTTGTTTTCATAAACAACTCTGGTAGTTCTCTCGACTGCTTTAGTAAATTAATGGTAGATAAAGCATAAACGGAAATGCCGTAACCAACGGGTCGAATAACATTATCGAGCATATTCCAAGCTCCCACTTCAAATCGAACATATTCATCCGAGCTATTTTTCGGAAGCTCATGAATTTCAGAACGCTTTAGGAACCTTATGTTAACGATTTTACCGTAGCAGGTAACACCGTTTGTCTTTGCTGCGCCCTTTTTAGGATATAGTGCAATATACCTTGCATCCTGCCAGCCTTTCTTTAACTGCTTGACTGGAATATGATAGAAGCGATTTTGAAGGTGCGCCTTATAGTTCTGTTCTCTAGGAACCATACCGATAAGCACTTTCTCCTCAAGAGAAGATTCCCACTCTTTAATCGATCCTTTAGGTAAGATCCCTTCTCGCTGGATCTCTTCTGGACTTTTTTCAATGAGATGCTCGATAAACTGTTCCACTAAACGAGTTGATTGAGGTAAAAATGGCAGTGCACCTATATTTACTTTGTTAATGCTTTTATAAAAATCGTGTTGTTCATACGTTTCTTCATCAAACCAAGGAAATAAGACATAAGCACCAAAAGCATACCGTTCATAAGGACCTTCTTCTTGAACAACAAGTGCATCACGATAACGATGCATGGTATTTATATCATCCTCAAGTGGTCCAGGCGTCTTATACTTCCCCTCGTAATAGCTTCCTTCCACGGCAAAATCAACTCGGTACTTCGCGTCAAAAATATAATGATAGTGATGATCGTTCCCTTTTTTCTCGATTTTAAGAACGGTATCGGGCATTTGAGTAACTGTAGGCAAATTTCCGTCCTTCATCTGAAATTCGAGAATAATCTTTTCATTAGTTAATGGATGTTTAAACTCTCGACGTGCTGACTTATCTTTTACAAGATTTACGAACAAACCATCGCGATCCACTTTAATAATATCCTGCTTAACTGGTATGTACTTTTTACTTAACATTTTTCCGAGCTTTAAGAAGGTCCAGTACTCGTAAAGAAGAGCGACATCTTTAACTGACATTTGATAAATCCTACCTTCCAGGGCTAACCCACGTGATAAAATCAAAAAGATTTTATAAGATTCTCGGTACCCTGGAGCCATTTGTAAGACTAAGCTCATAACCGAACGATCAAGCTCCCCGATTTCTCTCCAAAAAGCCGAGCGTAGCTTTCTTTCCAATTCCTTTTTCATCCCATCGATTTGTCCTAAAAGGTCTTGATCAACTTCCGCTTTTCTCCATCCAGGGTCAGCCACTTTCTTTCTTAATTCATCTAACTTGTTGATCAATCGATTCATCATCCACTTCACAAATCGGTTTTCATGGGTGTCATAAGAAAGCACTTTTTTCATACCTAATCCTTTTGAAGGCATATAGGATTTTCCTGCAATTTCAATGCCTTTTGGAACCTCCTGCAAAAGATGCGGCCTTTTTCTTAAATAACTCCTACCTCTAGAGTCAACTCGTCGTAGTTGATCGCCTCGAACATGCTCATGGATCGTTTTTAATTCATGATGTGGCTGTGTTTCAATCCGCTTAAGAGCATGAAGGAAATCTTGAAAATGGGCTTGAATTAAACGATAGAATTCAGCTAATGATGGCTTTTCCTCTACTTTAGAAACCGCTCCAACGTACGTCTTTTTCACAAAATGATAAGCAAGATTATAGATCTCGTCATTTACTTCCTTTAGAAGCCTATCATAATCTTCTTTATAATTTAGCTTTGAAGGAAATACCTCAATCGTTACTTCAAGTAGCTTCTTCTCCACATCGTAAATTTCAAATGTGGAATACCCTACTTCGTTTTGAAACTGAAGGTTCCCCATGAGAATTGGATCTCTCCCCGCCTTCACCATACTAACTGCACGTCTTAAGCGAGGATGTTCATGATGGAAACGGAGTGACTTTCCATGCTTCGAAAAAGCAACGAGCTGATAAACAACATTCTCAAAGAAAATAGGGGCATGGTCGTCCTTTTCGACAAGCTCTCCCTTCTGAACATCAAACACTTGTACAGACTGAAGGCTCTCTCCAGTTACCTCTAACTGCATTTTTTCATCTTGGAAATAAGATCTCTCGTGATACTGCATGAGGGTTTCGTAACGCTCATGATAAGGCTTCCCCTTTAAATAAAGGGTAAGTTCATCCGTTTCAACCACAACTAGTTCTACTTCTTCTTGATTAAGTCCAGAAGGAAGTAAAGCCATCGTCACGGAACCTCCTTATCATTTCAAGCAGTTTATGAGCAGATTTCGGATAGGCTGCCTGTTTTGCTGATTCCACTAGATTTTCAAGCTGATCATCAGAAACTCGCTTTCCTGAAGTAAATGTATAAAGATCTTCTAACACGCGTAATACCCTAGCATCACTTCCGGCGAGGCGAGGAAGAATTTTTTGCAGCAACTGATAATCAAATGCATGATTAAATGTCATTAAACCAGCCTGATCATTGTAAATACAATAAAAACAAACCTCATCACGCACACGATAGCCAACATGCGCACCGATTTGTTCGAGAATGCGATTCACTTCTACCAAGAGATCAGTTGCTCTATGTACTAGGTCTTGATTTCCTTCATACGCATCCTTTAAATGCAAAAACTCTCCACTTAACGTTTGATTTTGAATCTCTAGATTTTCTATCTCATCATCATTCTCTAAGAAAGCAAAATTATTTAAATTTACTCGATTGAACTCAATCGTGTTTGCACGATCTAATACCTTTTTACTGAAGGGATGCGTTGTTTCATCCATGTTAACTGTACCTATAAAATACAGGTTCTCTGGAATCCCCAGGTGTTCTCCAATCGTTTCTTCAGGCAAAATAGAGGACGTGACAAGCTCTCCGTTCTCCAAGCGTTTACTTTCCATAACACTGAGGATATCACTAAAGTAGTACTCAACACGTGCGAGGTTCATTTCATCTAGTAACACAAAATAAGGTTTGTTTCTATGAATAGATGCTTCTCGAATCACCCTAGTTAACGGACCTTCTTGAAATTCACCTTTAATATCAACATAGCCTAATAGATCTGATCCATCACTCCAGTCAGGTCGGACTGGAATTAGAGTGAATTGACTATTTTTTTCTGTCGCTCCTACACTTTCAGCAAACCATTGAACGATCTTAGTTTTACCTGTACCAGAGATTCCAGATAGAATGACGAATGGCTTCGTTTTTAATGATAGAAAAAGGTTTTCTACTTCTTCTTTTTCGTAGTAAAAGCCTTTACTGGCTATGTAGGAATCAATGTGAGAAACGAGTTCTGAATCAGTCATTTCTACTATTTCTCCCTTACCTTCAAAATACGAATGAACCTCTTCAGGAAAACGTTCTTTAAATCGATGAAATAGATTTGTAGCAAAGTCATCTGTTACATTGAAAAAATATCCCTGCTTCACGTTCCCATTACGATCAAACGGCCCCTCTTCTTCTATTCTCCACTTTTCTGGCACTTCTGCTTTTTCAATAGGAGGAGATAAATCGTAGTAATCTACCGAAGTATAATACCCTTCCTTCTCCCACATACCATTAGAGATCGTATCAGGTTGAGCTTGTGAAATTGTAGGCTCACGAACAATCGCTACTGTTTTTACCTCACCAGAAGAATAAGTGAATATTGGATCTTCTACCTTAGCTTCTAGCAAGTCAACATGGTGTTTAAGTGGCCTACCTTGTTTGTTTTGCTTTGGAGCCCATAGAAATCCGCCTTGCTTCTCGGAACGATGTGTTTGGCCTTGGTTAACCCACCAGTATTGGTGGTCACCGTGGTCTTCCCCTGTATCTAAACTTATCCAATAGAGAAACCAATCCAGTTCAATATAATCGTCAGCATCAACATCATTTTTAAGGTTAGAAAGCTGTTGATGGAAACTTTCTAAATCATGATGTTCATACCCTAGTTTGTTTAGTGCTTCCTTTGATCGAACATTGTATATACCAAACTCATCAGGATGAAAGACCATAACAAGTCCAGTTGCGCTATTTTCCCCGAACCCTTTCAAACTAGCAATTCTCTCTGCCTTTTCGATTGGCTGCATACCTTCATCATTCAGAAGTTGGACTGCGTCCCGTATAATACTTTCCTTTTCATTTACTGAAAGACTAGTTATACCTGAGCCAAACACTCTACTTCCAGATCCCCATATAGAGTTACCCAAATATTTTAAAGAGCCATTTTCCAGTTCACTTTCTAACTGATTTAAAATGGTGTGATTTCTTATAGATAAGGCTTCAAATATATCGACTTTCTCTCCATTTAAAACAGCGTGCCCTAAGTTCCATACTTCATTGTTGAAGGCATCATATGAAATGTGATTCTTACTATCTAACAATTTACGAAGTTGTTTTGCTCTTTCTTTCCTGAGTTTTATAATAACTGAGTGAAAAGTGTCTTGTCTTAACCTTTGAAATTCGTCTTTCTTATGTATGAAACTACTACTATCAATAACATTCCAATCAGAATTGATAAGGTTGACCTCCTCTAACCAGGATAGGATATTTCTTGTTCTGTACTTAGCTACTGATTCTTTCATTAGGTTTTCACCTTGTGAATTCCGAACGATGTGCATGCCTAACTCTACTAAAGAATCTAACTTCTCTTCTTTAGTGAATGAATTTGAGGATCTTAGAAGTTCAAGAATCAATTTAAAGTATCGATGCTTAAGTATTCCGTCCCTTATGAGGCTAACCTTGCTATTAGCTTGCTCATATTTCCTGAGCCTTTCTTCATTCATATTGAAGGAAGAGTCTAGAAATCCAAGGATTTTGAGACCTTGCCTTGCTCGTGACTTCAAACGTTTTTTACTATCTTCCGAGATTTGACTACTAATACGTTGAGGATTATATTTACCTGCAATAATTTCATCAAGAAAAATAACCACTTGATTAAATTGAGCTTCTGGTAGTTCCTCTGTAGTATATTCAATTAGACTCACAACTGATTTGTCATTATTCCGTTCTACTTTGATAAAGGGTAGCTGTGCTAATAATGAATGGAGAAAGGATGTTCTACCATACTTTTTTAAATCGTTACGAAAGATTTTTTTATGAGTTAAAAGATCAATGGTAGCTGATAGAATGATGTTTTTCGAAACTAACTTCCATTGTGAATTCTCTTCTTGAGTTTTGACCAATATTCCTTGGTTACCTGATGGCTTTAGGTAATTTGGTTTATTGTTTTCTAAAGTATAGATTTTTTTATGTTGTATATAGAGATTGTAAAGTAAATCAAACAAATTTCATCACCTCAACTCGCTTCTATTTCCACTTTGCAGAAACTCTCTCTTTTTTTAACTTTATCTTAAACTCCTCTGTTTTTTTAATCAACGTGATTACAAAAAGATAATCTCCAACATTTCCCTGCGCTTTTCTTTTACTATTATCCATAGTATTCCGGTTATTTTGTTGAAAATGGGAACCATAAAAACGAACCTATTACTTAGCCAAAATACCGTCGAATCGTTTCCTTCATTCCCTCTTTGTTCACTGCAAACTGCCGATGACGATGACCGTTTCCTCCCGAAGGATGTGGAAATCCGTTTATGATTGAGTTAGCTGAAATCAAGTTGATTTCAGCTAGATGCATCAGTACTTTCGTTACATTTACACCTAAAGGAACAATCAACGGATCGTTTAACTTCTCTAACTCGATTGGCAGATGGTTCAAGGCGTATCGATGCAGCACTTCCGTTTTTAATATGTTTGGGGTGGAGCCACTGAAGTTCTTTCCTTTATAGAATACTGGATAAGGGAGAACTGAAGTCGTTTGGACGAGATGACTGGCGGGACCAAACAGTTCACTTGAAGAGTCCAGATATAAATGAGTATGTAGTTCCAATTCATCTAACATAGTAATCAGGTTTTTTCTCATCGGACCTTCGAAACTGGAATGATTCTTCACTTTTTGTAAAAGCTCTTCATCTCCAATTTCTTCATTATCGTTATTCCAAACCGTTTCAAATGATTTCTTCATCTGATGAAGTCCAGGAGTAATTCCGACAATCACGATTTTTTCATGCTCATTCACATGTTCGAACGGAGCATAATATATTCCCAAGTTCTTATTCTCGTCTCGTTCAAGTAAGAAAGTTTCGGTCATTAGCTCTTCCTGATCAGTAGGATCTGTTAGAGCGTGAATTGATTCTTTGAAGTTAGTAAATTTTGAATAGCTAGCAATGGACATGATAAAACCTCCGATATTTTCTTCCCGCCCTCTATATTACTATTTTCTGGATATAACAAAAAGTTAAATAATGAAATACTTAACTAGCCAATGGAGATAACGCTTAGATAAATCCCACTCAATCATTACTATCAGAAAAATAGTCAACCATGAAAAACGTCTTGAAGCATCAAGGCGCTTTTCATGACCGATCGAAAACTGAACCGATGTCTTAAGGTTATAAAAATGATGGATGGACTGATTCAGCAAAAGCAGCGCCTAACGGACAAGTTGATCCTCCTTCAAATCCACATAGACCGTGCCGTCTTGTTGTACTTCTGCATAGAACACTTCAGAAGGAGAAGTAGCACCTGCTAGTAGCACTTGCTCAGCTAACCAATTCTGATCTCGATTCAACATCACAAGGTTCTTTACATTGACCACCCCATCAGAGATGACCTCCGTTGCGATCGGGAAAAGTTTTGGTTTACTCAAGACATTCATGTCGTTTCTCGTCACAGGCTGATGACGATCGGTTTTTAAAACAGATAGTTTTCCATTCATCTCAAATATAGCAATGTCGACCTCTGATAATTGAAAGACATTCTTTTCTCTTAGAAGCATTCGTAACGTATCGATATCCAAACTTGTTTTACGAAGAGAATGTTCCATGATCTTCCCTTCTCGAATAACGATGATCGGCTCCCCTGTGATCACCTTACGTGCACCTTTGAACTTAATATCGATAAATCCTAGCAATAGGGTGAAGAAAACCCATACTACGAGCATGATCACACCTTTTAGAATACTTAAATCTTGATTTACCGTGATATTCCCAGCGAGTGATCCGATTGCTACGGCAGATACCCAATTGAAGAACGTCAGTTGACTGATTTCTTTTCTTCCTGCGATTCTCGCTAGGAGAAATAGGACAAAGAACGTAATTGTTACCCGAAGTAATAATTCTGGCATGTCGTAAAACACCTTTCTCCCGTATGTTGTGGTTCGTCTACATGATGGATTGCTTGAAAAACAGTAACTTAACTTCTAATGTTTTCTATTTCTTTCATGAATATTCAGAGAGTGCCTGGCACCAAACGATTTTGATCGAACGTTGTCGATTGATCAATCGATACATGGGGACAAATGAAAAAAGCCCTCCTACTTATGGAGAACTTACTCGCATTTTTTCTTAGCAAGAATATATTTGGGTTATCTTCTTTTCTTTAATAACCGTTCAAAACCGTAAATGATCATGGAATAATCATGAACGAAAGAAAGTTGTAAACTGGCATAAAATTCGCTAATTTAAAGAGTTTTACTTTTAATAAAAATAAGCTAACTGAAAAGAAAACGGCCCATCAAATACTAACTTAGCGAGGAAGTAGCGTTTGAAATCACCGCTCGTCAAATAGAAAATCAATAATGATCCTACTAAGAATGGACCTGAGAGAAAACTTAATTCATTAAACACTTTGGTTTTGACATATAAAAGGTATAGAGAAGATTTTCCTTCTCTACACCTTTTCATTTCTCCATTTATTTTTCTCTATTCTACCACCTAGCCGTCAACATCTTCCTTCTCGTATAAAACTCCACGCCATCCGACCCATTCGCATGAAGATCGCCGTAGAAGGAGTTCTTCCACCCGGAGAATGGGAAGAAGGCCATTGGGGCTGGAACTCCGATATTCACACCGAGCATGCCGACTTCGATGTTTTCTCTGAAGTAGCGGACGTTGCTGCCGCTTTGGGTGAAGAGGCATGCGCCGTTTCCGAAGTCGGATTCATTCGTGAGCTCAATCGCTTCTTCTAGGCTTTTCACTCGTACAATCGATAGAACAGGAGCGAAGATTTCGTCCTTCCAGATTTGCATGGACGTGTTCACGTGATCAAAGATCGTTGGTCCAATGAAGTAGCCTTTGTCGTTGTAAGCTTCATCGTTGCGTCCGTCGCGGACGAGCGTGGCGCCTTCTTCCTGTCCTTTTTGAATGTAGCTTTCCGTTCTTTCTTTGTGTTCTTTGCGGATGACAGGTCCTAGGAACACATCCTCATCCAGTCCGTTTCCGATTTTAATTTCATCTGCTTTTTCGTTCAGCTTTTGAAGCAGTGGCTCGACGACATCGTCTACCGCGACAACGACCGAGCAGGCCATGCAGCGCTCTCCTGCTGATCCGTAGGAAGCGGCAATGATTTCTTTCACCGCTGCATCAAGATCCGCGTCTGCCATGACGATGGAATGGTTTTTCGCACCGGCTAGGGCTTGAACGCGTTTGCCGTTCGCTGCACCTGTTTTATACACGTATTCTGCGACAGGCTGTGAGCCGACAAAGGAAATCGCTGGCACGTCTTTGTGCTCCAATAGACCATTTACAACATCATGCGCACCGTGAACGATATTAAGGACGCCGTCTGGAAGACCCGCTTCTTTAAACAGTTCCGCTAATCGGTTTGCGAGTAGCGGCGTTCGTTCTGAAGGCTTAAGGACGAACGTATTGCCCATCGCGATGGCGAGCGGGAACATCCAGCATGGCACCATCATCGGAAAGTTAAACGGTGTAATGCCACCAACGACGCCGACGGGATAGCGGTACATGCCGGATTCTAGATTTGTCGCAATATCCGGGAGCTGTTTCCCCATCATTAAGGAAGGCGCACCGGCTGCGAACTCGACGCATTCAATCCCGCGCTGTACCTCGCCCTGCGCTTCTTTAAAGCTTTTTCCATTTTCCTGTGTAAGCAACCGCGCGAGCTCGTCCCAGTTATCAACAAGAAGCTGCTGGTACTTAAAAAGAATGCGCGCACGCTTTGGTACGGGGGTTTTGCTCCACGTTTTGAAGGTTGCCTTTGCAACTTTTACGGCTTCATCAAGATCTTCTCTCGATGAAATCGGTACCTGTGCGAGTTCTTCACCCGTTGCTGGGTTCGGTACAGATTGAAATTGATCCGTTTTTGCGTCTACCCATTCACCGTTAATGTAGTTTTGTAGCGTGTTTGTTGTTGTCGTTGCCATGATAAAGTCCCCTTCCTTTTTGTACACTTTTTAAAAAATCGAGTATAGAATGACTGCCAGGATCAAAGCGATTGTCGGCAGGATAACGCTAAGTAAAAAGATCGGTCCGTAAGAACGCTTATGGGTTTCACCGCAAATCGCACGGATTGTGGTCACCACATAGCCATTGTGTGGGAGCGAATCAAGTCCACCAGAAGCAAGGGCTGAAATACGGTGCATCGCGCCAGGATCTAAGTTCCCCATCCCTAAATAAATCGGGGATAAAATCGGGAGTGCGATTCCAAGACCACCGGACGCTGAGCCCGTTAGTCCACATATAAGCGTGACTGCAATTGCAAGTCCCATCAGTGGTGGACCCGGAATATTCACAAGTCCATCAACCACGGTTTGAAAAGCCCCGACCTGTGCCGCCACGCTACCAAAGCCAACTACGGCGCAAGTATTCGCAGCAGCAATTAACGCATCATGCGTGCCTTTCGCGAGCGGGTTCCAGAATTCCTGTAAGTATGGAAGCATGATTATACAGGCTAAAACAATACCGGAAGCAAGCGAAATAAGAGCGGCTCCAGTTGAGGAGATAAAATTGGATAGCGTATTTAATGATACGATGACCATGACGAGTGGCAAGATCGCTAAAATGACATTCGGCAAGTGGTTTTGCTCAGGCTCAGGCTCAGGCTCTGGCTCCACCTGCTTCAATTCGGCTGTTGCAGCGATTTCATTTGATGCTTTTGAAGTCTCGTTTGGTAATGAGAAAGTTTCCCCATTCCGCACCGCTTTTTTCACCATTTTTCCTAACAACCATCCACCGGTTAACATGATCAAGATGGCAATTAGAATGCCGATGAACCCGCCAGCCGTTGGTTTTGTCTCAAAGTACTCGGTTGGAATCAGGTTCTGGATTTCTGGTGATCCCGGAGCTGTCATCGTAAAGGAAATGGAGCCGAAGACGAGCGCTGCAGGGATAAAGCGATGTGGCAGGTTCGCTAACTTAAAAAGAGAGACGGCAATGGGGTAAACCGCGAAGCCGACAACGAACAAGCTAACGCCGCCGTAGGTCATGATGGCTGCTGCCGCAACGACCGCAAAGACGGAGCGAGAAGGACCGAGCGTATTCTTGATCCAATTCGCAATACTGTCTGCCGCTTTCGTTTCCTGCATCACTTTTCCAAAGATGGCGCCTAATAAGAATATGAGAAACCATGAAGCAAAGTAAGACGTGAATCCCGTCATGTAATAATCGGTTAACGCTGTTTCTAGATTTAGTCCTCCGGTAAGGGCAACGAGCACGGCGCAAAGAATCGCCGCTATGATGATGTTGATCCCTTTCATCGTTAAATAAATGAGGAGGCCTAACGATAAAATTAAGCCCAGCATGCCTAGCATGTTCTTCCCTCCTTGTACCCTCTAAGCTCGTTATTGAACCTTGTGCTCGCTACGAAATTGGTAATCATAGCAAGTGAGATAGAGTTCTTCTAATTCTGCTTGAGTAGGAACTCGAGGGTTATTACTAGGACTCCCACTGTCAAGCGCATCCGCCGCCATCTTAGGAACAGCTCGGTTAAAGGCCTCTTGCTCAATGCCCCACGATTTCAGATTGGGAATGTTTAACGTGCGACAAAGTTCTTGAACCGAAGCCACCGCTTGTTCAGCTGCTTCTTCATCAGTAAGAGTGGCACTGCTCGGTTGAAAAATGCGTCCGATATCGGCAAGGCGCTTCTGACATTCACTCTTGCTAAATTCAAGAACAGCAGGTAAGAGCATCGCGTTGGAATAGCCATGTGGCACATGGAACAGTGCCCCGATTGGTCGCGACATTCCGTGAACGAGACAAACGGATGCATTGGTAAACGACATGCCCGCTTGTAACGCCGCTAAGCTCATCGCTTCTCTCGCTTCAAGGTTGTCACCATTGAAGTAAGCGTTCTCAATATTTTGGGCAATGAGCTGAATCGCCGATAGCGCAAATGTATCCGACATCGGATGAGATCTCTTAGATAAGTACGATTCAATCGCATGACTCAGCGCATCAACGCCTGTTGCAGCCGTTACATGCTGTGGGGATGAGATTGATAATAATGGATCAACAATCGCGACAGTTGGCATGAAAGCTGGCTGCTTTACCATCATTTTTACATCATTGGATGTATTTGTAATGACCGTCACATCCGTTGCTTCCGAGCCTGTTCCTGCTGTTGTAGGGATTGCAATATGCGGAATTGGAGTATGCTCAGCGACTTTCTTGTTAAGGCGGTAATCGGCTAAGTCACCACCGTTTGTGGCAAGAACCACGATCGCTTTTGCTGTATCGATACAGCTTCCACCCCCAAGGGAGATCACGATATCAGACTGACTCTCTTTTAAAAGGGCTAACGATTCTGCCACATACTGATCAGTCGGTTCTGACTCAACTCCGGTATAAACCTCACTTTCAACCCCCTTTTCCTTCAAGTAATCCTGACATTCACTCACATAACCGAGACTAGACATCACCTGATCGCTTATAATGAGTGCTTTACTTCCATGAATGGAAGCTTCCACTCCGATTTGTTTAAATGACTCTCGACCATATAAAATCGTTTGCGGTGTTCGAAAAACGGCATAGGTTTCCACCTGGCTATCACTCCTTCCTTCTGACTTACTTATCTATAGAAGCAAGATCCGTGCCAAGTTTAACAAGCGCTACATCAAGCATTTCTGGGCTACTGAATGTAGTGCCTACACTACAGTTGTCGATTTTATGTAGTGATTCTCCTACACATTACTTAGGAGATGTCGAGACTTTTTAACTTTTGATAAAGCGTGGTCCGATGAATCCCCAGGCGTTCTGCTGCTTTCGTTTTATTGCCTCCAGCGTCTTTTATCGCTTGGACGATAGTTTCTTTTTCTCGATCCTTTCCAACTCGTTTCGCTTCCTCTAATAAGCTGTGGGGTTTTTCATCAGGAATTTGTTTTTCTCGATCTTCCTTCACGCTAAAAAGTCCATTGAGGTGGTCTTTCCCAATAACCGGTTCATCAATCAGTGTCACCACACGTTCAATCGTATTCACCAGTTCACGAATATTTCCTTTCCACTCTGAATGCGTAAGAGTAGATAGAGCTTCGTGGGTAAATCGTTTTGTTTGGACGCGATACTTCTCACAAATCTCTTTCGCATAGTAAGACAGGAGAATCGGAATATCCTGCTTCCGTTCACGGAGAGCCGGGACATGGAGGCGAATGATATTTAATCGATAAAACAGATCTTCACGAAAGGTCCCTTTTTCTACAAGCTCCTGAAGATGTTGATTCGTTGCGGCGATCACTCTTACATTGGTTTGGTATTTCTTGACGCCACCAACCCGCTCAGCTTCTTTTTCTTGGAGCACACGAAGCAGTTTTGTTTGCATACTTAGCGGAAGTTCTGCAATTTCGTCCAAGAAAATCGTACCGTTATTCGCCAGCTCAAATTTCCCGGGCTTTCCTCCTTTCTTGGCTCCTGAAAACGCACCTTCTTCATATCCGAATAATTCTGATTCAAACAAATGCTCAGGAATGGCCGCACAGTTCACGCTAATCATGGGGCCTGTCGCAAAAGGGCTTAGATGGTGGATACTTTTCGCAAACATTTCTTTCCCCGTGCCACTTTCACCGGTAATGAGCACGGTCGCCGCTGTTCTGGCTGCTCTTCTAGCAAGTCGTTTCGTAGCTTTAATCTCTTCACTTACACCAATAATTTGATCTAGCATTATGTGATTCTCTTTCTTTTTTCCAAGTTGTTTCGTGCCTCGTTCAGGCTCCTCTGCATCCGTTTCCTTAAGGCGTTCATAGATTTTGTAAATCTCCGATATCCCTTCAAAAATAAGCATTCCGATAGCACCGATAACAGCTCCATTCTTCACAATCGGAATGCGATGAACGACCATTTCATGTCCCTGGATCGTTTGAAGGACCCCTCTCTCGGCTAGTCCTGTTTTCACGGTCATGTGAAGCTCTGTATTATCAATCACTTCAGTCACATGTCGTCCAATCGCATTTTCTTTTTTGATACCGGTAAAACGGCTATACGCTTCATTAAACTCCTGAATCGTTCCGTTTTCATCTACTACGGCAATGCCTTCATAGGCACTTTCGAGCACGGTGTTCAACGCCTCTGCCGTATGCTGTTTTTGCTTAAGCTTTGAAATGTATTTCGAAAACCCATCTGTTATATCGCCTTTTGATAACAGACCAATTAATTTCCCTTCTGAATCAAGGACAGGCAGTTCATTGTATGGTAATGAAAAAACCTCCAGGATGGAATCTTCAGGATGGACCACCGCGAAGTTGCGTTTGAAAAGATCTCGACCTACCTTTACGTCCCTACTGTCATGAAGAAAATAAGATAGCACTTGCCTCAACGTGATCGTTCCAAGAAAATGATGATCATCATCCACAATCGGCAATGTATCTAATTTATGGCTGATCATCCATTCACCAGCCTCCTGGATCGACTGTTCCGATTTGATGCAAAGAGGTTCTGGCGTCATCCAATTCTTCACAAACAGAATCGGTTCTACATCTGATAGATCTTGATTCGTTTCAATGAGATCATTGATCGACATAAGTTAACCCTCCATTATAGTAGTGCCTGTCACCACCCGTTTTATGGTGAATGCTGTCGAAATTAGCGATTGTTCGTAAGTCTGCCTTATTACCTTTCTATAGGCATAACAAAAAGGCCTCTCTATAACGAGACGCCTTGAAGGATTTCCGGATATAAAGGACGCATGTCTGGGGGAAACGTGTGAATACTGAGCAAAGATGCGGTCTCGGTTCGCGAGTAGGCCCTCTTTATTAGCCAATTTCCAGATATATTGTCCAAAATCTATTTTTATTGGCCAATATCGAAATATATTGGCCAAATCCACGTTTTATTAGCTAACGAGAATCATTCTAACAAAACACGTACGCCACACCGCCCCCTATCTCCCTCCCCACCTCGCCCCAACTACCCTCCCCCTCTAATAACGCCTATACCTCTTCATCACCATGACGCCCGCTAGAAATAGCAAAAGAGATAACGTTGCGGTACTACCGATGACAGTCCAGGCTGACTCGGTCCACTGTTGTTCGACTAAAAGCTTTGTCGCTTCTCCCCTTATGTTTCCTGGACTCCATTCCATGAATTTCGGGAGGAGTGTTGTCAGCAGGCTGATTAGCGCTAGAAAGAGAAGACTGACGCCGGCGATCGCGCTACTCTGCCGGATGATCGTGCCAACAAAAATCGTGACGCAAACGACAAAGAGCACCCAGAAGCAGTACATGACGAGGCTGCTCAGCATGACCTTCCAGTCGACGGGAGTAAATAATAAATTTGTATAATACCATGTGAGGCAGTAGCTTAAGATGAGTGATAAGAGCAAAAGGGCAAGCTGGGCAACCGTTTTACTGCCTAAGTATTGCCACTCGTTCACGGGTCTTACCATCACAAGCGTAATGGATCCGTTTTGTCGTTCCTGCGCAATGACATTCATCGTTGCGAGTGCAAACAACAACGTACCGATCGTGCCATATTGAGACAGGGCGCCGCTCAATACTTCTTCACCCGTAGGAGTCGGAATCGTGATACTCGCTCCTTCTGGCAAGTTACCAGCCATATCAAGAATTTGCGGCATGTAGTAACTTGTTAGAGGTTGGGAGATACCGATGATCATCAGCACAACCGGGAGCCAAATCAACTTACCATTCCGCATCAGTTCGGTGATTTCTTTGTTTAGTAGCGTTAGAAAACGAGTCATTGTCTCACAACCTTCATATAGGCATCTTCTAAGGAATCCTGCATGATTTCAAAATGAGTCACCGATATGTTCCGGTTAATGAGCTCCTGTAAAAGCTCATTATGGTGAACATGCTCAGGCAATCTTACTTTCACTGTTTTCGCATCAATATACTCATAGTCTTCAATGATCTCAAGCTGTTCGATGACGCCGTTCATCGGTTCTTCGGTTTGCACTTTAATGGGCAATAGATCAAACTCTTTTCGTAAAGAAGGCAGTGATCCTTTCCACTTGAGACAGCCATCTTGCAGGATAAGAACTTCATCACAGATTTGCTCGGCATCGTGTAAAATGTGAGTCGAAAAAAGCACCGTCATGTCTTGTTTCAGTTCTTCAATCAGGTATAGGAAATCTCGTCTTCCTTTTGGATCGAGCGCTGAGACCGGTTCGTCTAGAATGAGCAGCTTTGGTTTGTGAAGCAAAGCCTGCGCTAAGCCGAGGCGTTGTTTCATTCCGCCGGAGAAGCCTCCGATTCTTTTATTCATCGCCTCTTCTAAACTCACAAAGGTTAACGTCTCCTGTACACGAGCTTGAAGCTGGGCATTTGGAATGGAGGATAGCTTCCCGGCGAAAGTCAGAAATTCTTTGGCCGTCATCCAATTAAAAAAGGATGGGTGCTGAGGTAAAAAGCCAATCAATGGCCGATAGTCTTTCTCAGCATATCCTTTAAATTGAATGGCGCCCGAGTCAGGTGTGAGAAGGCGAGCTAACATTTGTAGCGTCGTCGTTTTACCCGCTCCATTTGGACCTAACAACGCGATACAACTCCCCTCATTTATGCTGAATGAGAGATTCGAAACTGCTCTTTTTTCTTTAAATTGTTTCGATAGATTGTCGATGTTAACTAGCAAGATTTCCGCCCCCTAACTGTTTTTCCGTCCGATCACAAAGTAAAGAATCGCCCCAAAAAGATTCACAAACAGAATCAGAAGGATCCACATCCATTTTGGTCCGTTTGTTTCCTTTTGCTTGATGCAGCTCACAAGCGCTGAAATGGCTAAAATCGCTTGCAAGATCAACAATGGCGCCACTAACGCCCAGTTTATGTCGTTCAAAACGTCCATGTTTTCAACTCCTCTCCTTTTTTAGCCTTCGTTTATATGGCCATACAACAAACAGCAAGTAAAATAATGTTGGCATCGGTAATTGAATCAATCCCCATATTCCCCATAGCCACGGGTAACTGCCTTTTTTCTTGGCATCGACAAAGAGAAGCAGACTTTGGGTGAGTAACAAGAGAATCAGAATTGGAACAAGGACAAAGAGCTCAAGGTTTGTCATGAGTGGCCACTCCTTTCTTATTCACTTTCTTATAAGTGAAATAGACACCAAAAGGAACGATCAGGCTGGCCACGATCTGGATAATCAGAAAGAAGATCGGAGCTTGGAAAAGACTAACCATGACGGCTGTTAAAATCACGACCGCTGTTAACAGGAAAAGCGCACTTTCGAGATAAAAAGCTTTTTTCTTTTTCTGTTGAAATAGCAGAAGTTGCTCCTGCATATCCACCTTTGAAAGTGATTCTTTTCCAAGATCATCGATTTGCTGCCAATCCTGTTTGAGGTGTTGCACTATCTTTTTATCTTCCTTGTCATTCACGGCATATCCAACTCCTTTCGTAATTTCTGTATCCCCGTGTGTACCCTGGACTTCACAGTTCCTGTTCGAATGCCGAGCATTTTTCCGATTTCGTCATACGAGTAGCCATAATAATGCCGGAGCAAGATCGGAATTCTTAAGGTGGAGTCTAACGTGTTAAAATCCGTGAACAGGTCGCTCCAGTTCATCCCTTTTGTACTTGCCTCCCACGCTAGCTTTCGCGACAGGACATGCTTTTCGTCTTCCACCCATTTCTTCTCTCGTTTTTGTTTTCGAAGCATATCCATGTAAAGCCTTGAAGCAATTGAGATCATCCAGGTGGAGAATTTTGCATCTCCTTTATAAGAAGATAGCTTCACATAACACTTCATCATCGTCTCCTGAGCAAGCTCAACGCTCGTATCTTCATTCAAGGTTAGTTTTAAAAGATATTTGTAGAGGAAAGCATAATAGCACTGAAAAAGCTGAGTGAACGCATCGTCGTCTCCGGCTTGTGCCTGCTGAATGAATTGAATTTCCTCCTCGCGTTCCATACAACCCTCTCCTTTACCTGCACCTATATGACGCTGATCTCGTTAAAATCGTTCATTTTATTTTTATACTTATCTTTTCCAGAAAGAATACAAAAAAGCTAACCCTCGTTTCGTAAGTTAGCTTTTTCTTCTCTATCCACCTTTACTAGTGCAAAATCATATGGATAAATCCCTAAAATTTTTCAAATGGACTGATAATGTCCCAACCTTTCGCTTCAAATAACTTCTTTCACACCCAAAAGATGAGCACTACCGCATATAAGGAGAATACGGTGATTGAATTGCTTATCTTCCGTTTCAATTATATTTTTTGTGAGTATCATTTCTTTCTCTCTCTAACCATTTCACCCCATGTCTTTCCTGTATTCAGGATGATTTAATTTTGTAAAAAAATGAATCTAATGAGGTTCAGTTCTAATTTGTGGGGTGTTCTCTAATAGGGGTCTCATTCCCCCTTAAACGGTCTTCCAAAGATTCAAGGGCAAGTTTAATGGCAAGTAAGCGACGTTCATTTAAAGTTTTTTGTGAACTACCTTCTTTTGCTTTTTCTATCTGTTTTTTAATAGAAGGTAGGATCCCTTGTAGAACATCTTTAGTAATCAAAATACTTTCTTCGTTATAGAAGAATCCTTCTTTGTTCCAAGTATCTTTAAGACTTGTTAAACCGATTTGTACCGCATTTCGTCTTTTTTTGACTATGTTTGTATTGGCCCCCTTTGCGCTCATGGTGTTAGAAGCATTGGAAAGTTTATTCAAAGTCGATTCCAAAGATTTTATCGACAAATCTTGGATTTCTTCACTAACCGCCTTCATTTACAATTCACCTCTCTTATTAATTTCTGAATAAAACAATGGCAAGCTTTCATGCCCACAAAATTCAAAGCATACCTTACATTCTGATAACTTTTCTTTTTTGCTTCTAACCATTGTAGATCACCCTCTTCTTGTTTAAATGTAAGGAATCCCCTGTGTAGTTTGTTCACCAGGATCTTGTTAGGCGTCGCCCATGGGTGTATAGTCGAAATTACGATCACAATAGTTCCTATCATCCGTATTTTTATTTTAATTTTAACTCAACATTATCATTTCACGTAAAAAGAGCCTATCTTAAAGATAAGCTCCTTGCCTGTTTTTTTGCGCCATTAGTGAGTACCCCGGTTGCCTTCTGCTTTCCGATTGTTTTCATTAACTCTATAGGTTACAATTCGGCGAATCAACTCATAAGGAATAGAGGCTTTAATAGGAAATTGCACCGCACCCTTCGAAGTTTTAAATCCCGATAATTCTTCTTTAAATGCGTGAATTCCGTTCGGGGTAGGGTAGAATCCAATATGATTCGTGTACGCAGCAAAATGAACTAAATTTCCTTTTAAAGCAAAAGTGGGCATTTTATAACTTATTTTTTCCTCTGCTTCTGGCGCCGCTTCCTTTATAACCTTTCTGATCGTTTCCAGTATTTTTTGAACCTCAGGAGTAAACTGTGAAATATAGTCATCGATTGATTCAGGAGTATTCGTTTGAGTCATCTTCTTTCCCCTTTTCATAAATTGAGTGTTTCCGAAATAAGTCATCACTTCTTTAGCTAACCACATGAAACAAATTCACCCGAAATCAGTACAAGATCATTTGTATTCTTTTGTACATTTATCCCGTAAACAAATCTTCATCAGGATAACGTATATTCGTTCGGTCTGGTTGGGCTAATGAAAAGGCGAGCGTGAGTGGTCCAAGCTTTCCTAAAAACATGACAAAGACGATCGCGATCCTTCCGATCGTGGACAAATCGCCTGTAATGCCCATCGATAGTCCAACGGTCCCAAAAGCAGAGATCACCTCAAAAGCAATTTCAATAAAGGATTGATTTTCGGTCAACACGAGTACAAAAATGGTTAAATACACCGTCATGATGCTAATGATTGTAATCGCCAGCGCTTTTAATACGATATGTTTTCTGATTGTTCTTCCATAAAGGACAGGATCACTTTTTCCACGAAGAAAGGTAATAACAGCCATAATAATCACAAAAGCGGTCGTTAGTTTGATCCCGCCTCCAGTTGAAGTGCTGCCTGCCCCGATAAACATTAATACAAACATAAAGAAAGCTGTATCGATTCCTATCCCGCTAATATCCACACTATTAAATCCAGCTGTTCTTGTCGTCACCGCCTGAAAATAGGAACCCCATAACTTATCACCAAGTGATAAGTTGGCTAGCGCTTGCGGATTGTGATACTCCAAAATAAAAAACGTGAACATCGCGATGAGATTAATCACAACCGTCCCTGTCAGCATGACTTTCGAATGAAGGGCCATTCCCCGAAAGGTTTTGCTCCGAATAAGATCGTCTAGTACGGTAAACCCGATCCCTCCAACAATAAAGAGAAAAGAGATCACGATATTCACAACAGGATCCCCCACATAGTCCATTAAACTATTCGACCAGATCGAAAACCCAGCATTATTAAAAGCAGATATGGAATGAAAAAAGCTGGCATACGTTCCAGCCTGCCACCCCATTTCAGGTACCCATCGCGCTGCAAGAATAAGAAAGCCAATCGCTTCAACGGCCAAAGAGAAAATCAAAATGTTTTTGACTAATTTAACTACCCCGCCGATCGAGGTTTGGTTGGTTGCCTGTTGCACAAGTAAACGGTGTTTCATGCCAATTTTACGTCCAAGCACCATGAAGATTAACACGGCAAACGTCATGATCCCGAGTCCACCAAGCTGGATTAATGAAACAATGACAATTTCACCAAATAGCGTAAACGCTTGGCCTGTATCAACGACCACTAATCCAGTTACCGTCATGGCGGATGTAGCTGTAAATAACGCATCCACCCACGTAATCCCATCTGTCGTAGCAAAAGGCAATTTCAATAATCCTGTTCCAACAAAAATCAAGACGACGAAAACAAAGATCAGAACTTGCGGCGGACTAAGTTTAATAAACTTTAAGGCAAACCGATTTGTCATCATCCCTTATACCCCTGACTGTTCAAATCGCTCAAGATTGTCGTTGTTTCCAATCAGGACTAAGACATCCTCTTTCTCAATCGTCGACTCAGCAGCAGGAGACACAAGGATGTTTTTATCTTTTTTCTTAATCGCTACCACTGTGACACCAAACCTTCCCCTGATATCCAATTTACTTAACGACTTCCCAGATATTTTCTGTGTGGCAATCACTTCGATAATACTATACTCATCAGAAAGCTCGACGTAATCGATGATCTTTTCAGAAACCACATGATGGGCTACGCGTTTCGCCATTTCACTCTCTGGGTGAATAATGTGATCCGCCCCTATTTTTTCAAGTACTTTATGATGATAATCGTTTTTTGCTTTCACCCACACTTTCTTAACGCCCATTTCTTTTAAGAGCAGGGTTGTTAAAATACTGGATTGGAGATCATCCCCGTGGGAAACAAAAACGTGATCAAAATTCCGTATCCCGATTCGCTGTAAATTGCCTTCCACTGTCGCATCTAAAACGAGCGTTTGGGTGGCAAAATTTGAGTATTCATTAACACGCTGGCTATCTTTATCGATCCCAAGAACTTCGACATTCCGCCTATTCAACTCTTTACAAAGCGTTCCCCCAAATCGGCCAAGTCCAATAATCGCAAAACTTTTTTTCATGATGCCTTCTCCCCTCAACTGCAATTCCATTATGCTCTTAATCTGTCCATCACCTAAAAGGATAAATCATTTTGCGCACAAAAAAGACCACAGACAAATTAGCCTGTGGTCCTAAATTTCGAACACAAGTTTCATCGTCTTCCCTCATAACGCTTACGGAGTTAGCTGTCGGATTCGGGCGATAAGAGTAGCCCTACCTATGCTTTCATAGGATTCACCCCAAGCAGTAAACTGCATCAAAATTGGGTCCCCCGCACCATAATAGGTTTAAGCGATTTAAGATTAAGAAACGGTTGATTGATCTAACTGAGACATAGTTTACTCCTGAATATTTAAAAAGTAAATACTTTTTATTTCTCCAAAAGAAAGACCGTCCGTTTCACTTACTGCCTCACGAAAAAAGAGCCGATTTTTATACACATAAGCTCCGTGATTATACTCTATTCTTTTAGCTTTCTTTCCTCAATCCGCTCCATAACTGACTTTGGAATCCAAAAGCACGATTGTCCTCCAAAAGGGGATTTGATGGATGGATAAGAGGGCTTACGTAACCCCGGACAACAAATTTTTTGTCCGGGGTTACGTAAGCCAAAGCATTTACTTTTCTTCTGATTCACTGATGTCCTGACGGAACTCCAGTCTCTTCATTTCCAACTCCACCTTTTTTGCTTCAAGGTCAAGCTCTTTCATTTTGATATCTCTTTCGGTTTTCTTTACATAGCCATAATAGATGAGTGAGAAACCAACCACGATTGTAAGATAAAAAAATAGCCCCATCCGTTCATCTCCCTGATTATAAAAATAATTGAAATATCCATACAATGATCTATATGCCTTTCCACTAGCTGCAAGACTTCCTTCTACAAAGGCTATCTCTTGCCACTAGAACACGTTTCACCTTTATTCCCACTGCAGCGTTTACCACGAGGTTGTCATTGCTCTGAGATCACGGAATTCTCGCTTACTCCTCATTCGCATGTTTCGGTTTTACGATAAGGAGTAACAAAAAGCTCAACCATGAGATACTTAGCATAATAACGAATAATAGATTCCAAGTAGATTGTTCTTTTACTAAATCGACTACCTCTAACAGAAGTAGAATTGAGATGACGATGAAAGCGATGGTATTTGCATTTGAAAGGATTACTTTCCTCACTTCTAGACCTCCTTGCCATTTACGAATCGTCCCACATTCTTGATGGAGTGTTAAAGCGATTATTCCTGTTAGACAATTGAACTAGTTTAGCTGTTTGAAAAGAACCACTCTTTTTCATATTTAAGATTTAGCAAATCTCCAACTCCAAATGCAAACTCTATAAAGGCTGATCCTTTCGCTGTGATCAAATAATCATCTACTACAACTGGAGAATGTACATAATTCTCTTCGTGAAATGTACCTAAGAAACGCCTTTGTTCAGTGGTTAATCCTGTAGTATACCGTTTCTCATCCAGCACACCACTTGCGGATAATAAATAAGGAGCACTTGATATGGCAGCAATGATACGATTCTGGTCATGAATCTTATGTAAAAAGGAAAACAGATCATGATGGTCAACTAGATGCTCAAAATCATCAACACCCGGAAGGACCACACTGTCTAAGAGATTTCGATCAAACTCATTAATGGTAGATTCCGGTATACAAGGTAAGCCAGCTTCTCCATATATAGGATTACTGTTCAACCCTAGAAATACAGTTTGTTTTCCACCTTGTTTCAATACCGATAATAGTACGGAAAGCTCATATTCACTAAATCTAGGATAAAGTATAATCCCTGTATAAAAAGGTTCTTTCATGTTTCGCTCCTTCCTCAACGATCGCTCTCATGTTTAAAAAAGTAAACGAATCATCCTTGGATATGAGATTCATCTATTATCGAATGGCTGCTTCCCCAAGGATGATACCCTTCACCTATCTACCCTCTGTATTTGAAACCTTCATTAAAGAATTGCTCCCGAGATAATGGAGCTAAGTTTAGCTATTGAAAAGCAAAAATTCACAGTAAGAACCTTAAAAATAAGTATGACAATGCGAACATTGATTCCTTTCTAGTGAGGTCCTTTTGTTCGATTGTCCACATTTTTCACAGGTTACATACTTAGAAGATTCGCTTGCAGATCCAAATAATAGGTTTTTAGCATTCCTTTCTGATTTGATAAAGTACTTTGTAAAGAAGAAGAACGCTGTGCCAACGATCAATAGAAAAAATAACATCCCCATCCTTGTCCCCCCATAACATCAGCTTCAACAGTAACGTTTTCCACCACCATCATTTTACCTAACCATTTTTTTACCACAGTAATGATACGATTTTTATGAAAAATAGTTTCAATTCATCGCCGGGGGCAGCTAATATTAATTATACCTACTTTTTGACACGAGGAAAGGAGCCTACCTTCTAACAGATAAGCTCCGAGATCCTAGAATAGGAGATAAAACATCACTTTCAACTTCTCCACGTTATATCTTCATAAATGTGAGAGATCGATCTTACCTGGAGTAGGTATTTCTCGTTTATCCACTAGTAACTCCTTCTTATTTGAAGATTTGAATGCAACATAATAGCTCTCAAATTCCCTGACTTCCTTTCTAGGAATTAGGGTTCTCAGCTACAATGTGAATGTCAATTCCGTCTGTATAACGCATAATGTTATTTACAATGGATCCTTTTGTAATCTCCTCCCAGCGACTCCTTGCCGACTGGCCCATTACAATTTGAGTTACGCGGTATTTCATTGCGATGTCTGTAATTAATCGCGGGATGCTTCTCCCATCTTTATCTTCTACGATAAAAGTCGCGTTAAACTGATTGCACAACTCCTTCCATCTTCTTAGATGCGTCTCATTTGGTTTTGACGCAATGTGCAATACATAAAATGGCGCGTTAAGTCTCTTCGCAAAACGCCAGCCTCGCCGAATTAACATTTCGGCATTTGCATCATATTGCACACATACCATAATTTTTTCTGTCCCATTAAAGAAAGGAGTCCCATGAGCTTCATTAATTTTCTCTATGCGCTCATCTACATCATCAGCTACTTCTCGTAACGCCAACTCCCTTAAGGCCGAAAGGTTGTTATTATTAAAAAAGTTTTGTAAGGCTTGTTTCACTTTAGTTGGATCGTATATTTTCCCTGTTCTAAGCCGTTCCTGCAAAATTTCTGGCGTCACATCTATTAAGATGATTTCCTTTGCTTCCTGCAAAATGGTGTCAGGCACTCGTTCCCGTACCTTAACTCCAGTAATTTGCTGAATTTTATCGTGCAAACTTTCTAAATGTTGGATATTGACGGCGGAAATTACATCGATCCCCTGATTTAAGATTTCGAGTACATCTTCATATCGTTTTTTATTTTTTGATCCTGGCACATTGGTGTGAGCTAATTCATCAATGAATACTACCTCAGGATTTCTTGCAACAATAGCTGCTACATCTAGTTCTTTGAGTTGATGCCCTTTATACGGAATAACTTTCAAAGGAATAATTTCTAAATCTTGGATCAAGCTTTCCGTTTCTTTACGGCCATGAGATTCAATAAGCCCTATTAATACATCGATTCCAGATTGTCTCATCTCATGTGCTTCTTGAAGCATGCGGTAGGACTTCCCCACCCCTGGAGCAGAACCGATATAGAGTTTAAACTGGCCTTTTTTTGAGTCTTCAATGTCTTTCAAGAAATCTTCTGGGCTTTTTCTTTTAGACCTACCCTCATCTTCCATCATATGTGCACCTCCATGATGAGAAAAAGAGACTGCATACTACAGTCTCCAAATCTCTTAGGGTGTTCGTTTTTCATCTATAGCTAGATTTAACATCAACACGTTCACTCCTGGTGATCCAAATATCCCCATCGAAGGTTCTTGGGTATGTGTTTCAATTAAATTTTCTAATGTTTTTTCATTAATTCCAGTAAATTCAGCCACACGCGGTACTTGGGATAAAGCGGCCTCAGGTGAAATATGAGGGTCCAATCCAGATGCTGAATTTGTTACTAAATCATTCGGTAAATCCTCAATAGAGACCTCTGGGTTTTGTTCTGACCAACGCTCCGTATCTTGAATAGTCCTCTCAATCAGATTAGGGTTTGAAGGAGCATAGTTTGGTGAACCTGAACCTGCTGCATCATAATTTATGCTTGATACTCTGCTATGGAAGTATCCTGGTTCATCAAATGACTGACCAATGAGTTCAGACCCAATAACCTTTCCTTCGCTATTGTATACTAAGCTTCCATCTGCCTGTTTGTTAAAGAGCCCTTGCCCAACAGCGGTAACCGCTAATGGGTAGAGAAGTCCACATATAACCATTACGCCAAGACTTAATCTCATGAGATTCCATATGGAAAATCCATGCTTTTTCATCCAAATGCCCTCCTACATAAAGACTTGTAATATCATATCAATCACTTTAATCCCAATGAATGGGACAATCACTCCTCCTAACCCATATAGAAGCAGATTCCGCTTCAACAATTGATTAGATGATACTGGCTTATAAGTAACGCCTTTAATCGCTAAAGGAACTAATGCGGGAATAATAATCGCATTAAAGATTAAGGCTGACAAAATTGCTGAAGTTGGCGAATATAAGTTCATGATGTTCAAGACTTCCATTTCAGGAATGGCCAACATAAACATCGCTGGAACAATCGCAAAATACTTTGCAATGTCGTTTGAAATACTGAATGTGGTGAGAGCGCCACGGGTCATTAGTAACTGCTTCCCGATGGCAATGACTTCAATAATTTTTGTAGGATTGGAGTCAAGATCCACCATATTCCCAGCCTCTTTCGCAGCTGTAGTTCCACTATTCATTGCAAGCCCTACATCGGCCTGGGCGAGTGCTGGGGCATCATTTGTTCCATCTCCAGTCATAGCCACTAGTTTACCTGCTGCCTGTTCACGCTTTATGACTTCAATTTTATCTTCAGGTGTACTCTCAGCAATAAAATCATCAACTCCAGCTTCTTTGGCAATGGTAGCCGCAGTCAAGGGGTTATCCCCCGTACACATGATCGTTCTAATTCCCATCTCTCTGAGTTGATCAAATCGTTCTCTCATTCCTGGCTTTACAGTATCTTTCAAGTGAATTATTCCATAAATTTGATTATTTTTAGCTACCGCTAATGGTGTTCCTCCTAGTTTCGATATCCGTTCAGATTCTTGTTGGAGGTCAACCGGAACATTTCCCCCATTCGCTTCAACCCATCTACGGATGGCGTCCACTGCTCCTTTACGGTACTGATCCCCATTCGATAAATCTAGCCCACTCATACGTGTTTGTGCTTTAAAAGGAATGACTTCTGCATCTTTTACACTTTCTTCAGGAACATGGATATTTCGTTCTGCTGCCAGCTCTATTACTGAACGTCCTTCCGGTGTTCCATCATTTATAGACGTATAAACAGCTGCTTCAATGACTTCTATATCATTATGACGATTTACAGGAACAAACTCAGAAGCCATGCGGTTTCCAAAAGTAATCGTCCCCGTTTTATCAAGGATGATTGTATTGATATCCCCAGCTGATTCCACAGCTTTTCCGGACATAGCTACTACATTGAAACGAGTGACGCGATCCATTCCTGCAATCCCAATAGCACTTAACAAACCACCGATCGTCGTTGGAATTAAACAAACGAGCAGGGCGATTAATACTCCAGTATCAATCGAAAAATTTAAATAGCTAGTGAAAAAAGGTAACGTAACTACAACAATTAAGAACACCATGGTTAAGCTAATTAACACGGTATTTAAAGCAATTTCATTTGGTGTTTTCTGCCGATCGGCTCCTTCAACCAGTGCAATCATCCGATCTAAGAAAGATTCTCCAGGCTGATTGGTAATTTCAACCTTTAAGTGATCACTTACTACTTTCGTACCGCCTGTTACTGAATTGAAATCCCCGCCAGCTTCTTTTAAAACTGGGGCGGACTCACCTGTTATCGCAGATTCATCCACAGTGGCAATCCCTTCGATCACTTCACCATCACCAGGAATTAATTGCCCCTGTGAGACAACCACAATGTCCCCTTTTTTTAATTGAGACGATGAAATTTCTTCTATCTCTCCTGTCTTGGTTAGACGAAAAGCAATGGTATCCTGTTTGGTTTGTTTCAACGTATCTGCTTGCGCTTTTCCTCTTCCTTCTGCGACTGCTTCAGCAAAGTTCGCAAACAAAACCGTAATAAACAAAATGATGGAGACGACGATGTTAAACCAGCTACCATTGTTCTCATTGACTTGAGGAACGAAAGCTAAAATGAACGTAATTAAAAATCCAATTTCGACTATAAACATAATTGGGTTTTTGACCATATATTTCGGATGAAGCTTCACGAACGCATCTACCAACGCCTGTTTCGTTAAATCTTTTGTAAATAGAGACATTTTCTTTTCACTTTGATTATGAACGACCGTTTCTTGTTCCATTCCCATGCACCTCCTGCACCGCTATTTTAAAGTTAAATACTCTGCCACAGGTCCGAGTACGAGACCTGGGAAGAAGGTTAATGCCCCTACAATGAAAATCGTACCAACTAATATCCCACCAAACAGTGGTTGATCTGTTCGGAATGATCCTTTTGTGGTTGGGACAACTTTTTTACTAACTAATGATCCCGCAACAGCCAGCAGCGTTACCATCGAAAAGTATCTCCCAATATACATGACGATCCCTGTTGATATGTTCCAAAATGGTGTGGCATCACCAAGACCTTCAAATCCAGAACCGTTATTCCCAGCGGAAGAGGCATATTCATAGAAAACTTGCGATAATCCGTGAAAACCCGGGTTAGAGATTCCATCTGATCCCAGCGGTGTAAATAGCGCGAATGCGGATGCCCCCAAAATTAAGAAAGGATGGATAAGAAGTGTTAACGCTAGAAGCTTCATTTCCTTTCCTTCTATCTTTTTCCCTAAAAATTCTGGTGTTCTTCCGACCATCAAACCCGCGATAAAAACAGCAATCATCGCGTACATAAGAATATTCATAAATCCTGCACCCACTCCACCAAAAACGGTGTTTAACATCATATTTCCAAGTGCAAGCATTCCTGTAATCGGTGTTAAGGTATCATGCATCGTATTTACTGCGCCGGTTTCTGAAGCCGTCGTCGTAAGCGCATAAAGAGTAGACTGTGCCGTACCTAACCGTACTTCTTTCCCTTCCATTGAACCCTCGGAATGTTCAATACCCGTTTCATTTAAGACTGGATTCCCCTGAAATTCAGAGATCATGGATATGGTTAGAAACAAAACGAAAATGGTTGCCATTGAAGCAAATAAAACATTTCCCTGTTTCTTGTTTCCCACCATCTTTCCATACGTAAAAGGCAATGAGGCAGGTAAAAGAAACATAAGTAGTATCTGTAATAAGTTTGTTAAGCCGTTTGGATTTTCAAACGGATGCGCAGAGTTCACCCCATAGAACCCTCCGCCATTATTACCAAACTCTTTTATGGATAAGAACGAACCAACCGGACCCCTCAGGATGGTCTGTTCTTCACCTGAAAGTGTATTTGCTGTTATAATAGTATGAAGGGTTTGTGGCATGCCTAAGGCAATGAATATGACCCCAAACAGGATAGAAACCGGTAGTAAGACTCTGACAATCGCCCGGACAAAATCCTGAAAAAAATTCCCTATTGGCTTGCCACCAATCCCTCTAATAAATGCAATGGCTACAGCTAAAGCAGTGGCTGGAGCAGCAAACATCATAAACAAAATGCCAATCATTTGAGATAAGAGAGATAACCCAGACTCTCCGCTATAATGCTGTAAATTAGTGTTCGTCATAAAACTAATAGCTGTGTTAAAAGCAAGAGTTGGATCCATTCCCGTTATTTCTGTTGGATTCAGAGGCAAGATACCCTGAAGCCTAAAAATCGCGTATACAATTAAAATCATCACCGTATTGGTTAAGAGCAACGCCATCACGTAACTCCGCCATGTTTGTTGTTCTGTTTTTAACCCGGCTATCTTATAAAATAACTTTTCAACTGGTAAAAAAACCTTATCTAATTTCGTTGGATGGTTTTCGAAAACATGCGCCATATATAGTCCAAATGGCTTTAACGTTACTCCTACGATAAGAAGAGTAAAGATCACTGAAAGAAATGCAATAACCATGTTTGGTCCTCCTTATAAACTAGAACTTTTCCGGATGTAGCAGCGCGTAACCCAAGTACCCAAACAACCCCAGGGATAAAAAGAATAAAAAGAAATTGATCATGAATGATCACCTGCTTTTGAAATTAACCGTTCGACTCCTTTCAGAAGCGAGATCATCCCTAAACTTAAAGCACTAATAGTAAACAATAACAAAACATCCCACATACTCCATCACTCCTCATTAAAATGATTTCTGATCATAAATAATGGTTCTGTGCCATTGGATCTCACAACTACTCGAATACCGTATTCATGAAAAACACGATCGCTCATTGAAGGTTGACGTATCACTAATAGAATTGGCGCACCTACAATAACCGCCTTGAGTTGTTTCCCCCAATAACACGCTCCAACCTCATCATCCATAAACATCACAATGCTCTTAATGGAATAACCCTCTAATTCTTGAACAACTTTTTTAGCATCGTGCATTTCTAAATGGATCACCTTTAATTGTTCATGCACAGAATAAAACGTATGTTTTCCTCCAAAAGACCAAAAAAGCAAGTGCTGATATTCGCGCCTTTTATATATCGAATCCAATGGGTGATTTTGATCAAAAATGCACAAACTTTTCATCATTCTGTTTTCCATGTTTTCCACCTCCCCGATTATGATGAATCGTTCATGTTATAGGCTAGTTCTTTAATCACCCCCCTTAAAAAATGCAAAAAAAAGCCATGAGAAGTTAAACGTCTCATGGCTCTTTTTCTCGTATGACTAAAAAGTGCATACTTAAATAAGCATTAGACATTCTTCTCTTTAAACGCTGACGAGGTTAGCTGTCGGATTCGGGTGGAAAGAGTCACCCTACCATAAAATATGGATTCACCCCTAGTGGCCGCGCCACATGTTGATTGGGTCCCCCGCTTCTAAAACTTAGAATTAAGCGATTCATAGAATGAATTGATTCAATTGTGTCTTGCTGATGAGATGATTCTACTCCCGCTTATTTTCTATGTCAATAATAAAAATAAAAAAATCAAAATAAATTTTTCAGCTCCAATTCTCTTTTAGCAACATAAAGAAAGCCTTTATTTAACCGACCACAACGATCATAGTCTCGTAGTCAAGCTGATATTTTTATTAATACGAAAACAGCAGATAATGAATGAAAACGGAAGCTATAGATACTTATTCATTATTAAAACGTCTATTACGTGTATTTATAGCTTTTTATACTCCTTTACTAAAATTTAGGCGGAGAGTATGATTTGGCATCATAATACAAGTGGCGGATAACTGTTTAACCATACTTGTTTAAATGATGGTGAGGAAGCGCTTGCATTTATATCAAACATGCAGCTGTCACTCAAAATAAAGCTGCTAAACTAATAACTCGATTAGTACTTCAATATAATAACGCATACCATGTACCGATCAATAACATTTAGTCATTTAAGGAGTGTAAGTTTATGAACATTGCTTTTTTTTTGTTACCTAAAGAGAAAGTAGCCTATGTAGCAGATACAGATACTATGCGGCAAGCGTTAGAAAAGATGGAGTATCATTCCTATTCAGCTATACCGATCATTAACAAACATGGTAACTACGTTGGTACACTCACAGAAGGTGATTTACTATGGAAACTTAAAAATGATCCTAACTTAAATTTTCAAAACATGCATAAAATACCACTAATTGAAGTGAAGAAAAACCGAATTAATCTACCAGTGCATATAAATGCTGAGATGGAAGACATGCTGGGACTTGCGGTTAGTCAAAATTTTGTTCCTGTAGTGGATGACCAGCAAGTATTTATCGGTATTATTAGAAGGCAGGACATTATTGAATATTTCAAATCAATGAATATCAAAAAAACAACGAATTAAGGAGGACAATTAAGTAAATGTAATTCTTTGAAATAATGACCTGAAGAAGGATTCGCTATAACTGGCCAAGCCCGATTCAGGTTAATTATCGGTTGCTCATTAAGTTTAGAAGTCTTGAAAATAGTAGTCCTGGCTGTGGGATAAAAAATAAGAGGTTTTATTCATTACAAGTAAGTCCGAATAGAACAGACAACGCTCCTCATTCCCTTTACTTCCATTCACCACCCAAAAGTTGAATTGAGCAACAAAAAAACCAGTATCTGCCCACTTTCAAAGACAAATACCGGCACTTATTCTTACCATTCTATCATCCGACTGACTTTCACCAGTCGCCCAATATTCTCAAGCGTTTTCTCCACATTTACAGCCCCTTTTTCCAAAGCCTCTTCTAATGTCATGACACCATTTACCACGCTAAAAACAGCATCAATCCCATGATCAAAGACCGCTTCGTAGTCTTCTCCCACACTGCCAGCAATCGCGATTACTGGAAGGTCTGGATTCATAGCTTTTGCGCGTTTTGCAACGCCAACGGGTGCTTTTCCATGAACCGTTTGAGCATCCAGTCTTCCTTCGCCTGTAAGGAGAAGATCCGCTCCTGCGATGCGATCTTCAAACTGAATGACGTCGAGGACAAGATCGATGCCACTCCGAAGCTCTCCTTCTAAAAAGGCGACGATTCCTGCGCCAAGACCTCCTGCAGCTCCCGCACCGCTTATGTGGGTAACCGTTTTTCCGAGCTCTTTTTCAATGACCTCAGCATAGCGTGCGAGGCAGCGATCAAGTTCATCAACCATTTCTGGAGTGGCGCCTTTTTGCGAACCAAATACGGCTGATGCTCCCGACTTGCCTGTTAAGGGATTCGTCACATCACACGCCGCTTCGATTTGAACGTTTTTTAAGCGAGAATCCAGATCTGAGACATCGATCGCAGCGAGCTCGCATAGGGCTTGCCCACCTGGAGAGAGCTCTTTATTCGTTTGATCAACGAGTTTCGCACCGAGTGCCTGCGCCATCCCAGCTCCGCCATCGTTTGTCGCGGAACCTCCCAGACCGAGAACGATGCGCTCTACGCCTTGATCCAGCGCGTCCTTAATAAGCTGACCCGTTCCATATGTTGAGGTTATCAGCGGATTACGTTCATCTCGCTGAACCAAATGCAAGCCGGAAGCGGCTGCCATTTCAATGATTGCGGTCTTTCCATCTCCTGTTAAACCGTAGAAAGCAGCAACGTTCTCGCCAAGCGGACCTTTTACATTGATCGAAATGATCGTGCCGTTTGTCGCATCCACGACTGATTGTACGGTCCCTTCCCCGCCATCTGCGATCGGAAGGTGTGTATAGGTCGCTTCTGGAAAAGCTTTCCGAAAACCCGCTTCTACGGCTTTACAAACGTCTGGCGCCGAAAGACTTTCTTTAAACGAATCAGGAGCGATGATAATTTTCAAAGACTTCACCTACCTTTATTGTTTATCCCCATAAATTGATATGGCGCTAGTGTAACACGCCCTCCACCGATCATATCGTTACAGACACTCACGATAATAAGAATCGTTTCCTCTGTTTCTTTCTACGAATCAATGAAAAGACCTGTTCATTCTCATTGAAAGACAGAATTATTTACTTCATGAAAGGAAAAATAGCAGGCTTCTTGCTCGTAGAATAACATTTTCCTCTCGAAAATGATCTCAGTTGCTCTTTATTGGCCAAATTCCACTTTTATTAGCTAACTAGAATCATTCTAAACCACCAGGCTCCTCACAGCACCCTCCACCCCTTTAAAAGTAAAAGGCCTTTCCCTCTTTTCAATCGAAGGGAAAGGCCTTTTTGTCTACTCTTCCAATAACCCATTCTCCACAAGCCAATCATGCGCTACAACAGATACACTGTTTCCTTCAATGTCGACCTTGTAGTTTAATTCACGCATGATGTCGCTGTTTAGCTGTTCGGCAAGTGGTTTTGTGATTTCTTTTACTTCTGGATATTTTTCATAGACGTCTTCATTAATCGTCACTGCTGCTGTATAAGGAGGAAAGAAATTCTTGTCATCCTCAAGGGTAATTAAATTATATTCCACAATCGTGGGATCGGTTTCAAACGCGACCGATACGTCAACGTCACCATTGTCCAATGCTCGTTGCGTTAATCCGATGTCCATCTGATTGATTTGATTGGTATCGAACTGAAATTCGTACGTTTTTTCTACACCAGGGATGCCATCAGGACGGTTCGCAAACTCGGCGTCAGAGGCAATCGAAAGCTCGCCGGGATGGTCATTCATATAAGCGGCGAGATCACTGATGGATTGAATCCCTAACTTTTTCGCCTGCTCTTCTCTCATGGCGAGCGCGTACGTGTTGTTTACGTTAGACATGTTCATCCAATGGATATCGTTCTCTTTCCCATCAATTTCTTTTACTCGCTGAAACGCTTTGGCAGGATCAGCGATGGTATCCTGCCCCATGTAGGTAAGAAGCGCGGTACCCGTGTACTCCCACATCAAGTCGACCTGCTCATTCTCAAGGGCTTTCCTGACAACGGTACTACTCAAGTTATTCATTTGCTTCACATCATAGCCCGCATCCTCTAGAAGGAAAGCCGTCATTTCTGAGAGCAAGTACTGTTCGGTATAGTTTTTCCCACCAACAGAGATCGGCTTCCCGCCAATCCCAACGGTTGAGCAGGATGTTACCATCGTTAAGATCACAACGATGATGATTCCACTAAGCATCTTGCTTTTCACATCAACACCTCCAATCCCATTACATTTCTTGTGGTGGCTTCGAGCCTTCAGGAACGATGAGACGCTCGAGTAGTCGAAGCAGATAATCGACAAAAATGGCGAGTAGCGTAACAGGAATTGCACCGGAAATTAAGTAGCCATTATCAAACAGCTGGATGCCAGTGAAAATCCATACCCCTAAACCGCCTCCACCGACAACATAAGCTAGCGCAGCCGTACCGATATTTAGTACAATCGCCGTCCGAACTCCCGCTAAGATGGAGTACGCCGCATTTGGCAATTCGATTCGGAAGAGAATTTGGACCGGCTTCATTCCCATTCCTCTTGCTGCATCAATTAAATTTTCATCAATGGAATCAATTCCAGCGACGGTATTGCGATACATTGGCAGAAGAGAATAAATAAACAGGGCAAATACCGCTGTTTTAAAGCCAATCCCAAGAATACTAATCATCAAGGCAAGTACGGCAAGACTGGGAATCGTTTGACCCAGGTTAACCGTATTCGAAACAACCCACTCGGCTCGTCGAAACGACTTTCGCGTGACGAGAATGCCACCAGGTATCGCAATAAGTAAGGCGAGTACCGATGACACAAGGACAAGCTGTAAGTGTTGCTTAATTAAATGCCAGAATGTCGATGATTCTGTAAAAATGTAATCAAAATAGTGGTTACGGATCGCCCAAAAGAAAAACAGAGCGACGAGCCCGTAAACGGAATAGCGTACAACAAGACTAATCACTTTCTTCTTATTCATGTTATACCCCCTCTAGGACCGGGGCAGGTTTTGCTTTGATTTCGTAATGAAGGTACTGTTGAACAATATCAATGGTGATCGCACCGAGCTTGTTGCCGTCATCATCACTAACAATGACCTGATCTGCTTCCTGGTTCAATAGCATGGATAAGGTGTTTCGAAGGTCATGGTTGACATTAATCGTTTTTGTATCAGCAATCGCATCATCAAATTCTGCGAGACCAATCATGTCACGAAGGTCTTCGATCGTATGTAAACTTAAGCTTTTAATGGCCCTGTCTTTTCCAAAGAACTCTCGAACGAATTCATTCTTAGGACGAACCAACATCTCCGAAGGCGTGTCATATTGCATCAACTCTCCACCACGAAGAAGCACAATTTTATCCGCCATTTTGATCGCTTCATCAATATCGTGACTCACAAACAAAATCGTTTTCTTGACTTCCTTTTGAATTTGCAAAAATTCATCCTGAATTTTTTCGCGGATAATCGGGTCAAGTGCTCCAAAAGGTTCATCCATGAGCATAACGGGTGGATCTGCCGCAAGTGCTCGGATAACTCCGATGCGCTGCTGCTGTCCTCCAGAAAGCTCATGCGGATACCGCTTTCCAAACTTCTCTCCGCTTAATCCAATCATCTCCATGAGTTTATGGAAGCGTTCTTTCTTTTCTTTTTTGCTCCAGCCTAAGAGATCTGGAACGATCATCGTATTTTCTTCAATGGTCATATTCGGAAACAAACCATTGCTTTGAATCACGTAGCCAATTTTTCGTCTTAAGGCGGTTTGATTCAGTGACATTGAATCTTGTCCATCAATCGTGATTTTCCCTTCTGAGATCGACTCAAGTCGGTTAACCATACGTAACAAAGTTGTTTTCCCGCAACCGGATGGGCCAAGCAGCACAACAATTTCACCTTTTTCTACGGTGAAATCGACCCCTTTAACGGCGGTCACATTGCCTTCATAGGTTTTCGTTGTTTTATCAAACGTAATCATTTCTACACCTCACTCCTTAATTAGCAATGCTTTTCGGCGTGAACCGTTTTTGAATCCATAGTAAGATACCATCCGCAATCATGGCTAGAATCGCAACAGCAACCGAGCCGGTAATGATCAAATAGTTATCTCCTCGTGAGATACCCTGCGTAATTAACACGCCAAGACCGCCCGCTCCGATATAGGCTGCAATGACACCGATACCAATATTGATGACAACTGCCGTGCGAATCCCAGCCATAATCACTGGAAACGCATTTGGAATCTCGACTCGAAACAAACGTTGAATCGGCTTCATCCCGAGCCCAATCGCAGCATCCCTCATTTGAGGATTAACGTTACGAATCGCGGTATATGTATTCCGTATAATCGGAAGCTGGGCATAGAGAACCAATGCCACGAAAGCTGGTACAAACCCGATCCCCTGATTCACGATCGAGAAGACAGGAATCATAACACCAAATAACGCAATACTTGGAATCGTTAACATAACAGACGCAATCTGTAGAACTGTTTCAGCCAGATAGTCATTTGTCGTTAAATAGATTCCTAGCGGTACACCAATGAGGAGCGCTACGAGAATCGCTAACCCTACTAAAATGGCGTGCTCAATCGTCAAATCAAAAATGCGAGAAGAGTTTACTTCAAGGAACTTCATCCATTTTTCCAAAATTACACCTCCATCCCCTTTTAATTCCTAAAACACAACACTATTAATGGTAACATAGTCCTTCCGGTTTTTGGCGCTTTCCCACAGGAAAGTGCAGAATGGTGCCTGTCACCACCCGTTATTTGGCGAATGTTGTCAGTTAGACGCCTCTAACGTATGGCTTTCGCTCTATTTTCTATTTGGCAATGAATTTCTAAAACTGATGATTACCTGCTTGTAACTCTCGCTTACTGCGCCAATTCATCCGCAAGTAGCTGTTGAACCGTCATTTGTTGGAAAAACCCTGAATTTAGTAGCGAACTAGAATGAGTCTAACGTCCTCAGTAGTTAAGAGGACTTTACTCCCCCCTTCATCCAAGAGAACCACCCCACAAAAAAACCGGACTTCGCTTAACAATGCGAAGTCCGGATTTATACTTACTCCCGCTCAAACAACGACACGCCAGCGATTCCTGGGTGGGTCATCTCATAAGGATCTAAAATGATATTCAGTTCTTCTTCTGAAAGCACATCATACTTGATGCAAAGCTCTCGGATCGAGGCACCGCTCAGGATCGCTTCTCTCGCGATTCGCGCTGCTACTTCATACCCGATGTGCGGGTTTACGGCGGTAAGTACGCCAACGCTTTTTTCGACGTACTCATTGAGACGATCTTCATTCGCTTCAATGCCTTTTAAGCAGTTATCTGTAAACGTGCGGAATGCGTTCTTCATGATGCTAAGTGATTGCAACAGATTGAAAACAAGCACCGGTTCCATCACGTTTAACTCGAGCTGCCCTGCTTCTGAAGCGAGGCAAATGGTGTTGTCGTTTCCGATCACCTGGAAAGCGACCTGGTTAATCACTTCTGGTAGCACTGGATTGACTTTACCTGGCATGATCGAAGAGCCAGGCTGTCTTGCCGGCAAGCTGATTTCACCTAATCCTGCTCGTGGTCCTGACGCCATTAACCGCAGGTCATTCGCGATTTTTGACATGTTCATCATGCATACTTTTAACGCGCCGGAAACTTCCGTATACGCATCGGTATTTTGCGTCGCGTCAACCATATCTTCCGCTCCAACGAGTGGTAGACCGCTAATCTCAGCAAGTTCTTTTACGACGAATTCAATATAGCGCGGATCGGCATTCAGTCCTGTGCCTACCGCCGTTGCGCCCATGTTCAGTTCATATAAATGCTGACGGGATTGTTTGATTCGCTTGATATCGCGGGCAATGACGCGACTGTATGCTTGAAACTCCTGTCCAAGTCGAATCGGTACCGCATCTTGAAGATGAGTACGCCCCATCTTAATAATGTGATTAAACTCTTCAGCCTTTTGTTCGAATACCTCATGCATGTCTTCCATCGTGCTTAGCAGTTGCTCCATCATATTTAAAACGGAGAGGTGAATGGCCGTTGGAAACGAGTCGTTTGTCGACTGCGACATGTTCACATGCGTATTCGGGCTACAAACGATGTAATTCCCTTTTTCTTCTCCTAACAATTCAATTGCGCGGTTGGCGATCACCTCGTTCACGTTCATGTTGATTGACGTGCCGGCGCCTCCTTGAATTGGATCAACGATAATGTGATCATGCATCTTTCCTTCCATCAATTCGTCGGCTGCTTCGACGATCGCATTCCCGATGCCGGAATACAGATGCTTCACTTCCATGTTTGCGAGCGCAGCGGCTTTTTTCACCATCGCGAACCCTTTAATCAATTCTTCATGAATGCGGTAGCCGGTAATCGGAAAGTTCTCTACGGCGCGCAGCGTTTGAATGCCATAATAGGCATCAATCGGAACTTCTTTTTCTCCTAAAAAATCGGATTCGATCCTTGTGTTATTCATCGTTGTCGGCATGATCACTTCTCCTTCTGCTTCTTCGTCTTCTAGTCCATCAACTTGTCATGATAAATCACCTTTACCACGCATTTCAAATGAGTGAACCGCTCTTTATTGGCTAAACTCCCACTATATTGGCCACAATCTTATTTTATTGGCTAACAAGAATGATTCTAACACGTATTGAAAAAAATAGCTTAACCCCCACATAATTCGGGTAACAATAGGAGAAGTGCTTATTCGAATTAGAGGAGGTTAAGTCATGGAAGCTCGTGAACGAGTTCAAGAATGGATTCACTCAACATTTGATATCGAACATGTGACGCTTCAGCGTGACGATTCGGTTCCATATGGCCAACGTGTGTGTTCTAAAACTGAAAATGATTATGCGATCGTTTTTTTCGATGAACGATCCGATCAAGTGATGTGTTCGTTTAAAGAGATGGAACCATTATGCTTTCGTATCGATCCATTTATCGAACATGCCGATATTCGCCAATGAATAAGGCTTATCATAAACAAACAATAAAAGATGAACAGCTATCCTTTTGCCTCTGTTTTGTAAAGTTGAACGAACGATTGGTCTAGCATAAGGATAGCTTTCTAACCCCTTCCTTCTCCTACCTGCTAATACGTCCCTTCTCCAAACCGCTTCCCCTTATACTGAAAACCACTCAATTTCCGTGCATACATCATATTATTAAAGCGACATTGATAAAAGGCGAGACGATCCTTTGCCATAAGGGCAATATACGGATCGGGATTTTGATGATTTACTTCAATGATCGTAAGGTGACCATTTTCATCTAATCCAAGATCTACGCCAATGTTGCCTAGTTGATAGCCCTGCTTTTCTAACGACTGAATCACATTTATCACCATCCGCTCCATTGCCCGCTCCATTCGATGAACCTCTAAATCACTCAGCTTCCACACTTCTTTTAATGTTTTGCGTGCAAGTTCTGTATGGCCGCCAGCAGTAATGTTACTGACGATGTGTCCGGTCGCTCCGTACCGAGCGTAAATGCCGGGAACCTCCCACTGTCCTTTATAATTTTTCGAGGCCATGACGCGAAAATCAATCACGCTCTGGTGAGACTTTTTTAGTGGAATGGTTTCTTGAATGATAAAGGCATTTGAAATTAAGTGCTGTTCCAGAAAATGGCCCATTTCCTTCATATGAGAGAACACTGCGCGCTTTTCTTCATATTTCACTGTAAGTTCCGTTCCGCTTTTCACCACGTTGAAAATTCGTTTCCCTAGGCGTCCATGAAGCGGTTTAATGTAAATGTTGCCATGTTTTGCCAGCATGTCGTATAGATCCGTATTGTTTTGATAGATCGCCGTTTCGGGCAAATACGCCTTCCATTCCGGAAGAAGCATCTGATGCATTTCCCACTTTGAAAAGTGAGGATAGTTGAACACTTTCTTTCCTAACAAGGATTGAAAATTCCTCATATGTTGATGAAAAGCGTCAGAAGAAGATGTTAGGCTCGGCTCCGCGATCGACATGACCACTCCAGGGAAGGGGAAGGTTTTTTGATCCCACGACTTGCTTTCTGAATTATAAAGAAACCCATCAATCATTTGCTTCTCCTCATCGATTCCTTCAACTGAAAAAATCACAATCGTGCCGCCGATGTACGGATATCCTTTAACAAAGCTTTTATATGTGCTGATCATTTCCGCTAGTTTTCGATTCGTCAATTCGCATAGAATGCCAATGTAAGGGCCAAATACGATCTTGTCCCCCTGAATCACAAGGTCAAACGAAGATGTGAGAGGAAGCCCAAGCTGTTGCATGACATTTGTTGATAAGTAAACCGTATCGTTTTTAATCGTGTTCGCATGGTGAATGGTCACTTCTGTATTCTTAATGCCGTATTGCAGGTTTATTCTTTTCAATGAAGGCCGATCAAGTCTGCGAAAAAACGAACTTGAAACAACCATCACCTGGTCTTTTTCATCGTATGATTTGACTACATACATCCTACTACCCCCGCTTCATTTTCACTATGTGGCAAGCTCCTAAATTAGTATATGCTCGTCATCGAAAAGAGAGATATGCTTCTTCTAAGTTGATCGATTAGCCCGTACCTCTCTCTCTTAATCGAATAAGCTATATAGAAGTCTATTAAGAGAGTAGGTGTCTGATGAAAAACCTCCCACTAAGCGTGATCATTCGTGTCCTTGAGGGAAGGGTTCTTTCTGGTAGTGTGACGAAGACCATCAAGAACGCAGCAAAATATGGCGAGCACCTTATTACGGATGAATCGCTTGTCTTCCTATTAAAGAAAAAAGCATCTTTGCCATTACCAGCAAACGTGCGCAATATCACCGTCGTTACCTCCAATCCAAAAGCTCTGAAACAGGTGCGAGACGATGTAACCGTCATTTATGTAGAGAATGCGAGAAAAGCCTATTATCGCTTTGTTTCATATTACCGCAGCTTGTTCAATCTTCCTGTGATTGGCGTAACGGGGACATGTGGAAAAACAACCACAAAAGAAATGATCGCCTGGATTCTATCAGAAAAACAACAAGTGGTTCGAACGAAATTAAGTCATAACGGCTTAGCAAGAAACCTTGACTATTTACTAGAAATAGATGACAGCACGGACAGCGCCGTCTTTGAAATGGGGGTATCCGGGCCAAACCAGCTCCTCTATTCTGCCCATTACTTCCGTCCACAAATTGGCATCATCACTGCCATTGGTACCGATCATATCGAAGGGTTTCGAAGTCAGGATGCGTATATAGCTGAAAAGGCTAAAATGCTGACAGCCGTCGGGAAAAAAGGGACCGTTCTGTTAAATCGTGATGACGAAACGGTTCGAAATCTGGATTTACGTGAATTTACAGGAAAAGTCCTTTATTATGGGCAACATTCAACCGCTCACTACCGCGCTCATTCTATCTCATTTAACCTTAAGAAAAATGGCATGGATTTTACACTCGTTTGCCCTGAAGGAGAATATGCCGCCTTTGTTCCAGGCTTCGGCACACATAACGTATCAAATGCGCTTGCTGCGCTCGGGGCGGCCTCTCTTGTCGGCGTGAAAATGACGGATGCGATTCGTCGCTTAAGATCCTTCGAACATGTGAAAAGTCATCTCCAATTTCATCAAGGTCGAAAAGGGAGCTTGCTTATTGATGATACATGGAACACAAATCCAACTTCCATTGAAGCCGCATTAGAAGTGCTCGCTGAAACAGCGGAAGGAAGAAAAACGGTCGCCGTCATTGGAGAAATTGAAGAGCTTGGCGCTTATTCTGAGCAGGAGCATCGTAAGGTTGGGGCCCTTGTTGCGAAGAAGAACGTTGATGTTCTCATTGCGGTTGGAAAAGAGGCGTCGCCGATTTGTAAGGAAGCCGCAAAGGGCGGACTCCATCCATCCGCTATCCATCACGTAAATACGCAGGCTGAGCTTCTTACCTTATTAAATCAGCTTGCCTCCCCACGTACCTCGATTCTTTTGAAAACCTCGATGCGAAGATCCTTCAGCAATACCCTACAGGCACTTGTCGAAAAACCAAAAAAAGACTGATCCGATCAGTCTTTTTTCCTGTCCATTAAATACTTGCCATACTGAATGGGTGTCCGAAATACGGATTCCCACTTCTCATGAAGAATCTGACCGTCTTGAAATAAGCCGCCTACATAGTCGGAAATAAAATTACACTCAATAAAATACGGTTTCCCTTCTTTTGTTAAGCCAATGTCAAACCCGAGATCAGCAAGATGAGGAAAATGACGATCTAGAATCCTAGCAGTTTCAAGGGCTAAGCGGTGAAGGTTGTTGACAAGTGTGGCATACGAAATGGTTGGGTGCGAGATCTTAGCAACCTCTTCAAAGGTATACGTCTTCCCACCCTGTGCACCGTTCGTTAAAAAATCTCCCCCATTCGCCACCTTGCACATCATTCCAGATACCTGAAATTCTCCCACCTCATTTTTTTGCGTCGCCACGCGCAAATCAAATGGATGCCCTTTGTAATCCGCTAGTGGAATCATTTCCTGTATCATATACGTCTGGCTCTGTACGCGACTCACCAAAACCGGCGGTAGCTTCGATTTAACCTCAACTTGCTTAAGCTCCCCGTTTTTTGTTTTATAAGAAAGAAGCCAACCTGCCTTTCGACGTTCCATTTTCATGGCGCCCATCCCAAATTCCCCGTAGCTTTTTTTCAAAATCAGTTGATTGTACCGAGATGCCATTTGGTTTAAGTTCGCAATTGAAAACAGCTCAGTGTGGGGCAAATGTGGGGCAACACTCGCATATGGAAGCAAAATCTCATGCACCTTATGCTTCTCCACATCGTAATTCGGAACGTTGTAAACCTGATACCCTTCCTTCATTAACGCCTTTATATGCGCTCGATAAACTGGCAAATGATCGAGCACACGTGAATAAATCACTTTCGGTGCCGGTACTTCTTTTAATTGAAACGTGTCTTCTTCATACACATAAGCTGACACCATCTCGTTCCCTGGCTTCACATCAAAGAAACGAAAATAGCATAGCAGGAGACCACGCTCTCTCGCAGCCCTCTCCCAAATCAGAAACATGCTCCGCGTACCACCTTCGAGTCCTGGCATTGCTTCGTACGTACTTTTTGGAAGAATAATACCTAAATAACGATTGCTCACAAGGATCTTCCCCCTTCCCCTTACTATATTATGGAAAGGGGGAGTCACGTGCCTGGTCGCATGATTTTGCATTTAAAAAAGCCTGTTCTCCAACATCCGCTAAAATGGAAGGAGGAACAAGCTTTTTCTATTATTGTTAGCAGGGCTCTTTCATTTGGAAAAGATCCATTGACCCGTTCTCGAAATAATCTTCAATAACGGCAAGTTCAGAATAGGGCACTCGCTCATCCCCGATGATCTGATAGCCCCCAAACCCGATTCCTGTGAGAAGAACCACATCACCAGGCTCTGCTAGATCGAAAGCGTGGTGGATGCCTTCTTCTCGGTGTAAGCGTGAATGAATATGTGAGGCAGATGGATTTTTGAATCCTTTCAGCACATCATTCACCACCTCTTGACGATTGGTATGTCCAGGCTGGTCGACGCTAACCACAATTTCATCCGCCTTCCCCTCCACAACTTGAGCCATTAAAGGGCGCTTCGCCGGATCTCGTAAACCAATCCCGGTAATCATCACAATCAACTTTCGATAAGGTACATCGCGAACAGCATCTAGTACATTCACTAGGGCATCCGGTGTATGCGCATAGTCAAGCACGATCTGATAAGGGGCTTCATTTTCAACAATTTGAAAACGACCTTCAGGTGCTTTGATACTAATAATGACGGACAAAACATCCTCGATCGAATAGCCCATTTGATAGCATGTACCAATCGCCGCGAGAAGATTGGCAACGTTATAGTCTCCTACGATAGGAGCGTCAACTAAATGATTCTCCCCAAAGACAGAAAGGATAAACGAAGTGCCATTAGAGGAGGTTTGAATCGCTTTCGCCTGTATGTCCCCCACTCCTGCAGTACCGTACGTTATTAGCGATCCGCGAAAACGATTGATCACATCAGGGGCCATCAAAGGATCGTCAATATTCACGACAGCTCGTTTTGCCTGATCGAATAATTTTAACTTCGCTTCTTTATAGGCCTCCATCGTGCCATGGAACTCCAAATGCTCAGGGGTTAAATTTGTATGAACGGCAACATCAAAATGAATGCCGATTAATCGTTTTTGTTCAATAGCGATCGAGGTAGACTCAATCACCGCTGCCTTCATCTCCCGCTCTCGAAAGTAAGCAAGAACACGATGAATGTCAGGGGCTTCCGGTGTGGTTGGAACGGTTTGTTTAAAAGTCGTTTTCTTCTCGTCATCCCAAATCCCAGCTGTTCCCATACACCCTGTTCGCAAGGAAAGTGCGTTAAGAAGAGAGTAGGTAAAGGAGGAAACGGTTGTTTTCCCGTTCGTGCCGGTTACACCAATTGTGGCTAACGCTTCAGATGGAGAATCATAGACGATTTTCGCGAGATGAGCTAATGCTTCTCGACTATCCTTCACACAAATGAAACTTATCGATGGAAATGCCATCGCGTGCGTTTCTAACAATCTTTCATTTGTCCCTACAATTATGGTGGCTCCAAGCTGGATTGCATCTTCTATAAAAAGGTGACCATCAAATTTCTCACCAGTTACACAAACAAAGGCTGCCGCTTCTTCGACGTCACGAGAATCATACACCACAGACATCATGTGCTGACGGGAAGGTCCGAAATAATGGCCACTTAAGAGAGTTTCAATTACATATTCGTTGTTGTTCATTTAACCACCCTTTTTATCTAAATATCGCTTTAATAAAATAAAGCGCTTTGAATAGTGGTAAATTTCCCAACATTCCCGCGTGATAAACCTTTTAAACGTGCTAAATGTGTTTTCAACTGTTTTTCTGTGAGAGATAAGGTGACATGTGCTGTTGCGACGCTATGAGCGCTACGTTCATTGAGAAGAGACATGAGAAGCCATTTTCGCGGAATTAAATTGATTTTCGCGGAAATATTGTAAAAAGCGCGGAATAATCACCCATTTTCGCGGAAAAAACGAAAATATCGCGGAATTATATCGGATTGGCCGTTTGTTAATAGGTAGAGTGCAGCTAATAATGCTAAAAAAAAGCCCGCCACCTCAAACATGAGGGTGACGAACTTCTTTTTGCACGATCAGCCGGTGAAACTGTCATGCTATCTCTATAGATCCTTCTCGGAAAAATAATTTACCTGAGGTTGCTGCGTCTGACCGCCAACCTCTCTTCCTTTTTCTTTCACAGCATCTTTCGCTCGGCGTACCGCATGACCGTACTTACGCTCCCAGCTTTTCGTTGCAGCGGCAAATGCAATCAACGTCACGACCGCAAGTGCTCCTGTCGCTGGTAAGAACGATGGTGAGATCATTCCGTCTGCATACGCAACGCCAATTGGCGAGAAGAGAAGGTACGTTTCGCAAATGCTAGCGATGAGTAGGATCCCTGCAGGCACGCTATACTTCCACGGCGTCATGTTCACTTTAGACGCTTTCGGGAAAATATAGGCTTTCTCTTGTGGCTTCCAATAAGCAATCCCAAACATGATAGCCACTTCCGCTACGAATAGAATACCGTAAATATGGATGAAATGGATGTTAACCGGAATGCCAAAGAGCTGTTCCGTTCCCCAAACCATCATATAGTAAGCGACCACATGAAAAATGATCGCAACTTTCGCGGCTAGTGCTGGTACCTTTTTCGATAGAATACCGATTAAGACTACCGCCACGATCGGGATGTTGAAAAAGCCAGTGAATTTACGAATTAAATCCCATAGGCCATTCGGTGCATACATGAGCATTGGTGAGACAAAAAACGTCACAATGGCAATGATCGAACCGAACCATTTACTTGCGGTGATGAGCTGTTCATCTGTCGCATCTTTTTTCATTGCCGGTTTGTAAATATCAAGGGCAAACATGGTTGAAGCACTATTTAATAGTGAGTTATACGAACTTAATACAGCTCCAAGCAAAACAGCGAGGAAAAAGCCAGATAAGTAAGACGGAAGCACGTTCATCACAAGCGTCGGATACGCCAGGTCAACGGACTTTAGTTCCCCACTATAAAGGTGAAACGCGATCACTCCAGGAACCATCATAAAAATCGGGATCAGTAGTTTAAAGAATCCTGAGAAAATAACCCCTTTTTGACCTTCTTTTAAACTTTGTGCTCCGAGCGTACGCTGGATCACGTACTGGTTTGTTGCCCAGTAGAACATATTCGCAATGATCAGGCCTGTAAAAATCGTACCGAATGGAACAGAGTCTTCCGGCCCGCCAATTGCATTAAGCTTTTCTGGATTTGTAGTTGTAATGGTTTTGACACCATCGAGAAATGCACCGTTTCCAAGTGCAATCAGCCCAAGGATTGGAACTAGCGCGCCTACAATGAGTAGCCCAACCCCATTAATCGTATCCGATACAGCAACCGCTTTTAAACCACCGAAGATCGCATATACTGCGCCGATAATGCCGATGCCCCAAATGACGACCCAGATGGACTGAGTATATGTAATGTTTAAAATATCCGGCACATCAAACAGCTTAAGCACCGCAAGGGCACCAGAATAAAGCATAGATGGAATCGTTACCAGAACGTACCCAACCATAAACAAAACAACGGTATAGCGTCTTACTCCTTCGTCAAATCGTTTACTCAGAAATTCAGGCAGTGTCGTGATCGACATATTCAAGTACTTTGGCAACAAGTAAAGTCCCATCAAAACGACGGCTACCCCCGCCGTTACTTCCCATGCCATGTTTGACAGGTTCGTGCGAAACGCCTGACCGTTCAACCCGACTAACTGCTCAGCTGAAAGGTTTGTTAACAAAAGCGAACCGGCAATAAACCCACCGCTCAAACCTCTTCCAGCGAGAAAATACCCATCGGAACCGCTAGTAGTCCCTTTCGTCTTCCGATAAGCTATGTATCCAACAAGCACCATGAATGCTATACAAGATAGCAATGTAAACCAAAGTGATTGCATCTTGACTCCTCCTCTACCCAATGAAAAATAATTTCTCGATTTATTGTAGTAGGAGGAATAACCTTTTTTCATAAGCAGTAAACATTTTTTTGAAATGAAGTCTAAAAAAAGGTGAAAGTTAGTAGAAAAGACACGGAGATTGGAAGGAATTCTCCCAGGGATTTTAGGCTTGATCCTATAAAAAAGGAACTGCCAATTCGGGCAGTCCCTTTTCTCGGACAGATTATTTTTTTACCAGCTGATCTACCTTTTCTGTCATCCAGTGAAAAGCCCGAGCCGCGATCAGCTGTTCAAAGTCATCCTCTAGCTCCTGCATGCAGCTTTTAAAAATCTCAACGAAGTCACTCCAATAAAAGACGGTTAACCCCTGAACGTTTGAAAAGCGATTCTCAAACAGCTGACCTTTCTCTGTCAGTTCTCTACTATAAGTTTCTACCGCTGAAACTCCTTTCGGTGAAATCGCATCATCTAGAATCAAGAGGGAAAAGTAAAAATCTTTTCCTTTTGCATAATGGGACCCGACGTCAAGATTTCGTAAAACCTGGTTTCTCTCCTGATCATGTGTCGTTCCAGTTGAAATGTCTGATTTGAACTTTGCTTCAATGAACCAGACAAAAGCATCACTCTCTAGTATGACATCCACTTCCGTTGTACCTTCTGCCGGTTGGTCCCCTCGTAGCGGTGGTCGAATCGATTCCCAGAGCTTGATCGTTAAATTGTGAGGGACCTCGTTAGGGAGGATTTGTTTTTTTAGATTGAACGTTTTCTGATCAATCCCTTTTGAAATTAGTTCAGTATACCAGTACTCTGGATTGATTTGTTGAAGCGATTTAAACACATTCCACGTGATGGCGTCTTCACTATTTTCACTTCTTAAATGCTTTGTTTTCATACTTCTCATAGCGGGTAGAATCGGATTGTACTTATCCAGTAGCAAATTGTCCCTGAAATCATCATATTCGAAGACACCGTTTTTTGAGATGGTGCCGTTTTTCGTGATTACTCGGTCTTCGGAGATGAAATCTTCAAATGAAAAGTACTGGTGACCTGGCGTGTTCGGTGTCACTTTTGGTCGGTGAGGTAATGGTGTTTCTAGGTTAAGGATCCAAAACATATAGGGTTGTCCTGGCTTTTCAAAGCCGAACCCTTTTTTTCGATCCTGGATGTAAGACAGAATTCTTTCCTGAGTGTGTGAGTCGAAACGTGTGAGGTCTGCTGATGTAGGATGATAGGGCGGCATAAGTACTAGGCGATCACGGACGGTGTAGATCGTTTCAATGAATCCACCTGTTTCACGAAAAGCGACATACGGTGTTTCTTTGTAGAGATAATGACTGGGAAACGCATGGATCATGTGCTCATAAATGATCTTACATGTGCCACTTGCCGGGAGGGTTAACACATTTTGATTCATCCCATCACCACTTCCATTTAATGTATGATGCTAAATTCATTGTACTATACTTCTATCATTCAGAAGCATATAAAAAACCACATGAACCTTAATTTCATGTGGGGGAGCGTGATTGCAATAGGCTGGTAATCCTTACATGTTCTTTTTTAAATCTTTCAATTTTTGTCTAAAAACTAACAGTACCAGACCACCAACAATGACCCATACAAAATAGAGCGTTGGGAGAGCAAGGTCGTTCAAAACAGCATAAATGCCAATCAGACATACGCCAACTAAATAAAGGCAACCAAGTAGCAGGTACATTTTTTTGATTACTGAAAAATTCATCTTTCCATCTCCCTTTCAAGAAACGTTACTTAAATCGAACCCATTCCACTTCCCTCAACGCTTCATTTATCACAAACTCCAGCTGGTGGGGCTGATCGCCATAGGGCGTTTTGACTGTTACTTCCCATTTCTGACCGTTTTGATTGATGGCTACCTCAGGTGTTTCTGTTAATACCTTATAGTAGGTCTCCTTTTTCACTTCCTCTTTATTCCCATCTTTCGTTAAAAAAATGCTCCCGTCTTTTTCAAGTCCGAGTTTATCTCCACGATGCTTGATTAACCAATCCTTGATTTCCGATGATTGCTGCTGGGCGATATCGAGGATGTTGTCTTCTGTCAGCTGAGGGATCTTATTCAACACATCAAAAAGGAAATCTGTTTGACCCTTACAGTTACCATGACACACCGTGACAACAATCGCATCTGTTGGTAACTCACTATTTTTCATTTCTCGCTTACCAGCGGTATCAATGAGGTAAGCGGGAACATCGATTTGCGAATAGCGTGTTCTCTGTCCACTTGCCTTAAGGTGGTACGCATCGATTCCCTTCTCATCTAGCATTGGTTTCTCAATGAGATCAAGTTGTTTCAAGAAAAAAGGTGTTTCTGTTAGCGTTTCTGATGCAATATGTATTGCTTCTGTTCCAACCTTCTTTCGCTCAACGATGAACGTCTTGTCATGATCAGAAAGAGTAATATGATAGCGACTTTTTTCTGGCATTGTCCTTTCTTCGATGTCCATAGTTAAGTCTCTGATTTTTCCCTTATCACTTATTTCCATATTAAAATCAATCACCTTCGAAGTGTTTCCCACTTCTCCCAGTTTACTTTGAATGTTCTCCCATTCTTGAGCAAGGCTGCCTTCGTAGAAGTTCGTGTTTTGTACTTGAATTTCCTTTGGTTGTTCGTATATGTAGGTCTGCACCCATGGAACAATGGTTGAGATAACATAAATCACTAAACCTAAATAAACCGCACGCTTCTTTGCCTTTGCATTAACTTTTATATTTCTGAAGAACAATAAATAAATGAGGAAGCCAAACGGTAACTTCCATTCATTAAACTGAAATGAAAACCCTCCAAGAATCGTATAGCCGATGAGTTTCCACATTAAAGAAGGCTCAAATTCATCTGATTTCCGGTAAATTAAGATTGTGAGAATTAAAATAACGAGGTAGAAAAACACCCCGATCACATTGTTCATCGTTTCACTCCTTCATTGAGCAGTGCCTGTCACCACCCGGATTCAGTCGAACATTGTCGAATAAATCCACCCTTTTCTCATTGGTCCTTCCCACCGCTATTTGTGCTCTCCTTTTAACTGCACTATAATGAAGGGCAGGCAGCGTAAACGAGAAAGGAGAACGAAATGTTTAATAGCTATCGCTCAAAGAGAACGACGTGGAGAACAGGTTTCTTCATCTTTATTAGCATTCTAACAACTTTCGCTATGTTTCTGATCGATCCGGTGTCTTCTCGATCCGGTGAATCAGCCGCATTATATATCATGATTTTCATCCTTGTCAGTTGTTTACTATCCATTTTATTTGCATTTGTTGTCTATCGAACGAGTGATGAGAAAAAGGGCTGGGCTACAATTGGACTGCTTTTCACGTTTTTCAACGTTTCTGTAATCGCTTACTTCACTTGGGTCGGAATAAGCCTCGTTTAATATGCATTACTACAATACCGTACCATTTTAGGAATAAAAAAACAGGCCTTGATTCCTCCTCAAACCAGGAATCAAAGCCATTTTTTATGAAAACCAAGCCGCTTAACAACAAATCTATCGATATAACGCCATAAACCGTTCCATATAATACGTAAATGTCTGATTGTAATAACCAGCAAAGTAGAAATCACTTCCATGGTTTCCGAATGGCATATAAATTACCGCAGCTTTTTTATTATCATGTTCCGCATATGTTTCTTTAAAAGATGCCGCCGTTTCATACCCAACATATGTGTCGTGCGTACCGTGGAAAAGAAGCGCTGGCGGGCTATCTTTACTCACAAGCTGTTCCGGCCAGAGCAGCTCCTCTGTGCCAGGGATACCGCCAAGTGCGGGCCCTTTGTTTGCCGGATAATAAGGGATTAGTCCCTTCACCTTAAGTTCATCTGAAAACCAGTCTTTATACTTTCCTTCCGCCATCGCAAGAGCGCTCGCCGTTGCGAGATGCCCGCCTGCCGATCCTCCTGAGATGAAGGTTGTCGAAAGATCCAAACCATATTCCTCTGCATGCTCCGCTAAATACTGCGTAAAGAGCCCAATGTGACGAACCTGATCATCAATTGAAAAGGGCCCTCTCACATGATCTGGAACGGGGCTTAGATCATAGGAACTCAGCGTCGTTAGCCCATATTGAATATCAAAAACCGCATAGCCCTGGTTCGCAAAATACGTATTTTGCTGCATGACGTTCGCATCACCTTTTTCTCCATTTGCCCACGATCCTCCATGGATCCGAATTAGAACAGGCAGCTTTCCATCCTTTTCAATTGGGAAAAAGGAATCAAAGCGTAGCTCAACGCCATCGTCCACACCTTCCGTTCCTTCATAAAACAGCACATCCTTTTCCCCTTCCACATCAGCTGGTGGAATGCCAAGAAAATAAGCAGGAAGAGTAAATGGCGATTGTTGAAATTCAGACGAATCCAACGATGATGAATTCCACTGTGCAAAAGCCGCTTCTACCTGTTCCTCTCCCTGATCAATGAGTATAGGGACAGATAAAAGCGGGAGAAAATGAACAAACGTAATCGCAAACCCGCCGATCATCGCAGTTTTTCTTAATGCGGGACGCTGTTTTTTCCACATCTTGCTTCCTTGTATAATCAGAACGGTACTTGCTAAGAAAACGAATGCGTAAAACAAAGCGAGCTGGTTTACGTAAGGTCCATAGCCGCCGTTTTCGTAACGGAAGAGAATCATAGAACTTGTAAAAAGACCGACAAGCAATACAACGACATTTCCCCATATCAACATCTCAGAAAACCATCTCGGGATGCCGTTCACTCTACCTCTTCGCTCCTTCTCCATTCTCCATGCAAAAATAAGCGTACCTATATGAACGAGAAGGAACAAACAAGGGATCAAGATAGGCAAGCTGCTTGATTCACCCGGATACTGATTTGAAAGCTGAAAATTTAATAGACCTATTAAAATCAAAGTAAAAGGAAGAAACAACAGATACAGCGTACTCGTCATGCGGAGTTTGCGTTTCTTAAGCACGCCTAGGATGCTCAATACAAGCATGACGAGAAACAAAACCCCAAACACATTCCAAATCGGACTAGTATTTCGAAATGAAAGATAAAACAAACTAAAAAGCAGATTCATCCCCGCAAGAACTTGAATGACTTTCCAGTAGGAAGTTTGTAAGATGAATTTCTTAAATAATGGCGACTTCGTTTCGTACTCCACATTTGATTCAAGTTCAGAAGACATGATAGAACCCCCCTATAAGTGCCTGTCACCACCCGGTTTAAGGCGGATATTGTCGATATTTGCAAAGTAGAAAGATATAGCAATGATACCCTATGTTCGAATAATACAACCAGTCAAACACTCTACTAATCCTAATTTTGTTATAATGACCATAATTAAACAGAAGCGCCACTAACAATTAATCTATAAAAAAGGACTGAAGCTCTATGCCCTCACAGTATTTCATCGGCATTACGCCACCACTCGACTATGTAAAAAAGGTCGAGAACTTCCAACATCAGTGGCTAGATTCTCTGATCGTCGAACCGCATATTACGCTAAAAGCACAGGGGGGTTTAACACATGATCGGGAATGGGTTGAAAAAGTGAAGTGGGTTTGTAAAAGCACGCAGCCGTTCACGATTTCATTAGCCAAACCGAACTACTTCGGTGATAACATTCTCTACTTAAGCGTTCGATCTAATGAGCTGTATCCCTTGCACGAAGCGATTGTTAAAGCGATCTCCCCTTCCGAACAACTCATCAATCACTATTTTGAACTGGAGGATTTCGTTGCGCACCTAACGCTTGGAAAAGAACAGCATGGTTTAACGAAAGAGGAGCTAAGGGATATGGAGGATGCAGCTGAGAAAGAGCTAACGCCGTACCCTACTTTCCTAGTAAAATCTGTGCAAGTTTACGAGCTACGCCCTAACAGCAACCGTTACGAGCCGCTACTTGAAATCCCTCTAGGCTGAAACCACAACATATTTTAACCACCCCTTCTTGTTCCATTTGAATAAGTGGGGGTTTTGCGTGCTCATCCTCAACTTCATCTGATCAAAATTAAAAATACTTCTTCTCATCCCCACATAAAATGAACAAAACGCTGTATAAAAAGGGGTGACACACATGCTCGAAAAGTTTGTGGATCGACTCCCCATCATTCCAACCATTCAACCACTCAAGATTCAAAACGGCATCCCCTACTACGAAGTGACGATGAGAGAAATGATGCAAAAGCTTCATCGAGATTTGCCCCCAACTCGGATCTGGGGATATAACGGGATGTTTCCTGGCCCAACCTTTCACGTCGTTCGAAATCAGCCCATTCAGGTCCTTTGGAAAAACGAGCTTCCTAACAGACATTTTCTACCGATTGATCATACTGTGCATGGAGCCGGCATAGAGGTGCCAGATGTTCGCACCGTTGTGCACCTTCACGGAGGCTCTACCCCGGATACAAGTGATGGTTACCCAGAAGCCTGGTTTACACGTTCCTTTCAACAACTCGGACCGTTCTTTACCCAACCCGTTTATGAATACCCGAACCAACAAGCCGCGACAAATCTCTGGTATCACGATCATGCGATGGGCATTACCCGCTTGAATATCTATGCTGGTCTTATTGGGATGTATGTCATTCATGATGAGGAAGAGCGCTCACTCGCCTTGCCGGACGGAACATTCGATCTTCCGCTTATTATTCAAGATCGCTCTTTTCATCAAGACGGATCTTTGTTTTATCCATCTGAACCGACCCCGCCTGTTCCAGATGTTACACCCTCAGTTGTGCCAGAGTTTTTTGGAAAAGTGAATCTCGTCAATGGAAAGGTATGGCCTTACTTAGAAGTCGAGCCGCGCAAGTATCGATTTCGCATTCTGAATGGAGCAAACGCGCGATTCTATCGACTCTCTCTTTCAAACGGCCTTTCCTTCACTCAACTCGGTACGGATCAAGGCCTATTACCACGTCCAGTGCCTGTCACCCGCGTTTTGATCGCGCCTGCCGAGCGTGTGGATGTCATTGTGGACTTTAGTCAGTCGAGTGGGGAGCTGATCACGTTAACAAACGATGCCCCTACCTCCTACCCACAGGGCAAGAAACCGAATCCAAAGTCAACGGGAGTCATCATGCAATTTCGCGTCACAAAACAACTGACTCAACAAGATAGCGTCCTTCCAACAAAACTGGCTCGGTTTAAAGTCATGAATGAGCACCAGGCAAACAACCATAGAAACCTTTTGCTTGATATGAAAGAGGATAAATATAAGCGACCTATTCATCTACTCGACAAGAAACTCTGGTCTGATCCCATCACAGAAAATCCGCGTTTAGGTCATATCGAGCTCTGGAACCTCATCAACGTCACAAAAGGCACTCATCCAATTCACCTTCACCTGATTCGCTTTCAGATTTTAGACCGCCAGCCTTTTGACCGAAAATTATACGAGCAAAAAGGCATCATCGTGCCAACTGGTCCACGCAAGAAACCTGAAGCAAATGAACGAGGCTGGAAAGATACCGTTCGCGCAAACCCAAACGAAATCACACGAATCATCATGAAGTTCGCTCCCTATGCCGGATTATTTGTCTGGCACTGCCATCTATTAGAGCATGAAGATTATGAAATGATGAGGCCTTATCTTGTTATAAAATAAAATACAAAAAAAGCTGACCCTGTCAGCTTTTTACTATTGACGCGGTGCCTGTCACCCGCGAATTTTCTTTATTTATCCCCACCACATGGCGACCACAAACAAAGACCATACGCTAATAGGCAAACCAATGAAACAAGCGACCACCAGTTGACTATTCCTGTTCATCTCTACTACTCTTAAATTTCTTCCTTTATTGACGGTAACTCCAATAATATAAAGGTAAAGAAAAATACTGAAGACAGTGAAGAAAGTTACGTAATAAATCGGCCCAATTCCAAACAGAAAATCATTCATCACATAAGCCAAATCCTGTCCAAACAAACCAAGACATGTTGCCACAAGTAAGACAACCCAGAATTGTCGCTTCTCCACCTAATCCCCTCCCCCAGGTCAGTTCTTACAATCCTACTTTTCTTCGGTTTATCATTTTCTGTAACACCCAGTGCAGCATGATTCCGACTACTATTAAAAACGAAAGTAAACATACAACGCTGATCATTGGCTGAATATGAAAGGCATAAAGAAACTTGTCAATTTCATAGATTTGCTGAGCATCTGTTACTGTTTCAGGTGTAAGGTGCAAATGCTCTTTCCAATCGTCCACATACGGCAAGTACGATGCTGTCCAAGAGGTTAAAAAGTAACTATAAACAAACACTGTCATCATGATGATCATAACGATAACCCTCTTCATTTGCCCTCTCCTTTTCACTGCCATTCGCTCTGTGAACCGAGCTCCTTCAAACGTTCTCTTGCTCCCGCTTGATCAAAGCTACTAAACCACCGATAATTCTCCTTATCGAGTATTCTGTAATGCTTGCTGATCAGATTTTGCTGAAGCCGGAAGTTTCCATTTGATTCTATTTCCACCCACCACATTCTTCCTCCCATTGTTTTATCCCTCGGTTCATTTACATTCGTGTGGGCAATTAAGCGAAGCACTTCCAACGGTTCATCCCCCAGCTTATTTTGCAAGCTGTCGCTATCAGAAAATAAAGCGACTGTGGCAACGACAACATTCCAGCTTGCCATCACACGCCCTTTTTCAATTTGCACAAGCGTCTTCTTGGAAATCCCCAAGCATTCCGCCATTTTTTCCTGTGAAAAATCACGCTCCGTTCGAATTACTTTCATTTTTTCCGAAACAACTTGCATCACAAATTCTTTCTTCAACCTCATCACCACCAGTGTCATTTTTTTCTTTTAGTGTAATTTTACACTAATCTCCGTTCTTTTCCAACACTTTCCTAAATAAAAAAAGATCACCCATTGGATGATCTAAAACTAAAAATGGATGATAAACTACCTCCTAACGCCTTCCAACCCCTCAATTGCCGACAAAATGTGTTCATCAAAGTCGAGCGATTCGAGTAATGCCACCCCTTCAACCATCACAAGCGCCAAAGCAGCCATTTTTTCCTGTTCTTCCCCTTCTTCGACCTTAAGCGTTTCTTTATAGAAGCCATAAAAATGATTTCCAATTTCTCTTGCGATTCGGTAGTAAGGATCTTCTTTTTTAGAAGCGATGGCAATAAGCTCGAGCCAAAGTTTCATATACGGTTTAATTTCTGGATCCTTCATCATCTGATAGAGGTAGCGAACCATATGAGAGAACGTTTTTTGCTCGATTTCGGTATGATCTAACATCAAAATTAATTGCTTCGAGATCGTTGATAAAACAACCGTTAGCAGTTCCTCTTTATCTGTAAAATAATGAAGAAGCATTCGATCGCTTGTCCCAGCCGCTTTCGCAAGATTTCTAAGGCTGGCAGATTGTATGCCATTCGCTAAAATATATTTAACCATTTTTTCCGTTAACTCGCTTTTTCTTCTTTCACCTTTTTTCATATGTAACACCCTTAACCTTTTTTTGTAGTATATGCTACATCTCATACTGCAGCAAATCCGATCCATCAGCAAGCTGCCTGTTAAACTTTCTCTTGAACAAAAGTGTAGCGAGTGCTACATTATAATAAAAAGTGTAGCAACCGCTACAAAAAGGAGGATTACCATGTTAAAGCAACAGACTTACCTAGAAACGAAACCGGAAAGCATTGTTACCAAGCCTCTTTTCAAACTGTTCTTAGTGACAGCACTCATTTTATTTTCCATACTAACAGTCGCCGCTGTTATCCAGTATGGGTTTGTAGGTATCTTTTCGGAGGCTTTTCAAAACTTCGCCACAATCCAAATTTTCGTAGATTTATTAATCGCCCTTATCTTCGTACTGATTTGGATGTGGTTTGATGCGAAGAAAAACAACCGTCCTTTTTGGCCATGGGCTATCGTTACGTTAGCTGTTGGTTCATTTGGACCTCTTTTTTACTTATTATTTTATAAGAATAAGGGTTCCAAGTAGCCATCAAGTAAAATCAATGAAAAATACCTTCCAACTTGTTTCAAGTTTTGGAAGGTATTTTTCATTGGTATCAGGCAATCTATTTTGTTTAGTTACTCCCCTATGATCGCCTTTCATTCCTGTTTAGTTCCTCACACCTTGTGGAAAACTAATCATAGATCATTTGAAAGTCCCGTCAAATATTACAAGTTAAGAAAGGATCCACTCATGTCAATCTTACCTAGAGAATTCTATCAAAAACCTACCCTAGAACTAGCAAAAGCGCTTCTTGGATGTGAGTTAGTCAAAGAAACAGACGAAGGAGTTGCATCTGGCTATATTGTTGAAACAGAAGCTTACCTCGGAGCAACCGATCAAGCCGCTCACAGCTTCAACAACAAACGCACAAAGCGCACAGAAGTGATGTTTGGTCCTCCTGGAAATGCGTATACCTATGTGATGCATACTCATTGCTTATTCAACGTCGTGAGTGCTGAAACCGGCGTTCCAGAAGCAGTTCTTGTGAGAGCTGTTGAGCCACTAAAAGGACTCGATTTGATGGAGCAGCGAAGACCTGGTCGTAAGCAGAAAGAATGGACGGATGGACCTGGCAAGCTCACAAAAGCACTTGGAATTGACCCAGGTGACTATGGCCATGCTTTAATACGAGCGCCCCTTTATATACGGAGTGGCTATCAGCCTGATCACATTTCTGAAGGGAAACGCATCGGTATTGATAACTCAGGGGAAGCGAAAGACTATCCGTGGCGATTCTGGATTACTGGAAATCCATATGTATCAAGATAGCAGCCTAGATGCTTCGCTCAACTCGTTTTCTATTAAGTGTACTTCTCAAAGGTCTCTACTAGTAATGTGACCACAGACTCCTGACCGACCAAACCGACACTTAAAGCCGTGCGATGGAATCACCACCGCTTTTACTCATCACACGATCTTACTTTTTAAAACGCAACACATCTAAATAAAACGGCCCAAAAAACAGTTCGTTTTGTGGGCCGTTTTTAGCCTTTCTCTTTATTTCTTTTAAGAGAAATCATTAAAGCCTCTTTCTTCTGTCATTTGGCCTTTATCTTCTCCATGTCCACCTAAGCATTCGTACCCTTAAAAGAAAAGAGATAGAGCCCCTGATAGAATGAAGACAGCTCCGACTAAAAGATGAAGACTAACAGAACTTAATTGAAGTGTCACGACTTCGAACAAACATTCCAAATACCCTTTAGCTCGATTCATCCCTTTACCACCTTGCCATACCTCTCTGACTCCCCAATAAATAAATGGGATCCCCATGCTCGTCAGCACGATAAACCAGCTGATGGATAGACTCACGTGGTTTGCACTCTTTCTAATTGAGCCCGGATTCTTTCACATAAGAGAAGAATTCCCCTTTCTGTCGCAAATGGTGCATCGTCCCACTCATAGACTTCCATTGGTCCCCAGTACTCTTCTGGGGTACCAGGGTAGCGCGGGATAAGGTGCATATGAAGATGTGGGACAGAATTACCAGACACCTGTGCATAAATATGTTCGGCGTGCTCACATTCACGAAGCGCCTTGCTCACTCGTGCGGTAATGATTCCAAATGCACTCGCTTCTTCTGCCGTCATATCCGCTAGTGAAGGCACATGTCTTTTGAGATCAATCATCACATGGCCGGGATAAACAGGCTTCTCTCCTCGATCAATATGTCCTACGTACACATACTCATCTTCATAGATCGTTCCCCCGGCTAGCTCAAGTAGTCCTGCATGTTTCCTGCAAACAAAACAATCCTTTTCCATGTCACTTTCCCCTTCGAGTCGCAGTAGTAAAAGATTTACAAAAGCTCTTACACTCATTTAATCAAATCCTCTGCATTACTACCACACTTTGTCTCATTATTCTTCAACAATCCTTCTGTTTTACACTTAACATCGTAATCGTGATCAGGATAACAATAAGACCAATACTCTGAAGGACAGTCAGAACTTCTCCTAAAACCACTAATCCAAATAAAGAAGCGGTAACAGGTTCAACCATTGCAATAACCGAAGCTACGGAGGCGGAAGTTTTTTTCAACCCTTCTACGTAGAGGTAAAAGGAAACGCCTGCGCCAATGATTCCGAGCGTAATAAACCAGATAAGATCCTCTGAAAACAATACCGAGATTGCTTCGCTATGATCAATAAACAGAAGCAATACCACAGTAAAAGTAGCAAAAGCCGTGCTAAGTACAAATGGCGGACTATTATTTTTAGAAGCATTTTTAAAACTAAAAATAAAGAGAGCATAAGAAACACCTGAGAGTAACCCGCTCATGATTCCTACCAAATTCAGTTCACTTATTCCAGTTTCATAAATGTTTGTTAATAAACTGATCCCAAACATCACAACGATCATCGAGATGACCTTAAATGGCGTAATGGACTCGATTCGAAAGCAAAAAGAACTAATCAGCACGAATACCGGTGCCGTGTACATTAAGGTCGACGCTACTGCCACTCCAGATTCGGAAATACTGAGAAAGTAAAAACTGAAGTTACTAGCTACTGCCACTCCAGCAAGCATGGCCCACATGACCGTTCTCGACGAATGCTTCTTCAAATTTTCTTTTCTTTTAACAAGTAGCCAAATGACTAAACATACTAACCCGATCGCTCCTCTATAAAAAGAGATCACTAGAGGACTCCATCCTTTGTCCATTAAAATCCCTGCTAAACCTCCTGAAATTCCCCATAAAATAGCTGCTAATATTACGAAACCTGTATAATAGTATCGCATTTCAATCCTCCTTTGGTGTATCAAAATGAACGTGTGCGGAGGGATTTCCCAGTTAATTCCCAATTAAAACAAGAATAGAGAAAACATAGGAACATTCGATACTTTTTACTATATTGGGAGTTAAAAACATTCATAAATTTATAGAAAAGTCGAACAAAAAATCATAAAAAAAAGACTCATTACGATGAGCCTTTCCTTTTGTCTAACGCCCTATTTAATGTTTTCTTAATCTTCAATGAGTTTTACTGAATTAGCTGCTGATCTAAGAAATGTAAGATCTTTTTATACACGTTGATTTCATTTTCTTTCTTTGAAAACCCGTGCCCTTCATCTTCAAGCACCATGTATTCCACTTGTGATCCTTCCTTCTTCAAGGCTTCGACAATCTGATCCGACTCAGCTTTAACAACCCTCGGATCATTCGCACCTTGAATGACGAGCATCGGTTTTTTCATCCCTTTTAAATAGGTGATCGGAGAATCTTCCGTTAATTTGTCTTTCTGTTCAACCGGGTCCCCTACGAATTTTGCCATAGACGGTTTCCAATGATCCGGGACACTATCAATGAATGAAAAGAGATTTCCTGGGCCGAAAATATCAACGACCGCTTTGTAGTATTCAGCATGACGACCGTGAAGTAAGAGCGCCATATAACCACCATAACTTCCACCCATTAAGAGCACTTTATCTGAATCAACGTAACCATTTGAGACCAACCACTCGATGCCCTTCACATTATCAAGACGCGGTCCGAATCCCCAATCCTGCTCGACCATTTTCATAAATTCCAGGCCATAACCAGTTGACCCTCTGAAATTAGGGGCAAAGATGGAATAGCCGCGATGTAACAAGAATTGATATAACGACCAGTACATTTTCCGTTCTGCCGATTGTGGTCCGCCATGCGGCCAATGAATGACATGGCCATTTGAATTTTCCTCATGAGCCCGATAAAACAACCCTTCAATTTCAAGCCCGTCATAAGAAGGATACCGAATAACCTCTGGCTCGATTAACATGTCTTCAGAAATTCCTGGCACTACGTTATTCGTAAGTTTTTCCCATTCATCCCCTTCATGCGTTTGAAAATAAATATTTGCCGGACTTGTTGAGCCATCACCGAGGATATACAAATTTCCCGTTTCCGAAATTGCCAACTTATCAATCAGGTTCACCGGGATTTTTTTAAGATCGTACGCTTCCCTACTTAAGTCATACACAAATAGACGGTCTTCCACCCCGCTGGTACTTACGAGATACAGACGATGATTTTCTTTATCCGCCTTTACGGATGTAAGATCTTCTTGTTCAAGCTCCAATACTTTGGAGAAATGCTTTGTATGTAAATTGAACTTCGCAAGATAGGAATAGTTTGATTCAAAGTTTGTTGTAAAATAAACGCTATCGGATGTGACAAAAAGAGCTTCATAAACCATGAATTCTTTCTCACTTGGTGGGGTTAACGCAAGATCTTCTCCATGACTCCTCACGAAAACGGGTGTATGGGTGTTCGAATAATGCTTCGTATAAATAAAATCCTCTTCATCTTGACTGACCGCGATGATTTCAATAGGTGCCTCACTTCCCTTTATAAGTGTCGTAACCTCTTCTGTTTCAAGGTTATAGCAATAACCGTTAAGGTAAGTGGGATTCTCCTTCGACGACGTGTAGTACAAACGCTTCCCATCTTCTGAAAGACTACTAAAGTAATGCTTTTCTCCCTCTTCAACACGAATTGGAAGCAACGAGCCACCACGAGGCTGTAGCGCATAAAGCTGAATATTTTCATCTCCATCATTGTCGAACCCCGCAATGAGAAATTCCCCTTTCTGATCATAATGAAGCGCATGGCTTCTCTGGTTCCGAAACGTCATGGGATACGGGTACTGGTTCGGTAGGTCCATTCCCCATAAATTAAAATGACCATTGATATTCGTGGTAATCACAAGCTGTTTTTCATCTGGGCTGATGACAAAGTCAGTAATGTTTAGCGTTTGAAAGAATTGCTCCACATCTGGTTTTTGAAAATTTAACATATCCATCCTCCTAAAAAACTACGATTCGTTTATTTATTCGATAAAAAGGTAATATTCTCCTTTTATAAGCGATGGTCATGTCAATTTATTAAAACAAGCACAATTCCTTCTCAAGAATTGTGCTCAGCCCCCCTTACCTATTCCATTTTTCGTTTTAAATCCATCAACTTTATTAGCTCTTTATCAATCAATTCATATTCCACTGTACCTGCCGATAAATAACTAATTTTGCCCAGAAGCTCCGTCATTTTGGTTTCAATGACGGCTAATTCTTCCCTTGCGGATTCTCTTCCTGTTCCCTTTTGTCGTTCCTCGTATTCCTTAATGCCTATCTCAACCCGCTTCATTTGCCCATTTTCAATCACTAATAATTTTGTACACAATTTTTCAATCAAGTATCTGTCATGGGAAACGATTAACAGCGTACCTGTATACGTATTTAGCGTTCTTTCCAGCTCTTCCCGGCTTGGAAGATCAAGATGGTTCGTCGGCTCATCCAGGATTAAGAAGTCATATTCCATCAATATCATATGAATGAGCTTGATTCGCGTTCGTTCTCCAAGACTTAATTGAGAAATGGGCTTCAATAGAATTTCTTGCTGAATACCCATATTGGAAAGAAGCGTTCTCGCTCTTGTTTCCTGCTGTCGATTCGATAAATCAAGGTAATCTAATGGCGTTTTTTCACCTGGTAAGTCCGTTACATCTTGCGATAGATATGCCACTTTAGTCGATTCACTTTTCCAAAGCGAACCCTTTGTAAGCTTTTCCTGCTCAAGGAGTATTTTAATAAACGTTGTTTTTCCGGTACCATTGGGGCCAATCAGCCCAATTCGTTCCCCATGCTTGATGTAAAAGTGACTTTTCTCAAAAAGCAGGCGATCCCCGAATTCCTTCTTAATCCCTTTGGCTTCGAGAACACGTTTCCCTCGTTTTGACGTTGATTCAAACTGAAAAGAGACCGTTTTCTCTTCTTTCTGCTTTTCGACTCCATCTTTCTTAAGCTCTAGATTTAAGCGTTTCACCTTCGATTTTATCTGGTTATCCTTTTTCTTTGCCTTCGCTCGTTCGAACTCCCGCAATCCCATTTGACGATTTTCAGAATTAGACCCTCCTTTTCCCGCTTCACGATGGCCCTTAGCTGACCAATCTTTCAACGTGGAGATTTGCTGTTCAATCATCTCGACCTTACGCTGCTGCTTTTCATAATCACGCTTATTCTGCTCGTACTTTCTCTGTTTTTCATTTCGATAGAATGAATAATTCCCTTCGTAGATTGTGAGTTTCCCAGCTTCCAATTCAAATATTTTTGTGACGGTTTCATCTAAAAAATAGCGATCATGCGAAATGATGAGGGCAGCACCCGAATAATTCCTCACCTCTTCAATTAACCATGTAACCCCCTGCATATCCAGGTGATTCGTTGGTTCATCCAAGATCAAAAATTCAGGAGAACTTGCCCAGATCTTCGCTAATGAGACTTTCAGTTTTTCGCCACCACTTAAATGGTATAGATCCTCCTGCTCCCATCGTTCTTTCTGAAACCCTAGCTTTTTACTTTGTTCCAGTAACCTTTCCCCGAAAAGTTCAGCATCAACAGCCAGGTAATTATCTGTTGATTGAGGCAAGTAGCCAATGTTCACATGGGGAATAGTGACAGACCCTTTATCTGGAGCCATCCTTTTCATCAGAATATTGACGAGAGTTGATTTACCCGCGCCATTCCAGCCAACTAAACCAATCTTTTCGCCATTTCGTATATCAAAGCTAACGTCACTTAAAATCTCACGTTCGCCAAAACTTTTCTGCAGTTCTTTCACTTGTATCGCTCGAGCCATGCATGTCACCTCTTATTAAATTTGATTGAGAGGCTTACCGAATAGAAATAAGCCTCTCCAAGAATCCTGGAGAGGCTGCTAATCCCATATCAAATAACATGCAAACGCTTTAACAAATAGTGAAATAAACGCAAATATAAGTTACGTCTCCTTCTACTTGAAAAAGGTACATGATGAAATGATCGCTTATTTGGACAGACTAATCCTATTTTCCAGGTTCTCAATTTTATGAAAATATGAGTTTGATCCCGTTTAAATAAGATTAATTCCACATCCGCTAAGTACCATTCCTTCCCACCTTTTTCTTACATATTTAGTATATTCATCAATGGTAGCGATGTCAATCAGGACCGTTGGTGTAACAAGTTAGAGTGATAGGAGAATGACCTTAAAGCGACCTCAGTGTTGCTGCATGATTTTTCAACGTTTTTACAAAACGTTGCGCTGCTGGAGTAAGAGAAGATTCGCTTTCCAAACTAACTAGGGCAATCCACCTAGATAGTTCTGGCATGTCCACCGGCATAAGCCTTGTTAGAGTATCCCTCGTTATTAGATCTTGAGCGAGTGATTCAGTCAAAAGAGTGACACCACTTCCTGAACGAACAAAGTCAAGAGCTGTAGGTGGAGGAAGTTCAAGTCGATCCATGCCAAACGTCATATAAGATTGTTGCCAGTGTTTACTCTCATCACTCCAATCAGTCAAAATATAAGGACCACTATTTGCAAAAACCTCCTCTATTGTATAAGTTCTAGCTTTTAATTCACTTAATTGATGGTGCTTATGAGCCACTAGGATCAGTGGTTCCTTCATCAAAAGTAGCGTCTTTAAATCACGATTAAAAAAGGGATGAGTAATCAGCCCTATTTTAATAAACCCATCATAGAGCATCTCAAGAATTTGTTGGTTATGACCTGTATGAATGACCAAGTCGATTTCAGGATACTTCTCATGCATGTCAACTAGTGTTGAAGTAAATAGTCCTGTTGTAAATGTAGGTAATGTTCCTATTCTTACTTCTCCTCGTTTTCCTTCTTTAATGGATTGTGCCCTTTCTAGTCCCTTTACTAATACTTCTAACGCCTGACTCGCATAGGGAAGAAGCCCCTGCCCCAGGTCTGTCAGTTCCATATTTTTTCCGACACGATGAAACAATGAACCGCCAACACTCTTTTCCAGCTCTTTTATTCGTAAGCTGATGGTTGGTTGCGATACGTTTAAATATCTTGACGCTTTACTAAAGGAACCTAAACGAACAACCAATTCAAAAGCCCTTAATTGATTAATCTCCAATGCCACATCACTTCCATAAAAATAATTAATAGTAACTATAAACTATATTAGATTGTTTAATCTTTTTAATCTACTTATACTTTTTAATGTATAAAAGAAAGGCGGTGCCCAATGAATTTTTTAAAACGGATGGCAAGCATGATTGAAAACCAATACCAGCATCCCAAAGGGTTGTTAGGATGGTACATTGGTGAAAAAATGATACGACAACACAAACCAGAAACGATTTGGTCCATTTCATTATTAAACCTCCAAGAAGATGAAGATATCTTGGAGATCGGATGTGGAGCAGGGTATGCGATGAAACGTTTATTAAACGAACCTTCCGTTCACAAAGTAATCGGTTTGGATGTTTCTAAGGCGCTCCTACATTCTTCAGCGATCCGAAACAAAAAAGCAATAAAAAAAGGAAGAGCTCAAGTTGTCCACGGAAACGTTCATCAATTACCTTTTAACGATAAACAGTTTTCTAAAGTATTGAGTGTCCATTCCGTTTACTTCTGGGAGAACCTTCCTCAAGCCATGTCAGAAATAGCTAGAGTCCTTAAACCAAATGGAGCTGTTTCCCTAACGCTTTGCGACGGGAAAAATGGAGAGTCGTGGGATACGGTGAAGAACATGATTAAAAATGAACTCATTCCACTTATGAAACAGGTGGAATTTACAAATATAAGATTGGTGAAGGGACCTGATTCTAGAGGTTATCATACAGTAAGCATTACTGGAGAGCTCTTCGTTAAAATGGATGTGATAGAATGATTACACAATGAATGGGAGGGTGTTGGATTTATGAAGCCTAGAGTATCTGTCATCACGATTGGGGTAAATGACCTACAAAAAGCGTTACACTTTTATCGAGATGGTCTAGGGTTTCCAACTGAAGGAATCGTTGGTGAGGAGTTCGACCATGGCGCTGTCGCTTTCTTTGATTTGCAACCAGGTCTAAAACTTGCGATCTGGCCTCGGAAGGATATTGCACATGAAGCCAAGATAAACATTCATCAGCCAAGTCCTACTGAGTTTACTCTCGGACATAACGTCCATAGCAAGACAGAAGTTGATACTGTGATGGACAAAGCGAAAAAGGCAGGTGCCGTCATTACTGACCCTGCCCACGAAACATTTTGGGGAGGCTATGCTGGTCATTTTCAAGATCCTGATGGTCACTTGTGGGAGATTGTCTGGAACCCAGATTGGGATGAAGGAGACTAAGTTCCAAACGTTCTATTTGGTTTTAGTTTCACCCGTTTTTTCGGTAAAAAATTTATATTGGATTGTTCCGACTGTCATTGCTGTTAACCCAATTGCCAGGCCTCTTGAAATGGGGGTATCCGGAATAAAACGAAACTCAATGAACAACAGAAGCATCGTGATAAGTGGAAAGATCAAAAATCGTTTTGTCTTCGATATAATAAACACCCTTTCACACATCGTTTAATAAGACACATTTTCCCTAATTTAGAAATTAAAAACTTATGGGTCGATGCAACCACCGGCACCGAAACTAGAAAGAAACAGGTGCCTAAATAAACTAACCCCTGCTTCCGATTTCTCATGTCTTATTTATTTAAATATCCCCGTCTACAAGCTCAGATCTCTTTAATCATCATGACATTCGTTGTGTGGTAACCTAATTTTTCATATAAGCCCATCGCTACTTTGTTATGACCAAATACATGAAGCCCCATTTTCTTAATGCCTCTTTCTTTACCTATTATTTCGATCTGTTCCATTGCACGCTGACCATAACCTTTGCCTTGATATTTCTCTAAAATTCTAATATCTCGTATAAATCCTTTATCGTTTCCTTTGTGCTCCAGCCATATCATTCCGATTATTTTTTCCTCTATCAGAATATTGTATATGTCGTTCCTATCGGTTTTTTCTCTATCTGGTAAAAGCATTTCATACTCTTGCTTGGCTTTGTGCATTGCTTCTTGTGGATCCCAATTATTAGACAAGATTTTTTCATGTGCATAATCCTCAATCGCTGAAGAAAAATACTTTTGAAATTCACTCGATCCCATAAATCTTAAAGTAACCATTCTACTTCCCCCCTCAATGCATTTCATTCTTTTTTCCATCATTGATAACCTACCCGATCAAATAAGAAGAGTAATAAATCATCGTTATCACAAAACTACTGATGCAAAAGATAAGTAAACCAAGGGTGATGGGGTTAATTTTAAATCTAAAGACTTTGATTCCCCCTGCATCTTGGCCAGTTACCCCCTTCAGACTTGTATTGAACACATTGTTTTGTTGGGTCATAGAAAAAGAAAAGAGCCAAACAACACCAAATATGCCTATACCGCCAATAAAGAGAGTGTCGATGAAGCTTAAATTGATGAACGTTGAAACAATGAAAAGAAAGATTAATTCAGTCACAATTGTTAAAAGAACAAGATAACCTTTACGCATAAGCACTCGGACCTCCGATCGATCTTTTATCATAGTGGCTCGTTGTTAACGAGACATTTCCTTTTCATTTGTATACGTACGCCATCGCCAAATGGTTTCATTTTTGGAAATATTTAGATAAAATTCATCGTAAAAAAATGAGCCTACCATTGGTAAGCTCAGAGATTGTTAACGCGCACATATTCCATTTTCAAAAACTCGAAGGTACTACCATTCGTATCCTGCATGAACGTGTGAACATCTTTGAAACCTATCTTTCTGTATACGTTTATCGCTCTTTGATTAAAGGTCGCAACGGATAAGGTTATTTTACTAGGATTATATTTCTGATTAATAAACGCTAATCCCGCCTTTATAAAATCCTGACCTTTCCCTTTATTCGTTAGGTCAGGACGCATCCCTAAGCCAATATCAAAAGTAAGGTCATCCACTTTCGTAACGTTGAAAAAACCAACTAATTCTCTATTCTCCAAAACCGCAAAGGTAGAATCCCCACGCAGTTCAGGATCGACGAATTCTTGTAAATCTTCTTCATCCGCTTCCATATCATAAAAAGAATACTCCCCATCATAGTGCCAATTGTACGAAATGTCGTCTGCCTGAGCTTGTGTCATTACTTCAAATTGATAAGTCATACATATCCCCTTCATTAAAATTTACTTCAAAAAATTTCATCACTTCTTAGATAACTTAAAATAATCCATTGTAGAAGTCTCTTTAAACCCACACGATTGGTATAAATTTAAGGCATTCTTGTTCTTCACTGCCACTTGAAGCAAGACTTGTTGAGCTTGTCTTTCTCTTAACTCCTTTACGGCCTTCATCAGAATCTCTCTGCCAAAACCTTGCCCTCGGTATTCGGGAAGTACACCTAAACCATAAATGCCACCTATACCATTTTGTAGTTCAATATGAACTTTCCCTATCACCGACTGGTTCCATTCAGCAAGAAAAACATCCATCCCTTGCATTGATTCTTCCTCTGAATTCATATGAAAATAGATTTCATTTTGCCTTGCAATTTCCTTTGCATCTTGATTAAGCGCTTTACGAAAATGCAGTTTATTTGTAGGGGCTTCTTTTGCTTCACCTCTTAAATGCATCTCGTATTCTGCGTTTTCATAGTGAGCTCCCGTACTCTTTATAAATTCTATCCCAGATCTAGACTTGTGATCACTCAACAAAAGCATCTGTTTCGACTCTCTTTTATTCCACTCATCTTGAACGAGTGAAAACAACTGCTTAAAAACTCCCCTTCTCCTATAGTCAGGATGAACCATTCCATTTACTTCTAATGCTTCTGAACCAAATTGACAGATGCCCATATAGCCGATCAGTGTGTGACCTTCATAAAATAGAAACTCGTTGATGCTAGTTTTAACACTTTTGTTAGGAGATTGATTTCGTTTGTGATCAAGTTCTAGTTTTAGCGTTACCTCTTCTTTTTCAAGGCAGCACTCTTTTAATCTCAGGATTTCGTTATAGTCTTCTTCATTTAACGAAGGTTTTAGTTTAATAGTTGGATGGAGTATTGATTTCATTCTATATCGTTTCTCCTATGTCTTTAATATTTTTCTTTACAGACTACTTGAGACGCCAACAGTGATACATAAAATAGAGGGAATGGGTTCGCCTTTCACCAAATACGAAACTAGATTAAAAAGCACCATTTTCATTAGGTGAATTGTGAGGTATTTGTTGAGCGACATCCCACGCTTCAACGATCTGATTATTTTGAAAACGAAAAATATGTATCACCGACATTCCTAGGTCCTCCTGATTTTGTTTGATGTGTGAGTGAATGACAACACGATCTTCCTCTTCAATCGCTCGTTTAACCTCTAAGGTTTTGTTAGGATTCTTTAATGCATTCTCTTCCATCGCGATCATCAGTGAATTTGAATCCCCAGGGAAAAATGGATTGTGATGGCAAAAATCAGGACCAATATAACTGCGATAAGCTGCCCTCACTTTACCTGAAGAAACAAGTTGTAGAAAAGAGACTGCCTTCTCCTTATTGGAGCGTACACCCTCATTTTGTTGTGTTGGATTCATTTTAAAACCTCCTTTTTTTGATTCCTAAGCTGCCCACATTTTCACCAGTTTCCAAACATCTCATCGATCTTATAAAGATTCTCGCCTAACCAGTTCATTTCATTCTGAAACTGAACTTCTTGGTATCTAGTCTTATTGATAGTTTGACGTATCCACCAGGGGCTTTCCAAATACCAAAGTAAATAAAGAGATCGAGCAAACACGCCTTGTTCCAGGTTTCTCTTTGTCTGATATCCTTCCAAAAAAGCTTTAGCACTCTTGGAGTGAAAGTCATTTCCCTCTAAAGCCCCTGACATGATTGCTCTGGCAATATCTAATTCAGGATAATCAAAATGAAACCGATCAAAGTCAAGTATGGAAGATAACTGATCTTTATGAAACAGAAGGTTATCTACCCATAAATCCCGATGTGCCCATCCCGTTTCACAGGTGTGTAAGCAATCTAATTGAAACCGTTCCGTTGCGTTCATTTGGACGGCTACCATTTCTACCAAATCATCGTCTTCTTCAACTGCCGCATAGACCTCATTCCAATGATTTAATCGTTCTTCCACTTTTGGAGGCTTGAATTGTGGCGTTTTATCTCTTGGGTGGACCCCACCATTAGAAACAGTATGCATATGACCCGTCATTTGCCCTAGACTGTACATTTGATTCTCATTCAACGTCCCAGGGAAAAAATTGTCCCCCTCTTCAAACTCCATCATCACAAATCTTTCCTCACCAGAGGTTTTATGGATCACATGATTGTCGTGGATGAGAACCCTGGGGCAAAGCGTGCCATTTTCTTGTTGCCTTACCTGTTCACGCAAAGCGAAATCCTGCTCCAATTTAATCTTTTCAAAGTCATGTGAGGCATATCGCTCTCGACTAATTTGCTTTATCACGTAAATGCCTTTTTCCGTTTGAATTTTCCACTTCAAATTTAAATAGCCTCTATTGATCGGAGTAGCTTTTTCAATATGTAAATCAAACCAACATTCAATCGCATCACTTAATTCTAGAAAAATATCATTTGAAGTTTTCTTTACTGCCAAACTCCTGTCCTCCTTCATTCATCCATTTCCCTTGAAAACTTTGCTGCTCTTGCAAAACCTCCTTAATTTTAACATTAATATCCAGATGGTTGGATTAAAAAAGCGCAACCACTATTGATTGGTTTGCGCTCCTATTTCAAGATCCCTATCCTGTTCAGAGGCATCAAAATTAGCTCAATTCATTTTTAAAGTAATGAACTGGGCGAATTTCAATGCGCCAGCCTAGTTCTTCTCCTATGTTCAATTGTGTCGTCGGATGAAGAGAAGCTAACTCGATCGCTTCATCCATGTTCTCAGCTTCGACCATAAAAACACTTCCAATCAGTTCTTTTGTTTCTGCGAAAGGACCATCCGTTACGGTTACCTTTCCTTTATTACGTTTCAAACTTTTTGTTTCGACTGACAGTCCAGCGTCCATCATGACCTTACCACTTACATAGAAATGATCGAGGTGTGGCTGGCATTCATTCATAATCTCCTCAATTTTCCCCTTCGGCTGTGCATCCATTTTTTCAGGCATAAAATAACCCATACATAAAAATTTCATCGTTTTCTCTCCTCGTTTGCTTGAATTTTTTGTACCTATTTACTCAACGATTCGTAAATGGAGAAATCGACAAAACTTCAATCTAATTTTATTCCAAACAATCTTTGGCCTGTTTCAATAGGAATTTCTTTTCCTGAACATTTTGAGTTAACGAAGCCGCACGTTGAAATTCTTCATATGCATGCCTCTTTCTTCCTAGCTTTAAGAGTAAACTCCCCCTTACGCTCGGAAGCAAGTGATAGTTCTTTAACGTAGGCTCTGAAAGAAGCGAATCCACCATCTTAAGTCCAACTTCTGGTCCATCTGCCATCGATCGAGCAACCGCCCGATTCAGTTCAACGACCGGAGATGGAACGACTTCTGCAAGGTCATCATATAGCTCAGAAATACGCTTCCAATTGGTTTCGTCTGGTAAAATGGCTCTTGCATGGCATGCAGCTATGGCAGCTTGCAATGCATACCTACCTTGCGCTCCTCCTAGTTCTTCTGCTTTTCTTAGTGCAGCCATACCTCGACCAATGTGTTCTTGATCCCATAACGATCGGTTCTGATCCATTAGCAAAATCATTTCACCTTCTCCATTGGTTCGCGCATTAAAACGGGATGCTTGCAACTCCATTAAAGCGAGAAGGCCATAACTTTCCGGTTCTGTATGAAGAAGATCTACTAAAACCTGACCCATTCTTATTGCTTCATGACAAAGATTGATTCGGATCACATGATCACCTGAGGAAGCAGCATACCCTTCATTAAACATCAGATAGATCACTTCCAAAACTGAACTAAGCCGTTCCGTATACGCTGTCTTCTGAGGAACCTCGAAAGGGACATTGCTCGTCGCAAGTGTCCGTTTTGCCCGGACAATCCGCTGGGCAATCGTGGATTCAGATATAAGAAACGCATTCGCGATTTCTTCTGTTGTCAGTCCTCCAACCACTCTTAGCGTAAGCGCTACACGAGCATTTTTCGATAATACAGGATGACATGTCATAAAAATCAATCGAAGCAAATTATCCTGAATTTCCTCGTCATGATGAATCGTCCAGTCAGGCTCATCATGTGTCTTCCCTTCATATGCCATTTGTTCATATTTTTGATTTAGTCGTTTTTTCCGCCGCATCATGTCAATGGCTTTTCGCTTAGCAACTGTTATCAGCCATGCACCAGGTTTATCTGGAATACCAGAGACGGGCCACCGTTCAAGCGCTACGATTAGGGTGTCCTGCGCAAGATCTTCCGCTACACCAATATCCCTCACCATCCGGGTTAGTACAGCAACGATTTTAGCAGATTCCTCTCTCCAGATTGCCTCGATCCTTTGGTTGATGAATGACGTTTTCATCATTCTTTCTCCCTTCCACTGTTAGAAAGTTAACGAATGAAAATGATGAGGACTAAATATTCTTATTAATTATCTTTTTATAGTGAAAATTCCCGCAAAACCCAATCACACCCCAAATAATTCCATATAGTAATAAGGAAGGAATAGCTTGTATCATTTTATATTCATTGTTCATTTTGAACTATCCTTCATCCTGAGCTTGAAAATTCTCTCCTAACTGGAGCAGTTGTTACTGGACCAGTGGAATTTTCAGGCGTTTCTTACACGGTTATAAGTCTTATGTACAAATAAATAAAGGGATCCCCCCCTCATACTTTAAAAGAGGTGAGCTTATGCCTAAACTAATTGCCTTAGATGATGGCCATGGAATGAATACTCCTGGAAAAAGAACACCCTATCTTCCAGAAATCGGTCGCTCCATTCAAGAGAATGAATTTAATAGAGAAGTGGTCAAGTATCTTAAAATTGAATTAGAGCGATGTGGATTTCAAACTCTATTAGTAGCTCCTACCAATACAGATACGCCACTCTCAACACGGACAAACCTTGCGAACAGCAAGAAAGCAGATGCCTATATCGCAATCCACTACAATGCCTTTGATGGCTCATTTAGTGGAGCAAACCCGAGTGGCATCGAACTATACGTTTATTTAGGTCATACAAACAAAGAAGCTGGTAAACTCGCTTCCTCCATCGCAAAATACCTTCGACAGGGAACGCCGCAAAATTACCGAGGGATTTTAGAAGCAGATTTTCACGTTTTACGCGAAACAAACATGATCGCCGTCCTAACCGAAAACGGCTTTATGGATAACAAACCTGAAGCTTTACTCATGCTAGATAAAGATTTTCAAAAGGAAGTAGCGATTGAACACGCCAAAGGCATTTGTGATTATTATGGCGTGACTTATAAGCCTGATAAACCTAGTAAACCTGATCAACCTGAGGAGGAGATGAGCTTGTTAAAAGTAGCGGTAGTTGTAAACTCATTTATTGATTACCCTGTTGCTGAGTTATTAGCCAATCGTGTTGCAGCCCCGATTTATACAAGAAGCGTAGCTTCAAACAATAAAGTGGCGAGTGAATTACTTGTCGTAGGTGGAAAATCTAGTGGGTTAAAAGCAGATAAATTCACAGTACTTTCTGGTACAGACCGATTTGCAACTGCCGCAAAGGTTAAAAAATATATTGATTCAATCAGATAAGCCATTGAAGATGCTAAGGTAGTAGTCATTCACGATTGTGGTTCCAACCAGGAGTGGTAATAGAAAGGTAATTAAGAGTGATTCACATCTACAATCGCCTGATTTTTGGATTTCTCAGAAGTTAGGCTTTACTCCAAATTATTAGTCTTAACTCGTTAGTAGAGAATGATGATGTTCAAGCCTTATTCTAAAATGATTCATGATTCTAACTTGATCTTCCGTTAACCGATCTTGATCCCAGTACATATGCATTAAGCTATACTCAAAGACTTCCTTTAATTTAATAAATAAAGGCAGCTGACCTTTCATCTCTGGTGATAAGTTATTTTCCTCCTGGTAACCGTCAATAATTGCTTTTGTCATCGCTCGTCCATAGTCACCGATGTTCCCCCCACCAACATACGAATATTCCATCGCACTATAAACGGCAGCAGCTAGGTCGAAAACATAAAAGTGCTTCTCGCAATCTTGAAAATCAATCATTGTTAAATTTGATTCTTGATCAACTAATAGATTTTCTAAGCACAAATCGCCATGGAGCAATCCATAATTAGAATAGGATTTTGAAAGGTTTTTTATTGTGGATAAGATGTCATGTGCCACCTCTCTAATCGTACGTTCTTCTTTAGGAATATACTTCAGAAAGGCGTACTCCTCATTCTCATACCAGTCATTAATATGATGGACGGGATGGATTTCTTCAAATTTCTGGGACAAACGGTGCAATCGACCTATTTGCCGACCTAGTTTATGAAACACATTGGGCTGCCACAGCTTTCTTGACAAATGGATTCCAGGAGCCGATTGATAAACAACCGTAAGCATTTCCCTGTCTAGCATGACCTTTTCGACTACTTCTCCATTTACAGAAGTGATGGCTGGTGATACACCGAAACCTTCTTGATAGAGGAAATTAGTATAAGTCACCTCATCTACCTGTTCCTCATAGCTTTTGTAGTTGGTCACCCTGGCGTAGTAAGTACCATGTTCCGCAATACAACGAAACATCTCATCTGTGATCGCCTCTACTTTGATCAAATTCAAAGGGTATTTTTCGTTCAGTAATAGAAGTAACTGATCATTCATACAAGACTCTTCCTTTCCCCAGGAGCTTAGTAAATGGAGAATTGATTTACGTTAGAACTCGTATTCGCATACGATCAATCCCGATTACCTAATGTAGTAGAAATTTATCCCTTTACGAGTCTGAATTTAGACTGCTTATTTCCAAACCGTTCGAGCTCTTCCTCAAAATGCATTCCAGCTTTTTGAAGGACATAACAGGAAGCCTTATTTTGAGATTGGGTTTCAGCCACAATGGTAGAATAGCCTAATGTTTCAACCCCAAATTTCAGTATGTGCGTAATGACTTCTGTGGCATAACCATTCCCCCAATAAGCAGGTAAAAATTGATAGCCAATTTCTATATCTTGATTATCGTGATACGTATCTAGAAAAACCAGTCCTATGAATTCTTCCGTTTCTCTTAACCGAATGGACCAATGCAAAGCTGCATTTGGAGACTGGATCATTTCATTGAATCTCTTCTCATAAGTAGCTTCATCAACTGTACCACCTAAATATTTCCGAACCCGCTCATTTTCATATAATCGTTTAACATCCCCATAATTCTTTATTGAAAGAGGACTTAGGATACATCGTTCTGAGTTTAACAAATCACTTTCTCCTTTCCCTCAACCGTTTTCAACCGCTGTGATTAATAAAATTTTGACAGCTCCGAAAACGCCTTAATCACATCATCGGATTCCGATACTTCTCCAAAACCGTATTGCGCATAAATGAAAGGAATTCTGGCGTACCTTGCTGCCTTTCGATCTCCTTCTGTATCCCCTACATAAATAGGGGAAGTTAACTGGTTTCTCTCTACAATCAGCTGAATATTTTCCCCTTTTGAAAGACCTGTTCGCCCAGGGTTTTCAAAGTCTTGAAAATATTTCTCAAGTTTGTGATACGCATAAAAAGATTCAATATAGCCATCCTGGCAGTTGCTGACGATATAGAGTTTGTAAGCGTTTGATAGATTCCGCAGTACGGTCTCTACCTGAGGAAAAAGAGAACCACCGTGTTTTTCTAGGTATTCTTCTTCGACCTCACAACACGACCTTATCACCTGTTCGCGAACTTCTTCAGATAAATAAGGAAACAGTTTTAAACCGATCTCTTGCATTTGTAACCCCATCGTTCCTTCAAAGTCCTTCCTCGTCAGTTCCCGATGAACTTGTGGATGTTCCTTTAGATAGCTATTCCAAGCCAGTAATACAGTATCAATCGGATCCCAGATGGTCCCGTCTAGGTCAAAAATAATGCTATCCATTACGATGATCCCTCCTTTAAAAGTGCCTGGTCGTTTCTTATCCTTTAGTAAGTACAAAAACATGCTTTCCTTTTTTACTATGTATAGCCCCTTTGTTACATGAAGTTATCTCATTCCTTCTATAATAGTAACATTAATTTCCATAAATAAAGGGTTCTTTGATGAAACAGTGAGCCTAACGGATTATGAATTTTAAGTCATTAAGAGAACAAAAAAACCTCTGAGAACGAATGTACATTCTCGGAGGTTCAGTTTCCATTTAATTTGATTTTTTCCAATACGCCGCATCTTGGTTGGATTGAGATGGAGGAAATGTCTCTCCACTGCTTAGTTCAATGTTTTTTTCATTTTCCGTATTCGCATTCTCATTTGATTCGTTTACTAACCCAACAAATTCATATGTTCCACTCTCAGGTGCTTTTTCGCCAGTCTTAAAACGATCTGCCATTATAAAAAACTCCTTTGTCAGTTTTTTTGTTACATGAAGGAATGTACCCCATATATCAATATCAAAACCAAACGGAGCATATTAAGTATTTTTTTACCATCACACTAAAATAAGCTAAGCGAATGTTACTAATGACTAAAATCTCTCCTTCATATGGGCTTGCCCAACGAATGGCCTTAAGCCTTGTACATCCTCCACTCTCAAACACCTATCAAGTTAGCATCACATTCGTCTACCCAGCGTGTAAATAAGTATGGAACAAACCTAGAAGCAATAGTTTATCATTTTCATATTGTTCGTCTAGTAATTTGAAATAGGCTTTAAATGGCACCTTTAACGAACTGTTCCACTCTGCAATGGCCGAGCCATTCTTATAAATTTTCGCTTTCTCCATGAAAGGTTTTTTCAATGTGAATGTTTCTCCACTGTAAGTAAACGTGGTTACCTCACCTACATCAAATGATTTTTTATCTACAAGGTGGATAAATTCCTTTGTCGCTTTATTAGTTTCGTATTCAATAAAATAGTGTCGCCTCTTAAAAATATTTAAGCTTCTTATTGCATGAAAGCGTTCATGATTATTTTGATCAACTACTTTATAATTTCCGCTGAATCGTCCATTCAATAGGAGATCAGCAAGCATTTCCCAAACATTTTTATAATACTTCTCAATCTCCCCGATCACCTTCCCATCTTCACTATATATCTCAGAAGCTTTCGTGGATAAGGTAGTAAAAAATCGATATTCATACATAACAGCACATCCTATAGTTAGCATTTGCTAATTTCCACCCATCAGGTATGACCTTCACAACTGCTGGGTTTTCTATTGAGGCTCCATATTTTGTTTCAGTACAAGAACATCACCTAGTACCAATTATTTCAAACTCCTCCGCCTAGCTCAATCTTTTATTTCAAATTAACGTTGTCTCACTTTTAAAGGTAAGCTCATGATAAAATGATTGAAAGATAACTACCCTCAATGGATTACCCAAAAAGAGTAGAAGGAGGAAAAACGGATGAAAGATTCAGGTTCCTCGAAACCTCGTGGCTTGAAACTTCTGCTAACTTCAGCAGGGGTCAATAACCCAACGATTCACCATGCGCTGGTAGACATGTTGGACAAACCGATTGCCGATTCCAAGGCTTTATGCATTCCTACTGCGATGTACGGACACCCCTGGGTCGGCCCCGGAGTCAAAACCTGGGAGTTCATTACAGGAAATTCGGAAAACCCCCTGGTTAACTTAGGGTGGAAGTCGGTCGGTGTTCTAGAGCTCACCGCGCTGCCAAGCATCGACGAAAGCCGCTGGGTGCCTCTTGTACAGGAGACAGATGTCTTTCTAGTATCGGGAGGCGATGCTCTCTATCTTTACCACTGGATGCAGCAATCCGGATTTGCCGCCCTCTTCCCATCGCTTGACGCCGTTTATGTTGGAATGAGTGCCGGGAGCATGGTGATGGGGCCGAAAGTCGGTGAAGAATTCATAGGCTGGCGTCCACCCAACGATCTTGATCAAACATTAGGTCTAGTGGATTTCGCACTGTTTCCTCACCTCGAGCACGAGATGTTACCGGAAAATACACTCGCCAATGCAGAAAAGTGGGCGGCTGGCGTTTCCGTTCCAGGATACGCCATTGATGATCAAACGGCGATCCAAGTCACGGGTGGCGTGGTAAAGGTGATTTCCGAGGGGCAATGGAAGTTATTTTCTTTATAACGCATGTTATTTCATAAAAATAGAGCTTATCCGAACAACAGATAAGCTCTATTGGGATTAATTCTGAATCGATTCATCTGAAACATCCCCATCATACTCGTTTAGCTTTTTTATTCTTCTTATTTCTCCAATATTATAGAAGAGCCAAACGATGAATAAACTGATCGTATCTTGAGGAAAGTCTATGTTTAAAGCTCCTAAATCCCATTGAAAATAGAATATAGTTGAACCAGTACTCAGGACGAAAATAAAAATCAAACCTATAATCGCTTTTACCTTCCACTTTTTCTCCCCATGACGATCGATCTTGAAATTCAGATCTTTTTGCATGGCCCTGGTCCCTATAACCTTCTTCGTCCACATCGTATAGATCATATTCACTACCAAAATCCATAAGACAGCACAACAAAAACCGAAAAGGAATGGAACAGATCCCCAAAGTTCTATATAAAAACCAAGCAAAACAATAAGCAAAAACATGATAAGGTTGTTTTGTAATAACAGCTTCTTTTTAATCTGCTTCATTTCTTGGATATCCCACTTTCCTACCTCCATCAACTCGATCCCTTCCGTTACGTTTTTTTGTTACTGAAACCGTCTCATTAACTGCTTGAAAACTTCTCTTTAGTTTCGCTACTTTAGTCCTATAACGCTTCCCTTTTCCAATTATTTCAAACCCCTTTCTACTACAAGAAGACTATTTTATAACTAACTGAAATTGAAAAGGGAACCCCATCCAAAATGGGGTCCTCTCAAGTTAGCATATTAGCTCTCTCCCAATTTTGCATCTAACCTTCCACAAACTCCAACGTTACTTGAATAAGGAATAGCCAACTTTAACGAATGAATGCCCTATCTTTTTTAGCAAGAGCATCTTTTAACCAGCGAGGGTCCATTTTCAATAAATCATCAGGTAGCGTTTCATGTCCAAAAAATTTAATTTCAAGTGATTCATCTGAATGACAACTAAGTTCTCCTCCTGTAACTTCAGCTAAAAAACAAGTTGTGATAAAGTGTACGACTTTACCTTTTGGATAAACAAACACTTGTGAATGAGGATCAGAATAAACACCAATCAGCTTGTTAATTCTTATATCTAAGTTTGTTTCCTCTTTTATTTCCCTAATAGCTGCTTCAGAAACTGTTTCTCCTATTTCGACATGTCCCGAAGGAATCCCCCATAACGCTACATCTGCTCTTTTCTGTAATAATACCTGATTCTTCTTATTCAAGATTATTACAGCAACACCAGCTTTGATTTCATCAATTTTCTCCATACAATAAACCTCCTTAAAAAATAAAAAAAGCCCGAGGGGAAAAGTTTCAACGCATAACAAATACGCTGAACCTTTCCCCTCGGACCTTTTATGTCAATAGGTGCCTTTTACTTTAGTAAAAGAGATAGCCCTCGGTCACAGACCTATAAATAGCGGAACCCTAGCTACAATTTTCCAGTTCATAGAACAAAGATTATTTTTTTATATTTCATATTTTACAATAAATCATAAAACAATGAAAGGTGTTCTTACACTAAACTACACCCTTAGTTAGCGTTTTCTATCATATTATTGATCCGTCTGTTCTTGCTTCTTTTTTAAATACTCCGCACGTATTTTTTTAAGATGATTCTTTTTATCAAATTTGGCAGTTGACTGTTTTTCATGAAACTTTGTCACAGCTACCTTACTTTTACGATCCAATTGATATCTTCCCACTTTATTCACCACTTTTCTTCTCTTACAAGAGAATCTATTCAACAATATAATATACCTTATTTTACTGCAATAATCTTTATTTTGACTTATTTTACAGAAAGGCTCCGAAATTAATGAATACTCCGTATCAAGATATCTTCTTTAACACCATCATGCTTCTATTACTTGATAAACTCTCTTTTGGTAATGGAATACCTTATAAATCATCACATTTACCACAAGTAGATTCATAGTGTCTGAGTAAGCCTAGTTTGCTTACCACTTTTTGTGATTAAATCCATACCTAATAATAGCTTCTAGTGCTTCAGAGGCAATGCCTTTTCCCCAATAATCTTTACTTCATTCAAATCCAACTTCAACTCTATACTGTTTGTGCTGCATATTTAGATCCCCACAGCTATAACCCTACCAGAGTCTTTTAACGTAACTCCCCAAACATATTTAAACGTTTTTCTATTTTCTTTTATAATTCTCACATATACAGTGACTGCGGAATGGATGTTTCGATCATCAGCTCTTACTCCGAGTATGTTGAAGAGGCGAAATCAAGATATCTTGACACCCATCTTTACTCTTTTAGAATGGGCGCTATAATATCTATTCGATTCGTCCAAATGCCCCCTGTATAGTTCTCGGGAAGGCGTTCTAAGTCTTGCTTATGATCAAAACCTTCTGACCATCCACCATCACCCGCAACGAGAATTAATCTTGTATTTACGCCCTCTAATCTTGTTATAAATTTGTCTGGAAATCCCCATAAATATGGAGCGATTTTTTCTGGAATGTGCAATTGTGTGTTTTCGCACGCTGCCGGTACATATCCTGTCCAACCTACGGCTATATAAGGAAGTAGGCAACTTTTCATCGTATCTTTTGACATGACACGAAGTTCAGGTAGTTTTTCTTTCAAAGAAGCAATCGGCTTGTTATCACCATAAACGGTAAGATCTTTTAACCTACTCTCTGGTAAGCTAATGAGATGTTCAGACAATTGCTCCCCTTCCCTCGAGTCATCACTTTTGATATGAATTAAAAAGGATTGCTCAGGAAAACGCGAGAGAACTTCTTCAAGTGAAGGAATCATCCCTATTCCTTTACCACGGAATGGATACGTTTCTCCGTTATCCGCCGTATACCCATAACCAGCATCTAATTGTTTTAGTTCCTGCATTGTGTGTTCTCTTGTTATGCCAGTGCCATCAGTTCTACATTCTAGTGTCCAATCATGAAAAACAGCAAACTTTCCATCTTTTGTGGGTTGAACATCCAACTCGACAACATCTGCACCAGCCTCAAAAGCCGCTTCCATGGAAGGGATGGTGTTTTCTATAAATGGATGCTCAGGCTCGTATATTCTCTCCGCTGTACAGGTTTCCCCTGTAATTCCTTCCATATGAAAGGTTTGTGCCACTCCACGGTGTGCCAGTAATAAAGGCTCTTTATTATTCTCTTTTGTAAAGAATGATGTGTTATTTAAGTACATAAAAGCAACTAAAATAAGTAAAAATATAAAAAACCTTTTGAGATTTCGCTTTAACCTGGCCATAATTCTCCTCCAAATGCTCTATTAATCTACTAGTTCTATGATTTAGAATAGGAATGGTATCTATTGATTCCCCTTCTATTCATTATCTCGCAAAGTGCTTAAAAAAGTAATAGCTGAAGACCGTTAGTACGATCTTCAGCTTTCGCTCCGATAATATGGATTAATAAAAATAACCTCTTAGCGTTTTCCCATTACTGGAATCTCCTCTAAAATAGCGCTAAATTCTTTTATTAAATATTTTAGAAACGATTGGTCTGATTCAAAGACAAATTTGAGAATGGCTCCTAAAGGATAACAGGTTTCCCCCTGTCCACATTACTTTTCCTTTTAGATCTACTTCGCCTTCCAGCATAATAAAATCTTCCATGTTTTTAAGAGATGCTTTTTCCTTTAACGTTTCATCTAAGTTTTTTAGTTCTTCCATAAAAGACAATAGTTTGTCCGAATAGCTGTTAAGATTAGCTCCTTGAATGTGGTCAAAATTGTTTGGTATATTTTGTCCGCCGTTTATAGCTATTGAATACCAGCTTCAAATCCTGGCCCCAAAATCGTGAATCGTGTAATTAGGTGCGCAATTTCTTTAGGTGTTCTATCCATACCCGTCTCTAACCAGTGTTGAATCACACCAAGGTTTGCCGAGGTTACATAAGCAATAAGGTAATCAGACGGCACACCTTCCTGCTTTAAGCGATCTCCTAGATTCAACAAGATTGTTTTCTTTATCAGCTCTTTCAATTTGTTTGGAAAGGATGGATCTCCCTTAGGTCCTAACATTGTTTTGATATAAGTAGAGTGATTTGCGATATATGTTATTAAATTATAAATATGGGGAAGTGGTTCAGATTCAATATATCCTTTCAAGTCTTTTTGATTATGAATCTGTTCGGCATCTATAATTATTTCACTTATTTCTCTTAGCGTCTCACCTTCGCTTTTCTCAAGAAGATCATATTTATCTCGGAAATGTTTGTAGAAGGTCCCACGATTTATGTCAGCTTTTTCAGTAATCTCACTTACCGTTACTCCTTCAAAACCCTTATGACTCATTACCTCTATAAACGCATCCCGAATCATTCTTTTAGTACGAAGAATGCGTCGATCAGTCGGTTTGTTTACCAAAGCGCCACTTCCTTTATGAGTTTTATTTGCGATTACTAGACAAGAGATAGGTCTAGTGTTGGATAACAACCATGCTTATGTATTATTGTATATTGAATAACCCTGTAATCTCATTATAATAAACAGTGTGAACGATAATCAACACATTGTTGCTAACGATTGAGACATAAGGGGGAGAACACAAATGAACAAATTAGGGTCGAATAAATTTTTATTATTTACACCAATTGTCGTTGTTGCTGTTATTTTCATATTTTCACTAACGCTATTTCCATCGGTTAACCCAACACCCAAGGACTTACCGATCGCTATTCTAAACGAAGATACCGGAGTGACCTTACCAGCTCAAGGACAACTTAACATGGGGAATAAGATCTCGGACAGTGTTGTTGATTCCAAAGCTACATCACAAATGGTGGAGTGGATCAAAGTTAGCAACATGAAAGAGCTTCAAGAGGGTTTATCAAACCAAGAATTTTATGCAGCTATGAGAATTCCTTCTGACTTTAGTGCCACTCAAGTGAGCCTTAAATCACCAGAACCAGAACTATCAAAAATTGAGGTTTACATGAATCAAGGTATGAACAAAATGGGGGCAAACATAGCAACAAATTTGTTCAATCGAATTTCAGAGAATATTAACTATACAATCCGAGAAGAGAACTTTACTTTCTACAAATCTCAAGGAGGTAACCTAACGGTTGAGCAGGCAAAGAGTTTAGTCCAACCTGTTTCGTTCAATGTAACGAATGTCAATGAGGTTGGTGAGAACAGTGCAAATGGTAACGCACCCCTATCACTATTTCAGCCTTTTTGGATGTCAAGCATAGCTGGTGCAGCGATGTTATACTTCGCTTTTAAAAACCGAACAAATATAACCCGAAAAGAAAAATTGGTTGCAAGTATAAAGCAACTAATTGCCGGAAGTATTGTAGCAATCATCGCTGGCTTTGGATTCACATGGATCGCAGAGACTATTATAGGATTTACAATTCCTAGCTTTTTAGATACTGCTTGGTTTCTAACCATCACCTACATTAGTTTCTTCTTGCTTATTTCAGCCGTTATTTCCTGGACTGGTATTAAAGGAATCGGACTTTTTGCACTTCTCTTGTTCTTCGGAGCGCCTTTATTATCGATGCCGCCTGAATTTATGTCTTCTTTTTATCACGACTGGGTCTATTCCTGGTTACCGATGAGATTTATGGTCGATGGTTTGCGTAACTTATTATTCTTTGACAAAGAATTTATATTAGTTGGTCCCACCTTAACATTACTTTCGATTAGTTTAGTAAGTATTATTTTACTATTATTGTCATCTTTAATAGGTAATACTACGAAAAAGAAATCATCTTAAGTAAAGAATAAACTTTATTTTTAAAAGGAGAGGGCGTACATGAAAAAACAGGTATTAATAGTTGGAGCGGGACCTACTGGCCTGGCCTTGGCGTTAAGTCTAAAGAAACAGGAGATACCATTTCGGATTATTGAAAAACGTGCCGGGACAGGAGAGGCTTCGAGAGCTTTGGTCGTGCATGCCCGTATTTTAGAGCACTATCAGCAGTTGGGCTTCTCAGAAAAAGTCGTTAATCACGGTATTCCTTTAAAAAAGCTTCATTTGCGTGAGGGAAATGAAGATAAAGCAGAGTTGAATCTATCAGACCTGGGAGAAGATCTAAGCCCATTTCCATATGTACTTAGTCTTCCACAAGATGTTCACGAGAAGCTTCTAGTTGAACAGCTTAAAGATGCTGGAATTACCGTTGAGTGGAACACGGCACTTGAGTCTTTTATTGATAATGGAGAATACATTCAATCCTTTATTAAAAATGACGGGACAATAGAAGAAGCGCAATTTGATTATATTTGTGGTTGTGATGGTGCCCATAGTACAGTTCGAGAAGGAATGGACGTTGGCTTTCCAGGAGGAACATATGAACAGTTGTTTTTCGTTGGAGACATACAGGCGGATAATCATGAGTCAAGTATGGGGGATATGTACATGTACATGGATGAAGAAGGCTTCTTCTCCTATATGCCTGTACGAGAAAAAGGAATGAAGCGGATCATAGGAATCGTTCCAAAAGAATTAAACGACAAAGATACCATTAATTACGAGGATCTCAGCCCATCTATTGAAAAGAAAATTAACCTTCATGCAACGGAGGTTAATTGGTTCTCTACTTACCGCGTTCACCATCGAGTAAGTGAACACTTCAAACAAGGGCGGGCTTTTCTAGCAGGCGATGCAGGGCATATTCATAGTCCTGCAGGTGGTCAGGGTATGAACACAGGAATTGGAGATGCCATTAATTTATCATGGAAGCTTGCCGCTGTTCTTAGAGGAAAAGCGGAGCCTGAAATTTTAAACTCTTATGAAAGTGAACGACTTGAATTTGCCCGTAAACTCATCTCAACAACAGATAAAGCTTTTACAAACATCGTTGGTCGTCATACACGAGGTCGTCTCCTACGTACCCTGTTCTTTCCTTACATCATGCCATTTCTGCTTGGGTTCTCAGTTGCACGAAAAGGTGCGTTTAAAACCGTTTCTCAGACAAACATTCAATACCGGAATAGTGAACTTAGCAGTGGTACGGCCGGTAAAGTGAAAGGCGGAGATCGACTGCCTTGGATAAAGAAAAAAACTGGTATAGATAATTACAAACCACTGCAATCCATTGATTGGCAAATTCACGTCTATGGTGAAGCAAGTGAGGCATTGAGTAGCTTTGCAGATACTGTTCAGCTTGAACTACATCAATTTGATTGGAACTCAAAGATCGGTAAAATAGGATTAGAAGAAAACTCGTATTATCTGATAAGACCGGATGGATATGTAGCTCTAGCTAAAAAAGATCAGGGGATTGAGGATTTAAAAACATATCTGTTGAAATATAAAATTTCCTCTTTTAAAAGCACCCATTCTTCATGATAAACATGCATACCTAGAGAGGCTAGGATATTATTAGCCTGAACTGATTAAAGCAAAACTCGTTCATTAACAGTTTATAAAAAACGGTCAGTGGCAGATGCCTCTGACCGTTTTTTTAAATAAGAATTTTCAGGTAACGCTCCGATTTTATTGAGTAAGAACCCCGTTATTTGTTATCAAGTTGTTCCGCCAAACCGATAAGGGCCCAGGAGTACGCCTTAAAGTTGCTCTCTCAATTCATTTGTCATTTGTTCTACTAATTCAGGTCTTCCATGAAATTGAGCAGGTGTGTTCTGAAACAACGCAATTTTCCATTCATTTTCTCTATACTCTAAAACTAATGTGTGATGGGTATTTAACTCTGGCTTTATATCAGATTCACCAGGCGGAATCATGCCGGCAATGGCTCTTAGTATGGCAGCCTTATCACCAATAAACTTAATCTCGTTAACCTTCGTAACGAAAGGAGCAGTAGGGTGATCCTTGAAAATCGGCGTTAAATGAGTAGCAATTTCTTCTGGTCCTTTTGATAGACTTCCATCAAACCCTATACTCTCACCTGATTCAGTAAATAAACTTGCCATTCCCTGTGCATTCCGTTCGTTCCAAAAGGAAGTCAATTGTTTATATACTCTTTTTATTGTTTCTTCATCCATTCCCACCATTAAACACTCCTTATTAATTATTACTACAATTATTTCACATCATTTATTTTCTAAACTTTTAACAGAAGACTCGTGTCGAGATGTTTCTTAATGAGAGATAAATGGTTCAAGACTGTTTGATACCGAGTTATTACAGATAAGCTCCGAGATTGATGAATAGGAAATAAATTCTACAAGAACTTACGATATACTCGAGTATAATGAAGTGGCTTAAACCCTAAAGAAGTGTACAATTTCTCAGCATTATCGTTCCCCTCTACAAAACAAATGCGAATATCTTTATAACCATCATCCAACATTTTGTTAATACCAAATTGCAGAGCCTTACGTCCATAACCTTTCCCCTGGTAACTTGGTGCAACCATTAAATTATCTACTTCACCGTATACACTAATTCAGGGGAGCCCCACCATTTTTCATACCCCATTTTTCTAGCGAATCCAACTGGATTGCCTGATTCAATTTCAATATAAGTACACAAAAAATAAGGTACAAATAGCAAAATCATAGCGCATAGAATCTTCCCTAAACTGCTTTTAACTCTCAATAATTTTATTCAGTTTTAAGGACTTTCGCGTTCCGATCATATATAGAAACTCTTCATCCTGAGCTGACTGAAAGATCCTTTCCATATCTTCATCTTTAATAGATCTTAAATACGCAGATTGGCCTTTTATCATTTTAAATTTAGCCTCCGGACATTCAAACCTTACTAACCATTTACTTCCAAGCTGTTTACCCTTACTATTTTAGTTAAAGTAGATAGGGGTGGGCATAAAGATGAAAACGAGCTTTTCTATAGATAAAATTACTTTACGTCGGTTTCTTTTACACAAACAGTCTCTATTGGAACCAGATCGATCATTGGAATCGATCTCTCTTGAAAAAACGTTACATATGATTAAAAAACTGGAATGTGTTCAACTTGATCCAGTATCGGTCGTTGAACGGAACCAGCACTTGGTATTAGCGGCAAGAATGCCTGGTTATGATCCTAAGTATTTAGACGATCTTTTATCTGACGGCAAGGTCTTTGAATATTTTGCGAATGCAGCCTGTGTCATCCCGATGGAAGACTTTCCTCTGTTCGAACCGACACGGAAACGGATCCAGGAAAATGTTGCTGACTCGTTAGCGAGCTTAGAAATCGTTGTAAATACTGTGTTAGAGCAATTAAGGGCAGATGGCCCCCTTCCTTCTCGTGCTTTCAAATCAGACAACCGCGTTAACGGCTATTGGGATAACAAGGCCCCGAAAACAAAAGAAACATCCCATGCACTGAACCTGTTGTTGGATGCTGGCATGATCCGGGTCGTCCAGCGGGATCGGACTGAACGCTATTTTGATCTTACAGAGCGTACGGTCACCCGGAAATTGTTGAAACAGACGAAAGTCATGGATGGACCTACTGCAAAAGATCTGCTGATAGAAAAATACATGCGTGCTTACCGGGTATTCGATCCGAGAGATGCTCGATTTGGTTGGCAAAAAATGACCGCGGCTGAACGTCGTGCAGAAATTGAGCGTAGAGTCCAGAATAAAACGGTCATTCCACTTGAAATCGAAGGTGTAAAACGACAATATTATTTATTGGCAGAGGACTTGGAGGAACTCGAAACGTTCGTTGAGAGTACCAAACAGGAACCCCGTTCACTTGAGAGTACGATCACTTTTCTACCACCGCTCGATAATTTACTTTGGAGTCGTGAGCGGATCAAAGACCTGTTCGACTTCGATTATAAGTGGGAAATCTACACTCCTCGTGTGAAAAGAAAATACGGGCCATATGCGATGCCGATTTTATATGGAGATAGACTGATTGGTCGTATGGACCCACAAATTGACCGAAAAAATAAAGTGATGATTGTCCGTTTGCTCCAGCTTGAGCCAGGGGTTAAGCAAACGTCTGAGTTACGTCAATCATTCCGTAACGCGCTCAATTCTTTTGCCATTTTTAACGGAGCAGATGACATACAAGTTGAGAATTCTGACCTGAACCATTGATGCAAATTTTCATTTTGTAGATGAATTTGTGTTTTTTGTTGATTCATCCTTCATTTTGTTGATATCCGTTCTAATTTTCTTTTGAAAATAGCTCTGTTAAGCATAAATACTTCATCTCTCCAGATTCAATAATTTCTTTTTATTTCCTTCTTAATTTATCGAAACAGTTCACCATCAAATTAATAACTTAAAAAAAAGCCCTGTCACAAAACAATAATTCACGTAAAAATTCCATATGTAAATGCATATGATACTCGCACTATGTTTCGCAATGTATTTGTTAATAAATAAGCCGCACTTCAATCTTTGACGGATCGTTGTGCGGCTTTTTTTATCTGGGCTTATTAAACTATAGCTCCCGATTTAATGGAATAAAGCCTTTTGAGATTAAAGTTTAAAACTATAAATCTCAAAACATATGTATGTCTTAATATCTAACCAACACTTTTATAGGGTTGCCCCTTTTTTCACTCAGATTAACAAAGCAATCGATCAATTCATGTGAACTAATTTCGCATTCGAAAATTTCATTTAAGTATTTTGCTCTTTCTATACTGCCAAAGAACCACTGACTATGTTGTTGATAATCCCATCCATCGGCTGAACCAACAATTTTTAGTTCTTTCTCATAGAAGTCCTCATTCAAATAGAAAAGGTCTTTGTTTCCGTCTGACAATACACAAACTTCTCCATTGGGCTTTAACGATTTCAGCAATGTTTGAAAGGCTTTATTGCTTGAAGAACATTCCAAACCGTAATCATAATGATTGTTAGGAACTTGGTCTTCTGAGAGAAAAATATTGCTTGCACCGAACGTATCAGCTAATCTACATCTAGTTTCGTTAGGTTCCAATACGTCAACTTGCTTAATATTCATGTAATCCTTTAAAAAATGAAGCGTTAGCAAACCTATTGTACCTGAGCCTGTCACTAATACTTTATCTGTTGGTTTTGGATGAAGTTTGAAAACACCCTTTGCAGAGTCACAAGAAAGTGTATTTAATAAAGCAAATGTATAATGAACTTCTTCAGGTACCCTCACCACTTTAAGGGCTTTTACAACCCCAAGATCTTTATGTCCATAAAATGCGAGAACGTTATCTCCTACATGGATATCTACTACATTTCTCCCAGTTTCAATGACTCTTCCATAACTCTCATAGCCTGTTTCTCTAGGGTATTGAGGATTCGTATCTGTAACATCAGTTTCATTATACTGAGGAAGTTCAGCTCCTATACTGATAGCCCCTGCGATGGTTTCAATTAATACTTCATCTTCTTTTATAGGATCCAACATCGTACTTTTCCACTCTAGTTTTCTTTTTCCTGTAAGAATCAATGATTGTTGCTTCATATAAACACCCTCTATTAATTGTTTGACAGAATAACGTTTACAATAGATCCCTATCCAGAGAAATGGACTAAATGTTTTAAGTTCTCCTGTAATTAAGTAACCGCACCTATTACACGGAATAAGAACTTCTGATAATATCAAAGATTGAACCAATCTTTTAGTTCCATCATATTAAAATCAATCTTTTCATCTATTTTTATCGGCGTAATAAATTCTAAAGAGTTGCCATCAGGATCATTAAAGTAAATAGCAGAATGTGTTTGGGGATTATTTGGTAATACAATAGGTTGTTGCTCAGGTTTAAAATTAAAAGCGGTTCTAACCTCGATATCTCTTTCCTTTAACCACTCTTTAGCTGCGAGTAAATCATCTAGTTCTACATAGAAAGCGACGTGTCTTAAAGAAGGATGGTAAGATGTATCAACCTTATCCGTCTCCCATAATCCCAGCCAACTCTTTCCTTTTTCTATCCAAAAAAAGGTTACGGATTCTCCACGATGAGCCAATTCTAATCCCAAATTATTATAAAACTCGATGGATTTAGATATATCACTTACCGGTAAATGAGCTTCATAAAGCCCTTTAATCATTTTAATCAAACCCTTTAATCATTATTTATTTACTAAATAAACGCTAGCTCTCACAAGATTGAAACTATACAAGGGAGTCCTCGTCAGAAAATAGCCTGTCTTTAACAAAATTGACCTGCTCTATCATAAGACCAATAAAGGATAATTTCATCACCTGAAACGGATACATCCCTTTTTAATCTACCAACATATACTTAAACGTAACAATCTAGAAGAAAGTATTTAAAATCCATTAAATAATGAAGAGTTATGTCCATTTTAGAAACATTGGTTTCTTCAAGAACCACGCAGCATCTATTTCTTTTTCTCCATCTTCAATTTTCCTCCTATCAAATTACTTAGTCCTTTATAAGGATTCTTCAATTTCACACATTAATAACTTATCCATACCTTTGTTATAAGTCATAAAAACATTATAACCCTGCACGCTATCCCGTCTTTATAAAGTAAACGTTCCGATTGAATAGAACAATGAATCTTCTTGAATTGCCCCGTTAGTTGAATAACCACCAATTCTGCCTATATCTTTTTTTACTGAAACAGAAACATTTGCACACTTCTTAATGGAGTAAGTTTCATTGTCTTCCCTTATAAAAACGCAAATAAATGATGAACATCTGTATGTATATGTAAACGTAAATGATTCCTAATCCTATGACGAATTCTTTCGGCACTTTCGACTTTTCCAATGTATGATCAATTCCTAACCGAAACGCATATGAACTAGCTTTTCGCAAATGCCAAGGTGAGGTGACTATTACCGCTTTTTTCAGACCTCTCTCGTGCATGATTTCTCGTGATTTCACCAAATTTTCATAAGTGCCCCTCGCTTTTGTTTCTTGTATGATTTGGCTACCATCTACGCCTAATTCCACTAAGGCACTTGCCATGATTTCTGCCTCAACATGGTTATTTGCGACAGATGCCCCCGAACAAATAATGACTTCAGCAATTCCAGTGTGATAGAGATCTGTTGCTTTATTGATTCGTTCTCGTAAAATTGGAGTCATGCGCCCATCCTTTTTTGCGGGATAACCAAGTACAATCATTGCATCTCTTTTTTGCCCATGATTATAACCCGCTTTGTTAAAATGCTTTCGAATAACTATAACCCACGCCATAAAGCATATAAAAATCAAACCCAAAATATACAAGCCTATCATTTTACATTTCTCCTCTGACATTCTTTCTACCAATCGACAGATAATTTACTTTGTATTAGGTGCACATCGGATTTAATAACAATCATTTTTCCAACTAAACTTCCCAATTATGGAAGAAACACTCCTCTCTCTACAATACCATAATCAGTAAATCAAACCTCATCCCGTTAAGATATAAAAAATGCCCTGTGTCAATGCACAGGACATTTCGAACTTCATTTTATTCTTCCACCAATCCATTCTCCACAAGCCAATCATGGGCAACTACCGAAACGCTATTTCCTTCAATGTCTACTTTGTAATTCAATTCGCGCATGATGTCACTGTTTAGCTTTTCTCCTAAACGCGCTGTGATTTCTTCGACTTCTGGATATTTTTCGTAGACGTCCTCGTTAATGCTTACAGCTGCACGGTAGGGCGGGAAGAATGATTGATCGTCTTTCAGCGTCACAAGATCATATTCTACGATCGTTGCATCGGTTTCAAATGCGACCGATACATCCACCTGTTCGTTATCCAGAGAGCGCTGGGTAAGACCAAGATCCATAAGTTTAATTTGATTGGAACCGAATTCAAAGCCGTACGTTTCCTCAACGCCCGGTAAGCCGTCAGGACGGTTGGCAAACTCCGCATCTGAAGCCATCGTTAGCTCGCCAGGGTGTTCATTGACATACTTAGCGAGATCACTGATCGATTCGATGCCTAGCTCATTCGCCTGCTCTTTTCTCATCGCAAGCGCATACGTATTGTTGACATTTGACATGTTCATCCAGTGGATATCATTGTTTTTGGCGTCCAGTTCTTTTACCTTTTGAAAGGCTGCTTCTGGATCTGCAATCGGTTCTTCTCCCATGTATGTAATGAGGGCCGTACCCGTGTATTCCCACATCATATCAACCTGACTATTTTCAAGTGCTTTTCGAACAACCGTACTTCCGAGGTTGTTCATTTGCTTTACATTAAAGCCTTCTTCTTTCAGAAGAAAAGCAGTCATTTCTGAAAGTAAATATTGCTCCGTAAAATTTTTCCCTCCTACGGAAATCTGTTTCCCCCCGATTCCTACACTTGAACACGAAGCCAGCATGGAAAGGACGAGAATGATTCCGATGAGACGTAACAGCTTATTTTTCATACAAATCCCTCCCTACATCCTACGTTTCTTGTGGTGGCTTGGAACCTTTTGGAACGATTTTACGCTCAAGCAATCGAAGTAAGTAATCAACAAAAATGGCTAATAAGGTAACTGGAATGGCACCTGAAATTAAGTACCCGTTATCAAACAGCTGAATCCCTGTAAAGATCCATACGCCTAGTCCTCCGCCTCCTACTACATAAGCAAGCGCTGCTGTACCGATGTTTAAGACAACCGCTGTTCGAATACCCGCGAGAATGGAGTAAGATGCGTTCGGCAATTCAATTCGAAAAAGGATTTGAATTGGCTTCATGCCCATCCCTCTTGCGGCGTCGATTAAGTTCTCATCAATGGAATCAATTCCCGCCACCGTATTCCGATACATCGGAAGGAGTGAGTATATAAACAGCGCGAAGACAGCCGTTTTAAAGCCGATTCCTAAAATACTAATCATAAGGGCGAGGACAGCCAAACTTGGAATCGTTTGGCCAAGGTTTACCGTATTGGAAACGATCCACTCTGCTCGTCGAAAGCTTCTACGCGTCACGAGTATACCGACTGGTAGTGCGACAACGACAGCTAAAAGTGAAGACACGAGAACAAGCTGCAGGTGCTGTTTCAATAAGTGAAGAAACGTACCTGACTCGCTAAAAATATAGTCAAAATAGCTATTGCTAATTGCCCAAATAAAGAACACAGCAACGAGCGCATAGACGAGAATACTGACAATCCGACTCATTATTTTTTTCTTATTCATTTCCTCACCCTTTCTGTACCAGGGTAGGCTTTGCCTTGATTTCAAAGTGAAGGTACTTTTGAACAAGATCAATTGTAATTGCACCAAGTCGATGATCATCATCATCCACAACAATCACCTGATCCGCTTCTTGATTGAGGAGCATCGATAATGTATTTCGTAAATCGTGACGAATATGAATGGTGATCGTATCTTCAATCGTCTCATCTACGTTCACAAGCCCAATCACCTCTTGAAGGTCTTTAATCGTATGAAGACTTAAGCTCTTAATCGCGCGGTCTTTGCCAAAGAATTCTCTTACGAATTCGTTTTTAGGACGGACGAGCATCTCTGATGGCGTATCGTATTGCATCACTTCTCCACCACGTAACAACACAATTTTGTCAGCCATTTTAATCGCTTCATCAATATCGTGGCTAACAAATAGAATGGTTTTCTTCACTTCACGTTGGATTTGTAGAAATTCATCCTGAATCTTTTCACGAATAATAGGATCAAGCGCGCCAAACGGCTCATCCATCAGCATAACAGGTGGGTCAGCAGCTAGTGCACGAATAACCCCGATTCGCTGTTGCTGTCCTCCGGAAAGCTCATGAGGATACCGTTTCCCAAATTTCTCTCCGCTTAGACCGATCATTTCCATCAACTTATTAAAACGCTCGCGTTTTTCTTTCTTTTTCCATCCTAATAAATCAGGTACGATCATGACGTTCTCTTCAATCGTCATGTTTGGAAAAAGGCCGTTACTTTGAATGACATAGCCGATCTTTCTACGCAATGCAATCTGATCGAGGGACATCGAATCTTCCCCATCAATGGTAATGCTCCCATCAGAAATCGTTTCCAGACGGTTCACCATGCGAAGCAATGTTGTTTTCCCGCACCCAGATGGCCCTAACAATACGACAATGTTTCCTTTATCAACGGTGAAATCTACACCGTTTACAGCGGTTACGCCGCCCTCATAGGTTTTCGTTGTTTGATCAAATGTAATCATTTCTTCACCTCACTCCTTAGTTCGCAATGCTTTTTGGTGTATAGCGTTTTTGAATAAATAGCAAAATGCCATCGGCAATCATCGCCAGAATCGCCACCGCAATGGAGCCACTAATGATTAAGTAGTTATCTCCCCTTGAAATGCCCTGCGTGATCAAAACCCCAAGACCACCTGCGCCAATATAAGCTGCAATGACACCAATCCCGATATTCAAAACAACGGCTGTTCGAATGCCTGCCATAATAATTGGAAAAGCATTTGGAATTTCAACACGTAGCAGGCGCTGACTTGTTTTCATGCCAAGTCCTTTCGCCGCATCTCTCATTTCCGGACTAACATTTTTAATTGCGGTATATGTATTGCGTATAATCGGGAGCTGTGAATACAGAACCAGTGCGACAAATGCTGGCACAAACCCGATTCCCTGATTGACAATTGAAAAGACCGGAATCATGATACCGAATAAAGCGATACTCGGAATCGTTAGCATAACAGAAGCAATCTGCAATACTGTCTCTGCTAAATAATCATTTGTCGTTAAATAAATGCCAAGCGGAACGCCAATCATTAAGGCTACTAGAATGGCTAGGCCAACTAAAATCGTGTGCTCAATGGCTAAATCAAAGATTCGAGGTGCGTTCACCTCAAGAAACTTCATCCATTTGTCCAATAGGATTGCCTCCTTCTTATTTTTTCTCTTACATGCTGCAAGCTCATCCATATTAATTTCGTATTTTAGAAGTGGACTATATGTGTTTACCCTATTACTAAAGTACTAATCCCGTTTATTCTGAAAATGAGTAATTTTCTGTGTCAAAACATCTCCCATGTGTCGTGATATTGGCTAAAATCTGATTTTAATGGCCAAGATCGAAATTTATTGTCCAAACTGTGATTATATTGTCCAAAATTCCACTTTATTAGCCAACATCCAAAAGAAGCCGCGAAGCATATGTTTAGATCCCTTCGCGTACAATGTTCTTTGTAGTACAGTAGCCCCGACCGGCATCTACGTCTCGAGACCTAGTTAAACTTTAGACCGGGGACTGCTGTGGTTTCCAAGTAAATACAGTAAATTGAGTATGTACGAGGACGGCGTTTCAAAGCGGACTCACTATTTTAAGGAAACCGGGGGAAACTGTATGACTTCAATAACAAATTGGGCATTTAGAAACAAGGCTGCAATGACATTGTTTATTATCATTACACTGTTAGTCGGGGTGGTTAGCTACTTTCTCTTGCCAATGGAATTTTTGCCTGAAGCGGATAACCCGCAGGTAACGGTTGTCACACTTGGTCAGGGATATGACGCTGGGTCGATGACGTCTTCCGTCACAGAGCCTGTGGAACAAGCAGTGGCATCGATCAATGGGAAAACATCGGTGCTTTCAACTACTGGGGAAGGATTTTCGCAGATCGTTATTAACTTTGATGCCAAAACGAATATGAAAGAAGCGAAAAACAATGTGCAAGACGCTCTTTCCTCTCTTTCCTTTCCTGAAGGTGTTGGGAAGCCACAGGTATCGCAACTGAACACAACGATGATTCCAGTTGGGCAAGTGTCCATCACGTTTGAAGATGGGTTATCAAAAGCAAATATTGATCAAGTGAATGAAACATTTAAACCTCTGTTTGAAAATGAAGAGAGCTTATCAGCTGCAAGCATTGTTGGCGATAGCGGCTCTCGCATTCAAATTAATCTTGATGAAGAGAAGCTGACCAAACTTCAAATTCCAGTGAATGCGGTAATGGGTGTTCTTCAGGGACAAAACGTTTCCGCTACTGCCGGAAGTAGTAACATCGATGGTCAGAAAAGCACAATTACGGTCACGGATAATCTTACATCGATTGACGCACTGAAAAATTTACCCATTCCTCTCCAAATTCCAGATGCGCCAGAAGTTCAACTTAAGGATATTGCATCTGTCGAGGAGGTTAAATCCGAAAAAATGATCGCGCGTGTTGACGGAAAAGAAGCCGTCGCAGTTGTCCTTTTTAAAGAAAGTGACGCCAGTGCGGTTACGGCTGGAAATGAAGTGGAAGAAACAGTCAAAAAAATCAATAAAGATTATCCTTCCGTAGAAGCGACGACGCTTTTTACAACAGGTGATATGGTGAAAAATTCAGTTACAAGCATGGCTCGTGAAGTTGGGCTTGGCGCCCTGTTTGCTACGCTCGTCATTCTGTTATTTCTTCGGAAATTTAAACCGACACTCATTACGGCAATTTCAATTCCGCTCTCACTGGCTATTACGCTCCTTCTTCTCTGGCTATCAGGCGTAACTTTGAATATCTTAACGCTTGGCGGAGTGGCAGTAGCGGTGGGACGTCTCGTCGATGATAGTATCGTTGTCGTAGAGAACATTTTCAGGCGCAGTCAAAATGAAAAACTTTCAAAACAAATGGTGCTAGAAGCAACAAAGGAAGTATCCCGTGCTATTACCTCTTCGACCCTTATTACCGTTGCGGTATTTTTACCAATGGGACTTGTAAACGGATCGCTTAAAGCTTTTCTGCTTCCATTTGGACTTACTGTAACGTATTCTTTGCTTGCTTCATTACTAGTTGCTTTAACGGTCGTTCCGCTCTTAAGCAGAGTGATGTTAAAGAACACAACCTTGCCAGCACACAAAACACCTGATCGCTACCTAGGCGTCTTGCGCTGGTCGCTCAATCATAAATTTGTCCCTATTTTGCTAGCGGTACTCGTCTTCGGTGGCTCGATTGCCCTTTACATGACGATGCCAAAAGCAGCTACCGGTGCAAATGATGCTTCCATGGTATCTGTCAGCATGGTCTTTCCAAGCGCCACTCCTGAGGAAACAAAGCAGGATCGTATGGTGGATTTTGAAAAAACGCTAGCTGACTTTGAAGGTTATGATCATATGATTACGCAATATGGATCAAGCGAAGCAGATGCCCAGTACGGCCAGGTAAGCGATCCAGATACCGTTAACTACACGTTCATCATGAAAGAAGATGCGGATGCGGAGACATTTATCGATCAAGTTAATGAGGCGAAAAAGGATGAAAAGAACGTAACAATTGAAGCGAGTCCTTCATCCATGTTTGGCGGGTCTTCCAACTCTTCCATTACGTATGATGTGGTTGGAAACAATGCGAATGAAATTCTAACCGCTTCTGATCAATTGATGGAAGAAATGAAAGAAGTGGACGGTGTCCAGAAAGTTTCAAGCAACCAGGATAAAACCTCTCCCGTCTACACGATTCAAGTAAACACGGAAAAAGCCAATGCCCAGCAGACAGCCATGCAAATTCGAAGCCTGGTTAGTCCTCAGCCAATCGGGTCCATTGAGCTGAAAGAACAACAAACGCCAGTCTTTATTCATGCTGGAATTGATCCGGACTCGCTTTCGGAACTGAACGATCTTACACTCGCAACCGCAAATGGGGTTGTCCCACTTTCCCAAGTTGCATCCATTACGAAAGAAGAAAAGCCGAGCACGGTTCTTCATAAAGATGGGGATTTGTATGCGAGAATTACAGCAGAAGTTACACCTGAAAAACTTTCAGTTATTGCACAAGATATTGATGAAAAAGTACAGGATCTTGATTTACCAAGTAGCATCACGCTTGATACAGGCGGTGCTTCACAGCAGCAGGCTGATGACTTTAAAGATCTTGGCATCACCATGTTAGCTTCCATATTAATCGTCTACTTAATTATGGTGCTCACTTTTAAAACGCTTCGCGCACCACTTGCGATCCTCATGACACTTCCACTAGCCTCCATTGGAGCTGTGCTAGGTTTGCTCATTTCCGGTGTTCCGGCAGATGCTACCGCACTAATTGGCGCATTAATGCTCATCGGAATAGTTGTTACAAACGCCATCGTGTTAATTGATCGCGTGAAACAAAATGAAGAAACGATGATCATTCGTGACGCCATTATGGAAGCTTGTAGCACGCGTCTTCGTCCGGTCATTATGACAGCGATCGCCACCATTTGTGCGATGCTTCCACTCTTATTCGGTCATGCTGAAGATGGCAGTCTTGTCTCAAAATCTCTTGCAGTTGTTGTTATTGGTGGACTTTCAGGAGCTACGGTCCTGACACTTGTGATCGTGCCTGTGTTTTACGAATTGCTTTATTTTAGAAAATCAAAAAAGCAGCGTAAGCATGACATCGTTGTCGATGAAAAGGTCGCCAATTAGCAACTCTCCCACCGTATCCGGTCCAGGATACGGTGGTTTCTTCGACAAATATCTCGAAATAAAACATCTTGACTTCAAGATAAAAATGAGATATCTTTAATTCATACTAAAAAGCACACATTCTTGAGGAGGAATTTTATTATGACAACTTTAACACTTGATCAGGTTCACAGCAGTTTAGATTTTCAAATTAAGCATATGATGGTTTCAAAAGCAAAAGGGGAATTTACGAACTTTAACGTTGATTTCACTGGCGATCTAAATGATCTTACAGCTGCAAGCATTAAAGTCACTATACCAGTAAAATCGATCAACACAGGTAATGAAGACCGTGACGCTCACCTTCGCTCTGGTGATTTCTTTGAAGCAGATCACTATCCAAACATGGTGTTTGTTAGTAAGTCTATTACGAAGAAATCTGATGATGAATATGTCGTTACAGGCGACTTTACAATAAAAGGGGTTACGAAAGAAGAAACCTTTACTGTTGAATATAACGGTAAATCGAAAAGCCCATTAGATGGAAGCACTGTTGCCGGCTTTGATGTTTCTGGGAAAATCAACCGTGAAGCATATGGCATGACTTACAATGCAGCGATAGAAACTGGCGGTTTCTTGCTTGGCAAAGATGTTAAGTTTGAAGGTAACTTCGAATTTGTTGTGGCTGAATAAAAATCAACCTCATCCCACTTATAAAGGGATGAGGTTTTTCATTGTCTAGTTAGCCTTCTTCGCCCATATGCATCACTTCCCATAGATGTCCATCAACATCCTGAAAGCTCCAGCTGTACATAAAGCCGTGATCCATAACGTCATTTGAGGGCTTACCACCGGCAATGATCGCACGACGGACAATCTCATCCACTTCATCACGACTTTCTGCTGAAATCGCCATAATGACCTCTGTAGAAGAATTTGCATTCACAAGCTCTTTGTCAGTAAAGGTTTGAAAGAACTCTTCAACGAGTAGCATCACAAACGTATTCTCATTGAGGATCATGCATGTAGCATTCTTATCAGTAAATTGCGGATTGAATTCAAAACCTATTTCATTGAAAAATGTGATGGATCTCTCAAGATCCTTCACTGGTAAGTTAACAAACACCTGCTTCGCTGTTCGAACCATCTTATCACCTCTAATAAGGAATATAGCATGTTAATTCTCTACTGACTCCACACTTTCCTTTTCGTATGTAAAAGTTTCTTTAAACTGTAATAGCCAGACCTCCATCGTTAAATACTACCTGTAAAGGAGGTCTTCATCATGGATCGCGAGAAGCAATTTGAGCACATCGTATCGTTAAAAAAGGAACTGGAGAGTACGACAATTCAGTACTGGCGCCAGTTCTCTGACTATAGCACGTGGCAATTCTGGGTCATCTTAGCGATGCTCATTATCCCTTTGATCGTACTGTTTCTGTTTATTGACCGTAAGAAAATCTTTCTTCTCGGTTTTTTTGGTTTTTCCGTTCACGTTCTCGCTGCCTATTTAGATGCTTTAGGAGTACGAAAATCCTGGTGGGATTATCCTTATATCGCCATCCCACAACTGCCATCAAGCGTTAGTATCGACGCTTCTTTCATTCCAGTTTGTTTTGTTTTTCTCTATCAGTGGTGCCTAAATAAGGAGAAAAATTATTGGCTATATGGAACGCTTTCAGCCATTGCATTTACATTTATCTTTAAACCACTGTTAATTGGCTTACACTTATTTGAGCTATATACGAACTGGTTCGTCTTGTTAGCTGCCTATTTATTCGTCATTTATGCTGCAAAATTATTGACCGATCTCTTTATTAAGCTGTCAGAAAGGGCATAGAATTTGTTTTCATGCTCTTTCGTCATTGTAGTGCTTATCTTCTTCAACGATTTCGAGAATCCCCACTCTTTTTTCTAGCTCTTCAAGAAGAAGCTCCTTTTCCTTTAAATGAGAAAAAACAATATTATAGCGAGGATATCCCATCTTTACACTCATTCGGGAAAGTTTTGCTACCTTTTTAGGCATGAGGCTTGCGTAACGCTCTTCATCCTTTAAAACTAATCCAATAAACGTATTACTTTCAATCTGATAAGGAAGACAGCCTTCAATATCTTCCCATGGAAAGGTAATCTTTTCTGATGGTACAACGTAAAGTTGTAAAGATTCGGGTGTCATCACAACATGAGGTTCACCGGTCATTAGTTTCTTTGCATGCATCGTAAGAAAGAATAGAAAAAAAACGCCACAAATGAGCAAAATTAAGGCAATGAAGAAGCTTCCTTCTTCAAATAGAACATAGGAAAAGTACACTCCCGCTCCTCCAAATAACAAACTTCCAATCGTTAATAGTAGTAATCTCCCTTTTGATTCATAAAACGATATTGTTGCATCTTTCACTACTTCTCCTCCTCTAAAAGGTAAATTTACCTTTTTATACCCCTGTTCCATGCAACTAAATCCATTATTTTCTAAATAATAGAAACGGAAATAGCCAATGAATCGCATGTTTTGATCGATGCTGGGGATAGTAGTAGTAATGGCGGGACGGATCGGAGATGGAGTAGAGATGAAAACGAGCCAGCAAATTAATTCTGTTCAATTTCTCTTTATCATTTTCCAGACACAAGTGGGTGTAGGCATCCTTTCCTTACCAAGCACACTTCACTCTGCTGCAGGAAAAGACGGATGGATCTCAATTATTCTGGCAGGAATCGGCTTTCAATTCGTTATTTTCACACTTTATTTTCTGAGCAAAAGGTTCTCAACCTTATCGCTATATGAGTACGCTCCAAAAATTGTTGGTAAATGGATCGGAACATTGATTTCAATTGGATACATCATGTTTGCGGGATTAACCGCGATCCTTGTGCTACAGCTTTTTCAAATCTCCATCAAAACCTGGATTCTGCCAAGAACGCCTTCAATTATCGTCCTTTCCCTCCTTTCCGTCTCAGGAGCATACCTCGTCTCAGGAAGAGTAAAAGTGCTCGGACGTTTTAATCAATTCATCACTATTTTAGTCGTCCCTCTCATTGTCATGATCTTAATCACACTAAGGTATTCAGATATACGGTATATTTTACCCATTGCTGAAGATGGATTTATTCCGATTTTTAAGGCCGCACCTGAAGGCTTTTTTTCAATGATTGGATTTGAAATGGCTTTATTTGTCTATCCTTATTTGCAAAACAAAGGAAAGGCAGCTCTCGTAAGCTTAACCCTCTCAAATGTTGCTGTAACTTGCTTTTACACCATCATTACGCTTACTACGTACGCTTATTTTAGCCCCGGTCAGTTTGAAGCAATACAAGATCCTACCGTTTATATGTTAAAAGGAATTTCTTTTCTCATCATCGACCGGATTGATCTCTTATTTCTATCGATCTGGACAGTCTCCGTTTTAACCTCATTTGGATCATATTTGTATATCTCTTCAGAAGGGGTTAAAACCCTTACGAAACGAAAGAGCGCGTCGTTGCCCATTATCATAACCACTTTACTTATACTTGGTGTTTCACTTATTCCTCATAACATGTTCACTATTAAACCCCTATCAAACATTCATGCAACCGCAAGTTATTTTTTTGTATTCGGTATTCCGCTGATTTTATTGATCATTAGTTTAATAAGAAAAAAAGAGCTTACGAATGAGACTGATTCGTAAGCTCTTTTACTTTCTTAATTACAGTTGTAGGCTTTTAACCTTTGACCAACGTATATTTGGTTAGGATTTGAAATATTGTTCAGTGAAGCAAGATAGCTGGTTGATAACCCATATTTATAGGCGATTTGTGATAAGGTATCCCCGTATTTCACCGTATAATAAACCGGTCCATAACAACCAGCTGGCGCATTGACGACAGGACCTTTCGCTTCAACTGTTGGTGTACCTACTTGTACCGCGCCAGCTAACAACCCGACTGAAACAAATGAAATCGTTGCAAATTTTGCGAGCTTCTTCATTTTTTCTCCTCCTTGATATGTATATTTCCTCATCTGTTTTTCATCAAATGAGTATAGTAAAATCATAGCTCATATATGGATAATTTTGTATTGGGAAATTCATTCAATTCTTTACTAAAAAACCTATTGATTTATATCAGGGTTTCCCAATAGGGTTAATCTAATCGAACATAAATCTGTTAACAAATCCGTCTTTTTATGGTATTGATTAGATAAGGAATTTTCCTTTACTTTCATTAAAATAAATCAAAAGAGAATGCGATGAACTATCATTTTAGCTGGGCACTTGAATGGTAGGGAGCAAGTAGTGCAACCGGCTCCTTAAAGAGGAGAATGAACATGAAAAAGTGTACATTTCACGGGCACGCACAGCTATTTTCTTCCCAATCGTTACGTTTGATGGAACTTCTTCGCTATCACGATTTGCACACCTTTCATCACTCAGTACAAACCACCAGCTATTTTATTGATTTTTGCTTGCATCATCATTTTCAATCATTATTAAAGCCACGTATACTGCAATCCGTTCTTCTACATGACATTGGAAATTTGCTTATCGCAAAAGAACTCCTTTCCAAAAATGGACCACTAACCCTTTCTGAGAAAAATGAGCTCGAACAACATCCTGAACTTGGGCTGGAGCTTCTAAGTGACTATCCTGAAATAGAGATTGAGCCTTCCCTTATTTTGCATCATCACGAAAATCGAGATGGGACTGGCTACCCCGACCGAATGGAAAGTGATCAGCTACCGTTCGTGGTGAAAGTACTCCGTATAATCGATAGCTATACGGCTATGACAATGGATCGCCCCTATCGTCCAAAGCGTTCGGTTCAATCAGCTGTCGATGAAATCGTCCAAAATCATTATGTCGATGCCTCCTGTACTTCCTTATTTGTTACCTATATGGAAAAGCGATTAAAAGGAAAAAGGGTACTGCTTCATTACCTTGATTATGTTCCCAATCAAAAATGAGTAGCACATCTTTAATCGTTTCAATCACAACAAACCAAGGAGGTCATCGCACATGATGTTTCTCACAAATCGGGAATTAATGATTGCCTATTGTGATGCGCATAAGTTGCAATTAGATCATGCATTTATCGAAATGTTAACATCTGAAATCATACGCAGAGGACTCATTCCTCCTGAACCACATACAAACTGTTATGAAAATGCAAAATTGATACGTTAGTTGTAAATCAAAGAGCTTACTCGCTTAACAGTAAGCTCTCTAGAGCCGTTTAGCATTTTTTCCAATTGTTTTAAATTGACGCTTACATAGGTTTGCAATTTTTCCCACGAGGTACTAGTTAAAAGAACAGTTATGAACTTAAGAAGGGAATGAGCACTGATGAAGCAATCCATCCCAGAAATCACATTAAATGATGGTCTTACTCTACCAGCAATTGGGTTCGGAACTTATAAGTTAAATGGAAATAATGGTGCAACAGGAATTACTAGCGCGATTGATGTTGGCTACCGTCTCATTGATACTGCGTATAATTATGAGAATGAAGGAACGGTTGGTGAAGCGATTCGTCGTAGCACGATTCCACGAAATGAATTGCGCGTGACGTCGAAATTACCAGGGCGGTATCAGGAATACGATAAAGCTGTGACGGCTATTCAAGAATCACTTTACCGCGCAAATTTGGATTACTATGATTTGTATCTCATTCACTGGCCTAACCCGAAGCAAGGCCATTTTGTAGAAGCCTGGCAAGCGTTAATTGACGCTAAGAAATGGGGCCTCATTCGCTCGATTGGTGTCTGTAACTTCCTTCCTGAACACTTAGAACAATTGGAAAATGAAACGAGTGTGAAGCCTAGTATTAATCAAATTGAACTACATCCTTTCTTTAATCAGGAAGAACAAAGGAGATACCACGAGCGAAACAATATTCAAACGGAATCTTGGAGTCCTCTAGCACGAGTGAATGACATTTTGGAAAATGAAACAATCGCCCAGATCGCGAAACAGCATAACAAATCAGCTTCACAAGTCATTCTGCGCTGGCATTATCAATTAGGATCCATCCCGATTCCGAAATCTGCTTCTCCGGAACGTCAGCGTGAGAACCTCTCCATTTTCGACTTCCATTTAAACGAAACTGAAATGGGCATGATGGCTGAATTAACGCGTCCCAATGGTCGCATCAACGATCAGGATCCCGCTACCTATGAGGAATTTTAAGAACAAAAAGAAGGAAATCCCGATTTAAACAACACGGGATTTCCTTTTTTTAATCAAGCACCTCCCCTACTAGCATGCCATGCACCTACTAACAAGGAGTAAACTTCTTACGCTATACAAGTTTTAACATCTGTTACGTTCCATGACTCTATCCTTGATTCATTTGAATACGAGCAAAAACACCACATGTGTTGGTAATGAACGAAAAATCATTAGGTAAGGTGTTTTGTATAAATAACGGGGGCATTCATCCCTTCCTCGTCCTCTTCTTTTACTTCAATTAAAGCAACGGCTTCAATTTTGCCACGGAAAGGTTGAACTTCAGTAAAACAATACTGAAACACATTGGCTAAATCATCAGGCTCAAGCTGATTTGCTACGGTGCAATGGGGGATCCATTGACCAGGAAAATATAAGGAGTTCACACTTCCATTAAAGTCTTCAAAATGTTGATGGTGAGCGGAATGAATTGCGAGTAAATCTTTTGTTACAGTGGGGGCTATGAAAATCGTTCCATAGTTCAAGAATGAACTAACCATATTAAACATAATCTCCATTTTTTCAACCCGATCATAAAACGTATCGATTTCTCTTATGTATTCTTCCCGATCTAAATGCTCGTAACTTGCAAGCGTTATGTGGGGTCTCCCATCCTTCACTTCATCGATATAATAAGAAAGACCTTGTTCCTTCAGCTCTCTCCAGATTTCTTTCACCTTTGCTTCCGTCTCTTCATCAAAAAGTGCTATGAACCAGAACACGGTTTAGCCGCCTTTCTTGTTGTGATTTCTTTACTCCTAGACACAGTTCCAATTATTTCAAAATAACGAAAATGATTCAATTATAGATTCGAAATTATGCTAAAATTCTAATTAATAAAGCAAAACGATTTGAAAGGGTGAAAATACAGTGAAAGCCTTATTCTTTTTATACGATGGCTATGTTGATTGGGAAATTAGCACGCTTTCCTACCTATTTAGTGAAACCAATGTTGAGATTGAAACAACCGCTTTAACAAACGAAGTAACACACAGTGGGAATTTCACGGTGAGAGTAAGCCAGCCTGTTGAGCAATGTCAGGTTCAGCATTACGACATTCTCATCATTCCTGGCGGTGATCCTGAACCGCTACTGCATGAGGAAGAACTGCGTTCACTTATACAAGCTTTTGATCAACAAAACAAATGGATCGCGGCTATTTGTGGTGCTTCCACACTACTAGGAGCAAGCTCTGTATTAAGAAATCGGGCGTATTCAACCTCAATGGATACCTCAGAGTTTCCTCCCTATTTTCATTCGGAATTAAAAAGCAAAGCAGATGTGACGGTATGCGAGAACCTCATTACAGCGGAAGGAAATGCCTATATTGAATTCGCTATTGCTGTCGGAAAGCAGCTCAAGCTATTTAAAGATCGAGAAGATGAGCTTGAGACGGTATTATTTTTCAAAAATCAATTAAGGGGATAAAAGAAAACGCGCCGATCGGTCGCGTTTTCTCTTTATAATGACCGTCGATAACGAAGCGACGTATACACTTCTTCTTCAAGATTACTGTAACTCTCCTGTTCAGACTGTACCCTAAAGCCGACTGCTTCATAAAAGGGGATGCCCTTCACGTTCCCTTTCGAGACGGAAACCCATTGTTCTCTTGCCCCTCTTTGTAATTGATTCTTTGTTAATTCATTTAACAATTTCGAACCGATCCCTTCTCGCTTACGATTTGGATCTAAATAAAGAACAAATACTTCCCCTTCTTCTAATCCAATCATACCACCGCCAATCGCTCCCACAACGTTGTCTCCATCTAAAGCCACAAACCATCCGTTCCATTCTCTCGTCGTGTGAGTGACTTCTTTTAGAATTCGATCTCTGTTGTAAAAGTCACGTATCACTCGTTCGATGTATGCCTTCGCATGCGTTTCCTCATATGTGTCGCGGTATCCATTGGAGCAAACCGAAACGATTCCATTCACATGCTCAGTCAAAGCTTTCTTAACTACGATCACCCTCATCATCTCCTAAGGTAACACCAATTTATGAATTTAGTAACTTTCGATTAATGAAAATCGCAACAGCTGCATATAGAACGACCATTGCGATACCAATCACCAAACCTTTATAGTCAAATTCAACTAAACTAATTCCAATGGTTAGAATCCCTAATGGCAGAAAAAACAGCAGACCCACAATCGTTCCGAGTAATGACTTGTTTTCCACTATTTTTTCATTAAAACCTACGAGTAGCCACGTTTGTTTCTTCATCCCCACCAAATAAGAAACGATTAAGAGAGCCATTCCAATGATAAATAAGCCGACATTCATATCAAGGCCTCCCCTGGCTTTGTGGTTCTCTTCTCGACTCAAAAATAAGAAGGTTTTCCCTATTGATAAGAGTCCCTTTACAGCATATTAAAATAAATCCCACCAACTTAAATAAGTCCAAAAAAATCGGTGAAATAAAGTACAAGTGAGGAGGTCACAATCACCCCTAGTTGGAAAAGAGTAAAAAGATAATCATGTTTATTCTCCGCATAGCGTTTTTCCATAATAGCAGTCACCGTTTCAGAAATAACAATAAATGCAAACAGAATGATATGCGTTTGCAAATACCAGAGCGGATCTTGAGGAATACGCTCTAGGTTGATAACTAAACTAACGATTAATAACAACATGACTCCGATCCGTATTGTCCAATCAATTCTTCGATGCCTTGCATTCACATGATGATAAGAAAACATTTTTCTCTTATCTACCTGGAGCCACTTCCGCAAACCCTTGTTGCTATAGTGAAGGATCGCCCATAAAAGAAATAGAATGAATATGAGCTTTAGCCAAAACGTCTCCAATTCCACACTCCTTTTACAAATAGTCAAAACTGATTTTCAATGGAACTTTGTTCAAATACTTTCCAATGACCATTCATCATGGAAGTAGCGTACCTCATGACAATATAATGCTTTACTTGATCGTCCTCTTTCGTTTGGAGGTAATACGTATCTGAACCTCTATAATCAATCTCTACAATTTCCTCCCCTTTGAACTGATGGTCATCCGTAATGAACTCTCTTAGGCTCTTTTCTTCACTGAATTCTAAGAACGGGTTGTAAGGTCCAAGCGTCATTAGGATTAATAATAAAAACAAAACGGTTACGATTAGTACAATTTTCTTCAAGACGGTCACCTCAGTAAAAACTCTAGTTAGCAATGAGCTGGGTACCAACGGGATCAACCAATTGGAAATGATCCTTACAAAAAGAGGCTGCATTTAAACAAGTTTGTTCGTTATCATATAATTCGATGTTCCACTGAACACATTCGAGTCATTCACTTCTCGTTTTGAAAGGAATTGAAAAATCCATTGTCGAAATGGATCTACGGTTAAGGTAATGAAGAAAAGAACAGACAATACAGTCCCAATGTACGCTGTCATTGTTCGTTTCTTTTTCATTTCTCTCCTCCTATTAAGCCGGCTTAGAACGAGATGTAGCATTCTGTGCACTGTTGATCATCGTGTCTTTTATTCAAAGTGCCACAATGGGAACATTTCACGAAAAGGGTGTGTGGATTTAGTCCTTTATTTGCATGTAGAAATCGATCATACCCTTTAAAGGCGTTGAGGACAGTCACAACGATCGCAATTCCAGAAGTAAGTAACCGTCCAAACCTATCACTCCTTCGCAGAAAGAGATTTACATAAAATTCTTTTTATTCCATTTAATCTAGATACGATTTGGAATGGAGAGAAGTTTCATTAGGGAGAATTGTATGCAATTCTAAAACGAACACATCCTAAAGAGACATCATGCTTTTTAGAAAGGAGAAAAATAATGGGTGTTGGTGAATTGCTATTACGTCTTGCTCTATCCTTTATCTCTTTACTTTTATTAACAAGGATTATGGGTAGAAAAGAAATTTCACAAATGACCTTTTTTAACTTCGTTTCCTCAATTGCACTTGGAACATTAGGCGCCTCCCTCGCCATTGACTCTTCTTTAAGTGTTAGAAATGGAATAATTGCGCTCGTCGCATGGACGCTATTCACCATTCTTATGGGTTATGGTGACTTGAAGTCGAAATCATTTCGCATGGGCGTAGAGGGGAACCCAAGGATTGTGGTTCGTAACGGAGAAATTATGGAGAAAGAGCTTCATAAACTTCGTCTTGACATCGATGCCCTTAATCTCTTGCTACGAAAAAAGAACGTCTTTTCTCTGAAAGACGTTGACTATGCGATTTTTGAAACCGATGGAACGTTGTCCGTTTTAAAGAAAGAAACCAAACAACCGATCACCAAAGGAGATCAAGGAATCACCTCAAAAGCGCAAACCATTTATCCGATCCCTGCCCCCTTGATTGAAGATGGTCAACTAAACCATCAGTCTCTAAACGAAATGAAGGTAGATGAGGATTGGTTACTCCAACAACTACATGCAAAAGGGATTCAGTCAGTCTCCGATGTGTTTTATGCGGAAATACAGAAGGATGGTTCGCTATTTATTGATAAGCGTGATGATCGTTTACATTAGAAGCAAAAGACGTCCCTCGACGTCTTTTAGCCTAAACTTTTTGTAGGTGCGTATCTTTAAAATCTGAGAGATACTTTAAGCCATATCCTAACGTTCGATCCATGCCAATATGTGCCATCCATATAACGCTTAATGCGAGAAGTAAATCCTGCTTCAAACCAACACTTACCATAAGTAAGAGGAGTGGAATGACGTACGTATGACCGATATTATAGATCATCGAACCTGTTCCTTTGTTATGTACGTACCCAAGCATAAATAAGTCAGGGAGCAATAGACAAAGGAAGAACAGCCACCAGCTTCCGTCGATCAAAGAATAGAAATAGATCGAACCTATTAAAACGACTAGTCCTTCCAGATGTAACAATCCTTTACTCATGGAGCATCTTCTCCCATGGGGAATCAGCTGGTTCAAGCTTCATAAGAGCACCAAAGTGTTGCTGAGCGGTTGTAAAACAAATAAACGCAAAAAGCTCACTTATTTCTTGATCGGTAAACGATTCTTTCAATACGTTACTAATGGATGAGGGTACGTCTCCATTCAGCTTGATGTATACTTCCGCAAAGCCGACTGCTACCGAGGTTTTCTCATCGAATAAACGAGGATCTGGCTTCCCTTTCGCTTTGCAATATTCGCATCCGTTACTCTGTGCTAACGTTCTTCTTACCTGCTCCTTCAACGTCGAAGTGAGCGACTGATTACCTTCCAATACGTCTCCTAATTTCGCCCATGCCGTCATGGCCTCTGGGTTATGACCTAATAGTTGTTGAAAAGGTGTTGCTCCTAAAGTAGACTTTTCAATGATTGTCATCTTAATCTCCTTATCGTCACACGAGTTGACTCATTTCTTTAAACTATAAGCGAGCCACGAAACCCTCTGGCAGCATAGTAGGATTCTGCTCCATTATGATAGATGAAAACATGCCCAAAGCGACGATCGCCAAAAAGCGCACCGCCAAGCTTTCGCATTTCTGCGGGAGTTTGCACCCAACTTGACGTTTTCAAATCAAACTCGCCAAGTTTCTGTAACGCTCGGTATTCCTCTTCAGTTAATATCGCGATTCCCATAGAAGATGCCAGATCCATCGCGTTGTTTTCAGGCTTAAACTTTTTTCTTGATTCCAGTGCTTCCAGGTCGTAGCAAACACTTCTCCGTCCTTTTGGACTTTCCGGTGAACAGTCATAAAAAACAATTTCCCCGTTCTCATTTGCCCCCACCACATCTGGCTCTCCACCCGTTTTCTCCATTTCCTGTAATGACCATAATTTTTCAGGATCATTTAATAGCCTATCCTCAACAGTCGTCCATTCAACCTCTTTATGACGATCCATATTCTTCTCAAAACGTTGTTTTAAAGTTTGAAGTAAACTATCCCTTTCCTCAGGTGATCGTTCAGCACTCTTAGCCATTCGCTCATTCCTCCTTCAGGTTATTCCATATAAGTTTTCACTAATTCATAGCACCTTTTTTCTGTTAGATCGTTCTCGACTGCAACGTATTCTAATTGCTCCATCGTACCGCCTTCATATTTTAGAGAAGCCTTTTTGGCTGTTTTGTCGCGGTATTCGATCCATTCACGCTGTTCCTTTCTTAACTCTTCCATTTCGTCAGCAGGCAGCTGCTTCTCTAAGACGCCATAGATTTCATTTAATAATCCATCTAAAACATCAAAGCGCTCTCCTTCCATGTTTTTCATCGCATAGGTAGAATCATCATCCATCTGATTTTTCTTTTCTTCTAATTCCTTTGTAGCTTGATTCAACTTCTTAAGGTAGTCTTCCTTCAAATTTTCTTCATTTTCTGATGATGCTTCATTCTTTGCTTCTGTATCGGCCTCGGCTGCACTCGATTCACTTTCCTCTGTATCCGTTTGTTCAGAAGTGCTGCCGGCATTCTTGGAAGCATTCCCAGTCGACTCAGCATTAACTGAATCTTCGTTTGTGGCTGGCTGATTTTGTGATTGATTTTCCACTGCCGCCTCGGAGCTGGAATCGTCAGATGTATTTCCACAAGCAGACAATACTAGGGCACTTGTTACCATACCGATGATAAGTTTCTTTTTCATACAACGACCAACTTTCTATCATAATTTATGTATGACTATTCCTTTATCCTTTCCAAAAAACGTACCACTTCCTGTCTGGAACTTAAAATAAAAATGTTCTTTTCCTCCAGGCGTTTTCCAAGCTTGTCTAAAATCAAGGGCTTCTTCGTATTAGGGTAGTCCCAAATCCATTTCAAAAAGTTAAGATCCAGTCTCTCCGTGCATCCTTCTTTCATATCGGGTCTTGTTTTGTTACGGTATTTCAGCATCCTTTTGAAAACACGATACACACAAATCACCCTCGATTGATCAAGGAAGATAATGGTGTCAGCAGCGTCTAACCTCATCTCCATCGTGCCATTGTAATTTCCGTCAATGATCCAGCGCTCTTGTTTCATTACCTTTTTTTGAATGGTCATCTGTTCTTCTTTTGTTGTAGGTTCCCAATTGGGTTTCCAAAGTAAGCTATCTAAATGCCACACCTGAATATTTAGCTTTTCTCCCATTTGTCTAGCCAGCGTCGATTTCCCTGAGCCACCGGATCCGATGATCGCGATTTTATTCATCCTTACACCCCTTTCTCTGTAGCCAAACTGGTCAATAAAGAGAGTGTTGTTTCTCATTAGTTGAATAGATGTAGAGGAGCAGAATTAAGGTTAATAAAAAATGATACAGACTGAGACTATTCGTAAAATAGATTCTAGTTATAAAAATAAATCCCACTATTAAACGTTTCTCCAACCATCGGCCAGCCAAATCCCCCCCTCCCGTTACCAATTATTTCAAAGGAGAGGAAAGAACTCAATCTTTTCTTATAAAAAAGACCCTATCGGAGATAGGGTCCCGTTCGTTAACGGTTTAAGTAGAAGGTATCTTTGAAGCACTCTTTGAACTAACGCGTTGCAACATGTATTCAAGCAGAAACAGGTAGTCCTCTTCATTGTCCGTCACTTTCGCAAGTTCGGCTAATGGTTCTAAAATAGACAAACAATCGTTTTCATACAAGCTGTAATTATCAAAACCCAAAATCGTCTGACGAGCGAACTCCCAAAGGTCTTTGTGAGCCACCCGATCCATTGTTTTACTTAGCTGGGCGACCATGGTTAAGAGCGCCGTGATAATGATGGAGTTCTGGTCTGCATACTCTCGAATTGAGGCAAAACCTCTATGAAGGTAATAACCAAAATCCTTTTGATTTAAAATGATCCGAAGCTCCTGGTCCTCGTCGAACAAGTAGGGTGAGAAATTCTTAGATTGGCCAATGCTTTTCAATAAGTCTGCAATCTGATGGATTGTATTTGTAACGGTTAGTGGGTCATTGTGTCCCAACGCCTTAATCGCTACTTCAGCAAGCTTGATTAGACCGTACTCAAGATCTTGAATTTCTGTTTGTTTCACACCAATTTCAATCGACTTTAGGTAGTAATCGGGATTCATGACTTGTCCACGTTCCCAATACGTAATCAGGGGGGTGCCCGCGATCACAAAATCTCCAATTCTAACATCGAATTTTAGGAGGACATCGTCTCTGTTTGCTTGTTTCATTAATCTTGAAAAGTCTGCGACTTGCAGATAACCGGATTGGTTGGTTTTGATAACCTTTCCATCAGATTCTGAAGGGAGATCATCCTTCCCTACGTTCTTGTCAAGGTGATAGGGCTTTAATTCTTCCTCAAGAGACGCCTGCACCAACTTTGACTTGGTATTCATATTAAAACTGATGTTATGAACTTGCATCCAAGTGGCGGTATGGTTGATAAAATAAATAAACGTAATTGCAGCGGTAACGGCGGTTAGAATGGATAAGACCGGCGTTGCGACCACATATTCCTCTTCTCCATGCGTGACGTACAAGAAGTTTAAGAGCACGTAAATGAAACTACCATTAAAAATACCAAGAACGTGCTGAGTTGCTCGATCACTGACAAAGTTTACAAGCATTTTAGAAGAGAACTGCCCGCTAAACGTTGTCAAAGCAACAAGCAAGGAGTTTAGTGTGAACGCACTTAAGGTGAGCACGCCTCCTACAAGTGCACTTAGAAGTACCTGCAGGGTCTGTCCACTGAAACCAATTCCAACAGGGAGATACAAGCTAACATCGACGACATAATCGAGATAGTAAGTCAAAAGTGATAAGCAAACCGCTCCAACAATATACCAAAATGGCATAAACCAGATTGTTGATTTCAGTTCACTTTTTCGCTGTCGTCTCGACATCTTCAAATATTTTTTTATATAGTAAAGGAGCCCCATGTGATCACCATTCTATTCTTAAGAGTTTTTAATCCTTCTATTTCCTACCCTGAAAAGAAGGACATTAACCTGAATTTTAGTGTTTCCATTTATAGGTGAAAATACATAAGCTTCCCCAAGGCGCCATTACACTTAATTTTCATTGTACGTTTGGTTCTACATACCTACTAAAAAAAGCCTATCTCTTAGAAGATAGGCACTTACAGTCTTTCTATTGCTCATTTTTTATTTCGAGCTTAAATACAACAGCATATTCTGCCTCTTGAACGGATTTCGGTAGTGCTGTTTTCTCTTCATTAACCTCTGTTGATAACTCATTTTGACTTGTTCCAACGAGGTAAGCTAAATAGATAGGTTCGCCTCTTTTCAATGTGACTTTATCTTCTAGACTAACAAAGCTATAACTTCCAAGATCATCAGGAAGAAACTCAGTACCTCTCACATATCCGCTCGGTTCTCCGATTGTGAGAAAAGCCTCCTTTTCTTCCATTAGGAGCTGAAAGGAGTGAAGAGACTGATTGAATTCGTAGTCGTCAGAGTTTGAAACCGAAGAAATCATATCTTCTCTTTTTCCATTTTCATACACATCAATCGAAGTCTCCAGCACTTCTCCCTTCTTTAGATCACCATCAACGGTATAAAAGGTTTGAAAATCCACCCCCATTTGATTTACGATCGCTTGCTCCCGCTCAGATAAATCAGCAGGTTCAATCACTAACGAAGTCTCGCTTTTCGCTCCACCACTTTCTTCATTCCCACAAGCTGCAAGCAACAAGGCTAATCCTAAAAAAACGATAAGCCGCTTCATCTTCCGCCCCCTTTTCAGTCTTCTATTTCCTCCCTGTAAATCTCCTGAATGGCTCTGTTCAAGTCAACATCTTGTTGTAAATGTGAGGGAGTCCAGGGAACATAAATATCAGGTTGTACCCCTTTTCCACTCATCCCTTTTCCTTCCTCAACACGAGAAGACTTTGAAGTAGGATACATTAGTTGAAATCGATTATGCCACACTTCAAATGCAACGTTCGCGTAATCATTCATTCCTAAAGTAGGTCTGCCCATGACAGTCACCTTCGATGAATGGTTGCACGTTTCCACAAAGGAATCACCAGAACTTCCACAGTAAACGTCTGATAGAATGATCACCTTCCTAGGGCCAGGTTTGGTTTCAAAGACAAGGTCCTCTTCTAATTCGGATAAGTTAAGTTCGACAAACCCCTCTCCTCGATGATTTTCTAATTCTTTGATCATCATATAAATCTGACGGCGGGTTCCTTCATCTTCGATTGAAGTTAACGCGCCTTCAAGCATTTGAATCCGTAACCTTACATTTCGATCCGTACAGTTCGTCAAAATGGTTTCATCTAATAAATCACTAATGTCTACCTTTTCTCCATCGAATAGATAAGGCAACAATTCAAAATAAGCAAGATCACTCCCCCCTCTATTCAGTCGAACGTCAATAATGAGAAAGGGATAGGTTGATAGACTTTCCTCGTGACTACGAATCAATTGATGAATCGCATCATGATTCATAAAATCCGTTACCTTCAAATAAAGAATATCTTTCTGTAATTCTTGGATCTTGTATTCAGGTTTGTATGGAACCGGTTCGTATTTACTTAATGCTAAGGAGTACCTATCTCCTCGTTTCGATTCGATTTCCACTACGTTAAAGTCTAATAATACCGGTTCCCATTTTTGTCTTTCATGAATGGGCGTTCGAAGCTCTCGTTTATATTTTTCAGCTATTTCTGAAACCCCACTTCCATCTAGCGAAATGATCTGATCACCTCTCTGTAATTCCCCGACATTTGAAGATGTTACAAAAAGACCGTCTTCAAACCTTCGTACTGTGAATCCTATGTCCTTTTTCTGTTTATGAAGATCGGTAAATCCAGTATGTAAATCTTTAAAGTCCAACAAATAGCTTTGCACGAGGTTAACAAATTTAGTTTCATCCATATCTTTGCACTGATTTAAATAAACTGTTGGTTGATCCCAGTCCGCCTTATCCTTACAACCTGCGTAATCCTGATGCATCATATCGACGATGTCATGAAAGATTTCACGGTACGTTTCATCGTTTTCTTTCCTCAGCGTGCTCTCATTAAGTATGCTCAACGATTCTCTCACTCCTTAAAACTTTTTAACGACGTTTAATAGAAAGTCATAACCGTCAAAATCAAACTAATTAGCGTATAGAGGACGGAACCATAAAACACCGCTCCAACATTCACTTTTAGTTCACGATCCTTTTGAATTTTCCCTCCTGCTTCACTCGCTTCAAAATTTGTAACATTTGATAGAACTCCTCCGCTACTATTCAACAAATAAAGAATCACTGATAATCCGAGCCCAATTAGAAAACTCCAATTCACATATGAAAAAGAAAAGATTGCACTAGCTCCCCACACAATTAGTCCTATAAAAAGAGATGCAAGAATTGACTTACCGATTACTTTGTTCAAAAAAACCCTCCTACAATCTTTCATATTACGCATGACTTTCGATAAGGGTTAGCAGAATATTGGAACACCCGCGCTGATAATCGTGCCTACTGCTCACCAGCTGATTTCCTTTAGATAGCATGTTGCAAAACGTCTTTTATATTATTCAGATGTGTTACCAATGATACCGTCGGAACAAATACGTATAAACTGCCCTGAATCAAAACGCGCAGCCATGATTTTTTTCTCATGAGATCTAATGCTCCCCATAATAGGGCTAATAACAATGGGGTAAAAAAGAAAAAATACTGAGTTCGTTGTTGTTGAATGAGATCTTTCAGATACCCAACCGTCCATTCTTCTCCTTCTTGCGGTACATAGGTCATCCGGTCTTCTTCTAATCCTATTAAGTTATCAGACTGCAAAACGACTAAGTCGTCTTTTGTGTTAATCGTTTCATAACCGAGCGGCGAATATCCGAGTGGATACACCAGGAGATAGGACAAACTAACCGCAATCATGAAAAAGGCCAGATAGACAAGGAAACGCCTTCCTTTTCTTAAACTTTCTTCACTCATATTTCACCTCACATTTAACATGGCGCCAGCTCAACAATGATGGGCGCTCAAATACAGAATGGGTGCACCTAAATTGACTCACCCACTCGAAATAAGTCTTTTTCTCCTTACAAAAAAACCTTCTACAACGTAACCACTAAACTCTTGGATAATTCTTTACTTACTAAAATAGTCCCCAGAAACGATCGCATACATCTTCAAGTCATGAAACTCTCCCTTCGCGTACATGGCATTTCTCATGATGCCTTCGAACGACATGCCGACCTTTTCCATGACACGCTCTGAACCTTGATTCTCTACAAAGCAACGAGCCTGAATTCGTTCTAACTGAAGCTCTTCAAATCCAAACGAAATGATTTGCCCGGCGGCTTCTGTCATATAACCTTTTCCCCAGCATTCCTCTGAAAGCACATAGCCGAGTTCTGCTTTTCGATGTCGTTCTTGAATGGTAACAAAATCAATTGTTCCCACAAGTTTACCGGTCGCTTTCAGCTCTAGGCCCCACAGTGCTTTTGTCCCCTGCTCATATCCGTCTACTATGATTTCCATGAATGTTTTCGTATCTGCGAGCGACTGGTGCGTTTCCCAGCTCACGTGCTTCGATACGTTCGCATTCGAGCCATATGCAAACATATCGGGAAGATCATCTACGTTAATTTTGCGTAAATAAAGATGTTTTGTTTCAAAATGTGGTAACCCTTTCAATAATTCGTTCAACTAAAAAGCCTCCTCTACAAATCTAAACGATAAAAAAAGGTATCTACTTTCATGACAGGAAACGATTCAGGTAAATCCTTTTCACTAATTTTCTCAAATCTATTTTTTTCATAAAAGCGATGGGCTGCGAGAAACTGTGCAGTCGTTCCTAGAAAAATGCGCTGAATGCATTGATCCTTCGACCATTGCATGGCTTGTTGTAAAAGAGTAGATGCAACTTGAAACGTCTTTCCTCTGTATGTTTCATCAACGAACATTTTTCTAAGAGCGAGTTCATTGTTACCAATATCCAATAAGCCAATCGTTCCAATAACCTGCTGGTCGACTTTTGCGATCCAGAAGTTCCCTTTCCCGCTCTGATAAATCTCTGGTATGCGATACAAATCCGGCTGATCTTCTTCACTAATAGAAATTTGAAATTCCTTCTGTTGGATGTGAAGAATAAGCGCAATCACCTGCTTCTGATAATCCGTAGAATACGGTTGGATGGTAATGGTTGTATTCAATGTCTCCTCCATTTCTCACTATCAAATAAATCCAAATAGCCACTTCATAAGAATTAACGTGAACAGAATCAGAACAATACTTTTTAATTCAGCAGTTGGTGAAGGTTGCTCCTTTTTTTCTCGTACTTTTTGCCTATACACATTCTGTATTTTAAAGAAGTCCTTTTTCTTTTGACCCTTCATCAGAGTACCTCCCAGGAAAAAACCATCGTTGGTTCACCTTACAGGTAGGAGCCATTTTTCAGAAACCGCTTACCGGAGCTTCTCACTAGCGCGCGCTTACGTTTTATTTTAACATAATATTCCACCAGTCATTTTAAAATGAGCCATTCTCAATCACTCCTTAGAACTTCTTTTTCATCAAATGCAAATAAAACCTGAGCAGGGCTTCTCCCACTCAGGTTTTAAGTCTTTATCCTAATGAAATTCTAGCTTCAACGATTTTGATGAAGAAAAGGACATTTCCCTTCAATTGGTGTCACGTCATCTCCAATAAACGACTGCTTCCATTCATTGTGAGTTGGATCGCCGAAGTGACTGATATCCGGGTGCTTAGGAAGTTGATCCCATGCCTCGACACGAGCCCGAACTTTTTCTCGTGACATGATGCCCCCTTTTTCAGTACCCTCGAGCCCCTGAAAAATGGCGCGAGGTTGAAAACCTAGGATGAGGCTATTTCCAAGATTTCTTGTTTTCCGCTGCTTGTAAGCTGGCGCATTCCCAAATGTGAAGATCGGTTCTCCAGCAAAGTGAAAATCCCATAAGTAGTGCTCTGGATCTTTTGGTGCATCGCTTGGCCACGGAAAGCGATCGTGATTATGTAAATACTGAAGAATCTCCCAGAAAGAGGAGCGATAGTCTTCAATCGACTTTTCGCTACTTTCTGGTTCAACGAATATAAATAAGCCGTGTCTGATTTTGGTTGGTTTCTGAAATAAACTAAGAAAGCTCTCAACCGCTTCAGGTAAATGGGACCAATCGTTGTGCTCAATATAAGCATAGCGCAGCTCACCTTTAAGCTGAGCAGTTCGACCAAAGAAACAAGGAAATGTTGGGTCCGTTACTAATTTACTGAAGGTCTCATATTCTGTTTTCAACCACGTTGGAAGATCTTCACGTGTTTCAATATCCTCTTTCGTTAACAAATAGCGACTTTCGGTTTTTAACATTTTCACGTCTCCTTTTAGTAACTAAAATCCTCATAAAACGGCGATTCAGGTCCGCTAAAAATTCAGCCTCGTTCTAACGGAAGCGTACAGCAGCGGAAGGATCCACCAGATTTAATAATTTCCGAAAAATCTACCGGCAAGACGGTGAACCCTTGTGCAGTTAAGATGCGGTTCAATCGGTTATTCTGTGAAAGACTGACAATTTTTCCATCGCCGATTGAAAGCACATTTGGACCCATGTAAAACTGCTCTTCTTCTGAAACATAGATTAATTGAAAGCGAGATTCCAACTTTTTTAAATCATTCTTAGTAAAAGCAGGTGGATAGACAAGTGCTACTTTCTCACTGATAATATTAAACACACAATCAAGGTGAAGAATATCTTTTCTTAACGATAAGCCTTCCACTTTGTAAGATGGTAGACGCATTTGGAGTTCTTGAATGGCTTCTTGTGACGTTCGGCCACTCTTTCCAACCCAAACGGTTGATCCATCCACAACGACATCTCCGCCTTCAATTGAACGTGGTAACCCTTGCTGGTATGCGATCTCATGCTCTTCAAGATACGTAATGAAGTGATTCACTTCCGATTGCCGGACTTGCTCATTCATCGTAGCGACGAAAAGTTCGTCGTGAATCGTAAAACCAATGTCTCTTGTAAACACTTGTTCAGGAAGAGTCGCATCCGCTTGAATTTCACTAACCGTAACCCCATTTTCATCCAACACTTTTACAAACGCCTCGTGTTGCTCTAAGGCAAGAGGAATGTTGATGTTGCTATTTTCATAATGCTTTTGTGTTTCATTGATAATCTCTGTAATTCTCATATAGGATGGCTTGACAACCAGCACATTTTTCAGACGTGTATATTCGGACTTGCACTGAATTTCTTGGCCAACGGCGACTCCATTCATTATCCTAACCTCCACCAAATCTCACATTTTAAAACCTCAATTCCCTCTCATTCCGAACGTAAAACCTAATGGAAGAAATTGTTTTTATTACTCTTGTGTAAACATGTAAAGGTTAGAAAATGAAATATTTAAAGAGCCTGAAGCATTTTCTCCTTCAGGCTCTTCTCAATCTTTATCATCTAAGAATCTGTTAAGATCTCACGAATATCCTCTTCTGTTAAGGAGGTCTTTGCTTTTTCTTCCGAATCAATTAAAGCGGAAATGAGCTCGCGCTTTTTCTCCTGAAGTTCATTCATCTTTTCTTCAATCGTACCGCGGGCGACTAGCTTAATCACGTTGACCACTTTCTCCTGACCAATGCGATGCGTTCGGTCTGCCGCTTGTTCTTCCACGGCTGGATTCCACCATAGATCATAGAGAACGACCGTATCCGCACCCGTTAAATTGAGACCGGTTCCTCCTGCTTTTAGAGAAATCAAAAACACATCACGTTCGCCCTCGTTAAACCGATTGCACGTCTCCACCCGTTCTTCAGCAGGCGTTTCACCATCAAGGTAGAAATAACTTTGTCCCCTTATGGCTAGCTCTCTTCTGATCAGATCAAGCATTTTCGTAAATTGCGAAAAGATCAGCATTCTTCTTCCAGAACGTCTTGAATCTTCAATAATTTCTAGTAGCTGTTCGAATTTAGCTGAGCTTCCTTTGTAACCCTCGACGAAAAGGGCTGGATGACAACAAATCTGTCTGAGCCGCGTTAACCCAGCTAAAATCTTAATACGATTTTTGCGAATGGTATCACGGTCAAGATGCTTTAACGTATCGGTTCTTAGTTTCGCCAGGTATGCGGCGTATAGCTTTTTCTGATCTGGTAAAAGGTCCGTTAACTCTAGTGACTCGAGCTTTTCTGGAAGTTCTGCTAGCACATCTTCTTTCATTCTTCTCAGTAGAAAAGGTTGCACTCTTCTGGCAATTGTTTTCTTGGTTAAGTTGCTGTATGCTTTAATGCCTTTAAAAAGTTCAGGAAAAACAACATGATAAAGTGACCATAGCTCTTCAATGGCGTTTTCAACCGGTGTTCCCGTTAAACCAAATCGGTAGTCTGCTTTGATTTTCTTAACAGTACGAGCTGTTAGTGTTGAAGGGTTTTTAAACGCTTGAGCCTCATCAAAAAACGCTGTATGGAACCTTTGCTTTTCATACCAGTTACCATCACGCCGAAGCAGGGGATAGGACGTAATGATGACATCCATTGCACTGCCACTCTTTTGAAGCTTTGCTCGCCTTGACTGGTTGCCGTCAATGACCAGCGCCTGAATTTCCGGCGCAAACTTTTTTATTTCATTGAACCAGTTATACGTAAGGGAAGAAGGACAAACAATCAACACAGGTTTACGCTGGGTCCGAATACTTTCCAGCTCCGATACGATAAATGTCAGGCTCTGTAGCGTTTTACCGAGCCCCATATCATCCGCTAGCACCCCACCAAACCCATAGCTCGCTAGTGTTTTCATCCACTGGTATCCCTCTACCTGGTAATCGCGAAGCACGTGTACTAACGAAGCTAGCACGGGAAACGCTTCTGGGTCCGGATGGCGCAAAGTGTCTAGAAAAGCGCGAAACGATTCGTCTGCTTGAAAGAGGCTGTTCGTTTCTATAGCACCCATGAGACTGGCACTTTTCATCACCGGAATCGAGAAATAAGGCTCAAACGGTTCCTGTGGTGGAACAGACGTGAGAAACTCATGCATCTCTTCCATTTCTTTCGTTTCAAGCGATAAGAGCGTGCCGTTACGAAGACGGTAATATTTGCGCTTTTCTTCTAACGCGGCTAAGATTTCACGAACTTGGTTATCTGATATCCCATCCATGTCAAACTTAAATTCTAACCAATTCGTCCGTTCGCGTTTCTTCAGCTTCACGTTTATTTTTGGATAGTGTTTTTTCTGAACGAGACGATTTCGAACGGCCGTAGTCGCGTAAAGCTTCAAAATCGATTCAAGTTTTGGAACGGTATGGTAAAGAAATTCATATTCAAGCGCCTCATTTTGCATCATATAGCCGCCGTCTGTTTTTGAAAATCCGCTTTCTTCCATTATGTTTAAAATTTCTTCTTCTTTCTCGATATCTCGAATGATCGTCGATCCAGGAACGTCTCGCCGTTCTAGCGGCTGGATGACCACTTCATCATATTGAAATTCGAGCCCTGCCAGTAGCCTGTTTTTTAAGCGATCAAGATAAAGACGAGCTTTTAGCGGCGTTTTCATATACGTTTCGCGAAACGATCGTGAAAGTTCCACATGTCCCATTCGTTTCAAATCCGGTACAACCTTTTCCAGAAAATGATCCATTTGAGGGTATGGAATTGGGATTTGATTGGTCTCTGACGGAAGCATCTGCTTTAATTCAACGATGCGATTAAACTCGCGTCGTTCTAACTGAAACACCGTGCCCTGAAATAAAACCGATTGATATGCGTTCAAAGCCGTCAAGCGATCAAAACCTTTGATCGTAATATGACAGTTCTCTTTGTCCCCTCTGTCGACCAAAAATTGAAGTGGGAGGGATTCGTTCCCTACTTTTAACGGATCGTACAGCATCCCTTTATGTTCCACACGAGCCGAGCCAGTTACTAAAGGAAGCAAACTGCTCCAGGAAGATGGCGAAATCATTAACATGTCAGACCGATCTCCTTCAGCGTGCGAAATCGATTCTAGAAAAGCTGATTCATCACGAGCGACACGGATGAGATGATGAAGAATAGCGTCTGCTTCGTTTGAAAAACAGTGAATCTCTGGGTTATATGTCACCCACGGTGAGACCTCACTTATTCGCCCTTCATTCACATCACGTAAAAAGTCACGAATAAACGACACCTTGACTTGATCAACCGCGATCTCAATCCCCAGCAAATTCTGATCGCTCATCGAAACGGATTTAAACGTAAAGGTCACATTCAACACCTTACGTTTTTCAAAATAGCGTTGCTGGCCGCTCGTTTGTGCAGGCTTGTCAGTAAAGAGCGTCATAAAGTTCTCGCCTAGGCTATTCTGAGTTCCGTTTTGTTGTTCATGCCGAATGGCAATCATGACAGCCGCAATATGCTGACAATCTTTTTGAAAAGTAGCGAGCGATGGACAGCTACATGCTGCCTGAAGGTGTCCATTAAAATCTATTTTGATTGTGACACGAAAGTCTTCCACTCCATGAACAGTCGCATCATATTGGCCTGATGATTTTTGAAGAAACGATACTTTATCCGTTTGAAAATAAACCTCTCCCTTTTTAAAGGAGAGGTCCCCACACATTTCTTTTATAAGATTGTTGGTGATGTTACGCTCCATGTTATCCCGGTCCTTTTTCATTTGCTTGCTTCATTTTAACACAATGGATTGCCCATACGTCCCTTTCCTCCTGCTCATACACTATCGTACAGCAAGGAGGGAAGAGACGTTGCAAAGGTCATTTGATTATTCTTGTAAAGGGATCAGACAAGGCAGCTATTTTCCCGGTTATAGCTTCCACCATGGGCATTCCAGGGATTACCCGGGGTATGGGTATCGTCATGGAAAAAATCCTCAAAAACATCACTTTCATCACAGTGCATACCATTGATCTAAAAAAAGAATCCCGGGATGGACGGGGTGCTTGCTCATGGACCTGAAGGGGAGATTGCTCGACTAAGAGAGAAGACGCGTCGTTAACCGCGCACGATTCTCACGTCATTGGCCTCTGGGTTGATGAATACGGTCGCATCGAAGTTGTCTGCACTTCCTAAAAATAGGCCGCTCCATATTTCCTGGAGACGGCCTATCCTTACGATGTCTTATCAAATTTCGCGATGATCAACCCTACGAGGAGAGCAATGACACTACTTGGTAACATGCCAATCGCAAGGATACTGATCGCAATACCAGCCCATGGATTTGTTAGCGCAGCCACCACAAAGCTACTAATAAATACAGCAACAGCTAGAAGTATACTGAATATGCCCGTTCGATATGGCTTACCTGACTTTTTATTAAAGTAGATGGTTAACAGACTAAGCAAGACGGTATATAAGACCGCAATCGCAATTGAACTAGTTAACACGTTCAGCGTTTTTCTAACCCACTGACTGTTTGTAGATTCCGGAAGATCCATGTTCACTTCATTAACTTTTAACGAATCAATATCCACGGTTTTTAACGCATATTCTTCTGGGTGGTTAGCCCAATTTGTATACTCAAGAAACGCGATTTTGTTAGACTGATGGAAGAATTCAGGTGAAACGACAGAAGATTCTAATGTCGTAAGCTGCTTCGTCTCTTCTTCATTCAAACCTCGATAGTAAAGTTCATATTTGAATAACGAACTACCCTCAGATTCCTCTGATACGTTTGTGAAAGCAAAGGCGCGATTTGCTTCGTCATAATCCCAATCGTAAACTGCGCTAATCTCAGAAGGTACCCATTCTGCTCTTGTTTCTTTTTCACTTTTTACATTATATTCATAGATTTTATCGTGCTCACCTTTAAATAACGTGTAATAAAGCGCTGATCCATCCTGCGAAATGGCAAGGTGGTTCATTGTAAAATGATCTTCATCGGTTAACTTCTTTTCATTCTCTCCATCCAATCTAATTGAATGAAGATCATATCCTTCCTTTGTTTCTCCTTCTGCTTTCCCTACAGCCTCTGCCGGCATTCCCACATAAAAAATCTCATTATCTGAAAAGACGGCTTCTGTCACATGAATGGCATCACCCGTTAGTTTCTTATGATTCTCGCCATTCAAATCCGCTATGTATAAAGATTGAATCCGATCTTCATTCTCAGATAGATAAAGCAATTTCTCCCCATCTGAAGATACGGCCGGCTTACGGTGGCGTTCATCATTCGGGTGTGTGATTTGTTCAACTGCATCTCCATTTGTGTTGGCTCGATAGATCGCTTCTATCCCATCTTGATAATAGGAAAAATAGACATGACGATCATCTTCAGTTAGTTCAATCGAGTCACCCAATCCGGTATAACCAAGATAAGCATCCCCATCATGGACAAGATTATATGTAATCGCAGCCACAATCAGAATCAAGCAGACGAGACTTGCATACAAATATGTTTTTCGGTTCATTCCTTCTCCCCCTTACGTTGGTAGTCCCCAGAAATAAATAACGGTTACCATAAAAACAACAGTGGTTATTCCTTTTACCTTGCTCCTTTTCCCAATCATCACTGCAGTAAAAACCGTGCCCGGAAGGAAAAAAAGAAGGCCACTCATTTTTACCTTGTTTAAAGTGAGGGCATCTCCGATTGAGATAAGGAAAAGACCTAAACCAAGGAATCCCAATGAAAAAAGTGTTTTTAGTGTTAGAAACGTTTCTCTCACTTCTTTTTGTTCCACCTTCGAAAGCTTGACGTAACCAATGATCATCGCAGCGACTGGAAAACCGAATGCGATGAAAGTTGGGATGAGTGCATCGATAACGGAAAACATACTAATCCTCCTCCCCACATACTCAATCCAATTATTTCAAATAGTGGAAATAAACTCAATAATGATTCCAATTATTTTCATGTAAAAAATCAGTTTTACCCCGCTAAAATAGGGAATCTACTTTTTATCATAAAAATTGGTGTAGGAGGAAAAGAAAGTGAGTCATGAAACATTGTCAGTCGGTTTAGTCACTCCACCAGGATATCCAAAAAAACTTAGTGAACAATTAAGTGGTGAGTTGCCCCAACTTCTTCGTTATTACGTAAGAGATGAATGTGAATGGAACGTCGATTCAAGCGTGGACCCGCTCACTGGTGTAACGGAAAAACCTGAAGAAGTATTGGAGGCAGGTTGCAGAAGAAAAGAAAATGAAAATTGGGACTATATCGTCTGTTTGACGGATTTACCCTTCTTTGATGGAAAGAAACCCATTTTAGCAGAAGCGTCTACTGACAAAAAAGTAGCGATTATTAGCCTTCCTGGTTTGGGCTCTACCCCAATGGTGAAACGAATTCGGCAATCGATTCTACAACTTGTTAATGAAATGTACTATGGAAGTCCGGAAAAAGGTCGCGAAGAGGCCCAACAGCGGGTACAAGCGAAAAGCGATCAACAGAACGAGGAATTGAAAGACAAAGGATCAAAACAACTTTTCAAAAAAGGAAGCGTTGAGCGTTTATCTCCGATTAAACGAGTGACGAAGGAAGATGACTCCTCCATTGATGTACAATATATTGTAAAGTCTCGTATCAGCGGTGCTTTGCGTATTTTAACCGGAATGGTAAGAGCCAACCGACCGTGGGCCATTTTCCCGGCTTTTAAAAAGGTGATTATATTTGCCTTTGCAACCGGCTCTTACGCGCTTGTTTTTCCCACGCTTTGGCAATTAAGTAACAGCTACGGACTATGGAGAATGTTCATGTTGATGATCGCGTCTTCCTTTTTAATGGTCGGTTGGATCGTCATGGCCCATAATTTATGGGAAAAACCAAGACAGGATCGCGCAAAATACCTTCGAAAGCTCTATAACGTCGCTACGGTTTTAACGCTGCTTGTCACCATTGGGATCTATTACGTCATTCTATTCTTTATGTTTGGCTTAGCCGTTCTAGCCTTTATTCCAATGGGATTATTAGAATCGCAATTATCCGGACCAGTTGGTTATGATAACTATTTCTACATCACATGGACAGTGACGAGTATCTCAATCATTATTGGCGCCCTTGGTTCTGCACTTGAAAATGAAGAAGTGGTTCTTTCGTCTACGTATGGCTACCGACAGCAGCAACGTTACAAAACCGCTAATGAATCAAATGAAAGAGAAAAGGATTCACAGCAAACTCCGTTTCCGACCGAAATGAAAGCAAACAAGGCAAATGCAGAAAGGTGATAAACCAACTGGTTTGCCTTTTTTTGCGTATCAGCTCGATCACCGGTACGCTCATAGAGAATCAAACGCTTCTTTTTTATTCGTAACTTCCCCGATCCGCTTCTCCTTTTCTTCTACTCGATTCCTTCCGATCTGCTTCTTTTCAAACACGGATTCCATTCCTTCAACCATTAGTTTCAATGCCAATATCGCAAACGTAAAACAAAGAATGGGAACAAGCGGAATCCAATAATAGCTTGTATAAAGGAAACGAAAATTTGTACCAATCAGCCCCGACCATTCACTCGATAAGGAGACATATGCCGCTTTATCAAACATGTCTGTTTTTAGTTGAGCTCCACCAAATAAAAGATTTAAGATGCCTAAATGTGCAAGGAGAAGTAGCACCTGGATGACTTCCCGAACAAATAGTAAAAAAAGCTGTGGACGAAGATAGGGCATGAGGTGAACCTTTAAGAGATGCCATCTGCTCCCTCCTAATACTTTTACACTATCGATAAATTCTTTTCTTTGGAGTATGGCCACTTCTTTCGAAACGTTGATTAGGATAATCGGAATTCCAATCACAATTAGGACAATCATTTCAAAGATCACGCGTTCCGTAAACGTAGTCGAAAAGCCATCCCCATAGCCATCCTCTCTTAAAATAAAAAAGAGACTGAGATACGCTAAGATTGAAGCTGGAAAATAGTAAAATCCTTCAAACCACTGTTTCCCTTTTTGTAGGAAAGTAGGAAGGTAAAGTTGTAAAAGAATACCCGCTACACTGGAAATAACAAATCGAATAAGTGCAATCCCAAACGCAAGGCCAAGTGTGTATTTCGCGCCAATTAATAGAATAAAAAACAAATCTCGTGAAACGTGATCGGTACCGAACGGAGGAAGTTCCCAGGGCGCATAAGGAGGCTTCCCAGTAATTGTTCCATTCTCATCCGTCGTAATGCTCGCAACTGGGATATGGTTATCGAATACGATGCTATACACCAGGCTGGAAATAATAATGAGGACGATAAAGCTACCGCCTATCAGAAACCGCTTATTCTTTACCATGGCTTTCACTTAACTCGGCACCTCCTCTCCCGTTAGATGAGTAATCCATCGCTTCGCTAAGGCTTCTAGCAAGTACAGAGGTAGAAAAATCATGAGTATACCAAAGGTCACAATTTGCCCCGTCATATGGTTAATCATAAACCACGTCATGCCATACAAATTATAAATGACTTCAAGCATCACAAGATTGGTTAATAATAGAAGAATAACAGCTTTCGAGTGATTCACTACGCTTAAGAGGCAGTTCCTTGTCACATGTTTCCATAAAATTCTCCCCCGCGTTAAACCTTTGCCCAACGCAAGTTCAATGTAAGGTTTCATTAATTCATCTTCAAACATCAGTAGCATCATGCGATAAAGAAAGAAACACGGTAAAATCGCAAAAGTGAGAAGCGGTAAAACAATCGGTCGCTTAAAGGCCCCAACCACTTCAAACAAGAGAATCCCAGTCTCTCGATAAAAAGCGATAAAGCTTAGCTGGACAATCACGATAATTAAAATGTCTGGAATCGCTTCTAAAATCCCAACTGCCTTCTTTATTCCAACTCGAATGGAAGGTGGAACTAAAAAGGTCAAATACGTAAGCAGCAGTGCTGAAATAAGCGATAAACTAAAACCACCAAGCAAAATAAACAGCGAATAGCCATAGTATTCAAAGATAAGGGGAAAAATCGACCGTTCCACCCCGCTGCCAGCCGGAGATTCATATGTTAATTGAGTTAAGGTGATGAAGCTTTTTACATTTTCGACGACTTGAGTAAGAAAAAAAGTGAAGCTAACATTCATTCCATTTTGAAACAGGCTTGCAAGGCTACCAATCAGAATGATACTAAGTGCGATCGTAACCAAATGAAGAATTTTTTTCATGGATACCCTCCCATTCCCTTTGCTATTTATGACGGTAAGCCTAGGAAATGGTTGCAATGAACTTTCATTTAGGAGACAAAAAAGCCTGAGCCTAATAGAGCTCAAGATGCTTCATTTGTATCTATTTTAGAAGATCTTGGGGGCCGCCACATACGATAGATCAGAAAATAAAAAACGATCCCTACATATAATAGGAATCGTTTCATCTATCACCCAAATTGGGCTTTATGCAGACGGCTGTAAATGCCGCTTGATTCAATAAGCTCCTGATGGTTTCCTTGCTCGGCAATCCCGTCCTTCGTCACAACCATAATCCGATCAGCATTTTTAATCGTAGCAAGACGGTGAGCAATCACAAGCGTCGTACGCCCTTCTGTTAACGCTTCAAGTGATTTTTGAATGGCAACTTCCGTTTCAGTGTCGAGTGCGGAAGTGGCTTCATCTAAAATAAGAATCGGTGGATTTTTCAAGAACATGCGCGCGATGGCAAGTCTCTGTTTCTGCCCACCAGAAAGCTTCACACCTCTTTCACCAATCACTGTATCCAACCCGTCTGGCTGACGATAAATAAACTCATCTAGCTTTGCTTTCCGAGCGGCCTCAAGGATTTCTTCATCTCCAGCTGAAAGGTTTCCATAAGCGATGTTCTCGCGGAACGTTCCTGAGAATAGAAAAACGTCTTGCTGCACGATTCCAATCTGACTTCGGAGAGAAGATAGCTTCAGTTCTCTCACATCAATACCATTTATCGTTATTGCACCGCCCTGTATTTCATAAAAGCGAGGCAATAAACTACATAATGTTGTTTTGCCCGCTCCGGATGGTCCTACAAATGCCACCGTTTCACCAGGCTGTATGGATAAGTTGATTTGATTTAACACAGGCGCGTAGCCCTCATACCCAAACGAAACATTTTGATAGCGAATCTCTCCACTCAGCGCCATTTCAATCGCATCTTCTGAATCTTGAATATCTGGATTGGTATCGATAATCTCCGTATACCGCTTAAATCCAGCAATCCCTTTCGGATAGCTCTCAATGACAGCATTAATTTTCTGAATCGGCCCGATGAGAATGTTCGATAATAAGATGAATGCAACGAACTCTCCGTACGTGAGCTCTCCTGAAATCACGAAATAGGTACCGAACAGCAGCGTAAACAGCGTAACGACTCTCATTAAGAGATAGTTCGACATCACGTTCTGCGCCATGATTTTATACGATTGAAGCTTTGTTGAGCGATAGCTCTCATTGTTAGCACGAAACTTTTCTTGTTCATGATGTTCGTTCGCAAACGCCTGAACGACGCGAATCCCCCCGATGCTATCTTCTACGCGCGAATTAATTTCTGCGACATCCTGAAACATACGCCTAAACGTTTTTGTCATCTTTTTATTAAAGTAGATTGCGAGAATAATCAGCAGCGGTATAACTATGAAAGAAAGTACAGCAAGCTTCCAGTTGATCATCAGCATTAATCCAAATGAACCAAGAAGCGTCATCACTGCCACGAACACATCCTCTGGGCCGTGATGCGCTACCTCACCAATTTCCTCCAGATCTTTTGTAAGCCTTGAGATGCTGTGACCCGTTTTACTATTATCATAGTATCCAAATGATAGCTTTTGCATATGGGTAAACAGCTTCTGGCGCATATCGGTTTCAATGTTAATCCCGAGCTTATGCCCCCAGTAAGTAACGATAAAATGCAGGCCGGTATTGATTAAGTAAATCAGGAGCAATCCTGCACAAGCGAGTAGAATGATGCCCCAATTTCCCTCGGGCAGTAACCGATCGATGACCTGATTCACCGCAAGTGGAAAAGCAAGCTCCAACACGCCAACAATGATGGCGGATACGAAATCAAGAATGAATAACCATTTATATGGCCGGTAATAAGAAAAGAAGCGTTTGAGCAAATAAATTCCCCCTCTAACAAGATCAGTTTAATGACACTTTCACAATTGAGATCCATTATCAATTATAGAGTTTTCCCTGACTGAATACAATCTTTCTTCTCCTAAAAATGCCCCATTGAAAAAGAAGTGATTTCCTCCCTTAAAGGAAATCACTTCTTTTACCATCACAACCCGTTAGCTAGCGAATGTGCTTTTTTCGCACTAGAACAAAATAAGAACCAACCGCAATGAGCTCACACGCAGCGATCACAAGCGCCATCGGCAATGCCCCTTCTCCAAGCCCTACTAGCGGAGCTACCGCTGCACCGAGTAGAAAGGGTAGTAATCCTAATAGGGCAGATGCGCTACCCGCATTTCTCGACTGATTCTCCATCGCAAGCGAAAAGACGGTCGTATTGACGATTCCAACGCTAGAAACAATGAAAAATAACATGATGCAGACAAATACAACCGGGGCATTCATTGCAAAAAGAAGAATCAAGAACAGACTGCTCACAAGTGCGAGTAATAGTCCACATACGAGCGAGGTAGCATCCTTCACTTTACCTGATAATCTTCCTGTTACTTGAGTAGCTATGATAATCCCCAATCCATTCAGTGCAAACACAAGACTAAACGCTTGGGGAGAAAGTCCGTAAATCTCCTGAAGGACGAAGGTTGAGCCAGAAATATAGGCAAACATCGCGCTCATCACAAATCCCTGTGCGAGCATATAACCAACAAAAACACGGTCTTTTACTAACATCCCAAACGTTGTGATCACTTCTTTGAGTCCACCACTTTTACGTTGGTTCGTTGGAAGGGTTTCTTTTAAACCAAAAATGACAGCGAATACCATCACTGCTCCGATAACCGCTAATACGCCGAACACACCTCTCCAGGACATCAATTGAAGAAGTTGCCCTCCTGCGACAGGTGCAAGAATGGGTGCAAGACCGTTCACTAACATCAGCATGGAGAAAAATTTCGTTAGCTCTGATCCTGAGAACATATCTCTTACACTAGCACGAGAAATGACCATTCCTGCAGCACCGGCCAACCCCTGGATAAAACGTAAACCAATTAAGGTCCAAATTGAGGTGGTAAAGATACAGAGAAGAGAAGCAACAGTATAAAGCAATAGTGACATAACAAGCGGTTTTCTTCTTCCATGTATATCGCTGTATGGGCCTACTACAATTTGGCCGAACGCTAACCCAATTAAACAAGCCGTTAAACTTAGCTGTGCTAGGGAGGCGCTCGTGTGTAGCTCCCCCGAAAGAGCGGGTAAAGCTGGTAAATACATATCAATCGTTAATGGACCAAAAGCACTTAACGCACCTAAAATCACGATCATCAGATACAAATAGCGATTCGTAGTGGTTTCATTTATTGTGACATTCGCTTGATTCATAGCTTAAGAGGCTCCTTTCGTCTTTTCAACGAAAACAAGCATAAACCCTCCAGTAACTGTAGAGTCAAGAATAAGTGCTAAATTAAAAAATCAGTTCAGTTTAAACATGCCACCACGTAGAAGATGGTCAAACTGAACTGCTATCCTCTTCATCATTTAATCCCTCTACACCCCTCTTTTTCTCAAGGGGATTTGAATTTCTGTTAGCCGCTCGTTTTCTTGATGGGAGATAAAAGAATCAACGATTTGACGAAGGAGAAATGGCCCCGATGGTTCATAACCCACCTCGTCCATGTAGGATAAAATCCGATTATAATCGGATTGGTTACGCCCCTCATCTCTTGTGTGAATCGTGACATATGCGCCTTTTGGAAACGTAACAAGACGATCATGAGTGATGTCTGTGTTTTCCTCCAGGAAAATATAGACACCCTCAAATTCATTTAAATCTCCCTCCTTCACTCGCTCAACCGATACTGTTAATCCGACTTTCCCTACCATGACAGGGGTAAGGTGATTGATCTTCTTCTTTAACTTTCGAAGGACGTCTTCGATATCATTTAAAGACTGAAACTGTCCTTTCACTTCAATCACTTTTCGTTCTGGGAGAAATGAAAGTGTTGGTTTATGGACAATATGAATTTGCTTCGCCTCTTTAAGCTCTTTAATTTTCGCCTGCAATTTCTCATTCATCTTTCTCAATTCATTCATTTTCATTGTATTTATTTTTTCATATTCCATTAATGTCTGAATAAAGTCATCGACTGTGCTATGCTCGACTTTCTTCTTAATTTCTTTCAATGGCACACCCATTGTTCTTAAATACCAAATTGTATCCAATACTTGAAACTGCTCGGAACAATAATAGCGATAACCTGTTTGTTTATCTACTTCAAATGGTTGGAAAAGTCCGATTTCATCATAGTACCTTAATGTTTTCACGGGAATGTGATACAACTTCGCCATTTGTCCAATCGTAAACTTGTTCTGCATTTCATGACCTCATTTATGGATAAGTCTTATAGTTGTCTTATGTTAGTTGATTTTATCCTATCTAATTCTCTATGTGAAAAGCAACTGACATCAGTTTCCGATCAAGTCAAAAAAAGCGACCCCCACTAGGAAGTCGCTTGACTACGATGTTTTTTCGTAAGTGTAAAGAATGTAACCGCACCAATCGAAGACGTTGTAAAGAGAATCGCCCCCATTGGAACCGCGGTTGATTCATCAATTCCAACTAGCGGGGAAACCATTGAACCGAATAGCAGTGGCAGCATGCCAAGAACGGCACTCGCACTCCCTGCTCTGTGTCCTTGCTTTTCCATCGCAAGCGTAAACGTACTTGTAAGCACCATCCCCATTGCGGTCATGTAAATGAAGATTGGAATAACGAGCGTCGCAAGCGGCCCTTCAATAATCGTCATAACAAGTAAGAACGACGTTGCCGAGACCGCCGTAATGACTGCGGTTCGAAGCAAACTTCTTTCATGAAAATAGGCACTTAACTTACCGATCATAAAGCTTCCTGAAATAATCGCAAGCCCGTTGATCCCAAATAAAAGACTAAACAACTGCGGCGAAACGTTGTAAATTCCCTGGTAAACGAACGGCGTTCCGGAAACATAGGCGAAGCTACCGCCGTGTACAAACCCAATCGTTAACGCATAGCCGATAAAGGAGCGGTCTTTCAGTAGGCTTCCCATCGTGCGAACCGATTGCTTTACCGTGCTTGGCAACCTTTTTTCAGGCGGTAACGTTTCTGGTAGTCGGAGGCCAATGACCGTTACGATAATAAGTCCCAGAATCCCAAGGAAATAAAAGATCGTATTCCACGTCGCAAATGGTAGTAGTAAAATCGCGCCACCTGCGATTGGCGCGATCATTGGTGCTGTCGCATTGATCACCATCAACAGCGCGAAGAACTTCGTTAGCTCTCTTCCACTGAACACATCACGAACAACCGCACGTGAGAGCACCACACCTGCTGATGCTGTAAAGCCCTGAAGGAAACGGGCAATCACAAGTGTTAGAATGTTCGGTGCGACTGCACATAGAATGGAGGCAACCGCAAATAAGAAAATAAAAATCAATAATGGCTTACGTCTTCCCTGTGCATCACTATAAGGACCTATCACAATCTGTCCAACCGCAAGTCCGATGAGACAGGTTGTTAAACTAAGCTGCACAAGTGAGGCACTCGCATGTAAATCACTCGCAATTCCTGGAAAACTCGGAAGGTACATATCAATGTTTAATGGCCCCATAATTCCGAGCATTCCTAGTAGTAAAGCGAGTCCAATCCGTTCTTTTCCTGTTGGGTTATGAAGCATAAATGGTGACACCTTTCTCTTCTCTAGTTACACGTTCATTTGATTCTAGCAAACCATCATTTCCAATACAATCGATATGATTTCTTTTAGAAAATTAAAAACGATTCCTGCGGAGGCAGAAATCGTTTGACTGATCGTGCAAACTGAATTCTGCTCCCTCATGAACCCTGATCCATGAAGGAGCATTTTTTGGGGTAAAAGCGCGGAATGGCCAATAAAATGTGATTTTAGCCAATATATCTCGAATTTGGCCAATAAAATCTTAATTTGGCCAATATATCTCAGTTTTGGCCAATAAACGGCCACTCCGACGGTCAACCCGATCACGTCATGTGATCAGGAGGACATAAAGTCTCCGCCATTCACGTGAATGCACTGGCCAGTCATGTAAGAACCGTCATCAGAGGCTAATAAGACGTATGGTCCAAACAGTTCAGACGGTTGACCTGGGCGCCCCATGGGATTGTCCGTACCAAATTCCGCCACAGCATCTTCATCAAACGTAGATGGAATGAGCGGTGTCCAGATTGGTCCCGGTGCCACCATGTTCACGCGAATGCCTTTATCCACAAGGTTCGCCGCCATACTGCGCGTAAACGCTACAATAGCACCTTTTGTTGACGTATAGTCAATTAACACTTTATTTCCTGTGTAGGGATTAATCGATGTTGTATTAATAATCGAGCTTCCCTTTTCCAGATGAGGCACCGCGTACTTCGTCATATTGAAGACGGAATACACATTTGTTTTAAACGTTTGATCCCACTGCTCATAAGAAATGTCTTCAATACTTTCTGTTGGAAATTGAATCGCTGCGTTATTCACGAGGATGTCGAGCTTTCCAAAGTGATCAAGCGTTTTGTCAATTAAATCCTTACATTCCTTCTCCTCTGATACATCTCCTGGAATCAAGAGACATTTGACGCCTTCTTTCTCAACAAATTTCTTTGTTTCGTCCGCGTCACTTTGTTCTTTCTCAAGATAGTTGATCGCAACATTTGCGCCTTCTTTCGCATAGGCGATGGCCACTGCGCGACCAATGCCGCTGTCCCCACCAGTGATGAGCGCCACTTTGTTCTCAAGTTTGTGACTGCCTATGTATTCATGCGGTTGATTCGGCCTTGGCGTCATTTGCGATTCAATACCGGGTTGCTCTGCCTGCGTTTGTTTTGGTTGTCCGTTTTTGCTCACGATGTATCTCTCCTTTTTTCTTCCATAATGGTTAGCTTAATAATGCTGTTTTATTGAGATACCACGGAAGAAATAAGTGTAAACATTTGTAAGCGAAACCATACAGAAAAGGGTAAGAATGGATTAGTCTCCATCTTTTGCACCATGCTTAGAAACCGATGAAATAAGTCGTCCATACTGCCAGAACAGCTAGACCGCTCATTATCGCCAGGCCAAAATCCAACATCGCATGATTTGGGTAGCCATCGTTCAGATTCCTCATCCCGCTATGGACCATTCGTATGAACCAAAACATAAGTAAGAATCCATAACCAACATAATCATTAAAAGGATCCCGATCAAACCAAAATTGAATAGCTCCAATAAAGAGCGCTGCATAAATCAGCCCTCTTACAATCTTTCCACTCTTCTTTGACCATCTATTCCCTTTCATCCTCAGCTCCTTAAGCTCATTTTTTAATGATAAGCTGACCAACCACTCTGGCCAGTAATCCCGCAGCTAAAGCAAACACTATACTTATGACAGTGTGATTAGTCACGGCTTGTCCAACATTAAAACCAACCGCTATCGCAATACCGATTCCGACACCTAGGGCCAATCTCTGCTTTTGACTCATTTCACCACCTCCAACACTGAAATCCTACTCCTCCGCATCTCCATTACCAATCTCTTCTTCTACTTCCCCATCATACCGCCGACTCGGATGGTCAAGAATCGCTCGATACTTCCATAGTCGAATTTGTCTCAGTAAAAGGGCAACAAAAAGACCAGCCATTGCGATAAAAAGCCCCGCTTTATAGCTGGTTATCATAGAAATAACTAAGAGTAGACTCGAAGGGACCGCTATAATGATTTGTGTTTTTTTCATTTCATCCCTCCCCATAGATCTTTTTCCACTGAATTCCTAGTTGAATTAGTGCGATACAGGAAACCATCCAGAAAAGAGGATCTTTCAATGAAATCCCCACTGTCGATTCCCCACCTGTCCATTCCAGGCAAGCGATAAGGAGAAAAACATAGATTAGGAAAAAGAGGTGCCACTGAAATGAACTTTTTTCACTCTCATTATTCGTCGTTTTAACAAGGGCAAGCACGAGAACAGTTCCAATTAGTAACAAGAAAAGAATCCTTTGTGGGAAAAGGCCATTTAAACCATCCGTTGGAAAATAATCATTGATTAGTAACAACGTTAAAATCAGTAGAAAGACCCCTTCTAAACTTTTATGTAAGATACGTCATTCCTCCCATCAATCAGGCTGGGACTTGTTCCTTTCTAAGAGTTGGTCGACCTTTTGTTCAACACGATCCAATTTCGAGTTTCTCTTTTTCAAACGAATGATTAAAAACACCACTCCTGCGATCACCCCAAGTAGTAAGACAAATGAAACAAGTTGAAAGATAAGATCCCCTAAATGCACACTCGCCCCTATGATCATCTTATTTCTCCTTAACCGTATTTTTATTTTGTGTCGCTACACGGAAACATGCGATTAAACTCATAATTCCTACAAAACGCATAACCAAATTGCCTGCTTCTCCAAAGCTTTCAATGGAGATACCAAGTAAAACACTTCCAACCAAACATAGAAAAACAATTGTTATCCATTTCATGGCACCTCTCCTCCACACCTTAATTTTACCATTTATTTCATTACGCGTCAGATCATTTTCCAATAATAAGGAAATGTTACATTTAAAAAGACGACTTTTTGGGAAGTCGCCTTGTGTGTATCTAATAATAACTAACCCTTCTCAGGATAGTCTAAATAACAATTAATATCAGAGGGAGTTAACAGGTCCGTGTCGACCGGCTCATAACCAAGTGCTCTTGCAAGCGTCACAATTTGGCCTTTATGATGAAATTCATGTGTAATGGTATGTGTCAGTAACCAGAGCGGTGAAAGTTCTTCTTCCTCTTCCTGCCAGGATACTTTGCGACTGATTTTCTCATCAAAGCGCTCATCATATCCGTCTAGAAAACGAAAAACAAGCTGATCGACTCGTTCAAAGAGCGTTCTCATTTCATTTACGTCTGTCACATCTGATGCTTTCACTTTGGGTTCGCCAGTTTCAAGAGCAAAGCGACCGATCCAGCTTTGGTAGCATTCGGCGACATGGACATGAAGGTTACGAATGGAGCCCCAGCCGTACCCATCTACTTCTTTCAAATAATCCTCTTGTTCCATTTTTTCGCAAAAATGAAAGAGAACCTTACGCGTTTGTTTAACTAACTCATATTGCTCTTTTAATACGTTCATAGTATTGCCTCCTGTGTTATCCTGGAGTAACTTAACATCGTTACTCCAACGACCCTGTTCCATGTACTGTATATTCCTTTTTAGTGAGTTACTAAACCAGGAAATCCGCCAAGTTTCAACACATTGCCTACTCTATTTAAGATTTAGTTCGGCGCCCTACTAAGCGAATCTTGAATCGTGCTTTCAGCATTAAATGTATAGGATACACCGCTAATTTTGACAACCGGCCTGTTTGTTCCCCGCTGTCCCATAATGAGAGCTGCTGCACCGGCTAGAAGGTCACAAAACGTTTCCACAGATTGCTTCACCTCACCTGTCAGTGAATCAATTGTTTCACTGCTCCTTAAAGCCGGAACGCCATACAAACCAATCGCAATCTGAGTGGCTCCCTTCTTTTCAATTCGACCATCACTATCGGTTATCACGACACCTACCGTTACGTTACACATTCGTTGGATCGTTTCCCCAATTTCCCGGGCACTCTTATCAGCATCCTCAGGCAAAAGCATAATGGTTTCGGCATCAATTTTATCGATTCCTCCACTCGTTAACCGCATTCCATTTGGTAACCAGGCTCCGATATAATCATGAAAAACTTCAAGTTGATGACCTGATGGATCTTCTGTCACATCAATCATTTTTTGAATCACTCTTGCATCTTTTCTCGGGACTTTTGTATGGATACGCTTAGCCACTTCTCCAGCCGTAACATTGCTGAGCAACACCTCTCGTCCTTCTGCGGTTGAAATGACTTTTGAAGCGACGCACAAAATGTCACCATCCTCTAATGAAACTTCCGTACGTGTCACAGCATTGGCAATGATTTCGCCAATATGATCTCCTTTTTTTATCCACGGGAGAGTTGGAATTGCATCCATTTTCATACCTGAACACACCTACACCTTCTAAACTACAAAATTTATGATTCATAAAAAGTCATATGGTGTTTTTCTTCACGATAATAGTTCAACCGATCTTCTAATGTTCCCGTGTGAAATTCAAACTTGTGACCATCCGGATCTGTAAAATAAATCGATTGCTTGTCACGTTTATCACGCTCTCGACCTTCGAGAATGTTTACGTGAAGATCTTCTAGTTTCTGTGTCACTTTCTCCATGTCTTCTTTCCTAATCGTAAAAGCAGTATGCGTATAAGACTGTTCAATCTCTTTTCTCGGAATGTCCTTCTCCTCATTAAGCGCAAGCCATAACCCATTTAAATCGAAGTAGGCGGTTCGTCTTCCTTTTACAAGTAATTTTGCATCAAACACCTTTTGATAAAAGGCATTCGATCGCTCAAGGTCGGATACCGAAAATAAAAAATGATTGATTCCTTTAATCATGAAAACACCTTTCTAATCGTGATAGTGGTGATAGAGCATTGATAAATTCCCTTCGACTCCCTTTATGCCTTTCCAATGTTCGTAGGAAGGAGGCAATTGGAACTGAGCTTTAAAGTCGTCTAATGCCATCTCGTTCTTTAGTGCTTTTTTCGTTTCGCCAATCAAATAAGATATGTAGTTCTTCTGTGTTTCGAACAGAGAGGTTCCACTAATCTTTCCGTGACCTGGAAGGATTGTCTCCACTTCTAATTTTATTACGTCGTTTAAAATAGATACGAAACTCTCGGGATGATAAATAGGAACGTGAAGTTCTTCGGTCACAAGATCTCCCATAAAAGCGATCCTGTCATCCGGCAAGTATAAAAAAGCGTCACTTGGAGTATGGGCACCGCCCAAACAAATGAACTCAACCTTCCGTGCAGGCCCGTGTAGCGTCAGTTTCTTTTCAAAGGTAAGAGTCGGTAAAACAATAGTAAGCTCAGGTAACGCAGCCAATACTTTCGCCATTTCATCATATTGATTGGATAAGCTGATGTGTTGCGCGGGGGTTTTGGCCACTTCCATTTGTTTCTTTAACGCTTCTAAATACTGCTTTGTCTCTTCCTGCTCCGCTTCAAGGTTACCAATCACATGATGAGTTTTGCTTAATTCGCGTGTAGTGGACGTGGAAATAATCTCCGCATCCTCAAAAGCCTGGTTACCAAAAACATGATCGCCATGATAGTGGCTGTTCAACAGGTAGCGCGTTTCTTTTCCTGTGACTTGCTCTGCTAATTTCCTTAATTCACGTGCTGCTGCAGGCGTTGAGAAAGCATCAAAGATAAGCAGCTCTTCTCCAAGGTCTACAACCCCTGCATTGCTCCAGGCTCCCTGTCCCTCTTTTGCAACAGCTGCATAAACGCCTTCTTTCAATCTATGAAACGTAAAATAAGGCGTTTCAATCGGAATAGCACTCACTCGCTTCACCTCTTCAAGTCTTTCTACAAATAATAGGGTTCAAATTCTCGTCCTACTCCTTCAAGGCGACCATATACCTTATATCCCTGCTTTTCATAGAAAGAGAGCGCCTGAAAACTTAATGTATCCACCTTTATAAAATCACACTCTTTTTGACGAGCGATTCTTTCAGCCTCTTCCAAGAGCTTATGACCATAGCCATTATGTCGAAGTTCCTCATCCACCATAAGCGTATGAATTTCAAGCCAGTTCCAACAAATTTCAGCAAGCAGCCCACCGCGAATGACGTTTTGTTCATCCTGCAAATACAAATTCAATTCTTCGTATCGATTATGCAAATCCTCTGGGAAGTGACGGAGGTTATAGTGGTAGAGCATATTCTCAATCTCTTGCTTACCCGTTGAACCTTGGCGTGTGATCAGCATTTCCATAACTCCTTAGCCGCAACAGCTCTTCCGTCGTTACGACTGTCGCAAATTCTTTATGTAAGGTTGCTAATGTGAGCGCATGTACCTGTTCAGGATCATAGTAGTGACCCGTTTGATCGGTTAAGCCATACGCTGCGGTTGCGTCTGAGATTAAGTACGTTTGAAACCCTAAATTACCACTCATTCTCGTTGTGGTCGACACGCAGTGTGCCGTCGTGAGCCCTGTGATCACCACTTCAGTTAAGGCATGTTCATGAAGATAGGTTTCTAGATTCGTCCCGATAAAAGCACTGTTTACTTTTTTCGTGAAAATGGTTTCTCCTGGCTCAGGCTTCACAATGTCCTTGATTTCGTATCCTTGTTGGCCGTGGTAGAAAACAGATGATGGGTCATCTGAACGATGTTGAATAAAAATAACGTGATCTCCGTTCGCTCTCCAGGTGTCTAACAGCTTTCGTATCTTTTCTTCTGCTTGAGGGTTGTTTCGCTCACCCCATTTTGGATCCTCGAATGCTTTCTGAACATCTACAATGATAAGGGCCTGTTTTGCTTTCATTGGTTACCTCCTTGTGGAGTTGTAAGTATCCTTTATACTGTTTCGATAAAGAGGGGGAGGCACCTTCTTTTGATCAGTTGCGAATAGATGTGAAAAAGCTTCCTCCCAAGAGAGAAAGCTTACGAGCATAAATGCAGCGCTCATGATCATGGATGTTGGCGGCCGTTTTGTCTTCTCTTCTTTCAATAATGGTCGGCGTATATCCCCAATAACCATTATCAAAAAATAAGTAGAAGAAAAAATTACACCTCAGAAATCAAGAAGATTTGAGAGAATATCCCGATAAGGAGGTTCGCAAAAGTAAGCACCTGGATACTTATTGGAACAAGGACGGCCTTAAAATTCACTCTTCTCTTTTACCGCGGCTTGATTTTTTTCCAAAACTTCAATACGTTCTTCAAGCGCTCTTCGTGATCGTTTTACTTTTCTAACGATGAAATAAATGATAGCTACCGCAACGCCTATCCAAAAAAGTAATGGCAATAGGGCTAGAAAGATTGACACTTCTCCAACTCCTTTCGAGAAATTTCCTACAAAACGTACACGGAATTATTTTAACATATTTATCCAATGGATTAATTTCCTATACAGATGACGCGTCAGCTTTCACTTAAAATCGCGGGTAATGATACAGTAAAGGTACTGCCGATCCCTTCTTCACTTGCTACTTCAATCGTTCCATGATGATTCTCGACGATTTCCTTCGCGATCGATAGACCAAGTCCCGTTCCCCCTGTTTCTCGTGAACGGTTTTTGTCTACACGGTAAAAGCGAGAAAAAATCTTCGGAAGCTCGTTACGTGGAATGCCAATCCCTGTATCCGAGATACTTAACGTCACCTTGTCTTCTATCTCTTTTAAATCAACGGTAATGCTGCCTTCCATTGTGTATCTCTGAGCATTCTCCAATAAAATAACCACCACTTGTCTGAGCTGTTCACGATCACCTGATACCTTAATTTGCTCAAGTTTTGCGGTAATGGGTACATGTAAACGAGATTCAAATTGACTGACGACATGATCCACAACTTCTGTTAAATCCATCTTTTCGAGCGTTGTTTTCTGATGTTCATTTCTTGCAATAGTAAGCATCTGTTCTAAAATGTGCTTCATGCGGCTACTTTCATCATCCAATGCTTGTAGCGATGATTCTAAAACAGCGGGGTCATCTTTCCCCCATCTTTTAATTAAATTTAAGTGACCGCGAAATGCTGTTAATGGCGTTCTTAATTCATGGGAAGCATTCGAGACAAAACGCTTTTCTCTTTCAAACTGCTCCTCTACCTGTTGAAGAAGCTGGTTGAACGTACTCGCAAGCTCCTTTAATTCTTTCGGGTTGTCGGGTTCCGCAATCCGCTTTTGTAAATCAGATGATCCCTTCATTCGACCCACTTCACTTGTAATCTTCAGAAGCGGACGCAGTCTTTTCTTTGTAAATTGGTAGATAAGGATGGATCCCAGCAAAATGCTAACCAGTCCCGTAACAAGTAGAACGGTAAAGATCAGCTGAAGAAATTCAAGCTCATCTTCAAGAGGAACTTTCATATGAATAACGCCACTCGAGAATGGTGTTTCCTGTTTATAAAATAATCCTTCTTCTTTGTTCCAAATATATTGATCAAACATGGGGACAATTAGTTCATCATTCGAATCAAGCTCTTCCTCTTCTCCTACTTGTGCAAGGATTCTTCCCCCTTGACGAATTTCAACATCATAATCCGTATTGTCAGGATACAGCACTTCTTCAAGCGCCTTCTGAACATCGCTTTCGTCTGTAGCATTTACCAGCTGTTCTTCAATCACTTCGACCTCATCCCGTGTCGCTTCAAGTAAGAAATATCCAATCGAACCAAGGACAACAAGACCAATAATGATCAAAGCAATAATGAACTGCCACACATACCAGGCGGTAAATTGTTTTAACAGTGATTGACTTTGCCGTCTTCTCATAAACTTAACCTCCCATTCCTTACTTTATGAGGAACGTAGGATATAGCCAATCCCTCTAACGGTATGAATAAGCGTCGGCTCGTAGTCGCGATCCAATTTGTTTCGTAGATAGCGAATGTAGACATCGACGACATTCGTTTCTCCAACAAAATCATACCCCCAAACAGCGGAAAGAAGCCATTCACGACTGAGTGCCTCCCCTTCATGCTTCATGAGAAAAACAAGCAAATCAAATTCACGCTGCGTCAGTTCAATCTCGTTACCCTCCCGAATAACGCGACGACTTTTTAAATTGACTTCAAGATTCTCAACGACGATCTTATCTTCTTCTTTCTCACCTGCCCGAGCCCGTCTTAACACCGCACGTATCCTTGCGAGCAGTTCTTCGATTTCAAACGGCTTCGTAATGTAATCATCTGCGCCACGATCAAGCCCAAGAATTTTATCTCCCACATAATCTCTTGCGGTTAAGATAATAATCGGTACCTGACTCGTTTTTCGAATCCTTCTGCACACTTCAAGCCCATCAAGCTTCGGAAGCATCCAATCAAGAAGAATGACGCTCCATTCCTTTTCTTGAAATCGAGCCATGGCTTCCTCGCCATCTTTCGCCGTTGTCACCTCGTATCCTTCGTGTTCAAGCTCTAACTGCATAAATTGAATAACATTCACTTCATCTTCAACAATAAGAATGGATTCCTTCTCCACGCTCTTCACCTCTTTCCTCTATTGTACCTACCCTCATCTCAATAGAAAAATGAGAATTTCATGAGAGAATGCTCATTATTTTCTCATGCCGCTGTCCTTTTTTTATTAGACTCTTTCCTTATCATAGAGGATGTCATACAAAATAAAGGAGGAAACAGGATGAAATTCAAAAAAACACTTATCGTTGGCGGTACTGCACTAGGACTTGCTGGAGGTGCTTTTCTTTACCAGGGAACAGATGGGATGGAGAATGTGCTTGCTTCAGCCAACAACAATGAAAGCAAACTAATCGAAGAAGCGAAGATTTCAGAAGCGGAAGCTGAAAAGATTGCCACAGAAGAAGTGGCAGGAAAAGTAACCGAGAAAGATGTTGAGAAAGAAAACGGAACGATTGTTTATGAGTTCGACATCAAAACAGATGCTGGTGAAACAGAGGTTGAAATTGATGGGATGAGCGGTGAAGTGTTGCAAGTTGAAGTTGATGATGAAGTTGATAATCAGGATGAAACAAAGTCTTCCCAGTAATACTGGGAGACTTTTTTCTTATTTGTGGTGTCGGGTTTGCCATTCTACAACTCTCGCTTCGCCAATCATATAGAGTAGTAATCTTAACAAAGCATAGCATGTTAAGAACCCCGCAAAACTGCTGATTAAGAGCATAGTCGCGAACCCCTTCACACTACCAACTCCAAAAATAAATAGCCCTGCGGCAGCAATTAATGTGGTAAGATGCGCATCAGCTATCGTCTTAAAGGTACGATTTGAAGCAAACATGATCTTCTTTAACAATGGAGCAGGTGTTTCATATTCTTTCAGGCGCTCAAACGTAAGAATGGTTGCATCAACTGCCATACCGAGACCAAGAATGAAGGCGGCAAGCCCTGTTAACGTTAGAACCCCTTCTACAAAAACGAAAATACCGATCGCAAGGTAAAGATAACTAACCATACAGATGATTGAAACAAGTCCAAGCCAGTGATAGCGCCAAATCATGAACAGAAAAACAAGAAATAGTGCTAGAACGCCAGCTTTCACCGTATTTTGTAACGCCTGGTCACCAAGCTGACCGCTGACAGATTGGGAAGAAATTTCTTCTAATGGAGCAGGGAGATTGCCCGTGATAAGCACTTTTGATAGCAACTTTGCTTCCTCAGGAGAAAAATCGCTAGAGAGCGCCATTCCTCCTTTATTTGAAAGAGCTTTATCTAACCTACCATCAAAAATAATCTTTGAATCTTCTTTGTCTTTCTCCTTTTGATAAGAGTCTCCCGACACGTAATCAAGCCAGACAACAAGATGTTGCTTTTCATATTTTTGTGAGACGTTTTTCAAATTAATGGCATCACTAAAGTCAATGGTAACAACTTGAGCGGTATCCGCTGTGGATTGCGCCAACCCTACCGAAGAGAAATCTGATGAAGAAAACACAAGATTGTTAGCTGTATCTCGTATTGAAATGTTTCCTCCTATGGAAATAAACTCACGCGCTTCTTCCTGATCTTTCACTCCTGGCACTTGAATGCGAATGCGCTTTTCATCTTCCGTTGTAATAACTGGCTCATTAATTCCAAGTACATTAATACGATCGCTAATGAGAGAAGCCGTTTGCGACACAAGCTCTTCCTTTGATTCGCTGCTCTTTTCGTAAGGGTCCTGTACTTCATAGAGGATTTCAAAGCCACCTTGTAAATCGAGCCCGAGCTTCAGTTCTTCTAAAATGTTTTTAGAGGTTGAGATCATTAATAGGAAGATGATTCCGACCGTCATGACTATTGATAGGACCCAGCTTTTTTTCATTAGTTAACAAACACCTTTTTTAGATAAGTAGCGCCTCTTACTTCCGATACGAGCGGTACAATGAATTCCCTATGAACATGATAAAACCATAGCAAACCGCAATGATTGTAAACGGCGTAAGATCATCGTTCCTTACAAGGATCATGCCGATTAAGACAAACAGTAAGAGGCCGAGAAAATTGACGATCCAGTAGGGTTTTGAGAATAAGCCTGACTTCATTTTCAATCTCCCCTTCGATTTTCACACTCTCTTACTAGTACGATCCTCAAGTAATTTGGTTTCATTTTCCAATTAATCCTTCTTTGTATCCTGTTCTGTCACATACTGAACTGCCTCTTCTAACACAACTGGGAAGTCAGCTGGAAAAACGTGGCCCATCCCTTCTTTTACAATGAGTTGGCATGGAATCTGATAGGCTTCAAAAAGTTGAACCGCTTCTAATACAGTTTCATAGAAAGGATCTTGATCACCTGTCATGATGAAGCCTTTTACAAAAGGGTCTAGTTGTTTTGTGAGCGTTTCTTTCAATAACGCTAGGTCGAAAGCTGGAACGATGGCAATAAAATAGTGAAACTCTTCCACATCAGCTCGCAAACTCATTTGAGCTGCGATATTCCCGCCTTGAGAAGCTCCTGTGATGATGGGAACTTTTTCAGCAAGATGATGCTGTTGACTGAACGATTGATAGGTCGTTCTCACATCATTTATTGCGATGGTTGGGTCATCCCATGAATAGCACTGATAGCTGAAAAGTTGAGAGGATTGAGGAAAACCCATAAAGTAATGGTTCGTGATTCCGGGATCAGCCCACTGTTTGGAAAACTCTTCGATATTCGATCCTTTCCAGTGCAGTGGGAAGAGAACCGTCTCTGCCTCCTGGTTACCTAGAGTTGTGTAAAGCGCATGAGCAGATTCTTTTTCAGTTTCATACATTCGCTGGCATTCTAGCAAAATCGTTTTAAACTCAGCATAGGGTTTTAGTGTGCTTAAATCTGGATCTGCTGATAAAATTTCTGGATTCCACCATAAGCCATGCTCGATCACATCTTGCAATTCGGCCAGTGCCTCCTGATGTTTTCCTTCTAAGACGTACAAGCTTGCGATCCAGTGTCCTAAACGGTCGCGTTTCTGAGGGAACTTTTCTTTTGCTTCTTCCATTAACGTAAAAGCTTCCTTATTGGCTTTCTTTTCAACAAGATCAATTACCTGTCTTTGCAGTTCAATGAATGTTATTGTAAAAACCTCCCACCTTTTGAATTAGTTCAATATTAATTGAACTAACACATCTAGTCAATGAGTTAGTATAAATAATTTAGATTATTCTAATTTAGAACTCATTATGTTAAGCTAATAAAAAAGTTGAGTGATCGGAGGAATTTTTATGTCTTATAACGTTAGTGTGCTAGCCTCCCCAGTACATGAGCTTTTGTTAAGCTTTTCTTTATATAAAAGACAAACCCTTATGAAATATTTAGATCTTGGTTCTAAGTGGCCCGGCGAAGTAGAAGAATCGCTTTCCCTTGAATTGAAAGAGGCGATCGCATCAAAAGAGAACCTATTCTTTGAAGACTTACTCGTGCTGTTCATTGAACAATCTCCTTATAAGCATGACATCGATTCTTTTATTGAGTGGTTAGGGAATATGTCAGCCGGGGAGTTGTTTGAGCGGATCGCTTCTTCGCTCGACGATCATATGACGTTGCCTACAAATTTATTAGAGCAGCGAGATCGGTCGATTAAGCTTCTAAAGGAATGGAACAACGAATATTTTCAGTTTCATCGCGAGGGAGTTTTGGAGCGATTAATGGCAGATGCAGAGAGTAAACGAAAGATGCTAGAAGAAGAATCCGGTGAGGAAGTGGTTTTGCAAGCTAGTCGTTTTGTGGTGGAGTCGGAAATCGTTCAGAACGTATGCTTAATCCCGTCTCTCCACATTCAACCGATGGCCTTGATCGATCATTTGAAAGATACGCTTTATATTACTTATTCTGTGAAGGATCCTAAAAAGAAACGAAGTGAACTGCTCCTTTTCACGAAAGCACTTGGTGACGATAAGCGATTAAAAATCCTCGAATTTCTTTCATACGAGTCCCATACGTTCACAGATATTGTTTCTGAAATCGGGATGGCAAAAGGCAATATCCATCACCACCTTTCGATTTTAAGAGGAGCTGGATTAGTGAATATTCATATCAAGGATGAGCGGAATACATTTTATTATAGTACGAATAAAGAGATTGCAGAGGAATTTAGGATGTTGGTGAATCAGCTTCTTTAATAGTGCCTGGCACCACCCGAATATTGTTACTTGATGTCGAACAACATGCTAAACGTCATATGGTAATCGATTGTACTTTTCGTATCAAAACCTAACGTCAAACTCTGACCCACTCTCCCAAGCCCCTATCACTTTCCTCATCCTTCTCTATCTTTCCCTTACTCTTCTCTTCCTTAAGCTAAGATGCTCTAGGACTATTGAACCACTGAAGGCACTAGATCAGATAGGAAACATTGGACAGGGAATGACTACCTTTACAGCGCTGACGAAAAACATCAGCGCTGTAAAAGTAGCCGTCCTTTTTACTGAAGTATACTGAGACCTTCTGAGGTTTCCACCGTATCACCCGATTTGAACGCTTGAATTTCTTCAACAGCTCGCTTTCTACACATTAAACCAGTCCAATGTGCGTCATCTGCAAGCTGCTACCGTACCGTAGTACGCCTGGTTACCTACCCGAACCGTTAACGGCCGTTCACGCCATAGCTTCTCACCACAGAAACCGGGAACTGTGTTTGATGTAGAACGCTGAATTTTCTGCATCGGCTTCAGCTCACCTGACAAGTTTTGTTTTCGAACGTGTGGTAGGCATTCCACGTTCTGAGCAGCGGCGCACTTGAAGAAACCTCACCATTTCCATATTAAAAAAGAGAATGGGAAGCCGCTAATCGATATGAAGTTAGATTGTGTCCTATGTAGGATTCATGCTTAGAGAGAGGTCACGTTTAACAGTGAACTCTCTCCCCTTTTTTACAGAGATCACCCTGTTTTTTGATTCGAACTTCGAGCGTTTAAATGATCTGGAAGCTGCAGTATGGTATCGTTCAGCGTATCGAGCTTTTGCTCAATGCGGTGCAACAAGTACAGCGTCACCACAACCGGAAAACCAACATCACTGACCAAAGACATCCAGGACTCCATTCGTTCACCCTCCCTGTTCGTTTAGTTGCCTTGCTAAAAAGGAAGGACAAGTGCCCTTCCTCTTTTCAATCCATTAACCGATGATAATGTCGTTCTCATTGCGCTCAATGATACGAGCGCCTTTTTTGGAAACTAGATCGCCTCCGCTTGTTGTGAAACAGTTTTGTGCAAGGAGCGTATCCATCGCAGCGGCAATTGCAGCTGGATTCACCGGCTCGACTGGATCGCTTAATGTAATCGAGAACGGCTTATTGTCACGCGTGTTGAACTGAAGTTCGAGTGTTTTTGCCATGTTTGATTTCCTCCTTTCTTATCAATTTATCCGCTGATTACGCCTGAAGATCAGAAGAGTCATTGCGCTCAACTGCAAACAAATTGTGCTGCTGAAGTGGTGCTAGCGCTAGTGCGACTGCGAAAAGCGCATCAGGCGTAGCGGAAGTTTTCACATTGTTGAAGTTCTTGCTGCGGAAGATGGATTTACCGTTTTCGTCCACGCCCACTTCAAGTACCATGCGAAGCTGCGTATCCATTAGGGATGAGGTTGCCATGTTGATCACCTCCTTTCACCCTATATATCGCTTGGAAAGTGGAAAAAGGGGCATGGTGTGGAAAATAAATTTTTAGAACGAGAAAAAGCCGACCCCATGGCGGGATCGGCTTGCGTAACCAAATAAGAAGGACTGCATCAGGATGCAGCCCTTCTTCAAAGATCTTACATTTTAAAATCAAATTCATCAGGATGAGGGCCGCTACGAGCATTGTCGTTCAATGCATCAAGCTGCTTCATTTCTTCTGATGTAAGTTCAAAATCAAAAAGATCGATATTCGCTTCAATGCGCTTTTCGTTCATAGATTTTGGAATGGTAATCACGTTATGTTGCAGATCCCAGCGAAGAATCACTTGCGCTACGGATTTGTTATATTTCTCTGCAATCCCAGCGATTGTTTCGTTATCTAACAATTCACCAGCCATAAGTGGTGACCAAGCTTCCACTTGAATGTTGTGCTCTTCGCAATACGTTCTCACTTCTTCTTGCGTTAAGCGTGGGTGAAATTCGATTTGGTTAATCACTGGTGTGATTTCAAAGTTTGTGCGAAGATCCTCGAGGTGATTAACCTGGAAGTTACTTACCCCAATGGAACGTACGCGTTTTTCTTTATAAAGTGTTTCAAGTGCTTTCCAGGGCTCTTGATATTTGTTATCTCCTGGCCAATGAATCAAGTAAAGATCGAGGTAGTCAAGACCTAGTTTAGAAAGACTTGTTTCATACGCTTCAATTGTTTCATCGTAAGTAAGGCCATCGTTCCATACTTTTGAAGTAATGAAAAGCTCTTCTCTTGTGACAAGACCTTCTTTAATCGCTTCATTCACGCCTTGACCAACACTTTCCTCGTTACCGTAGATTGCTGCCGTGTCAATGCTGCGATAGCCTTTTTTAATCGCTGTTTTCACAGCTTCAACCAATTCCTGGCCTTGTTCAACTCGGAATACACCGTAACCTAGTTCAGGCATTTCAATATTATTGTTTAATGTTTTTGTTTGTACAGTCATGTTAAATGCTCCTTTCAAAAGTCCTTTAATGGTTTTCCCGAAAAATCAATTTTAAACCATCTCGGTGTGGAGAGAGTGGTTTACTTACCAAACACTTCTCTGTAATGATCGTGTAGTTTCGTTCTATAGTGCGCCATATTTGTTTCCTTCATCACATTATGAATCGAGTACGTTGGTAGCGGACGCATACCGACATATTGGTTCATTTTGTGAAGGTGATCGATGGCTTGATCAAGATTTCGTCCTTCAAAGAAGCTCTGTTCATTTCCAAACGCTGCCTCTGGTGCGTTCCATGTAAGAGAGAACATGTATTTCTTGTTTGTAAACATGCCGCCCTGACCATAGCGATCTGAGCCGATGAAGAAAATCTTGTCCATATAAACACGATCAATGTATTTCTTGAAGTTACCCGGGATGCTAAACCAGTAAATCGGCGTTTGCATAATGATCACATCAGCCCACTGCCACTTCTCGATTTCTTGATCAACATTGTATTCTTCATCGACGATTGTTGTTTTCACTTCGTAGTCTGAGGAGAGCACCTCGTTCCATTCATTAAAAATTGTTTGGTTTAACTCACCTTTGGACTTCGGAAAATACTCATGTCCATTAATCAATAAAATGTTCTTCATATGTGATCACACCTTTCTAGCTGTTTCGTACTTTCACAGTATAGAACCAGTGCAATCGAATAGGAAAGCGATAAAATTGTTACTTGGCGGTGCGTATGGAACTTTTCAGTGCGTGTCTATTATCATATATAAATGTCATTTAAATCCTTTTATATAGTGATTTATTCTTACAAAAGGGATTGATATTCATTATTCGGTTGGTTTTTCAGTTGATTAATTTGAGCATAAAGACCCAGTTCGTAGAAGTGCCTGTCACCACCCGGTATTTGTCATAAAAAGTCGAAAGCGAAAGCGCTTGAGCGCTTTCGCTTTCAATGTTTTCAATCCGTCTTTTCCCTCTCACTCTCACTTTCACTTTCCCTATCAATACGCGATCAAATTGCGACGTTCCTTTTGTCGCTCCTCATCGAAGTCAATCGCTTTTGACGCCGCTGCTCTTCTAAGATGAGCGCTAAAATCTTACGAATGTCTTTCGATTCCGGCGTTTCAAAATTCGGATCAGCAAGGTTTTTTTCTTCTAACGGATCGCGGGTGACATTGTATAGCTCGAATTCGTCGGGAGTTGGAGATGTCTTCGTTGTGGTCACCCATTTCGTTAATGATTCCTCCCCTGTCGGATCAGGAATGGCTTGCGATACAATCACATCTGACACACCTGGAATCCTCCAATATTGGGGATCATCATAGTATCGCGCGTATTTCCACACTTCCTGCAGCTTCTCTTCGCCAGTACGTAGCATCGTCACTACCCCTTCCAACTGATTCGGCTGCATGACGGATTCAACTAAATTCTCAGGAGCATCATTACGTTCTTGTCTTCCTTCATCTTCTGTCATAAAATAGATCGGTTCATTTGCCCGATAAAATCGCTTTCTTCCCGACAGTAGCGGAGTAAGATCTCTTCCAACAAGCGGACGAACTTCCGAATAATCTATGCTCAGTAACGTCTGAATCTCTTCCTCGTCAATTCCTGCGAGCCCTAAAATTGTTGGAAGAATGTCGACATGACTGGTTAGCATCGATGTGCTCCTTCTACTGGTAATGAGCGAGGGACTATGAATAATCAGTGGTACGTGAAGCGATTTTTCAGACACGTTATTTCTTTTTCTATTACGATTGCCAACCGTTCCTTTCCCTTTCTCCCCCTCAAACGATAAATAAAGAACGACCGTATTCAAGTAAAGCGCCGTCTTCTTCAACGACTGAAATACTTTCCTCATCTCACTGAAACTTTGATTCGAACGAAACGAACTGAAAATGATCCATGCCTTTGATGCTTCCGAATCTTCTCGTTCAAGATTCTGAAGCAGTTCTACAACTTCATTTGCATAAACCTCATCGCCCACCTCTTTCGTTACCATGGGGCTCTGATTGGAAGCCCTTCCATTCCGATAGGTCTCATAGCCCGCACGTCGCAAGTAATCGTCTATCAAAGGAACGGTTTTCGAATTCAAAGCAGAGTTAAACGCCGACCTATCAAACCCGCTCGTCTGCATCATCCCATGCAGGGAGGGATATTGTCCCGTATAAAGTGTCATTTCACTAGAGGCACAGGCGCAGCTGCCCACATAGTGATTTTTAAATTCAACTCCGTTAAGCACAAGTTCCTTCATAAAGAGATTTTTCTTTTCTATCGCTTTATCCTCTGATGGCTCACACGGCTGATCCACCATAAAGATGAGAAAATTTGGCATCTTACGCCCTATCGTAAACAGTGTAGGGAGAGGTTCCTGCCTGTTCATGTCGTTCCTCCTTCTATACAAGTCCGTCCCGCATCTGTTTGTTTTTTTGTAGTTTATGTTTACGCCCAGGAAACGGTTCTTCTTTCTAACCATTCTCTCCGCAATAGAAAGAAAAATTTCACATTTCATATCCTTTTTTTGTTAGTCATAGATTAATAAGGTGAATCCTTCTCCTAGTGAGTAAGGAGGTTTACGAGATAAGGAGGCTGTCTATGGCCAAACCATTTTCTTCATTACGCTATCCAGAAGATCTACTTTCTCTTATCCGAAAGGGGTTACCGGGAAAATGCGCTCCTAAACACGTCATCATCATTGGAGCCGGACTGTCAGGGCTCGTAGCGGGGTCATTGCTGAAACGAAGTGGCCATCACGTGACACTATTAGAAGGGAATGATCGCATTGGCGGTAGAGTGTATACACTTCGAAAACCTTTTTCCTTAAATCAGTACATGGACGCAGGCGCAATGAGAATTCCTGATAACCATGCACTTGTACATGAATACATTCGTCACTTTCAACTTCCTCTACACCCATTTTTAAACTCCTCACCGAAAGATCTGCTTTTTGTTAACAATGTGCTAACAACAAAGGGAGAGTATGAAAAGAACCCAGACATCCTTGGCTTTCCATTGAATGAAAGCGAAAAAGGAAAAACGGCAACAGAACTTTTTCTTGAAGCAACCCAGCCGTTTATCGACCTTTATAAGGCCAGTACAAAAGAAGAAAAAGAAGAGCTCGTAGCCAAGTATGGGGAATATTCAATGGGAGAATTTCTCCACTACAATCCCCTCGGGAAACCACTTTCCCTTAATGCAATTCGTGCGATCGGTGTCATGCTTGGCATTGAAGGATTTCCAGAGTTCGCTTTCACCGATATTTTAACGGACATTATTTATCCCATTTTCAGCAAAAAAATCACGTTCCATCAAATTGATGGTGGGAATGACCGCTTACCTCATTCATTCGTAGAAGAGCTAAAGCATCACATTTTTCTAAATCAAAAAGTGATTAAAATCAAGCAGTCAGATCGTGGCGTAAGTGTGACAACGCTCAATCCTAAAACACAGGAAAGATTCCGTGTGAAGGGAGACGTTGCCATTGTTGCCATCCCTTTCTCCGTTCTTCAATTTATTGATATTGCGCCATATCATTCGGTCTCATTTAAAAAATGGCAGGCGATTCGTGAATTAATCAATGTTCCAGCCGTTAAAATTGGAATTGAATTTAGCTACCGCTTTTGGGAGAAAAACAACGTTGGAAATGCACTGACGGATTTACCCATTCGGTTCAGTTATGTACCAGGAGAAGGCATTGGATCAGAGGGATCAGCTACCCTATTAGCCAGCTATAGCTGGGGAGAAGACGCTGTACTCTGGGGAAGCTTGCCTCCAGAAGAAATCACGCGGATCCTGTTAAAAGATCTTGCCAAAATCTATGGAAAAGAAGTATATGCTGCCTTCAAAAAAGCGGTTCCGTTTAATTGGAGTAAGAACCCCTATTCTGCAGGGTGCTTCACTCTTTTCACCCCTGGCCAAGAAAACAACCTTGGTCACATCATCAAACAGCCGGAAGGAAAGCTCCATTTTGCAGGAGAGCACACTTCTTCTTTTCACGGATGGATGGAAGGTGCCATTGAGTCTGGACTAAGGGCAGCTTATGAGATCAATCAGCTAAATGAGCCAATTAAATAGAGAACCTTTTATTGAGAATCGCTTCAGTGTAAGGAAGCGGTTCTTTTTGTGTGCAAAAAAGCGACTGGTAAGGATTACTACAAATTGTATAAATGTTGTAATTTGTCGAAATAGATTGTTAATTTGTCGAATCTATGTATAATTATAACTAGCGATAAATTTTCAGAAAAATAAATCAAATGACAACTAGAGGAGCGGTTTAGCTTATGGAAGGATTTCTAACGAGTATCATTGATGGTTCCAACAACATTCTTTGGAGTTATGTCCTCATTGCGGGGTTACTTGGACTCGGCATTTACTTCACGATTGCTTCGCGATTTGTTCAATTCCGATTTTTTGGCGAGATGTTTCGCGTATTAGGAGAAAAACCTGATTATAAGGATGGAGCAAAAAACATTTCCCCTTTTAAATCTTTCTGTGTCGGCGCAGCTACGCGAATTGGTACAGGGAACTTAGCAGGGGTTGCTGTGGCGATCACGCTTGGTGGGCCAGGCGCTATTTTCTGGATGTGGATGGTTGCCCTGCTTGGTGGAGCAACAGCTTTCATTGAAAGCACACTTGCTCAAGTTTACAAGGTGAAAGGTGAAAACGCCTTTCGAGGCGGCCCCGCTTATTATATTGAAAAAGGGCTGAACGCAAGATGGTTAGGAATTATTTTTGCTGTTCTGATTGCCATTACATTTGGTCTCATCTTTAATTCCGTTCAAAGTAATACGATCGCACTAGCGTTTGAGAATGCGTTTGGCATAGATCCATTCGTCATCGGTTTGATCATTACAGCTTTAACTGGCGTTGTCATCTTCGGTGGTGTCCATCGAATTGCAAACTTATCAAGTGTCATTGTGCCTGTTATGGCCATTCTCTATATTGCCATTGCCCTTTTTGTTCTTTTCATGAACCTAGCAGAGCTACCTTCAATTGTAGCAGTCATCGTTGGAAGTGCCTTCGGATTTGAACAAGCTGTGGGTGGGGCAATTGGTGCAGCGATTATGAACGGAGTAAAACGAGGACTATTTTCGAATGAAGCTGGTATGGGTAGCGCGCCAAACGCGGCAGCGACTTCTACGACTTCACACCCAGCGAAACAAGGACTGATTCAATCACTTGGTGTGTTTGTTGATACGATTCTCGTTTGTTCATCGACTGCTTTTATTATCTTACTAGCTCCTGTGTTTCGTACAGGGGACGTAACAGGAATTGAATTACTTCAAAACTCACTGAACGCTCATATAGGTGGATGGTCGGGAATTTTTATCTCAGTAGCGATTTTCTTGTTCGCTTTCAGTTCAATTATTGGCTCTTACTACTATGGCGAAACCAATATTGAGTTTATTAAAAAAAGCAAAGGAACGCTTTTTGTCTTCCGTCTCGCGACAATGGCATTTGTGCTGATCGGCTCGATTTCAAGCTTAAGTCTCGTATGGAAAATGGCCGATCTCTTTATGGCCTTAATGACAGTGATTAACTTGATTGCGATTGGTTTATTAGGAAAAGTAGCATTCAAGGTTTTAAAAGACTATGAAAGCCAGCGAAAACAAGGAAAGAATCCTGTCTTTCATCCTACTAAGCTAGGCATTCAACATGCCGATGCCTGGGTAGAGGATGAAAAAGAGATCGCAGAGGAAGTTAAAGAAGAGGAAGCCATTGGATAATGAAGTTGTGAAAGAGTCCGGGAACTGAACCGGACTCTTTCTTTCTGCATGCCCTTTATCCGCGGTAATTTACATATCCAAACTTCTTTACTCTTTTTTACAGATAGCCTTTTTAAAGAGGAAGATTCGTTATATGATGAGGATATGCCAGTCACCCTTGTCAGATTGCTTCACAGGTACCAATGAATTGGCTTGAAAACTATGAAGGAAAGGCAGGTTCTTTCTACTCATGATTACACCGATCTTTCGCATCTTTGACACGGAAAAAGCCACTGACTTTTATCGGGATTTCTTAGGATTTACGGTTGATTGGCGGCATCAGTATGAAGATAATATGCCTGAATACATTCAAGTCTCATTTCGTAACGCCCTGATTCATTTAACCGAACACCATGGCGATGCCTCACCCGGAAGTTCTATACGGGTAAAGCTAGATAATGTTGAAGATTATCATCACACACTATCCCAGAAAGAGTACGCCTACGCCAACCCTGGCATGAGGCATACTTCATGGAAAACCATCGAAATGACCGTCACAGACCCCTTTCTAAATCGGATTACGTTCTATGAAGATAAGTGAGCGGTGCCTGGCACCACCCGTTTCCTGTCGAACTTAGTCGATCGGGTCTTCTGCTTTCCCATGGCGAATGACATCATAGATGGCCATACCGTCACTTGGCTTGCCATCTTCATTTTTGTACGGCATTAAGGAAAAGAAAATGAAGTAGAACGAGAAATACACAAACTGTCTAAAGATAAGCGTTTTCGGTAAGACATCAGTAAGAATGAGGTAGTTAATGATCAGGATAAGAATGAGGTTAAAGAAACTACCAGCTAGATAAATCGACACATGAGCCCATGTTTTATCGTAAGTTAACTTATCATACTGACACCATCCTTCCATGAAATACTTCTTTCGCACTTCTAAGGGCCCAATATCGAACATTTTTTTCCCAGTCCCGATACAGAATTTTATTCTTCCTCCAAATAGTCTTGCTACAAGTACATGTCCTGCCTCATGCACCAATGTAACGATTGGTAGAATAATAAAGAAATTCACAAAAAACATTGGAATATCATGTAAAGTAAACATCGCAAACCTCCAGTTATTTTCCAGCATTTATTAAAGTCAGGTGTAAAGACACAAAAAAAAGCCGAAAAGGAATGGTTCTCCTTTTCGGCTTATGTCTGACGCTATTTGTTCAGATCATTGCTACCTTGTATCTAATTTTGTTGATTAGTTAAATTGAAAAGTTGTTGCTTTTTTCTCGCAATAGGCAAATAGAATAAGGCCAAACCTTTTATTTCAGCCTCAGTTTCACATTGTAACCTTACAATCTCCTAAAAATCAAGGAAGAGATGACCCCCATACGATCATGGCTTTCTCGCAACTACTACTCTGTTAGAGAAATGAAGTTAAACATCTGCAGACCCAAGCGTCATTCCCCCATCCACCACAATTTCCGACCCGGTACAATAGGAGCTTTCATCTGAAACGAGAAACGCGACCGCCCTGGCAATTTCCACTGGTTGCCCGATGCGACCGAGTGGAATAGTTTGATAAAATTCAGGAACCCCTTCTCCCTGTGTCGCCATTTCCGTCTCAACGCCACCTGGATGAATCATGTTAACACGGATCCCTTTTGGACCTAATTCAATTGCTGCTGATTTTGACATCGCTACAACAGCCGCTTTCGTAGCGGCATAGGCGGACGACTGTCCAATCGGGGCAAAGGCAGAAATGGAAACATTGTTCACAATGGAACCCTTCTGCTGTGCTTCCATGAAAGGAACCACCGCCTGCATACCTAAAAACACACCAAGCTGATTCACATTAATCAACTCTTGATACTCTTCTGTCGATAAGTCCATAAATGGTTTTCTTTTTAAAAGTCCTGCATTATTGACAAGGGCGTCTAATTGACCAAAATGAGCGTGAATTTTTTCTACCGCTCTCCTCCATTGCTCTGCTTTAGTCACATCCAATTGCACCGGGAAAGCACCTGGCCCGATCGACTCTGCTGCTTTCTCTGCTGCCTTTAGCTGACGAGCTCCAATCACCACTTTTGCCCCTAACGAAGCGAGGTGCTCACTAATGGCTTTTCCCTGGCCTCGATTTCCTCCTGTAATAAGGATAACTTGGTTTTCTAGATCTGGCATATGCTTCTCTCCCTTTACTTTCCTACTATAATACGTTAAGACTACCGAACTTATTAGCTCTTCACAAAATCATGTGTTTATAACAAAATTGCAAATTTATTGAAATTTTGAAATAATAACAGTAAATTCTAGATAAGAAATGGAGAGATCAACACGTGATTTATCGTAGAAAAACTTATACGGTTCAACCTCATAAAGTAAATGAATTTAACGATTTTTTTCATACATATCTTTATCCAAATCAACGAAAACACGGCGCCAAACTCATTGGTCGCTGGGTAAACGAAGATCAGAATGAAATTACAGCCACATGGCAATACGATAGCTATTCCCATTACGAAGAAATTGAACAGCGCATCCGAAAAAGCGATCTCCATCAAAAAGCACAAGCGCGAAGACAAGAATTGGGCAACCTTTTCCTTGAAAGTAAACAGGATTTCCTTACGTCAACAGCTGAACCTTACACGTATCATCCTCCTAAACATATCGTTTCAGCCGCAACGATTATTTTAAATGAAGCTAACGAAATCCTTTTAATAAAAGGACCGCGGAGAGGCTGGGAATTCCCTGGAGGTCAGGTCGAGGAAGGCGAATCGCTGTCCGACGCCGCCATTCGAGAAGCGAAAGAAGAATCTGGTGCAGATATTGAAATTGAAAAATACTGTGGCATTTTTCAAAATGTAAAGGGGTCGATTTCAAATCATTTATTTTTAGCTAAATACGTTGGCGGTGAATTGACCACATCCTCTGAAAGCCTTGAAGTCAGCTTCTTCCCTATTGAAAAAGCGCTTAGTCTCGTCACCTGGAAGAATTTTCGACAGCGTATGGAATATTGCTTGGATGAAAAACAACAACCATTTTATGTAGCATTTAATCAGTAAATTGTTAAGCAAGAAGTTAATGAATAAATCGTCCTGCATAAGTTATGCAGGGCTTTTTTATGTAAAAATTTGGTTTATCATGTTTTGTTTACAGGTATTTAGTAAGTATTTAGAAAAGGAGTCGATCATGGCTAAGATATTAAAGTTTATTATTGTCATCATAGTAGGGACTGCTGTGCTTTTCTTACTCTCCGTTAAGGATGGTCAACCTCTCTTTTCATCTAAAAACTTCTCAATGATTCTAGGCATTCTTACATTTTACGCCACCCTGTATCTATGGAAATTCTGGCGTCGTAGAAATAACCCATGAAAACTGGAGGTGTCCTCATGTTAAAGAAAAAAGCCCGCTCACCCGGCAAAGAATTTCTTCTTATGCTTCTTTTTTTCGCTATTCTTTTTGGTGGTGCCTTTCTTGCTTTTTATTATCTTGGATTTAACATCGGCTTTCCCATTTTCTTGATTCTTCTTATCGGTGTTGCTTACGTATCACGGCGAACAATCAAACAATCAGATAAAAACTTTCTCTCCCCTACTGATCGAAAATTTAATATGAAAAAGCATCCCTGGCTTTTTGGTATTCCTGCGTTTATTATTTTCTTTATAACTAACTATGTTCGTGATGATTATGGCTTAACTGCCGCCTTTATTCTGAGCCTTATTAACTTTTTCTTTAGTTTTGTGCTTTTCCTTGTCATCTATTACTTTAAGATGAAAAACCTTGGGTACCATCTAGAAGATGGCCGCTGGTCAAAGTAGCATTTTTTCAAGGACAGATCATAGCAATATTAAGGAGTTATCAACTTAAAAATCATGAATTTAAAACCGCTAATTCTTTGCGGTTTTATTTTGTTTTTATGGGGTAATAAAGAATTTAATGGACCGATTCGACTAATTTCGATTTTATTTTACAAAAAAGGGGGCTAATGGAATCGATTACCTGGTAATTTATCCTAAGATAATTAAGGGATGAAACAGATTAAAACTTCTCTCTTTACACCATACTAACGGTAGTGGTAGAGTAAGTAATTGTGTTTTAAAAAGCGATTAAAGGAGTCTTTTATGGACAATAAAGAAACTGGGCGTATTGATTGGCCCGTCTTTGGTATAAGCGGTGGGGTATTGATCCTCTTCGTGATTCTTGCACTTTTTGATATTTCTTTGGTTGAAAACTTGGTTAGCTCAAGCTTTGCCTGGTCCGCGAGGTTTTTCGGTGGGTTCTGGCAGGTTTTGATGCTAGCAACATTTTTTGTAGGAATTGGATTGGCCTTTTCTAAATACGGAAAAATAAAATTAGGTGGAATGGATAAACCAGAGCTTAGCTTATACAAATGGTTATCGATTATCATGGCGACGTTACTTGCAGGTGGCGGTGTGTTTTGGGCGGCGGCTGAACCGATGTACCACTTCTTGACCGTCCCGCCTTCTCAAGATGGAAAAGGCATTGAAGCAGGAACTCAGGGTGCGATTGATACTGCACTTGCGCAAAGCTTTATGCACTGGGGTTTCCTTGCCTGGGCCATTCTAGGTACAATCAGTGCTGTCGTGATGATGTACGGACACTATCATAAAGGTATGCCGATGAAGCCGCGTACGCTTCTCTATCCAATTTTCGGTGAAAAGCTGCGTCACAGCTGGTTTGGTACCCTCATTGATGCGTTTTCCGTTATCGCAGTTGCCGCAGGTACAATTGGACCAATTGGATTCTTAGGCTTACAAGCAAGTTACGGTCTACAAGAAATCTTCGGCATTCCAAATCAATTCAGCACGCAATTCTCAATTATTTTAGCTGTCGTCATTGTTTCAACGATTTCAGCAGTGACAGGGCTTTATAAAGGAATTCAATATTTAAGTAGCTTTAACGTTCGCCTTGCGATTGGACTAATGGCGTTTATCGTCATCTTTGGTCCTGGTGGCTTTATCTTCAATCACTTTATCTCTGGATTTGGTGTTTATGTTGATCAATTTGTTACGATGAGCACATTCCGTGGCGATACAGGTTGGCTTTCCTTCTGGACAGTCTTTTTCTGGGGCTGGTTCATCGGATACGGTCCAATGATGGCGATTCTAGTTAGTCGTATTTCAAGAGGACGTACAATTCGAGATATCATTATTGCTGTTTCGATTTTTGCACCAATTATCTCAACCTTCTGGTTTACCGTACTCGGTGGTTCTGGCATTTTCTTTGAACTTTCAAACCCTGGTTCGATCTCAGAAGCATTGAATGCAGCTGGTAATCCAGCAGCCATGTTCGCCATTACAGAACAATTCCCGCTGGCAAGCATCGTGTCACCATTGTTCTTGATTCTAACGATTCTTTTCGTTGTTACAACTAGTGACTCCATGTCTTATACCATTGCCATGGCGGTTACTGGTGAAGGCGATCCACAAAGATGGCTTCGCGTCTTCTGGGCGATTCTTATGGGAACTGTCGCAGTTATTCTTCTCATCACAGGAGACAGCGGTATTACGCAGTTACAGAACTTCATTGTGGTAACAGCTGTTCCAGTCTCGCTCATCCTTCTGCCAATGATTTGGCTCGCACCAAAAGTAGCGAAGGAAATGGCAAGAGATCAAAATATCATCAAGTAAAGCGTTTGGCCCTCTCCCCTTTGGGGAGAGGGCCATTTTAATGGTGCCTGTCACCACCCGCTATTCGTCGAAGGAAGTCGAAATATCTTGAGAAGAATTGGGTATCCTAAGAGCTGAGTTACTTATACTTAAGGAGGAGACAACGATGCTTGAAGGTAAATGTGCATTAATCACCGGCTCTGGTCAGGGAATTGGACTTGAGATCGCTACTGAATTTGCGAAAGCTGGCGCAAAGGTTATGCTTAATGACATTAATGAGGATACGCTGAAAGAGTCAGTGGAAAGCTTAACATCTCAAGGCTTTACCGTTGAAGGCGTTGTGGCAAACGTTGCGAAGGAAGAAGATGTAAAGAACGCGATTGAAGAAACCGTCAGGAAATTTGGTCGTATTGATATTCTTGTGAACAATGCAGGAATCCAGCATGTCGCTCCTATCGAAGAATTCCCAAGTGAAAAGTACGGGTTAATTCTGGATATTATGCTAAAGGGTCCTTTCTATGGTATCAAATATGCATTTCCAATTATGAAAGAACAAGGTTATGGCCGCATCCTAAATATGGCTTCTATCAATGGATTAATTGGTTTTGCTGGAAAAGCAGGATACAACAGCGCAAAGCACGGCGTCATTGGGCTTACGAAAGTAGCAGCTCTTGAGGGCGCAGACTACGGCATTACGGTCAATGCGATCTGTCCTGGTTACGTTGACACCCCTCTTGTTCAGAATCAGCTTGAGGATCTTGCGAAAACGCGCAATATCGAAAAAGAGAAAGCGTTAGAACAAGTCATTTATCCACTCGTTCCTCAGAAGCGTTTAATCCAGGTTCAAGAAGTGGCCGACTACTCCATTTTCCTTGTCAGTGAGAAAGCGAAAAGCATTACAGGTCAAGCTGCTGTTATTGATGGTGGTTATACAGCTCAGTAAAAAAAATCCCCCGCACGTCCTTTATCCTAAGGATGTGCGGGGGATTTTCCTATGTTCAGATAACTTAATTGATGCCCATCATCGCCAAGAAAATAATAGCGATCGTTGCAATCATCGGAATAATTAGTCCGACCACGAACACATCTTTATAAGAATCTTTGTGTGTTAGTCCTGTTACTGTAAATAGTGTTAAAAGCGCACCGTTATGCGGGAGAATGGATGCCCCGGAAGCTACCGCTGTGATACGGTGAAACGCTTCTAAGCTAAGGTTATTACTAATGGCAATGTCGTAGTATTCACTACCAAGCGCTTCAAGCGCAATTCCCATTCCGCCAGAAGCTGAACCTGTAATCATGGCTAATAGTTGAACAGCAAAGGCTTCTGAGAAATACGGGCTAAGTGGAATTGCAAAAATCAGGTCTTTTACAGCTTCAAAACCAGGTGATGCTGTTACGACAGAACCAAAACCAACGGCAGCACTCGTATTGATTGTCGCCATAACTGAGCCGGAAGCCCCTCCGTTAATGGCTTTAATGAACTGCTTGTAATTTTTAATATTAAAGAGCATAATGAGCAAAATTCCGATACCAAGAGCAATCAAAATGCTTAAGTTTTCAAATGCATTTAGCGTCACAACTACAGCGATGAGCGGAATCACAGATAGGATCCAGTTTGGAAGTTCATCTTCGTTAATGCTCTTTACTTCATTTGAACCTTTTGGTTCTGTAAATTCCTCACCATTTTTCGTAAGCTGCTTCTCACGGAACTTTAGATAAAAATAACCACCAACCGCCATTATTAAACCAGCGACAATTCCAAGAATCGGCGCCGCCATGGTAGACGTTTTAAACGTATTAATCGGGATAATGTTTTGAATTTGTGGTGTTCCGGGGAGAGCCGTCATCGTAAAGGTAAAAGCTCCTAAAACAAACGTAGACGGGAGTAACTTTCTTGATACGTTTGCCTGACGGAACATCGCCACCGCCAATGGATAAACGGCGAAGACTACGACGAAGAGACTCACGCCTCCATATGTAAGAATCGCTGCTGAAATCAGCATTCCTAGAATTGCACGTTTTTCTCCAATTAAGTTTGAGATTTTATAAGCAACGGACTGCGCTGCCCCTGTGTCCTCCATTAACTTCCCAAAAATCGCTCCAAATAAGAAAATTGGGAAATACGCTTTTGCGAAATCAACGAAGCCTTCCATATACGTTCCTGTATAGGATTCGAGAATATTCATTCCGCTCAACAATGCTACAATCCCAGATACCAATGGCGCAATCCAAATAATGGACCACCCTAGGTAAGCGAGGAGCATTAAGAGAGCGAGACCAACAATAATACTAATCATAGCTGATTTGCCTCCTCATAAATCTTCTGTCTGTCTTACTATGTCCAATCCTGGCAAATCTAAATCGACAAAAGCCGACTCGCAGGTGCCTGTCACCACCCGTATTTACTCGAATTCACTCGAATGATGTTACCCGTTTGCTTTAAAGGTGAAACGTAAAATAATACTTTTCACATATAACGAATAACATTCATAAAAGTAAGAAAGATCAAACGATTCTTTCAGAACAAATAAAAACCATTGACAAATGCCCCGGTTGTTACATACGATGTAATTATCAGTTTTGCCCTAAGGAAAAAGTGTAGACAAGAGCTAAAAGAGTAAACGGAGGACAACTAATGAACTTATATGAAGGGAATAAAGGAGATCGCATCCGCATTAAAGAGGTTGCCATTGAGGGAGTTATGAGAAGAAGACTTCTGGATTTAGGGTTCGTTCCTGGCGCCGTCGTTGATGTATTAAAGAAAAGTCCACTCGGAGATCCGATTGCCTTTCGCGTGAGCCATACAACCATTGCACTTCGAAAAGAAGAAAGCATAAAAATCACCGGGGAGTTGATACAAGATGACAACGAATGAGGTCTATCGGATTGCACTCGCTGGGAATCCGAATACAGGTAAAAGCACGCTATTTAATGCTCTAACGGGATTGAAACAGCATACAGGCAACTGGGCCGGTAAAACAGTTAGCCTCGCTGAAGGGTCTGTTCACTATAAAAAAAACACCTATCGATTAATCGACTTACCAGGAACCTACTCTCTGTATTCAAATTCCACCGATGAAGAGGTTGCGAGGAATTACATTGTGTTTGAGAAACCTCATGTCACTCTTGTCGTCCTTGATGCCACCTCACTTGAACGTAATTTAAATCTTGCTCTACAGGTGATGGAAATGACATCAAACGTAATTGTTTGTGTGAATTTGATCGATGAAGCAAAAAAACGTGGAATTGAAATTGATGAATTAAAACTCATGCGGCAGCTTGGGGTTCCAGTATTAAAAATATCCGCGCGAAATAAAACAGGTTTCCCAGCTCTATTAGATACGATTGATCGAATGATTCGTGGAGAAATCAGTACCTCCCCCTACGCCATTCAATACAATGATGAAACCGAAGGGAAAATTAGCCAGCTTGTACCTAACGTGAAAAAACTTGTGGGAGATCGCTTTCCATCAAGATGGATTGCACTCAGACTTCTTGACGGCGATACTTCTTTATTAGATGAAATACAAAAGAGAATGCACCAGGAGGAGGAATCAACGTGGAATACAGTCCAGAAAACGAGCGGCAGTCATTTAGAGAACTTCTAAATCAAGCCAATGAACTATCAACTTCCTCCCTCAGAGATGAAGTGGTTTCCAGTTTATATCAAACAAGTCAGCAAATATGTAGTAGAACAGTCCGTTTTACAAAAAGCAAAGAAGATAAGAAAACAGAGCGATTAGACGCCATTTTCACTTCACCAATTTGGGGTTTTCCGATTATGCTCATCATGCTTGGCCTTATCTTCTATCTCACGATTGCCGGCGCTAACGTACCATCTTCTATGCTTGCAAACTTCTTTACGTGGTTGGAAGACTATATTTCAATGGCTTTCTTTGCACTCAATTCACCCGACTGGCTGCACGGCGTTCTCGTTCTAGGCTTGTACCGAGGAACAACATGGGTGATCAGCGTCATGCTACCACCAATGGCGATCTTTTTTCCAACGTTTGCTTTACTTGAAAGCTACGGATATTTACCTCGCGTTGCATTCAATATGGATCGGCTATTTAAAAAAGTGGGGGCGCACGGTAAGCAGTCGCTCACGATGGCGATGGGTTTCGGTTGTAATGCAGCAGCTGTTCTGTCCACTCGTATTATCGAGTCTCCGCGTGAACGGATGCTCGCCATCTTAACAAACAATTTTGTACCGTGTAACGGTCGCTGGGGTACGCTCATCGTGCTCGCTTCTCTTTTTATGGCAGCTGGTTTTACAGGTGGAATGAAGACGCTCGTCTCCTCTGGCGTTATTGTCGGAATCGTGATTTTCGGTATTTTCGTTACGTTTGCTGTGTCATGGGTCCTATCTAAAACCATGCTAAAAGGCGTTCCAACGCATTATACATTAGAGCTACCACCCTATCGTCGACCAAAGTTTTTTGATACGATTGTCCGCTCTTCCCTGAATAAATCTTATGCCGTTCTTATGAGAGCGATCAAAATCGCTGCACCAGCTGGTATTCTCACCTGGGTATTTGCAAACATCTATATTGGTGACACGAGCATCTTTATGTATGGTGTGAATTTTCTCGACCCGTTCGCTCAATCACTAGGGTTAGATGGCTACATTATGCTTGCGTTTCTACTCGGTTTACCTGCAAATGAAGTCGTATTACCGATTCTGTTAATGGGCTATCTCTCGACTGGGTCCATGCTTGAAGTCGACAACCTGGCTGACTTAAAAAATATCTTTCTCGATCAAGGTTGGACGTGGTTAACGGCACTTAATATGATGTTATTTTCTTTGCTTCATTACCCATGTGGCACCACGTTAATTAACATCTATAAAGAAACAAAAAGTTACAAGTGGACATTTGTGGCCTTCTTGATTCCAACTGTGATTGCCATTGGCGTTACGTTTGCTGTTGCGCAATTGGTAAGAGGAATGGGTTGGGTTTAGGAAGTCCTTTCATTAGAAGAAGCACGCCCGCTGAATAGCGGGCGTGCTTCTTCATTTGTAGATCGTTTTATAGAAAGCGCGAACCTGCTCATCACTTGTTACGAACTCGTTATCTTTTTACCACCAACATAAGTCAGCTGTTTTTTCACAGAGTATACCAACAGACCAACAATGAAACAGACGGATAGCACACAAACTCCTGTCATCAGTGGCGCGACTTTAAATGCGTACAAAAACATGTCAATTTCATAGATATCTTTCGATGCCACAACCGTACCCGGTGTAAAAATAAGATGGCTTTTCCAATCCGGCAAAGTAGGTAATTGGCTCGCAGTCCAAGAAGTGGCCCAGTAGGAATACCCAAAAACACTAACTAGACAGAGCAACGAGTAAAGTTTGAAGAAACCCCTTTTCTTCACACCATCACCTCTATGATTTTATACCTTACTTATTCGCGAGGTGTGGGGTTCATTCCTGTATTCCCCTTAGATTGGTGACATTCTTTTATCCACCAAAAAATACCTATCTCCAGATAGGAAAGAGGTATTTCGATTGGTGTTGGACTCATTCTTCAGGAAGTAGCACGATCTTCCCTAATTTGCCCGCTTTTTTAAAGTAAAGCTGCGCCTCTCTCGCTTGTTCTAAAGGAAAGGTGCGATCAATCACTGGTGTGATTTTTCCTTCAGCAATGGCGTCAAGCATAAGCTTAAACTCAGCTCTTGTGCCTAATACAGAGCCATAGAGCGTAATGTGTTTTAAATACATTGTTCTAAAGTCAAGCTCTGTTTTTTGTCCTCCAGCAGAGCCAGATGTGCAAAACTTGCCGCCTTTCTTTAGGACATGAAGCGAAGTTGAAAACAGCGCATCGCCAACAACGTCTAACACAGAGTCAATTGGTCCTCCGTTTGCTTTAAGGATTTCTTCAGCAAGCTGATCGGATTTATAAGAAAGGACATGGGTGGCCCCAAGCTCCTTCAACTGATCTTCTAAAGCAAGATCACCTACAATGGCGATAACCGTAGCGCCAAATACGCGTGATGCAATTTGAACATTTAATGATCCCACTCCGCCGTTCGCCCCTGTTACCATAACGGTTTCGCCAGGCTTTGGCTGTATTTGTTCCACCATATGCCACGCTGTCATCCCACTTACAGAGAATACGGCGCTCTTTGTGAAATCTGGTAGAGGCATTTCATAGCAAAGTTCCGCTGGCCACACCACATATTCGGCATACCCGCCATCATACTCAGATCCAATGAAAGACATATCCTCTGAAATATGTTCGGATCCTGCTTCCCCGCTCGATGTAAACGGAAAGAGCACGACATTCTTTCCGATCATCTCCTCGCCCACTTCTTCGCCAGCTTTCACAATTGTACCGGTGATATCTGAACCTGGCGTTCTCGGAAATTGGACCCCTTCTGGGCGCCAACCTGATTTTGTTCCTGTTCCATATGCCCCTTCGCGCATCCAAATCTCCGTATTATTAATGGCACATGCCTTTACCTTAACAAGTACCTCATTCTCTTTCGGAACAGGAATCTCCCTATCCACAACTTCTAATTGATCTACATCACCATAGCCCATTACTTGAACTGCTTTCATCATGGTGCCTGTCACCTCCCGTTATTTGTCGCAATTTGTCATCATGATGGATATTATATCAGTTTCCTTCTCAAGATAGTAGGTAAAGGATTGAACACGAGAATGAAGAAAGTTGGTGAGCTTGTATGAGAAATGAACACATTGTCCAGCAATCCGTTCAGCGCACTCAGGAGAAGAAAGTAAAGAAGGGAGAAGATCATAAGCTTCATTGGTGGCAGTTAACACTGATTGGAATCGGATCGATTATCGGGGCCGGATTCTTCCTCGGGACGGGATTATCCATCGAGCGTGCTGGTCCGTCTGTTCTTTTCCTTTATCTTATAGCTGGTGTGATCGCCTTTCTCGTATTCAGTGCACTTGCAGAGATGTCGGTTCACGACCAAGAAACTGGTTCATTTAGAAAGTATGCGCAAATGGCATTTGGTCATTCAATGGGATTTATGAGTGGATGGATGTACTGGGTTTCTGGCCTCCTCATCATGGCAAGTGAAATTACGGCGCTTGGTCTCTTCACCCAATACTGGTTCCCACAAGTACCACTCTGGATTTTCATGATCCTTTATTCAGCACTTGGGCTCGGCATTAACCTCCTAGGTGTAAATAACTTCAGTACGCTAGAATCATTGTTTGCTGTTGTCAAATTAGCCACACTCATTGGATTTATTGGATTTGGATTACTCTTCTTATTCGGAATCGCTACTCCCGCTTCCGCCGGACAAACCGAATCAAGTTTCATTCCATTCTTTCCAAACGGGCTGATGGGCACATGGTCCGCCATGATTTTTGTTCTTTTTTCATTTGGCGGCATAGCCGTCGTCGGGTTGATGTCCAATGAACTGAAACATAAAGATGAAACACCTAAAGCAGGGCTTGCTACCGTTATCGCGCTGACCACACTTTACCTTTTATCCATTTTCTTTATCCTCTATATGGTTTCGTGGTCGATCATTAGCGAAGACGAAAGCCCATTTGTAACGGCGCTTTCTCAATTTCAACTCCCGTTACTCGGATCGATTTTTACAATCATCTTAATTACTGCCGCTTTTTCTACCATGGTTGGCGCTCTTTTTTCAATTACAAAAGTACTGGTTTCCCTAAGCCATGCAGGTGATGCCCCTAAAGTCCTAGATCACCACACGAAAAAAGGAGTCGCTATCCGTGCATTAGGCGTGAATGCGATCGCCCTCAGTCTCATGATCATTGTTTCCTATGTCTTACCCGATAAAGTATATGAATATTTAACAACTGCTGCAGGGATTATGTTAATTCTAAACTGGGTCGTTATCCTAGCTTCTCAAATCAAAAATCGCAAACAGTATATCGAGACGCCTTCAAAAAAACGTTATTTCAAAATGATTGGCGCTCCCTTCACCTCTTATCTAGGGATCGTTCTTATCTTCCTGGCCATTAGCGGCGCTGCTTTTCAAGAAGATGAACGCATCGGATTATTCATTAGTTTCGGAGTGATGGCCATCATTTTTGCTTCTTATCTTTTTGTTAGAAAAACGCACTGAATTAACGAAATGGCCCTAAGACGATTTGCCTCCCTCCCTTCTTTTTGTAGAAAAACATGACTTTTGCCTTCGTTTGAATAAAACGCTTACCGGGAACCGATAATTGTAACTGAAAGGAGTGGATATTGTTGGAAAAGAAATTCCCTATTCTTCTTGCGTCCTGCCTTCTATCAGGATCTCTTATAGCGGGTTGCGGATCAAACGGTGCTGAGGATAACAATAGTACACAAACCTCAAATAATTCGAGCATGGAAGAGAACAGCGCTTCAGAAAGTGAAAGTACAAATAATGAAGGAATGAATGACTCCAGCTCAGAGAGTGGGTCAGAAGAAACAATTGATCTAGATGTAGGGGTTGATACTGCGTTAACGAATCTTGACGAGCTTAAGGCAACACTTGAGAACAGTAGTGACGACATCACTGCCATTAATGAACAGACAAAGTCCCTAGAGGAAAACTGGGACAAGATGGAAGCACAAGTAGAACAAGAATTTCCTGAGGAATACAAAGACATTGAAGAAAGCCTTTATCCGCTCATTGATGAAGGCAAGAAGGATGAGCCTGATACAGGTAAAATGAACGAATTAATCGATGAAACGGTCATGAAGATGACAGAGTTTAAAGAAAAGCTGCCTGCTTCGTAAGACTCATAAAGAAAGCCCTCTCCCGGTTGGAGAGGGCTTTTCGTTTAATAAAGCTTTCCGTGACGATAAAGAATATTTGAAAGTTTCATCACCGTATGAATGTAGCAGTTTTGTCTAAGCGCAAAGGGATCACTGAAAAATTGGGGATAGATCTCATCCATCGTTTCCTTCATTTTTTTAAATAAAAGGGAAAAGACTTCTTCTTCACTATAAAACTGAGTTTCCCTTCCTTGAAGCCATTCGAAGTAAGAAACGATGACACCACCTGCGTTTGCGAGAATATCTGGAATAACGAGTACCCCATCTTCACTTAGCTTCCTGTCTGCTCCAAGCGTAATCGGGCCGTTCGCCCCTTCCACAATCATTCGCGCTTTCACTTGGTCGACATTGTCTTCATGAATTTGATCTTCCAGCGCTGCCAAAATAAGCACGTCTGTATCTAAATAAAGGACATCTGCCCGGTCTTGAATATCTGCCTTTATGTCATGCTCACTCAAGGCTTCTTCCGTAGTCGGCAAGTCTCCTTCATGATTAGACGTAAATTCAATCAGCGCCTTTATATCAAGACCATCTTCATTGTAGAGCGTAACGTTGCGATCGCTTACCGCCACTACTTTTGTATCCAGGTAGTTGCAGCTATACGATTCAAGCGCAGCAACGGAGCCAACATTCCCAAATCCTTGAATTCCGATCGTTAACTGGCGCTTCGAATGCTCAAGTGCCGTTTTCGCAAAGCGATTATCATTTTTCTTAAACCACTCTTCATTCTCTTTTACGAAATTATGAAGCATGTAGCGGAGCGTATAGTAGACGCCTTTTCCTGTTGCTTCTCTGCGACCTAGTGAGCCACCGTTTACCTGACTTTTGCCAGTAAAGCTTCCGCGGTAAGGCCGTCCTTGATGAATGCTTTTATATTCGCCCATCATCCAGTCCATCTCTCGTTCCCCAGTTCCAACATCTGGTGCTGGAATATCCTTATCCGGGCCAAGAATGTCACAAAAATTTTGCACGTACGTTTTTGAAATCGTATGTAGTTCTTTTTCCGAAAACTCGCGTGGATTAATGACGACACCGCCTTTTCCTCCACCAAATGGCACGTCATGAAGCGCATTCTTAAGCGTCATTAGCGTCGCTAGATTGATCACTTCATCTTCTTCAACTGATTCATGAAAGCGAATCCCCCCTTTGTAAGGACCTACCGCGTTATTATGTTGAACGCGAAAAGCAGGAATTCGTAATATCTTCCCGTTTTCTAGCGGAACGCGAAGAAAGGATTTTTGAATTTGGTTCGGGGTTGAGAGAATCGATTCAAGAGACTTAAACGCATTCTCACGATCTTCATCCTTGAAATTTGGTAAAAACGATTCATCTTCGAGTAGAGCATTTAATGATTCTTGAACAACTTCTCCATATTTACTAGCCAATTTCATCCCTCCATATTTTTGCTATTCTATTAATAACGTACCCGTTTGAATCTAGTTCAAACGGGCTAGATGAAAAGGCTTACTCTTTCTTTTTATAAGAAAGGAATCAAAAAAGCCGTCACACGTACATCTTGTGACGGCTAGAATTTTTTATCGATGATCAGCTGGAAAAGTAACACCAATTTGCTTTCGCGCTTCATCCATTACTTTAATAGATCGAAGAGAATGTTCATGCGAGTTAATCGTTGACTGACTCTTTCCCTCCTGAATAAGTTCAATAAATTCTTTCGCTTCATACATCATCGTATGAGACTGCGACTGTGTTAAGTCTTCGATCGATCCATCACGATAGTGGATTTTCACTTCCATCGGAGATCCGATTTTGTCGATAATAATACTCCCGTTTTCTCCTTGAATTTCTGACGGCAGGTGTGAATCTGTGATCTTTGAATACATGATTACCGCTTCTTTGTCTTCATACTTCAGCAAAATACTCCCTTCCCCATCAACGCCAGACGCAAGCATGACACCTTCCGCTTTAACCGACTGCGGCATCCCAAGCATGGAAACGACAGGATAGACACCGTATACACCAATGTCCATTAGTGATCCATTTGAGAACTCCGGGTTAAATGCATTTAAGACTGTGCCTTCTTTGTAAGCATCATAGCGCGAAGAATACTGACCATAATTCGCGACAAAACGTCGGATTTGACCAATTTTATGAAGGTTCTCTCGTACCATTTGCATGTTTGGCATGACAGTCGATTTCATCGCTTCCATTAAGAGAACACCGTTACGTGAAGCAGCCTCAACCATTTGTGCCACCTCTCGTTGATTAGACGCCATCGGTTTCTCACAAAGGACGTGTTTCCCTGCGTTCATAAAAATGATCGACTGCTCCGCGTGAAGCGAATTGGGGCTAGCGATGTAGACCGCATCAATTAGCTTGCTGTTTGCCATTTCTTCCAGACTCGTAAACGTCACCTCTGCACCATGCTTCTCAGCAAATGCCTGTGCTTTCTCCTCCGTTCGAGAATAAACCGCTGTAAGCTTAAAATCTCTAAGGTCATTCGCCCCCTCAAGAAAATTATCTGTAATCTTATTTGTTCCAACTACTCCAAAACGAATCATGTTCTATTCCTCCAATTCATTCAACACATTCGACAAGTGACAGGCACCGTGCTTAAGCGTGCTCCGTCCTTGCTCCGTGCTACCAAGTATATCTCAAGCGAGTGACAGGCACCACCCGAACGATGTCAGCTTATGTCGAATTAGATGAATCGAACGCCTAGCTGCTGCTCTAGCCATTTTGGTACAGCGAATCTGGCTGTCATTAAAGGATCAACAACCTGACAGATTTCCACCTGCCCAACGGCACTCATAAGCATGGTAGCTTCACTAACAGGCATACCAGTTTTCTCGATTACCCGATCGACCATAAGCTCTGTTGCTAGTTTTGCTGCTTCATCAAGCGTGGCCGCTGAAGCAATTTGAGTAACAACTTCAGCGTTTTCCAGCATCGGCTGAACAAGCTATTCTCCCTTTATCACTTCAAGCTTAACGGTTGCTTTGCCAGGTACTTCGATACCTGAAACGCTGACTTCCCCGTCTCCCATCGCTGCATGAAAATCACCTAATCCGAACAGGGCGCCTTCCGCGAAGACTGGAAAATAGAGCACCGCTCCCTCTGTAATCATCTTGTTATCCATATTTCCGCCATGCGCACCAGGCGTACCACACGAAACACCATCGCCTTCTGGGGCGACGCCAATTACGCCTATCATCGGATTTAACGGGATCCGAATATCATTAAAACGTGCAACCCTATTCTCAATTTGAATAATTTTTGACTCCATTTCCTCTAGACGATGCCCCATAACGCCAAGATCCGGTCCAACCACCATAACACCTTGATCTCCGATTTCAAGCTTTTCAATCGAAACCTTCAGCACATCACCCGGTTCTGCATCCTTCACGTAAATGGGACCGGTTGCCGGATTAACTCGATTCCAATCAATCCCCGCAATTTCGTCTTCCTTCGTCTGTAGCTGATTTTCAAAGCAATCATACGTGACGATTTCGATGCTAGTCCCCGAAGGAACAATTTTTACAGGTCGATGAGCTTTGTTAAATTCATAAATGACCGAATCGTTCATGAGTAAGTCCATGTCAAATCTCTCCCTTTTTAATATACTGATAATTTTAACAGTTTATCAGAAGGATTGTCTTCTCCAGACGCCAATCATTCTTTCTATGAAAAAAGTCGTATGAAAATAGCCGTCAAAAGGAGATTCCAAAAGCGATACTTATCCCCTCTCCTCGCTCCTTTTACCTATTTTTCGCAATACCACTTGCAGAATGAAGGCGTTATCATTACGCTCAGTAATAGATTCAATCCACGACCTCATTTTCAAAAAGAAACTTCTTTCGTGAATAACTACAAATTTTCGACTGTGACAATCGACCTTTTTATCTTAAAAGTATCCTTACAATCTATTAACATTCACTTCAAGTCTATCCGTTAGACTTTGATTTGTGAGAAAAAACGCATAAGGGGGAACTTCATTTGTTTAGTAAAAATGCGAAAAAGAAGCTGATTCCATTCGCTGTCATTTCATCATTGGCTGTGGCAGGTTTTGCAGGGGTAGGTACCGATACAGAAGCAAAATCGGAAAAAAATAAGCACGAAAAAAACGAAATCGAAAACGTTATTTTCTTAATTGGAGATGGCATGGGGCCAAGCTATACAACAGCCTACCGCTCTTTTATGGATGATAAATCAACACCTTACATGGAAAAAACAGCTTTCGATGAGTATTTAGTAGGTGCTCAAGAAACGTATTCATGGGACCCTGAAGAAAGTGTAACGGATTCTGCCGCCGCTGGAACGGCGATGGCTGCAGGAATCAAAACCTATAACGGTGCGATTTCAGTAGATATGGACAAGAACGAAGTTAAGACCGTTCTTGAAGAAGCAAAAGAAAATAAAAAAGCAACAGGACTTGTTTCCACTTCCCAAATCAATCATGCCACACCTGCATCATTTGGTGCTCATGATGAGTCACGCAATAACTACAATGACATTGCAGACGATTACTATGATGAAATGATTCATGGTGAGCATAAAGTAGATGTTCTACTCGGTGGAGGAACTTCTTACTTTGAGCGCTCTGACCGCAACCTAACGGAAGAATTTCAAGAAGACGGCTATAGCTATGTAACATCAAAGGATGAACTCGCAAAAGACGATAACGAACAGATCCTTGGCCTCTTCGCTCCAAAAGGAATGGATAAAGCGATCGACCGTACAGAAGATACGCCTTCTCTTGAAGATATGACGGATGCTGCGCTTGAGCGTTTGAGTGACGACAAAGACGGCTTCTTCCTTATGGTAGAAGGAAGCCAAATTGACTGGGCTGGTCATGATAACGATGCTGTCGCAGCCATGAGTGAAATGGAAGACTTCGAGAAAGCCTATGCTGCCGCAATTGAATTTGCGAAAAAAGACAAGCATACACTTGTTGTGACAACTGCTGACCATTCTACTGGTGGTTTCGCTATGGGTCGTGACGGTGAATACAAATGGGATCCAGCACCACTTAAAGCAGCGAAAAAGACGCCTGATTACATGGCAGCACAAATCGCTGATGGCGCAGATGTAGAGAAAACACTAACGGAAAACATTGACCTTGAGTTAACGTCTGAAGAAATCGCTTCTGTCGAAAAAGCCACTCAAACAAACGACGTCGTTGAAATTGACAATGCCATTGAAAAAATCTTCGACCTTCGTTCAGGAACGGGCTGGACAACAGGCGGACACACTGGCGTTGACGTGAATGTCTATGCATACGGTCCACACTCCGAGAAGTTTGCTGGCCTGCATGATAACAATGAAACAGGTCAAATGGTGATGGACTTACTTAACGAAAAGCATGGAAAAGACCACGGTAAGGATCATAAGAAAGACCACGATCACAAAAAAGACTAGTAAGTCAGATTTCCCCGTTGCTTCAACTAGCAGCGGGACTTTTCTTTAATAGGAGGCCTCTTCAAATGAAACACGTCATCACGATTACCTTACTTTCAGCATCACTTTTTCTAGCTGGCTGTGCTGCGAATAATGCGAATCAACAGGCTAGTTCACAAACTGAGAATGCAACTACGGCTACGAAAACATCCGATGCAAAGGCAGAGCATAAACAACAAACAGAAGTAATCGATAGTCCTCAGGCTCCTGACGACAGCTCACTCACTAAAGTCGGAAAGTCTTATCAGGACGCAGATGGATCGATTACTTTAAAAGCAAAATCTGATTATGATGAGAAAACGGAGATTGGGGATATGGCATTGACCGTTTCAGATGTGAAGGTGATGTCCTACTCTCCTTCTCCTGACTTGATCGACTTTTTCCATGGCTATTCCAACGATGAAACCACATTTAATTATGTAAAGATTCGCGTCAACGTGAAGAACACGTCAGATCAAACGGTTAATTTCGCGCCAGTTTCAGCGCTTAAAACGAGTGATGGAGAGAAAAAAGGATTCGACGATGACTTTTACCTGGAGAACCTATACGGAGATTATGAGCCTGGCGAAGAAAGAATTGGTCAGCTTGGTTTTGTTCTGAATACGACGGACCTTGGGAATCTTGAGTCAATGACCATTCATACAAGTGATGTGTTCGATCCAACTGGAGAAACGCTCATGAAGGGCAAAGCCATCACCGTCCCTTTCTAAAGATGCCCTTCGGGGTGTCTTTTTTTCGTTTCGCGGAATAAAAATGTTTTTCGCGGAATTACTAGATGTTTTCGCGGAATTCATCATCTGTTTCGCGGAATTATGGACATGATCGCGGAATTCCCCTTGTCCCACAAAAGAAATAGGCACTTAACTCATCCATTCTTAACGCTTCCAACCGTTTTATAGCCTTTTTTCAGAAACCAGAGAAAATACGTCGCAAATGATAGACCAAGTCCACCGAAAAGAAAGACGGATTGGAGCTTGTACCCCTTGTTTTCACTAACCCAATTCATCACATCATAAAAAACCGCCGCTAAATCTAGCATCAACATCTCCTCCTGAGTGTGTGAATACTAGATTATAAGCAAGCGGTTTAACATATATACCAACTTTTTCATTATGTGAGTGAATTAAGACGATCAGATAACTGCATAAACGTTTCACGGTCGCGACAATCGAGCGCCTCGTCAATTTCTTTCTTTAATGTATCCTGCTTTTGTTCGATACTGGAAGCATTGATGTGTTCGAGTAGTTGCGCGACAATCTCCTGTCTCTTTTCCGAAATTTGATTCTGGTAGACTTTTCGATTCTCCATCATCCCATCCTCCATTCATATTGATAGAAACGCTTCTACGTTTTCTATGCGATTAATTACAGTTTAACCGATTTTCACAAAGTTTAAACAATAGTTTAGAAGATTCTAATAAATAAGGTCGAATTTTGTACTATTTTACTAGGCTAAGGAAAGATTCGCCTTTTACTTACATCGTTTCACTGCGACCTTTCTTATAAAGACAATAGCCTTCAAAGAAATAATAAAACCCTGCAAGGAGACACCCGATAAACGAAATGAAATGAAACCCTAGTAAACCGTACTCTTTATGAATGAGCAAATCTAAAGATCTTACGGATGATAGGAGTAGTAAGCTCCCGATCAAATAGTTCACCCATGGTTTGTTCAACATATGCTTCAAATCCCCTTTTGCTCTTCAATGATAAAAGAATGAATTTGTTTAATCATCCCGTCTTTGTGTTTATTAAAGCGGTACGTATCACAAAAGGCATAGATTTTTTCACCTTGCTCCGTATTCACATGAATTTTCCCTTCAACTGCTGCCGTAACACCATGGGTGATCATGGTGTCGATGCTTAAGGTCACATTGTCATGTTGGTGCATACGATTCAACGCCTCTTCAAACGCCGCCTTTCCTTCGATCTTCTCTTCACCAATTAGATGCCACTGCACATCATCCGTTACGCTCGCGAGGACCGCATCTCGATCGCCACTCATGAATGCTTCATTGAATGCTCTTAGAAATGTCTCTTTTGCTGTCGCCATTTTTTACCTACCTCCCTTATTGAATCCTACATCCAATTAATCCCCCACAGGCTTTGAAGAAACGCCATATAAACGGTTAAAAGCCCTGTTACGATTAGCAATACCCCGATGAGAAAACGAAAAGCACGAATTTTCTTAAGAGTTACCATGCAAACAATTAGAGCAATGAATGAACAAACATAATAAACAAAAAAGAGTTCAAAAACGGTGTAAGGCCCCATAAATAAACCAAAGACAGCAAACTGAAGGTCAAACGCTAAAATCGAGTAAGAAAGCCATTTATAAGAACTCTTATAAATTAAAAGCGTAGCGATCGCAAGGAAAAACGAAACTAAAAGAAGAATGAAAAACGACCACTCATAGACGAAAAACATCGCTTCGCTCGAAACAGCTAGAAAATAGCCAATAATCGATAGTGGGACAATCATGAATAGAAGGAGCGCATTTATTTTCACATAGCTTAATTCTGTTAGTTTTAAATCCTCATGACTCAGTTCCGGTGTACTCAACCAAATCCCCCTTTGCTTAATATAGGATCTTGAGGAAAGAACCTCACTCTACTTTTTCCTTTTTATCTATTCTTTTTCCTTCCGCTTTTTTAAAAAAGTAATACAGTCCGACGCTTAATCCAAAAAGCGCGAAACAAAGGTAGAGAGAAAGGTTCCACTTAACATGACCAAAGACAAGGACGGGAATAACTAAAATGACCATTTCATAATGAATAAAATCGCTAAGTTTTTTCAACACGGCATCCACTCCTATCAAATTGAACTTTCAATAAATAGGACGATGTAAAACGTGTAACGTTTCATCGATTTGCGATATTTATAAAAATCAACTGGTAGAGAGGATAGCTGACTGAAAGCCTCCCTCCTTCCCAAGCGAAAACGCCATTCCTGAAAGCAGAAATGGCGTTACTTTTTAGTTATTTTTTATATGCTTTCCTTTACCAAAGTAGAAAAGACCAGAAACAATGCCGATGATGACCATTATACTCGCGAAAATCAACCCAGCAACCGCCCCAAATTGAACGATGAAGGGCACGGAAAGTGCTGTGACAAGTCCACCTCCAAGGAAAGGTTCATAAACTAGCTGCTTATAACCGAATGCTTCAAATGCTGGTGATTCATTTTCAGGATCAACAATTCGCATGAGCAATAAGCCTGTTGCCGTCACCCCCATTGATTGACCAAAATCACCAATGCCTCGTTCAAACCAGTAGTCTGGAATAATTTTCGGGGCGAGGATAAGAAAACCGAATAAATTCCAGCTGATTCCCGCTACAGCAAGAATTAAGAATGGCACAAGATACTCACCAATGACGTCAAGAGAGACGGTAGCAATTGCGGTAATGATTAACACATCAAGGGCTAGCCCCTGAATTCGGTTAATCATGCGGCGATCGACAAGGTTATATTTATCTTTCTTGCTAAAGAAGACTTGAAGAATAATCCCACCGAACATGGCGATCGGAAATAGTGGAATATACTTCATAAAGCTTGAGCCCGTCCAATTAGTGATTGTTATGCTTTCTAGTCCAATTAATCCTTGAAGGATCAACCAACCGATCAAGATGGCTATCATCACAATGGCGAGGTGAAACGAAAGGGGTTCAATCGATTCAGGACGAGTCGTCATTTTACCTGCGGGTTCACGATTCTGGTATTCCATAATCCCCTGCTTACGCAGTTCAGAGAACCCATTCACGTCCTTGATGACTTTCGTTTTCCCTCTACGAACTGCCCAGTTAATAAGAATAATACCGAAAACAACCCCTGATAACACCCCTACTGTAGCAAGACCGATTGCCAGGTCAAACGCCTCTTCAAAGCCGAGCTCTTCAAATGTACTTGCCATCCCTGCTGCTGTCCCGTGTCCACCTTCAAATGCGACTTCAATTAGAGCACCCGCCATAGCAGGTATATCGAAAAATGGAGTTAAGATGAGAATGGCGACTAGTAAACCAATCACGTATTGTCCCCACCCAATTGCCCAACCGAAAGCTAGCTGCGGACCACCAAATGTCCAAATGTCATGGAGCTTTGGCATGGTGGCTCCAAGAAATAGCGATGCAAAGACAACATTAATCATTAATCCAGGAAGTGCAGACCATACGTCAATAATGGTTGCTGTCATAATTCCATTCGCTAAAAAATGGTCTTCTGAGACGAAATTTAGCATGATCTTCCCGAGTACCTGTGGCCCAAGAAGCAATGCGACAAATCCACCTATTATGGAGGAAGGAAGAAATAAGTTCTGTAATCCTTTTACTTTTAAACGGATCATTTTTCCAACTAATAGAAAAACGCCGATATACAACAATGCGAATCCAACCTGTTCCGGATTCATGATCTTTCACCTCTTTGGTATTTATAATTCCTCAGCTTATGAGGCGCGTCACAAAAATTGATGATGCGGTCCACTCCTTCACTTCCTCGCATGAAAAACAGTAAAACTTATTTCGGGAAATTCCTTCTCATTTTTTTTGAGGGATGAAGTAGTCTGTGAATTTTAGACTCCTCACGAGCTCTTACGGTCGACAAAAACCACTTGTTAAAATGTGTGGTATAATCGGTAAATCTGAAAAATGTACCAAGTTGCAAATACTACAGTTCGACATCATTTTAGTTTAAAATGGAGAGAGCGAAAAATAGGAGTGGTAGAGATGGAAAAAGAGATTAAACTAATCGCCTTAGATATGGATGGCACACTTGTCAATCATGACGGAGAGGTGTCAGAAGAAAACGAAGCGGCTGTTCAGAGAGCGAAAGAAAAGGGCATTCACGTTGTGTTAAGCACGGGACGTTCTTTGCCTTTCTGTCGTGACATCGCCGAACAGCTGGGACATTCTGCTTATTTAGTGACAGTAAACGGCGGACAAATTTATGATAAAGAGCTTAATCTTGTCGAAAGCACGCATCTAGATCATCAGCTTGTCGAACGGTTATGGGAATTAAAAGAAAAGCATGACGTGTATTTTTGGTCTTCTACAACAGAAGGCGTATTTAATACACAAAAGCCTTTTGAACGTGAGATCAATGATTACAATTGGCTGAAATTTGGCTTTGATATTAAAGATGATGATATCCGAAAAGTGATTGCAGATGAAGTGATGGCGAACGAAGCATTGGAAGTAACGAACTCTAGCCCAACGAACCTTGAAATCAATCCGGCAGGCGTAAATAAAGCTGCTGCCTTAATGAAGGTATGCGACTGGCTTAATCTTTCGATGGAAAACGTCATGGCCGTTGGCGATAGTATGAACGACATCGCGATGATTCGTGAAGCTGGCTTTGGCGTTGCCATGGGCAATGCGCAGGACCGCGTCAAAGAAGCCGCGAACTGGGTGACGAAAGACTACACCGAGCACGGCGTCGCTCACGCCATCGATCGAGTGCTTTAATGGTGCCTGGCACCACCCGATAAAGCTCATTAAATGTCGAAAAAAGGCGCAGTGGAGAAAAACTCCACTGCGCCTTTTTTTCATATTCCTATTTCTCCGCGACTTCAAGCACATATGGTTTATGTGTATGAAGCTCTTCCCCCTTCTCCACATGAACTTTCAGCTTGTACGTTCCTGGATCGGAAATTTCTGTAGCTCCCTCATACATACCTTCACTGTTCTCTTCCGCATCTGAGTAGGTATGCTTCTCCTCTCCCTCTTTCCAGTACTCAAAACGCACATTTGCTTCAGTAAGTGGTTGCTCCGATTCGGTTACGGTCGTTATCAGGACAGTTGGATCCACCTCATCATTCTGAAGTGAGATGCCTACATGACCTCCATGACCATGCTCTTCCTCATGTTCACTCTCGTCTGACTGATCTTCAGTCATCCTAATCTTAAACCCAGCATCACCCGCTTCTTCTGCTACGCCTCCTTCCTTCTCTACCGCACTGTTTGCCTCGTTATTGGTAGCGCTTGTATGGCTCATCTCCTCATTACTTGCTTTACCAGTATCACTATCACCTGGACCTGAACATGCGCCAAGTGCTACTAAACAGGCAAGTCCTACGGCAACTGAGCTTTTTTTCATCTACTCTCTCTCCTATCCACTTTTTCTCTTTATATGAAGCTAACGAAAAATCCCCCTCTCATGGATCACTCTCCCCATCAAAAATAAATAAACCATCCTTCTCCCATACTTGTGAAACTTATTTTCCAACTGTAGTAAAATTTTCTCTTTATTCTATCTATTCTGACAAATTACATGACGTTTAGATTGGAAGCTGTTACCATATAACAAGGGATGGCAAAAAAATACTTAATCCGGGGAGGAAGAAGATGAAAAAGCTCGTATCTTTGTTGGCAACTTTCTTATTGGTCTTCGGCTTTTCAAATGTAGGGTATGCGGATGATGACAAGAATTGTGATGACTTCTCTTCTCAAGAAGAAGCGCAAACGTATTATGAAAACAACGACCCAGATACTGATCCAAGTGATCTTGACCGTGATGATGATGGACAGGCGTGTGAGAATTCTTCCTACAGTGGCTCTGATTCTTCTGATGAAGAAGCAGCTACTAGCGACGACAGTGCATCTTCGGATGATGAAATGACAAGCGAAGAAGATAGCTCTTCAGACTCTGCAGAAGAAGGTGCTGAGATGGCAGAAACGGCTACAAGCTACCCATTGTATATGGTACTTGGACTTGCAATCGCTGCATTTGGCTCACTCCTTCTATTAAAAAGACGCGTACATTCTTAAGACACATACCATCCCAACGAGATAGGCCATCTGCGCCTATCTCCATTTTTTAAAGAAGGTGATGAATGGTGATAAAGAAACTCAGCTTACTCCTCATCGTCATTGGCATCCTGCTGTCAGGATGGAGCGGTTATGAATGGTGGAGCCAAAAAAATGCCGTCACATTCGAACCCGAAAAAGCGCAGGCGATTTCAAATGACTGGAAGGATACCGCTTATCAAAAAACGGTCAATCGAGAAGTGGTTCAAACGAGTGATGTTCTCTCATCAAAAACACCGATTTCTTTCAAAACAGGAGAAAAAATTGGCGAATTAACCATACCGGAATTAGGCTACCTCTATCCGATCTACTGGGGAACGGACGAACAGACGCTGAAACAAGGTGTTGGTATGTATGACACAAAATTCACAACGCTACCTGATGAAGCGGGCCACACTGCACTTGCAGGGCATCGCGATACAGTCTTTGACGGTCTTGATCAACTCAAAAACGGGGATCGCCTCTACGTGACAGTAGATGAGACAACCTATGAATACCAAATTCGTAAAACCTGGATTACAGATGAACAGGATCGTAGCGTTATTGTCAAAAAAAACTCGCCCACCCTCACGCTCACAACGTGTTATCCGTTTGATTACCTCGGCTCAGCGCCAGATCGATACATCATTCAAGCAAATTTAATTCAAATCGATGACGGGAGTGACCCACAATCCTGAGTCACTTCCTATTCGCATTGTCGCTTCTCCATAAAAAAAGAGAACTGCTTTAACAGTTCCCTTCAAAACGTTATCGAATTTGACTAATGGATAGCTTTTCTTGCACAATGCGAATCGCTTCTGCCAACAGAGGAGCGATTGAAAGAACCGTAATTTTCTCAAGATCATCAGCTTCTGGAAGAGCAATTGTGTTTGTTACAACCACTTCTTTAATCGTAGACTCCGCAATTTCCTCCGTTGCATGACCGGAGAGCACGGGGTGGGTAAACGTAGCGTAAACTTCCTTCACGCCGTTTTCTTCCAGTATACGTGAAGTGAACGTTACATTTTTACCCGTATCAATCATATCATCTATGATAATCGCCGTTTTTCCACGCACATCCCCAATGACGTTTACTGTCGATGGTTCACCTGTATCATAGGAACGACGATCAATTAAAGCGATTGGCGCGTCAAGCAAGGATCCGAGCTTACGAGCACGAAGCGCACTACTGTTATCTGGTGCCACAACCACTACATCTTCCAAATTCTTCTTCTCAAAATATTCAGCTAAGATGGGAATACCGGAAACCTGATCCACCGGGATATTAAAGAAACCTTCGATTTGATTCGCATGAAGATCAATTGTTAGTACGCGTGTTGCGCCTGAACGCTCCAACATATTCGCGATCAACTTTGCTGTAATGGGCTGTCTTGGTCCTGTTTTACGATCCTGTCTCGCGTACCCGTAATAAGGTAACACAACATTAATCGTTTTAGCAGATGCTCGTTTTAATGCATCGATCATAATCAAGAGTTCCATTAGGTAATCATTTCCTGAGCCTGCGATTGATTGAACCAAGTATGTATCGCAACCACGGATGCTTTCCTCAACGTTCATGTGAATTTCACCGTCACTAAAGCGTTTAACGGAACAATTTCCAACTTGAATTCCAAGCGTCTCAACAATTTCTTGAGCCAACTCTGGATTTGAGTTCAAAGCGAACACTTTCACATCTTCTTCCTGGCGTAGCATAGCGTAGCTCCTTTATCTTTCGTTTATTCCATGATCAATACAGCACCTTAATCAAGACGTCCACTTAAGATGCCCTTACCATATAAGCTGTATGAATGTCATACGTATGTATTTAGTTTAAACTTCCTTTCCACTATACCATACACAGAAGGAGAATTTCTGCAGATTTTTTTGGGAATTCACCCAAAAAACCAATGAATTATTTACGATTATGAACTGTATGCGCTTTACTTCTTATAATTAGAATTTTTCGCAGATTATCCTCTACCTCCACCTAATCGAATGCACCAAATACAGAAAAATGGCGCTAAAGATCATCGTAAGAAAGAGAGGCATCACCCACCAGACCAAACCTTCTTCCAATCCCTTTGCGATTTGTACACACTCCACTGTTAAATAGGCAAACAAGAATGCGATTGTATTTTTCAAAAAACGCATGAGGACAACGGCACTTCGATATTGTAGAGCTGCATTTCCCTCAGTAATTTTCACCACATAATTGTATCTATGAGGATAGCGTTCAAGTATAGTGAAAACTCCCCATATCAAAATGCCAAGCCCAGGCATAAGAATAATAGCCGTCTTTGATCCCCAATTATCTGCCTCACCTGCTGCATTAAAATGAACGGGAACACGATTCGGTATTCCGGACCATTCCAACGAAAGATAGATGATGCCTAGAATCAGAAATGTAAGTGCTACTATATCCATGCATTTTTGGAGGAGCGTCTTATCAACCTTTATCCTTGGACGATTTTCCATATGAACCCTCTCCTTTCATCCTAATAGATTTACGTATAAACGATATAGAAAGTTCCAACAATTTGCTTCTAATGCTTTTCATACTATAGAATGGACAAGAGAGACGACTCATTTCCATATAATCGTTTTAAGGAGAGTAATTGTGTATGACGAATGAATATAATCTAGACTCAACAGAGTTTCATTCACTGAAAACCGCTTCTAAACGATTATTTAAGTTAATCACCGATCGTTTAAATGTGAATACCGCGTACGTGACGAAACGTGGAGAAGACGCCATGACTGTTGTAAGCTCTTTCAATGAAAGGGAAGAAATTATACCAGAGGGATATGCTGTAGAATATAGCGGTACCTATTGCCGTTTAATTTTTAATAATGAAAGTAGTGTCATGCATACGCCCAACTTAGAACGTGATGAGTTCACGAAACAACTAGAAGTTACGTCACAATTAAAAGTAAAAGGATTTCTTGGTGTTTCATTAACAGATCGAAACGGAAAAATCTTCGGCACCTTATGCGTCATGGATAAAGAAGAGAAGGCATTTAGTGAAGAAGATATCGCCTATTTAAAATCGATGGCTGAAATTCTTGCTTACATCATTGACCTCGATCAAACTAAGTACAATTTGGATTTCTTAAGCGTACCAATCGTTCCAATTACAAAAGGAATTGCCATCTTAACACTGCAAGGTGTAATCGATGAAAGAAGAGCCGAGAACATCATTCAACAAGTCCTAGAGTATGGTGCTAGTCAGCAAATCAATCATTTTATAGTAGAATTATCAGGCTTAAAAATTATTGATGGGTATTTTCCAGTAACCCTTGGAGACCTTTTCAAATCCATTCAACTGATGGGAATTGAAACGATCATTACCGGGATTACCCCGACCATTGCCCAACAGGAAGTAGCCAATGAGCAGCTTCCTCACTTTAAAACCGTTCAAAATCTTGAAGCCGCTCTTAGCTACATTGGGTTTAAATTAGTCGAAAAAGAATAGCAAATGCCGCAATCGACCGAGATTGCGGCGTTGTATTCTTTACATCTTCGCGACTTTCCTTGATTCTTCATCAATTCGGTTCATTTCCTCTAGGGTTAGTTTAAATCCTAATACCTTCACATTATCTTCTGCATGCTTTAACTTCGACGCGCCAGGAATGGCCACAACCGTATGATCATGAAAATGAACGAGCCAATTTAACGCAACCTGACCTGCTCCGACACCGTAAGAATGCCCAATCTCTTTTAATACATTGATTAGCGGCAAGGTTTTAGCTAATCCCTGCGGTTTAAATTGAGTCATGTGTTTACGTGGGCCTGAAAGATTTGCGACAAGTTCAGGATTTTGATGGAACTTTCCAGTTAATATCCCCTGCTCGAGTGGGGAATACGCAATGATGGTGATGCCATTTTGCTTAGCAAGGTCCAGCACTCCATTCGTTTCAATCCGTCGGTCAAGTAAGCTATATTTCATTTGATTGGATGCAAGCACAATGTCATGACGCTTCAATTCTTGGATGGCTCGATCCATTTTATCTCGATTAAAATTACTTACACCTACCGCGCCAATATCGCCTTTTTTCACAAGCGATGCCATTTGCTTCATTTCTTTTTCTGGAGATGAAAAAGAAAACGGTTGGTGCACCTGATAGAGGTCAATTCGACGGCCATTTAGAGCATCTTTCCGCTTTTGGATCGTACTTGAAATGGAGCCAGCCGTCCGAAGAAGCGGCCACCATTTTGTCGCAATGAGCGCATCCTTTTCCTCAATCCCAAGGCGTTTTAATGCACCAGATAAGGCTTCCTCTGATTTTCCTTTTCCATAAGCTTCCGCCGTATCAAACCAGTTAATCCCACCATCAAGGCTCATTTTCACAATCGCATCCATGTCTTTTTCTGAGATTGTTGAAAAGTAACTTCCGATCATCCCACTTCCCTGACTGAACTGCCACGTTCCAAGTCCAATTGGCGAAATCTCATACTCTGTTTTACCTAGTTTCCTCACGTTACGCCACATCCTTCATTTGTCTTGGACTAAGTATAGCACCGATTTATGGAAATTCGTTAAGATCATGCCTTTACAAAGGTTTACGCCATGAATTCCTTTCTAAACACAAAGCTAACTTGATCATAAGACATTTTTTCTCTATAAAAACGATGTGCTTCTTTCTTTTGAAGTCCTGACGATAGCGCCACCGATTGATACCCGTTCTCTACTGCCCAGTTTTCAACAAAGGAAAGAAGTTTACCTCCATATCCTTTCGAACGGTGTTGTAGGCTCGTGACGAGATCACAGACCCAGACAAATCTTCCATAGTAGAGCGTAATCATCGGCTTAAATCCAGTAACCGCAACAAGTTCATCTCCATCATAAAGCCCATAGAGTCGATACATGTCTTTCTGATGCGCTTCTTCAACTAAATCAAGATATGTCTTTTCATCCAAATGCTGACGAAGCTCTTGCATCACTCGAAATGCTTCACGCCACTGATTTTTCGTTCTCATTTCTTTAATCATCATGCCCTCCTATAGTTTAGCGATAACTAGGTATTCGCTAGAAAAGAAGATCATCCTTTCACAAAAAAACCTGCACCATAAGAGGAGCAGGTTAAGTTGATATTTTGTAAACTTGGTCTTCACACAACCCATAAGGCAAACAAAGCGGCTGACCTGAACGTGGGTCGTATATGATGTCGCTTCGAACACCAAACACTTCTTCCAATATCTCAGACGTCATCACATCAATCGGCGTTCCTGCTTTCATTACTTCTCCCTTTTTAATCGCCACGATGTGATCCGCATAACGACTCGCGTGATTTAAATCATGGACCACCATGACAATCGTTCGCTTTTCTTGAGCATTTAGCTTTTGTAAAAGCTCAAGCACCTCGAGCTGATGCGCCATATCGAGAAATGTTGTTGGCTCATCGAGAAAAAGTATTTTCGTATCCTGAGCAAGCGCCATCGCAATCCAGGCACGCTGGCGCTGACCGCCTGACAGTTGATCAATCGGACGGTTGGCAAATTCACCAATCCCCGTCATTTCAATTGCCCATGCAATCTTTTCTTTATCCTCAATCGTTAGTGCTTTCAACCCTTTTTGATGAGGAAAGCGGCCGTATGTAACAAGTTCAAGCACCGTAAGACCTTCTGGAGCTGTAGGGTTTTGAGGGAGAATCGCTAACTCTTTCGCAAGATCGCGCGTTTTTTGCTCATGGATCGCTCGCCCATCCAGATAGACCGTTCCACTTTTGGGCTTCATTAACCTGGATAATGTTTTTAGAATGGTCGACTTTCCTGAACCATTCGCCCCTACAAGAGCTGTAATCTCTCCTTCAGGTATGGCTAGATTCAATTGATCCACAATGATCTTGTCCTGATAACCGATCTTAAGATTTTCTGTTTCAATCACCACGCTCACTCCTTCCGCTTATACTTCTGCAAATTCTTTGTGATGGGTTGAATACATCGCCATTGCTTCTGCATCAGGATCAAGAAACGCTTTTGCACTATTTAGAGCTTTGGGTCCCTCCGCAAGTCCTCCAGCGATGAGCGTTAATCGGTGTGGATAGGTGACGATATCTCCGACTGCAAAAACACCGCGTATACTCGTTTCCATTTTTGCATCGGTAACGACTTTTCCATCGTTCATCGTCATGCCCCAATTTTGGATACCGCCTAAGTCGAGATCAAAGCCATGATTAACAAGAAGTGCATCAATCGAAACCGTTTCTTTTTCTCCGGTGTCAATATGAGTCAAAACAACCTGCTCAATGTGCTCTTTACCAATCACGTCAGAGACATAACACGAACATTTCACGTGCGTTTCCGATTTGTTCAACTCTGTGATACTACTTTCATGACCGCGAAAAGCCTCTCTGCGATGAACGATCGTCACTTTATCTGCAATCGGTTCAAGTCGATTCGCCCAATCGATCGCCGAGTCGCCTCCTCCAGATATCATCACGTGCTTTCCTCGAAAGTCCTCGACACGCTCGACGGTATAATGAAGGTTTCCCCCCTCAAAATGCTCCGCACCATCAACTGGTAGCTTTTTCATGCCAAGCGTACCGTGACCAATTGCCAGGATAACTGATCGAGTGTAGTGGCGTTCACCGTTGTGACTCGTCAGAATAAACGTGCCGTCTTCTCCCCGCTCAAGACCATCTACTCGCTCTCCAAAAACCATTGTTGGATCAAAGGTGCTCGCCTGTGCGTTCAACTGCTTGATTAAATCCGCTCCAGAGACGCCAGGAATGCCACCGATATCTCTTAGAATTTTCTCTGGATAGAAATAAGTCACTTTTCCGCCAACTTGCGGAAGGTATTCAATAACCTTCGTCTTTAACTCACGCATGCCGCTATAAAAAGCGGTAAATAAGCCAATGGGTCCTCCACCAATGATTGTCACATCATAGATTTCATTTTTCACATCGTTCGCCTCCTAAGCTTTTGATCTTGCAAGTAAATATAAAAAGTACGGTGCTCCGATAATCGCCACCATAATACCTGCATGAATTTCAGATGGTGCGAGAATCGTTCTGCCAATCGTATCAGCGACTAAGAGAACCAGTGCACCTGCAAGAGCCGATAGCGGTAATAGAAACCGATGATTATTTCCCACTAACTGTCTTGCAAGATGCGGACCAACAAGACCAACAAAACCAATCCCTCCACTTACCGACACACAAGCAGATGCAAGGGCAACGGAAGCACCAAGAAGTAAGAACCTTTCTTTCTCTACTTTCACGCCCATTCCAGTCGCAAGCTTCTCTCCAAAATTTAGTCCATCTAGCGTTCTCGCTTTATAGAAAATGAAAGAAAACAATACTAAGATCCACGGCAATAGTGTGAGAACATGAACCCACGTCGTCCCCCATATTTTCCCTGCAAGCCAAACAGCGATAAATTGATAATCAAAGGGATCCATCCGTAGCGTTAGAATCGTGATAAGAGCACCGATACCTGCTGCGACCGCAATTCCATTTAGAATCAACCGCTGTGGCATTAACCCTTCTTTTTTGCTATATGAGAGTGCATAAATGATGACGGCCGTGACACACCCACCAACTAATGCGAGAAACGGCATAAGTAAGATCGGCGCATCTGTTGTTTTCGGGAAAAAAGAGATAAATAAAACAACCATTAAAGCGGCCCCACTATTGATTCCGAGTATGCCCGGGTCTGCAAGAGCATTCCGTGAAATGCCTTGAAGGATACAGCCAGAAACGGCTAGACCAGCGCCAACCAGAATGGCAATCACAATTCGTGGCAAGCGAAATTCAAATAAGATTAACGACTGTTTCTCTGTGCCACTCCCAACCAACGTTTTCACTACCTCACCAGGACTTAATTTCGTTAATCCTGTATTTAAGCTAATAAAAAAGGTTGCCATGATGAGGAAGAGGAAAATCCCCATCATCACATAGCGCCTGCGGTTTCTTTTCCGCTGGACGTAAAATAAAGAATCGCCATTCATCACAACTCCCTCCCTTCACGTCTTGCTACGAATAGAAAGAATGGGACACCGACAAGAGCGAAAATCGCACCAATTGGCGTTTCATATGGGGCATTGATGAGTCTTGCTCCCATGTCAGCAACGATCATAAATAATCCGCCAAGAACCGCGGAGCATGGAACAATCCAGCGATAATCCACACCAACAAGGAACCTTGCGATATGAGGAATCACCAGACCAACAAATCCAATTGGACCAACTGCAGATACGGCAGCTCCGGCAAGAACAAGAACTACAACTGCAGCCAGCACTTTGATTAATTTAGTGCGCTGCCCAAGGCCTACAGCCACATCTTCTCCGAGACTAAGTAATGAAATGGACTTGGATAGAAAGAGAGCTACAAGTAGCGCAATGACAATCCATGGCAACAACAGTTGAATTTGCGGCCATTTCAAACCAGCAGTGCCTCCTGCAAACCAAAAAGCAAGATTCTGCGAGAGTTGATAGTGGATGGCAACACCTTCACTAACTGCTGTAAAGAGGGCACTAACTGCAGCACCTGCTAGTACTAACCGAACCGGTGATAAACCATTTCGTGAGAGAGATCCGATACCGAATACGAGTGTTGCCCCGATTCCAGCACCAATGAAAGAAACGAACATTAGGTTGGTATAGGATAGACCAGGAAAAAAAGCGAAGCTAAGCGCCATCATCAAGGTAGCTCCTGCATTTAAACCAAGTAACCCGGAATCAGCAAGAGGATTTCGCGTCACTCCCTGCATGATTGCTCCAGCAACGGCAAAACTTGCGCCAATTAAGATGTCGGCAACAGATCGAGGCATTCGAAACTCACGAATGATCGAATGTTCGGTTGAAGTTGGGTTAAACTGAAAGATTGCCTGCCAGACCGTCATCAATTTAATATCTGCAGCACCCAGTGCAATTGATAGCCCAAGACTTAAAATCAGACCCACACCTCCTGCCACAAGAATGAATATTGCCATGACAGGTCGCGATTGAACGGAGAGCTGTCCTTCTATTGTATTTGCCATCTGTTCAGCTTTCTTTGACATGTGATGACTCCTTGCTTTATGTAGTGAAAATTAGTCCTGGTACCTGGCACCAGGACTTCATATTTACTTATTGTTTTCTTTTAAAGTGTTTACGATTAGCTCAAGCTGACCTTCTACTGCGATTGGATCATAATAGTACATATTGTCAAAATTCATTTCATAAAGATGACCGTTCTTCACAGCGTCAAGATTTTTCCAGAGGGCGCTTTCTTTCGTTTCCTTTAGCACATCTTGATTATCCTCAGCGGCATACTCGGTATAAAACATATGATCTGCCTGGTATTCAGGTAAGACTTCAAGCGAAATCTTTTTCCAGTTATCGCCTTCAATCACGTCTTTTTGAATCTTCTCAGGTGCTTTTAACTCAAGTGCATCATAGATGACTTGACCACCGCGCCCAAAGTTATCTCCAAAAACATAGAAATCTTTTGTTTGCACTTCATATATCCCGACCGTCTCATCTTCACCGATCACACCGTCTAATTCTTCCCTTGCTGCTTCTGCTTTTTCATCGAATTGGTTGATCCACTCTTTCGCAGCTTCTTCTTTTCCTGCAATTTCACCCATTGCGGTTACTTCTTCATCTAAAGAATCGTATGTTCCAAACGGCATAAGCACTGTTGGCGCTATTTTTGACAGCAGATCATATTGTTCTTGATCCGTTACGACAATTAAATCTGGATCTAACGATGTGACCTTCTCTACTGAAGGTGGCGTGCCGATATCTTCAATACCTGCAATTTGTTCTTCCGTAAAATAAGGATTATCAAGCACAAATTGATCTGGTGCTCCCACTGGCGTCATTCCAAGCGCGAGGAAATAACCAACGTAATCCGTTGCCACGATTCGTTCAGGATTTTTTGGTATGTCAAACTCCTGTCCATCTGGTAATGTGAAGGTTTTCATCTCTCCACCGCTTTCAACCGCTTCACTTTTTTTGTTCTCATTACCACAAGCAGTTAGTATAAGAACGAGCATTAACATCAAAATAAGAGTAATTCTCTTTTTTGTCGCTTTCATTGTATGTAACCCCCTAAATGATATTGAGATTCATTATCATTTAGAATGATAGCACCTTCTTTTCTCCATGTCTACACGATGTGATTCATTTTACTTCTCTAAAAGCGCTAAGCGGTGCACCTTGTTAGCGTTTTCAAAAACTTTTAGAAAAACTTTCAAGAGAAAAAGTGGTTTACGACGTTCTCACTAAGGTTATTAATACACACATATTCAAGTCATCATTTCGTGTTGAACTTTTATGTTAGGTATCCTTACATAAAAACACAATTATCTGTAAATATCATTAGAATGAACACTAACAAAAAAATTAAAGGTGAGGTTAATTAATCCATGACATTAACAAAGAATAGTATTCAACAGGACATCATGAAGGAAGCAAAAGAAAAGAAAGTCGAATTTATTCGACTTGAATTTACGGACATGCTTGGTGAAACAAAGAACGTTGAACTTCCAATTGAAGAATTGGAAAGTGTGATGAACAACGAAGCAATGTTTGACAGCTCTTCCATTGCTGGTTTCTCTGACATTCAGGAAAGTGATATGTATCTCTTCCCTGACCTTGAAACATTCAAAGTCCTACCGGACGCTGTTGATCAGGATTGTATCGCTCGCTTTATTTGCGACATTCATACACCAGATGGTGAACCATTCGAAGGTGACCCACGCTTTATTTTGAAAAGAGCGATGAAGGAAGCTGAAGATATGGGCTATACGGTTAACGTTGGTCCAGAACCAGAATTCTTCCTTTTCAAACTAGATAAAGACGGTTATCCAATTCGCAAGATGAATGACCGTGCAGGTTATTTTGATGCTTCACCTAAAGATAAAGGTGATCAGGTACGTCGTGATATCGTTCGTACGCTTAAGAAATTCGGTTTTGAAATGGAAGCTTCTCACCACGAAGTTGCGCAAGGACAGCATGAAATTAACTTCCGTTTCGATAGCGTGATTAAAGCGGCTGATAACATCCAAACGTTTAAGAACGTTGTGAAAGATGTTGCAACTAGCCATGACTACCATGCTACGTTTATGCCGAAGCCAATTGCTGGTGAAAACGGATCTGGTATGCACTGCCACCTTTCCCTTTTCACTGAAGGTGAGAGCGCGTTTTACGATGAAAACGATCCAGACGGCATTTCGAAAACGATGAAGCAATTTATGGCGGGTATTCTTTCACATGCCAATGGCCTTGCTGCCATTACAAACCCGAACGTTAACTCATACAAGCGCCTCGTTCCTGGTTATGAAGCACCAGTAAGTGTGGCATGGTCTCACTCGAACCGAAGCTGTATGATCCGCGTACCTACAACGCGTGGAATGGGTACTCGCTTTGAGATTCGTAACCCGGATCCAACAGCGAATCCTTACCTTACACTTGCTGCCGTTATTCATGCAGGTCTTGAAGGGATCCGTCATGATCTTGATGCTGGCGCACCAGAAACACGTAACCTTTATGAAGTTAACACAGATGATGTACCAACACTTCCAACAAACTTGAAGGAAGCGATCAAGTCACTTCGTGAAGATAAAGTTGTTATGGAGGCTCTAGGTGACCATACTTCAAAAGTGTATATTGAAGAAAAAGAAAAAGAATGGATCGAATACTCCCTTATGGTAAGTCAATGGGAAGTTGATCGCTACATGAATAAATAAACCAACCCAAAAAGGAGCATCCTCTAAATACGAGGATGCTCCTTTTTACGTTTTATGGAAAGTGTATTAATGATGGCATTTGTATTCTTTTAGCTTTTGATACTGAATAATTTTCTCATCTAATCGTTTACTCAACAGAAGAATTTTCCCACTTGAGTAATCATCTACGTCTTGTCCTAGATCATAAAGCACCATTCGCAACGTCTGAATTTCGTTTTCTAGGTTCTGCAGCAACATAGCGCTCTCCCTCTATATTTGTCTTATATTTACATTACCATAAAATAGGCTCCTACGTTCTGTATTCTCACAAATTACATAATTTTTAACATTTCCAGATTTATTATTATATTTGTAATGCAAATTAGAAAACAATGAATACTAAGACATTAACAAAAACGATTGACCCGTCTTTTTTTCATTGTTATGATTCTCGTTATAAATTTATCATATGACTAAACCTTGTATAAGTTCAGGAATAGGGCCTGAACGTTTCTACCAGCTACCGAGAATGGCTTGTCTACAAGGATTTATGAAGATTTTCATATTTCCTTGTGATGATGCTCTGGTTTCTGGCCAGAGCTTTTTTTATTTGAATCAGGAGGGTCTACCATGAAAAACTTCTTCCAGTTCGCTGAACGGGAAACAAATTATCGTAAGGAAACGTTAGCCGGGATAACAACCTTTTTATCCATGGCTTATATATTAGTTGTGAATCCGATTATCTTAAGTGAAGCCGGCATTGATAAAGGAGCGCTCTTTACTGCCACTGCTCTATCTGCAATCGTTGGGTCATTGCTTATTGGAATTCTTGCTAACTTCCCTGTAGGGATCGCGCCAAGTATGGGGCTTAACTCGTTCTTCACTTTCTCCGTCGTCATCGGAATGGGGATTGATTGGGAAATTGCTCTTACAGGCGTGTTTATTGCCGGCATTATCTTTATGATTCTTAGCTTATTGAAAATTCGCGAGAAAATTATTAACGTGATCCCAAAAGATCTTAAGCATGCCATAGCTGCTGGAATTGGCTTTTTCATTGCGTTTGTAGGGCTTAAAAATGCAGGCATTGTCGTCGGAAACGAAGAAACGTTTATTTCAATCGGTCAGCTAACAACGCCAACAACCGCTTTAGCTGCTTTTGGTTTTGTTATTACACTGATGATGCTGATTCGTGGCATTCGTGGCGGAATCTTTTATGGAATTGTGATTACCACCATTCTTGGCATGATCATCGGGCTTGTTCAGATTCCTACTTCAGTGGTGGGACAGGTTCCGAGCCTTGAGCCTACATTCGGCGTGGTGTTTCAACATTTAGGAGATATTTTTACACCTGAAATACTAGCTGTTATTTTCACGTTCCTATTCGTTGCTTTCTTCGACACGGCGGGTGCTCTTATCGCTGTTGCCAGTCAGGCTGGCCTTATGAAAAATAATGAAATTCCAAATTCGGGTCGTGCGTTACTTGCCGATTCAACTTCAGGTGTTGTCGGAGCGATCTTCGGCACATCAACAACTGCCTCTTTCGTTGAATCATCTGCTGGCGTTGCCGTTGGGGGTCGAACAGGCTTCACATCCGTTGTCATCTCAGCCTGCTTCTTCATTGCGCTGTTCTTCTCTCCTATACTTGGTGTCATTACACCAGAAGTAACTGCTCCCGCTTTGATTATCGTTGGTGCCCTTATGGCAACAGAGGTCAAGCAGATTGATTGGAGCCGATTAGAAGTCGTCATTCCAGCTTTTGTGACGATCATCATGATGCCTCTTACGTTCAGCGTTGCAACAGGAATTGCACTTGGCTTTATTCTTTATCCTTTTGCAATGATCGCAAAAAAAGAATGGAAGCAAGTACACCCGATTATGTATACGCTCGGCGGCTTATTTATTCTTTACTTCATCTTTCTATAAGATTTTTGAAGGGACATTTCGGCCGAAATGTCCCTTCCTTTGTTTTGCCTATGAAAAATAGTGGTAGTATACCGTTGGATAGTTTAAAATAGGGCATTAGCAAAAGCTTCACAAAAAAGGTAGTGATAAAAAAACATGTTATATATATGGGACGTCGAAAAAATCATTAAAGACACGCTAGAAGAGCATCAACTAGCGATTAACTATGAGTTCAACAACGAGCTATCCGCTCCAATGAGCTATAACGTATCGACCAATACGATCAAGTTTAATTACTTACAAATGAACGGCTACCAAGCAAAAGTGAATTTTAAATTAAAAGAAACGGAAGAAAACATCGCTTTAATCCTGCTGTATCACGAAATTGGCTATTACTTAGACTTTAAGAAGCACCGCCACGACCTTCGCATCTTAATGTATGAAGATGAAGAAGTTCAGCAGGAACTTCTCGCAGAAATTGAAGAAAACGCCTGGGAACAAGGACGGAAGTTGATTCCTGAGGATTTAAAAGAATCCTATGACCAATTACGAGAGATCGATCAACAGTTTCAAAACGCACAACCTTAACGTGAAAAAAAGGACGAAACCAATTTGGTATCGTCCTTTTTTGTATCCTAACGTTGAAATTCGTTTCGCCACTGCTTTGCTTTTTCTAATGCTAGCCTGTCATCCCTTACCTCACCTGGTTTAACACCTGTACCAATCACATAATCTACAAACTCCATGTTCACAAATTCAAAAATGTAGTTAAACTGTTGAATGAGCGGCAAACCTTTTACTTTTGCACTGCTCCCACCTGTCACAACCACATACGCTTTTTTCTTTGTTAGCTCTTCTTTTAAATTCAACTTCTCATCACGAAGATATTGCGACCAGCGATCGAAGAAATTCTTCATCGGCCCACTCATACCATACCAATAGAGGGGTGTTGAAAAGATGAGAACATCATGGGATAGCAAAAGATCAAGCAATTCTTCATAATCATCCTCAACTGGTGAGAAACCAGCTTCAGAATGACGCTCGTCAATAATGGCATTGATTTGTTTATCTGCAAGAGAGACGACGGTGTGGTCCGTCCCTTCAAGGATTGTTTCAGTTAAATATTGTGAATTTCCATCTTTCCGCGTACTTCCTAATAATGCTAGAATCTTCATAGTCAATCTCCTTTATGTAAGCTTCCACTATCGCCTACTTCTTAATGATATTCAGATAATGGCAGTATATCATTGCACAACCCATCAATGTTATCTATAATATTTGATGCTAACGATCGAAATATTTGATGGAGGTATCGAATGGATGTAAGTTATTTATACACATTTCATGAAGTCGCCAAATCAGGAAGCTATACACAAACGGCTGAAGAACTTGGTTACGCCCAGTCTAGCGTGACCGCTCAGATTAAAAAGCTAGAAGAACATTATCAAGTGAAGCTATTTGAGCGAGTTGGAAGAAAAATGAGATTAACGCAACCCGGGGAGCAGCTTCATGCTTATATCAGTGACATGATTAAGCTACTAGATGAAGCGGATGCAACACTACGAAAAGATACCAACTTAAAGGGAACCATTCGGATTGGAACAGGTGAAACCGTTGCCGCCTATTACATCACTCCTTATATTAAAGCCCTTAAAGAAAACCATCCCGAATTACGAATCCGCCTTGAATCAGGACAATGCCAAAATTTAATTGGTGGCACAATTGATGGCGCCTACGATGTTACGATTTTATTGGATCGTTTGCAGAGACACCCTGACTTAAAAACGGTCCCAATCCGTCAAGAAGAAATGGTGATGATTGCACCTCCTCACCACCCTTTCACTAAGCTCGCTACGTTGGAGCTAGAAAAATTAGCAGAGGAAACACTGATTCTAACGGAAGAAGGTTGTTCCTATCGCGTACTGTTCGAACAAATCCTAAGCGAAGAAAACATACAAGCAAAGTCTATTATCTCATTCAGTAGTCTAGAGGCCATTAAACAATGTGTGGCAGATAACCTTGGAATAGCACTCCTACCTAGGATTGCAGTCGAACGAGACGTTCAAAGTAATCGAGTCGCCATCGTCCCATTTAAGCACCCTATTCCCATTTATATGCAAGTCGTCTACCAAAAGCGCAAATGGATGTCGGTACCACTTAAACAATTCATCTCATTATTAGGCGATAAAAAGTGAACTTCAAACGAAGAAATATCTTCTTAACAAAGATGTTTCTTCGTCATCAAAAATACTCCGCTTTTATAATGATGGCTAGTTAATAAATTGCACAAGTCCAGCTGTAATGGAAATCACGCTAAGTCCCAAAAAAAGCAGCGTCACTTTCTTCTGCTTCTTCGTTTTCTCTTTGATGTAAACGAAATAAAGTGAGGCGAATACAGCAACACTGATGCAAAGTCGAAACAAAGATTCATGTTCTCCTGTAAACCCTAGCCAAGTGATGCTACTCGTAGCCACGATCATGATGAGTAAGATCAATGCTCTTATGTACTTCATGATTTCCCCTCTCCATTACGCCTTTCCTTTAGCACAGCTAGAATGACAAATATTCCTCCGACGCTCATGGAAACGATGACGCCGAAGTCCATTCCAGCACTGTTTTTATTTAATTTATAAAGAACGATTAGGTTAATGATTGTAAGGCATACGAGCAATATTTCCACTAAAAAACCTTTTATCTTCATTTTATCCCCTTTCTTCTTAAGAAGCTTTTTCATCTGGCCCCGGCATCTCTTTTAGAAAATAGGCGCCTAGAAATAGAAATAGCATTGACCCTAGTAAACTATACAATCCGAGAAATCCGAACCAATACCCCAAGGGATTAAGAGCCGCACTAATCATAAAACAAATAGGAGAAATAGCAGATCTTATTCCCGTTAAGCCCGCTCGTTTTCTTCTAGTCACCTGAACATAAATCCCTATTATAAAAACGATTACGAAAATAATCGTTAAGACGATTTCAAGCATTTCATTTTTCTCCTTTCATAGTAAATCGCTTTCTTTCTTTACGATTCATAAGTAGTTAAAGTTTCACTCCTTTAGAAAGTGAATAAAATAGTGAAAATCATTTGGCTGAGTCGAACTGCTCTTTAGTACAGGTGTACGTGTCGATAAATTCTCCATTGATAAGCTTTCGTTAATTTGAATGGAAAAAGATCGTCCCGTGGAATAATCTACTGGGACGATCTTTTTTACTTGAGTTCTACAATATTTGTATTCATTTGCTTTCTGACTGGATTGGTTTACCGATATACCAATTGTGAAGCTTAACTTCACCATCCATCGAGTTAAACGAAAGGGATTCACATGGATGATCTGGATAAACCAAACTAGTTAGTGCATACTGGCCCTCGTTAATAAATAATTCTATCGAAGAAGAATCGATTATTATTCTGAAATTAAGCTTTGTCATATTATCGATTTTCACTTTCTGATCACTAATAAAATTTGTTGAGAAGTCAATTATACCTGAATCTTTACGCACTAGACGTACTTCCTTGTTATTGTAATCGATTTCAATTTTAGTGAACTGGTCATTCGAATGATTCAAAACGATTTCAAGCTGTGCAGCATCTTGCCTTTCAATCGATAGTGAACAATTTACATATGACTTTCCTATTTGAAAAGTCCTTGTTCCATTTGCATAAATCATTTCTTCATCCAAGGCTACATTCAAGAAATAGGACTCCAGTTCTTTTACTGGCAATTGATACACATAATATTCTCCTTCTATTTCTTGAAGAGAGAGTTCTCTTGGAAGAGTCATTTGGCTTCTCCACCCATTCGTCGGTACCTCATTTGCATAGCGCCAGTTACTCATCCACCCTAGATAAATTCTTCGACCATCCTTTTCCGGAATATCAGAAAAACTTACTCCTGCGTAGTTATCTTTACCAAAATCTAACAAACAACTCGAATCTTGATCTGATGCAAAGGTTTGACCATCAAATTCACCAATAAAATACTGTGTTTGTGATCCGGTTTCAAAATCAGGATTATCGCCAACACTTACGAAAAGCACCCATTTTTTTTCGTTACTTTCAGACACCTTTAGCTGAAATAAATCGGGACATTCCCACACCCCATGATGAAGCCCAATCCCCTCTCCAAATTCACTTTCAAACTCCCAATCAATTAAATTAGGTGACGAGTAGAAGCTAATTGTTTGCCCTGTCGCTAATACCATGATCCATTTGTTCGTTTGTTCATACCAAAATACCTTTGGATCTCTAAAATCAATTTTTGATTCACTTGCTAGCACAGGATTCCCCTCATACTTTTTCCAGGTTCTCCCTCGATCACTACTGTATGCGATGGCCTGAGTCTGATTCGGTTCTTCCCCTTCTTTTCCATCAAGATGATAAGTGAAGATAGCTACTAATCCTGGTTCATTTGGAAAGAAGCCGGTCGTATTTTCCCAATCTACGACAGCACTCCCTGAAAAAATCATTCCCACCTTATCTGGATATAAGGCAATATCAAGCTCTTCCCACTCTATTAAATCTTTACTAACTGCATGTCCCCAATGCATTGGTCCCCAGATCGTACTATACGGATGATATTGATAGAACAAATGATACTCTCCATCAAAGAAAACTAATCCATTTGGGTCATTCATCCAGTTGTTTTGGGGTGCAAAATGTAGATGTGGTCTGTGCTTTCCTAAAGCGTTTGTTTTCATTTGTCATCCTCCATTTTGATAGATATCATTTTTAGCAATTTATTTAATTCCAGTTCCTGATCCGCCAAGCCCTTGCAATAAGTATTTCTGCGCTACGATGTAGACAATGATGAGCGGAATAGTCGAAAGGGTAAGGATTGCCATCACCTGATTGGTATAAACAGGAGGGGTTGAATTAATATTAGTAATGGCAACTTGTAGTGGGAACTTTTCTGTATCTGTTAAGACCATTAATGGCCATAAGTAATCATTCCAACTTGCGATAAAAGAGAGCGTTCCTACTGTTGCGATCGCTGGTTTAGACATAGGTAAAATAATCTTCCAAAAGATTGTCCAATAGTTCGCACCGTCCAATTGAACAGATTCAATAATTTCATCTGGAACAGCTTTGAAGAAATTTCGAAAAAGGTAGATAAATAACATATTTGCAAGCATCGGCAATACAACTGCTAGTCTAGTATTTAGGATTCCAAGCTCATGTGCGACGGTAAATTGTGTAATGATCAGTGTTTCCATTGGGACTATTAAGAGTGACAAAAGCAAGCCAAATAGAAACTTTTTTCCAGTGAAGTTAAATTTGGCAAACGCATACCCTGCCATCGCATTGACTACGATTGAACCCGCGGTGACAATAACTGCGTACATGACGCTATTAAACACATATTTCAATACATCAAATCTTGCAAATAAATCTTGATATGTTTGAAACCACTCTGAAGGATTCACTGAAGGAAAGAATGATTGAATCGTTCCCATATCAACATAGATGTCTCCTTCAGGTTTCATTGAGGATGCAATCATCCAGATCATCGGAAAAATAAAAATAGATGCTAATAGAATGAGAAACGTATATTCTATAACTCTCTTAACCGGCGTGCTCATGATTAATCATCCCCCTTTGATAGCTTGTTTTGAACAATTGTTATCAATCCAATGACAACTCCAAAGACAACCGTCATAGCACTTGAATAACCAATTAAGCGATCCGAAAATCCTGATTGATATATATAATAAACTGGGGTCATCGTGGAATTCATTGGTCCTCCTTGCGTCATCACCATTGGCTGAATGATCAACTTAAATGCTGCTATAAAAGTTGTAATCATAATTAATAAGGTTGTCGGCCTTAACAGCGGCAGGGTAATGTGAATAAAATTTTGCCATTTGTTTGCGCCATCAATTTTACTAGCTTCATAAACACTGCCAGGAATATTTTGAAGACCAGCCAGAAAGATCAACATCTGGTAACCAGCACCTTGCCAGGCAGATACAAATACGATGGTATAGAGAGCTTGTTTAGGACTCGAAAGAAAAGGCTGGGGATCGATTCCCACTTTTTCCAGTAGAACGTTAATCAGTCCTTCAGATGGATTTAATAAATACAGCCATAGGACCGAAATAACAACTAAAGATAAAACCACTGGCGCAAAATAAGCTATTTTAAAGAAGATGTTTCCTTTTCTATTCTTATTGATCAAAAGCGCCAAGCCTAAGGCAGCTCCGATTTGGATTGGAATAACACAAACAACAAAGAGAACGATGTTTTTTAAGCTTTCTAAAAATATAGGATCATTAAAAATTTCAATAAAGTTAGCTAACCCAACAAATTGTTTGTTGTCTGGGGTTAATAAATAATAATCAGTAAATGCGTAGTAAATGGCCATTAATGCTGGAATGATTAAAAATAACCCCATTAATACCAGCGCAGGAGATAAGAATAAGTATGCGGGTAGATTCATACTGGAATTAAACTTCTTCATCTTTGATGTCTCCTTTTAAATGTAAACCGACCTGAATCAAGACAGGTCGGTTTACGAATTCTATTATTGTAACGCTTTATCAATTTGTGAAGCCTTGTCGTCGAGCAGTTTTTGAATGTCTTGATTTTCTTCAAAGTAAGTTAAGTCACTAATCGTTTCCTGGAACGTACGACTCACTTTTGGATATTGAGGAAGTACCGGTCGTGCATGTGCCGATTTTGCATTTTGATTAATTAGAACTTGCATTTGAGGCGAAACTTCTTCTCTAATTTCTTCAATGACAGAAGTCGCAGCTGGTAAGACACTATTCTCCAAACTGATTTTCGTAAGTGCCTCTGTTGTCGTTAGGAAATCAATAAGCGCACCGGCCGCTTCCTCCTTATCGGTTGTTGCTGACATCGCATATTGCCATGAGCCGGATGGGGAAACTAATTCGTTTGTTTCAGGTGATGTTGGATAAGGCATTACGCCATACTCTATATCAGGGTAACTACTGTTCATTTCAGCAATCGTCCAAGAACCTGTCATCATCATTGGATATTTACCTGTTTGAAATCCTTTTTCTACAGGAGTCTTCGTCGTGTATCCTTTTTCAACCAATCCTTGGATGAAACTCATTGTTTTTACGCTATTTTCATCATTAAATACCCCGGTTGCCTTCGTTCCATCTTCAGAGACAATGTTTCCACCTTGGGACCATAGAAAAGGCGTAAAAGCGTACATTAACCATTCACTTTGATCCTTTAAGCCCATGTCAATAGCTGGTTGATTATACTCTTTGACAAGGGTTTCACTTAAATCTTCAAACTCATTCCAGTTCCACGGTTCTTCAACTGTTGGAAGGGTTGCTAAATCAATTCCTGCCTCTTCTAACATTTGCTTATTATAGAAAATTCCTACGCCTGATTCTGAATAGCCAACGGCATATAATTGATCATTATAAGTCCCTTGCTGAATAATACTTGGTAATAAATCATCTTTATTGCTGATATAGTCTCCGATTGGGGCAATCATACCCGCCTCTGCATATGCAGCAGTGTTTGGGCCATCAAGAGTTAGCACATCAGGTAATGAATCCGTTGTCAAAGCTGCGTTTATTTTATCCTCATAACCACCACCGCTTCCACTTCTAGGAATAAATTCAATTTTGGCTGTGTAGCCATCTTCATTTTCTTCGTTAAATTGATCAATAAGACTTTGCATTGCTTTACCTTCAGCTGTTTCATTTGAAGTATGAACCCACATGGACACTTCATTTGCGTTTTCGCTTGATGTCTGCTCATTACTACATGCTGTGACCACCACTGCTAAACACATACAAAAAACTAGTAAGATTAACTTTTTCACTTCTTATTCCCTCCCCTTTTAAATAACGAAAATGACTTTACTTCATAAAACCATGACAAGAAAAATCCATACTATTAAGACTGCAGCAAATGTAACCGCCTACATTCATTATAATATGTCAACCGGTTTCACATGTCAACCGGTTGACATAAATTATCTTAAAAATGTGACTACTACTTCGAAAGAAAGAAGCGTGGGAGTTTATCGCTCTTACTTTCTAGTAGTATCACTTTCGATTAATCTTACGGGTATGATCGTTTCTGACTGAAAATCCTCTTCATTATTGATCTGCTTTAACAGTATTTCTAATGCGATTACGGCGATATCTCTTATAGGTTGCTCAACGGTACTTAGTTCTGGAAGTAATAACCTTGTCGTTTCTGTGCCATCATATCCAATCACCTTTAATTGCGTTGGGATATCTATTCCCCTTCTCCTCGCCTCTTGCATCACTCTTGAAGCAATTAAATCATCACTAGCAAAAATACCATCTACCTCCGGATTTTCATTAAATAAGCGAGAAAAAACGGAATCATTTGAATCATATTCATACGTAAGCGGTGTCAATTGATTGTTTTTCATAACCTCTTCATACGCTTTCCGCCGCTTGTTTGCTGGAGTTTCTAACGAAATCGGCCCATTAATATGAATGATTGTTTTACATCCTTTATTAATTAATAATTGTGTGGCTTTTTCTCCTCCCTGGTAATTATCACTTGATACAACAGGAATTTTTTTTGATAAATAACGATCAATACCCACTACAGGAAGATTAGGGTCTTCGTATTCCTTGATTCCTTTATTATGTGCTCCTGCAATAATGCCATCAACTTGATTTCGTTGTAACATTTTCAAGTAACCTCTTTCTTTATCTTCCCTTCCCTGGCTGTTACAAAGGAGCACCTTGTATCCAAGTGAAGCAGCGATGTTTTCTAAATGAAAAATAAGTTGTCCATAAAATGGATTGCTTGTTGTAGGGAAAATAAGGCCAATCAGAAATGTTTTTTTGATGAATAGAGATCGAGCAACTTCATTTGGATAATAGTTTAGTTCTTCCATCGCTTTATGAACTTTTTCTCTCGTTTTATCACCTATGTATCCTCGATTATTTAGCACACGAGAAACCGTAGTAGGTGATACCCCGGCCACTTTAGCAACGTCTTCAATTTTCGGCTTCACATTAACCCCCCCCTCCCTCTCATCATTGAGAGCGATCATTATCATTTATTTACCGACCATAATCTTATCATACTTTGCTAATGATGTAGAACTGTACCTTTCTGCTCTCTTTTAAGTAGACATATCCCCCTTCTAATTGACTTTGAATATAAAACGAGCTATAGTTAGCTTAACAAGGGGAGTAGCGACCGGTATCGGCTGATGAATCATCAATACGGTATGGAAATACCTGGTTCATCGGGCTAAGTTTTTTAGTACGCAAGACCTTGGTACAATTTTGTTGTGCCAGGGTTTTTTTGTATGCGCTGGCGGAGAGGAGTTACACATGATTATTTTGATCTTTCTTCTTGCAGCAGCCGTCGTGGTTGGTGCCGCTATTTACCTGAATCAGTTCGGTGATGTCATTAGCAAAAAGTCATCTTTAAGCGGAGCCGTCGTTGGGACATTCCTGATTGCAGGGGCCACGTCTTTGCCGGAGTTAACAACGAGTCTAACCGCTGTCTATATTGATAATCCAGATATTGCAGTCGGTAATATGCTAGGAAGCAATATCTTTAATCTATTAATTCTAGCGGTTGTTGATGTCATTTATCGAAGACGGAGATTATATCAGAAGGTGAACACGAAAGCGCATGTGCCTTCTGCCCTTGTCGGCCTTCTGTTTCTCGCCATTCTTATTGTCTCGTTATTATTACCTGGAACGGTTTCTATCTTTGGTATAGGAATTGAAATGATTTTCATTGTACTCCTATATGTGCTTTCGATGAAAAGCATTTCGGAGGATGACGGGGAAGAAGAAGATCTTCCTACAAAAGATCTTACGCTTCGTACCGCAGTGATTGGATTTATTGTTGCCGCGTTGATTGTTTTTGTTTCAGGTAGCATTCTCTCCATTTCAGGTGACCGCCTTGCAGAAGTGACAGGGATGAATTCAAGCTTTGTCGGTAGCTTTTTAATTGCTGCATCTACTTCACTACCAGAACTTGTCACAGTTCTAGCAGCTTTTAAACTAGCAAACTATAACATGGCGATTGGTTCGATTCTTGGTAGTAACCTTTTCAATATTCAACTTCTAGCCCTTACTGATGTGTTATATAGAGAAGGACCGATCCTTGCTGCTGTTGATTTCTCTCATATTTTTATCGCATGCCTGGGGCTGTTGATGACAATCGTCATTTTGTATTTGCTTCTTCGACCATCAACTGGGCGTAGTTCTTGGCGCTACGCTGCGCCATCGCTCCTCATGGCTCTACTCTATGTCGTTGTTTCATATGTTTTATTCTAAAAAGAAAAGCGTGCTGACACGATGTCAGCACGCTTTTCTTTTTCGTTAGTCTCTTAATCTCGAAAACCACCGTCTGAATGAATGATTTGTCCTGTTATCCAACTCGCGTCATCACTCGCTAGAAAGTTTACTAAACGTGCTGCATCTTCCGGCATACCAATTCTCCCCGTAGGAAATTTTGGTTTTAAGAAGTCTTGTGTCGCCTTATCCATGTAGCCTGAATTCGTGGGACCGGGGTCAATTGCGTTAACTGTTATATGATGAGGAGCAACCTCAGTTGCAAATGAAGTTGTAAAAGCGGAGATCGCTCCTTTCGTTGTAATATAGGGCAGGTTTCCGGGCTGAGGACTTTTGTCCTGTCCAGAAACGAAATGGATGATTCGTCCACTAAAAGCCTTTTTCTTAAGGTGTCTCGCAAATGCAACAGATAGCATACACGTCCCCCTCACATTTACCGCATAATGCTCATCAAGGACATCTGCTGTTAACTGTTCATGACTCATTTCTACACAATGTGTGGCGTTGTTCACTAGTACTGAAAGCTGGCCGGTCATTTGTTGAACGCGCTCCAAAAGTCTTTCCGGCGCATCCCTTTCACTTAAATCCAGCTCCATTGACTCCACGTTCACACCGTGTTCCCTTAACTCATTTTCAAAACTTTCAGCCCACTTCATTTCTGCATCAGCGTAACCTGTATTAAAATCGTATGGCGAAAAATGAGTGAAAAATAAATGGAAACCTTGCCGAGCTAACTCTCGACAAATCGCAGCCCCTATCCCATTTGGGCGACTTGCCCCTGTGACAACCGCAATTTTTCTACTATGATTCATTTTACCTTCCTCCCTTTTGAAGGCACACCCGTACACGTATGAGAGGAAATGAAGAAAAGGGCAAAATCTACTAAAGCCCTGTCCAAATCATTTATCAATCATGAACGTGATGAACCTGTACTAGCTTCATTAACAGGCCTATCCCCTTGTTTGAAACGGGTTGAACGATAACAAGATTTCTCCACACATGTTCCTACTCCCCTTTCCTTTCATCTCCATTTTTAAATATATCAAAGCGATACTAATAAGCAAGAAAATTCAGTTAGATAAGTAGGTAACAGCAATAATACCTTTAATTCGAGAATTAAGAGTTTAAAATAGTCATACTAGTGGAAATAAGAAATAACTACCAAAATAAGGAGAAACGGCATGCCTAATCCAAACACGATCATTCAACGACTAGTCGAGAAAGATCAAGATTCGTTGAATGAATTGTACGATACGTATTCTCGTCATCTTTCAATCCTTCTCACAAAGACAGGAACTGACCCTATTAATCATGAGAGAATTATGATGCAAGTTTTTCAATTAATATGGTCTTCCCCCACGATTCTTTCGAAAGACAAACACCTTTCTGTAGCCATAACTAAACTTTGTCTGACATTAATCAAGGGCAACTATCCGCGTGTTTCTTAATAATCTACTTCCCAATCTATCGTTAAAGAGGGTCGTAACATTCTTCCCCCCCTTTTTTATTTACCCATCCTTCCATCGCTTTATCATTTTTAACATTTCACAATTAATGGGATGTTACACAATTGTTATGTTTAAAAAAGCAATTAAGTTCGTTGATCATGTAAAACCTTGTTATAATAGTTTTATAATAGTTGTAAAGTCAATTACCTTCATATCGCGATCATATTGTTCCGATCCAACAGATGCCATCCTTGTGGAGATTTCCATGAGACGAGTGGATGAAATAATACACACTACTAATTAAAGAACGAATTCAGGTATCGAGAGGAGCATATTTGCATGCAACGTAACAAGGAACTTCATCAATTTTTATTAACAAAAGCGGAACAGTTAACGGAAGATTGGTACACGTCACTCGATAAGAGCGGAACGGGTGTCTATGCCTCTACTGATCCGAAGGTTATCCAGGAGTTAAAAGCACAAAATTTCGAGTTTCATCAGCACTTATGCAAAATATTTATCATGGAAAAAAACGCCTTTTTTACCGAATTCGATGATTGGGTTAAGGAGATCGGAAGTGATCCTGAGCATTTAAATACACCTACTCACCTCATAATGAGAGAATTTCAGCGCGTGCGTGAACAATATATGAACTTTATCGACGAATACGCCAATTCAACAGAAGAACTTGTTTCACAGAAAAGCCTTGATATTTGGAAGCATGCCATCATAGAAGCTATCGACGTGGTAATGACTCGTGTTGTTGAAGAGAAATCGAACCATTTAAATGCTCGTATCGAAGAACAACAGCAAACCATCAATGAACTGAGCTCACCGCTGATTGATCTTCCAGATGGAAAAGCACTTCTTCCCCTAGTCGGTGACATCGATTCAGATCGCGCCACTGCTATTTTCGAGAATACGCTCGAAGGTTGTACAACGAAACGAGTCGATCACCTTTTTATTGATTTATCTGGAGTCTATCTCGTTGATACAAGAGTCGCTCAGCAAATATTCCAGTTGATTACGGGACTTAAGTTAATTGGTGTTACAGCAACCTTGTCAGGGATTCGTCCTGAAATTGCTCAGACTGCCGTTCAACTTGGAATTGATTTTGGTGAAGTACGCATTACTTCTAACCTTGCGCAAGCTATTTCTTCAGAAGCAACGGTATCTAGAGATTAATTAGTCATATGTATTTGCATACTAAGGACGTATCTTGACCCTTTAGGGAATAAGATATGTCTTTTTTCAATGGATTTCCGATTATGAAATTAAAAATAAATTGTAAACATACTACTGAACGCGGATCAAGCAAGGCATGCATGACTTAGGATAAAGGAGTAATCTACGATCGATTGATTAAAGGACAAAAGCGGTTTCAAATAAACTAGAATACTTTCAACCAGCACTTTATATAAATATAAGGGAGCACAGTAGCCAGTCATCGATTATGAATAGAAATTTTTTTATAGGATAAAACAATACAGAAAGATACTGTCATTAGGAGGTGTTTCCGATAGGATTTATTTGGAGTTTAATCATTGGTGGTATTATTGGTTGGCTTGCTGGTGTCATTACAGGTCGCGATGTTCCAGGTGGAATTATAGGAAATATTATTGCTGGATTTGTTGGTGCGTGGCTAGGTACGCTCATACTTGGGAGTTGGGGACCAGATCTCGGTGGATTCAGCATTGTCCCTGCTATCATAGGAGCCATCATTTTAGTGTTAATTGTGAGCTTTATTATGGGCAAAACTCGTAGTAAAAGGGAATCCTAGTTACGCATGAGATTCGAATTAGTTAGAAACGAAAGAGCGATGCATCGAGATGCATCGCTCTTTTTCATCCGGCACAACAAAGGTATACTTACGAGTGATGTGACCTTTGTTGCTTCCAATACTTCTTCAACTGCCAACTATTTGTCAGAACACCCAAAAAGCCAGTAACTGCAAAGATCGCAGATAGTGTCGTTGAGAATAATTCCATCCACCAAAAAAAGGAAATTAGCCCTGCACAAAATAGTATAAAGGAGCTAAACATAGCAACGACGTTGTAATATCCATTTCTCATGTTACCCTCCGTACGCGCCTTTACTGATTGTTTTGCACTTCCTTATCCGTTGGCAAAATGATCGCTGCTGCAATATAGATGAGAACAAATATCCCTGAAGTAAAGATCGATAATGCAAAGTAAGCAATTCTTAGAATGCTTGCATCAATGTTAAAGATTTCGCTAGCTCCTCCGAGAACACCGGAAAGTTGCTTGTTTGTTGTCGATTTATAAAACTTTTTCATGAGTTTAGCCTCCATTCGTTTCTTCTATTAGTTACGAATACCTTCCTGAAAAGTTTCGTATTTATCCTCATTTCGTTGTTCTATTTCAAATACAAGGTGTACGGTCGTCCCCACACCTGGGGTACTCACGTAAATAATTTCCCCATTCATTGCTTGAACAATGCTGTGAGAAACCATCATGCCAAGACCAGTCCCCTTTTCTTTTGTTGTGAAAAAAGGCTGCCCCATGCGACTTAGCTGCTCTTCCGTCATCCCAATCCCCGTATCTGAAATACTTACGGTTAGTTTACTATGCTCTCTTTCAACCTCAACAGTAAGCTTCCCACCCTCAGGCATGGCCTCAATCGCATTTTTAAAAATGTTCATTAAGCACTGCTGAAATTTACGCTTTTCTGATTGAATCATAATCGGTGAGATATCAATTTTTGTTGTAATGGTCACATCTTTTAACGTGGCAAGAGGGGTAATCACTCCGACGCTATAGGCAATTTCACCTGCAAGATCAATTTCTTCTATATCTTCAGGAAACGGCTTGGCGAAGGTTAGATAGTCATTAATAATTTCTGTCGCACGATCAAGTTCATTAATGGCTAATTCCATATATTCCTTTGTCTGTTTGTTTTCGAGATCACTCTCAATCAGCTGTAGAAATCCTCGACTTACAGTAAGAGGATTACGTACTTCGTGCGAAATACTCGCTGCGAGATGACTGACGACTTCTAACTTCTGACCTTCCATCACTGACTGCAGCAATTTAAATTGATTTAGAAAAACTTCGTAAACAAGTGTGGCAAGTAGCACTCCCATCGAGCTAATCAAATTAAAAAGAATCCAGGAAGAAGTATGAATTTGCGTTTCAAAAAAAGTGAGTGAGATAACGGTTGATGATACGCCTACCATTAAATCAAGACTGAAAGCAATAAGAAGTTTTTTCTTTAAACTTGATTGAACAAATATTGGCGAGGCGTAGGAGGCAACAATAGCCAGAAGCGTAAAGGATAACAAAGTTGAATAAAAACCCATCCCTCCCAGTGTAAATCGGTAGGCAAGTGTGACAAATAAATAAGCGAGAGCGACCCACTTTCCTCCGTAAAGGGCACCAAGAATAAAGGGAATTCTCCGAAAATCCAAGATGAAATTATCATCCACGACAACAGGATAAACCATACACAAAATAATGGCTACGCCAGGAAATAACGTTAACAACCATCCAGAAGATTTTTTCAAAAAGTTTGTGTGCTTTAGTAAGTATAGGATCTGAATAATACTGAGCGGGGCAAAGACAAGTAAGAGATTTAGAAGTAGATTTTTTGCAGTTAACAGCATTAAAAGCATCACCACACTTTGGAAATTAGTAAGTTAGTCTTAGTAAATTTCTTTTTTGTATGTCCTAAGTCCTCTTTATTTCCTACATGTATTTTATTGCCATTCTTTAAAATAGCTTTTCTGTTAAATAATAGCGGATAAAAAGCTTGAAAAAGAGATACGTTAAGAGTGTTATCCCATCCTATTGTAAATAAGCAGGTGGTTAAATGATTGAAATCCTCATCGCGCTCATTCCCGCTGTTATGTGGGGAAGTATCCTGCTCGTTAGCACGAAGCTTGGCGGTGAACCGTACAACCAGGTTGTCGGAACAACCATTGGGGCGCTTCTCTTTTCGATTGTGGTGTACTTTTTTACGACACCTCAATTTACAACAGCTGCCATAATTGTGGGCTTTATTTCAGGGTTATTCTGGTCTGTTGGCCAAATGAATCAATTCAAAGCCGTCGCTTTTCTCGGCGTATCAAAAACACTACCCATTTCTACTGGGCTGCAGCTTGTCGGAACATCATTGTTCGGGGTCATTGCATTTGGCGAGTGGTCTTCCACCACGAAACTGACGATTGGAATTGGTGCGCTTGTTCTTATTGTAGCCGGGGTCATTTTCACGTCTTATGAAAAATCAGAAGAAAATGAATCAGAAGGAAAAAGTGATTTAGCTAAGGGATTTACGATTTTACTATTATCAACTGCTGGATATGTAGGTTATGTTGTCATCATCAGATGGTTTTCCATTGATGGGTGGACGGCGATTCTTCCGCAAGCAGTCGGTATGGTTGTTGGCGCACTTGCTCAAAGTCTTCATCATAAACCATTTAACAAATACACGCTTCGAAACGGGATCCCAGGTCTCATGTGGGCAAGTGGAAATCTTGCACTTCTTCTCTCAATTCCTCGCGTCGGGACGGCGACAAGCTTTTCGCTCTCTCAAACAGGAATTATTATCTCCACTCTCGGAGGGATTTTCCTCTTAGGTGAACGAAAAACAAAGAAACAACTGATCTTTGTCATTCTAGGATCAATCTTAATTATTATTGGTGGCGTGATGCTCGGCTTTACGAAAAAGTAGGGAGGTTTCTGAAATGGTCTATAAAGAGTTAAAGGGAAAAGTGGCGATCGTGACTGGCGCAGCTTCTGGTCTTGGGAAAGCAGTTGCCACTCGTTTTGGTGCAGAAGGGATGAAAGTCGTCGTCAATTATTTATCAAAAGAAGACGAAGCTACAAATGTCGTCGAAGAAATCAAACGCTCTGGCGGAGAGGCGATCTCCGTGCAAGCAGATGTTTCGAAAGAAGCTGACGTAGAAAAGTTAATCAAGGCAGCTCATGAGAATTTTGGAACCCTGAATGTGATGATGAACAACGCAGGGATTCAAAAGGAAATTCCTTCTCATAAAATGACGTTAGACGATTGGAATAACGTGATCTCCGTCAACCTCTCCGGAACATTTCTCGGTTCAACAAAAGCGATTAATTATATGCTCGAACATCAAATCAAAGGCTCCATCATTAATATGTCAAGCGTTCATGAGGTTGTTCCATGGCCACACTTTGTGCATTACGCTTCCAGCAAAGGCGGAATGAAGATGCTAACTCAAACGCTTGCTCTTGAATATGCACCTCATGGCATTCGTGTGAATAACATTGGACCTGGCGCCATTAATACACCGATTAATGCTGAGAAATTTTCAGATCCTAAGACAAAGGAAGACGTGCTCTCCATGATCCCTATGAAAGAAATTGGCGAGCCAGCTCAAATCGCCTCCATTGCTGCTTTTCTCGCCTCTGATGAAGCGAGCTATGTGACTGGAATTACGCTATTTGCCGATGGTGGGATGAAGCTTTACCCTGCTTTCCAGGCTGGAAGAGGCTAGAAGTCATTCTCCTCTTCCTTCCTCTTTTCGCTTGCGTATAATGCAAGCTGTTTATCCCATTTACTAATCGTACGGTGATAGGTCATGCCAATTCGCTTCGCTACCTTTAGCGAAGCATTATTTTGCGGATCAATTAATGAAACAAGCTTGTAAAGACCTAACTCGGTGAAGGCATATTTCTTACATGCGAAAGCTGCTTCCGTCGCAAAGCCTCTTCCCCAATGTCGTTTCGCAAAAAGATAGCCTAGTTCCACCTCAACACCATGAGCCAATTTTTGAAGAACCAATCCACACTGGCCTAGAAATTGGCCACTTGCTCTTTCTTCAACGATCCACATGCCAAAGCCATAGCCTTTGTAGTGATGCAATGTCCACTCAATCCACTTTACTGTATCCTGGCGATTTTTACAGGACGGATAATACGTCATCACTTCTTTATCTGAAAATAATGCGAGAAGAGTATCCTCGTCGTCTCGCACCATTTTTCGTAAAATCAATCGCTCTGTCGAAAAGATTTGCGTTGTCATTAGGTTCTTCACCTCTTCCGCATCAAAAAAAAGAGTTACAATCATTTTCTGATAGTAACTCCTCCTTCCATTAGCTTATACGCTTTGGCGGAAAACATTCCCTCCAGTAGGAGGACGCTCACTCTCTTCCTCATCCTGATCGTTTGTTAAAGAGCTTTTCCGTGCCGATTACGCTGTTCATATTCTCCAAATTCCATCGCCTCCAATATGGCTTCTTCAGAAAAGCCTGTCAGTATGGAGATTTGTCGTATATCACATGTCTTTTTTTGATGCTCCTTAATGAATTGAATCGCTACCATTGCTTGATACAAAACTTTTGTGTATTTGCTTAATAGCTGTTGACTCATCGAGCTTCGGCCACTTCCTCTCCTGGATGAGAGAAGAGAGGAGCATCTCTCCCTTATACATTAACCTACCACTCTTATCGCCACGTTCCAACACGAAAAACTGAATTTTTACAATTTATTATGAAAAACTTTTGTAGAAGCGATTAAAACTGGTTTTGTTTGGATTTCCTTCCTATTTATAGGTTCATTCAAGAAGAAAAATAGCACACCAACAAAGAAACCACCACCTACAATGTTACCAAGTGTAACCGGAATAAGATTGTGAAAAAAACCAGCCAGGTTGATTATCTCAGAATGTGGAGATGTGAATGAAATAAGAAAAACAGCGAGGTTCGCAATGCTGTGTTCGTAACCTGATGTAAAAAAAGTGAACACGAGAAGCATCATGATGATTATCTTTGCCGTATCTCCTTTCACACGCAGCGGTAACCATACTGCCAGGCATACGAGCCAGTTGGCGAAAATGCCCCTAACAAACAAATAAGAAGTTGGGAGCGTCATTTTCTTTTCTGCAACCGTTACTAGTAAATGATCGGTTCGAATTGTTTGAAAAACACCGCTAAAGTAAAGCAATAATGTAAATAAAAGTATTCCTAGAAAATTACCTCCATAGCATGTCATCCAAATAAAAAATGTTTCTTTCCAGGATGTTACCTTCTTCATAGCGCTAATTGTGAGGTACATGGTATTGGAGGTGAACAATTCCCCTCCTCCATAAACAATGAGAATAAACGCAACTCCGAAAAACAGTGCTGTCATCACATAGGTCGCCGGTGAATGGACTTCATAGAAATACTGTCCAACTGTAAAGCTTAACACTAAAGCAAACCCAATATATACTCCTGCTAACATCGCGCGAAGCATATAATGCGTCAAACTCTTCGCATGTAAGTCTCGCTTAGATACTGCACTTTTGCAGATTTTCTCAATCGTATCCTTTTCCATCTCCGTCAGCTCCTATCACATGTTCAATGTTTCACATTTTATAATGAAAGTGTAAAACTCCTCTCCTTACTTAACAATACCTGCCAATTCACTGTTTCCATTTCGACACAATGAAAACGTCTTCTAAATGAAATCGTAGGAAAGTGTGACAATTCATACTGTTTGTTGAGAAACAATTCTTTTTCCTCTATACTAAGTATTGACTGACCAGTCAGTTATCACCTGGAACTTTAAAGGAGGAAGATCGTATGCAATCTGTTGAAGCCGTCTATCAATCGAACTTTAAAGAAGGCGCGTATGACTATTATGAAAACTTACGCCAAAGCGAGCCCATTACCTCACTCGGAAATTCGAATGGAAACAACACCTGGCTTGTGGCATCCTATGATGATGTCCTCGAACTACTAAAACGTCCTTCCTTTATAAAAGATCAATCGAAATTGTTTTCAAAAAGCGCTCGGATGGAGGATGAGCCTCTCGAAACAAAAATTTTTCATCACATGATGCTCGATGTTGATCCTCCTGACCACACGCGCTTACGAAAACTTGTACAACCTGGTTTTAATCCAAAAGCAATTAAAGAACTTACCCCTCGAATTGAAGCGATCGCTGATCAATTGATTGATGAAATGAAACGCAAAGACGGCGTAGTTGACTTGATTGACGATTTTGCCTTCCCGCTGCCGATTATCGTGATCTCTGAACTACTTGGCGTTCCTGCTGAAGACCGTGATAAATTTAGAAAATGGTCAAACTCTATCGTTTCAGCTTCCGATAACATGGAAGGTGAATTCATGAATGATGTTCAGGAGTTTACCGAATACCTCACCTCTCTTTTTGAGAAAAGAAAAGCGGATCCACAAGATGATTTAATCTCCAATCTCATTAAGCATGAAGAAGATGGAGAGAAATTAAGTTCTGATGAGCTTTATTCAATGGTTTTTCTTTTGATTATTGCCGGTCACGAAACAACGGTTAACTTGATTGGGAATGGCATGCTTGCGCTCTTCGAACATCCTGATCAGCTAAAGTTACTGCAAAATGACTTTTCTTTAACAGAAGGCGCGATTGAAGAAGCGCTTCGCTATTATAGTCCCGTTGACTTTTCCACCGCTCGTTGGGCGGAAGAAGATTTTGAATTTAAAGGGGTTCAACTTAAAAGAGGAGATATGGTTCTGGCATCCATTTCATCAGCCAACCGCGATGAGAAGAAATTCAAGAATCCTAACCAGTTCGATATTACACGCAAACCAAATCCGCATATTGCCTTTGGATATGGAATTCACTTCTGCCTCGGCGCACCTCTTGCTAGATTAGAAGGAAAAATTGCCTACCAAAAGTTACTCGCCGCCTTCCCTTCCATCCAGTTGGCTGGATCGTCTGCAGATGCCAAGTGGCGCAATATGTTTTTATTACGTGGTCTTGAAGAACTAAAGGTTCAGCTATCATAACGAAACAGCAAAGCCCTTCCGAATATGAGGAAGGGCTTTGCTTATAGGGGGACATACTTTTTGAGTAAACGATAGTAGCCATAACACACGATATATGCAAGAAAATAGGAGACGTAGGTCCAGTAAATGGTCCAGCCATTGGAGTAATGAACAAGATGAATCCAAACTCCGATTCCTTCAATGATCGTCGTGATTAATGAGAAGAATAAGATCACTACGAATGGATGGAAGCTTTGACGTTCAAGGGTTAGGAACAGATAGCCCGTTAAAATGGGGTAAACCCCGAAATACATGGGCAGTGCTGCAATTGGCTCAGTATCATACTCCGGGTCAATCCGCCAGAAGTCAAAATGAAAACCAAGAACATCAAAGATAACCGCTACAAACGCGGCAAAAGGGGCAATTAACAGAAAAAGCCTAAAATCTTTTTTTACAAGAAAAATGCCGGCAAGCCACGGTATGACAAATGCAACAACGATATTAAAGACCATCATCCACACTCCTTATATAAGGAATGCACGAATTTAGCATGATTTATACACATTACCTAGTTAACAGTAAAAAAAAAGAGTGCGACTATCGCACCTTTCATTTTTCACCATTTAATCCAATCACGATTTCGGAAAGTTTACTTCTGTCCATTTCCATTGAAAAAAGGCAATAATAGCGACAACTTTTTCTAGTACGTCAAAAAGTTATAATGAGTAAGCTTATTTTCATTTCTTTTTCGCAATTAAATGAGCGATTGTTTTTTGTTTCAATCCATCGACAAGCCAGCTTTCCATCTCATCTCTAAGCTCGAATAAAGCCTCTCTTGTAGGTGGAGCAAAACACTCTTTAGTAGCGACATCAAGAAAACCCTTTGGAAAAGGCTCTGCTTTCATCGCATCATATACTTCGGCTAAAGTTATATCAGCCGGATCTTTTATTAAGGAATACCCACCTTCACGTCCTTCTTTCGCCTGAATTAATCCAGCTTTTACAAGATGGGTTAGAATTTTTCTTAAAAAGGCAGACTGAGATTCGAGTTTCTCTGCTAGTTTACCACTTGGACATATTCCATCATGATCAGCAAGGACAATTAGGGCTTGAAGTGCCATTCCAAACCATCGTGTACTTGATCCGTATTCTGACATTCTTTTCACCTCTCTGCTCTATCTATTTTGATGGTTTCCATTTTGAAAGTAAAGTCCCAACCTCCGCGTTTACAGAAAACCCCTTGAATGAGTATACTCAATCTATAGAAATGATCCAATCAAGGGGGCGCAACGTTATGATCGCAGTAAGAATTGAAACAGAAGAAGCATTACAAGAAGCTTTTCGAATTCGAAAAGACGTTTTTATCGATGAACAAGGAACACCTGAAGATGAAGAATACGATGAATTTGATACGCTTGATACAGCTGATCACATTCTTATTTTGGATGAAGAAAAAGCAGTTGGTACAGCGAGGTGGAGGACTGTAGAAGGTGTAGGGAAATTCGAACGCATCTGCATTCTTGCTTCACACCGCAAGTTAGGAATTGGAAACTTAATTGTCCATAAGCTTGAAGAGCTCGCGATCAAGAAGGGCATTACGAATGTGAAGCTCCATGGCCAGGTTCAAGCAGAAGGATTTTATCATAAACTTGGCTACGAAACGCATTCAGACGTTTTTATAGAAGATGGCATCCCTCATGTCCTGATGAGGAAGAAACTTCCTGAAACTTTTACAAACACCACGTCGTAAGTTAGGTTAGAATCAAAAATGGGAACATACTTATGAGGATGAACCTATTAAAAGTAAAAAGGATGAAGTTGATATGATGCGAAGCGGAAATCCCGTTTTAAAGAACGACACATTTAACAGAACACGTGATCAAGGAGAAGCGATGACAATTGGCGGAACAGTCGCCAAAACGTTCTTCTTATTTCTTTTCTTGCTTGGGTCTTCCATATATACGTGGTATCGCTATTCACAAGGAGAAGACATCTATACCATGATGGTCATTGGCGCGATTGGAGGATTGATTTTTGCCATCATTACCTCCTTCTTTCATCGGGCTGCACCAATTACAGGACCAATTTATGCAACGCTTGAAGGCTTTGCGATTGGGGGCATATCCGCTATGTTAGAATCACGATATCCCGGTATCGTGATTCAGGCTGCTGCGCTCACCTTCTCTGTAATGGGCGTGCTTTTATTCTTATATGCCGCTCGAATTATTAAAGTAACGAAAAACTTCCGCTTAATGGTCGTCTCTGCCACACTGGCAATTTTTGTTGTGTACATCATTGACCTTGGGCTAAACCTTTTCTTGAGTGCCAACGTTCCTTACCTGCACTCAAACGGACTTGTTGGGATCGGGATAAGCTTGTTCATTGTCGCTATCGCAGCGCTTAACCTTGTACTTGATTTTGATTTTATTGAAAACGGCGCAAATCGCGGAGCACCGAAACATCTCGAATGGTATGGGGCATTTGGGTTAATGGTAACGCTCGTATGGCTCTATATTGAGATTCTTCATTTGCTACAAAAATTAAGACGATAACAAACAAAAGCCACATCATCTTAAATCATGATGTGGCTTTTGTTACGCTTTATCGAGAATGACTAGTAAATCCACAGGAAATGCGCAAGGACGCTTCTTGTACATTTTCAAGTAAACGAAGCATGATGATCACTCCTTGTTTCGTTCTAAAGGATATAATTCATATTCCCAACGATGCGTACACTCTTCTAACATGTAATAACCCCGCTCTTCATTTGGTACAATGCGTGTGCATTGTTGATTCGGAATAACGCCATAACTATAATCACTGGATACGTCAATCCAGCTTTCACCAGAGGGCTCATCATAGCGAACGACTAATTGATACCCATTTACGTTTATCGTTTCACCATCCTCTTTGTTTTGCACCTTTCTCATAAAGGCTTCGATCGCAGCATCAGTCACTTCTGGCGAGTTGGAAGAAGAGCTAAGATGAACTTCCTTTGTTCCTTCCACTGTATGAAAACGGACTGTGTGATCTCCAATCCATTCAGGATTTTCTAAACCGAGTGCAGCTTCTGCGTCGTATCCCGGATTGTTGACACTTTGGACCACCATGCGAATAGATTCATCTCCTAAACGCTTTCCAATAATCCCAAAATTCGTTTTATAAAAGTGGTAAAGATAGGTCGTTTCTCCAAGCGTAAAGTCTCGATATTCAATGGTAAGCGACTGAAGCGATTGTGATTTGATCGTCTTATAGCTGTAGTGTGTAAACAAGAGCTGGACACTCGAAATCAGCATAAAGAATAACCCGATGATGAGGACAAGAATGGTCATCCACTTCGGAATACGAGGCGAGCGAAAGCCAATCACCGTGAGAACTACAACATGGATGATGATGGGAATCAGCATGCCTGTTGGTTTCAAAAATAAAAAAAAGTAGTCCGAGAGAGCCATTATCAAAAGAAGAAGATCCATCGCAGCTAAAAACACGAATACCCATTTTGTTTTGGTCATGAAAAGTCTCCAATTTTCTCTTGTATTTAGAGTAAGATTTAAGCGTTATGTAATTGATCATGTAAAACGACAGCCATTCCAATCAGGATGATTTGTTCGAATGGCGTCGGCGATTTTATATGGTGCAGGTGATAATACCCACCAGAAAACAAGGAATCTTTTAATCTTACTGCTCGAGCCGACTTTTTTTGAATAGAGGCGATGATTTCATTTGTTTCTTCATTCTGAACGCTTAAGTGGAGGGAATTATTTTTTCCAATCGCTTTTATGTATGGATCTCCTTCAGGTAATCTAGCAGAAATAATCTGGTTCTTCATTCCTAACGTTTGCTTTAGAACCGCAAGTCTTTCACCCTCAGCTCCCAATACTTCTACGTCTCTATTGAACCCTCTGTTCTTTTTAAGTTGAGCAACCACCTCTCCCCTAACATTACTTACGTAAAAATGCTTACTCGAAACGGCATGCAGATTGATCCATTTCAAAAGTTGATTCTTCCACTCAATTGACGTTTTCATTTCTTCAATTCTACCAATCATACGCTTTCCTGCATAAAGACTGTATTCTCTGCTTTGACTTTTCAAGATGGAATCTTCATTCATACTCAGATTAGAATCGTTAGAAAGCATCGGTCATCTCCTTTCTAACTTAGCATCTTTTAATCGAATCTTTTACATATGTTACCACTAATTCATTTTTCTCTAAAGGCGTGAATGAAAAAAGTACTCGTGTTTACTTCTAAAGGGTTCCGTTTAGAGGTGAAAAATCAAAAATAGTGATCGTAAGGACCTACGTTTTGACACTGCAATTGATATACGTATATAAAAAAAGACTCATTTATTTGACGAGTCTTTTGTCTATATATCTTTACAGGGAACTATATTTTTTTCTTATTCCATTTAGGCTCCAAGATAACAGAAGAGTTGATTTCTATTAACGAAGCAGAGAGTTCGTCAACTTAATAGGAAATTTAATACTTCAGATTTTAACTCTTGTTGGAAAAGCTCTCTATTAAATCCTTCAGGATCTTGGGAAGGAGGAAATGAAGGGGACTTCATATTTGCTGGGAAAGGACTCAAAAAAGAGAAGTGTCCAGCATTTTCTATAACTTTGTGCACAACTTGTTCAGGATTTACAATTCCTTTCAATAAAAATTCAGCATGAAAAGAAGGTGTGATCTCATCCTTTTCGCCTGTCATCATTAAAATTGGTATTTTGACTTTTTCAAGTGCCCCTTCACTCCTAAACCACCCCAAAGCAGGTGCTAATAAAATTACTTTATTTATTCGTTCATCAACTTCTACTTCAATTTTTCTAGGTATTTGATTCTCCGTTTCCCAAGGAAGAGTAGATGGTGTACCTCCCGTCACTGCTATTGCGGTATAGCCACCCATTGAATGTCCAACAATCGAAATTTCATCAAATTTTACGTGCTCTTTAAATAGTTTGTCGTTATAAAACCAGTCAATGACTTGAGTTATATTTTTAGGTCTACTTTCTAATATTGTTGTTGTATTTTCTAACTGATTGTCATTTACATTATTAAATGGATGCTCAGGCATCGCTACTATAAATCCACTTTTAGCTAAATTCCTAGCTAGCTTTCTATAAACAAGTGGCGTTCCACCAGTACCATGAGAGATGACGACTAATGGAAACGCTTGATCTTGAAGGTTTGCATCAATTGAAACTTTTAATTTATATGGTCCTATGCTCTCTTCTTTTTCAGGCTTTTCAGTAGGGTACAAAACTAGCATAGGAAAGCTCACGCCTAGATTTTCATCTATAACATCTACCTTCATAAAACCTGAAAACTTTTCATTTTCCATATCGTTTATCAATTAAAAACCACCTCTTTTTTTTCATAAATATCATTATCACAACAAATACTTCCACGAATAAACTGCTCCGTCAGTTAAAAAACGATCGATATGTTAAACAATCGCTCCGAGATAATTGAGTATGAGATATAACTTATTTCTGTCGAATTCACCACTCAATATCTTCATAAATATCAGAGATAAATCTTCCATCCACTTTACCCTCTTCGAACAATTGTTTCGCTGTACTAAACTCTTGAGTAACTGAGCCTTTTACTTTTGTTAAGTAAAATCTCTCTTCATCTTGGCTAATCCAATATTCATTATTACCATAATGGAAATTGTACTCTTCTCCAATGTGAATTCCATTTTGAAACTCTTTGAACTGATCTTTAGTCATTTCATCACTCCATTCAAGTGTTTCAACTAGAGCTTGTAAAAAGCTAAACGAAACGA
>NZ_JAQQWU010000006.1 GCF_028610625.1 Guptibacillus spartinae
TCGTTTCGTTTAGCTTTTTACAAGCTCTAGTTGAAACACTTGAATGGAGTGATGAAATGACTAAAGATCAGTTCAAAGAGTTTCAAAATGGAATTCACATTGGAGAAGAGTACAATTTCCATTATGGAAATAATGAATATTGGATTAGCCAAGATGAAGAGAGATTTTACTTAACAAAAGTAAAAGGCTCAGTTACTCAAGAGTTTAGTACAGCGAAACAATTGTTCGAAGACGGTAAAGTGGATGGAAGATTTATCTCTGATATTTATGAAGATATTGAGTGGTGAATTCGACAGAAATAAGTTATATCTCATACTCAATTATCTCAGAACGTTTACTTAATAAAAAGTAAGTTCTCAATGTAGGTTTAGGAGATGATTCTGGAATGTTGGTAGGAGAATTAAGTCATCTTACTCCTTAGTTACTGTATTAGAAAGAAACTATAAATAATTCATTTAAAGAGGTGATACTTTGAAGTCAGATAAGCCTTTACCTTTATCTTTATTACTTGTTTACTTTTTTATAGTAATATCTACTTTCCTCGTATATTTCACAGTATCAAACCCTTATCTTAAGTCCTTTCTAATTATCGCTTTATTGGCATTAAGTACCGCATACAAATGGAAATATTTCCGAAAGAAAGAAAATTAGAATTGAGAGCAGCTTTTTCAATTTCAGTGGAGTTACTATTAGTGCATACAATAGATACTACGAGTCTTAAGCAATCTCGGAGCTATTTTGAATAACTGGAGAAACCCCAATTTGAATGGTGGTTCCCTTTTTCAACTCCAATATTAACAATAAGCTTTAACATAGCTGGAAAATTAAAAGTAGAAGTTTAATAAAACCTTTGCCTTTTATAAAATGAGTTGACTTAAAATAAACATAAGAAGTAATATTCCAATTCCTAAAGCTCTTACTCCATAAAGTTGACTTTCTGACAATGCAGTCCCTTTCATACTCCTCCAACTGGGGTAAAAGAAGCCGATCACAGGAGCCGCGATTAATCCTATAGTCATCAATATTACTGCTAAGAATTCCATAATAGCCACCCTTTTTTTATAATAACTAGTAACCAAATAATTCCCATATCAAACAACAAGAACCAGGTTATACTCATTGTAACAGTAGTTTTAGTTTTATCTTGATACTGAGTTTGCAATGTTTAGGGGCAACTCAAGAATATTGAACTGAGTCCATTGTTCCGTTAAATCGGAGCTTATCTGTAATAAGATAGGCTCTTTTAATTTGGAAAAAGATTGAGTTGCTCTAAAATATTTGAAATCATTGGTATTGAGAATTTAAGCAGCTAAATGGAATCACAGAATTGAATAGGAATTAGAGATACGTTTGGAGGATTAAAATGGATTACAATTTTACTGAAATCTCACAAGAGCAAGCAGAGAAAAATTTTAAACTGGCACTATGAAGGAGAATACTCTTTTTATGATTATAAGAATGATGAAGAGAATTTAGCTAAACTTATGAGTCCTCGTGGTGATATTTATTACATGGTTAAAAAAGGTAATGAAGAAATTGGCTTCTTCTGCTATGAAATTGAGGAAGAATCCTTGGAGATTGGCTTAGGTATGAAACCCGGGCTAACTGGTAGGGGGATGGGATTAGATTACTTGAATGCTGGAATAAACTTTGCAATCTCGAAATATAACCCTAAAAAAATCACGCTTTCGGTTGCAACTTTTAATAAAAGGGCGATAAAGGTCTATAAAAGAGCAGGTTTTGCAATTGTTAAGACCTTTATGCAAGACATCAATGGAAATCGTTTAGAGTTTTTAAAGATGGAATACGATTGGACAAATTAAATAATGAGGTGGGAACTATTTTTAAATAAAAACGTACATATAGGTATCGCTTATAGAGCGTTTCTAAATGAAGGGGTGGAGGAATGGGAAAGCATTTAAAGTTAGTACTGAAAATAGTAGGGTTAGAATTATTGATTATTGTCTTTTTTACTATAAATGGTGTTTATACCTCAATTACAAATCCTACTAATACATTAATGGAATACATTGGTCTATTACCAGTAGTATTGGGATTATGGTTTTACCTTATGAAAACTAAGAAGTGGGCTGACTTCTTTTCGAATAATCGTCTTATTTTGGATAAAGAGAGTATCCAACTCTGGTCGCCGCTATTAATAATATTAGCAATTTTATTAATCGGTAATGGGGGAATCAGGATTTCATCTGTTTCAGAATTAGTCATGATAGCAGGAACTCAAATACTTATTGTTGCTTTCATTGAAGAAATGGTTTTCCGAGGATTTATGATTAATATTCTGATCTCAAAAGGATTTAAGTTGGCCGTTTTAACATCAAGTTTACTGTTTGCTTTAACTCATTCCTTACAACTTCTCGGTGGACAATCGATTGAGGTAGTTATAGTGCAAATTACATATGCTTTCTTTATAGGGATGGTCCTTTCTTTGCTGATCGTGAATAACCAACCAATTATTATTACAATCACCTTTCACGGATTGAATAACTTTCTAATTATGACAAGTCGAACGGATGGTTCTTCCATTTATAATTATTTAATTATCTCTATCCTTGTTGTTCATTCATTATTTTTGTGGTCTAAAGCTCCCCATTTCAATAGATTGAAAACAGAGAAAGTAAGACAACCAGCCGTGTAGGAAATATTATCTAAGGGGAATAGATAGAGTTAAAACCGAAGTTAAATTGGGATATCTCGAATTTGAGATTTCCGCATAATTGGAGCGTTAGTTGAAAAAGCCTAATCAAAAAAACGGTCCCAAAAAATTGTGGAGGACCGTTTTGTATACTCTAATTTACTTACCGTTGTAAATTCGCATTTCCCTGACCCTATTCCAATATTTTCTTCTTAGCAACATGACAATTATGAAAATGAATAACTGCGCTTACCCTAACTGGCGTTTAAAGACTTTACCGGCTATGAAGTAAGCAATGGCCATGATGCCAATACACCAGGCAAGCGCAATCCAGATTCCGTTATCTACCGTTCCTTCATATAATAGAGAACGAATTGAGTTCACGATTGAAGTCACAGGCTGGTTCTCTGCAAAAACACGCACAACTTTTGGCATGGTTTCGGTGGGAACAAAAGCTGAACTGATAAAAGGTAGAAATATCAGAGGATACGAATAGGCTGTCGCCCCTTCCATGGAGTTTGCTGTTAATCCGGGAATGACCGCAAGCCAAGTCAGCGCTAGCGTAAATACGCCGAGTATTCCAATTACCGCTAGCCAATCGAGGACATTAGCGCTGGAACGGAAGCCTATCAGAAGTGCAACTAAAATAACCACCATGACTGTAAGGGCGTTGGAAACAAGCGAGGTCCACACGTTGGCCCACAAAATCGACGATCTCTTAATCGGCATAGTCACTAAACGTGCCATTAGTCCGTTCTTTGCATCTGTAAACAGCCGCAAGGAAGTGTACGCGACACCGGATGCGATAGAGATTAGTAATATTCCCGGCAATAAATAATTTACATAGTTGACTGTGCCTGTCTCTATAGCTCCGCCAAATACATAGACAAACAATAGCATCATCATAATTGGAGTAATCGCTACCGTAATAACTGTATCGGGGCTTCTCATGATATTCCGCATTAAACGCCCTAACAATACGCTTGTTCTATCTTGCATTTACATCCCCTCCTTTTTTCCAGTAATCGAAAGGAAAATTTCTTCTAATGTTAACTGCTTTTCGATGTATTCCACTTTTTGGGGCGCGAATACCTTTTTGAGTTCGGTAAGTGTACCGACTTTTAAAATCTTTCCTCGATGTAGAATCGCAATACGATCTGCCAATTGTTCGGCCTCTTCCAAGTACTGGGTCGTCAGCAAGATGGTTATGCCCCCGCCGGCAAGCTCCTTAATCGTATTCCAGACTTCAATCCTGGCTTCGGGATCGAGTCCCGTGGTTGGTTCGTCAAGAAAAATAATCTCAGGCGTTCCAATCAGACTCATGGCAATGTCCAGCCTACGCTTCATCCCACCTGAATACTTGTCGGCACGTCGGTTGGCCACATCACTCAAGCGGAACCTCACAAGCAAATTGTCTGCCACCTTAAAAGGATTAGATACCCCACGTAACTTGGCAATCATTATCATGTTTTCCCTTCCAGTAAGCATCCCATCTAGAGCTGCAAACTGACCTGTCAAACTTATGGTCTCGCGAACACGATCCGGTTGACGCTGAACGTCATAACCACAAACACTTGCCTTCCCTCCATCAGGTTTTATCAATGTTGAGAGAATGTTGATCACCGTTGTCTTACCTGCACCATTGGACCCTAGCAATGCGAAAATTTCGCCGGGCCTTATCTCCATATCCACGCCTCTTAAAACTTTCTGGTCTTTAAAGGACTTTTCTAAATTTTTTAAAGAAATCACTGAATTCGCCACAATTTTTCTCCTCCTTATAATAAGCACATACTAACTCGGAAGTAGAAACTTTGAATTCCACCTATTGAACAATCAATTAATGAACTGCTCGATCATTTGCAGCAAGAGAAATATACACATACTAGTAAGTGATACTAATATTCTGTATAACTTATTACCGGGCGAAAAGATAACTGAATAGATTAGGTAGCTATTCAGTCGGTAATATCCTATTGAATTTTTTTCACATCATCGCTTCATAATCCAAAGTCAGAGAGTTAAAAGTTCAGAACAAACTCGTAACGATACTTTTAGTTCGATAGGGTCATTAGAAGCCAGGGCTTCAGAATACTTAGTTAATCACGTCCAATTGTATCATTCAGTTTCGTACGATAACTATCTTTCCAGGTTTTTTCATCTGTCAGAAGATCGTCACAGAACGTGGCCACATCTTTACCTGTGAGGTCAGTAACTTTTTTCCCTTCCGCTGCACCTTGTTCAAACAGGTCAAGAATACCGTTAAAGATTCTACTGGTAGCTTTCCAGTCAGACAGACCGGCAGTGGTCCACATATATTTTTGAATCGCTTTGTAAGCATTATGATATTCACTCGGGAGTGCTTTCGCACGTGCCTCCATGAGCCTCCATTCACGCTTGTCATCCAAACTTCCTATAATTTTTTCGAAAATATTCATAGTACTACTCCTTTTCCATTTAGTATTTTAGTTTATTAATCGTACTTGAGACAAATTCCCATTTTTTCCAAAATACTTCAAGGTGCTCTTGCCCAGCTGGATTAAGAGTGTAAAATTTTCTTGGCGGTCCCATAGTGGACGGCTTTTTCTCAATATTCACCAGATTGTTTTTCTCAAGCCGCATGGTAATTGTATAAACTGTACCTTCAACTACATCAGTGAAGCCAAGCTCTCGCAGTTGTTGTGTGATTTCATAGCCATAGGTTTCTCCACGACTAATAATTTCAAGTACACAGCCCTCAAGTACTCCTTTCATCATTTCTCTGAAGTTACTCATCTTTACCTCCATGTTTATCTAGACGTGATTTAATAATCTGTATAACAGGTATTTTGTATTACTTACTACTGGTATATAGTATTACACAGTAGGGAGAATTGTGTCAATGTTAAATTTTATTCACGCCTTTCACCTTTAATTAATGAATGGTGGGGCGGCCGAGAAATGGCATATATGCTTCCAAAGGTGTTTTATCACATTAACACCAGTTGTTTTATTGCAGAAAAAAATGAGGAGATTGTAGGTTTTTTGATCTGGATTATGTCCCAAACTAAGTTAGATCAAGCATACATTCACTTTCGGGGAGTCCATCCAGGCTATCGAAAGAATGATATAGGCAAACAACTTCACGAAAAATATTGCGATTCTGCATGGAAAGAAGATCCATTGTTCTATTAAATCGGAGCTTATCTGTAATAAGATAAGCTCCTTTTAGCTGGAATTAAAGATTGAGTTATGCGGATTTTTTTGAAAAAATCCGCATTGTAAATTTTGGTCATTTAGTGAAACGATTTACTTGCCCATCCGTAGAATGGATATAATCAAAAGGAAAAATTGGTAGTTGGGGGGTATAAAAGGTGAAAGTTGAAGTTCTTATATTTGTAATAAGCATACTGTTAATGCCTTATTTTTTGTTCGAATTCTTTAATGACATTAGTAATCAAGCAGGAATTATATCACTAATCTCCTCAATTTTTATGTTGCTATTGTTAATTTTCTCTTCAAGTCTTATTGTAAGTTATTGGAAAGAGAAAAAAGAGACGATAAAGTAATTCTAAAAGAAAATGAAAAGTTATTAAGCAATCTCGGAGCGTTTGTTTAACAAGGAAACTTAATGAACAAAGCTATTTACGATTAATACAAAAAGCAAATGGAGCGCAATCTTTGAAAATAGATTGTGCTCCATCCCATTAATCATCAAGTATATCTTTGTTCTTCTTAAAAGATCTCTTAAGAGATGTGTAGCTTACGAAATACATAAAGAATGCTATAAAGAAAGCTGAACTTAACGGGATAAATATTTTAGTGATGTCTGAAGGAATGCCGTCAATTAGAACATAAGCAGTAATGAGAAGAATTAAGAAAATAAAACTTCGGTTAATAATTGCCTTTTTTTCTTTACTATATCTCTTTTCAGATGTCACTTCCGTATACTCGATGCCAGATAGTATGTACCTCAGTAGAATATAAGCAACTATAAATCCTAAAGAGAGTAATGCTAAAGTTCCGGTGTTTGAGCTTCCATAAAGAGAGTAGTTATTGAGTAATACGAATAGGAAAAGCAATGTTGCAAGAATAATAGCAGATTCAGCAATAAAATAAAGCATTCTTTTTTCCTTGTACTCATCCTTTGGTAAAAACTTAGAAAGCCACGAATTTTCCATTCTGTTTATTCCTCCCAAAATAAATCGTCAAGTGTTCTGTCCAATGCTTTTGCAATTGAAATACATAGTTTTAAAGTTGGGTTGTACTCTCCTTTTTCGATCAAACTGATTGTTTGTCGAGTAACACTAACCTTTTTTCCTAATTGAGCTTGAGTTAAAGATTTTTCAACTCTTGCTACCTTCATGCGATTTCTCATATTTTCACCATCCAAGTAATATATATATTACTTATTGTAATTTATATATTACATAATTGGGATAAGTAAATCAATAGATCGATTGGTATTTTTTATATTAATTCATCACTAATCTTCAATTAGATTGTGCCATATGTATGGAAATTTATAAGCAATTGAATAACGTTAGCATCTCTTCCTATATTTAGGAGTTTTTGCGTATTAAATTCTAAGCTTATATAGGCTTGGGGAAGGATGGAAGAATAAACGGGAGGACAAATAATGAAAAGAAACCTATTGAACAAGGTCATACTTTTAATATCTTTAAGCGCTTGTTCAACGAACGAATTAGAAAATGTTGAAAAAGTAAAAGCAAGCTATTGGATTGGAAATGAAAAACAATCGGAAGAAGTAGCGTTTAAAGAGAAAGATGAGGTAGATGTATTTGTTGGGGCTACCAACAATGCAAAAGAACTTAATGATCAAAAGGTTATTAAAACCCCTCCATTATTGACCTACGATCTTATTATTGAAGGAAGCAATAATAAAGCATTTCAATTATGGATTACTAAAGACGGAGAAGGATTCATTCAAAGTCTTTTAGCAGAAGATAGCGTAACATATCGATTGGATGAAAGTTCGGTAAAAGATGTATCAAATATTTTAAACAAACAAGATAATGTTACACTTCTACCAGACATCAAATTTGAAAAATAAATCATAAAAGGCTCATTTGCAGTAAATATGGAAAATGGAAATGTAGAAATAGTCGCCTATTCTAGAAAGAAAAGTTGATTGGCCTTATAGTCCTTCAATATACATTGAAAAAGGAAGATATGTGCTGTTACATATTCAGCATGTGTGTGATGGTCAACATTGAAAGGTTTGTAAGATTTGATTCCTAAAACTTGACACTACGATATACAGTAGTGAACGCTGCTATACTGGTTCATCGTACTTAGCCAAAAACGATGTGCATTGGCTAGCAATGGTATCCCCATTGACATATTGCCACAGGGTTATTACTTCCAGCCATAAAGTTCCCTTTTAATTAAGTGGCTGAAAGTATTGAAGTGACAGGGCAGTTTTACAATAGGAGATCTTGTTGTTTGTATTATAATTTCATTATAAAGTAACCAGGAGGAGAATAATGAAATTAGAAAACATCAATATGAATATTGAAGAACGGATGAAACATTATCATGTAAACGGTTTAAGTATTACATTGTTCAAAGAAGGTCAAATCATCGGTACAGAAAACCATGGTTTCCTTGAAGTTAATAGTAATAGAGAGGTAGATAATGATTCCATTTTTAGTGCTTGTTCCATTAGTAAATTCTTAACTGGAATGATAGCAATAAAGCTATTGGAAGAGGGTCAACTAAATTTAGATGAAAATGTCAATGAAAGACTTGTTACTTGGAAAGTTCTTGAAAATGAATATACAAAAAATAAAAAGATTACTCTAAGAAACTTGCTAAGTCATCAGTCTGGAATCAAGGATCCTGAAGGTAGTTTTGAAGAACTAAATTCAGATATTGGTTTTCCTTCGATGGTTGAATTGTTAGAGGGAAAATCCCATTATTGTAGAGTTCCTATCAAAGTTCAATTCGAACCAGAGAGTGAATTCCATTATTCAGATGCAGGCTATTGTATTATTCAGCAACTAATAGAAGATGTAACGGGAAAGCAGTTTAAACAAGTGGTACATGAGTTCATTTTTGAACCACTGGGAATGAAAAATAGCCAATTAGATACATCGATGTCCGAAGTGGATAGAGGTAACATTTCTTGCGGTCATAACAAAAACGGAGAATTAGTAGATGGAAAACATCTTATATATCCTTATCCAGCAGCTTCTGGACTATGGACAACTTCTTTGGATTTAGCTGAGTTAGTTCTTGAGTTGATAAATACAGTAAAAGGAGAAAGTAAGCTTGGTATTTCGGAAAGTTTAGCAAAAGAAATGATAACCCCGCAAAGAGGTAAAAGCTGGACTGGATTAGGTGTTTTTCTTGAAGGCTCCGAAAAAGAACTAGAAATAACATCACTCGGTTGGGGAGTAGGTTTTCAATGTATGCTGGTGGCAAATCCACATTTAGAAAAAGGTGCCGTTATTATGACGAATGCAGAGTTAGGCTTTCATCAATTGGAAGGGATTATTGGAGAGATATATAAATCTCTTCAACTTTAATTAATCTGGATTTTGTTAAGTCATTAATTACGCTAGTTTAGGATGAACAACCTCACTGTGAAATACAAAAGGAAATTAACAACTTACATACATTCATATGGCTTGACTTAGCTTGCTAGGTCTAGAAGTTCGCGATAGGCAGGGTTGTTTTCTCCCTGTCTTTTTTGTTTAGTGTATATTCTATCGTCAATTTTTAGAAGGTCGATGTCATCACAAACTGAAATGATTGTCTATCGTTAAAGAGGTAACTTATATGAAAAGGGAGGAAAAAGAGTAGTTTAGAATGAAATTTAGTGATGAAAAATACTTTGAATTCGAGATTTTTTAATTGCCTTTATATCACTTTACGTGTAAAGTGATGATAGGAAGGGACATGATTTTCTTGAGAAAAAATACACTTGGTTCACTGATTTGGTTGCGTATTGCTCGTTTTACACATCAAAGTAATTTACTTTCGAATGAGTTCCTAAAACAGTATGGTATAACGGTTGCACAGTTTGATGTATTAAATCAGGTTTCGTTCTATCAGCCAATCACGCAAAGTCAGCTGGCTGTAAAAGTAACCGTTTCAGAAGGTGGAATTTCACGTATGCTCACTCGACTTGAGCAAGAAGGCTATATACAGCGAAAGCAGGACTGGAAAACGAAATGGATTGCCCTTACTTCAAAGGGAGAAGATAAAATACATGAAGTTTTTGAACACCAACTTACTTTCCAAACGTCCATTGTCAATGAGTGTTTGACAGAGGAAGAGCAGAAGAAACTATATAAGCTCATGACGAAGTTACAAAAGCATACTGAAAATAGAATGGATAGTTAAGAGTCGTATTACTAATCCCTGTAACGGTTTTTTTTAACCATCACTTGAGTAGTAAACCGAAAAGGAGGAATGTTTCATGCATACCATACTAGGGCATCATCACATCTCGATGATTACAAAAAATGCAAGTCAAAATAATCACTTTTATCGGCATGTACTTGGTTTGCGGCGTGTCAAAATGACAGTAAACCAAGATGATCCATCAATGTACCACTTATTTTATGGAGATAAAACAGGTAGCCCGGGTACAGAATTATCATTTTTTGAAATCCCATTAGTAGGCAATACTTATCGCGGTACAAATGCGATAACGAGAATCGGATTACTAGTCCCTACAGAGGAAAGTCTTTTATTCTGGAAAGCACGTTTTGAGGAACATAATGTACGACATGGAGAGATCACGACTTATGCAACTCATAAAGCTTTGAAATTTGAAGATATGGAAGGTTTACAGCTGGTATTGCTAGTTTCTAATGGAGTAAAAGCAGGGCATTGGGAAGCATGGGATAAATCCGAGATTCCAGTGGAACACCAAATTCAAGGAATGGGTTCTGTGGAAATGAAGGTACGAAGATTTGATGAACTTAGGGATACACTGATAGAAATGTTCGGCTATGCAGAGATAAGTCGAACGGATCATGAAGCTATTTTTCAATCTATCAAAGGAGAGGTTTTTGGTGAAATCATTGTAAGGCAAGTAGACGGTCCAACAGAAAGGCCAGGTCGTGGAAGTATTCATCATTTGGCTATTCGTGTAAAAAACGAAGAGGAGCTTAGCTTTTGGGAAAGGCAAGTACGAGCGCGTGGCTTCCAATCTTCTGGCATAGTGGATCGCTTTTACTTTAAGAGCTTATATTTCCGTGAATCAAACGGAATTTTATTTGAAATTGCAACAGATGGTCCGGGTTTTACAGTTGACGGAGAGATCGAACATTTAGGAGACAATCTTGATTTACCACCATTCTTAGAAAAACGTCGTAAAGAAATTGAAGAAAAGCTGAACCCCATTGTGGAGCATGAATAAACCAACAGCATTACTAAAAAATTGAATGTCTTGGAGGAAAATAATATGAATCATCTTAAAGGTATGCACCATGTAACAGCTATCACAAGTAGCGCAGAAAAAAACTATGAATTTTTCACTTATGTATTAGGGATGCGTTTAGTTAAAAAAACAGTTAATCAAGACGATATTCAAACTTATCATTTATTTTTTGCCGATGATAAAGGTAGTGCAGGCACTGACATGACGTTCTTTGACTTCCCAGGTATCCCGAAAGGTACACACGGCACAAATGAAATATATAAAACGTCTTTCCGTGTCCCAACTGATGCAGCATTAGAATATTGGGTGAAACGTTTTGATAAATATGATGTAAAGCATGAAGGTATTACAAAACTATTCGACAAAAAGGTATTATCCTTCGTCGACTTTGACGACCAGCAATACATGCTTATTTCAGATGAGTACAATGAAGGAGTAGCTTCAGGAGTACCCTGGCAAAAAGGGCCAGTGCCACTTGAATTCGCGATTACAGGTCTTGGTCCCATACATGTTCGAATTGCGCAGTTCGATTATTTTAAAGAAGTATTAGAAAAAGTGATGCTGTTCCGTGAAATTGCAAAAGACAAGACCATTCACTTATTTGAAGTAGGTGAAGGTGGTAACGGTGCACAAGTGATCGTGGAGCATTGTACTGATTTGCCACAGGGACAACAGGGATATGGTACGGTCCACCATGCAGCGTTCCGAGTAGAAGATACAGCTGTATTACATGAATGGATTGAACGCATGAACAGTTTTGGTCTTCCTACATCAGGTTATGTAGATCGGTTCTTTTTTGAATCCTTATATTCTCGTGTTGCAAATGGTATATTATTCGAACTTGCAACAGATGGTCCAGGTTTCATGGGAGACGAATCTTATGAAACACTTGGAGAAAAATTATCCTTGCCTCCATTTTTAGAGCCTAAACGTGCAGAGATAGAAAAATCGGTTCGCCAAATTGATACCGTGCGAAGCACGAAGACATTCATTAAGGAATAAAGAATATGGTGAAATTTATCTAAAATGATTACGAATTTAGAAAATATGCCAGCAAAAAACAATACATTATTCTTGCAGCTCAGGTATTTGGATGATATTTGATATTTCATAGTCTCGGAGCTTTAAATGAGTAACGGAAAGAGCCATATTCTCTATTATATGAACAGAGAATTCGGCTCTTTTTATATTGTTGATTTCGCATTCACACCTTATCGAAAGGGAGCTTCCTTTTTTGTATCACGATTAAAAGATTGCGTATCGATCTTAAAGGTGAATGCATTTATATCATGTGCTTTAGGTAATGTTCTTAAATCTGGATGCACAAGCCAGACCATTGAAATGAAAAATACACCGATTCCAGTAAGAGCAAAAATCGTTGAACTGCTCACTGTTGTAGCTAAATATCCACCTTACAAGGAACCGATTGGCATAGCTACCACGCTTATGCTGTACATGACAGTGTTGACTCTACCTAAAATTTGGTTTGGTATGACCGCCTGATCAATCCCCGCAAATAATACATTGACCGCACCGATAGGTATCCAAGCAAGTCCAAATAGAACGGTAGAAATGATTGGACTCCCTATGAGAGCAGATAATGTCCATGATCCAGCACCTTATGCGAAACAGACAATGGAGATAACGCCGACACGAAACTTTCCTAATACCGATCCCAAGAGAGCACCGATTAACGTACCAGCCAAAACAGCAGTTAATAAAAAAACTCTACATTTCTACACCACCAATATTGTTAGCAAAAGAGGGTAATATTGCCATCGTTATGCCAATTGCAAAGTTCGCCACAACCGAACCAAGAATCTCTGAGCGATTCTCTTATTAGAGAATCATCTCTTTTTAAATGTATAAAAGTAGGGTTAAATTAGAATAAGGAATGCAACCATTAAATAAAGGGAGGATGAACAAACATATTAAAAAAATTAGTATTATACTAAGTGCTGTCATTCTAATCGTCATATTGGCAAATATACCAAATATATTGGCTCATGCTAAATTATATTCATTCGAAAATAACAAGAAAGTTGAAACTGAGACAAAAGTTGTAACATTTAATGAAATATTCGATATTTTGACTCAACAAAGAGAATTGGAAGGGGAGTTAAAAAACTCAACAAAATATTCTTTGATCGGCGATGAGGTAAGAAAAGGTATTGATGAGGCCTCGGGTTACGAAAGGTATTTAGCGGAGAACAAGCAAATCAAGTCTATAAAAATTAGAATTCCTATAACTACATACAAAGACAATGAGAAAACAATTGAATTTATATCAGGTAAAGGTAAAATGTTAGAAATATTCAAGAACCGTAAATGAAAAAATTTAGTTGAAAAGTATAATCTTAACATCATTTTAAGATAAGACTTTTGACTTCGATAGTTTGCAATCTTGCTTCTCCAACAATCTCGGAGCTTTTGACTAACAAGAATAAAGTAAATATAGCACCATTCTAATGAGATTTATGGGAGGATTAAATGGACATTACAATTGAAAAATTAAGAGTTGAAGATGCAGAAGCAGTACTTTACTTTGAAAAAGAAAATAGGGCTTATTTCGAAGAGATGGTACCAAGTCGAGGTGATGATTACTATAACTATGATAACTTCATCACACGTCACCAACAATTATTAAACGAACAGAGTCAAGGATTATCTAATTTTTACTTGATAAGAAGAACGAATGGTGAAATCTTAGGGAGAATTAACTTTGTAGACATAGACATCTCCCAAAACTCAGGTCACATAGGATATAGAGTGGGTGAAAAACATGTGGGGCATGGGATCGCCTACAGAGCTCTACAAACCTTAATGGTTAATTTGAATAGGGAAGGGTTCACAAGGATTTTTGCTAAAACAACAAATAATAACATTGCTTCGCAAAAAGTCCTGGAGAAGAATGGCTTTAAGAAATTAGAAGCAAGTGCCGACGAATTTGTAATGAACGGAGAAAAATTAAGATTTGTAAATTACATATGGGTTATTTAACGACAGTTGAGATTCGTTAAACTATCTCAGTACTTAGTCTTCAAGTATCTCGGAGCTTATCTGTAATGAGAATAGCCTTTGGATAACTTCGGGAAAGGATGATTAAATGTATTTAGCAATAACTTTAATATCTCTAATTCTTTTGATCCTTCTGGTGATTCTGTACCGCAAGCAGTTATTTTCTGATGAAAATAATGCTAAGCTTCTCATAGTGATTTTTGTATTTCTCCCTTTGGTGGTTATTGGAATAGTGGTAGCAGCATTTATATGACTACTATAACTTCAATATATCTTAAAATCATGTAGACAGTTACTGTTCTTACAAAAGGAGTGGATTGAATGGATATTAGAATCGATGATTTAAGCGGATCTGACGTGGCTGAATTAATGAGTGAGCACCTTCAGAGTATGAGACTACATTCTCCACCGGAAAGTAAACATGCTCTTGACCTTGAGGCATTGCGAAAACCTGAAATTACATTCTGGACTGCTAGGGAAGCAAATGATTTAGTTGGTTGTGTGGCACTTCTGGAACTTGACAGCCAGCACGGAGAGATTAAGTCAATGAAAACTGCTTCCTCTCATCTAAGGAAAGGAGTAGCAAAACAACTTCTTCAATTCATGATCAAGGAAGCCAGAGAACGTGGTTACCGACGTTTGAGCTTGGAAACGGGTTCAATGGATGTTTTTAAACCGGCTAGGAGTTTATATGTAAGCTTCGGGTTTCAATATTGTAAGCCGTTTTCAGACTACAATGAGGACCCGAACAGTGTATTTATGACAAAGGAATTATAAGGTCTTTTTACTTTGAAGTCACTGGAACAACATTATTTGAAATAATTGGTATTGGAAATCAATAAAAGTTTTAACAACATAATTCTTAGACAGTCAATAAACATGCAACTCGATTTCACATATAAGTAAGAAGGTCTTTAGAATGAAGTTACGGGTGAAGAAACTTGAAAGAATTATTGACTTTTTTTTATTAAAGAAATATAGGTAGTTTGACGAACTAAATAAAAAGAGAGTTGAGGTGGTCGTATCGTGGAAGAAAAAGTTCTAAGAGAATTTATCCTTACCCTAGATACTTCCTTTAAGAAGTTAGTAAAAGAGACGATAGAAACTTCAGGTGTCACTAATTTAAGTGTAAACCAGATTCAGTATATCGAAGCGATAGGTAGACTTGGGAGACCAACTGTAACCGAGATTGCGGAAGAGCTAAATATAACGAAGGCTTCTGCGACCGCAGGAATTAATAAATTAGTATCTTTGGGATATGCTTTCAAAAACCAATCAACCGAAGATAAAAGGATCTATCATGTGGCGCTAACTGAAGCGAGTCAGACTTTCATGCGGCTTCATCAACAGGCTTTGGGGGAGTATGTTGCCTTCATGAATCAGCTGCTTACGCCAAATGAGACTAAGCAGTTCGAACAGACATTGAAGAAACTTATTAATGGGTTCTATGAGAAACAACATTCACAATAAAGCCTTCCAAACAAAGGGTGAGACACTGCCCTTTTTTAAAAGAAAGTAAGTTAGCCTAACTAATTTAACGGGAGATGAAATGTTGAAATGAGAATATCAATCTTAACGACGGGTACTAGAGGCGATACTCAACCTTACATTGCACTAGGTAAGGATTTAAAGAAATTGGGTCATCAAGTAAAGATAGTGGGATTTGTTAATTATGAAGAGTTAGTGACCAGACATGGATTGGATTTTCATCCGCTAAAAGAGGATATAGCTAAGATATCAAAAGAGATGGCTAAGCGTTCGATTGAGTCTAACACACCCATTAAATTCTTTACGAGCTTTCAAAAAATGAAACCTTATATAAAAGATAAGCAGTTAGGCGTGCAGCGAGATCTATTCGAGGGATGCGAAGGAGCGGATGCCATTATTTATCATCCTGGCGCAGCGATTGGGCAATTTGTCGGTGAATATTATGGTGTCCCAACAATTCTTGCTTCTCCTTTTCCGATGGTACCTACAAAAGATTATCCTGCGCTTATCTTCTATAAGTATAGATGGGGAAAGATAGCTAACCTTCTCACACATCACATATTTGAAAAAGGATTTTGGCTTACGGTTAAATCGCCAATCGCGTCATTCTGGAAGGACCGATTCGGAAAGCTTCCCGAGCGCTTTATGAACCCATATGGCAGAAAAATATCGAAGAATCATACATCTGTGATGTCATTGAGCCCTTATGTGTTTCCGACATCACCAAACGGCACGAAAGCATTCGGTTCCTGGTTTCTTAATGAAGATTTGAGCGAATGGGCCCCTCCCGAAGGTCTGGAAAATTTTATTGAAAGAGGAGAGGCGCCAATCTATGTGGGATTAGGAAGTGTTTATGATGAAGACGCAGACGAAACGATAAAAATAGTGATTCAAGCACTTCGGAAATCTGGGAAAAGGGGGATTATTGGAATGGGTTGGAATCAATTCTCTAACAAAGAAGCGTATGAAGATATGTATTTCATTGAAAGTGTCCCACATACGTGGCTTTTTCCTAAAATGGCCGGGGTTATTCACCATGGCGGGGCAGGTACAACAGCCGTCACTTTTCAATCAGGGGTGCCGAGTGTTGTCATACCTCATGGAAACGATCAATTCGCCTGGGGCAAACGAACAGAGGAGTTGGGAGTTGGAACTGCTCCTATACCTAGGGAGAAAGTAACCGTGGAAAAGTTAGCGAGTGCTGTCTCTCAGATGCTTCAACCCGCCATGATCGAAAATGCTCGTAGGTTAGGAAAACAATTGCAAAATGAGAACGGAGCGCGAGATACAGCCCAATATCTTCATCGATTTCTTAAAGGATAGGTTATAGGTTTTTATAAATGTATTATCGATTAAATGGAATGAATACAAGACTCGTTAACACTATTTGGAAGTCAATATATTACAAGGCTAGTTGCCTGTTCATGTGATAAACTAGCAATCAGTTATTGCAAGGATGGGTGAAAGTTCATGAGGCAAGAAGAGAGAACGGTGCATTTTGATGTTACGTTACAAATAGAAGCTTATCGTTTCGTAGGAATTATGCAGAAATTCCCGAATCACTTTCATGAGTATTATGTCATCGGTTTTATTGAAAGTGGACAAAGACGGTTATCTTGTAAGAACAAAGAATATGAGATCGGAACTGGTGACCTGATATTCTTTAATCCTTATGATAATCATGCTTGTGAATCTATTAATAACGAAACGTTGGATTATCGTTGTTTAAATATTAAGCCTGAGGTTATGCGGAAAGTGACCAAAGAGATAACAGGACAGGATTACCTTCCTTCCTTTGTTTCACCTGTGTCCTACCGCAGTGAACATGCTAACTTGCTGCATAACCTTCACCAGATGGTGATGGATGAAATATCGGATTTAGAAAAAGAAGAAACGTTTTATTTCCTTATTCAACAGCTCATTGAAGAATATGCTGTAGCAAAAGAAGACACGCAGATCGTGACAAAACATGAAATTGAAAAGGTCTGTCGCTTTTTAGAGACTCATTATGCAGAGGATATCGGGTTAGAAGATTTAGCGACAGTAGCAAATATGAACAAATACTCATTATTACGATCATTTACTCGCTATTTAGGGATAACGCCTTATCGGTATTTACAAACGGTCCGTATCAATGAAGCAAAAGATAGATTAGAACAGGGAATGAAACCTCTTGATGTGGCAATGGAAACGGGATTTATTGATCAAAGTCATTTTAGTCATATTTTCAAAGAATTTATTGGCTTAACGCCTGGGCAATATCGAGATATTTTTATTCATAAATCAACCTCATCGAGTTAGAAGGAATTTTTAAAAGAAGGGATACATGAATGATGTTAAATGAGGAAATTCGCTTTTCCGAAAGCCTTAAATCGATCGCTAGAGATCAAAACTTAAAAGCATATATACAAAATTCAGAAGAACTTTTTCCCCTTTTGTTTAAAGGAGCAAAACGTTTTGTAGCAGGAGAAGAACGTACAGAGGGCATAAACCGCGTTCTTGATTTTAAGAATAAAGGATATGAGACTTCCATCGAGTATATCGGTGAAAATACCACTTCCGAAAAGGAATGTATTTTTGCGAAAAATGAATTTAAAGATTTAATTGAAGAATTAGGAAATCAACACATTAAGACGACTGTATCTTTTGACCTTTCTCATATTGGGATGATGATTTCTGATGAACTAGCATTTGCAAATTTAGAAGAGTTATCATCAGAAGCACAGAAGCATCATATTCAGCTGATGATCAGCATGGAGGAATCTCAAAAAACGGACCGAATTTTGTCCCTATATAAAAGAATCTCCAACTTATATCCAAACGTAGGCATAACCATACAAGTTCAGTTAAATCGCTCTTCTACTGACTTAAAGGAGCTAATTAATTATCCTGGTAAAATCCGTTTGGTGAAGGGAGCCTACCAGGAGTCAGAAGACAAATACCTTCCAAGAGGAGAAGAGTTAAATAAGCGATATATCGATTTTGTGTCACTCTGTATAGACCACCATCATCCATTATCTATAGCTACCCATGACGAAAATATTTTGAAGCAAATAGATTATCTTAATCATTCCAATGTAGAAGTAGAGATGTTAGATGGTGTTCGAGCTGACTTATTAAGCTCCTTAAATGAAAATAATGTGAAAGCAAAAGTTTATGTGACTTACGGTAGTGAATGGTATTTGTATGTCGTTCATCGACTAGCGGAATATCCGCCAAATATTTATTCGTTTATTTCAGATATTGTTGAAATAAGAACGAATAGAGAAATAAGAAATTAAATCACTTGCTCTAATGATAATTTGGTAGGAGTCTTTTTTAGAGGAAGATTCCTTTTTATCTTAGAATCAAAGCAAACGATTTTATAGAGAGAGTTGGTATAGATCCAGATGAAATTAATCTTACGTCTCTTGAAAAGTATGAAAGTTGAATTATTGCTTTTTTAATAGGAAGTCAATTACCAAAGACAGTAAAAGTTGCTGAATATGAAGTAGTAAGTCCTTAAATATATATGGGGGTAAAGAGATGATTACGATTTACAATAATTCATATAAAAAAGAAGTTATTGATTTAATATTGCACGTACAAAATGTTGAATACGGTGTAGGTATAAGTCTAGAGGAACAGCAAGACATTTTGAATATTGACTCACACTATATAAAAAATGGAGGGAATTTTTGGGTTGCTTTAAACGAGAAGAATGAGGAACAATCGGATTGGAGAAAAAGACGCATGAAGTTTGCATATTAAAGAAATTTTTCGTTTATAAAGCTTACCGAGGTAAAGAGATAGGAGTAGGAGCAGACCTTTTCGATGCGTTACTTAATGATGCAGAAAAACAAGGTTTTTCTAAAATATTATTAGACACCCCGTCAGTAGCCACTAGATCACACAGTTTTTATGAAAAGGTAGGATTTAAAAATATTGATAAAAAGGACTTGCCGATTCAATATGATTACCCTGATAGAAATTCACTTATTTATGAATTGAATTTATCGAGACTATCATAAAATATTAAATGAAGGCGGTTGAAGAAAAGTGATTACATATCGTGAAATGAAGTATTCCACTATCTCGGAGCTTATCTTTAACAAGATGAGCTTCTATTTTTTTGAAGAAAAGATTGTGTTATGTAGACTGATTTGAAATAATTGGTATTAAGTATTTAGGAAGCTCAATCTAATAAATGAAACTCTTTCACTTATTTTTGGACATATTTCGTATTAGATTGCTAGGTGCTGATTTAATTGATTGAGATTAAAAAGTTAAGATCCAATGTTGAGAAATCTAATGTAGCAAATTCTATATTAAGACAACTGCTAAATTAGTTTGGTATTGAAGCTGCACTCTTAGATTATTTGAAGGAAGTAAAAGAGACAGTTGTTTAGGTTTGCGATTCATCAGCAAAAAATAGGAACTTCCAGTTTTCTCTTAATCACTGAAGATATCTTTTATTTCATTCTTTTCTTTTTTTAATCGTTGAAAATGCCTTTCTATTCGTCTTGCGATAAAAGGTAGAAATATAACTATTAACATAAGCCAAAGCATATAATTCCTCCTTAATTTAAGAGTTGTTTCCCAGTCAAACTCCTCTAATACGTCCGTTCGTTGAAAAAAGAAATGTTAGAGATTGAACTTAGTTAATCTAAGTGTATCATAAGTTTTTGTACGAACCTTACCACCAGCCTTGGATTGTTGTATTTCAATCCCTCTTTCAGTCTTATAAGTATTAAAGGCACGCAAAGAGTCGGTGCACAAGACATTCTTACTGGAACGGAGCAATTGCTTAACAGAGCATATGATTTTATTTCATATGCTAGGACCCTCGGAGTATCGTTTTCTTACTGACATAACGGATTTAGGATAAATTTTAAAAAATGGAGGAAAAAATGGTTATTAACAAGTTTGATGAGTTTCTAAAAATCACTAAAAAGTTAAACAATATTGACATTATTCCATTACTCATGGGCTCAGTTGGCTTAGAAGTAATTACTAGTAAGAGTTGGAATGCCAAAGACTTAGATATTCATGTACCTGGTGATAAAAGAGGATGGGAAGTAGCACCGGAATTATCGATACATAACTGGATGGATATTGTGACTATCATGAACTCAATGGGATATAGGTTAATTGATTTGCATGAACATGAGTTCTTCGACGAAAGGTTATCAGTTGAATTTGGTATCATTGACACATTACCGAGCTTCGCCGGGGTACAATTAGAAGACTTAGAGATGCAGCAACATGAAGGAGTTAGGTATTATTTGCTGACCCCAGAACAATATTTATGTGTTTATAATGCCTCATCAAAAGATAGTTATAGGGCAGATCAAAACAACAATAAAGATTTAAAAAAAATAGAGTTTTTGAAAGAAGCAGGATTTAGTAACTAAATTCCTATGTTTAATCTGTACTGTTGAATGCGTGAAGGGTATATCCCTTTTTCAGTATCTCGAATTTTTGTATTACCATATCCTCGGAGCAAAAATGGAAGTTCATGAGGATTGGACTTCCATTTCAATTAATTTATTTTGAATGATTCACCTAGGAAGAGGGGGGGTGCTCGATTGTCCGAAATTGTGATTTGTGACTATGATGAACAATGGTCAAAAACATTTAGGTTATTGAAACAAGTGATTGAAATGAATTTAACAGATTTGATAACGAAGGTTGAGCACGTTGGAAGCACTGCTGTAAAAGGTCTTGGAGCGAAACCAATTTTGGACATCGATCTAGTGATAGAAAGTTATGATGTACTCCCTGCTGTTATTCTAGGTCTTGAAAAGATAGGATACTTTCACCAAGAAGAATGGAGTTTTGAAGGAAGAGAAGCATTTGGTAGAAAAGATACATTAACTCCGTGGGGTGGGAAAAATACAAAATGGATGGAGCATCATCTATACGTGTGCAACCAAGATAGTAATGAGCTAGCAAGGCACATAGCTTTTAGGGACTATCTGCGGAGCAATCCAGGAGCGGTAGCTGAGTATGACAGAATTAAAAGAAAATTAGTTAATAGGGCAAAAGGCAGAGCTGATTATACAATCGGTAAAACTGACTTTATAACAAAGGTCTTAGAAGGTGAAATTGATGAATAACTTTCCTGTTATTCCATTATATCGGAGCGATTACTTAATATAAAGAGAAAACTAACTACTGAAGGAGGTTATAAAGGGGGTGAACTAAGCAGACATTAACTATATTTGGTGATTTTGATTGATAATTGAAAAATTGTTTGTACACTTTTTATGGAGATGTAATTGAAAGGGGTATTCAACACAAATGTAGACATCCTTATAATGATAAATTAATCAAATAGAATACTAGCTTGCAAAGATAATGGGTGAAGTATATCTATTTTTAAGTCATTAACAAGGGGCGCTGGGGGTGTTAAAACCTACAAACACAAGTGGATACCTTTGTATCTGCTTTTTTTGTGTTAAATAAATTTTATATCTCTACATATCATATCATATGCCCCACTAATTCAGTAATATAATACGGAAAGGGAATAATAAATGTCTAATTACGAATCGGAAGAAAAGCTTTCAGGAGGCAACGTCTCAAACGTTTATCGTTTGCAAGGTACTGTTCGTCGAGAACTGAAGCCAGAAAGTGCTAGAATCCATAAGCTATTATTGCATTTAGAAAAGAAAGGTTTCAGCTATGTACCTAGATTTTTAGGAGTTGATGAAAAAGGTAGAGAAATTTTATCGTATATTGATGGAGAAGCTGGCAATTATCCTTTGAAAAATTATATGTGGTCGAATGATGTTTTAAAAGAGATAGCGATGATGCTTCGTCTTTACCATGATGCGGTGAGCGACTTTTCATATGGCGATAAATGGGGATCAATCGATAACACTCCAAAACCATATGAGGTACTCTGCCATAATGATTTTGCCATATACAACATTATTTTTAATGATAAAAGACCAGTTGGCATTATTGATTTTGATGTCGCTGCACCTGGCCCTAGAATATGGGACATTGCCTATACTCTTTATACTTGTGTTCCATTAAGTAGGCTTTACCATACTGAATCCGGAGAGCAAGTTTATTATGATTCTTCTTCAGATGCCCTCCGTATTAAACATAGAGTTAACTTATTTTTTGAATCTTACGATATGGAGGGGTTAAAAGAAGGTTATTTAGAAATGGTTTTGCAGCGATTAGAGGGTTTATGTAACTACATGAAAAGAAAAGCCAGTGAAGGGGAAATGGCGTTTCAAAAAATGATAGATGAGGGCCATTATGATCACTATCGAAAGGAAATTATATTTATACGCAAATATGGAAACGAGTGGGTATAAAGAGAGGGTGCAGGGCCAACATTAAGACGTTTTTAGAGTAAATTGAGTTTTGTTTTTTAGAATCTACTCTTCTTCAAAGATATTGGAGCAAGAATGGAATGTTAAAATGGTCATTAGATTTATAACAGTTATGCACCCGATGCCTTACCTATGTTTTTGTAGGATTAATTGATCTATTAGTGATTGTAGGAGGATTTTTAATTAATCATTATAGAAGAATACAATAATACACCTAACTTAAAAGCAATCTTATGAGCTTATCTCTAATTAGATAGGCTCATATTTTATGAAATAAAAGATTGTATAGTATGTCCTCTTTTGAAATAATTGGGAATATGAAGGGCGAATAAAAGACTTAATGTTAGGAGTGAAATGGGTAATGCCAATATCTAATTACTATCAAGAACTTCGCAATAAGATTAATAATGAACTTATCTTTATTCCAAGCGTTGCTGCGATTATAAGAAACGATAAAAATGAAATTCTATATCAGTATCCAGGAGATGGTGATATCTGGAGTCTTCCTGCGGGTGCGATTGAACCTAGCGAAGCTCCTGCTCAAGCTGTAGTTCGAGAGGTAAGGGAAGAGACCGGATTATCAGTAAGACCTCAAAATTTATTAGGCGTATTTGGAGGTAATGATTTCCGATTTACTTATGCTAACGGAGATAAAGTAGAATACAATGTATTTGTATTTGAATGCATTATTTTAGGAGGCGAATTAAGTCCTAATGATGGTGAATCTGTAGATCTCCAGTTTTTCAGCAGGGAGGATAAACCTAGACTTGCACTACCTTATCCAGAAGAAATATTCTATAAGACCCCTTCGAATAATGTTTACTTTCAATGGCGAGAAGATTGGCTTGAAATTAAATAATGGTAGAAGTTTTACTACACAAACTCGGAGCTTATCTGTAATAAGAATAGTTGCAAGTAGGTAAAGAGTAAACAGAACTAATATTCATTGTGATTTTGAAATTGAATCAAATATTACATTTACTATGCGAGGTAAAGATGAAACATCTTTTGAGAATCATACTGGCTATCCTTATTTCTGGTCCCATTGCAGGTATACTACTTGTTATGTGTGATTCCATCTTCATTCATAGCCATTTTTGGGGTGAAGATTATAATTTTTATAGAGTAGATGTAGCCCTCATTTATGCCATGTTCTTTTACATTTATTATTTTATATTTGGATTACCCACAACACTACTAACGGACTTAATTATAAAATTGTTTTCACCGAGAAGAAAAACAATATTATGGATCTCATTCATTATTTATACGTTAGCTGGGCTCGTATTGTGGAGAGAATTTAACGTACAAGATCCTCCATCGACATGGTTTATATTAATTCCGGTTTATACATATCTTATAGTGTTAATAAAAGTTAGAGACAAGTATGGCGGAAACGAATGTCGTTTGTAGTTTGAATAAGAGAAGAAAGCTTACTCAACAAACTCGAAGCGTTTGCCTAAAAAGAAGTCTACGCTCTTTGTAGATATCATTGTGCGTTTATAGGCAAGAAAGAGCAAAAGGAGATAGATAGAATGACAACCATAGGGCTAATTAGACATGGAATTACGGAGTGGAATGAACTTGGTAAAGTACAAGGCACGTCAGATATTCCTTTAAACGAATTAGGTAGAAAACAAGCTACAAATATTGGTGCTAGGCTGCGAGAAGAAGGAAAATGGGATGTCATTATTTCAAGCGATTTATCAAGAGCAATTGAAACTGCACAAATCATTGGGAGTAAACTAAACTTACCTATCAGTCACTATGACAAAAGAATTAGAGAAATACATTGCGGGGAAATTGAAGGAACGACAGAAGAGGTTCGCCTGGAAAAGTGGGGAAGCAATTGGCGTGACAAAGACCTAGGGATGGAAAGTTTTGAAGAAGTAGGAAAAAGAGGAGTTGAATTTATTAAGGATATCGACCGTACATATAACGGCAAGCGAATATTAGTAGTGAGTCATGGTGCTATAATCGGTTTAACATTACAACAATTAATCCCCAATAGCTTTCAAACAACGTATATAGATAATACATCGTTTACCATGTTAGAAAATATTAATGGAAATTGGGATTGTTCCTTATATAATTGCTTAAAACATTTGATGTAAGTGAATCTATAACAGGTCATATACACTTATTCCATCAAATCGGATCTTATCTGTAACAAGATAGGAGTAATGGTGAGTGGACAGACAGTCATAGCATCAAATGCTGACTTTTAATCTTTCTACTACAATTCAAGCTAAAAGGGTTAAAAAACAAAGGTATAGCTTCCAGCATTATTGAATAGGTAAAAAGACATTAAATTTTTATCTAAGAGGGAGTAATTTATGTATAACCAAATTAGTACAGTTGAAGAAGCACTTGAAAGATACAAAGAAGCTGTCAATGAGCAGGATGTTGAGAAATTTCTCTCTTCCTATTCTTCTGACATACATATCTATGATTGCTGGGGAAGTTGGGAGTGTAAAGGGGAAAACGCATGGAGAGAGAACGTGACAGAATGGTTCAGTAGTCTTAAAGAAGAAGGGGTCAAACTGCAGACAGTTTTTAACGATTTAGTTATTGAGGAAGGGGAGAGCACTGCTTTTTCTCATTGTGCTTTAACTTTCGTAGCATACAATGTTGAAAAGGAAGAGAAGCTTCGTCAAATAACCAACAGGTTTACATTTGGTTTTAAAAAAGAAAAAGGGTCCTGGGTCATTACTCATGAACATTCTTCATTGCCAATTGACATGAAAAATGGAAAGGGTATGTTCAATTTAAGGTGAATAAGCTATCTTATTCATTGCTATTTTTAAAGAAGTTCCTTTTATTCCCTATTTATTGACGAGTCTAATAAATTTTTATTCAAACATAAGCTAGTTTGCGGCTAGTAGATTTAAAGACCCATGGTCGAACGTCTCGACCATGGGTCTTCAGTTATCTTTTATAATTTTTTTAAAAGAAAACATCATGATTTCCAGGGTATTTAGCTGTATGCGATAGGCTGTTCCGCTGTATTGCGTCTTCTGTAGATGCTCAATAATAAACCGACAGCAGTCATTTCAAGTAAGATATGGGAGCCGCCAAAACTCATGAAAGGCATGGGGGAGCCGGACAAACCCGATAAACCGAGGTTTATCAGGATGCTTAGGATGAACTGAACGGAGAAGGTGGCAGCTAGACCGATAGTAAGTAGTCGTTCATAGGAATAAACCATGTTCCTGCCCATACTAATGATTCTCCAAATGAAATATGCAATCAACGCGAACAAGATGATTGCGGACAACCAACCAAATGTATAGAGGGTGTACGAAAAGATGAAGTCTGTATGGACTTCCGACATCAGTCCGGTGGTGGACTGTAAGGCACTACCTATGAAGTCCGCATCTCCCAAAGTCAAACCAGCATACGTGTTAGGTAATGGCGACGTATCTGCTTGGACGAAAAGACGAACCATCGGCAAAATGGATAAAGGTCCAGTAAAGGATAAAACTTGCTTGATGCTAGCGTTAGACACGGACATAATGGTAATAGATACGATCAGGCTGATGAATGTAGCAGCCACTGCTCCAGTCGCTGAAAGCAAAAGGATCGGTACAGCAAGGTAACCTGCTCCCATCCAGAAGTTTCGGATGTTTTTCCAATTCCAGGCGTGAAAAATTCCCGCAAAGGATACGGCCAGAAGGTATGGAGTGATTTCCGTGAAATTGATAAAAGCAAAGCCAATATTTAAAAATGGGATGCCATCGACCCATACACCGAGAAGGAGGGTCAATGAAAGAACGAATAACGTCCCAGCATAGATATGGATCGAATGCTTTGCCAGTTTTCTATAATCACATTTAAACACGACTAGCATGAGCAATAGGCCAGCTGAGTAGAATATTAGGCTTTTATTGAATACGTTCATCTTATGAAGCGCTGTGATGGTGGAATGAAATTGCAGGTAATACATCACCAGAAGTCCGAACAGAGAAACCGCGAGAACCGGAAGAATGGTTTGTAAATCTAACGGTGCTTTATGCGTCTTGTTCAACTGTTTCCCTAATACTTTCTCATCACCTATATGCGTCATAGCCTCTTTTACGGCCTCTTCTTCAGAAAGCCCCCTGCGCATGGCATCTTCTTTGAGTTCCTGAAGGTGATCACCTATCTCGAGCTTGATGTTATCATGTACATCCTTATTCCTGATCCGCTTACACAACCTATCAATATATACTTCGAATCTCTTATCTATTCCCATACGCTTTTCTCTCCATGAAGCACTTGGTCCACTGCATTTTTAAAAACGGACCATTCCTCTTTTTTCTCTTGGATGAGTTCTCTGCCCGACTCATTCAACTTGTAATATTTTCTCTTTCTCTTTCCAGTCCCTTCCCCCCAGAAGGAGGCAATAAGACCTTTTTTCTCAAGGGTGTGAAGGATAGGATAGATCGTTCCTTCCTTAAAACAGAAAATACCGTCAGATTTCAATTCCAGTTCTTTGATAATTTCATATCCATACCTTGGCTTAGTGTGCAGCAAGCTTAAAATCAGAGTGGTCGTACTCCCTTTAAGCAGTTCTTTACTCACTTTCATAGATACCTACCCTCCTTATGCATAGTAATTCTATGCATATTAATTCTATGTGTATTGTATCCTGCCTGACTAACCCTGTCAATGATCGTTTAACGGAAAAGTTTTTGCGTAGAGGAATCAAATAATAGATTATTTTGGAGATTTTAAACGGGGAACTAAGTCTGCGCTTTATATGAATCTTTTATAGGTATTTCATCGGCTTTATCTTTATATTGTATAGTTACCTTATCTTCATCCGTTAACTTCTTTTTCTTTCCATTGAACAGTACTAGTGTGTTCTCATCTGCAAATGTGAAAGAATTGAACAAATATAATGAAATCATCCTGATTACATAAAAAGCTGTCGAAGATTAAAAAAAGTATACTCAATCTATTTTATGATAATATAGGAAAAAGGGAAATTATGGAGGTAGTGAAATTGGAGTGATTACTTGGTATTGGGTTAGGTGCTGTTACAGTTATTTGGTTAGCGATGGAATAGCAACCCGTGGATGATAAAGGGAAAGGCTTTATTTTCTTATTCGTCGTAGCAGGAGTTATCTAATAGACATTCCTATTTCATCTTCGCACTATTGGTTTCGTCTATCATATTCGGAATGATGCACTCAGAGTATCGCTTTTGGGATTGTTTATAGAGTAACTAAGTCTATTGTCCCTGGTATACTCGTTCACCTTCTATGCAACTTATTTTCACTCTACTATTTTAATTATATACAGTTGTAAATATTAGGATCGACATCTTAAATGTTCAACTATATTGGAGCGCTTGCTGAATACATGATAAGGACTTTAAACAGTTCTAGGGGCAGCAAAGTGGAAGAAAGCATCTGAATGGAGGAGAAAAAGTTGGAGAGGAAGAATTTCTTGGTTCTCGTTCTTTCCATGGGAATAGCTGTTGGCGGACTCTACGCATCTATAATCTTTAATCCCCCTTTAGAAGTTGGCACGCTTGCATCAACTAAGAGTGAAAAATCTGTCGTCGTTGGTGTAGGGAATAAAGGGTTAAGGGGGTTGGAGATAGTAAGTGTGACAGTAAATAATAATGAAGCCCCTTTGCAAACAAAAGTACAAGTTAGCAATCCGTTACAGGGCTTTATTATTACGGATGATTTTTATAGCGAAGAATCAACAAACTATAGATTTACGGAAATAGAACAAGTAAATATAGAGACAGGAACGTCTCCTTCATCCAATTTTCAGAATTTAGATAAGGGTTCTGCTTCTGAAGACGATGAAGCATATGGAATTAGTGTTACTTTTTCAGAACCTATAAATGAAGTTCGGATTAAGTACAAATACCTTGGTATAACATTTGATGAAATCGCGGTATTCCATTAAATTGGAACGATTGCTGAAAATATTAAAGGTGCGTGTTGTTATTAAATCAATTATTAATGAAACTTTGAAAGTGATCATTATATCTCTAGGTCTTTTACTCGGTATTGTTTCATTTGGCTATAAAATGCTAATCTTATCAGATATCCCGATTTCGTTTACAACTTCTGAAGCCATTTTTTCACAACTGTTATTCTTTGTTTCTACTATGTTCATAACATTATCTTTAACCTCATTAAAAAGTATCGATGGGCGAAGCATTTCACTTGGTATATTAATTTTTGTGTTTTCATTCAATCTGTTAGTCTTAGGGACTGATTTAACAAATGATCCGCCCGCTGTAGCGCAATTGCAATTAGCGCCTGTATTACATTTAGCTTTCTTAGTTGTTTTGAATCTATTTTTACTTATAAAAAATTGGAACAACAAATAAGTTATTCCTTAAATCGGAGCGATCGTTCCATATAAATGAAGCTTTTATACTAAAGTGGAAGGTATATTATTTAAGGGAAGGATAGGAAAGAGGGATGAATTACTTAAAATTACTGTGCATGATTTCTATCTATTTCTTTTTATTTGGATGTTCAATAGGTAGTACTAATGAGGTAGAAATATACACAATTGGGAATGATACCGAGCCTATTCAAATAATTAAAGAAGAAGATGTTGTTAGGCAAATCAAATTATTAACCAATCATTTGAGTGAAGTCCCGATTGAAGTAGCAAATTCCAACGGTTACAAGGGGAAACCAGATGCAATCTTTAAAGTAAATGGAAGCAAGTGGTTTGTGTACTATGATTACCAAAAAACAATAATAAGAAAGAATGAAGATACCTTTTATCAAGCGACTAATGAACAAGCAAGTAAATTTAAAAAACTATTTGAAGAACATATTTCCGGAAAAGAATGACTAACCAGGATATTCAGTAATCTCGGAGCTTATCTGTGATCGGATAGGCTTTTTTTATATGAAAGAAAAGTTTGAGTTGTTCTGACTGATTTGAAACAATTGGTATTAAAGATCTGGGAAGGTTTGTTGATGACTCAGTTTTGAGATAGTTTGGATTATGAAACGGATTTTTTATTCAATCGTATTTAGAAGGGAAGGTAAAAAGTTACCAATTAAGAATTTTATCATTTTATCGAGAGGATGGATACTTATCATTGGCGATAAGTTTATTTGCAAAAATTGCGGAAGAAAAGTAGAAAAAGATGAGAAGATCGCAATTATAGCTACACCCAAAAAGTTAAATGGGTGGACACTTTTAAATGCTTGGGGTCCTGAACAAGTTATATATTGTTCAAGATGCTTTAGTGAATTGGAATAAAAAAACTAGTTATTTCAATAAAAAATCTAAGATGAGGGTGGTGTTACTAACAGTGGCCGATGTAGTAATGTGTCCTGAATGTGGTAACCAGTTGATGCAAGGATATATTTTTTCTCCTCGAAGAATTTGCTGGTCAGACTCGCCTGATTCCATCTTTGCGGATTTTGGAAGTGAGACATTAATAGGTGATGCATGGTTAAAAGTCAAAAAAGTTCCAGCGTTAAGGTGTAAAGAGTGTAGTGTAGTTATTTTCAAACATGGGGAAAACAAAGATATAAAATAACAGTAAAGTAATTTTGAACTTAACTTATTTAACAAACTCGGAGCAAAAGCTGGAGATCGCTAAATAGATTTCGGCTCCTCTTAATAGGGGGAAATACTTAAGAAATTGAAATAAGGTAAAGAAGGGATTATTAATGGAAAAGCACAATCCAGTAATTGAAACGAATAGATTAATATTAAGAGAAGTATGTACAGAGGATGCTTTGGATATGTACCACTATTTATCCGATGAAGAAGTCGTAAAACATATGGGGTTAGCACCGGCCAAAAATATAGAAGATGTATTGGATGAAATCGAATGGTATCATTCAATAATAACGCAAGGTACAGGTATTAGGTGGGGAATTACTTTGAAAGATTCAGGTAAAGTTATAGGTAGTTGCGGGTATTTAAATATGCACCACCAACATTATAGAGCAGAAGTTGGATTTGAATTAAGTAAAAACTATTGGGGAAAAGGAATAGCATCTGAAGCACTAGGAACAATTATCAGGTATGGATTTAACCACTATCAGTTAGAACGGATAGAGGCCTTGATAGAGCCAGGTAATATTCAATCACAAAGATTGGTTAGCAAACTAGGTTTCATAAAAGAAGGCTTACTCAGACATTATGAGTATACTCTTGATAAATTTGATGATTTATATATGTATTCCATTATTAAAAGTGATTTTATCAAATAATAGAAGAATCATTATGGTGTTAAAGAAAAAGATATATAGATACTGAGTCTTCCTTTAACTAGAATTGAAGATTGCATAGGTATGATTCTCTCTTTCTTTAAGAGGAAATCAAATTAGTAGATGATGAATGTATGGGATATATCGTTCCTGCCTGAGTCATTTAATAGGTTTTAATATGAATTCAAGGGTTTTCTCATCTAAAGGAAAGTTACATCACGATTAGTACCATCATTTCAACTTAGTGATGGTATTTTTTAGGTGGAATTACATTGCATTACGATGTAAGTAGTTATACAATGTAATTACCAATATTAGGAGGATAAATGATGGATAGAGAGTTGTTAAAAGGTAGTATTGAGATCTTATTGCTTTCACTAATAGCTGAAAAAGATTGCTACGGCTATGAAATGACTAAAAAACTAAGGGCTTTAAGCCAAGATTCCTACCATATGAATGAAGGAACGCTTTACCCTGCTTTAAAAAGACTTGAAAAAAAGGAATGTGTGACTTCCTATTGGAATTTGGAATCTGAGGGAGGGAGGAGAAAATATTACTCGATAACGGAAACTGGACGTACTGTATTGGCAGAAAAACTTAAGAGTTGGAAACAAATTAATTCGTTAATCGAAAATACAGTGGAGGAATGATCATGAAGGAGATTGAGAAGTATGTAAAGGAAATCATCATAGACTTACCCGAGGATGAAAAGAAGGAATTAATAGAGGAAATTTATGGACACCTTCAGGACCATGTGCAAGATCTTTTAATAAAAGGACATTCTGAAGATGAAGCGATTCGTTTGGCCATTGAAGCATTTGGGAATCAAAGTAAACTAAATTTGGAGTTTAAGAGGTCGCTGTTTCCGTTTTATAAAATAGTGAGGTTTTTATGGAGTGTCACATGTGTAACTGCATGTTTAAGCGTTTTTTCCTATTCTGCTATGGAGTACTATAATCCGCAATTTGATAATAGCCTACCACTTTATAGTGTGATAATGGGATTTTTGATCATAGCCACTATTGCAGGTTTTGCTGAGGGAATCTATGAAGCGCTAAGTAGTCACTTTAAATCGTCTTGGCTACTAAATCCCTGGCTATTCTTTTTATTACCAATCTTAATCATGGCTGGAATTCAAACAAGATTTCTATTACTGAATCCAGGACAGTATCAGAATGGTTTTTGGTTGGATTTATACGCTATTCCGATTGGTACCCTTCCTTACATTATTTCAAGGCAACTATTCACGATTCTTTTTGTGAGCAAGAAAAAAACGAAAAGAAGTATGGTGAAGTAAGTCTCTAATCACCGGATTAAAGAATATCTAGCAAGATAAGGTGATTAAGTAACTAGTTTGGGAGGGGGTTGAGTTTTTTAGTAAACACATTTAGACATATGAATTATCAAGTCTCCCATAATCTTGGAGGAGTTTTTCGATATCATAGCAATGACAACTTTAATGAACTACTTTCAATAAATGGCGTCATTCTGAACTATGGAATGGCGTTTTTAAATTAGAAAAAGAATGAAAAAACCATTACTTCTTTCTATTCTAAATTTATATACCAATTGTTAAGGATAACTTGCTCAATTATCATGATATCAAGTGTACAGTTAAAGCGGAGCTTATCTGAAATAAGATAGGCTCTTTTCATTTGAAATTAGAGATTGAGTTATGGTGAGTTATTTGAAATAATTGGTATTAACGAAATAAATAGATGGAGGGTTATTTAGTGAAAATTGAATTTACTGGCCATGAATTAAACCCAGGACACGATATGAAGAAATTAGAAATAGTGACGGCACAATGCTTAATAGAAGAAATGCAAAGTGGAATTGAGGATCATAGGAAGATTCAAATTACTACATCTAACTCTTTGATTATTGCAGATAAAATCAATACGGAAGAGCCAAACGAGAGTAAGATGACTTTACTCGATAAGGCGTTATTACAATCAGAAGATACAATTTTTCCAATAATGAAAGAAGGTAATGTAACCAACATGTATGGCATGATTGTTTTGAGCAATGTGAAAATTGTTCCGTTTGCTAACCCGGACAATGTAATTAAGTATGAAAGTTATGCTCTCTATACTGACCACATTATGGGGTTTGGATTAACAGAGTAACTACTATTACTGCTTTGTTGGGTAAGATCTCCCGTTTCTTCTTCCACAAACCGGAAGGCAGAAGAATTCTAGAAAGGAGATAATAGGAATGCAAACAAAAAAATTCCCTTATGTAATGTATTGGATTTTAATTGGCATCGGGATTTTGTCTTTTACTATACCTATTTTCCAAGAGTATGGAATTATTACTACCCTAATCCTCACGCTTCTATGTAGTTTATTTAGTTGGGCTATAGCAATGGGGCTTAGGAAACGAAAATTTATGTATCTAAGCGTTCTGCTCTTAATTAGTCCTTGGCTACTCTTGTTATCTAGATATTTAATAAACTAGTTTATTTATTTAACCATTCGTTAAACTATCTCAGTACTGAGTTTTCAAGTATCTCCGAGCAAATCTGGAACAATGGGTGTAAACACTCTATGTAAATTCAGAGGAGTTGAAAAAATTGTTAAGAAAGGATTGGTTATGATTGGGTTTTCAATAGTGTTTTTGATGGTTTTAGGATCCATTGCAATTTTTACTTTACTCTTTACTCCAATTATAGCTGTTAGAAAAAATGAAAAAGGAAAACCCCCTCGAACATTCTCTTATATAATATTAGGGCTGTTGCTTTCGCATTGGGTATTTTTCTTATCAAGTGGTTATACTTTATTTCCAACGAATATTTCAGATGCCATCTTTATGCCTGTATGGGTAGTGTTAGGTGTAGCAGGTTTATTAATAGCTATATATGAATTTAAAAACAACAAAGCATTTGCCATCCCAGTTGCTGGCTTAACAACAATCTGTTTATTATTTAGCATTTTCATTAACGGTATATCGAATATGTAACTATCTCTTTCTATTCTATAAATCGGAGCTTATCATTCATAAGATAAGCTACTTTGATTAATTATGGGAAGATACAAAGAAACCCTAAAATATACTGGGGATACAGCGATAATACATATCTACTTAATGCCATCCAGAGCTTCAGTCATTTGGTTACTTACCACTAGGTTAGGCACGGCTTATCAAGCGGATATACATGGAGCGATATTACTAATTGAGGAAGTTGCAGAACCTGCGTTTCGTTTTGATTTGATGCTTACTCATCTCAAGCAAGCAGGAATATTTTAAGATGCCACTGGGAGTGAACGTAAAACTCACTACATCACCGCCACGATTGGAGATAGATTCAGGCGTGTGGTGTAAAATGGAAGAATAATTACATATGTGCATTTCGAGTCTACTATTATCTCGGAGCTTATCCATAGTGAGGATTAGCTTCTTGAAATGTTAATAAAACTGGAGTGTGGACAATATTTCCATAAGGAGTGAAATCCATGTCAAAGCCTTATTTAATAATTGTCACTGGTCGACCAGGTTCAGGGAAAACAACATTTTCTAAGGAACTTGGAAATGAGATCTTTATGCCAGTAATCAGCAGAGATCAAATTAAGGAAGGGTATGTGCATACTTTCGGTAAAAGCCATAACGAGCTTCCTCCAGAAGCCAATTTAGCAGCAACAGAAATCTTCTTTAGTACGCTCATGGGGTTGATCTCAAACAATGTGTCAGTGATCGCTGAAGCAGCATTCCAGCATCGTCTATGGTCATCGATGCTTGAACAGTTCAGAGGGAAAGCAAAGCTCTATCTGTTGATTTGCAAGGTTGACGAAAAGATAGCGCTTGACAGGTTTGTTCGTCGAGGACTGGATAACCGGCTTCGAGAGTACTTCCATGGGGATAAGGAAGTGGACATGGCTAGAAAAGGAATTAAACTTAGCATTAGCCCTTACGACGAACCAAGGATCAACGTCCCCAACTTCCATATTGACACCTCAGGGGGATACACCCCCTCCATTAAGGAACTAAGCAAGAAAATTTTCGACGAATAGGATGCCTGAAAGGCAATTCTATCGATAAAAGCTAAATTCAGATATATATTATTTAGTGGGAGAGTAATATGAACATAAAAACAAACAGATTAATTATACGTGATTTTGAATTAGAAGATTGGGAAGAAGTATATAAATATACTTCCCAAAAGAATTCCGCATGGGGATGATTGGTGGGATGAATATTCTTATGGCATTCTAGATGAAGAGTGGAAAAACTAAAACATTTAAAAGATTTGCAGGTTAATGTTTAGCTAATAATAAATGATTTATCTAGAAATAAAGTCTTCATTTAACGCGGAGTTTTTTATAAATGATGGATTTATAAAAAGTATTTTGAAATAATTGGTATTGACGAATAGAGCAAGATTTTTAAGTGTGTTGTATCTTTTTGAACAACCATCGGGACATTTACTAGAGGGTGATATTTATGATTGGTTTATTAGAGATCGTGTTTCAAGTATCAGGAGGGGTATTGCTCTTATGTGCAATATATTATTATTTTCATTTTAAGAAAATCAAACGGGGAAGGGGACTGACTTCAGTTGAGTTAACTGTTTACGTTGTAACTCAATTCGCATTTCTTCTTTTAGGATGTAGTTATTTACTACTACTTTTGGATGGAAATTATTAAACAAATTCTGAGCGATTGCTTAATAAATGTAAGCGCTAAATTCAGGTTTAGAAGGAAGGTCTGGAATGTTAGGAGGATAACTTAGTTACTCCAACTTTAAATCACTATATGTAAGAAGACTATAAAAGAGTTGACACTACGAAGAGGTGATAATTTGAATTCAAATAAAACGTTTCCTTTATTACTTTTTACTTGTTTGTAGTAATATCAACTTTTTTCGTTACTTTTACGGTAACTAAACCTTATCTAAAGTCGTTTCTAATTATCGTTTTATTAGCAATATGTACTGCATACAAATGGATATATTTCCGAAAGAAAGAAAATTAGACTGGGTCATTAAGAAGTTTACAAGATGATGTGATTAGGGTGTGGAGGTTTTTATTATCAACGTAATTAGAGAGATCTTTTCTTCTAAGTGGTTTGGTTATCCTTTGCTTTTTGGTTTACTTTTTGGGAATTATTCTAAATATGGCCTAATTAGAATCGTGTTATCTACTCTTCTGATCGCCTTATTAATTTCTATGTTGGCTTACAATTATAAGCACAACAGCTTATATCATTTAGTTGCGAAAAATAAAAAAAACTCTAAGTAGATGGTTGTAATCTTGAGGTAATTGTATTCATATTCTATTATCTCTTAACTTATCTTTTCAGAAGTAAGCAGGGATTTGGATATAGCACAATGAATACGACAACTTGGACAGGTTTTGCAATTGGGATAATTTTAATATTGGCTTCTTACTTTTTATGTTTTGGAGGATATTATGAAAAAACTACTCATTATTGGTGCCAGCGGGCTTATTGGGAAAGCTATCTTGGAGGAATGTAAAAACGATTTTGAAGTGTATGGTACATATTTTTCGAATAAAATTGAACTACCGGGTGAAAAGCAATTCCAGTTGGGATTGCACCAATATGACAAACTAAAAGGGATCATTAGAACAGTTCAGCCTGATATTATTGTATCGTGCTTAAGGGGAGAATTTGATCAACAATTGGAATTTCATAGCCAATTGGCATTGGAATTACGAAACACCCAGAGTCTGCTTTATTATTTTTCTACTGCAAATGTATTTGATGGTGACTTTTCAAAGCATCATATAGAAACGGATCATCCTGTTGCTCAATCAGACTATGGAAATTTCAAGATCAAATGTGAGAATACATTAAAACAGATTCTAAATGATAGGGCAATTGTTATTAGGATCCCCGCAATTTGGGGTAAGGAGTCTCCAAGAATGAATTTGATTATGGAAAGTATTGAAGGCAACCAGACTATCGAGGTATATAGTAATTTGGAATGTAATAACCTTTTGGATACTCAGCTTGCAAAGCAATTACGGTATATAATCGAAAAAGATTTGAAAGGAATCTTTCATTTAGGTTCAGTGGATATGATGACACAAGAAAACTTTTTTGGAGCATTAATAGAGGCGCTTTCAGGTGAAAGGGAACTACTGAGATCTAAGTTATTTGACGATAAAGAAAGTACTTTTTATTTTGGATTGCAATCAAGCCGAAATGATCTTCCTTTCACATCAAAAAACACGAATCCTAATATTATCTCTGGGCTTGTGTCAGGTGGCGCGTATTTGGAGGAATAATCTTGAGGTTATTTATAGTTATTCCACTTATTTTAGTTGGTGGTTTTTTAGTCGGCTTGAAAATTAATGACATAGGAAATTCAGGAAATATTATTATGAATATAGTAGGTCTTTGGTTTCTCTTCATTGCTATATTAATGGGTCGAAAAGGTAAAAGTAATGGTTAGAAAGAGTCTTAACTTCCTTACGAGAATTTCCTACTTTACTTTGTGGTTAACTTTTAAAGGGAATTCTCCTGCTAGTCGATAGGTGGAGTTTAGTAAAGAAGTGAATGAGTTTACGAAATCATTCAATGAAAATCAATAATCCATCCTACACATTCTCAACTCTTGGAACGTTCTGATGATATAAGTGTAGTGGTAAATTTACATTTAATAGTCTAGTAGAAGGGGTGTAGCCATGATAAAACCGAATGTCATTTTGAATGAGTATACGATTGAATGGGAAAGGCAATTCGAATATGAAAAAAATCGTATTATGGCTGCTATTGGTAATCAAATCGATGGAATTGAACATATTGGAAGCACTTCTATAAGAGGATTAATGGCTAAGCCTATTATTGATATTATGGTAGGGGTAAGAAGTTTAGAAAGGACATCAGCTTTTGTAAAACCATTAAGCGAAGTAGATTATGAATATGTTCCAAAGCCAGAGGTTACAGAAAGAAAATTCTTCAGAAAAGGGTTATGGGGCAATGGGACTTGTCACTTACATATATGTGTAATACATAGTACAGAATGGATTGAAAAAACAGTATTTCGTGATTATCTTAGAAAGCACCCTGAATCTGTTGAAGAATATGCTTTGCTAAAATGTAAACTCGCTATTAAATATAAGTATGACAGACCAGCGTACACCCAACAAAAAGAACCATTCATTAAAAACATTATCAAACATGCCAGGATTGAATTTCAGAGATGAATTTCACTCCATTATCTTTGAGCAAAAGCTGAAGAGCGATAAAAGTTTTCTTGATAGGAAAGTCTATTTTTTAATATCAAATAGGATTCGCTTCGTCATATGAGAGGGGTTTTTTTATTTGAAGAATACAACTTCTATTCTCTCTTTCTTGTTGCTGTTATTAGTAGGGTGTAGTCAAGGGGATCGTAATAAAGACTTAGAGAATTCGATTCATACTATCTTGGCAGATCAAAGCCAGAGTGAGATAAGAGTTAACTCGCTTACGAATTTCGAGTGGGAAAAAGCGTTTCTTTTCACGCCTTACTCTTCACAAAATAGTATAGAACAACAATTAGGGTTTTATTTTAAAGACTCAAGCAATATTGAAATAAGAGATGATATTTATCTTATGGTTTTTGTGAACGGTAGCAAAGTTGTTCAATATGTCGAATTAGATCGCCGAATGGGTGAACTTTCACTTGGAGAAAAGGATCATCTTACTCCCAAAAAAGACTTCATTCGTATTATAAGGAATAGATAGATGCTTCTTCTTTAATGAACCGGGTACTTGGTAGTGGGTTAGAGGTCATGTTAGGAAGCATTTTTGGGATTGTTTATAGATTAGCTAAGTCTCTTGTTTCCGGGATACTCCTTCACTTTCTATGGAACTTATTTTCATTCTACTATTTTCATTCCATAGAGCAGGCAAGGTGGAATCAACGATTAAATGTCTAATTAAACCGGAGCTTAACGCTTTGAATATATTATTCGAAGACGGAATAGGAAAGTCTAAAAAGGAGAAGTAAAATGTATAATGTTGAGAAAGCTAATATTACAAACTTAGATGAAATCGTTCGCATTGACAGTGAAATAACCGGAAACCCAAACAGACGTAACTTTATTAAAAATACCATTGAGAGCAGAAGGTGTATCATAGTTCAGGAATCAAAGAATATTGTGGGATGTTTAACCTATGATACTAATTTTTTTGACTGTACATTTATCTCCCTCATTATCGTATCTCCTTCAAAAAGACGGAAAGGTTATGCAAGTTTGCTGCTGGAATATATGATCAACCATTCTCCTACTTCAAAAGTATTTTCTTCTACTAATCGTTCTAACGTTAGGATGCAGAAAGTATTTGAATCGAATGGATTTATTCAAAGTGGTAAAATAGAGAATTTGGATGAGGGCGATCCAGAGCTTATCTTTTTTAAACCAACTTACTAGATCTCCCATTATTGAGTCCTAGATGTTAAAAACAAGCAAGAAGATGGGAGTGAGTTTAAGGGTGATAATGAAATTAATTCCAAGTGAATGGGAGACTTCAAGACTAACCATTCAAGATCTTAAAGAAAGTGAAATTCCTATTGTTCAAGAGATCTATGAACAAGGGGATTACGTACATCAATGGGACGGGGGTAACCTAGATCATGAGTATGCTTATCGCTGTTTTACTGATGGCGACTTACCTCCTAATGGTACTAAAGAGCGCTATAAAATTCAGGTCTTAGCACTAAAGGGAACGGGAACTATTGTGGGGATTCTTACCACTTATCATGGATATCCGAAGGCTGAAACATTTTATATTAACTTTCTATACATCGACAAGGTATATCATAAACAAGGACTAGGGAAAGAAGTCATTAATGAATTACTCAAGGTTTTAAGAGAGTGCAATTTTGGAGAAGTCCGAGCAAGTGTAGCCATAAAAAATTGGCCAGCTCTTAGATTTTGGACTGGACTTGGACTAAATACAGTTAATGGATTTTATGGGGATAAGGTATATGGGGCAGATCAATACGCTAACATCGAATTAATTAAGAAATTTTAATCCCATTTCTTTGACAATTTTGAGCTTGTTTGTAATAAGATATACTGCAAAAATTCAAAGAAGGTACCCATTATCTTCAGAAAAATCGTTCTCGAGTGACGATGTTGGTTGGACGGCAGTCATCGTATTCTGGAAAGTGAAATGTGGATATGATTGTTCTTCTTATTGTAGTGGGATTTGGTATATTACTTTGGCAACTCTGTTTAGCTTTTTATCAATTTAGGTTTTTCAATGTTCGAACATTTATTCGTGATTTTCTTCTGATTGATAATGGGAAAGGATGAGAAGTATGGCAGTATTTTTAATTAGTTTCTTCTCGGCAGTAATCATATACATGACTGTTCATTCGATCATCAAGGCATTAAAGATAGCCTTAAATAGAAATGAGATATCAGAACGAAAATATAGACTTATTATGGCTGTTTCAATTTTTATAGGTACTTTCGTAGCAGTAGTTTTACCTTTTGGCTATGAGAGACTTTTTGATGTTATTCTGTAAAGTCTTTTTTAGCGTTTGTTTCATAATAAGTAAGTGCTTCATGTAGTTTATTGAAGGTTATCTATTAATAACCAATGGTTGAAGATCATAGTGGCAAATTACATTTGTAGGGTGATAAGTCAATGATAGGAATAAGCATAGCAACGAAGTGGGAATACGAAGCAACTTTAGAATACTTTGGCATAAAAGATAAGAAACGTATTGATTATCCTTATGGGGAGTATTTCATAAGAACCATTAATGATATTGAACTAGTATTTTATAGTACAGGTGTAAGAAAGGTAAATGGCGTTGGTGGTACTCAATTTATGATTTCTAAATTTAATTTAACTAAAGTCATCGTGGTTGGAACTTGTGCAGGAATAGATGATAAGTTTAGTAATTTAGATATTTTTGTACCTAATAAAGCCGTTCAATATGATTGCACAGTAAAAGATATTGAGCCTCTTATTAAACAATCTTTTTTAGTTAATATTGATTTATCTAACTATGGAAATGATTTTTATAAAGGAACAATTGGCACCGCTGATAAAGCAGTAGTTATGTGGAAGGACTATTTAGAACTTAAAGATAACGAAATAACAATAGCCGATACAGAAGCGGGGGCAATCGCTTATATCTGTAAGAAAAATGATGTGGAATGCATTATTATTAAAGGGATATCTGATTTTCCAACAGATGAAAGAACCTCTGATAAGTTCGAATCCAACATTGAACAAATGAATGTTTATATAGAAAATACGCCCAAAGTTATGAACAAAATATTTGACGAATATTTAATAAGATTTATATAAATAACGTTGAAGCAGATGAGTCACTCCATATAAGTCAGTAGTATTAGAAAAAATATTACCATGCACATAGTTAGAGCCTTTGGTTAATACGGAGCAATTAATTTCGAACCATAATAAAATCATGTACATAAAAAGAAGCATTCTGTTCAAATTGAATGGCGTGCTTCTTTTTTATACCTCTATTTTTAATTATTTTAAAATAACTTAATATTTTCAATTTAAACAATTTTTGTTCTTTGTTAACGCTTTCTAAGATTTCTTTGACTTTATTAAAATACTAAAATATTATAGTAAAGGAATAGGGGAGGTAGTAACATGTCATCTATGAATAAACAGAAAATTGTGGATAGTGTTCCTCAAAAAGGTTTCTTTGGACATCCGAAGGGGTTATTCACTTTATTTTTCACAGAATTTTGGGAGCGCTTTTCTTATTATGGAATGCGAGCTATCCTCGTATTTTATATGTACTATGAGGTTTCAGAAGGTGGTCTGGGGCTAGAGCAAAATACGGCATTAGCCATCATGTCGATTTATGGTTCACTTGTCTATATGTCCGGAGTAATCGGTGGCTGGTTAGCAGATCGAATATTCGGAAATTCAAAAGCCGTCTTCTATGGTGGAATATTCATCATGTTTGGTCATATTGCTTTATCATTTCCAGGAAGTTTAGCCATGTTTTTTGTCTCCATGGTATTGATTGTTATCGGAACTGGATTATTAAAACCGAATGTTTCAACGGTTGTCGGTGAATTGTACAGTGAAAGCGATACGCGTCGCGATGCGGCTTTCAGTATTTTCTATATGGGTATCAACCTTGGTGCATTCATTGCGCCGCTAATCGTCGGTAAACTTATGGAAACAAAAGGATTCCATTGGGGATTTGCGGTTGCAGCCATCGGTATGTTCTTAGGACTTGTGGTCTTTATGATTACAAAGAAAAAGAATCTTGGTCTTGCTGGTACCTATGTTCCAAACCCACTGACACTAACTGAGAAGAAGAAATATGGATTAATTGCAGGATTAGTAGTGGTTGGTCTTGCTATTATTTTAGGTATTACGATTCCTGCAGGCTTATTTACCTTAAACGTATTTATTAACTTAGTTGGTATCTTCGGTATCGTCGTTCCAACCATATATTTTATCGTGATGTACTATAGTCCGAAAACAACGAAAACGGAGCGTTCCAGAGTGGTCGCTTATATTCCCTTGTTTATTGCAGCGGTTATGTTCTGGGCAATTCAAGAGCAGGGTTCAACCATTCTAGCAGTTTACGCAGATAAGCGAACGGATTTAGAATTCATGGGAATCAGTATATCGCCAGCTTGGTTCCAATCGTTAAACCCGTTATTCATCATTCTACTAGCTCCAGTATTCGCTTGGATGTGGATGAAACTTGGCCATCGTCAGCCATCGATTCCGAAGAAGTTTTCGTTCGGTCTATTGTTTGCCGGTTTATCATTCTTAGTGATCTTACTGCCTGCCTACTTCGGTGGAGAAGATTCATTAGTAAGCCCATTGTGGCTTATGCTTAGCTATTTAATTGTTGTACTTGGTGAGCTATGCATATCACCTGTAGGTCTTTCTGCCACAACCAAATTAGCTCCAGAAGCTTTCTCTGCTCAAACGATGAGTCTTTGGTTCTTAGCTTCAGCTGCGGCGCAGGCGTTGAATGCACAACTTGTGCGTTTCTATACACCAGAAACAGAAACGCTGTACTTCGGAGCAATTGGAGGTATGGCGATCGTATTAGGTATTGCTCTATTCCTGCTTTCACCTAAGATTCAGGAATTTATGAAAGGTGTAAAGTAATTGATTAACTCTCCGAAGGTTTTCGGAGAGTTTTTATATACATGACTGGTGGGGAATGGCTTCCTTTCTGAGTTTAAAAAGGCTATATTTAAAGTTAATTGACAATGATAGTTGATACTGCTTTTAGAAATGAAAATTGATTAAAATGGAGCATGTGAAATGGAATCATTACAAATCATAATATCGATTGCTAAAAAACTTGTCCAAACAAGAACTCCCGATTGTGAGGCTGCTTTTCTAGCTGGAAGCGTTGTTCGGGGGGAGGCAACAGCTACATCTGATCTCGACATCGTCGTGTTTGATTCGTCCGTTACTGCTTCATATCGGGAAAGCTTTTTCTATGAAGGATGGCCGATCGAATGGTATGTTCATAATTTAGATAGCTATCATGCTTTTTATGAAAGTGACTGTGCCCGGGCGAAACCGTCTCTTCCTAAAATGGTTTCAGAAGGAATTGTTCTTTATGATAAAGGGAAGGCATCGGTATTACAGTATGAGGCGAAAAGCCTTCTAAAAAAAGGCCCGTCACGATGGGGAGAGAAAGAAATTGACCTGAAACGCTACTTCCTAACAGATGTTTTAGAAGATTTTATTGGCGCTACTGATCGTGGGGAAGAAATGTGCTGTGCAGCTTCGCTTGTCGAACAAGTTCACGAATTTATTTTACGCACAAACGGTCAGTGGGTTGGCTCCTCCAAATGGATCGTCCGCGCACTTCATAATTATGACACTAACCTAGCAGCAAAGTTTGTCCACGCCTTTGATCATTATTACAAAACAAATGAAAAGGAAAGTATCATTTCGTTTGTTGATGACGCTTTACAACCATATGGTGGTCGACTATTTGATGGGTTTTCATTAGGAAAGTAGTCCTTGCGTCAATATCAATCGCCTCCTATGTTATGATCAACTTAATAGATTCATCATGTAGGAGGTTACGATTTGAAAGGGTTTAATTTTATAACCTACCTTTTTATTATAGGAATTGGATTTCTGATTATTCATTTTAAGGACGATCTTGAAGGAATGTTTATTCAAAAAGATGTTCCATTACCTACAGAGCTTCATCCAACAGTAAACGAAGCAAAAGATACGTTAATAAAAAAGGCAGCCGATAAGGACATCGAGATTGTAATTACGGACGGACACCGAACAAAAGAGGAACAAAATGCACTTTATGAAAAAGGAAGATCAACAGAAGGAAAAGTGGTCACAAATGTTACCGGAGGTGGATCTTATCATAATTATGGTCTCGCGATCGATTTTGCATTGAAGTTAGATGATGGAAATGTGGTGTGGGATATGGAACGAGATGATAACGAGAATGGGAAAGCAGATTGGATGGAAGTTGTAGCGATTGCAAAAAACCTTGGTTTTGATTGGGGCGGAGACTGGAGTAGTTTTAAAGATTACCCTCATTTGCAAATGGATTTTGGCTTAACAATGCGACAATTAAAAAATGGTCAAAGACCTGATAAAAGTGAATATGCGACAAACTAGTTTGAAAGGATTCTAATATGAAAACTAGAAAAGCTGTAGGAGCCATTGTGACACACAATCAGCGGTTTCTCATCGTTCGCAAAGTTACAATTAAAACGAGGATGGGGGCAGAGTTCCAGAATGGGTCATGGGATTTTGTAAAAGGCGGGATAGAGGACCAAGATGAAACGGTCGAAGCGGCTATTAGAAGAGAATTACTAGAAGAAACGGGGTCCGTCGCTTACTCGTTAAAGAAGCGATATGTTGACACCATCTCATTTTCCTTTCCAGAATCGATTCAAAAGAAAATTGGTTATCATCGCCAAACCACCGCCATGTTTCATTTCGAATATGTTGGTGACGGAAATGATCTTGATTCGAATGATAAAGAAATTGATAGGGTCGATTTTGTCGATGGAACAGAGTTATTAAACCTTTTAGAGCACGACGAATCAAAAGAATTTTTCATTAGAAATGGTAGCCAGATCATACATGAAAAATAAATAAAGTTTTTTAAAAAAGTGGTTTACTTATTTTAAAAAGGGGTAAATTTAAACTAACATAATTTTCCCCCTTTTGTACCGCCCGTTAAATCGGGCGGTACTTTTTTTACATAGAACCATAGTGAGAGAATAGTATCATTTTGAATAAAAGGATATGTTCTTTGAATTCTTGAAAATTTAAACAGTTATCGATAGGATAAGAGCAGCAAACCAACAACGGGGAAGTAGACGAACGTATTCGATTTTCTTTTCGTTCGCCTATTGGATAGGAGAAGAACATGTGGAATACTAGACTGTTTCAGCATATTTACATCTTTTATTTATTCATTTTTTTGTTAGATGTTATCAACCTTTTTTGGCCAAATGATTCTCTTTATATGACGATTGGCCTATTAGCCATGTTCATGATCGCAATTAATTTCAGAGAAGCGGATCGTGTTTTTAAAATACTTGGCGTGCTTCTGTTAAGTGCAGGATGCTTTTTTTATTTTTCAAGTGACGTCCCTATCATGAAGATTCCAACTTTTTTTGCCGGTAATATCGGTTTGCTTTTTCTTTTATCCATGCTCCCCTGGATGAATAGTGTTGTGAAAGCAGGGAGATATAATCAGTTGTTGCAAACATTACTTGGGGGCAATGTGAAGAGAATGGGAGATTTGTATGTAAGAGGGGAAGCTACGATGGTATCTCTTGCTGCCTTTTTAAATTTATCGTCTGCTACCATTTCTCAAGATTTATTAAAAAAACAATTGAAAAAATCCAAAACAAGCGTAAGAAATCGTTTTATTGCTATGGCGACTTTAAGAGGTTATTCCCTTGCATTATTATGGAGCCCTTTAGAGATTTTACTTGCTACATCCATATTTATTACCAACGCTAATTATTTAGAAGTGTTGCCCTGGATGCTCCTGATCGCCTTATTAGGTTTTGGGTTTGATTCTATTATTGGAAAAATCACCTTTCGAAATGAGATGGTAAAAGAAGTAGGTACGCCTTCAAAGTTAGGAAAAGGTAGTAAAAAGAAGTTACTAGAATTTATCGTGGCGCTGGTTTTGTTTTTAATAGTTGTTGTTTTTCTTACGAATGTGCTTCAGTTTAATTTTTTGTTCGCCGTAACGATCGCTCTATTTCCTTTTGCTTTTGTTTGGGCATTGTTGTTGAAACGAAGAAAAAGTTTCTTTCAAATTGGTTTATCCAACTGGAAAAGACAAACAAACCATTTACATAATTTCATCGTATTGCTTTTAACACTTTCCTTTTTTACTGAAACGTTAAATGCTTCTCCATACCTGCGTTACCTTCAGGATCCCTTAGTGGCACTTGAAGGACATCAAGTCTTCATTATGTTTTTTATTCAGGCTACCTTTTTAATCATGACATTGTTAGGTGTCCATCCTATCGCTACAATGGGGATTTTCGGAGGCGTGAGCGGGCTCTTGTTGGGTATGTTTCCTTCCGTTACGTTAACGATCCTTCTTGCTAGTTGCGCAATCGCAACTGTTCCATCAGCACCTTATGGGCTTATCGTTACATTAACTTCAGTAAGTTTGAAAATGAATCCTTATAAAATTGTGTGGAGAAACATTCCCTTTAGCTTGATGTGTGGTTTTATTGGTATTTTAATTGCTTATTGTACGTTATTTCTTTATTAAAAAGTGGAAGGAAGAGGGCATAAGATGAAGTTGCAAGAGCAGTTTGTTCAATCAGTTTGCTTTTATTTCAAGGAAGAGGGAAAAGCGTGGCTACAGAAATTACCAGATATAATCAAATATTGTGAACAAAAATGGATGCTGAAAGTTGGAGAGCCTTATCATCTTTCGATCAACTATGTTGCTCCGGCTAAATTAGAAAGTGGAAAAGAAGTAGTGGTGAAATTTAGTATACCTGGAGTAGCGTTTCTTGATGAAGTGGAATCTTTACGCTTATTTAATCATCATGGAATGGTTCAAATTATTGACTTTGATCGTGAGAGAGGCATCATCATACTAGAAAAATTAACTCCTGGTTATACGCTTGCAACTGTGAAAAATGACGAGCTAGCATGTCGTTTCGCTGCTGAAGTGCTTAAAAAGTTATCGATTTCTTCTCCCAATAATAACAGGCTTCAAACAACAGCTATAAGAGAGAAGTCGCTGCAAGCTACTGTAGCTGAGAATGAGGATGGATATGGGCCACTTTCTTCTCATACCCTAAAGACTGCACTTACACTTTTTACAAAATTGAATCAATCCATCACTCATTACAAGTTGCTACACGGAGATTTTCATCACTATAATGTGCTTGCTTCGGGGGAGGCTGACTGGGTTGCGATTGATCCAAAAGGGTTGTTGGGGGAAACGGAGTATGATGTGATTCAGTTTCTTTTAAATTGCTTACCGGAGAAAGAAGTCTATGAAGTAACTAGTAAACGGGTAGATATCTTTACGAAGGGTCTTCAACTTAATAAGGAGCGCTTACTCCTTTGGGGTTATTGTCATACTGTACTGGCGACATCATGGAGTGTAGAAGGGAGTAACTATAGTAAACCTTTTTATCAAATGATTGAGATCTTTGAGAGGATGTATAAGGAGACATATGATAAAGAAATAGCTCAGTATACGATATAAACTAAAAAAATCTCGGAGCGCTGAATCATGTGCACCGAGATTTTTTTATTAGAAGTCTATCTTTTTTTAGGTTTAAATGGCCACCAGATGCCATTTCCAAATGAAACGACAACTGCAGGAATGAGAAGAGGGAGAACGATTAGACCATATAGTAGCAAACCTGTAATGACAATGGTAGCAATTTGCATTAGGCTTAGGACACCAGAAGGCATCATAGCACCAAATGTTCCTGCTAATATAATAGCCGCGGTAATCACAACTGTTCCCATTTTTGCCATAGACCGATGCATGGCTTCCATAATACCAATCGAAGCTTCTTCGTTAAAGCGGTCGAGTAGAAAGATGGAATAATCCACGCCAAGTGCAATGAGCATAACAAATCCAAAGAATGGAACAGCCCATGTAATGCCATCATAGCCTAGTAGATTAATAAAGATTAACTCCGAAATGGCGATTGATGTAAAGTACGTAAGTAGCAGTGAACCTATCATCACAATTGGCATAATCATGGAGCGGAAAAGAAGGGTTAAGATAATAAACAAACCGACAAGCATGATGATCACGGTTCTTGTGAAATCACTCGTTGAAATATCAGATAAGTCGCTATTAATACTTGAAACCCCGCTATAAGCAACCGTTGCTTCTTCAAGTGGTGTTCCGTCAATTGAGCGGGAGACAGTCTCTTTTATTTCACGTACGGTTTGAATGGCCTCAGTTGAATAAGGATCTTCTTTTAAAATTACTTCAAGTGTAACGGCCTTTTGATCATCGAACGCATACCGTTCAATAGCTGGTGCAAACTCATCGTTATCAAGTGTACCTTTTGGAATGAAAACGCCCGTGTCTCGAAGTGCGTTCGAATCCCCCATATTGGATACCAAATCTGCGGCGTCCTGTAAGCCGTTCTTTATTTCATTCAGTCCATCAATCGATGACCCAACACCTTTTGATAAATCCGAAATGCCACCACTTAATTCAGAAACTTGACCTGACTGACTTTGTAGATCGGAAGAGGCACCTGCTAGCCCCTGTTGAATTTGGCCAAGCTGCTGTTGAACCTGACCGAGCTGTTCTGAAGCTGCAGCTACATTTTGAGATTGTTGAAGTCCTTGTGAAATGGAACCAAGCTGATCATTCACTTGCCCCAATCCGTTTACTGCATCTTCAAGCCCTCCGGCATTACCGCCAGACGGAATTTGACCGCTAATTTGATCTAATCCATTTTGTACTTCCGTTAATCCATTCTGTACGTCATTGATACCGTTCGCAGCATCATTTAAGCCGTCACCAACCTGTGAAAGTTGTGAATCAACATAGAAGTCATCAATCACATCTCCTGCTGGTCTAGTAATGGACCTAACAGAAGCTACCTCTTCGTTCTTCTCAATGTCTTTGCTAATTGTTTCGATATAAGGAAGCAATTCTTCCGTTACAATCGCATCATCTTGCTGAATAATGACTTTAACAGGAAGCGAATCCCCTTTACCGAAACCTTCTTCAATCGCATCTAGCCCTTTAACAGATTCATAGTCACTACCAATCTCGTTGACAGTATTAAACGACAGTTGATCGTCATAAGTGAAAAGGAGTGGAACCATGATAACGGCCACAACGACCATCGACCAAATTGGTTTGTTAATAGAGAAACGACCAAAACTGGTCCATAGTTTACTATCTTTGTGAGACGCTGATTTTTTTGAAGGCCAAAACAGTTTCTCTTTCAACAGCGCCATAAAGAATGGAACGATGGTAAACAAAACAAGCATTAAGACGGCAATCCCAACAGCAACTCCAACAGCTGATTTAAAGATAGGGAAGTCAGCAAAGCCAATCGCCGCAAAACCAATGAAGACGGCTAATCCACTTATTAATAACGTTCGTCCTGCTGTTTTATACGTATTTACGATCGCATCTTCTACTGAATGTCCTTCTGTTAATTCTTCTTTATACCTGCTTAAAAGAAGAATACAGTAGTCTGTTCCTATTCCAAATAAGACGGCAACTAAGAAGATTTGTGTATAGTTGGACACTGGGAAGCCAATCCAATCAATCAAAAACGCAACAATTGACTGGCTAAGAAGATACGTTACACCTACAGCGAGCAATGGAATAAAAGGTGTCGTAATGGAACGGAAAACAGCGAGTAGAAGTATAAAAATTAATGCGACAGTAATGATTTCAGTGCGTTCAAGTCCTTTTTGAGCACTTTCATTCACATCATGATTAATGATGGCCTCTCCTGTAAGATAAGCTGTTGTATCAGAAGGTACGACATCTTCTCGAATGTGATTGGCGAGGTCATTCACTTCTTCATCCGTTCCATCTACTGTAATTGGTAGAAGAACCGTTTCTTTATCTTCAGAAACAAGTTGCTCCGTCATTTCTTCACTTTCGAAAGGATCGAGCACATCTTTAATGATGGACTCTTCTTCTTTAAGCTCTTGTGCAATAGAAGAAACCGTTTGTTTTGCTTGATCTTCAACGGGTTGATCATAAGTAAACACTAGAGAAATCGTTTCATCTCCTGCCCCGGCTTCCTCAAGTATGTCCGCAGCTACTTTTGAATCAGCGTTTTCAGGGAGTTGAAATGTCCCTGCATCCTCGGCCTGCTTGGAAAGGTTTGGAGATAAGATAAATAATGTGATAGTTAGCGCGATAAGTGCCAATGCAATTGGCCATTTAAATTTTAAAATTTGTCTCATTTTGCATCTCCTTCTGTTTTTAAAATTGAACTTAACTTACGAAAAATCCGTAAGAATTCATCTATTTCTTCTTCATGAAAATCATTTAATACAATTTTTTCAACATGTTCATAAATGACTTCATTAAACAAAGTAACAACATCATTTCCTTTTTGGGTAAGTGTGATGGATTTGCCTCTTAAATCCTCTTTAGAATCAACAGTCCTTACAAGTCCTTTCGTCTCAAGTTTTTTGTAACGATTGGAAATCGCGCTCTTGTGTACGCCTTGTAAAGAAGCGAGTTTACCTGGAGAGATACATCCAGATTTTGAAATGATCTGAAGCATCTGAAGCTGTTCAGAAGAATACTCTTCAAATAGTTGATGCTCAAAAGAACGAATAATTCGTTCAGTTCCATACATGATCACTTCTTCAAAAAGCTCAACGGCTTCACACAACTTCTTTTTCATTCATATACCTCCGTTAGTTTATCCTCTAAACATTATTAGTTTACCCCCTAAACGATGAGGAATGCAAAGATTAACTATTATGAAATAGGTGAAGAATTTCGGTGAATGGATGAACACTTTGTGGAAAGTTTTGTGAAATGGGAAGAAATAATGAAAATTTACAGAATTTTGGAACAATAATGATTGCGTATTTGTCTTGTTGATATTATGATAAAAGAAATAGAGAGATGTTCGCTAAAACGAAAGGGAGGAATGAGGGTGAAGAGCACTGGTGTTGTAAGAAAAATTGATGAACTAGGCCGAATTGTCATTCCTAAAGAACTCCGCCGTACGTTAGACATCAATGTGAAAGATCCAATTGAAATTTTTACAAGTGAAAACAAAGTGATATTACAGAAGTATCAAGCAGACATGGCCTGCATGATCACAGGTGAGATCCTAGATGATAACCAGACGTTTGGTAATGGAAACATAGTGCTCAGTAAAGAGGGAATGCTTCTTCTCCAAGAAGAATTGGAGAAGAAGTTAGGAAAAAAAGAAGAGGAAATGATAAATGCGGAATAATGAATCTTCCCTTCCATCCACATGGGAGGGTATTTTTTTTGGAGAATGTGTCGATTGGGAAAGTAGGGTGCAGGGCAAATCAATACCTTAACTTTAGAAGGACATCCCGAATATGGGGATCTTCCATCATCGTGGAACCGAACTTTCTTGTAATTTCTGTTAAGGCAATGTCGTGGTAAAAGAATTCAGTAAAAAAAGTAACGAGTGGTTTTGATTTCGTGTGGATCGCCTGCCAGTTCGTATCTTCAATACCTGCAAATAAAACTTCTTCATGATCAATAATCACGATCCGACTTCGCTCAAGTTTCTGGTGATCTGTATCTGGAATGAGGGTTATTACATGACTAAGGTTAGAGTCAATTTCCCCAATTGTATGTATTTCAACTGCAATTCCCTCCGCTTCTTTTTCCTCAAGTAAAGGAAGGTGTTGGACAATATCATCCGCCCAACCGGAGAAAATAATTGAACAAGTTGAAAGGTGAAGGAGTTCAGATACAAGGGAGTGAATCGACTGTTCTTCTTTTAGTGTCCAAACGCGGTCATCAATCTTTTTTTTGCGAGATTGTATGGTTTTTAGTTGGTTAATATTATCGTTAAAGTCATGCTGAAGTTTCGTAATCGCTGAATCCAGTGGAAGTGGAGCATAAAGGCGCTTTTTTTCAGTAGTTGATTCTAATATCATTCCTTTCTCGCTCATACGCCGAAGAACATCATAAACTTTTGATCTAGGAACGCCAGAGCGTTTAACAATTGACGTGGCATCAAGAGCTTCGTCGATTGTAATAAGAGCTTCATAGACCTGACTTTCATATTGCGTAAATCCAAACTCTTGCAGCATGTATCCATTCTCCTTACTTCGTCAGTTCATTTCTTATTATGATAGCACAACCGATTGAGACGGGAAAAGCGACCTTCATTTTCCTATTGATTAATCTTTGCATTAAAGTTACTCTTTTAGTGGTAACTTTATAAAAGGAGTGCGAGGATGAATGAATAAACGAGTATATTTACTAACAATCGTTTCGTTTGTAGTCGGGATGGTTGAGTTAATCATTGGAGGGATTCTTGACCTTGTTGCAGAAGATCTCCAAATTAGTCTCGGGAAAACGGGACTTTTGATTAGTGTTTTCTCTATCGTGTTTGCGGTAATGGGGCCGATCCTATTATCCCTCACTGCAAAAGTAGAACGTAAAAAACTGACGCTCTACTCGCTAGTCGTTTTTCTTGTAGGTAACTTAATCGCTGTATGGAGTTCAACATTTTCATTATTAATGGTAGCCAGAATCATTGCTGCAGCCAGCGGCTCCCTTTTAGTTGTTTTATGCGTTACAATGGCATCAAACATTGTTAAAAAGGAATATCGCGCTAGAGCGATTGGTGTTGTATTTATGGGAATCAGTGCATCGCTTGTTTTAGGTGTTCCTATTGGCTTGATGTTAGGAAATGCTTTTGGATGGAAAGCTCCATTTATCCTTATTATTGGTCTTACGCTATTATCAATGGCAGGCGTAGCGTTGTTTATGGAAAAAATTCAACCAAAGCCAGCAATCCCTATTCTTAGCCAAATCAAAACATTAAAAGATAAACGTATTTTAACTGCTCAACTTACATCATTTTTGTTTTTAACAGGTCACTTAACGCTTTACGGCTATTTGACACCATTTCTAAAAACAACGCTTGGATTATCCGGTAATTGGGTAAGTATTGTTTATCTCATCTTTGGAGTAGCTGCAGTTGCCGGTGGAGGGTTAGGAGGAGTGGCTTCTGATCGTTTTGGTACAAAATCAACCATTTTGACAACGATTCTGGTTTTTGCAATAGCCATGTTCGTGATTCCATGGTCAACGTTCTCTTTCCCGCTATTTCTGATAATCATGGTGCTCTGGAGTATGTTAAGTTGGGGAATTACACCTGCTCAACAAAGCTATTTAATCGAATTGGCTCCAGAATCATCGGACATTCAACAAAGTTTAAATAACTCAGCTCTTCATCTTGGCATTGCCCTCGGCTCTTCTGTTGGAGCTTTTGTAATTGAAAAGTATTCAGTCGAAATGAATGCAACTGTTGGTGGTATGTTTATACTATTTGCCCTGGCAACAGCGATTTTTTCTATTTCTAAAAATCGTGAAGTATTATCTGTCCTGAAGAAGAAAGCTAGTTAGTTGCGAGAGCAAAAAGGGTTTGAAATAATAGTCGTATGATGATCGGAAGGAGCGTTTTATGATGAATGTATTCGTGATTGGAGCAAACGGTCAGGTTGGTCAAAACATTGTAAATTTACTTCATACTAAGGAAGAACATTCTGTGAAGGCAATGGTCCGAAAAGAAGAGCAGGCAGATGAATTAGCTAGCAGAGGAATAGAAGCAGCAGTAGTCAGTCTTGAAGACTCGGTTGAAGCTATTTCTAAAGCTATGAAAGGAAGCGAGGCCGTCATATTTGCTGCAGGTTCAGGAGGGAATACAGGGTCAGATAAAACATTATTAGTGGATTTAGATGGAGCGGTCAAAACGATTGAAGCCGCTGAAAAGTTAGGAGTAAAACGTTATGTAATGGTCAGTGCACTTCAAGCGCATAACCGAGAAAACTGGCACGAAGCCCTTCTTCCTTATTATGCTGCGAAACATTATGCGGATAAGTGGTTAGAAGCAAGTCAATTAGACTACACAATTGTTCGTCCTGGCGGACTGTTAAATGAACCTGGAAGTGGTAAAGTTTCGATCGCTGAAAATCTTGGTAGTGGGTCAATTTCACGTGAAGATGTAGCGGAAGTAGTTGTCTCTACTTTGAAGAAGGAAAACACGATCCGTCGTTCGTTTGACTTGCTATCAGGTAACAAGGAAATTAAACAGGCTCTTGATTCATATTAAAGAAGAGCTCGGATTCCCTATGCAGGAGGCTCCGTTTCCTGACTTTTCTTGTTAGAATCATACGAAATAATATTGAGTTTATACGAAGAGATCTTTACAATATGTAGTGTACATAAATTTTTTCATCTAAAAGGAGCGGAATTATGGAAAAAGTATTGATTTTTGGACATAAAAATCCTGACACAGATACGATTACATCTGCGCTTGTCTATGCAGATTTAAAAAGAAAACTAGGTATGGATGTTGAGCCAGTTCGCCTTGGGGCAGTTAACGGTGAAACACAGTATGCGTTAGATCAATTTAATGTAGAAGCTCCTCGCATGGTTCAAACGGTTTCGAACGAAGCGAGTGCTGTTATTCTTGTAGACCATAATGAACGTCAACAAAGTGCTGAAGACATCGAAAACGTACGAATTCTAGAAGTTATTGATCATCATCGCATCGCAAACTTTGAAACAGCTGACCCTGTTTATTACAGAGCAGAACCAGTTGGTTGTACGGCAACTATCCTTAATAAACTTTATAAAGAAAAGAATGTTCAGATGGATAAAAAAATAGCAGGTCTCATGCTTTCTGCAATCATCTCTGATTCTCTTCTTTTTAAATCACCTACGTGTACGGAAGAGGACATTGCAGCAGCTCGCGAGTTAGCTGAGATTGCAGGCGTGGATGCAGAGACATATGGACTTGAAATGCTGAAGGCTGGTGCAGACATGAGCAGTAAGACGCCTGCAGAACTCATTTCCCTTGATGCTAAAGAATTTGGGATGGGGTCTTCTAAAGTTGAAGTTGCTCAAGTAAATGTAGTAGATACTCTTGATGTTCTTGCGCGTCAGGATGTTGTGGAAGAAGAAATGAGAAAAACCATCGAAGCAAAAGAACTCGATCTTTTCCTTCTTGTGGTCACAGATATTTTAACAAATAATTCTACAGTTCTTGCATTAGGGAAACAAGCCGGTCAAGTAGAGAAGGCATTTAACGTCACGTTAATGGAAAACATGGCAGTGCTTGAAGGTGTTGTTTCTCGAAAAAAACAAATTGTACCTGTTCTAACAGAGACGTTTACAGCGTAATAGTCATGCCAAACTCGGACAGATTCTATAAGGAATCTGTCCTTATTCATAAGTGTTCGTGTAAATATAATCCATATAAGGGAATTGCCAATTGAGGAACCAATTAGAGTTGTTTTCTAATAGGTTCATAATCAAATAGTTTTCCCTCATATAGGAGGGTAAGCTGTTCGCATTTTCGGAAATCGTCAGGTGTCACGAGGGCAGGAAGCTTATCCCATAGTTCAATGCCTGATCGATGAAGAACTTCAGCTACAAATTGTGAGCAGAAGTAAGAATTACTAAATTCAATCGGTTCATTCATTGAAACCCCTAGAACACCGAGAATGTTATATAGAAATCGTTGTTTATTTTTAATGAAGATGGTTAACAACCGCTTCATTTTTATAACATCACGTTCGGTAACATCTAGTTCATAAATCACACATGTTGTATTTGGATAACGGCGGTATGTTCCTGTTAGGACATTTTCCTTTACAAAGCCACCACTCATAGGGTTACTCGGTTTTTTTCTTCCGAAGCTATACATATCATTTAATTGCTTATCAAAAGCAAGGGAGGCATGGTTGTAAGGTGCTTTTGTGTATTTTTGTATTGATTTTGTAAACAGCGTACCAGTATCTGAGAGTAAAATATATATTTTTTGAGTCATGATCCAATCCTCATTCTTTTGACGTTTAATGTCATTATACATAAAATGATGCATGATAAGGAGGTGCCTTTCTGGAAAGTACAGTATGGACCTTGTCGATTATTCTACTTGCTTTATTATCTGCCCAAGTGATTTTTAGCATTGTGAAACACAACCAGCCTAATAAGGATTTTACGGGGCTACTAGTAAAAGTGAAAACGTGGTGGGGGATGTTTGGGGTATTCTGTCTTGCCACTTTATTTAATCCGTTCGTGTCATTATTTTCTTTGATGGTTCTTAGTTTCTTTGCGTTAAAAGAATACTTTTCTATGATGAAAACAAGAAAAGCTGATCGCAGGCTATTTCTTTGGTCTTATATTGCGATCCCAATTCAATTCTATTGGATTTTCATTGATTGGTATGGGATGTTCATTGTTTTTATTCCTGTATACGTTTTCTTATTACTACCACTTCCACGTATAGTAGGAAAAGGTACGCTGGGTTTTTTAAGATCAGTAAGTTCGACTCAATGGGGCTTAATGTTGATGGTTTTTGGTTTAAGTCATCTTGCCTATTTTCAAATTGCATCTCCTATGTATGGCGCAAACCTTGTCTTATTTCTAGTCGTACTAACTCAAGTGAATGATGTGGTGCACTATGTGGTATCCCTATATGTCGGAAAGAGAAAAGTCGTTCCGTCTTCCAATCCTTTTATCACAATAGAAGGTTTTTTCTGTTCGTTATTAGCAACAGCAGCGCTTGCTTATACGTTATATCCATATTTAACGCCATTTAACTCTTTATTTGGCGTATTGTCAGGAGTATTAATTAGTGTAGCTGGTTTCCTAGGAAGCTTAACCATTTCCGTTCTGAGACGAGATCTTTTGCTTGGGGATCGTAAAAAATTAAAGGCTCTAGAAGAGAGTTACTTGAGTCGTGTCGATAGTCTAGCTTATACTTCGCCTGTTTTCTTTCATGTGATTCGTTACTTTTTTGATTTTATGTGACGAGAAATAGCCGTTAATGAAAAAGACAGCGGAATGACCGCTGTCTTTCTAATGTTTATTCACCTAGTAAGGATAAACCACCATCGACAATAATGGTTTGCCCCCTGATCATACTCGCTGCTGGAGTAGTTAAGAAATAGGCAGTATCAGCCATGTCTGTTGGTTCTACAAGTCGTCCTGCAGGGTTTCTTTTCTTAGCGGAATCTAAGAGTTCATCTCGATTTGGAAAGTGTTTAAGAGCATCTGTATCTACAGCTCCACCTGATACAGCATTCACGACAATTCCTTTTGGTGAAAGCTCAACTGCTAAATATCGTGTGATTGCTTCGACAGATGCTTTTGATACACCAACGGCCACATAGTTAGGAAGGGCACGAATGGAGCCAAGACTTGACAAGGCTACGATCGCCCCGCCGCCATTCTTTTCCATTATTTTAGCAGCTTCTTGCGCAGCAAATAAATATGCTTTTGCATTGATGTTTTGTGTCCAATCCCAATGACTTTCTTCAATTTCCATCAGCGGTCTTAATACACCTGATGCTGCGTTGTTCACAAAAACATCCAGTCGTCCAAATGTTTCTTCAGTTTCATGGAAAAGAGCAGTAATCTGCTTTACTTCACCAACATTTGCTTTAACAATATGTACAGTGATCCCGAATTCTTGTTCTAACTCTAATTTTGTTTGCTCAGCATCTTTTTTCTTTCTCATAAAATTCAGCACAAGATTGTACCCTTCGGATGCGAATTTGCGGGCAATAGCTTTACCGATCCCCCGTGTGCCTCCAGTGATGAGTGCTACTTTATTAGCCATTTTCTGTCACCTCTTTAGTATCTAATCAATCTTATCATACAGGAACAATCAACCTGTGAAAAGTTTGATGGATAGAAAGGTAGGTATAGATACGTTAAAAAATTGAGTGGGATGGAAGGATGAATGAGATGGTGCCTCATAAGTTATGATATAATTCCAGCTAGAGGATGAATAAGGAAATGGGAGGAAGCGGAAATGAAGTTAAAAGTACTTAAACCAATATTTGCTGAAACTGCTAGTCACCTTGTGAATACTGCAAGCCGTTTCGAGGAAACCATTTTGTTGAAAAAAGAACATTGGGTCGTTGACGCGAAAAGTCTTCTTGGAGTTCTAGCGCTTTCTTTACAACCTGGTCAGACACTCGAATTGGATAGTAAAGGTGACAATTCATCAGATGTTATCGCTGCATTCCTATCACTTGGGTTATTTGAAGAAGCGTGAGCCTTCCCCCTAGGAAGGTTTTTTTAAAGGAGGTCATCTAACCGTTGCTTGCGAGTTTATGAAACGGTTTTAAGATATTTTCTCAAAAAACACATCTAAAATAGACTGCGTTACGTTAGCTATACATAAGCTTTTCTGCCTCTTCAGGCTAGCGTCAGTTGCAATGAAAAGGAGAATGATATGAGAGAACTTAACGATGCCGAGCTGTATAGTAAGGTTCAGGCAAAGAATAAAGAAGCTCTCTCATCTCTTTACGATCGATATGAAAAGCTTCTATATTCATTTTCATACCGGATTGTAAAAGATGGAGGACTTGCTGAAGAAGTGATGCAAGAAGTGTTTATTAAGCTTTGGAAAGGAAAGGCTCAATATAATGAAGAAAAAGGAAAGTTTTCTTCATGGCTCCTTACCATGACGAGGCATACAGCGATCGACTTGTTGCGTAAGCAGGCAAAAGAGCCGGACTATGAATTAGATGAACGTGATGCATTGCATAGCGAGGAAGCTTCAGTTGAAGACCAGGTTGAGTGGAAAGAAAGAGGCAAAGTACTCCGGACAGCTGTGTCAAAACTGAAAGGTGAACAAAGAAAAATTATTGAGATGTTTTATTTCAAAGGGATGACGCATAAAAGAATTTCAGAAGAGTTCGACCTCCCACTGGGTACTGTAAAAGGCCGAATTCGGCTAGCTTTAAAACACTTAAAAACCAGTCTTAGTGAGAAAGGAGGGGTCTCAGATGAAAGTAAATTGTGAACAGCTGCTTGACTATTTTAATGGAACCTTATCAAACGAAGAAAAAGAGCGGTTCGAAGCTCATCTCGTATCATGTGAAGAGTGCAGAGAGGAGTTAAAGGAGCTGGAAGAATTGACAGGTGACCTTCCTTATCTCTCCATACCGGAAGAGCCGCCTGCCGGGATGAAAGAACGTGTTCTGGCAAGCGTTTTTGAAAGTGATACGGGTACAAAAAGTCATACCACAAATGAAAAACCTAAAGTTGAACAAACAAACAACGTAGCAACATTACAAACAGATAGAAAAATGAAGCAACCTAAATGGATTGCACCAGCTTTAGCTGCGGCGCTATTTCTTTCTTTGACTGGAAATGTTTATAATTTCGTGAGTGAAGGAGATGGGGAAACATCTCAACCAGAAGACATTTCCTCTTTAGTCAAAGCCGTTCAGCTACAGCCTTCTGAAGCAGAAGCCTCAGCAGGGTCCGCCGCTCTAATGAGTGAAGATGGAAAAATGAATTTAGTTGTTCAAGTAAACGATGTGGCAGAAACAGAAGGTGACCAAGTATACCAGGTCTGGTTACTAGAAGGTGATAAACCATATCGAGCAGGCTACTTTACCCCTAATCAAGAAGGGAAAGGCGAAGTAGCTTACGAGGTTGAATACGAAGGAGACCATGACTGGGACGCTGTTGCAATTACGCTTGAGCCAGATCATACGAGTGAAACACCTAAAGGTAAAATTGTATTAAGCTCAGGATTATAGAATTAAAATAAAGTAGAGGTGAGAACCTCTGCTTTTTTATTGTGGAAAGTAGTAAAGAATAGTTTGTTGTAACGTTTTTTTGTGTGAAGATGTAGCGAAGTTTTTAGTAATTAGGGAAGGGGTATATTATACTAAATTCTTATAAAAATTTGAAAATACGTTGGTTTATGCTTATGATTAGAAGCTGTGTGGTTATTATTCCAAAATATTTTTTAGATCCACATAAACTTTCATGGGAGTGGACAGAATGCACAAGGTAACAAATGTTTTTTGGATTGGCATTGTGATTGCAATTGTCTTTGTTAGTTGGGGAGTGATTATGCCTGACAATCTAGATCATGTTATGACGGTATCCCAAAATTTCTTTTTAGATCAGTTTGGATGGTTTTATCAATTAGCTGCTACTTTCTTTTTAGTATTTGCGACCTATTTAATCTTTAGCAGATTCGGTCATATCAAGTTAGGAAAGGACACCGACAAACCTGAATATAGTAGACTCACCTGGTTTGCTATGCTGTTTAGCGCCGGTATGGGAATAGGGCTATTGTTCTTTGGAGTATCAGAACCGATGTCCCACTTTTCTACACCGCCATATGGTGAAGGAGGAACGGTTGAAGCCGCTCACCTTGCTCTTCGCTATACCTATTTACATTGGGGCTTTCATGCCTGGGCGATTTACGCTACGATCGCTTTAGCATTAGCATATTTCAAATTCAGAAAAGGCGCCCCAGGATTAATGAGTGCTACGCTTTATCCGCTTTTAGGCGATAAGGTCAAAGGCCCAATCGGGATTACGGTTGATGTCGTAGCTGTTTTTGCAACAATTTTTGGTGTCGCTGCTTCGTTAGGATTGGGCGCTCAACAAATCAATGGGGGATTAAGCTACTTAACAAACATCCCTAATAATTTCACAGTTCAATTAATTATCATTGGCATTATTACTGTACTCTTTACAGTATCAGCAGGAACAGGCATTAAAAAAGGGATTAAGTATTTAAGTAATGCAAATATGGCTCTAGCCGTAGTCCTTCTAATCCTTTTCGTCGTTTTAGGACCAACGAAGTTTGTATTAGATCTATTTGTGACCACATTTGGTGAATATGTCCAAAATATTTTTGCGATGGGGATGAGATTGGCCCCAATGAACGCAGAAGGCGAATCATGGATTCAGAATTGGACGATCTTTTACTGGGCATGGTGGATTGCCTGGTCGCCGTTTGTTGGAACGTTTATCGCGAGGGTTTCAAAAGGACGGACTATTAGAGAGTTTATGATTGCAGTTACAGTTGTGCCAACGGTGGTTTGTGCCTTCTGGTTTGGTATATTCGGAGGCTCTGGGATTTTCTTTGATTTTACACAGGGAACGGACATAGCAGGTCAAAGTCTTGAGACTGGTTTGTTTTATCTCTATGAGCAACTTCCATTAGGAGGCATATTAACAGTCGTAACTTTATTGTTAATCTCGACCTTCTTTATCACATCAGCTGATTCGGCAACTTTTGTATTAGGTATGCAAACAACAAACGGAAGCTTAAATCCTCCCAACTTCGTGAAGTTCAGCTGGGGCTTTATTCTATCAGCTTCTGCAGTTGTTTTGATGATAACTGGTGGTCTTGAAAGCATGCAAACGGCGATAATCGTCAGTGCATTTCCGCTAACGATTATCCTTCTGTTTACATGCTGGGGAATGTTGAAATCCTTTAATGAGGAAGTTCCAAGAAAACAGAAGACGCAAGCAAAAGCAAAGAAAGATTTAAAAACCGTTTAGTAAAAAAGCCTTTGAAGGTTAACCTTCAAAGGCTTTTCTCTGCGCAATGCTCTTTTAAAAATATACAATTCATGATTTAGAAGGAGAAGGTAAGGAATATGGAAGTCAGCTCAGTAGAGATACAAAGAAATTGGTACACAAAGTTGGCAGAATTGGTGTATTTTCGATATGATTAACTTATGTTGACTAAAAATAAAAAAACGATCATAAAAAGCTGGTGGGCTCGTTTAGCTGCTGCAGACCCCGGCAGGACAAGGTTACATCAAGCAGCAAGAATTACAATCAGCGTTTTTTCTTCCGTCATGTTCATGCTATGGGTGACATCATTACTTAACATTTCATTTACTCCGGCCATACTTGCAGGGGTGGTCAGTCTTTTATCATTATTGCTTGTGAATGATGACACAGATAAGAAGAAGAAAATCACTGCGCTTTTATTAGTCATTTCAAGTATGATCTGGCTTACCGTTCGAACCTATCTTAGTTCAATTCCCTTTATGACAGATGGGTTGTTTTTATTGGTAATCTTTTTTGCCTACTATTTACAGCATTATGGGTTTCGATATTTTGGTATCTTTATGATTGCCTTTTTATCCATTTATTTTTCCACCCTATTAAATCTTCAGCCACCTGATTTGCCAGGATTCATTATTGGAATTTTTGTAGGTGGAGGATTTTCTTACCTTTATCATTTTATCTTTTTCAGAAACAAACCGAAAAGGCAGCTTAGTCGAAGTATGAACTCCTTCCATATTCAAACAAATCTAACGCTGGATCTTGTTCTTGATGCCATTGCAGACCCGACTCCAAATCGCTATAGGGCACTCTTACTAAAACGTGATGTCAAAAAGTTAAACGAGTACGCTCAGGTGATATCCGGTCAGTTAACAACTACAGATCCAGGAGAAGTATGGCCAGGTATAGACACAGAGCAACTGAGAATGTATGTTTTTGATGCTGAGATGTTAATTGAAACGCTTTATCCTGCTGTTAAGAGAATGAAGGAACTACACGCATTGGAGCATAACGAAGTGAGAAAGCTGCTCTATAAACTGGTTGAATCTGTGCGAGATGCTGAAGTGTTAAGAAGTCATGATATTGTAGGGAACTTAAAACAAACGGAAAATGTGATTGAAGAACTTAAGCATCAACTAATTGAGCTTAGAGTTTCCAATCATCAAAATAAAGATTGGCTATGGCTCATTAGAAGGATTGAGTCAATCGCGAATCATCTTGTAGATAGTTCGGTTGAGCTAGGAGAAAGAAGAATCGCAAATATTGAAGAGAAAGAGCGTTTAGAGGATGCTGAAGAAATAAAGAAAGAGAATGTAAGTACAGAAGAAAAGTCGAAACAGCCTAGAGCTGCCACTATTAAAGCTTTGCAGGCTATTGTCGCAGGAACAGCGGCGATTATCCTCGGTTATTTTCTATCACCAGCTCATCAATACTGGGTTCTTCTTTCTGCTTTTGTTGTACTACTTGGGACAGACACAGTGGGAATGACGCTTCAAAAAGCATTCCAGAGATCCCTTGGAACCATTTTTGGAGCAGTTGCCGGTTTTGGACTGGCTCATTTACTTGCTGGCCAAGTGATCTTAGAATTGATTGCGTTATTTTGCTGTATTTTTATGGCATTTTATTTATTGTCTATTTCTTATGCGATGATGATGTTCTGGATGACAATGCTCATCGCCATTATGTATGACTTTCTATTAGGTGGGATCACAGAACAGATCCTAATGGCTCGTGTGTTCGATACGCTGGCTGGAGCGATTATAGGCTTTTTAGCTGCCGCAATCATTTATCCGAAAAGTACACGTGAAAAGGTTGCAAATACAGCTGACGATTTTCTAACCAAATTAAGTTCCTATGTGGCAGATTATCTCGACTCTTTTACAGAAGGTAATAAACATTATGATTTCACAAATCAAGCATTTCGTATTGATGAACAAATGAGGAAAATAACAGAGGATGCAAGGCCACTTCGTAACAGGCCAGCCATTCTAGCTCGTTCTGGAATTGAACGCTGGCTAACTGTCCTTACAGCGATTAATTATTTTGCCAAGCATTTACTCGCTTCAACAAATCGTAATAATCGATCAACCATTGTGAAAGGGTCAGAAAAGACGCTTGATCTAGTAAAGAAGATCATTAAGCACAATATCTTAACCGTTCTAAGACTTCTAAAAGGTGAAGCGGGGTTAATGATGTACAATTTAAACAAAGAACGGGAATTTATTGAGGGTCTGTCGGAGAACATCCTATCAGATGATCAAGAAGTGAAAAAATTTGTGAATGATCTATATTATGTTTGGAGAATTAACCAGTCACTTTTATTACTTGGTAAAGAGCTAGGTGTATCGAAGAATAAAGATGCTGCTAGTTATGATTCATACAAACACAGGAACCCGGAGCAATAGGCTCCGGGTTATTTTTGTCTTTATTTCTACCGTGAAAAGTTACAGAAGGATTAATAAAATGATCGCGAGCAGTGCTACGAAACTACCACCTATTAAAGATGTGAAACGATAAGTACCTTCTTTTTCACGTATGTCCATAAATCGATCTAACTGAATAAAGATTTGAATGAGCGCAAAAAAGATTAATAGAATGATTAAGTAAGGTGGTGAAATAAGGTGATATAGAACAAGGATAAAGGCGACAGCTGTTAATAAAATCATGAAGATGAATGAAAGGGATAGCTTACGAATCTCTTTTTTTTGCTTATTCACTCTCTTCACACCTTCCCTATTAAATAGACAACAGTAAAAATCATCACCCATACTACATCGATAAAATGCCAATAAAGACTCGCAATAAATAATTTAGGTGCTGTTTCTTGGTTGATTCCTCTAAGCCAAAGTTGCACTAATAATAAGGCAATCCAGGTAACCCCAAACAAAACGTGAACGCCGTGAGTACCTAGCAGCATATAGAACGCTCCAAGAAAAGCACTTGTGGAAATTGAAGCGCCTTCTCCAACATAGAGAGTAAATTCTCTTATTTCTAATCCAATGAAACCCAATCCAAGGACAATGGTAATAAGAAAGAATAGGAGAGTCCATGCCTTCTTAGTAAGATTTAAAAAATAGATGGCTAATGCACAAGTGAAACTACTGGATAGTAAAATAACAGTCGAAACCATAATTTCGTTTAATTTAAATAATTCTTCTGGACCAGGTCCATCGCCTGTAAAAGACTTTACGGCGAGATAAATGCCAAATAAGCAACCAAATACGACAACTTCAGCACCAATAAGGAACCAAAAAGCTAAGATGTTCATTTGAGCTTGTTGTGTGTCGTATAGATGCTTTGGATCGGTCGTCTCCATTAATCCTCAGCCCCCTTATCTTCAGCCATTACCACCTCTTTAGGAATATGGATACCGGATTTATGCTGGAAAGATCGAATACCCATTAAAAGAAAAACCACTGCCATCCCCATAATAGCGATTACCCATATTTCGAATACAAACCCGAATGAAGCGATCAGAAATCCAATCCCCATAAAGAATGGAAGAGAAGTAGAATTAGGCATATGGATATCTTCATATTCACCGATAAAATCAATATTTTTATATCCGTTTTCATAAGCTTCCCAAAGTGGTTCGCGACTTTTGACAAGGGGAAGACGTGCGAAATTATATGGTGGCGGAGGTGATGGAATCGTCCATTCAAGCGTACGACCGCGTGAAAACCATGGATCCCGTAACGTGTTTTTTTGCGTGGAGCGGGTCGTTATGTAAATATTTATCATAAAAAATAATACGCCCGCCCCCATTAAAAAGGCACCACATGTGCTAATGAAATTTAAAAAGCCCAATCCCTCACCTTCTGGGTAGGTAAACACCCGGCGTGGCATTCCCATCAGTCCCATAATATGCATAGGAAAGAAAGTGAAGTGAAAGCCAATCCCAAAAGTCCAGAAGTTCCATTTACCGAGTTTTTCATTTAAAAACTTACCGAACATTTTTGGCCACCAATAGTATACACCTGAGAAAACTCCGAAAATTGTTGCCCCAATGATCACGTAATGGAGATGTGCTACGACAAAATAACTATCATGATACTGATAATCTGCTGGAACGACACTAAGCATAACGCCTGTCACACCACCGATAACAAAAGTGAAGATAAATCCTAGTGCATAGAGCATAGGAGTATCAAACCGAATCCTACCTCCCCGCATCGTAAATAGCCAGTTAAAGATCTTTATCCCAGTAGGAACAGCGATTAACATTGTTGTTAGTGCAAAGAAAATAGTGATATTTGTACTTAATCCTACTGTAAACATATGATGTACCCAGACCATGAAACCGAGAAATCCAATAAGGATAATGGCGAATACCATAGATGGATAACCAAATAGTTTCCGTTTAGAAAATGTGCTAATTACATCAGAAAATATTCCAAACGCAGGTAAGGCAATGATATAAACTTCTGGGTGCCCAAATATCCAGAAAAGATGTTGCCAAATGATCGGATTTCCTTCTCCTCCTGTTAATATAACCGTTCCAAAAAGTCGCTCGAATGTTAGCAATAGAAGAGCGACAGCAAGAGCAGAAAATGCATATACGATGAGAATAGATGTAATAAACATCGCCCACGTGGATAAAGGCATTCTCATAAATCGCATGCCAGGAGCCCTCATTTTAAGAATCGTAACAATAAAATTGATTCCCCCCATAATTGTTCCAAGTCCAGCGACCTGTAGTCCTATAGGATAATAGTTATTGCCTGGCCCAGGTGTATAGTCGTTTAAAGCGAGAGGTGCATACGATGTCCATCCGGCATTAGGCGAGCCACCTGCAACGAAACTTACATTGATTAAAATACCACCAGAAATAAATAGCCATAGACTTAAAGAGTTCATGAAAGGGAAAGCAACGTCTCTTGCTCCAATTTGTAAAGGAACGATAACATTCATTAATCCAATTAATAGAGGGGTTGCAACAAGAAAGATCATGACAGTTCCATGTGTACTTGTTAATTGATTAAATCGATCCCCTTGAAAAACCCAGAAATCATTATTAGGAAAGGCAAGCTGCATTCGTATAAGCAGTGCTTCGATGCCCGCTCTGATGAAAAAGAGAAATGAAACAAGTAAATATATGATGCCAATTTTTTTATGATCTGTTGAAGTAATCCATCCCCAGAGCCATTCCCATTTCGAATGCTTTGTTAATAAATAACAAATGATGACGGCTATGATGATAAAAGAGACGTCTGCAAGCAGTATATCTGATGGCAGGGATGTAAAGTAGTCTAATAGTGCTTTCATCGTTTAATCCTCCTGTTTGTCAGCAACATTCGTCCATTGTTTAAATGTTTCTTGTTCCACCACTGTTGTTTCAAACGTCATAAATGCATGGCTTGCGCCACAAAACTCAGCGCATTTTCCATCATAGGTTCCAGTTTCGAGAGGTGTTAAGGTAAGCTGGTTCTCTTTGTGAGGAAGTACATCCTTTTTTCCCGCTAGTTGTGGGATCCAAAAAGAATGAATAACATCTTCGGAATGAAGGTTAAAGATAACAGGACGATCTACTGGAAGTTTTACTTCATTTTCGAGCGTGATTTCAAATTCGGGGTAGTAAAAAACCCAACTAAATTGTTTTCCGGTCACATTAATGACGAGAGGCTCATCCATTGATTCTGCTTTATTATCAAGCTGATATGTAGTAGCAAATGTTGGTACTGCTAAGATAAATAAAATCACAAATGGTAATACAATCCATGTGGTTTCAAGTTTTTTGTTTCCTTCGATTTGAGTAGGGAAGTCATTTTCTTGTCCAGGGCGCTCACGGTACTTTATTAAAAAGCGAATAAAAAGACTGAAAACGACAAGTAGGACAATTACCATTAAAGCTATACTAAGGTAAAGTAATTTTAGCTCTGAGTCTGCAGCCGTACCTTTAGAATCTAAAACGGATAGATTAGAGCATCCAGACATTAAAATGATACCGATTACATAAAAGGAAAAAGGGACCCTCATTTCCTGTATTCTCCCTTCGATTATGGATTATTCTGTCTATTTTTCACTACCCAAAGACTAGTCCAATGAAACAAATGGTAGTGAGAAAAAATCTTAATGAGATTGTTTTAAAATCACGAGATGGGGTAAATAGTGGCGTGAAAGAAATTTAGGATTTACAGTAGGAGGAACTTTTCATGGTAAACAACAAGACTGTATTTATTACAGGAGCAGCGAGAGGAATTGGATTTGAAATTGGTGAGACATTTGCAGAAAATGGTGCAAAAGTTGTTCTTTCTGATATAAACGAAGAGGGTACAAAGGAAGCAGCCCAAAAACTAAGAGATAAGGGCTATGAAGTAATTGGGATTAAAGCTGACGTTACAAGTGAAGATGAAATCAAACAAGCGATTGATCGCACAGTTGAAGAATATGGTCGCTTAGATGTACTTATTAATAACGCGGGTCTTCAACATGTATCTCGAATGGAAGATTTTCCAACTGAGAAATTCAGAATGATGCAAGATATTATGCTAACAGCTCCATTTATTGCAACAAAACATGCTTTCCCAATTATGAAGGAACAGGGTTTCGGCCGAATTATTAACATGGCGTCAATCAATGGTGTCATTGGATTCGCAGGTAAAGCTGCTTATAATAGTGCAAAACATGGTGTCATTGGACTTACAAAAGTTTCGGCACTTGAAGGTGCGGAGCATGGCATTACAGTGAATGCAATGGCTCCTGGCTATGTGGATACACCTCTTGTAAGAGGTCAAATGCAAGATCTAGCAAAAGAACGTGGAGTGGAGCTTGAAAAAGTATTAGAGGAAGTCATTTATCCGCTAGTTCCACAGAAACGCTTGCTTGAAGTACAAGAGATTGCTGATTACTCAATGTTTATTGCAAGCGATGCAGCGAAGAGTATTACGGGACAGGCTCTACTCATTGATGGTGGGTATACCGCTCAATAAGATGCATTTAAAAAAATAAGTTTTGGCAGCGCCTCGGATTAGAGGCGCTGTTTTTAATTCTTACTAAGTGCAATTTGAATGCCGATTAAGGTGAGTAACCCTGCTTTTAAAAGGTTAAATCGTCTAGATAATGTTGCATTTCCAGCTATAACCTTTGCTAATTTCCCAGCATATATGCTAATTAGAAAAAAGATAATAAGGGCTTGTAAAATGAAAACAAAGCCTAAAAAAATCATTTGAAAAGTAGGAGAAGCAGCTTCATGGTTAATGAACTGGGGTAGAAGAGCTAGAAAGAATAAAGATACTTTTGGGTTTAAGATATTCATTAAAATGCCTTTTCGATATAGTGCCAAATAAGTTTGTGATGGCTGCTCTTGGAGAGTGGAGGTTTTGTTACGGTCTTTCAAAGATTCATATGCCATAAATAGTAAATACCCAGCCCCCATTAACTTAACGACCGTAAATGCAAATGATGATTGGTAGAGAATGGCTGAAATGCCTATAGCTGCAGCTGAAATATGCACAATAAGGCCAGAACAGAGACCCAGGGAGGTGGCAAAACCTGCTTTCTTGTTTTGAGTGATGCTTTGGGCTAACACAAATAAATTGTCAGGACCTGGCATGATCGTTAAAAGAACGGCAGCTCCTAAGAATGGTAAAATGAGTGTAAGATCCAATAGAAACCCTCCTTGTAATGGGATATGATGTCTAGTATATAGTAGGCGAGAACGTGAATAAAGACCTGTTTAAAGGATCCGCCGCATATGATTCGAAATATAACTAAAATACCTCAGCAATTAAATGACACAGGAACCCTTATTAAAAAGTGAATTTCATGAACATCGTATTACAATAATAGAGATGCGAATAAAAGCTGTTTTTCTTGACAGATTTCTTATTAATGATATAATTCTGACATCTTTTAGTGTTTTTGGAGGAAGTTTTCATGGAACCGATTCAGCTTAATTTTCCGAATGAATTTTACACAGAGCGTTTACACATTCGATATCCAGTACCAGGTGATGGTAAAGCTGTTCATCAGTCGATTAAAACCTCTTTAATAGATCTTATGCCATATATGCTATTTGCTCATATGAATCAAACCGAAACGGAAGTGGAAGCAAATATTCGAGAATCGAACGCAGCCTTTCTAAAAAGAGAAGACTTAAGATTGTTGCTTTTTCATAAGCAAACTGGCAATTTTATTGGCTCTTCTGGTTTACATCGCATTGATTGGAAGGTTCCTAAGTTTGAAATCGGTTACTGGATTGATTCTAACCATAGTGGACAAGGATATATGACTGAAGCTGTTAATGGGATCGTTGAATTTGCGATGCGGGAGCTCCATGCAAAGAGAATTGAAATTCGATGCAATGCGGAAAATTGGCAAAGTCGAAGAGTAGCAGAGCGATGTTTCTTTCAGCTTGAAGCGATTTTAAAAAATGATCGTCGATCGGTTGATAAAAGCAAGTTCGTTAGTACATGTGTTTATGCTAGAACGAAGGAATAGATTCATTCATTTCACACACAAACAGCTTTTTCGTTAGATTTCTACCATGTTATCATTTAGATAATATAGTAATCTGTTATTAGGAAGGAACACGCATTACTTATCAAGAATAAACGCAATATGAGAGATTTTGGCGATGGAGGGAAATGGTGTGATCGAACGAGCGACATTTGAAGAAAGAGATTATATTTTGTCTAATTCCATTCAGTCAGTGAACGAAGGAACGACAAATCCAGGGATCGTGAAAGAAGAAAAAGCTCTTGAAATTGTTTCCTCTATTCTTGATCGAGGTGGCTATCATCTGATTTATCGAGACGGTGGAGAAATAGCAGGTTGGGTATTATTAGGTGAGAACACCGATTACTTTACTGAAAGTAAACACGGCTTTATTTATGATGTGTTTGTATTTCCAAAATTCCGTGGAAAAGGTTATTCAAAGAAGCTAGTGGAAGCAAGTATACAAAATTTTAAAGAACAGGGTTATGAGGAAATTCGGTTGAATGTTTATTCTTCCAACTTTGCAAAGTATATTTATAAAGATATTGGTTTCCGAGAGCTGCAAACGATTATGGTATACAAATAAGGAAAGCCATTCTTTTCATTTATTAAAAGAATGTGAAAAACCACTCATAATTAAGGTTTCAACTATGGATCCTGCTACACTAGCTTTACAGGAACTTCCCCGGTTCCTGTCCCCCTTAAAATATATAGTGTGAGCCCCATGTATTTCCCGACATGGGGCTTTTCCTATTTACTTTTGAAAGAGTAGTAAGGGGATAAAAGGGATTGAATTTATAAAAGATGCCTCACCTTGCTTTTAGGAATAAAATGGTTTCATAATCATGCTGATTGACTTAAAGAAGAACAGTTTTCTGAAGAAGATTTAGATCTACCTGATGATAAATGTAGAAAAGGAATTCGAATAGATGATTTCTTCTGCTTCTTGTTTTGCTGTATATTTACTTTTTTAAAAAAACATACAATAATTCTAGTCAGCAAAACTCATGATGTAGAGGGGTTGCTGACTTTTTTAGTATAAGTTAAAAAGAAATTTTAAAAAAATGATCCAAATTGAACTTCTCTCCGTTAGCTAATTGTAAATCAAAAAAAAGGGGAGTGGATTTGAAAATGAATACCGAAAAGAATATGAAGAAGAAAGTGATTGATTGGAAAAAAGGACTTCTCATTGTTCCACTAAGTTTTTCACTATTAATCCCAACAGCTGGAGCCTTTGCTCACGATGGAGAAAATCATATGGACAAGCCTACGGTAGAAACACCAGGTGCAGATCTTCGAGCTGATCTTGGTCATTTGTTAAGTGAACATGCTTATCTTGCTGTTGAAACAATGAGAAAAGGTGCTGAAGGTTCAGCAGATTTTGAAGCTTCTGCTGGTGCTTTAAGTGAAAATACAGAGGATCTGACGGCAGCAATTACATCCGTTTACGGTGAAGAAGCTGGTGCTGAATTTAACAAAATTTGGAGTAATCATATCGGTTTCTTCGTGGACTATGTGAAAGCAACGGGGAATGAAGATGAAGATGCAAAACAAAAAGCGTTAGACAATTTAGATGGATATAAAGAAGATTTCTCCATGTTTCTAGAAAATGCTACTGGTGAACGCCTCCAAGCAGAAACGTTATCTGAAGGACTTCAAGCACATATTAATCAATTAATTGGAGCATTCGATAGCTATGTAGATGGAGATTATGACATGGCGTATGAAAAGGAACGTGAAGCTATTGCGCACATGCAAATGGTTGCGAAAGGATTTTCTGGAGCCATTACGGATCAGTTCCCTGATAAATTTGAAAACACTAAAGCTGTGACACCTGCATCAGATCTTCGTGCAACACTAGGTCACCTATTATCTGAACATGCTGGTCTTGCTATGATGACAATGCAGAATGGTATTGATGGATCAGAAGACTTCGATGCTTCAGCAGCTGCACTGAGTGAGAATACAGATGATTTAGCTGCAGCCATTACATCTGTCTATGGTGAAGAAGCGGGTAATCAATTTAAAGAGATGTGGTCTGGACATATTGGGAACTTTGTTGAGTACGTTCAAGCTACAGGAGCTGAAGATGAAGAAGCAAAAGAAGCAGCTATGAAAGCACTAGAAAACTATAGAGCTGATTTTTCAAGTTTTCTTGAAACAGCTACAGAAGAAAGATTAGAAGCAGGTGCATTATCTGAAGGACTTCAAGAGCATGTTAACCAACTAATTTCTGCATTTGATAACTATACAATGGAAGATTATGATGCTGCGTATGATTCTGTTCGTGAAGCTTATGCCCATATGTATATGCCTGCTAAAGGTTTATCAGGTGCTTTTGTAGACCAGTTCCCAGATAAATTTGCTATGGATGCTATGCCAACGGACATGCCGAAGACTGGTATGGGCGGTACAGCGGAACAACAAATGCCAATTGAATGGATATTGGCAGCAATTCTTGCAACAATGGCAGCCACAGGTGTGATAGTTCGAAGAAAAATGCAAAAAAGCTAATTTTAAAGCGGGTAACTTAACTTACCTTTATAAAAGCAATAGCCTTCGTGGCTATTGTTTTTTTTACGAGAACTGTATGGGTAATTACAGCATTGGTATTATAAAAAAGGTATACTTTTAAGGAAGGATCAAGTCTTTTTTGCGAAATGAAGCACAATCAAGTTCGTCAAAAAGTAAGTATAATTGCTACGATATGTTAGAGAAGGGGGAAAAGAGATGAAGATCAAGTTCATGTTTTGTATGTTAGCGCTGTTTTTTATAGTAGCCTGTGCTAATAAGGACATAAATACATCTAGCAAAGAAGACGTATTAACTAAAGATTGGAATGAAATTGCGAAGACTTCAAAAGGCACGGAAGTAAATTTATTCATGTGGGGTGGAGATGAAGGGATTAACCAATATATAGATGAGTGGGCTAAACCTCAATTAAAAGAGGAATATGGGATTACACTTAAGCGTCAGCCGATGAATACCGAGGAATTTATGCAAAAGCTTTTAACAGAGAAAAAAGCTAATAAACGAAATGGCACGATTGACGTGATCTGGATTAACGGAGCAAATTTCAAGAATGCAAAACAAGCTGATTTATTATTTGGCTCTTTTTCACAGAAGTTGCCGAATTTCCAAAAATATATTGGAACAGACAATCAAATTGCTTTATTCGATCAAGGAACAAAAATTGACGGATTGGAAGCGCCGTGGGGAAATGTGCAGTATGTATTTCATTATAATTCTACTCACATTGATAACCCACCAAGTTCACTTGAAGAGTTAAAAAAGTGGATTCAAGATCATCCAGGCAAGTTCACGTATCCGAACGTCTCAGATTTTACGGGCAACACATTTGTTAAGCATCTGCTTGTAAAAGGGACGGGGGAAAAGTCAGCGCTTATGGCGGAAGAGTATAACAAAGAGGTTATACAGTCTGGAGAAAAATACGTGTGGAATTACTTAAAGGAAATTAAACCAGATCTTTGGCGCGAAGGCGAAACGTACCCTGAGTCGTTGACAAAACTTGATACTCTCTATAGCCAAGGAGAAGTTTGGATGACGATGGGGTTCAATGAAGCGAGGGCTGAAAGTTTAATTGAAAATGGTACATTTCCAAAGAGTACCAAATCGTTTGTTTTAGAAGATCCAGGTTCTATTTCAAATACGCATTATCTAAGTATCCCTTTTAACAGTCCGAATCCTGAAGGAGCAATGACTGTTATTAATTTTCTGGAATCGCCAGAAGCCCAAATCGCAAAGATGGACCCGACTCTTTGGGGAGAAGGCACTGTGTTGAATTTCAATATGCTGAATAAAATGGATCAGAAACAAATTAAGAAGATTAATCGAGGAGATAGCGTTCTTTCCGCTGAGTTATTAAGCAACAATAAATTACCCGATTTGGATACAGGATACACGGAGTGGATTAACAATGAATGGGCAAAGCGGATTCTTGAACAATAAAAAGAGAGTGATTACACATTTATTACCGGCGTTAGCGGTGACCATGTTGCTTGTTGGTTACGGTTTGTGGTCCGCTATTGCTCAAAGCTTTCAAACAATCGAGGGAGAGTGGACGTTTGCTTCCTATGTACAGCTCTTCAACAGTCATACTTTCTTTCATTCTTTGAAATTAACGTTTCGAGTTGCTATTCTATCCACATTGCTAGCGCTAATGATAGGATTAATAATGACCAGGATGTTATACCAATTTTTTAAAAACTCCTCCTCTAAAATACTCGTGTGGATTCCAATTTTAATCCCTCATTTTGTAGCAGGATATTTAGTGTATTTATTTTTTTCACAAAGCGGGTTATTTTCCTCTCTTTTCTATCAACTAGGTTTGTTAGATCAGCGATCGGATTTTCCAATTCTCGTTCAAGAAGAATTTGGCATAGGAATGATCTTAACATATGTTTGGAAAGAGGTTCCATTTGTTATTCTTATGTTGCTACCAGTATATTATGAAATTGATCATCGCTATGGTGAAGTTGTGAGAACGCTTGGAGGGAATAAATGGGATGCTTTTAAGACTGTGGAGTTTCCATGGTTACTTCCAGTCATAGTGGAGACGAGCGTAATATTAGTAGCTTTTATCGCTTCTGCATTTGAAATTCCTTATCTATTAGGAGTAACAAGGCCTGAGATGTTACCTGTTAGAGCTTATGAATGGTTCTACGATGGAGATTGGAGTAAACGCCCTCTAGCTTTTTCGGCAATGATTCTCCCAGGTGTACTAGCTCTTCTCTTAGCTATGCTTTGTATTGGGGCTGTACAACAGCATCGACTGAGAATGGTAAAGGGGAGAGGTAGATGAGATTCGTTTTTACTCGTTTAGGGAAAAGGGAGTTAGTTACAAGCTTAATGGTGGTAATCTTTATTGCATTTTTTATTCTCCCATTTGTCGTTGTAACTCTAAAAAGTTTTTCGGTAGGATGGAGGTTTCCTGAATTATTACCACAAGCTTATAGCTTAAATGGATGGCAAAGCATATTTAGGGATCCTTCATTGAGGGAGTCAATCGTTACAACGCTAATGGTGGGTTTATATGTCGTGCTCCTAAATTTATTGCTTTCATTACCAGCAGCTAAAATCCTATCGATTTGTTCTTTTAAAGGGAAATCGATCATTGAAATAGCTTTATTATCGCCGATTTTAATTCCAGGAATGTTACTAGCAATGGGATTGCAATTTACGATGATTCGATTTGGATTAGCAGATCAGATTCTAGGAGTAGTCCTTGTTCATTTAATCCCAACGTTACCTTATGCGATCCGAATTATGCGGGCAGGCTATGAACGCTTAGGCACTTCGTTAGGTGAGCAGGCTTCCGTATTAGGAGCAGGGCCATATCTACGTTTTTTTACGATATCCCTTCCTCTATTGCTACCAAGTATTAGAAGCCTTATGCTTCTCACATTCGTTATTTCATTAGGACAATATGCGCTTACAGCTATTATAGGGGGCGGTAACGTTATGACTCTTTCCCTTCTCTATTATCCTTATTTTTCTAGTTCGAATGAGGCAGTAATTGCGGGGTTTTCCATATTATTTGCTCTGCTTCCTCTCCTTTTTATTGGAGGAGTTGAAATAGTATTAAGGCTGGTTATTCGAGCTGTAAATCGCGTTTGAAAGGAAGATTGATTTGAACCAGCTACTACAATGCAAGAATATGAGTAAATACTACTCAAAAATCCCGATTCTCCAAAATATTTCTTTCCATATGCGAAGTGGTGAACATTTTACTATCGTAGGGCCTTCAGGGTGTGGGAAAACTACCCTACTTAGGTGTCTTGCGGGTTTAGAAGCCATTAGTGAAGGAGAAATTTGTTTGAAACAAAAATCGATCGTAAATCTGAAGCCGGAAGAGCGATCGGTCGTTCTCATGTTTCAAGATTCCTTATTATTTCCGCATCTAACAGTTATTGAAAATGTAACGTACGGGTTGAAAAGAAGAAAATGGAAAAAGAAAGAACGTGTACGTAAGGCTGAGCAAATGTTGGAGAAAGTAAAGTTACTTCAATTGAAAAACGCCTTTCCACATGAATTATCAGGTGGTCAAAAGCAACGGGTTTCACTTGCTAGAGCACTTGTCTTAAAGCCAGATCTCCTCCTACTAGATGAGCCGTTTAGTTCATTGGATGCCGCGCTTAGAGAGTCGCTTCGCGGTGAAGTGAAGGAACTATTAACAGAAGAAAATATTACTTCTTTGTTCATCACTCATGATCGAGATGAAGCAATTGAAATGGGTGACAGACTTGCTGTTATGAACAATGGAACATTTATTCAAATTGGGGAACCGTATGAGGTAGTAACGAACCCTTCTTCAATTGAAAGTGCAAAAATTATAGGAGAAGGTCTTGCTTTAGAAGAGGGATTTATTCCACTTCATAAAGTAACGGCTGTTCCAATGGAGCAGAAGCCATCTGAAAAGGACTACGTATTTGTGCAAGGAAAAGTAAAGGCAGTAACAGTAAAAAATAATATACCATGCTATCGGGTGACGTTTGATCAAGGAAGTATACTAGTCGCGGCAGATCGAAAGTTAGAAGCTGGTCAAAACGTACTTTTATTTGCTAAGCGAGAAGATATGAAAAAATATAAGAAGCAGGATGAGCAGTGGAGACGAGTTCAATGACAGGTAAAACAATTGCAAAAGGTCTCGGATTAACAATACTCATCATCTTGATCTATTTGCTTAATCAATACGTATTCGATTTTCGCCCTTCTCATATTCGTGAATGGATTGCTTCATTTGGTTTTTATGCACCGTTAATTTTTTTGCTCATTTGCATTGGTAGACCGTTCGTACTTTTCCCGACTTCTATTCTTTCTGTAAGTGGTGGACTTGTATTTGGGCCATTGCTTGGGACCTTTTTGGCTGTTGTAGGTGGTTCAATAGGCGCTCTTCTTTTCTTTTCAGTAGCCCGTAAACTCGGTTTGAATATCCTACCTGAATCGTGGAAAAGAAAAGGGCAAACGCTAGAGAAACGACTTTCAGAAAAAGGTTTTCTTTATGTGTTACTGTTGCGCTTAGTCCCTTTTCTCCATTTTGATCTAGTCAGTTATGTTTGTGGCGTTTCTAATGTGAATCGTAGGAAATACTACTTAGCAACATTACTTGGGATGTTGCCAGGTGCCCTTGCTTTAAATTTCTTAGGTGCAAGCTTTTTATCTAATAATTTCTCTACAGTCTTAATCGCTGCAGCGGTTTTGCTATTCCTATTGTTGATTAGTTTATATATTCGTAGGAAAGCCTTCGGGTCAGCTGTTGAGGAAGATCTTAAATAGGGAGGCATAGGTCGTGTTAGATACTCATGCTAGAAAATATGTTCAGCCTTTTATGGATCGAACAGCTGATTTACTACTAAGGGTAGGTTTAACAGCGAATCAGGTAACAATTCTATCATTTATTGTTGGGGTTTCTTCTGGATTCCTAATTTATTTTGAACAATTTATTTTGGCGGTTATTGTATTGTGGGTTTCAGGATATCTTGATGCAGTGGATGGAACGATGGCTCGCAAAACAAATCCGTCTGCTTTTGGAACCGTTCTAGATGTTAGCTTTGACCGAGTCGTCGAAATAAGCGTTATTCTTGGCCTTGCTTTTCGATTTCCAGAGGCGATGTGGGCACTCTTATTGCTTAGCACCTCAATCATTTTTGCTATGACCATCTTTCTTACAGTAGGGGCGGTATCTGAGAAAAAAGGGGTTAAATCGTTTTACTACCAGGCTGGAGCGGCTGAGCGAACAGAAGGATTTATCTTATTTACGGCAATGATCTTATTTCACAACATCTTAGTCATTTTAACTCTGGTGTTTTTAGCAATTGAACTTTTTACGGCCTTTCAAAGGTTAGCTGAAGCAAAGAAGATTCTAGGATAGGGAGATGAAACAAATGAAAGAGTATGACTTGATTGTAATTGGTGGAGGATCGGGTGGACTTACTGCAGCTGCTGGAGCAGCAAATATGGGAGCGTCAGTTGCTTTGATTGATGATCAGCCTGGACTTGGGGGAGACTGTCTTCATTTTGGCTGTGTGCCTTCGAAAGCTTTTATAACTGCTGCAAAAGAAGTTCATGCTGTTTATAAAGGAGCCGCAGAGTTTGGCCTAACTGTAAGTGGAGAGGTGCGGTTTAATCGCGCCATTGAGCGTGTTCAGGAAGCGATCGATGAGATACAAGAAGTTGATAGTGATGAGCGGTTTGAAAAATTAGGGATTGAGATTTTTAGAGGGAAGGGTTCATTTAAAGATCATCACACTGTACTAATCGATGGCAAGAATCCGATTAAAGGAAAGCGGATCGTCATTTCAACAGGTTCAAGTCCAAAAATCCCGCCTCTCAATGGTATTGAGAACGTTTCTTTTGTGACAAATGAGACCATTTTTAATTTAACTTCGCTTCCAAAAAGTACGGTGTTTATAGGCGGAGGACCAGTTGGTTTAGAGCTTGCTCAATCATTATCAAGATTTGGATCAGAAGTAACGATTCTAGAAACGTCAGAATCGATTTTTAAAAAGGAAGACCATGACATCATTCCTCTCGTTACAAAAGAATTAGAAAAAGAACTCTCTTTAATTTATACAGCAAAAGCTAAGGAAATTAAAGAAGAGAACGGGTATAAAGTGATTACGTATCTGCATAATGGGGAAGAAAAAACGATTAAATCAGAAGCTGTTATGATGTCAGTTGGTAGAAAGCCAAATACAGAGCAATTAAATTTAAAAGCGGCAGATGTTGAGAGTAATAATGGTTATATTACAGTAAATGACTCACTTCAATCCAGTCAATCTCATATTTATGCGATAGGTGATGTAAATGGAACATTTCCATTTACTCATGGAGCTGGAATGGAAGGAAAGCTCATAGTACAGAACGCAGTGTTCGGTTTAAAAAGAAAAGTGAGTTATGACAACGTTCCTTGGGTTACTTATACAGATCCTGAAGTGTTTCACCTTGGGATGACGGAAAAGGAAGCGAAAGAAAAACACAGTGATATTCGCGTATTTAAAGTAGGAACGGAGGATGTCGATCGGTTTATAGCAGAACGAAAGAAAAATGGACTAGTGAAAGTGATTACGGATATGAAAGGACATATTTTAGGCGCTCATGCTGTAGGCGAAGACGCGGGAAGTTGGATGCAAGAAATTGTTTTTGCGAAAGAACATGGTCATAAAATTGGCGATATCTCGACCGTGATTCACCCTTATCCAACAAAAGGGGCGATCTTAAATCAGGCAGCAGATTTATATTGGAGAGAAAAATTATTTGACGGTTGGCTTCCAAAGGTCTCAGAGAAGTTTATTAAATGGGTGAGGTAAGGATAAGAGGAGGGATCGTTTGACTAAATTGTTATTGCTTGGAGCGGGACATGCGCACCTTCATCTCATGAAGAGACTTCAAGAAGAGAAGCTTGATGTAGATGTAACGCTCGTTTCTCCTTCTGAATACCAGTATTATTCAGGAATGTTTTCTGGGTATTTGGAAGGATTATATCACGAAGAAGAAATACGCATACATATTCCATCATTAACAAAGGCAAGTGGCATTAATTATATTAATGGGGCTGCTATCTCCATCGATGCCAAAAGTAAAGTTGTTTTGACAGAAAAAGGTGATATTCTGTCGTATGATATTTTGTCTATCGACATTGGGTCGTTAACTGCTGGGATTGAGATTCCTGGTGCAAGGAAACATGCCCTTCGCATTAAACCCAATTATCGAATTGAAGAAGTAGCGAATAAATTGTGGAATGCGAATGAACCCGTTGTTATTGGTGGAGGAGCCGGTGGTGTTGAAATGGCACTGGCTCTTACAGCTAAACGGAAATATGAAGGAAAAAAACCAGTTACTTTAATTTCTCATTCAACGATTTTAGAAAAAGCTACAGAGAAAGCTCAAATGAAAGTCAAAAATATTTTACAAAACAAAGGCCTCACTGTAATTACGAAGGAAAAGGTCTCAAATATAACATCTAATCTCTTAATTACTTCAGGAGGAAAAGATATTGAGTACGACCAAGTTTTATGGTTAACCGGCCCAAAGGCTCCAGAAATGTTTCGTACATCTAAGCTACCAATTGATCATGCTGGGTACTTACTTGTAGATGATACGCTTCAGGTAAAAGAATATCCCGCTATTTTTGCAGCGGGAGACTGTGCCTCCATTAAACAGTATCCAGAGCTACCTAAAGCAGGAGTTATCGCTGTTCGACAAGCTGCTATTTTATGGGGGAATATAAAGGCTTTTATGAATGAAACGAGCGGATACCGGTTTAAACCGAATAGTACTTATTTGTCCATTCTTTCAACAGGACAAAAGAAAGGTCTATTATTATATGGGAACATTCAAGTTCACCATCATCTTTCTTGGCTATTAAAAGATCGTATAGATAAAAAGTTCATAGAAAGATACAAACAAACCACGTCGTTCTAAAAGAACGGCGTGGTTTAATGTCGTTGGAATTCATCCTAATTTACTATGTCTTTATGAGTGCGAAGTCGAGAAGTTTGTCGGATTTTTGTGTATATCGATTAGGGGTTGACGAACACAAATTGAGCAGAAAATGGTAAATTTAATAGAATTTCCAATAAATAAAAAAAAGTTTATCTAATATTGTTTGTAAAAATCCTCCTTTTTGTGGAGATTAATAGGTTGAAAAATATATTGTAGTTATTTAGCCTTAACAGTATTTTAAGAATTAAAATGATAGGTGAATCGACCTATTTTCGAAATAAGCTTTATAAGCTTAACTTTCGGACCATTTTGGAAGAAATAAACAGGAAATAAGTCATTTTTTTATATTAAAAGTACAATGGTTTATTCGATTCATTTTCTGAAAATTTTGTCATTTTAGATTTTATTTTGATAAATACTGGTATAGCATGGGAATTGAAGTTGGAACACAGGAGGGAGGAAGTGAACGCTTTACCACTACAAATAAGGGAGGAAGAAATTTGAAGAAGCGAAATCGTAGAATTGTCATGCTATTTGCTTGTTTTATTCTCCTCATCACGAGCTTCATACAGCCAGCCATGCAAGTAAAGGCTGGAAACGAACCATCCGTATCAATGAAAAAAGAAAGCGATCGGATTAATCAGAAAGTAACCAAAGCTTTCGAGAAAAATGAAAAAGTGACATTTTTGATAAAATTCGCTGAACAAGCGGACACCACTAAAGCAGCTAAAGAAGCGAAAGATACAGCAAAGGAAAAAAAACTAACCTCATTCCAAGCTGAAATCACGCTAAGATCAGCAGTTGTTAATGCGCTCAGGTCAACGGCGATTGAAACTCAGCAAGAGGTTATCACTTACTTAGAACATCAAGAGCAAAAAGGTAATGCAGAAGACATAAAGTCATTTTACATTGTGAATGGGATGGCAGTAACTGCAACTAAAAAAGTAATGAAGCACCTTGCCTCATTGCCGGAAGTGGAGAAGATTCTACCTAATGAAATAAGACAGATTCAACCAACTCCGGAAAAAACAAAAACAAAAGCGAAATCAAAAGCGCAAATCACTACAGAGACCAATTCGATTGAATGGAATATTGATCGTGTTGGAGCACCAGAAGTATGGAATATGGGGATTGATGGGACAGGGACGGTCATTGCTAACATAGATACCGGTGTTCAGTGGGATCACCCAGCTCTTATGGAACAGTACAGAGGGTACAGTGCTGAAGGGGTAGATCATGAATTTAACTGGTTTGATGCGGTTAGTGGCGAGGAAGCACCTTATGATGACATTGCACATGGAACACATACAATGGGCACAATGGTTGGAGTTGAACCGGATGGCTCAAACCAAATCGGTGTTGCTCCAGGTGCGAAGTGGATTGCAGTAAAGGCATTTAGCGAAGAAGGAGGATCAGATATTGACCTTCTAGAAGCAGGGGAATGGATTATTGCTCCTAAGGATGCTGAAGGCAATCCTCATCCTGAGAAGGCTCCTGATGTCGTGAACAATTCTTGGGGAGGCGGGCCAGGGCTTGACGAATGGTATCGTCCAATGGTTCAAAATTGGCGAAATGCCGATATTTTCCCTGAATTTTCTGCGGGTAATACAACGTTATTTAATCCAGGAGGACCAGAGTCAATCGCAACACCAGCAAATTATCCAGAGTCGTTCGCTACCGGTGCAACAGACATTAATGATTCGCTCGGAAGCTTTTCACTACAGGGACCATCGCCTTATGATGAAATTAAACCTGATGTTTCAGCTCCTGGCGTTAATATACGTTCCGCAGTACCAGGTAGTAACTACGAAGGGGGATGGAACGGTACATCGATGGCTGCACCTCACGTATCAGCGATTGTAGCTCTTCTTCGTCAAGCAGATCCATCTTTAACCGTCGATGAAATAGAGGACATCTTTTTAAATAGTGTTACTCCATTGACAGATGATGAATTTCCTGATTCTCCGAATAATGGTTATGGGTATGGATTAGTGAATGCTTTTGACGCCGTGTCTTCTGTTATAAGTGGACTAGGTACATTAAAAGGAGAGGTCATGAAAGAAGGTAATGATGAAGAAGAACCAACCTATCAACATGAGGCGGCTTCTGAGGCATATGCTGGTATGGATCTTCCTTTAACAATCACGGCATCAGACAATGTTAGCGTTACCAATGTGGAGCTTGAATATGATGTTGAGGGAGAATGGACTTCTACTCAAGCTTTAAGAGTTGATGGGAATTATCTTTCTGGAACCTATCAAGCTACGATCCCTGGTGAAGCTGTCAATGAACCTTCTGTTAGTTACAGGTTCAAAATCGAAGACTATGGAGGTCATGTTGTCACAACCGATGAGTACCAGGTAGACATTATTCCTGGTATCACTACAGGTTATGAAACCGACTTTGAATCAGAGCCAGCGGGTTGGATGAGTTGGGGAGAAAATAATTCATGGGAGTGGGGAGCGCCGACAGTTGGCCCTGAAGCATTCTCTGGAGAAAAAGTTTATGGTACAAATCTTGATGGAGCTTATGATAACAGTGCGAATATGACGCTAATGATGCCACCTATCGATCTACAAGACGGCGCAGCATATCTTCACTTTAATCAGTGGTATGAACTTGAAAGAAACTATGATTATGGTCATCTATTCATTTCAACCGATCAGGAAAATTGGGAAGCACTTAGAGAATACAATAACCTTTCTGATGGATGGATGAGCGAAGAGGTAGATCTATCAGCCTATGAAAATCAACGAATATATATAGCTTTTCAGGTTGAGACGGATGGTAGTGTGATGAAGCAGGGCTGGTATATTGACGATGTAAGTTTATCATCGGAGCCAATGGAAGTTGCCGCTAAGAAAAAGAGCGCGAAAGTTTCCATTCAACCTGATGAAAAATCTTCAAGTGCCAAAGCTAAAGAAAAAGTTAATCCTGATAAATTAAAACCTTCACCGCTGCTTAATGGTAAAAATCCAGTTCAAGAGGAACCATTACCTACACCTCAAGCTCTGCCGGTTCAAGCAGAAGTGTCTATTCTTGAGACAGGGCGCTCTGCAACAACGAACTTGGAAGATGGAAGCTATTCTATGATACATGCAGCAGGGGACTACACAGCTATTGCAGAAGCATATGGCTATCAGTCAGAGACGAAGGAAGTAACCATTGTAGATGACGAAGTGACAGAAGCAGACTTCACTCTAGAAGCGATACCAGAAGGAGAAATCGAAGGAACAATCACGAATAGCGAAACAGGAGAGCCAATCCAAGAAGCAACTGTTTTATTAGTAGAAGATGCAGCTATAGCCCCTGTTCAAACTGATGAAGAAGGACATTATTCATTAACAGGTTACGAAGGGGAGTATACGTTAAAAGTTCTTGCGGCCGGTTACTATAGCGAAACATTTAACGTCACTGTAGAAGCTAACGAGACAGTGGTACAAAATGCAGAGCTTACTCCATTTATTGGCTATGCAGGTGAAATCGGTTATGACGATGGCACAGCAGAAAATGCAAGAGCGTTCTATGATGCTGGGAACGGTTGGGCTGTGAAAATGTCACTTGAAGATGGCCAAGAACGAGCGCTTGTAACAGGAGGATTATTTAGATTCTGGAATACAGAATGGCCAAATCCAGGTGGGACAAATTTTAAAGTAGAAATTCATGATGCTTCAGGCCCGGATGGGGCGCCAGGCAAGAAGCTCGCTGGTCCAATTGACGCGACAGCTCTTCGAAACGGTGAATGGACAATGGTTGATCTATCTGATCAAGGAGTTATTGTAGAGGGGGATTTCTATCTCACTTATATTCAAGCGGATGCCAATCCAAATGCTCCAGGTCTAGCAACAGATGAAGATGGAGAATACGTCGATCGTAGCTGGCAATATGTTAGCGGAGCATGGTCGAAGACTCCTGAAGAAGAAGGAAACTATATGATTCGTGCAGTCGTTGACTATGAGTTAACAGCACCTAAGATAACTTCTCCTAAAGATGAATCATATACGAAGAAGAAGTCGATTCTCGTTGAAGGAGAAACAGCACCTTCTACTACGGTAAAGCTTTACAATAATGGTGAAGAAAAGGTGACGACATCTTCGGATAATGACGGAAACTTTTCAGAAGAAATTCAGTTAAGCGAAGGAGAGAATCGTTTGACAGCTCGTGCCTCGACTGACAGGGGAATGACAGAAGAATCAGAGGCTGTTCTTGTTATTTTGGATCAAGAAAAGCCAGAACTAACGATTACTTCACCAAAAGATGGTTGGAAAACAAATAAAGGCTCCGTAACAGTCAATGGTGAAGTCAACGATGAAAATCTTGCTTGGGTGAAGGTGAATGGAAAAAAAGCAAAAGTGGAAAATGGCGATTATTCACTTCGCATCTTGTTAGAGCAAGGGGAAAATAATATCAAGGTTGTAGCAAAAGATAAAGCAGGAAATAAAACAAAGAAATCCATTACCGTTTATACCCAACAAGAAAATTTGGAGATTCGTAACTTAAAGCCAGATCAGAATAAAAATCTTCAAGCTGGTGAATCAGTTAAAATTGAATTTGATAGTAAGCCAGGAATAAAGGCAACTTTTTCAATTCAGATGCCTCTTGTCAATCCTACTATGATGCCTCAAAGTGTGACTGAATTTCCAATGATGGAAGTATCAGAAGGGCATTACGAAGGTTACTGGACAGCAACTTCTAATGTAGTAGCAAAAAGAGCAAAGATTGAAGTGAGAGTAAAGGATTCTTATGGAAATGAGTCAAGAAAGATTGCCGAGGGACAATTGAATATAAATACAGAAGAATAATAGAGTAAAAATAGCAATAGCCAGTTTAATTAGCTGGCTATTTTTTTATTGAAATATGTTGTATGGAAGCTTAGGGTCAAAGCAGCGGTTATCAACTTGTAGCCTTTTGATCGCTCAATTTGTGTCCTTCACCGATACAAATATACCGTATTACTACTGAAAATGTGCAAAGATCTTGTAAACACGTTTATAATGGAGAAGAAGCAAATTGCTGAAAAGGAAATGATGTTATGGCTTTACGATATGCTCTTCTAGGATTATTGACGAAGAAACCATCGACAGGATACGAATTAACCCAACAATTTAAAGAAACGATGATCCATTTCTGGTCTGCTCATCACACGCAAATTTATCGTGAACTGGGGAAAATGGAAAAAGAAAATTTAGTGAGCTTTGAAATCGTTCCACAAATTGATTTACCTGATAAAAAGATTTATTCTATTGAAGGAAAAGGATATAGAATGCTTATTGAGTGGCTCGCTCATCACACAGTGGATCCACCTAAAATGAAAAATGAACAGCTCATGCGGGTTTCCTTGTTTCACCTCATTCCTAAAGATGAGGCGATTCAATTTCTTAAAGAAAGCAAAGACCATCACCAAATGGTCCTTAATCATATGAACCAATGGAAAGAAGAAAATACCGTTGATAAACAAATTGAAAAAGACCGGTTAGGTGAATATTTGACGCTCGAATATGGTAGGCGACAAATGAAAACCTGGATTGAATGGTGTGACTGGGCGATTGAATTTATAGACATTCTTATAGAAGAGAAGAGAGGGGAAGGATAGTATGAAAATCACCTTTACTGATAAGGCAATTGAACAATTAAAACATGACCAGGAGGGATATTTGAAATTAAAATATGACCTAGAAGATTGTGGCTGTGTCGTGAACGGTGTAACACAATTAGTGAACGATAGGAAGCAGGGAAACTATAACATGGAGCTCGAATCTAATTTTCGCTCTGTGCTGATTCAGAAGCAGTACGCAGTCTTTTTTGATAAAGAAATGAAGATTGATTTTTTACCTAAATACCAATGCTTTATGCTCAAGAGTGATAATGAGATTATTAATCCTAGAATGCGTTATATCTCTAAAGGATAAAAAATAGGGGGCTTCACTAGCGTGACATTTTTGATGTATTTTGTTATTTTCTTTGTTGTTTTTATGGTAGTAAAAGGTATCCTCAATTTGTTTAAGGGTCAAAAAATGGACCGTATTACTCTGATTGGTGGACTTGTACTCGCATTAATTTATAGTGTGATCTTAACGATTGTTAAAGGATGAAAAAGAAGCACGCGGTAGTGTGCTTCTTTTTAAGTTTACCATAATTTTTTTATGTTACTTAACAAATTTTTCATTTTCCTTATTATAAATTGTTCTGTAAGGTGTAATGATAGGTCTTGAGAGATGAGGTTCTATGTGGTCAAGTGCAGTCATTAATTTATCTAGATCAATCCCTGTTTCTATGCCCATACGCTCTAACATATAGACGACACTTTCTGTGGCAACATTTCCTGTAGCTCCTTGAGCAAAAGGGCAACCACCAAGTCCTCCTGCAGATGTATCAAATCGAGAAATGCCGACCTGTAAGCATGCATAAATGTTAGCTAGAGCCATTCCACGCGTATCATGAAAATGAGCGGTTAATAAGGTTGAAGGAACCTCTTTTAGAAGCGAACGAAAAAGAAGGTCTGCTTCTTCGGGGGTGGCCATCCCGATTGTATCAGCAACGCTTAGTTCATCTACCCCAGCATCCACAAATTTTCGACAAACATTCATCGTATCATTCAAATCGATTTTTCCTTCATAAGGGCAATAAAATGCAGTTGAAATGCAAGCCCTTACAAAATAACCTTCTGTTTTTAGCTCTTGGATGATCGGAACTAATTCATTTAGCAGCTCATTAGTTTCTTTATTGCTATTTTTTTTATTGAACGTATTACTTACACCAGCGAAAAGTGCGATCGCCGTTACGTCGGTGTTTTTGACTCTTTCAACTCCCTTTCGATTCGGTGCAAGTACAAAATTTCTCTTATTATCCAGGCAATTGCTTGCGATTTCGCTGGCGTCCTGCATTTGTGGTACCCATTTAGGAGATACAAAAGAAGTGATCTCCATCTCTTGTATTCCAGCTAGTTTTAAGGCATGAATGAAGTTTATCTTATCAGAGGTTTTAATTTGATTTGCTTCATTTTGAAGTCCATCTCTTGGTCCAACCTCAATAATCGTGACACGGTCTGGTAGCAAAGTGTTCATCACCCTTCTCTTGTAAGCGCTCTCTTATTAATTAAAACAAAGCTAAGGAATTCTTGCAAGAAAATCGTTTGAATAATGGAAATTCTTAAATGAAGAAGGAGTTTTCAGAATTAATTAAGAATATTGTAGAAGAGAGTCGTACATAAGGAGGAAATCGAAATGAGTCGAGAGGTAGTAATTGTAAGCGCTATCAGAACGCCGGTAGGATCATTTAATGGTTCGTTAAAATCTCTATCAGCACCAGAGCTTGGTGGGATGGTCATTAAAGCTGTGGTGGAGAAAGCGGGTCTTAAGGGGGATCAAGTTGAAGAAGTCATAATGGGGAATGTTCTCCAGGCAGGTCTTGGCCAAAATCCAGCACGACAAGCATCGATGAAAGCGGGTATTCCTGTCTCTACACCTGCTATGACAATCAACAAAGTATGTGGATCGGGACTTAAAACCATTCACCTTGGTGCGCAATCGATTATGCTAGGGGATCAAGATATCGTTGTAGCTGGTGGCATGGAGAATATGAGTCAGGCGCCATACTTATTACAAGGGGCTCGCGATGGCCTTAGAATGGGCGATCAAAAAATGGTTGATAGCATGATTCAAGACGGCTTATGGTGTGCATTTAATGACTATCATATGGGCGTAACAGCTGAAAACTTATGTGAACATTATCATTTATCGAGAGAAGAAATGGATGAGTTTGCTGCCTGGAGTCAGCAAAAAGCACAGGCAGCAATTGAAAAGGGATTATTCAAAGACGAGATTCTTCCTGTCTCTATCCCTCAAAGAAAAGGCGCCCCCGTTATATTCGATACAGATGAGTATGTAAAGCCTGGAACGACGGTTGAAAAGCTTTCAAAACTACGGCCTGCCTTTAAAAAAGATGGTGGAGTTACAGCAGGAAACGCATCTGGAATAAATGATGGAGCTGCAGCCGTGGTGTTAATGAGTAAAGAAAAGGCAGATGAGCTTGGGGTCGACTATCTAGCCACTATTCGTTCGAATGCAAGCGGTGGAGTAGATCCAAGCGTTATGGGACTAGGTCCTGTTCCTGCTACAAAAAAAGCACTTGAACGTGCTGGACTTTCAATGAACCAAATGAATTTAGTAGAAGCTAATGAGGCATTTGCTGCACAGTCTCTTGCTGTTGGAAGAGATCTTGATTTTAATAAAGATATTTTAAACGTAAATGGTGGGGCTATTGCTCTTGGTCATCCGATTGGCGCAAGTGGCACGCGTATTTTAGTCACACTTCTCCATGAAATGAAAAGAAGGAATGAACGTTTTGGTTTAGCTACCCTTTGTATCGGTGGAGGACAAGGTGTAGCTACGATCGTTGAACGACCTTAATAATGGTAGGAGGGAAAAGTAAATGAAACCAATACTTGAGACGTTTGAAGAAGCGGTACGTGAGGTGCAGGACGGAGCAACTATTCTAGTTGGTGGTTTTGGTTTAGTCGGTATACCAGAAAATTTAATTCTAGCATTAAAAGAAAAAGGAACTAAGGACTTAACCGTTATTTCAAATAATTGTGGAGTGGATGACTGGGGGCTCGGGCTGCTTCTAAAGAATAAACAGATTAAAAAAATGATTGGTTCCTATGTTGGAGAGAACAAAGAATTTGAAAGACAGGTGCTTTCAGGAGAATTGGAGGTGGAGCTTATACCTCAAGGAACACTGGCAGAACGGATTAGAGCAGGTGGCGCGGGAATTCCAGCGTTTTATACGCCTGCTGGTGTCGGAACTCCGATTGCAGAAGGAAAGGAAGTAAGGTCTTTTAATGGAAAAGAATACTTGTTGGAGGAAGCGATCCAAGCTGATTTCTCATTTGTTCGTGCACTTAAAGGAGATATCATGGGGAATTTAGTCTACAACAAAACGGCTCGAAACTTTAACCCTATGATTGCAGCCGCAGGGAAAGTAACGGTTGCTGAAGTGGAAGAGTTAGTTGATATTGGTGAATTAGAACCAGATCAAATTCATACTCCAAGTATTTATGTTCAGAAGGTAATTATTGGGGAGCAGCAAAAGAAGATCGAGCGATTAACAACGCGATAGGAGGCTAAGAATGGTGAAAGTAGATAAAGCAGCAGTTCGTGAAAAGATTGCAAGACGTGCTGAGAAAGAAATTCTGGACGGGTCATACGTCAATCTAGGAATTGGAATGCCAACAATGGTAGCTAACTACATTCCAGATGGGAAAAAAATTGTTCTTCAGTCGGAAAATGGTCTTCTTGGAATTGGACCATATCCTACGGAAGGAGAAGTGGACCCGGACTTAATTAATGCAGGGAAAGAGACAGTAACTGCTATGCAAGGAGCTGCGTATTTTGATAGTGCTGAATCATTTGCTATGATTCGAGGCGGCCATATTGATGTAGCAATATTAGGTGGTATGGAAGTTTCAAAGGATGGAGACCTTGCGAATTGGATGATCCCTGGAAAGATGATTAAAGGGATGGGAGGAGCAATGGATCTCGTTCACGGAGCGAAACGAATTGTAGTCATTATGGATCACGTTAATAAAAATGGTGAACCTAAAATTCTAAATTCTTGCAGTCTCCCTCTCACCGGTAAAGGTGTAGTGAATCGCATCATAACAGATCGAGCTGTCTTTGACATTACTAAAGAAGGACTTGTCTTAAAAGAAGTGGCCAATGGCTATAGTATTGAGGATATTAAAGGTTCAACCGAACCAGAATTGATCATCAATGATCCAGTGCTAGAAGCTTTTTAACTTCATTTTAAATGTAAGAAAGTAGAAAGAGCGCAGTCAAATGACTGTGCTCTTTCTTATTTATTAACGGTGTTTATCGTAGACATTCAATTTTGATACCGCTTGGATACTTTGAACTTCTTCAGGTGTTAAAGCTGGAGCGTTTTGGGCGGTAAGGTTCGCAAGCAGCTGCTCACTCCGACTAGCCCCTGGAATAACGGTTGCTACCGCAGGATGAGCAAGAGCATATCTTAGCGCCGTTTGAGTTAAATTACGCTGATCTCCCTTTATCTCAGAAAGCTGCTTTACTGTTTCAATAACATCGAATTTGGAATAGCCTAGAAAACCATCTTCTTTTACTTTTTCTGTGTATTGATCTGTTAACATTCCTTTAGCGAGAGGACCTCTGGCAATAACGCTGATATTATTGTCGTGCAATAAATCGAGCATTTCTTCTTCGGGACGACGATCAAGAATACTGTATTGCATCATCACTGAAGCGATAGAAGATTTTTTTACGTATTCTCGAATGACATTTGGTCGAATGCTAGATATTCCATATTCGACAATCAGACCTTCTTCTTTTAACTCTTCAAATGCTTCAATTGTTTCATCAATAGGGTCTTCCATCGTTCCACCATGTAGTTGAAAAAGGTCAATATGATCCGTTTTCAAACGTCTTAAACTATCTTTTAAAGCTGCTTTAATATGCTTTTTAGAAGGATCCCAATACCAACCTTCTTTTCCTTCTTCAAAATGATTGCCTGCTTTTGTTGCAAGCACAACAGAATCTCTACGATCACGTAAAGCTTCTCCTACAATTTCTTCGTTTAAGCCAAAGTCATACAAGTCTGCCGTATCGATAAAGGTAACCCCATTATCGATCGCCTCGTGAATGAGTGAAATAGCTTTCGTTCGATCTGTACCTAACGACATGGTACCTAGTCCAATTTCGCTTACGTGAAGCTTTGATTTCCCAAGTTGATTGCTTTTCATAACGAAACATTCCTCCCCTAATTAAGTCTATCTTAAGTGTATCGTGAGAGAAGGTTTCTCGCCAATGATATGCTAAATAACTGTGTCTTGTCACCTGTGAGATCGCTTGCTATAGTTAAGAGAATTAGGAGGGGTAGCATGACGAATGAAGCGTTACTAATTATTGATATGAGCAATGATTTTATTCATGATCAAGGAGGACTTACTTCAGGAATAGTAGGACAGGAAATTGTTCCAAATATTATTACGCTTGCAAATGAATTCCTTGAAGAAGGAAAAGAAGTTGTTATCTGTATGGATGCTCACGAAGAAAACGATGAGCACTTTACGATATGGCCAGTACATAATGTAATCGGGACGTGGGGGCAAGAATTGTACGGGGAATTGAAAGAGTGGTTTGAAGAAAATCAAAATCGTGCACAAGTAACCTATGTCCCAAAACCTGAATATGATGCTTTTTACAATACAAAATTAGAAGAGATTTTAACTTCTAAAAAAATAAAGACTGTTCATCTTTCAGGAGTATGTACAGATATTTGTGATTTCCTAACCGCATATGGCGCCTATGCGAGAGGCTTTCATACCGTTGCTCAAAGTTCTTGTATGGCTACATTTACTGAACATCATGATGTTTTTCTTCAACAAATGAAAAATATTTTCAAAACAGAAATACGGTAAATGATAAACGCTGCCTTCCAATAGGCAGCGTTTTTGATTTATTGAATTAACCTAAGATGTGATTTTGTACGGACAGCTGGAGCGTGGATCCATTCTTCAATTGTTTCATAATGATTCATATAATGTCTGATCATTAATTGAATTTGCTTTGGCTTTCCAACCATTGTTACACCATTCGGCTGAATATAAACTTTCATAACCAGAACCTCCTAAATAGTTCGATACTGCCTTTCACTATTATTTGTCTTATGTGATAGACTTTATGTATCGATTTGAATTTTTAGAACCAGGAGATGATGAACGAATGGACCATTTATATGAAAAGACCTTGCACTCAGAAACGATTTATGAAGGTCGAATTATTGACGTAAGAGTAGAGGATGTTCAGTTACCGAATGGAAAACAAAGTAAGCGCGAGCTAATTGATCATCCTGGAGCAGTTGCAATTATTGCCCAAACCCCGGATGAAAAAATATTAGCTGTTAGGCAATACCGCAAAGCTCTTGGCAAAGCAATTGTAGAAATTCCAGCCGGTAAACTTGAACAGGGAGAAGCGCCTGAGGTAACGGCTGTTCGTGAGTTAGAAGAAGAAACGGGTTATACATGCGAAAAGCTGGAAAAGGTAATTTCATTTTATACATCTCCTGGATTTGCTAATGAACTTGTTCATTTGTACGTTGCAAAAGGATTGTCCAAAAAGGGAGATCAGTCGGCTGATGAAGATGAATTTCTTGATTTGCTCCATCTTTCACTAGAAGAAATGGAGGAGATGCTAGTCACACAGGAAATCCATGACGCAAAAACGGCATACGCACTTCTGTATTTAAATATGAAGCGATCGAAATGAATTCATGTTACGCTGACTTCCATATTCATATCGGGAGAACTAAGTCTAACAAACCAGTCAAAATAACAGGGTCTAAGTCTTTGACCCTTTCTTCTATTTTAAAAGAGGCACAAACAAGAAAAGGTTTGGATATGATAGGCGTGATTGATTGTCACGTTCCTGAAGTAATAGCTGAAATAGAAGAGTCCATAGTTAGTGGCTTTGCTCACGAATTGAGAGATGGTGGAATTCGCTTTAGTTCACTTACTCTCATTTTAGGAACTGAAATTGAAATCTATGATGAAAATTGTCATGGTCCTATTCACGTACTAGTGTATTTGCCGGATTTAGCAAAAATGAAACATTTTTCAGAATGGCTAAAGCACCGCATGAAAAATATTACACTTAGCTCACAGCGAATATACGAAAAAGCAGTGGTTATTCAAGAGAAAACAAGAGAACTCGGGGGAATATTTATTCCTGCTCATGTATTCACCCCATTTAAGAGTGTTTATGGTAAAGGGGTTCATCAGTCTATGAGTGAGGTCTTTGATCTTAATCAAATTGACGGGATTGAACTTGGACTTTCTTCAAATACGAAAATGGCAGACCAAATCCATGAACTTCACAAGTTTCCCTATTTAACAAATTCTGACGCCCATTCTTTACAAAAAATAGCCAGAGAATACCAGCTTGTCACCGTAAAAGAGGCTTCATTTCTCGAGTGGAAGAAAGCTTTAAACGATGAGGAAGGAAGAAGGATTAAAGCGAATTTTGGCTTGAGCCCCAAACTCGGTAAGTATTACGTAACCATTTGTTCTAGGTGTCACACCCCTGTTCATCAGATACCTTGCGAAACTTGTGGTGGTCAGGAAGTTGTGAAAGGAGTCTCGAATCGAATTCAAGAATTGAGTTCTCCCGTCACGTCAACTGAACGGCCACCTTACATTCACCACATACCTTTAGATTTTCTTCCTGGTCTTGGTCCAAAAACTTTTGAGCGACTTTTAATGATATTTGGCACCGAAATGAATATTCTCCATCATGTTTCCGAGAGTGATTTGGCTGAAGTAGTGGGGAAAACACTCGCTCACCTCATTGTTCTTTCTAGGAGTGGAGAACTTGATATTAAGCAAGGCGGTGGGGGGACTTTTGGAAAAGTGATCTATTAAAAGAGATAATCTATCGATCAGTCATACGCTTCCCTCTCAATTCATAGACTTTATCAAAGGTGGTATGAAGGGGGAAGTCGAATGAACCGGAGTAGACGTTTAAAACAAATGATATCCGCTCACCTATCAGATCAGTTATCGCTCTACACATTTATCGCTGTTTTATTTCTGATGGGAATTGTGTTTGGAGCTGTTATTGTAAATAGTTTAAGCTTTACTCAAAAAGAAGACCTCGCCGTTTATTTAAGTCGTTTTTTTGGACAAGTATCCGACGGACAATTTGCAACATCTTCTGAAATGTTTCAGCAGAGTCTCACTCATTATGCGAAGTATATCGGTTTGATGTGGCTTCTTGGTCTTACTATTATTGGTCTTCCTATCGTATTAGTTATGCTTTTTCTGAAAGGGATCGTTGTGGGCTTTACTGTCGGATTTCTTGTTAACCAAATGAGCTGGAAAGGTTTTATGTTAGCTTTCGTTTCTGTGTTCCCTCAAAATATCCTAGCGGTGCCCGTCATGATTGTTGTAGCAACTGCTTCCTTAACATTTTCACTTAGACTTATGAAACAATTATTTATGAAAAGACGGGTAGAACCTCTTCTTCCTCCATTTCTAAGATTTTCAGGAATGATCCTATGTGCACTAGGGGTTTTATGTGTGGCCGCCTGGTTTGAAGCTTACCTCTCCCCAGGATTAATAAAGGCAGTAATAGATATGAAATGAAATTAAAATCATTATCATCTAGGAATGATTCTGTTTTTGGGTTGATAATGATTTTAATTTGACACCCTTTTCCCTACTGCTTATAATGAAAATGGCATCGATCGAGGGAGGGAAATGGGACATGGAAAGCAGAATCGATCGAATTAAAAAACATCTTCATTCTCAAAGCTACAAATTAACACCGCAACGAGAAGCAACCGTGCGTGTTCTTCTTGAGAACGAAGAAGATCATTTAAGTGCAGAAGATGTGTATTTACTTGTGAAAGAGAAATCCCCTGAAATTGGCTTAGCGACAGTCTATCGGACGCTTGAACTATTAGCTGAATTGAAAATTGTTGATAAAATCAACTTTGGTGATGGTGTGTCCAGATTTGATTTAAGACAAGAAGGCGCTGCCCATTTTCACCATCACCTTGTTTGCATTGAGTGTGGTGCAGTGGACGAAATTCAGGAAGATTTACTTGGAGATGTAGAAAAAGTAGTTGAAAACGATTGGAACTTTAAGATTAAAGATCATCGACTAACGTTTCATGGAATCTGTTATCGCTGTCAAAAGCAGGAAGATAAAGAGCCTACCGAACAAGCAATTAACCATACTTAATAGTTTTAACAACTTTTATGACCCTATAAATCCTAACGATGTATAAAAATCTCCATCTCTGGCATATCTTTTACTAGAGATGGAGGTGCGTTAGATTGAAACAGGGTCTATTGCTTGTGTTAGATACAATGAAAGTTTTCTTGCTTTTTACTGGATGTACTTTACTATTTTACTTTGGCATTCTCTGGGTAAATCAAGAATACCAGAATTACCATCGTTATGATGTGCCACAAGGAAAAGCGGTGAAAGTCGTTCAGATGGAATCGAATACTCAGCACACTTTCCTTGAAAGGCTCAATTTGTTTTACCAGATTGGTGAATAAAGGAGCGTTTGCAATGGAAGATCAGGTACAGGATTTTTTGCATTATTTAATTGTTGAACGGAGCCTGTCCAAAAATACGCTCGATGCATACAGGAGAGACCTGGCTCAATATTTAAAGTATTTACACGAAATTGAAAAGATATCTTCTTTTAATGACGTCAGGCGCATGCATATTGTGAACTACCTTTATGCTCTTAGAGACAGCGGGAAAGCATCCACTACAGTTGCTAGAAATATTGCCTCGATACGTGCCTTTCATCAATTTCTACTTCGAGAAAAAGCTACTGAACAGGACCCTTCTGTACATATAGAAACACCAAAGACAGAGCGGAAGTTACCAAAAATCCTTTCAACTGCAGAAGTAGAACAATTATTAGAGGCGCCAGATTATTCTACACCGTTTGGTAAACGAGATCGTGCCATGCTAGAGGTTTTGTATGCAACCGGTTTACGTGTTAGCGAACTGATCGATTTAAAAATGGAAGATATCCATTTATCAATGGGGTTTATTCGAACAATTGGGAAAGGAAATAAAGAACGAATTGTTCCTTTAGGTAAAATGGCAAGAGATGCCCTTACCACGTATCTTGATGAGGGTAGAGGTCAGTTAATGAAGAAGAATCGAACCGATATGTTGTTTTTGAATCATCGAGGTGAGAGCCTATCAAGACAGGGGTTCTGGAAAATTCTCAAAAAGCTAGCCATACAAGCAAACATAACAAAACCTCTTACGCCACATACGTTAAGGCATTCGTTTGCTACTCATTTATTAGAAAATGGTGCTGATTTGAGAGCTGTACAAGAACTTCTTGGACATGCCGATATTTCTACGACACAGATCTATACACATGTAACAAAAGCAAGGCTGAAGGATATCTATTCTACCTATCATCCTCGCGCTTAATAACGGCACCCCCCAGAAAAAGGTCTGGTCTCTGGCCAGATTTTTCTTTTTTTCTGCTTTCGTAAACGCATTCACATAGGTGTTTTTTGTTTTTTCAAGGGAATAATAAATTTGAATGGATCATGGAACGAGGAGGATAAATATGACAAAACGTTTTAAACGAGTATTTTTAGTAGTAATGGATTCAGTGGGAATCGGTGAAGCACCAGATGCTGAGCAATTTGATGATTTAGGCGCAGACACTTTAGGCCATATTGCTGACCACATGAATGGACTTAACATGCCTAATATGGAAAAGTTAGGGCTTGGTAATATCCGCGAACTAAATGGTATCTCGAAAGCCGATCAGCCTATGGCGCATTATACAAAAATGATGGAAGCTTCTAATGGGAAAGATACGATGACCGGTCATTGGGAAATTATGGGCCTCCATATTGAGCAACCGTTTCGAACGTTCCCAGACGGTTTTCCTGATAAGCTCATTTCGGAACTTGAAAATAGGACTGGAAGAAAGGTTATTGGAAATAAGCCAGCTTCCGGTACCGAAATTCTTGTTGAACTTGGTGAAGAGCATGTTAAAACAGGCGCCCTCATTGTTTATACTTCAGCAGATTCTGTTTTACAAATTGCTGCACACGAAGATGTTGTACCTCTTGATGAACTTTATCACATTTGTGAGATTGCAAGAGAAATGACGAAAGCAGAAGAATATATGGTAGGAAGAGTCATTGCACGGCCGTTCATCGGAGAAGCAGGCGATTTTAAGCGAACGTCGAATCGCCATGACTATGCCCTCAAACCTTTTGGACACACAGTAATGAATGAGCTAGAGGACAATGGGAAAGATGTCATTGCAATCGGAAAAATTTCTGATATTTATGATGAAGAAGGTGTTACAAAGTCGCTTCGTACAAAGTCTAATATGGATGGCATGGATAAGCTTATTGAAACACAACAAATGGAATTTGAAGGAATTAGTTTCCTTAACCTAGTTGACTTTGATGCATTATACGGACACAGAAGAGATCCACAAGGTTATGGTGAAGCGCTAGAAGAGTATGACGAGAGACTGACAGAAGTCCTTGAACGGATGGAAGAAGATGATTTGCTACTAATTACGGCAGATCATGGGAATGACCCAATCCATCATGGAACAGACCACACGCGTGAATATGTCCCGTTACTTGCTTATCATAAAGGGATTAAAGAAGCAGTTGATCTTGGTATCCGTCAAACGTTCGCAGATGTTGGAGCAACGATTGCGGATAATTTTAAGGTAACGTTACCAGAACACGGGACTAGCTTTCTTGAGAAGCTTTGAGAATCAAGAGGAGGAACGAAAATGACGATTAAACAAGAAATACAAGATGCATCATCCTATATACAAGATCAAGTAGGGGAATTTCGTCCAGAAATCGGTCTTATCTTAGGCTCTGGATTAGGTGTCCTTGCTGAAGAAATTGAAAGTCCTGTACAAATTCCCTATAGTGATATTCCGAATTTCCCCGTTTCTACAGTAGAAGGGCATGCGGGACAATTTGTATTTGGTACATTAAATGGTAAGACAGTGGCAGCCATGCAGGGGCGTTTTCATTTCTACGAAGGATATTCAATGGACAAAGTAACATTTCCCGTTCGAGTGATGAAAGAACTTGGGATTCATCATGTGATTGTAACAAATGCAGCAGGTGGAATAAATGAAGAGTTCCAACCTGGTGATTTAATGGTGATCGCTGATCATATTAACAATTTCGGCACAAATCCGTTAATTGGACCAAATAGCAATGAATTTGGCCCTCGTTTTCCGGATATGTCTACAGCCTATTCGCTAGAACTACAACATTTAGCGCAAGATACAGCGAAAGAGCTTGGAATGAAGCTTCAATCCGGTGTTTATGTCGGAAATACCGGTCCCACTTATGAAACGCCAGCAGAGGTTCGCATGCTGCGTACATTAGGTGGGGACGCAGTAGGAATGTCAACTGTACCAGAAGTAATTATAGCAAGACATGCAGGCATGGATGTACTTGGAATCTCTTGTATTTCAAATATGGCAGCTGGAATCCTCGATCAGCCACTTCATCATGACGAAGTGATTGAAACAACGGAGAAGGTGAAGGCTAACTTCTTGCTATTAGTGAAAACAATTGTAAGTAAAATGGGTTAAGTTAGAAGGGAGAGCGATTCAATGAGAATGGTAGACGTCATACAGAAAAAACGAAATGGTAACGAGTTGACGAAAGAAGAAATCAATTTCTTTATAGATGGATATACCAAAGGCGATATTCCTGATTATCAGGCATCGGCTTTAATGATGGCGATATATTTTAATGGAATGAAGTCTAATGAAACAGCCATGCTTACTCAAGCTATGGTGGAGTCAGGTGAAACAATTGACTTGTCAGCTATTGAAGGTCATAAAGTGGACAAGCACTCAACAGGCGGCGTAGGCGATAAAACAACATTTATTGTTGGTCCACTGGTAGCTTCTGTTGGTGTACCAGTAGCTAAAATGTCAGGAAGAGGTTTGGGTCATACAGGCGGGACATTAGATAAGCTTGAATCCATTGAAGGCTTCCATATTGAGATGACAAAAGAAGAGTTTGTTAATAACGTTAATACACATAAATTATCTGTTGCAGGACAAACAGGCAACCTGGCACCGGCAGACAAGAAACTTTATGCCCTCCGCGATGTTACAGCAACAGTTGATTCAATTCCTTTGATTGCAGGATCAATCATGAGTAAAAAGCTTGCTTCAGGAGCAGATGGGATCGTTCTCGATGTAAAAACTGGTTCTGGCGCATTTATGAAAAAACTTGAAGATTCAGAAGCACTTGCTAAGGAAATGGTTAACATTGGTAAGAACCTAGGACGAAACACGGTTGCGGTCATTAGTGATATGAGTCAGCCGCTTGGTTTTGAAGTTGGAAATGCAAATGAAGTACGTGAAGCATGTCAGGTGCTTCAAGGAGAGAATATTGAAGATCTTCGTCTCCTATCTCTTGAACTCGCTTCTCATATGACAGTGATTGCTGGTGCTTTCGATGATTTTGATACAGCGTACAAAACGCTAGAAGAAAATTTGCAAAATGGTAAAGCATTTGAATCATTCAGAACGCTTGTTCAAGCTCAAGGTGGCGATGTAAGCGTTATTGATGACCTTTCAAAATTACCAAAAGCAAAGTATGAAATTGAAGTATCTGCACAGCAAGACGGATACGTAACGGAAATCGACGCCGAGTCAGTTGGCGTTGCGGCTATGTATCTAGGGGCAGGAAGAGCGACTAAGGACGATCTCATTAACCACGGTGTAGGAATTACGCTTAAGAAAAAAGTTGGCGACAAAGTAGAAAAAGGCGAAGCGCTAGTTGTCCTTCATAGTGATAGTGAAGATGCCGAAGACTCGGTCAAAAAGATTAATGAAGCTTATACGCTTTCGAAAGATGCTATTGAAAAGCCTCAATTGATCTATAAAGTGATTAACTAGGTGATAGATGATGTTGTGAGAAGTCTCTTTTTAGAGGCTTCTTTTTTTGTGGCAATTTTAGGTTGGGTGTATTTGGAATTGAAGGTTCAATCATTCGTATATTTTTCCAACATGTTGGAAATCCTTGTAATATTAAGAATGGAGGGATCACCAATGAAAGTTGTTGCAACAGCGCTCGCCTTCTTGCTGGGAGGAACCCTACTTGTTCCTTCTTTTACTCATGCAGAAGAAACAAAGTTAAAAATCGCAGAGAATGCTTCTTCGGCTATATTAATTGAGCGTGATACAGGTGAAGTATTGTTTGAAAAAGACAGTGATAAAAAGCTTCCTCCTGCAAGTATGACAAAAATTATGACGATGATTTTGATTATGGAAGCTGTAGAAAGTGGAAAATTAAGCCTTGATCAGAAAGTGAGAGCAAGTGAATATGCTGCATCAATGGGTGGTTCTCAGATTTTTCTCGAAGCAGGAGAGGAAATGACAGTGAATGACATGCTTAAAGGCATAGCGATTGCTTCTGGGAATGATGCTTCAGTTGCTATGGCGGAGGCGATTGCAGGTTCTGAAGAAGAATTTGTTAAGTTGATGAATGATAAAGCAAAATCAATGGGTCTTAAGAATACTCATTTTGTTAATCCAACAGGGTTGCCTGCCAAAGACCATTATTCAACAGCAAATGATATGGCATTAATGGCAAAAGAACTTCTTAAATATGATTTGATTACTAAATACACCGGGTTGTATGAAGATTATTTAAGACAGGACACTGATAAAAAATTCTGGTTAGTTAACACAAATAAACTTGTTAAATTCTACCCTGGTGTAGATGGATTGAAAACCGGATTTACAAGTGAAGCAAAATACTGTCTTACTGCAACAGCCAAAAGAGATGACATGCGTGTGGTTGCTGTTGTAATGGGGGCACCTTCTCCAAAAGTACGAAATAGTGAAATTACAAAACTGTTTGATTATGCGTTTTCTCAATATAAAACACAAAAATTATTCGATCGTAACAATGTAGTAAAAGAAGTGAAAGTAAATAAAGGTGATCAGCCTTTCATGTCAGTGGTCACATCTGAGCGTGTCTCTGTACTCCTAAGAAAAGGTCAAGAGAACGGTGAAATCACAACCAATATTAAAATGAAGAAAAATATTGAAACACCGGTAAAAAAGGGTGACCAGGTTGGTGAACTTTCAGTAAAAATTGATGGTCGTGTGACGGCAACGTCACCTGTTATCTCTGCTGAAGATATTAACAAAGCTTCTTGGTGGCAACTAATGAAAAGAACAGCAGCGCAGTTCGCCAAAGCCCCTACTAGGAGTGTCAAGTGATTGCCTCTTTCATCGAATCGACACTAGTTTTGTCACGAAGAAGGAATTAACCCTGTAAAGAGAGAAAAAACTCACAAGCAAACATGAGGAGGAATGTGACGTGAGTCTTTCGATCAATCTTGAAGTAAGACATCCCGTTCTTTTGATTCGACTTGATGGAGAGTTAGATCACCATACGTCAGAAGAACTAAGAGACAGGGTAGATACAATCCTTGAGGAACGAAAAATTGAGCATATTGTTCTGAGTCTTGAAGGGCTATCATTTATGGATAGTTCTGGTCTTGGTGTCATTCTTGGACGGTACAATAAGGTAAAAAGCTTTGGCGGAGAAATGGTAGTCTGTTCGATTTCCCCTCCTGTAAAACGTTTGTTCGAAATGTCAGGGCTCTTTAAAATCGTGAGGCTAGAGGCTGATGAGCAGCATGCCCTCGCAACTTTGGGGGTGGCATAATGAGAAATCGGATGGAACTAGAATTTTCCGCGCTTAGTCAAAATGAGTCTTTTGCAAGGGTAACAGTTGCGGCTTTTATTGCTCAGTTGGATCCTACCGTCGACGAATTAACCGAAATTAAAACCGTCGTTTCAGAGGCCGTGACCAATGCGATTATCCATGGATATGAGCAAAACGGTGAAGAAAAGGTATATATATCGGTCGAGTTAAATGACGATACAGTAAATCTTACGATTCGTGATAATGGTGTCGGCATTCTCGATCTCGAAGAAGCAAGACAACCGTTATATACGTCAAAGCCTGAACTGGAACGTTCAGGGATGGGTTTCACGATTATGGAAAATTTTATGGATGAAGTTAAAGTCGAGTCTGCAAGTGGACAGGGAACAACCATTCACTTAATGAAGTACCTATCAAAAAATAAAGCGCTATGTAATTAAGGGGACCTGCATATGGACGTGGAGGTTAGAAAAGGGAAACAGTCGCAACTTAAGCCTGATGAAGTAAAGGAATTGATTAAACAAAGCCAGGATGGCGACCAGGATGCAAGAGACCTGATAGTTCAAAAGAACATGCGTCTTGTCTGGTCAGTTGTGCAACGATTTCTCAATCGAGGGTATGAAGCGGATGATCTCTTTCAGATTGGGTGTATAGGTCTGCTAAAATCCGTTGATAAATTTGATTTAAGTTACGATGTGAAGTTCTCCACCTATGCAGTTCCAATGATTATTGGTGAAATCCAGCGTTTTATTCGAGATGATGGGACCGTCAAAGTCAGTCGCTCTCTTAAAGAAACAGGCAACAAAGTTCGAAAGGCAAAAGATGAGTTATCTAAAACGCTTGGAAGAACGCCGACAGTCAATGAAATTGCGGAAAAAATCGAGGTTAGCCCTGAAGAAGTGGTCCTTGCTCAAGAAGCTGTTCGAGCTCCTTCTTCCATTCATGAAACTGTTTATGAAAACGATGGAGATCCGATTACACTTTTGGATCAAATTGCGGACAACACAGATACCGCCTGGTTTGATAAATTAGCACTAAAGGAAGCCCTTCAGTATCTTGATACGAGAGAAAGGCTTATTGTTTATTTAAGGTATTACAAGGATCAAACGCAGTCGGAAGTAGCAGAGCGTCTCGGTATTTCTCAAGTTCAAGTGTCGAGATTAGAAAAGAAGATTCTGAAACAAATCAAAGAACAGATGAGCAAATAGCTCATCTGTTCTTTGGTTTGTTTTGAAAAATGCGAGCCCGGTTTAGGGAATTAATGGTACTTGAGTAGCGTGAGAATGAGAGTGATTTGGTAGAAACATACTATAACCAATATGCCCCTTGCATAAGGAGGTGCAGGATCATGGAAAGTAAGATGATCTATCTTAGACTTAGGCAGAAAAAGAAAGTTCCGCCAAATCAAGAACTTTTCATAAGAGATATCGCCCAGTTAATTGGTGAAGATGTCTATTGTGCCAAAGTAGAAGAGATCCCTATTTACCAGGTGACAAAAGAAGATAAGAACTTAGTTGTAATCGATGTGATGAAAGTGATAACAGCTATACACAGTGTCATGACAAACATAGAAATACAAGTTGTTGGTCCTACCCAAACAATTGTAGAAGTTCAATATCCAAAGAAGAAATTGGCACCTGTATATTTTGCGTTTATTTGGTTTTTATTATTTATTGGCGCTGCACTCGCTATCATGAATTTTCATGAAGATGTCAGCATGAGAGAAGTTCACCAGCAAATTTATAAAATTGTGACTGGAATCGATAATCCAAAACCATTGTTACTACAAGTTCCCTATTCATTTGGTCTCGGAATCGGTATGGTTTTATTCTTTAACCACCTTTTTAAGAAACGATTTAATGAAGAGCCCAGCCCGTTAGAAGTAGAAATGTTTAATTATCAACAGGATCTCGATCAATATGTCATCGTACATGAAAGTGATGAGAACGGTCATAACAAACCATGAATGCCCAATTTTTACTCGTCATGCTCATAGGATTCGCAGAAGGAATAGCGGTTGGAGCAGGTTTTGTTGCTTTTCTTTCAGTTCTTGGTATTATTCCACGCCTAACACAGTTATCAAAAACGTGGCACCTCATTCGTTTTTATGAATGGGGCATTATTATCGGGGCAGTTGTCGCAAGCTGGTTATCGTTACGAAACCCAACTTTAAACTTGCCAAAGTTTGTTGTAGTCCCGATTGGTTTAGGCGCAGGAGTTTTTATAGGTATGTTGGCAGCTGCTTTAACAGAAGTGTTGAACGTACTTCCTATACTAACGAAACGAATCGGGTTTATCGATAAAATTCTGGTTCTGCTGATGGCGATTGTTTTAGGTAAAGTTTTTGGCTCGTTGTTTCATTGGACAATTTTTGTTAATGGAGGTTTAAAGTAATGGCAAATTCATTGAATGATCAGGAACAATATTCAAAAAATATCAAATCATATCAGCCGAAACCCCCATATGTATTCAATGCTATAAAGGCATTTATTGTTGGAGGATTTATCTGTATGTTTGGTCAGAGTGTGCAGAATTTCTATATAAACGTCTTTGATTTTTCAAAAGAAAATGCAGGAAATCCTACGGTGGCTACTTTAATTCTTATCGCCGCTCTTTTAACTGCTTTTGGTTGGTACGACAAAATTGGTCAGTTTTCAGGTGCAGGATCAGCAGTACCAGTTACAGGCTTTGCTAATTCAATTACTAGTGCAGCTCTCGAGCATAAAAGCGAGGGTATTGTACTAGGTATTGCGACCAATATGTTTAAACTTGCTGGTTCAGTCATTGTGTTTGGAACTGTAGCTGCATACATCGTTGGCATGGTAAGGATGCTTTTTAAAGCGTTGATATAAGGAGAGAATCATTATGAAGACAGGAAAACAAACATGGGAATTCTCCTCGGTTTTTTTGCAGTCAGTAGGAACAGCGGTTGGACCGAAAGAAGCGGAGGGACCATTTGGTGATTCGTTTGATGTCACTTACAACAACCTTCATTGTGATCAGGATAATTGGGAATTGGCGGAGAGAAAGTTATTAGAAGATGCGGTCACGAGCTGTTTATCCAAAAAAGAAATAAATCAGAGTGATATTGACGTTTTTGTTGCGGGTGATTTATTGAATCAAATTGTTAGTGCGACATATACAGCCAGAACGAATCATATACCATTTCTTGGGGTTTTTGGAGCATGTTCAACTTCAATGGAATCCTTAGCTATCGCCTCTTCTCTTGTTGAAGGTGGCTTTGCTAAGAAAGCTATTGCGGGAGTGAGTAGTCATAATGCAACGGCTGAAAGGCAGTTTCGATATCCTACAGAATACGGTGGTCAAAAGCCAGGAACGGCGACTTCTACTGTTACAGGTGCAGGTGCAGCGTTGATTAGTCAAGATCGCTCTGACATTCGAATTTCCGCAGCAACAATTGGCCGAGTAGTCGATTGGGGAATTAAAGATCCATTTGATATGGGAAGTGCAATGGCCCCAGCTGCCGCGGATACGTTAGCAACTCATTTTAAAGATTTAAACGTTGAGCCTTCTGAGTATGACCTTATTGTAACAGGTGATCTTTCATCCGTAGGAGCACCGATTGTAAGAGATTTACTGCTTGAAAAAGGAATAGATATTACAAACAATCATAACGACTGCGGGCTGATGATTTATCGTCCAGATCAAAAGGAAGTATTCGCTGGTGGTAGCGGATGTGCTTGTTCCGCGGTTGTGACTTATGGTCATCTCATAGATCTCTTAAAAAAAGGAAATTACCAAAAAATCCTTGTGACCGCAACCGGCTGTTTGCATAGTCCCGTTATGATACAGCAAAAAGAAAGTATGCCTGCGATAGCTCATGCCGTTGTATTCGAGCGAGTTGGGGGTGAAGGATAGTGGAATATTTAATCGCGTTTGCTGTAGGTGGAGGCATCTGTGTGATCGGTCAGCTTTTACTTGATATTTTCAAACTAACACCTGCCCATGTGATGTCATCATTTGTTGTAACAGGAGCGGTTCTCGATGGATTTGGGATTTATGACCGCCTTATTGAATTCGCAGGAGCTGGTGCAACTGTACCGATTACAAGCTTTGGTCATTCATTGCTTCATGGAGCGATGCAGCAGGGGGAAGAACATGGTTTTATAGGAATCGCAATGGGGATATTTCAATTAACATCAGCAGGTATTTCATCAGCTATCGTTTTTGGATTCATTATCGCTATTTTATTTAAACCAAAGGGGTGAAAACTCATGAAAAAGCGGCGGGTTATTTTTGTCACGGATGGGGATCTTTATGCACAAAGAGCCATTGAGAAAGTCGCGTCAGATATTGGAGGTAGATGCATCAGTCAATCTGCAGGAAATCCTACCCCGCTTGCTGGATATGAAATCATTTCACTCATTAAAGAAGCCCCTCATGATCCGGTATTCGTTATGTTCGACGATAGTGGATTTCCGGGTGAAGGTTATGGAGAACTTGCCATGCAGTCCGTTGCAGAAGACGAGAATATTGAACTACTTGGGGCAATTGCAGTAGCTTCTAGAACTCATTTCTCAGAATGGACAAGAGTTGATGTCTCAATCGATCGTGACGGTGAACTAACACACTATGGAGTGGACAAACATGGATTTGCAGACATGGAGCTTGGAAGAATTGATGGTGATACTGTGTCGATTTTAGATAAACTAAACCTCCCCATTATCATAGGTGTTGGTGATATAGGTAAAATGTCTGGTCTTGATGATCCTGAAATGGGATCACCTATAACATTAAAAGCCGTTCAAATTTTGCTTGAAAGGAGCGGTTTCTATGACATCTAAAGTCGATAACAAACAAAAAATATTTAAAAAACTGAAAGAAAACGAAGAATTTTTAAAGAAATCAATGGGAATTGGGAAAAGCTTTGATGTTGGCGTACGTAAAATTAAGATTCTAAACAAAGAAATTCAGTTTTACTATTGTACAGGTCTTTGTGATACATCAATTATTGTAGAAATCATGCGAGAACTGATGGAGATCGACGATCATCATCGTTTAACGGTGAAATTTGAGCAGGTGATACATAATCATTTGCCGCATCAGCAAGTTACAGAGGTTAAAACGTTCGATGAAGTTGTCGATCAAGTTTTATCAGGTTTAATTGCTGTTTTTATGGAAGGCGAAGAAATTGCCTATATCATCGATGTTCGAAAGTATCCTGGAAGAACACCTCAAGAACCAGATACAGAAAAAGTGATTAGAGGCTCTCGCGATGGTTTTACGGAAAATATTATTGAAAATACAGCATTAACAAGACGTCGAATTCGAGATGGGCGCTTACGGAATGAAATTTTTCAAATAGGCGAACGCTCTAAAACAGATATTTGTATTACTTATATTCAAGATGTAGCTAACCCAAATTTAGTGGAAATAGTAAAAAAGAAATTAAAAGAAATTAATATAGATGGTATTCCAATGGCAGATAAAACAGTAGAAGAATTTCTTGTCCATCAAGCAGGTAACCCTTTTCCATTAGTCAGATATACCGAAAGACCAGACGTGGCAGCATCTCATTTGTTAGAAGGACATGTGTTAATTATCGTTGATACTTCACCAAGCGTTATTATTACGCCAACGACGTTTTTTCATCACGTACAGCATGCAGAAGAATATAGAGAAGCACCACTACCTGGAGCTTTCTTACGATGGGTTCGTTTTGGTGGAATGCTGGCAGCTTTGTTATTATTACCCCTCTGGTTACTTGCGGTATATGAACCGCAGTTACTACCTAAATCAATTGACTTTATCGGACCGAATGATGAAACGAATGTACCTATTTTTGCTCAAATTCTGCTTGCTGAAATTGGGATAGAAACCCTACGAATGGCGGCCATTCATACCCCTACGCCTCTTTCAACTGCAATGGGTTTGATTGCAGCGGTTTTAATCGGGCAAATTGCTATTGATGTAGGGTTGTTTGTACCAGAAGTTATTCTATATGTCTCGATTGCAGCTATAGGTTCGTATGCAACACCGAGTTATGAATTATCCATTGCAAATAAATTAGTTAGGCTACTGTTATTAGTACTTGTCTTTTTCTTCCGAGTACCGGGATACATGATCGGGATTACAGCGATCATTTTATTTCTTGTCGCGTTAAAACCATTAAATACACCATACTTATGGCCGTTTATCCCATTCAACCCAAAAGCTTTTATACAAGTTTTGATTCGTGTGTCTGTACCTCTTACAAAACTACGTCCTAGCATTACAGAACCGCAAAATGAAACAAAACAACCGGACAAACCACTTGCCGAATCTTAAAAAGTATGATAATTTATTTCTTAATTGAATAGACCTCATTGAATGTAATGGGGATAGAGGCGCAAAACGAATGAGTATGGTATCTGAGCATATAATGGAATGCGGAGACGATATCGGAAAGGTCAATTTGCCGAAGTGGGAAAAGAGCCATCCTTTTCTTGCTGGGCTGCTGCTGAACAAGCTGCAGACTGTCACTGGAAAAATGGATTTTTTCAGTGGTGAGCTAATCCAACTCGTGAGGATACGGAGAAAACAGCCAATGTATCTATAAAGTTGGCTGTTTTCTTGTTTTTTGTGGAGGGTTGCTCGCATTCATATTAGCGAGAGGGGAGAAAGAATCGTGAATTTATATGGAACGTCAGCGATTACAGATAAAGGTCATTTATCAGTTGGAGGAATTGATACAGTTCAACTGAGTGAAAAATATGGAACAGCTTTGTATGTTTATGACGTAGCAATGATTCGAGAAAAAGCGAAGGCATTTCGAAAAGCGTTTGAACAAGAGGAGGTCAATTACCAGGTTGCGTATGCTAGTAAAGCCTTTTCCTGTATAGCCATGATTCAACTCGCAGAAGAAGAAGGGTTAAGTCTTGATGTTGTGTCAGGTGGAGAGTTGTATACAGCTTTAAAGGCTGGTTTCCCTGTTGATCGCATTCATTTTCATGGGAATAATAAAAGCGAAGCTGAAATTCAAATGGCGTTAGATGCAGAGATAGGTTGCTTTGTAGTAGATAATTTCTACGAATTATCATTGCTTGAACAGTTAGCAGAAGAAAAGAATGTTACTGCCAATGTACTGTTGCGTATTACGCCAGGAATTGAAGCACACACTCACGACTATATTTTGACTGGTCAGGAAGATTCTAAATTCGGTTTTGATTTACAAAGTGGTCAGGTAGAACAGGCGATAAGTAGAGCAACAGAAATGAGAGCCATTCATCTTTTAGGTCTACATTGTCATATCGGTTCACAAATTTTTGAGACGAATGGCTTTGTTATGGCCATTGAGAAAATTTATCGTTATCTTAAATCCTACGGCTATGAACCGGAAGTTCTTAATCTTGGTGGTGGGTTTGGTATTCGTTATACGGAAGCAGATGAGCCGATCCCCGTCGGTCAATATGTTGAGGCAATGATAAATGCGGTAAGAACACAGGTAGGAAATGATATGACGATGCCAGAAATATGGATTGAACCTGGTCGTTCGCTTGTTGGAGAAGCAGGAATGACTTTATACACAGTGGGCTCTCATAAGAAAGTTCCTGAGCTTCGTCATTACCTTGCAGTTGATGGAGGGATGACGGATAATTTACGACCTGCTCTTTATCAGGCAAAATACGAAGCGACGATTGCCAACCGAATGAATGAACCTAAAGATCAACTTTATTCTGTTGCAGGAAAATGTTGCGAGTCTGGTGACATGTTAATTTGGGACTGTACGTTACAGCGTGCCATTGCTGGAGATACGATGGCTGTATTTTCAACTGGAGCTTACGGTTACTCAATGGCAAATAACTATAACAGACTGCCGCGACCAGCGGTGGTGTTTGTGGAAAATGGAGAAGCCAACCTGGTGGTGAGAAGAGAATCATATGAGGATTTAATTCGTCATGACCTTCCTTTAAAGCATGCGATTATTTCAAAATAACATTGATAGGTAGAAATGATAGGGAACAACTCAAGTCTGTGCTATAATGAAAGAGCTTTTAAGAAAATTGTTAGCGCAGGAGGATTTAGTTATGAAAAAAGGAACCATTGCATTTGAAAATGGAGAAGTAATTGAAATTGAGTTTTATCCAGAGGCAGCACCAAATACAGTTGCTAACTTTGAGAAGCTTGCAAACGAAGGATTCTATAACGGTGTAAACTTTCACCGTGTTATTCCAGGTTTCGTAGCACAGGGTGGAGATCCAACGGGAACTGGAATGGGTGGACCTGGGTATGCAATCGATTGTGAAACAGAAGGAAACCCTCATAAGCACGTAGCTGGTTCATTGTCTATGGCTCATGCAGGTAAAAATACAGGTGGAAGCCAGTTTTTCCTTGTTCATGAACCTCAGCCTCACCTTGACGGTGTTCACACTGTTTTTGGTCAAGTGACAGAAGGAATGGATACGGTTCTTCGTATTAAGCAAGGCGATGTGATGAAAGAAGTTAAAGTCTGGGACGAAGAATAGTTCAGACGCATCAAAACTAAATACTTTCCTTCGGGGTCGGGTGAAAGTCCCAACCGGCGGTGATGTCTAGCTAAAGCTAGCTAAGTCCGTGACCCGGTTGCGTAAGCAAACGGTGGATCTGGTGTGAAACCAGAACCGACAGTATAGTCTGGATGGGAGAAGGAAACTTATGACTAATTCCCTTTTGAATCGTGGATTCAAAAGGCTTATTTAGCATATAATTTTGACTCCCATAACACCGTTGTGGGAGTTTTTTTATTCTCTTTCTTAACCACTAAGGAGAGTAGAAATGGAGAAAATTTAATGAATCATATGGATTTTATGAACACTGCGATTGAAATGGCTAAAAGTACAATTGGTCAAACACGTCCAAATCCTTCCGTTGGTTGTTTACTTGTAAATAACGGACGAATTGTAGGGATGGGTGCCCATCTGAAAGCTGGAGAAGGGCATGCAGAAATACAGGCTTTGAAAATGGCTGGGAGTGAAGCTAGGGGTAGCACGGCGTATGTCACGCTTGAGCCATGTAGTCATCATGGTCGCACGCCTCCTTGTTCGGATGCTCTTATTCATGCAGGAGTTAGCAAAGTTTATGTAGCTAGTCAAGATCCGAATCCACTCGTAGCTGGTCAAGGCGTGTCGAAGCTCGAAGCTGCAGGGATAAAGGTATCGATTGGACTATTAGAGGAAGAAGCACTTAAATTGAATCGGATGTTCTTTCACTATATCTCTCATAAACGGCCGTACGTTACTTTAAAAGCTGCGGTAACGTTAGATGGGAAAATGGCTTCACATACTGGTGATAGCAAATGGATAACAGGAGAGGAAGGTCGGAAAGATGTACATGCTTTCCGACATCAGCATGATGCTATTTTAGTAGGAATTGGAACGGTTCTTTCAGACGATCCGACCCTTACGACTCGATATGGAGAAGGTCTTTCTCCGATCAGAATTATCCTTGATCGTAATCTAAGGATTCCTTCTGAAGCAAAAGTGATAAATGATCAGAAAGCGGAAACTTGGATTATAACAACCAAGCAGGCTGTGTTAAAGAGTGAGCGAGCATTTCCTGCACATGTTCACGTGCTAGAAGTAGCTAATCCAGCCCTTCCTATTGAAGATGTATTAGCTCTCCTTGGGGAGCGAGAAATTACTTCCATTTTTGTGGAAGGTGGATCTGAAGTGCATGGTAGTTTTTTGGAATCTCGTACTTTTCAGCAGGTGATTACATATATCGCGCCTAAGCTCATTGGTGGAAAAGAATCTCCAACAGCGTTTGGAGCGAAAGGTTTTGAATTCATGAGCGAAGCGGTCGATTTATCGATTGAAAGCGTTGAGCGCATTGGACAAGATATTCGTATTATCTCATCAAGGGGGACTTCATAATGTTTACAGGTATCGTAGAAGAGATTGGCAGAGTGGAAAGCGTGCAGCAAGCAGGAGAGTCGATCGTGATGCAGATCGCTGCATCGAAAGTATTATCGGACGTTAATCTAGGAGATAGTATTTCGATAAATGGCGTTTGCTTGACGGTTACATCGTTTACGGATGCTTCTTTTTCTGTCGATATTATGCCTGAAACATTTCGTTCTAGTAGCCTGCGTCATCTAGCGCCGAATTCTTCAGTGAATCTTGAACGGGCTATGTCCGCAAATGGACGTTTTGGTGGTCACTTTGTTTCTGGTCATGTTGACGGTGTCGGGGAAATTACGCGAGTCGAGCAAATTGATAACGCGATTTACTATGATATTTCCATTCCTCGGAACCTGTTAATTTACTTTGTCGAAAAGGGGTCCGTTTCGGTTGATGGCACAAGTCTTACTGTTTTTGGGATCGGGGAACACTCTCTCACGATTTCACTTATTCCTCATACTGTCGAAGAAACGGTGCTTGGTAAGAAAAGAGTGGGAGATACAGTAAACATTGAATGCGATATGCTTGGGAAGTATATTATGAGGTATCTAGAACAAAGAAGCGGATCAAAGCCAGAGCCCACAGCTTCACTAGGAAGCCAGTTTTTTGAAGATCATGGGTTTAAATAAGTGATGCAACAGGAGGTTAAGTCATGTTCCACACAATTGAAGAAGCCATTTACGATTTAATGCAAGGGCGGGTCGTTATTGTTTGTGACGATGAAGACAGAGAGAACGAAGGAGATTTTATTGCGTTAGCTGACAAGGTAACGCCAGAGACAATTAATTTTATGATCACAAAAGGAAGAGGACTTGTTTGCACGCCAATTACTGAACAACGTGCGAATCAACTGAAACTAAGTCCTATGGTTGACCATAATACTGATTCTCATGGAACGGCCTTTACCGTTAGTGTCGATCACAAAAGTACAACCACAGGTATTTCAGCCGCTGAAAGAGCAACTACAATTCAATACCTCATCAACCCTGCTGCAAAACCCGCTGATTTTAACCGCCCAGGTCATATCTTTCCTTTAATAGCTAAGGATGGGGGCGTGCTTCGAAGAGCAGGACATACAGAAGCAGCAGTTGATTTAGCTAGACTATCTGGTTCATCTCCTGCTGGTGTTATCTGTGAAATCATGAAAGAAGACGGGGAGATGGCACGAGTTCCTGATTTAAAAGAGATCTCTGAAGAATTCGATTTGAAGATGATTACAATTAAGGATTTAATTCAATATCGAAATCGAAAAGATGTGCTTGTTCAAAAGGAAGTAGAAATCGAACTTCCTACTGAATTTGGGTCTTTTCGATCTGTCGGATATTCAAACATTATTGACCAGAAAGAGCATGTAGCACTAATAAAAGGAGAGATTTTTCCTGATCAACCAACGCTTGTTCGTGTTCACTCAGAATGCTTAACCGGTGATGTCTTTGGGTCTTTTCGGTGCGACTGCGGCCCGCAACTTCATGCTGCATTGGCACAAATAGAAGAAGAAGGGCACGGCGTGCTTCTCTATATGCGGCAAGAGGGTCGAGGAATTGGACTTCTTAACAAGATGAAAGCTTATAAGCTCCAAGAAGAGGGTTACGACACCGTTGAAGCGAACGAAAAGCTAGGGTTTAAGCCAGACTTAAGAGACTACGGAATTGGTGCTCAGATTTTACGAGACCTTGGTGTCACGCAAATGAATCTGCTAACAAACAATCCACGAAAAATAGCGGGATTGACTGGTTATGGTCTTGAAGTAGCTTCTCGAGTACCGCTTCAAATGCCTTCAAGAAAAGAGAATGAACGATATCTTAAGACGAAACACAGTAAGCTAGGACACATGCTTCATTTCTAAAGTGTGAAAAAATTAGGAGGTTAGTTAAGATGGGACAAATATTTGAAGGAAATTTGGTTGGATCTGGATTAAAAGTGGGTATAGTAGTAGGAAGATTTAATGAGTTTATTACAAGCAAACTACTCGGAGGTGCTGAAGACGCGTTGAAACGCCATGGCCTCTCAGAAGATAACATTGATGTCGCATGGGTGCCCGGTGCGTTTGAGATTCCTTTTGCTGCAAAAAAAATGGTGGATACCGGAAAATATGACGCCATTATTACATTAGGAACCGTTATTCGTGGAGCAACACCGCATTTTGATTATGTATGTGGAGAAGTTTCAAAAGGAGTAGCGAACTTAACGATGCAGACCGGTGTTCCTGTTATATTCGGAGTATTAACAACAAATACAATCGAACAAGCCGTAGAGCGGGCTGGTACAAAAGCTGGTAATAAAGGCTGGGACGCAGCAACTGCCGCAATTGAAATGGCGAATTTATCAAAATCATTTGAAGGTTGATTATCAGTTCATTTTTGGCTATGATGAGTATGGTATGCGTTTAGGGGTAGTGAAATTTGAAGATAAACTCGGAAGTCACCAAGAATAATAGTGGATTCGATTGTGTGTGATAGGCAAGAGATCATACTCACTGCGCTCTTTCGTTACAAGGGGTGAACCATCTTTTGTAAGTCCGAATAAGGTAAAAAAAGAAGAGCCAAGAATTACTTTAATGAGGGATAATCATGCTAATTCGTTATAAAAAAGCTCATGAGAAAATAGCCATGGGACTATTAAGTTTTATGCCAAATGAAAAAGATATTAAAAAACTGCAGCAATCAATCAAAGATTATGAAGAAATGGATTCTTTACAGCTTTTTCTTTGGAAAGAAGAAGATATCATTGGATTGCTTGGTATTGAGTGGGTAAACGAGAATGAAGTGGAGTTAAAAGATATTAGCGTCAACCCATCTCATCGTCACCAGGGGATTGGTAAACAGATGGTCGAAGCCCTTCGGGAAATGCTCAGTGACGAGATAAGTATTAAAGGAAATGAATATACAGGTACTTTTTTCGAAAGGTGTCACCTTGAAGAAAAAATAAAGTAAACAATATGTTGCAGAAAAGGAACGGCTTAGCCGTTCCTTTTCTGCTGTTTTAATTGTTGTTGTAGCTTTCTTTCTTCAATAATATCTGATCGATCTCTTCGCGTATGCCGATCAATCAGTTCAACGTCAGCAAGGTCACTCTTGCTGCCATAAGTACACCCGAGTTCAATACAAGTCGCTTTGCATTTGTTGAGCAGAGTGTTATTGGTAAGTGGGATTTCAAAGCTGTTATATGACAAACCTTTATTGATTCGTTGAAGTTCCGAAGTGAGGTTTTCTAAAAGTTTATCGACATTGATGGATAGGCTCTCTAATTCTTCCCTTTCATTTAAGACGATATGTTTCGCATTCGCTATCATTCTCTTTGCACCAGTAAAATTACCCCGTCGATGGTGATAAAGACCAACAGCAATTTGGATAAGCCCTACCCAATGCAACTTACGACTTCCTCGGGCATCTTCCTTCCAATGTTCTTCAAGAATTTCATGACATTCAAAATAGTCACGAAGACCGTGGAAATGAGCCAGATATTGAATGTAAGCTTCTGGATACATAGTGATTCCTCCATTTCTTTTTGTAGTTTAGCACAATTGCGTAAGGCATCGAAAGTGCATGACTTCTCAAGCGTTTAAAAGAGATCAGTCATCCGTCGTATCGTTTAAATATGATATAATCGGTATACTCAATGGACATGAATAAAGGAAGATGGAAAATGATGCAATATAATGTAAAAGTTGATGCGTTTGAAGGTCCGCTGGATCTACTACTGCACCTTATAAATAAGTACGAAGTTGATATTTATGATATACCAGTCTCGCAAATTACGGATCAATATTTAACGTTTGTACACACCATGCAAGAGCTAGAACTTGATATCGCCAGTGAATATCTCGTGATGGCTGCAACGCTACTTGCAATTAAAAGCAAAATGCTACTTCCACAAAAAGAAGAAGAAATGCTAGAACAGGATCCAGAATTTGAAGAAGACCCTCGTGATGAGCTTGTTCAACGACTTGTTGAGTATCGAAGGTTTAAAGAAGCGGCGAATGATTTAAAGAAAAAAGAATCTAGTCGTAGCTTGCTCTATGCCCGACCTCCAGCTGACATAAGTGAATTTAGCACTGAAGACGACCAAACTTCAATTGGTGATGTCACTTTATACGATATGCTAGCAGCATTTCAAAAGATGTCGAGACGAGTAAAAGACAAAAAGCCAAAGCGTACAACAGTTCAAAGTGAAGAAATACCAATTGAAGATCGAATGAATGCGATTCGTTATCAGTTACAAGGGGGGCATAAGAAACGGTTTAGTGATCTCTTTAGCGAAGCCGATCGTGGACATATGATTGTAACGTTTCTCGCTGTTCTTGAATTAATGAAAACGAGAGATGTTGCATGTGAACAAGATCAAAACTTTGGTGAAATCATGATTTTTGAAAGAGAAGGGAAGGCATCAGTGTGACAAATGAAGAAATAAAGAGCATCATCGAAAGTCTTCTGTTTGTGGTTGGTGATGAGGGGATTACAGTCAAAACCCTTTGTGAAACCATTTCATTGCAAGAAGACACCCTTCTAGATGCAATAAAAGAACTCCAACATGAATATGATGAAAAAGAACGCGGTTTTATGATTAGCTTTATTGGTGGAGGTTATCAGCTAACGACCAATGCCAAAAACGCATCTTATATCGAGAAATTAGTGGACACACCAGGTAATCATAATCTGTCGCAAGCTGCTTTAGAAACACTTGCGATCATCGCCTATAAACAACCGATTACAAGAATTGAAATTGAAGAGATTCGAGGAGTTAAAACAGATAAGCCTCTTCAAACGTTAATGAGTAAATTACTTATTAAAGAAGCCGGGAGAGCCGAAAAAGCAGGGAGAGCGATTCTTTATGGAACGACACGCGAATTTCTTTTTCATTTTGGATTGAGCTCAATTAACGATCTCCCGCCTCTTCCAGATGGAAGCGAAGATACAGAGGAGGACGAAGCAGATTTATTCTTCGAAAAATTCCAAGAACTTCCAGATTAATCTGTGGTTAATGGTGAAGGAGGATAATTGATGAAAATTATTGATGTCACTTATGAACATTTGAAAAAAGAGCGTTCAAATTCCCCAGAAGATTCATTTGTTCGCTCTACTGCCACATATGTGCTGGACGGGAATGAAAAGAAATTTCATGTCTTGTATCCTGCTGTCTTTGGGGAGAATGCGGTAGCGAAAGGGATATGGGAGTATGAGGCACCTTTACATGAAGCTATTGCTTTAATTCTCATTTCATCTTACCCAGGGAGAAAGCGTCTCTATATTAATAGTGAAGACGATTTTTTCAGTATACTTGAAAAGACCGATTTACATGAACTAAACACGAATTTAACGAACATTAAGAAACATATTGAATAGGTGAATTTGAGAGATGCCTCGGAGTAGAGGCGTCTCTTTTTGTAGTAGATTATCATTTTGAAACGAGATAAATAAGTTCCTCTCAGATGGAACTTCCTGTATAAAAAGGTGGCGGATTCCGAAAACTAGTTGAAAAGATAAAAGGAGTTAGAGTCGATGATCCTATCAATCGGGAAATGTTTACCTCCTTATTGCCTCGAGCAAAAGGAAGCTGCCTCGTTTGCAAAAAAACAGTTTGGTCAGCACTTTAAAGATATTGAGCGCCTTCTTCCTGTTTTTGAAAGTGCAGGAATCGATACTAGATATTTTGCGATGCCGTTAGATTGGTACAGTACCGGTCCTAGCTTTGAAGAAAAAAACGATCGATATATTAAGCTGGCTGTTGAATACGCCAAAAAAGCAGTTGAGGACTGTCTGCAAAATCCATTTTATCTCAATGAGGCTGTAAGCTGTGAAGAAGTGGATGCAATCTTTTTTGTTTCAACGACCGGTATTTCAACGCCAAGCATTGAGGCAAGACTTATGAACGTTCTTCCATTTTCTTCTCATACCAAACGAATCCCGATTTGGGGGCTTGGCTGTGCAGGTGGAGCTTCAGGTATTGCAAGAGCACACGATTATTGCCTTGCTCACCCGGATGAGGCTGTTCTTGTTATTAATGTGGAATTGTGCAGTTTAACCTTCCAACACGGCGACTATTCAAAAAGTAACCTCATAGGAACTGCCTTATTTGCAGACGGCACTTCTTCCGTCTTAATGATTGGAGATCAGTCACCTATTAAGGAACGGACCAACATGAAAAGTCTTCCTAAAGTCGTCGCCACCCGATCGACATTAATGCCGGATTCGGAAGGTGTGATGGGCTGGGAAGTAAGTAATGAAGGCTTACACGTTGTTTTTTCTAAGTCAATTCCATCAATCGTCGCCAATTGGCTTGAACCCAATGTATTACAGTTTCTCTCCTCTTTGAATAAAACGACCCACGAGATTGATTATTTTATTGCCCATCCTGGAGGGACAAAAGTATTAACTGCTTATGAGGAAGCACTCGACTTCAGTCATGTGATGACATCTGTGTCTCGCGAGGTGTTAAGAAAGTACGGCAACATGAGCTCGGTGACGGTCATATACGTACTAGACCAATTCTTGCGGAATGGATGTAGGGAAGAAGAGATTGGACTTATGGCTGCACTAGGCCCGGGATTTTGTTCAGAATTGCTGCTTTTAAAATGGATGAAGGGCGGGGTGTAAATGGTTTTTTTGTTTGCTGGAATTTTTATTATTCTTATCATACAACGATTAGGTGAACTTCAGCTTGCAAAGAAAAATGAGCGATGGATGAAAGCAAGAGGAGCAAAGGAAGTAGGTCAAGATCATTACAAATACATTGTGTGGTTACACATCAGCTTTCTTCTAGCTGTAGGCATTGAAACGATATTACGCGGCTTTTCGTTATCGATGATTTGGATGGTGATGTTAGGAATATTTGTTCTAGCCCAAATACTTCGGATTTGGACCATCCGAAGTCTAGGAAGGTTTTGGAATACAAAAATCATTGTATTGCCAGAAGCGAATGTTGTTCAAAAGGGACCTTATCGGTTTATGAAACACCCCAACTATGTCATTGTGGCACTTGAAATCATGTCTCTCCCACTTATTTTTTCCTCTTACATTACAGCGGCTGTTTTTACACTTTTAAACGCGTTATTGCTCTTAAAAGTACGAATTCCTATTGAAGAAAAAGCGTTAAAAGATGTCACAGACTATCAGGTTATTTTTTCAAATGTGAAAGGTGATTGAGAGACATATCCCGCCATTTAGGCTCATAGACTTGTACAAATACAGAGCCTAAGGGACGTGGATGTCATGAAGAAATCGTTAAGGACAAAAATTGGCGTCTTTATTTTCATTGCCGCTCTGCTGTTCCTCATGCTTCCAGGAGAGGCATTTGCAAGCATCGGCGTTTCAGCAAGAAGCGCTATATTGATTGAACAAGAAACAGGGAGAGTTCTTTATGAGAAGGACGCTTATACTCAGCGAAGAATAGCAAGTATCACAAAAATAATGACAGCTATTCTTGCTATTGAGTCAGGAAAAATGAATGAAAAAGTGACGGTTAGTCAGAATGCTGCCGGAACGGAAGGGTCCTCTCTCTACTTAAAAGAAGGTGAAAAGATTACGCTTGAAAATTTAGTGTATGGATTAATGCTGCGTTCAGGAAATGATGCTGCTGTCGCTATTGCTGAAGAAGTTGGAGGAAGTTTAGAGGGATTTGTGACATTAATGAATCAAAAGGCTGAAGAAATTGGGATGTCGCATACCGTATTTATGAATCCACATGGTTTGGATGATCATGAAAATCATCTTTCAACAGCGTATGATATGGCTATTTTGACACAGTATGCCATGAATAATGACACGTATCGCATTATTTCAAGCACGAAGGTACATAAGGCACCCAATGCTTCAGAAGATTGGGATTATGTATGGCGTAATAAGAATAAAATGTTGAACTTATATCCAGATTCGACCGGGGGAAAAACTGGTTATACGAAACGTGCTAAAAGAACGCTTGTTTCAACAGCAGAAAGAGACGGGATGACGCTTATTGCTGTCACGTTAGATGCTCCTGATGACTGGGATGACCATATTTCAATGTTCAATTGGGGTTTCTCGAACTATGAGCTTACTCTACTTGAGCCAAAAGGAACCTTGAAGGCCGTGAAAAAAGAACCTTACAAAGGCAACGTCATTTTAAGTAGGGATCTAATTTACCCGTTAGCCAAAGAAGAAAGAGACCAGGTTAAATCAACGATACAACTTGTAAAGCCACCGGATAAAGAAGATTGGGATAAGCTAGGTTCAAATGAGCCGGTTGGTATGTATTTCGTAAAATTAAATAATGAAACAGTCATCAAAGCTCCAATCATCTATGAGTCAGCCAAGAAAGAAACGAAAGGATTTTGGAATTTCTTTAAAAACCTATTTACGATTGACACCGGACGTGAGTTAAATGGTTAATCTCATTTGGGCTGGTTTATTTCTGATAGGTATCCTCTACGCATTTATTAATGGAACGATGGAAGAAGTGAATAAAGCAATCTTTACAGGTGCAGAAGAAGCAGTAGCAGTGTGTATCGGGTTATTAAGTGTTCTAATCTTTTGGCTAGGATTAATGAAAATCGCTCAAAAATCTGGCCTACTTGACTTACTGGGGAAAGGATTTAAACCCATTGCTAGCAAACTTTTTCCGGAAGTACCACCAGAGCACCCAGCAATGGGGTATATTCTCTCTAACATGATGGCGAACATGTTTGGTCTTGGTAATGCAGCAACACCGATGGGGATAAAAGCAATGGAAGAACTTAAGAAGCTTAATAATATGAAAGATAGCGCATCGAGATCAATGATTACGTTGTTAGCACTTAACACCTCTAGCTTAACACTGATTCCAACTAGCGTAATCGCAATAAGGATGAAGTATGGTTCAGTATCACCGACTGAAATCGTAGGTACCACAATTGCCGCAACAGCATGTTCGACTATTGGTGCAATTCTCATTGATCGTTTTTTTTATAGAAGAAGCAAAGGGAGGAATTCGACATGAATGCGTCAATTTGGATCATCCCTTTGATGATTGGCTTTATTCTAGCGTATGGAACGTGGAAAAGAGTCCCAACCTATGAAACATTTGTGGAGGGTGGCAAAGAGGGGCTTTCCATTGCCGTATCAATCGTTCCATACCTTGTTGGAATGATGGTTGCTATTTCTGTATTTAGAGCTTCAGGAGCTATGGCTTTCCTAAGCAGTTTATTAAAAGTGCCATTAGAGGCGCTGGGTATACCTACTGAAATTGTTCCGTTAGCCCTTATTCGACCCATTTCTGGGACAGGTGCGCTCGCCATGACGACGGATATCATAAGCACTTATGGACCAGATTCATTTATTGGGAGGTTAGCTTCTACAATGCAGGGGAGTACGGATACAACTCTTTATGTGATTACAGTCTACTTTGGAGCAATCGGTATAAAACGGATGGGAAATGCACTAAAAGTAGGACTACTAGCGGACGTTGTAGGAATGGCTGCCGCAGTTGTTTTTGTCACCATTGTTTTTGGATAAAAACTATCTCATGAGATGGTTTTTTTTTTATTTAACTGAAGGTTTGGAACATTCCAGTTTGAGCATAATAAATGATAGAATGAATCTGTGCTTGAGGTTTGACGGTGACAAGAGTATGATGTTTTAGTGAGGTGAATTTGATGGAACGTTTGCAAAAAGTAATTGCTCAAGCTGGAGTAACATCCAGACGAAAAGCAGAAACATTGATTGAAGAGGGTCGAGTGAAAGTAAACGGCAAAGTCGTAACAGAGCTTGGCACAAAAGTATCTGAACGCTGTAAAATTGAAGTGAACGGGATTCCGGTAGAACGAGAAGAACCGGTTTATTTTTTGTTTTATAAACCAACAGGCGTCATTTCTTCAGTAGAAGATGATAAAGGAAGAAAAGCGGTTACCGATTACTTCCATGAAATTGAAGAGCGGGTTTTTCCTGTTGGAAGACTTGATTACGATACGTCAGGGGCTCTGCTTCTAACAAATGATGGGGATTTTGCGAATAAGCTGATGCATCCAAGCTATCATGTGGATAAGGTTTACGTGGCGAAGGTGAAAGGCTTAATGAACAAAGAAACCATTCAAAAGCTTGAAAGAGGTGTGCAGCTTGAAGATGGCAAAACATCAAAAGCACGCGCAAGAATCTTGTCTGTTGATAAACAAAAAGAGAAATCGATTGTCGAACTAACGATTCACGAAGGGAAAAACCGTCAAGTACGTCGGATGTTCGAAACATTAGGTTTTCCATTACAGAAGCTAAAGCGAGAACGCTATGGCTTTTTAGAACTTACTGGAATGAATCCTGGGGATTATCGTGAGTTAAAACCTTTCGAAGTAAAGCAGCTTCGAAACCAAGCTGTCACACAAAATTCAAAAAAACGATAAGGTGACACCTTAACGACACGTTATAGTGAGAGTAGTATTGCTTTGTTTGATTGGAGTTGGTTCGATGAAAAAGAAAAACCGGCTGATCGTGCGGACTGTTATATTGGCAATTGTCTTTATAGCAGTCGGCTATACGTTCTATACAAACTTCTTCGCAAATGAAAGCGGAATCGTACAAGCCGGAGATCAGGCACCTAACTTTATTTTAACCGATTTAGAAGGAAATGAAGTAGAGCTTGAAGACTACAGAGGAAAAGGTGTCTTTCTGAATTTCTGGGCAACTTATTGCGAGCCTTGTAAAGATGAGATGCCAGCAATGGATAAAAAATATAAAGAATACAAAGAAAAAGGCGTAGAGATCCTTGCAGTGAACGTTTCAGAACCTAAGTTGACTGCAGAAAGCTTTGCTGACCGATATAATCTGAGTTTTCCAGTGTTGCTTGATAAAAGCAATGATGTGACCAATCACTATGGAGTTGGGCCAATTCCAGTCACCTTTTTAATTGATAAGGATGGAAAGGTCGTTCAAAAAACGGAAGCTAGTCTTTCAGAAAAAGTCATTGATAGCTATATGAAGCAAATCCAACCGTAATGGGGTGTTCCAATGAGCGACAAAAACATCACCTGTGAATGCGGACATATAAACCCTTATGGAACTGAGATATGCGAAGTATGTGGTAAACCGCTTCAAGGAGATTTAGAATCTAAGAAACTGTTGAACATGAGATACGAGGGAAGTGCTCGGAGGTCTCAAACATACAAAACGACGATCATTGATAAGATTTGGAACTTTTTTTCATCCGTTAAGGTTGGAATATGGATCATCGTATTATTGCTCGTGGCTTCTGCGATAGGCACGATTTTCCCACAAGAAATGTACATACCACCACTGTCAGACCCGACAGTGTATTACAAAGAACAATATGGTGTACTTGGCCAACTGTATTATGACCTTGGTTTTCATAATTTATACGGCTCCTGGTGGTACATGCTGTTAATTGCTGCACTTGGACTATCTTTAATTGTGGCAAGTCTTGATCGATTTGTTCCATTGTACCGTTCATTAAAAAAACAGCGTGTCATTCGTCATGAGAGCTTTATGAAACGCCAAAAATATTTTGGTGTCACAGAAATGAAAGAGAATACGGCGAACTTACAGGAAATTAAAAAAGCTTTAGAAAATAAGCGCTATCATGTAAAAGAAGAAGATGGTCACCTTTTCGCTGAGAAAAACCGATTTTCAAGATGGGGACCATATGTGAATCATATTGGACTTATCCTATTTTTGATCGGCGGTATGCTTCGCTTTTTCCCTGGCATGTATGTGGATGAAGTTCTCTGGTTAAGAGAAGGCGAAACAGAAAAAATTAAAGGCACGGAAGAAGCCTATTATTTACAAAGTGATGGGTTTATATTAGAAACCTATGATAATAACGATGAAAAATTTAAAAATGCGATTGAAGAATCAGGACAAGCAGCTGTTGCGAAAAATTACCAAACAGACGCTGTGTTGTATAAGCAGGTTGGGGAAAGAATTGCGGGAACTGAACCGAAACTTGAGAAAGTAAAAGAGCATCCTATTCAAGTCAATAAGCCTCTTAAGTTCGATGGTTATGCGGTTTATCAAGTGGATTATAAGTTAAATGAACTTCAATCGATGTCGTTTACAATGGACAATAAGGAAACTGGGGAATCTGTCGGAGACCTTACCATTGATTTGTATAATCCAGATAAATCATATGATCTAGAGAGTGGATATCGTGTAGAAGTCATGGATTATTTTCCTGACTTTGAATTTAACGATGAAGGTGAACCCACGACTAAATCGAAAGTTCCCAATAATCCTGCATTTATTCTAAATATGGTTTCACCGACCCATCCGGATGGAGAAGTCGCTTTTGTTGCAATTAAACAGAATTTAGAGCCGCTCGGAGAAAATGATTACAAAATGTCGTTTCAAAACGTCGATACTAAAAATGTTTCTGGACTGGTTGTGAGGAAAGACAATACGCTATGGATTCTCGCTATCGGCGGAGCCATTTTTATGATTGGAGTTATTCAGGGAATGTACTGGAATCATCGTCGAATTTGGATTCGACGAAAAGAGAATGACATCTGGCTATCTTCTCACACCAATAAAAACTGGTATGGTCTAAAGCGTGAACTTGAAAGTATCACCTCGCAAACTGGACTTCAAATGCCAATGGATCAGGCAGAACAAAAGAAATAGATGATTAGCACGAAGGGAGGCAAGATAAGATGGCTCAATTAAGCAGTAACTTGCTTTATGTCGCTTTTTTTATCTACTTTGCAGCGAGTATCGTTTTCGCCATTTCTCTATTCGGAAGAAAATGGAGAAAGTCAGATGAAGAAACGCACGCAAGAAAATGGGGAATGTGGGGCTTTGCTTTATCCACGGTCGGATTTCTTTTTCAACTGAGTTATTTTATTACACGATGGATTGCTGCTGGGCATGCACCAGTTAGTAACTTGTTTGAATTCACCACATTTTTCGGGATGGCAATGGTCTTTGCTTTCTTGATTATCTACTTAATCTATCGAAGTAACGTAATCGGCGTTTTTGCCATGCCGGTTGCTATTATTGTCATCGCTTATGCAAGCGTATTTCCATCAGATATTCAACCGCTTATACCAGCTCTGCAAAGTAACTGGCTAAAAATCCATGTCACTACAGCAGCTCTTGGAGAAGGGATTTTATCCATTAGTTTTGCTGCAGGGCTAGTTTACCTTGTCAAAACGGTCAATCAAACGAAGGCAAGCAAATCGACTTTTTGGCTTGAATTTGTCATGTACTCTTTAATTAGTACGATTGCTTTTGTTGTTCTTTCACTTGGTTTTGAAGCAGCGGGATATTCCACTACTTATCAATTTATTGATCAGAATGAGCAACAAGTGACAGTAGATTATACGTTACCAGCGCTTGCTGGACCAAATAATGGAGAATACGTAAGTGGTAATGAGTTTGGACCCCTTTTTGAAACACCAGGCTGGATGAAGGGAGAAAAAGCTGCTCATAAATTGAATACGTTAATCTGGTCAATGGTTGGTGGACTCGTTTTTTATGGATTGATTAGGTTAATTTTACGCAGGCGAATTGGCGCAGCTATACAACCTACCCTAAAAAATGTAAACGAAGAACTCGTAGATGAAATCCAATACCGAGCAGTCGCGATCGGCTTCCCAGTCTTTACACTTGGCGCCCTCATCTTCGCAATGATTTGGGCACAGGCAGCTTGGACAAGATTTTGGGGATGGGACCCTAAAGAGGTTTGGGCGCTAGTGACCTTCCTCTTTTATGCGGCATATTTGCACTTACGTCTATCAAGGGGTTGGCAAGGTGAAAAGTCAGCTTGGCTTGCTGTAGTTGGATTTGTGATTATTATGCTAAATCTTGTTGTCGTTAATCTAGTTATTTCTGGTCTTCATTCGTATGCATAACAAAGAAAACCTTCACGAATAGTGAAGGTTTTCTTATAAGCTGACCATGGTTGTCAATTCATTTACTATCCAAGGTTTACTGGGATAGGCAACGGAGGAATAAGAGCATGACTCCCTGGCGCTGGTCTGACATGCTTAGTACATGGTAGAATAGAACACATGAGCTCATGTAGGAGGTAATCTTCTTGGAAAAAGATGCACGAATATTAATTGTAGATGACGAAGAGCGTATTCGTAAGTTACTACGTATGTACCTAGAAAGAGAAAACTATGAAATTGAAGAAGCAGAAAATGGTGAACAAGCACTTGAGATTGCGATTGAAGAGGATTTTGATCTCATTCTGCTTGATCTTATGCTACCAGGCATGGATGGCATTGAAGTTTGTCAGCAAATGCGTGAACAAAAAGCAACCCCTGTCATTATGTTAACAGCAAAAGGGGAAGAAGCTAACCGCGTTCAGGGTTTTGAAGTTGGAGCAGATGACTATATTACGAAACCATTTAGCCCGCGGGAAGTCGTTCTTCGAGTGAAGGCGTTACTAAGAAGGTCTTCAACAACCAAATTTCTACAAACAGAAACGACGACTAAAAACGTGATTGTGTTCCCGCATCTCACGATTGATCATGATGCCCATCGCGTCTTAGCTGAGGAACAAATTATTAATCTAACACCGAAAGAATATGAGCTTTTGTATTACCTTGCAAAAGCCCCGGATAAAGTATTTTCTCGTGAAGACCTATTGAAAGATGTATGGAATTACGAATTTTTTGGAGATCTTCGTACCGTAGATACTCATGTGAAACGACTGCGAGAGAAGTTAAACAAGGTCTCTCCAAAAGCTGCTGCGATGATCTCAACGGTTTGGGGTGTTGGGTATAAGTTCGAGGCAGTTAAAGACTAATGATTTGGAGAAGTGTCGTTGGTAAGCTCTGGCTGACCATTATCTTATTGGTAGCGTTTGTATTATCCATCTTAACGATTTTGTTACTTCAGTTCTTCGAGGATTTTCATGTTGAAAAAGAAGCAGAACAGATGGAAAGACTGGCGAATAAAGTGGCTTCTGTTATTGAACGATATGACGATCGTGATCAAGCGCTTGAAACTGCGTGGGAGATCACGGATTTCTACCCAACTAGGGTATTGATTATTGAAAAAGAAGAAAGCGGAGAGTTATGGTATTCACCTAATTCGCATGAACTACCAAAATTACCATTAGACGTATTTAAAGAAGATGCCATTCTAAAAGATGTATTTACTGAACGAAAAACCGTTGTGAAACAGGGAGACTTTGAAACGGATCCTGATTCACATAATGAGCTCTTAATCGTAGGCGTACCAATGGAAATTGACGGGGAAGACGATAGTGCGGTGTTCTTATACCAATCTCTCGATGTTATAGCCAAGACAACCAGTCAGGCTAGGAATTTAATCTACATAGCTGCTGGAATTGCTATTGTGTTAACAACCATATTCGCTTTTTTCTTATCAACCCGAATAACCGCTCCATTACTTAAAATGAGAGAAGCAGCTACTCAGGTAGCTAAAGGGAAATTCGATACAAAAGTTCCAATGGTGACACATGATGAGATCGGCGAACTTTCTGTCGCTTTTAATCGTATGGGACGACAATTAAATAATTATGTTACCGCTTTGAATCAGGAGAAAGAGCAGCTTTCGAGTATTTTAAGTAGCATGGCTGATGGTGTTATTACATTTGATAAAACAGGTGCAATTTTAAGTACGAATCCTCCGGCTGAACGTTTTCTAAAAGCATGGTATTACGAACAGGGAATGGAAGAGGACCCTGAAAAGGAAGTGCCAGAGGATATTAATGAATTGTTCAGTTTAGTCGTCATGCTCGAACGTGAGCAACTGACTGAAGTGGAATTTCAAGGAAGAAGCTGGGTTGTTGTGATGACGCCTCTCTATAATCAGTCTACCATCCGCGGGGCCGTTGCGGTATTTCGGGACATGACTGAAGAGCGTAGGCTCGATAAGTTAAGAAAAGACTTTATCGCAAACGTCTCACATGAGCTGCGAACGCCGATTGCGATGCTTCAAGGGTATAGTGAGGCGATCGTGGATGATATCGCTAGCAGTGAGGAAGAGAAGAAAGAAGTAGCACAGATCATTTATGATGAATCCCTAAGAATGGGGAGGCTAGTGAATGAACTGCTTGATCTCGCTAGAATGGAAGCCGGTCACAATGAATTGCATTATAGCTCCGTTCATTTGCAAGACTTTGGCCAAAGGATATTACGTAAATTCTCTGGTCTTGCGAGAGATCGTGATGTGATTCTAAAGTTTCACGTCTCAAATAAGGATCGAATGTTAATGATTGATCCTGACCGAATCGAACAGGTGTTAACCAATTTGTTAGACAATGCTGTAAGACATACACCAGGCGAAGGTGAGGTGAGCTTACTAATCACGTCCCTTGAAAAAGGTGTTCAATTTGATGTTACAGATACAGGTTCAGGCATTCCTGAGGATGATCTTCCATTTGTATTTGAACGCTTTTATAAAGCAGACAAAGCGCGTACAAGAGGAAGGGCAGGGACTGGTCTAGGGTTAGCGATTGCTCGTAATATTGTTGAATCTCATCTAGGTCATATATCGGTTCACAGCAAAAGCGGAGAAGGGACAACCTTCTCGTTCTTTATCCCAGATAAGTCAGAGTGACAGCGCTGGTCATGTGAACGAATAAAGAAAGCTTCCGTGAATGACGGAAGCTTTTTTAGTGAAGAAAAAGGAGAGGGAAAGGTATCCTTTCTTCCCGTTAATGCGTTACAATAATAATGGAAACTGTCAAACTAGTGCGATAAAAGGAGCTGAAGCTATGTATACGGATTATCATAATCATCTTGAGAAAGGTACGTTGACTCTGGACTATTTAACTCAGTTTGTTGAGGAAGCAAAGAGAAAGAACGTAAGTCATTTTGGTATTTCTGAGCATGCGTATCATTTTTATGAAACACAAAATATTTTAAGTAATCCATGGGTAAATGAACGAAGATGGTACCACATGGAGGATTATGTTCGCCTCTTTCAACAAGCAGAGGAGAAAGGCATGGACGTTAAAATGTCCATTGAAATGGATTACACTCCTGGGAAACATCACGAGATGAAAGAATTTATATCTGGCTATAACTTTGATTATGTCATTGGATCAATTCATTGGGTGGATGATTTTGGTATTGATTTAGCAGAGTATCGTCATCTTTGGGACGAAAGAGATGTTAACGCAGTCTACCGTAACTATTTTAACCAAGTCGTTACGCTAGCAGAATCAAATTTATTTGATATAGTCGGCCATCTCGATTTGGTAAAGATCTTTAAATACAAGCCAAAAAGTCGTGACTTTCTACTAGAACAATATGATCGAGCAACAAATGCGTTATCCCAATCCAAAACATGTGTTGAAATTAGTACAGCAGGTTTAAGAAAGCCTGTAGGAGAGCTCTATCCTGATCCTGAGCTCCTGAAAATGTGCTACGAGAAGGATATTCCGATTGTTCTCTCATCAGACGCTCATGTTCCTACAGACGTAGGGGCAGATTATGATCAAGCTGTAGCTCTTGCGAAATCAGTAGGATATTCTAAGTTAATGACATTTGAAAAAGGGGAACGAAAATCAATCTCCTTATAGAAAAAAGGAACAAGAGTTCAATCCTCTTGTTCCTTTTTAATATCATGAAACACCACCAATTTGTTCAACCTTCACAATATCCTGTACGGTTTCTAGCGTTTCCTCAATATTCTTCGGTAACGGTGCATCAAACGATAACATCATAATCGCCTCACCACCGGCGGTTTTTCTTCCTACCTGCATAGTGGCGATGTTTATTTCATGTTCTCCAAGTACTTTCCCAACGTTACCAATAACTCCAGGACGGTCATTGTGTTGAATATAGAGAAGATGGCCCTGAGGATGGAAGTCGATATCAAATCCATTTAATTGTGTGATTCGATCACCATACTCTTTTATATAAGTGCCCTGAAGAGAGAAGGCTTCTTTATCACCTTTTACTGAAACCGAAATAAGGTTTGAATAGCCATGAGTCTCAGAACTGTGTTTTTCGCCATAAGTAATTCCTCTTTCTTTTGCAATTGAAGGCGCATTAACTTCATTAACCGTTGTATCTAATCTTGACTTTAGGAAAGATGCCATTAAGTTTCTAGTTAAAATAGCGGTATCCAATTCAGTCAGTTTACCTGCATAAGTCACTTCTACTAGGTTCACTGCTGATTTCATACATTGAGACAATATGCTTCCCATTTTACGAGTAAGCTCATAATAAGGCTTGATTTTTTCATATTCCTCCTTGGAAAAACCTGGCAAGTTTATGGCGTTACGAATTGGTTTTTCTTTTAGAAAATGGAGGACTTCATCTGCAACCTGAGCAGCAACGTTGAGCTGAGCTTCTTTTGTAGAAGCTCCCAAATGTGGAGTGGCAATGACTTGATCATAACGAAGAAGTGGGTGATCGGCCTCTGGTGGTTCTGTCACAAAAACATCTAGCGCAACACCGCCAATGTGTCCTGAATCCAAATATGGAATAAGGGCTTTTTCATCGATAATTCCACCACGAGCGCAGTTAATTAAGAATACCCCTTTTTTCGTTTTTGCTAGGGTTTCTTCGTTTAAAAGACCGCGCGTTTTGTCTGTTAATGGCGTATGAACAGTAATAATATCTGCTACTTCAAGTAAATGGTCAAATTCAACAGACTGAACATCTAATTTTTCAGCTCGATCATTTGTTAAGAATGGATCAAATACCACCACGTCCATTCCAAAAGCTCTTGCTCGTCTAGAAAGTTCAGTTCCGATACGGCCCATTCCAACAATGCCTAGGGTTTTTCCGCTAAGTTCGGTACCAACGTATTGCTTTCTCATCCATTTCCCACTTTTTAAAGAAGAAGTTCCCTGTGGGATGTTACGAGCTAAAGAAGCCATCATTGCGAAAGTATGTTCCGTCGTGGAAATCGTATTCCCGTCTGGAGCATTTACGACAATAACGCCTCGCTTTGTTGCAGCATCAATATCAATGTTATCGACTCCAACTCCTGCTCTCGCAACAATCCTTAACGCTGGCATTTGGTCAAGCACTTCTGCAGTTACTTTTGTGGCGCTTCTGACAAGTAAAGCTTCATACTGATCAAGACGATCACTGTAATCATTTAAAGATCCAATGTCACATGTGAGGGTACTTTCATTTAACAGCGGCTGTAAACCATCTTCTTTAATACCATCAGTTACTAGAACGTAAGCCAACTTCTCCACTCCCTTTGTCTCTCTCTTCGCATTTTTTAGAAAACTAATACTTTACTTTTTATCATGAAAGCACTAAAGTGTCAATTTCTATAGTGACATTTCCTAAGGAAACTTATAAAATAAAAAAATCCCCGATTAAAAAAATCAGGGATTTCAAACAAGGTTTATTCAAATTTTGTTGCGTCTCCATCAAAAGACTCGTCTGCAATCTTGATTGAATCAGTAGGACAACCTTCAAACGCATCCATCATATCTTCGTGAAGCACTTCAGGAATCTCAACGATCCCTTCGTTATCATCAAGTGTTACAAATGCAATACCCTCGTCGTCATAATCATAAATATCAGGTGCTGCTGCGCCACAAGCTCCACAGGCAATACATGTGTCTTTATCTACAATAGTATACTTAGCCATGATTTAACCTCCTATTCAATACTTCTATATGCCTTTCATCGTCTTTTTATTCGTAAATGAAAGTTTTTAATAATCTTATTGTAAAGGTGATGCCTTGACTTTTCAATAGTTTAATCCTTTTATTAACACCTATTTGAATCTTTCCCGGTTTTAAAAGAAGTAAACTAATGAAAAAATTTGATACAATAATGGGGAAGGAAATAGGTGATGGATTCATGCAATATTTTGACGTTGTGCTATTATATATTTTTGACCGGTTTAAGGGAGAACGTTCACTATCAGCTGTTTACCATCTTCTAACTGGAAAGAAATCTTCTCAAACGATTCAGGATGGAAAGCTTTTTAATATAGGACAGTTCTTTGGGGTTCTAAAGAAGTTAAAGCGGGCTAAGCTTGACCACCATGTGTTCTCTCTTCAACAGGACGGTTTAATTAAACCAAATGAACATGAGGGTTACATCATTACATCAAGTGGGAGAGAAATAGTAACTTCTTTTTTGGACTCAAACCCTTTACCAGAATATTTAGCAGGCTGGCAATACCATCAGATAAGTGATGTATACTGGCAACGGCTTAGTTTATTCATACAAAGCCTTTCTTATTCAATACATGATAACATGAGCTTTTATCCAATTAGTAAAGATGAAACAATTCAAAACTGGGTAAAAAAACATTTCCCAGGCACTAAAGAAAAGCGACTGCTCGTTGCAGAAAAGCTGTTTCAAGAAATGGAAACGATTCTTAAAAAAATACCAGATCGTGACGCCTGTTTGTTTGTCATGAGGCTTAGCGGCAGAGAAAGAACGGGTTTAACGATTAGTCAACTAGCGGATATGCAAAAGATCAGCTACGAAGAGACATCGATACGTTTTCAAAGCGTCATTCATGCTTTTCTGAAGTTAGTTCGTGACCACTCATCTCAATTCCCTATTCTTACATCAATGATAGAAGGAGTAGGTGGTGAGCTACCGTTAACTTTATCAACAAAGCAAACGTATAAACTGATAGAATCTGGTATGACAATGGAGCAAATCGCTGACTTTCGACGACTTAAAAGAAGCACCATTGAGGATCACGTTGTGGAAATAGCGATAAATGTCCCTGATTTCTCTATTGATGCATTTGTTGACCCACAGGCTCAAGAGGAAATTCGCTTAGCTAGTAAAGAGATCAATAGCCAGCGATTAAAATTGATAAAGAACTATGTGAAAGATCAATATACCTATTTTGAAATCCGATTAACTCTTTGCAAAGAAGGGATTTAATGCCGTTAACAGATTTATTATTTAAACATTTTGGCTACCGAGAGTTTCGTTTTGGCCAGGAACAAATTATTATGGACGTACTTAACAAAAGAGACGTTTTCGCAATGCTTCCTACAGGAGCAGGGAAATCGCTATGTTATCAACTACCGTATTATACGGGGATTTCTCCCATTCTTATCGTTTCCCCGCTCGTGTCATTAATGGAAGATCAAGTTCAACAACTTAAAGCGAGAGGGGAAAAGCGGGTTATCGCATTAAATGGTTTTCTAGATTATGAAAAAAGAATCGATATTCTAAAGAATCTATCCTATTATTCGTTTATCTTTGTATCACCAGAAATTCTTCAAAATAAATTTGTTTTCCAATCATTAAAGAAAATAAATATCGAATTAATGGTGGTGGATGAAGCACACTGTATCTCTCAATGGGGACATGACTTTAGAACGGACTATTTAAAGCTTGGAGAAATACGAGAAGCGTTTGGTGATCCGCCAATTCTTGCTCTTACCGCTACAGCTACCGAAGATGTTCGTCGTGATATTCTTCATCAATTAAATATGCGCAATCCGGCTATTCACGTACATAGTGTCGATCGCCCTAATATTGCAATTAAGCTTGAAAAACATTCTTCTCTTGAAACAAAGGTCCAGGCGGTTAAGAAATATGCACTTGAACTCAAAGGTCCAGGGATTATTTACTTTTCAAGTCGAAGTTGGGCAGATAAGTTAGCGAAAGCCTTAAGTGATGAGGGTGGAGAAAGTGCAGCATATCATGCAGGAATGGAACAGGAAGATCGTCTTTTAATTCAACAACAGTTTTTAAATGATGAACTAACGATTATTTGTTCTACTAATGCTTTTGGAATGGGAATTAACAAAAGTAATATCCGGTTTGTGATTCATTTTCATCCACCTTCTACTATTGAGAGCTATTTGCAAGAAATAGGTCGTGCTGGAAGAGATCAACTTCCATCCATCGCGATTCACTTGTATACAGAAGAAGATGAGTTTTTACCACTTTCTTTTATTGATTCAGAACTCCCTAAGGAACAAGAAGTAGAAGAAGTGTTACGAGACTTTTCAGGTAGAGTAGGAACAGCATACTCCAGTTTTCAGCTTGAACGTGAAGGAGATCGGTTTGGTTTTACCGAAACGGCATGGCGTTATTTGCTTCATCAGCTAGAAGGACTAGGGATTGTCCAAAATAAACAGATTCAATCATTTGAAGTAGAGGTCAGTTTTAAAAAAATACAATCAGCCACTGAACAACATCGAAAAGCAAAGCTTCTCAAATGGTTTCGATTTAAAAGCTGGCTAGAAGAAAAGCAGTGCAGAAGGAAAGGTTTATTAGAGAGGTTTGGAGAATCCAATCATCAGGTGGATATCTGCTGTGATTATTGTGGGCTAGACCTTCAACGATATAAAGGAAGTAAATCTCAATTACAGCCTACCACTCAACATGGAGTGGATTGGGGAAGTGAATTGAGGCGCTTGCTTACCGTAAGCAAGGAGGACCACGGTGAGAAATCGACAGGCTGAAGCAGTGAAACAATTAACAGATCGAGAACTTTTACTAAATGTATATTTAACTCAGGGGATTTTGCTTCTCCTAGCAGCATTAGTTGGTTCTTTACTATTTCGAGATATAGTTTTTTTTCTGGAATTAATTGAATTTTCCTGGATCGAGATCATTGTTCTAGGTGGAGGAACAGCCTTTCTTGTTATTGGAATTGATCTTTTGCTTATGCATCTACTCTCTGAAGAAATGTTGGATGATGGAGGAATTAATGAACGGATTTTTTCTCGTCTTTCTGTTTCTCATATTTTTATACTGTCAGCTATTATTTCATTTAGTGAAGAATTGTTATTTCGAGGTGTCATTCAAACATACTTTGGGTTAATCTTTTCAAGCTTGTTATTTGCGTTTATCCATGTTCGTTATCTTTCTAAACCAGTCTTATTTATCTCTGTGGTTGGAATTAGTTTTTTAATTGGTATTTTATATGAAGTAACTGGAAACTTACTTTCAACGATCACAGCACATTTTTTAATTGATTTTATCATGGGTTGTTTCATAAAAAAGAAAGCGCGTATGTCATTACATCATGAAAGGTGAGTTTAATGAAAAGCGAAAGCCCTTTGCCTTCTAGAAAGGAATACCACCGAAATAAAAGCACAAAAAAAAAGCAGTCTCGACGTAAGGATAGTGAAGGACGGGAATCCCCTTCCTTCACGCTAATTCGAGTACTCGCTCTTCTTTTTATTGGGATGGTTGCGCTCTTCCTACTGTATTCCTACTTTCTTTGAAAATTGATTGGCCCCCCCAGTCGTAACTAGACTAGTTGATGCATAAACTAGTCTCAACTAAAGGGGGGGAGAAAGTGGACGCGCTAAAAGAATGGAAACTTCCGCAACAGTCTAAAGTAACCATTGTGCTATTACAAGAATTAGTGGAAAGAAAGAACTCTGAAAAACAATATAAAGCAAAGTCACAAACTTATGGATATTTTCTTGCTTTTATATTACTTGCCATGGGCGGGGTAGTTTGGTACGAGTTAGATCATAGTACATCTTTTTTTATAAGTGAGCTTTCTATGAGATCGCTACCGATCATGTTAATAATTAGCGGTGTAATCACTTATTTTCAGTTAAGGAAGTATTCAAAAAAAAGCAAGAAAGCGGAGGATGAGTTTGAGTCTTTAAGACTGGAGATTATCGATCGTAGCGATGAACTATTTAAAGATCAAAAACAGTGGGAAAGTCGTCATGATGTCTTTGATTATTTAAAAGAGACATATGACATTAATCTATATTATAAATAAATGTTATCTTTGCTCAGGACAGCCAAAGAAGAGATACTGTTCAATTTGGAAGTTGTTTCCATTTATAGAAAGTCCATCTTCACCAAACATCTCGATTTTTCCAAAGGCAACAGTATCTTTTAATTTTGGGCAGAAAACTTCGACGGGCATACCTAAACGACGATTGTAATCCAAATCCTCACTTCCTAATAGTGATTTGGTTTTCAGTTTGTTTATCATGATCCATCATCTCCGTTTTATTGTTTCCGTTCCAAAATGGTCTGGTTATATCTCAATCTTACCTCAAAAAGACTGAATCTTCAAGAAATTTAAAAGCACAATTTACGGAAGAAAACGATCCATTTCATCATTAATTTTTATTTTAGAAGGATATTATCTTGAAAATGTGGTATTAATTAAGTGTAGTGATTTTACAAAGAGGTGATAGTAATGTACGTACGAAGCGCAATGAAACCAATTCGAGAAACTGTTTATGTGAATGATGACACAAAGTTGGATGAAACATTAAAATTATTAAAAGAACGTGAAATTGACGGTGTGCCGGTAGTTAAAGGAACAAAGTACGTTGGAATTGTAACGTTTAATCGTATTTATAAAGCTTTCTTTAAGAGTGATATGACAGATAAGCAGAAATTCCTGTCTGAAACAAGTGCTGGTGAAATTGCATACCAAAAAGAAGTCACGGTAGATCAAGAAGAAGTGTTTGAAAACACTCTGTTGTTAGCAAAAAACGCTCCCTTAGTTGCTGTAGTTGATCAAAATGAGAATTTTATAGGAATCATAACGCGGTCGGATATACTTGATCAATTTCAAAGTGCTTTTGGCATGCGTAAGCCAGGCATAAGAATTGCTTTTGCCTCCTCAGAAACAGAAGGACGGATTGCCAGACTAGCAAAAATAGCAAAAAGTTTTCATGAAAATATCATTTCACTGTCTACATTCGATGAATCGAATCAGAATGTAAGAAGAATTGTTATGAAGATTGAAAAGAAGGAAAACATTGATCAGTTTATTGCGAAACTTGAACAAAATGGATTTAAAGTTCTAGATATAAAAGAAGTATGAGTGATTAATACCCATAAAGCCTCCTACTCTTACATAAGTTAGAGTGGGGGGTTTTACTATGCCGCTTCTACTGATAAGGATGATCGCGATATTTGGTTTGCTTTTTTTAGCAGAAAGCAACTTGAATTTTAGAAGCATGACTTTTACTGACCTGATGTTAAACAGTGGTCGTTATGGGTTTGGAGCACTTTGTTTTTTGTTTGGTTTTCTTCTCGTAGCCCGCGTAATTAGAGAACATGTCGAGGCATTTCTTGCATTAGGAATAAAAAATAAAGCTCACCGCACCACTTTGTTGGTAGAAGGAAGTTTATTAATTGGTGTTTATTGGGTAATGTTTGAAACGAATATTTGGCTATCTCTTGCATCTCTAGTAATGGCCACTATTTATGGAGCTTTAACTGCTAATATAAGAGCAGCAAGAGAATTGAAGCGTTTTCAGAGGAGTAATGAGACATGATTTATTTATTTGGGGTCGTTTTAATTGGGGTATTGCTATTCATTTACATGTGGATAGAGGCGCATTTAAACAGAGTGATCACGAAAGAGATTGAGATCAGCAATTTACCAGAAAGTTTCGAGTCGTATCGCATTTTTTTTATTTCAGACATTCATAATCGTGTCATCTCGAATAAAGTGTTGGAAAAAGTGAAAAATCAGGTCGACATTGTGGTCATTGGTGGAGATGTTATGGAAAAAGGAGTTTCGTTTTCGAAAGTACGCCAAAATATGAAAGCATTACGTGCGATCGCGCCATGTTATTTTGTTTGGGGCAATAATGATTATGAAGAAGACCCCAATCATCTTGAGCTTCTCCTAAATGAAGAAGGTATACGAATTCTAACTAATCGAGCAATCAAACTCCGTAGTGGGAAGGATAAGATTAGCTTACTTGGAATTGATGATTTATCTACAGATAATGCTTCACTTGAAGATGCTCTGAAAGAAGCAACGGAAGAAACGAAAATCCTAATTAGTCATAATCCGGACATTAAACAAAATTGGCCTGACAATAGTGGCGTACAACTGATCCTTTCAGGGCACACTCACGGAGGCCAAATTCGACTTTTAGGATGGGGAATCCGAGAAAAAGGTGGCATAAAACAAGTGAAGGGGACGACGGTTGTAATTAGTAATGGATATGGTACAACAACCTTGCCTCTGAGACTAATGGCTCCGGCGGAAACTCATATTTTTATATTAAAAAGGAAATAAATACAAAAAAACAGCGAATTGCTTATACAAAGTTTACACAAACATCATTCACCCCTTATACTAGGTGTGATAAAGGCTGTATTAGAGGGGAAGATGACGATGTCTGCAGGTAAGTATAATATAAAAGCGGTCTCAAAAAAATTGGGTATACAACCAGGGACCTTAAGGGCATGGGAAAGACGTTATAATATTATTTCTCCGATAAGAAATGAGGCAGGTCATCGTCTTTATTCGGAAGAGCATATGTCTATTCTAAAATGGCTTGTCCAAAAAACAGAGCAGGGATTTACCATAAGTCAAGCTGTGGAACTCCTTGAAAACGGGAACGATTCAACGGATACAGATAGTATGGGAGAAGATTTGGAAAGAGATCGAGCTCATATACTAGCCGATGAAATTTTAGAAGCACTATTAGCATTTGATGAGAATAAAGCGCAAGATTTACTTAACCAGGCATTTTCTGTCTTTAGTATTGATAAGGTCGTGCACGATATCCTTGCTCAACTTCTCGTCAGGGTGGGTGATTTATGGGAAAATGAGAAAATCACGATCGCTCATGAACATTTTACAAGTGCTTTTCTAAGGTCTAGAATTGGTATGATTTTCCACACACTTCCTGTGGATGGTTACCTACCAAAAGTAATGGCGGTTTGTTCTTCAGGAGAGTATCACGAACTTGGTTTGTTAATATTCACCCTTTATTTAAGACGTAAAGGGTTTGAAGTCATCTATCTTGGTTCAAGCATTCCAGAGGATGATATTGAAACAGTTGTAGAAGATACAGATCCCAAAATTTTGTTTTTATCTTGTACGCTAATGGCTAATTTACCAAGGTGTCTCGAGCTCGTTGATCGTCTAGATCAGCGTTTCTCGGATTTAACCATAGGTGTGGGCGGAGCTGCAATTGGGCATTTGCGTGGTGAAAAGAGACAAGCCTATGAGCCGTTTTTCGTTGGAAATAACAAAGAAGAATGGGATGTGTGGATTAAAGATAAAATTCAAAAGCTGACAACTTAGTGTATAGGTGTCATGACTTGTCTAAGCTCCCTTTTACAGTGTAAACTAGAAGAATATCGTCAACCATGAACCATCTTTGACTTATCACATATAGTATGAACAAAGGAATTGCGGGTGACAGACGGTAGGGGGGAAATAGATGCGTCTTGAACGTTTAACTTATGATAAAATAAAAATCTTTCTAACTTATGATGATTTAAACGAACGTGGAATTACAAAAGAAGAGCTTTGGCAGGACGTACCGAAAGTCCATAGGCTTTTTCGTGAGATGATTATGGAAGCAGATGATGAACTCGGCTTTAAAGTTGATGGTCCAATTGCGGTAGAAGTATTTTCTCTTCCTGCTCAAGGAATGGTGGTTATTGTCACTAAAGGTTCTGCCGAGAGTGAGTTTGAAGATGATTATAATGATGAATACATTGAAATGCAGGTAACTCTTGATGAAAGCGACGAAGTCTTTTACGAATTTCGATCCTTCGAGGATGTCATTGATCTTTCTAAAAGGTTAATCAATGTAGGGATTGAAGGTGGTACACTCTACTCCTTCCAATCACAATTTTACCTTAAATTCGATGAAGAGGAATTTGCGGATTTTGAGTTAGATTCTCTTGTTGCATTACTTGCTGAATTCGGGAATCCTTCAACCATTACAAGTTATCGTGTGATGGAGTATGGTAAGCCAATTATGCAATCAACTGCGATTGAACAGTTAAATCATTATTTCAACTAACAAAACCTCCCGCTCGGGAGGTTTTGTTAGTTAATCAAGCATTGAACTAGAGGAATAGTTGGGATTCTGCCATGCTTTAATGAAATATTCTTTATTATTAAATTTCATAAATTCGGTTTCATTATAAATGGTCGGAAAAACGCGTTCAACGGATAGATGCTGAGTACGATGAGCGATAAGTGCTTTTCTAACAGGTTTTAAATGGTCACTTGAGAAAGATTTAATCAAAGTGATGGAGTCATCTGGATCAGCATATGCTGGATTTCCTGTTTCATCAGCTAATGATTGAGGGAATGTAGCGTAATACAACTCCTTAACAACCTTTGTTTCTTTTACAGCTTGAAGTGTTGCAAGCTGGATGGCTTTATGGTCAGGGTGACCTGACAAGCCATGAGGTGGGAATGTGATTACAACATCAGGTTGAATAGCCTCAATACGTTTTAACACATCGTTCTTGAGCTCATTATGAGGAAGCTGATTTAATTTCCCGTCATGATAATCCCCAATATGGAGTTCATCAATTCCAAGTAGATTGGCGGCTTCTTCCAATTCTTTTTTTCTAACTTCAGCCAGCTCATCGGCTTGACAAAGAGGTGGTTCTCCACACTTGCCTGCATCACCAGGTGTAGCACTGTATAAAATTGTTTTTGTATCATTTGCTTTAGCTAATTCGATTAATGTCCCCCCGCAAGTAAAACTTTCATCATCAGGGTGAGCAAAAATAAACATGAATGTACGAGACATAAAGACATTTCCTTTCATATTAGATTATGGCAAGTATACAAAAGACCATTACCTTTTTTCCAATGATATTACTTGAAGATGGTCATTCCGAATCACATAGCTATCGAAAAACATGGTATGATGAGTAGAGTTTTTGTTAAGTTCCACTCGATTAACAATCGAATATAATGACATACATAAAAGTAGCCCAGGAGGTATAGCTTATGAAAATTGGAGTACTTTATGGAGGAACTTCTGCGGAAAGAGAAGTTTCCCTATCTAGCGGTAAAGGAATTATGAAAGCTTTAAAAGAAAATGGTCATGAAGTCGTAGGTGTAGACTTTCATCCTGAACGATTGTCTGAAGTGATGGAGCTTGATGTTGATATTGTGTTTATTGGTCTTCATGGTAAATATGGAGAAGATGGAAGAATTCAAGGACTTCTTGACATGTTGAAAATTCCATATGTGGGATCGGGAGTTCTTGGATCAGCCGTTGCAATGGATAAAGCTAAAAGCAAAAAAGTATTAAAAGATTCCGGAATTCGACTTGCACAGGATCTCGTTCTCCATAAATCAGATGATCTTCAATCAATGAATTTACCATTTGGTTATCCTGTTGTAGTGAAGCCTAATAGCGAGGGATCGACAATAGGATTAACGATCGCTCACTCGGAAGAAGAGCTTCAAAAAGGGATCGAAGAAGCCTTTCGTTTCGATGATACAGTGATTCTGGAAGAGTTTATTTCTGGTACAGAAGTAACAGTTGCCGTGATGGGTTCAAAGGGAGAAGTAAAACCACTTCCCGTTGTGGAAATCGTTCCCAAGAATGCTTACTACGATTATGAGTCGAAATACGCAGAAGGAGGAAGTGAACACATCGTTCCCGCGCGGATCTCTAAAACATTTACTGAACTCATTCAGAATCAATCTGTTGTTGCACATGAATTACTTGGTTGTGATACGTATTCACGTGTAGATTATATCGTACCAAAAGATGGATCCGCACCAGTATTTCTTGAAGTGAACACGCTACCTGGCATGACACCGACTAGTTTATTCCCGGATGCTGCGAAAGAAATTGGATACTCTTATGAGCAAATGATTGAAAGCTTAATTCAATTAGGCTTAAAGAAATAATGATACGAGACCTCACAAACGTGGGGTCTTACTTGTATTTCGCTTAAGAATAGCGTTTCTAAAAGTAAGCGTTTTCAAAGCTGTGGAACAATTTGCATAAATGTGGTATGAATGCCTTCTCATAGCTTACTTAAACGTGTATACTATGTTTTGAAAGCAGAGCAATAGAACATTCTATAAACAACATGAGACGTTTTCCAATTAAATTGAAATAGGCTATTTGTATTAACTAAACAAAAACAGCAGAGTAAGTGCACAGTAATGGGAGGTATAGCAATGGTCGACAAAAACGAAACAGATAATGGACAAGGAAACAAAAAGAAGCGGAACGTATTAGAGTCGACGCAATCGGTCATTCACGAAGCGCTAGACAAATTAGGCTACCCGAATGAAGTGTATGAATTATTGAAAGAACCAATGCGATTAATGACGGTTCGGATTCCAATTCGAATGGATGATGGCTCTATTAAAATATTTACAGGATATCGTGCACAACACAATGATTCAGTAGGTCCTACTAAAGGGGGCGTTCGCTTTCACCCGGATGTTACAGAAACTGAAGTGAAAGCACTTTCTGTGTGGATGAGTTTAAAAGCTGGAATTGTGGATCTTCCATATGGCGGTGGTAAGGGGGGGATCATCTGTGATCCTCGTGAAATGTCATTTAGAGAATTAGAACGTTTAAGTCGTGGTTATGTACGGGCGATAAGTCAAATTGTTGGACCAACGAAAGATATTCCAGCACCGGACGTATTTACAAATTCTCAAATTATGGCATGGATGATGGATGAGTATAGTCGCATAAGAGAATTTGATTCTCCTGGCTTTATTACCGGTAAGCCATTAGTCCTAGGAGGGTCTCACGGACGCGAATCTGCAACTGCAAAAGGTGTGACGATTTGTATTCGTGAAGCGGCTAAGAAAAAAGATATTAAAATAGAAGGTGCACGTGTCGTTATTCAAGGATTTGGGAATGCAGGTAGCTTTCTTGCGAAGTTTATGCATGATGCTGGAGCAAAAATTGTAGGCATTTCGGATGCATACGGGGCTTTACATGATCCTGAAGGTCTAGATATTGATTATTTATTAGATCGCCGTGACAGTTTTGGTACAGTAACGAAGCTCTTTAAAGAAACGATTAGTAATCAGGAGTTACTAGAGCTTGATTGTGATATTCTTGTTCCAGCAGCGATCGAAAATCAAATTACTGAAGAAAATGCACATAACATAAAGGCAAGCATTGTGGTAGAAGCAGCAAATGGTCCTACGACAATCGAAGCGACCAAGATCTTAACGGATAGAGGCATTTTACTCGTTCCCGATGTACTAGCTAGTTCTGGTGGAGTAACCGTTTCTTATTTTGAGTGGGTTCAAAACAATCAGGGTTACTATTGGACAGAAGAAGAAGTCGAAGCTAAACTTGAAAAAGTTATGGTTAACGCATTTAATTCGATTTACAGAACATCAGAAACTCGTCGAGTGGATATGAGACTTTCTGCTTATATGGTCGGCGTTAGGAAAATGGCTGAGGCTTCCCGTTTTAGAGGCTGGATATAAATAGTTGCCTTTCCGAAAAAAATTCCCTATCATTCAGGTAGGGAATTTTTTTATCGTACTGAGTAGAATAATAAAAAGAAATGGTCTATTTCTTATGGAGTGGTTCGGGAGTGAGAGAAATGAGAGAAGAACAAATTGTCATTATTGGTGCTGGGCCATGTGGCATGTCTGCAGCAATTGAATTAATGAATAAAGGGTATGACCCCCTACTTATTGAAAAGGGGAATATCGTCAATGCCATTTATCATTATCCTACGCACCAAACTTTCTTTAGTTCAAGTGAGAAGCTTGAAATTGGTGAAGTACCTTTTATCATTGAAGAACGAAAACCTAAGCGCAACCAGGCGCTTGCTTATTACCGTGACGTGGCGAAGCGAAAAGATTTGCGAATTCATTCTTTTGAGAAAGCAAACGTCATTACAAAGGAAAATGATGTTTTCATCATCGAAACTGAAAAAGTACATGAATCTAAAAAAATGACCTACCGTGCTGAACATTTAATTATAGCTACCGGTTATTACGATAGCCCGAATTATATGGGGATCAGAGGGGAAGATCTAGATAAGGTCTTGCATTATTTTAAAGAACCACATCCTTATTTTGATCAGGATGTTGTGGTTATCGGAGGAAAAAATTCTGCTGTAGATGCAACTTTAGAACTTGAAAAAGCAGGAGCTCGAGTTACCGTCCTCTATCGTGGATCAGACTATTCTAAGAGTGTAAAACCATGGATTTTACCAGAATTTGAAGCGTTAGTGAGAAACAATAAGGTAATAATGGAATTTGACGCATCCCTAGTTGAAGTGAGAGAAAAAGAAATTGTTTATGAAGTCTTGGGAGAAGAAAAAACCATCCCCAATGATTTTGTATTCGCTATGACCGGCTATCATCCCGATCATTCGTTCCTTACTAAGATTGGTATACAGATTGATCAAAAAAGTGGTCGTCCTACTTTTAATTCAGATACAATGGAAACTAATGTGGAAAATTGCTATATTGCAGGGGTGATTGCAGCTGGGAACAATGCAAATGAAATCTTCATTGAAAATGGAAGGTTACACGGCGCAATGATTGCTCAATCAGTGATTAAGAAAGCAAAAAAACCTACCAATTAAGGTAGGTTTTTTGTGAATAACACCCTAAATAGGAACTATCTGAGAAAAAAGTTGTGCAATTCTCTATCATCTTCCGTCGCTTCAAGTGTGACGAGTAACTTTAAGCGGGCTTTTTGTCCATTTAAGCCGTTCGAAAAGATGACACCATGCTCTTTTAAATGCTTTCCTCCACCTTTATATCCATACACATCTTGAACGATGCCATTAAAACAGCGAGAAACCATCACAATTGCGATTCCTTTCGCTCTAAGGTACTTTATTCCGTCCATCATATCAGGGGGTAAATTACCCTGTCCCAGTGCCTCTATCACGATCCCATCAATGCCAAGCTCAGCTACTGCAATAAGTAATTTTGAATCCATTCCAGCATATGCCTTTAGAAGCATTACTTTTTTCGTTAATCCGGAGATATGATAGCGGTCTCTGACTGTTAATGTATGGTGAAAGAACACTCTTTGTTTTGTTACGATGCCAATTGGGCCGTATTGGGGACTTTGAAAAGTGGACACATTACTCGTGTGGGTTTTCGTCACGTTTTTTGCCGTATGTATTTCATCATTAAGCACTACAAGGACACCTTTCCCCTTTGCTTCCTGGCATAAAGCAACTTTTATAGAGGAAAGTAAATTATAAGGTCCATCAGAACCAAGTTCGTTACTTGACCGCATGGCGCCTGTAACAACAACTGGCAGATCCGTTTGAAGTACCAGATCTAATAGATAGGCTGTTTCCTCTAGTGTATCGGTACCATGGGTAATCACAATGCCTTGAATGGGTTCTTCTTTTATTTTATTTTCAATTCTTTCTGCGATAGCAAACATCATTTCAGGCGTCATATGAGGAGAGGGGATGTTGATAAAATCGTCAATCACCACATCATCTCCCGTTAATAATTGGGTAAGTGTTGCATTTAATGGGTTTTCTTTACCTGGACTAACAGCCCCTGATTCTTTGTTTTCCTCCATAGCAATGGTTCCTCCGGTATGGATAATCAATAGTTTACTCATAGCTTCACCTCATCATTTTCCTAATTATTGTTTCCTTAAATAAAGTAACATGATACGATTATAAAAGTATAGGTATGACTGAACCTGCTAGTATAAGAGGTGCAGGATAGAAATGGGGAAAGCCTATGTTAGCAGCCATAACTGCTGGAATAGCACCAGGCATTGCGCTTCTTTGTTTTTTTTATCTTAAACAGCATCAATATGAATCCGAGCCAATTGGTCCGGTTGTTCGAAGCTTTGTATTTGGTGCCATGCTCGTGTTTCCTGTAATGGTCATTCAGCATGGTTTTGAAGTTGAGAATTTTTTGCAATCACCATTCAGTCAGGCTTTCATCATGTCTGGGCTTTTGGAAGAATTCTTGAAATGGTTTATTTTCTATTTTACAGTTTATATCCATATAGAGTTTAGTGATTTTTATGATGGTATTGTCTATGGCGTAGCAATCTCATTAGGATTTGCATCAATAGAAAATGTATTCTACTTGTTTGCATTTGGGATTCAGGAAGCTTGGTGGCGAGCGCTTTTACCAGTGTCAAGTCACGCCTTGTTTGGCTTAATAATGGGCTCGTATTTAGGTAGAGGGAAGTTTTCACTACAGAATAAAATTGGGAAATGGATTGCTCTTTCGTTGTTCATTCCATTTATTTTTCATGGGACGTATAATTTTTTAGTTCTTCAAGTAAATAGTAATACGATCTATCTCATGATTCCTTTTGTGCTCATTCTATGGTTTATAGGTTTACGTAAAATTAAAGCTGCTAATCATAACCAGGCAGAATTAATGCAAACGAAAGAAAATATGCCAATTTCATAGTTAGCCTTAAAAAAGATGCCAATTTGGCATCTTTTTTTGTTATTGAGAAAAAGTGAGGTGCCACTAATTCTAAGGCTAACGCTTCAATTGTATAAAATACCTTCCGTTACAAAAACTACACATGTGAAATCAGAATGATCAGGGAGGTTCACTGCATGAGAAAGGCATTTAGTATTCTGAAAATCCCTTTGGTAATCGGCTTAATATGTGCACCGCTTATCATGGTTTTAGATGGAGAAAATGAAGCAGGTGCATTTTCAAATCAAATCATTCAAAAGGGTGCGACGGGAACTGATGTTATTGAATTACAAACCCGGTTGAAGTACATCGGTTTTTATACCGGAAATGTTGACGGTGTTTTTGGATGGGGAACCTATTGGGCCGTAAGGAATTTTCAATATGAATTTGGAATGGATGTTGACGGACTTGTTGGACCTGAGATGAAGGCGAAATTAGCTAAGACGACGAAATATGACTCTAGTCAGGGTGCAAAAAGTCCTGGTAGCTCACAACCAAACAAAAGTAAGCCAAAAGACACAAATGTACAAGCTAAAAACGTGCCTTCAGGCTATTCTCAAAACGATATCAAGCTTCTTGCTAATGCGGTTTATGGAGAGTCACGTGGTGAGCCTTACGAGGGCCAAGTTGCTGTTGCGGCCGTCATATTGAACCGCGTCCAGAGCGCATCGTTTCCGAATACGGTATCAGGAGTTATTTTCGAGCCTCGCGCGTTCACGGCTGTATCGGACGGTCAAATATGGTTATCGCCGAATGAAAAGGCAAAAGAAGCTGTCATTGATGCGATAAACGGTTGGGATCCAACGGGTGAAGCACTCTATTATTTTAATCCAAACACCGCTACATCAGGTTGGATTTGGACCAGACCGCAAATTAAGCAAATTGGAAAACATATATTCTGTGAATAATGGAGGTGGTTTGATTGATTCGTTCAATACTGATCGGTGTACTTGCAGTTGGTGTTATCGGCACAAGTTATTGGGGTTACAAAGAGCATCAGGAAAAAAATGCTGTATTAATTAATGCAGAAAATACGTATCAACGTGCATTTCACGATTTGAATTTTCATATGGATGCGCTTGAAGAGAAAATTGGATCTACGCTAGCGATGAATTCAAGAGGTAGTTTATCACCAGCGCTAGCTGAAGTATGGCGCTTAACTTCCGAAGCACAAAATGATGTCGGTCAGCTCCCGTTAACCCTTCTGCCTTTTAATAAAACAGAAGAGTTTTTGACGAATATTGGTTCATTTAGTTACCGCGTTGCGGTTCGAGACTTGGATGAAAACCCCTTATCAGATGAAGAATATGAGACGTTAAAAAATTTGCACAGCCATTCAAATGACATAAAAAACGAATTACGGAAAGTTCAGGCCATGGTGATTGATCATAATCTTCGCTGGATGGATGTAGAGCTTGCTCTGGCTTCAGAAGGGCAACCACAGGATAATACGATCATTGATGGATTCAAAACGGTTGACAAACAAGTAGAAGGATATAGCGAGGTAAACTGGGGACCAGAGGTCACTCATCTTAATGCGAAAAAAGAGAACCTTGATAAAAACATTAAGGGAAAGAAGCTTAGTGAAGAGGAAGCGAAAAAACACGTCATTGATTTTTTGGATATCGATCCTAAAGCCAAGATAGATATTACAGCGACTGGCAATGAATCAAATTATAAAGCTTATAGTGTATCGATTGAGAACAAAGACAAAAAATCGTCAACAAATCTTGATGTGACACAAAAGGGTGCCAATCCAATTTGGATTCTAATGGACAGAGAAATCGGTGAGCAAAAGTTAAGCTTAAATGAAGCAGCAGATCAAGCAAGAGCTTTCTTGAAAAAGCATGACATTACGAATATGACTATTTCAGAAAGTAGCCAGTATGATCGAATGGGTGTTTTTACATTTGTTTATCAACAAGATGATGTTTCCATTTATCCAGATGCCGTTCATATTAAAGTGGCGTTAGATAATGGTGATATTGCTGGATATGAATCACAAGAATATTTAACCAACCACCATGAAAGGTCTCTCCTCACTCCAACTATTTCTAGAGATGAAGCATTAGATCAAGTGAATCCAAATGTTCAAATCATGGACCAGGGGTTAGGCGTTATTCGAAATGATATTGGTGAAGAAGTATTATGTTATGAATTTATGGGTACGATTGAAAAAGAAACGTATCGGATTTTCATTAATGCGGAAAATGGAAGAGAAGAAAGAGTCGAAAAGATGGACGGAACTGAAATGAATTATGATACGGCCTAAGCGGGGTGAAGGAATGGCGAGAGTCGAAAAACTGCTAATAAAACTGATCGTCATTCACTTTTTGTTTCTAATAGCCTCTCAGGTCTTGTTAGCGCAAGAAGAATACAGGATTTATCTTAGCAAGGCCATCTACTATGAAGGTGTATTGAAGGATTTGCCTCCATTAATCAAGCGTCAATAGACCGATAAAATGTCTTATGTTATGATAAATAAGACATTTCGGTCGTACAAAGAAAGCAGGATACCCTGCTTTTTTTGTACGTTAAGTTGTCAATTAACTGTTTTGATTGAATGGAATTTGGAGGCAAGAAGACGATGAACAAACGAATAAATATAGCTATTGATGGACCTGCTGGCGCTGGTAAAAGCACAGTAGCAAGAAAAGTAGCCGATTACCTATCTTTTCTCTACATTGATACAGGCGCCATGTATCGCGCATTAACGTTTAAAGCGATTGAAAAAAATGTTGATTTAGAAGATGGTCCCTCACTTAAATTATTGTTGGACAAAACGGTCATCGACCTACAAGTTGGCGAGAAAGAACAGCTTGTATTAATCGATCATCGTAACGTGACAACTGAAATTCGATCTTCACATGTAACGAACAATGTTTCGTTTGTAGCAAGACAAAGTGAAGTTAGAGAAGAAATGGTTAAGCGTCAAAAATTACTCGCAGAACGTGGTGGGGTCGTGATGGATGGTCGTGATATCGGGACACACGTTCTTCCTAAGTCTGAGCTGAAAGTTTTCTTGAGCGCTTCAGTTGAAGAAAGAGCTTCACGACGCTATAAAGAGCTTGTTGATAATGGGATAGAAGCAAATTATGAACAGATCAAAGAAGAAATAGCATTAAGAGATAAGCGTGATACCGAACGAGAAGTAGCCCCTCTTGTAAAAGCAAGTGATGCGATTGAAATTGACACGACAACTATGACAATCTTAGAAGTTGTGGATCATATTTTACAACTAGCGAAAGAAAGGGCTTGATCACGTGAGTTTATACGGTGTCGGTAAGGGTTTGTTTCACGCATATTTTAAACTATTTAATCGCGTAACGGTGGTGGGAAGAGAGAACATTCCGAAAGATAAAGGGATTCTCCTCTGTTCAAATCATATTAATAACCTTGATCCTCCACTTGTTGGAGCCATGTTTCCAAGAGATGTTCACTTCATGGCCAAATCAGAATTGTTTTCTATTCCTGTTCTCGGGAAATTGATCGAAAAAGTTGGAGCTTTTCCAGTTAAACGAGGAATGAGCGATAAACAAGCGCTGCGAAGCGGAATGAAGATTCTTAAAGATGGTGGCGTTGTTGGATTGTTTCCTGAGGGGACGAGAAGTAAAGATGGTAAGCTTGGTGAAGGTCTTTCGGGAGCAGGCTTTTTTGCACTTCGTCCGGAAGTAACGGTTGTCCCATGTGCGATTCAAGGATCTTATAAGCCATTTGGTCGTTTAAAGATCGTTTATGGAAAACCAGTAGACCTTTCGCCTTTACGTGAGGAGCAGGGAGCTGCAAAAAAAGCGACGCAGGCAATTATGAAAGAAATTAAAGATTTGATTGAAATTCATCATAAATAATTCAATATTGTTAAAAAATTTAAATAAATGTGTCGGGATACTTGACAAATCCCTCATTTTTAGTGAAAGTTAGAGGAAAGGGTGCTTAACTTTTCAATAAATTTCTTTCGCTACAAGTGAAAGACTTTTATAAATCATATCGAAAAGTTTTATTTCTTTTGGATTGAAGGAGGAGTTTGTCAATGGGTGAAGAGATGAATCAGGAAATGACTGAGTTCAAATCATTCGAAGTTGGAGATGTGGTGACAGGAAAAATCTCTAAAGTCGAAGAAAAACACGCATCAGTCGATGTTGGTTTTAAAGTTGATGGAGTGCTGCCAATCAGCGAACTGTCAAGCCTTCACGTCGAAAAGGTTAGCGACGTGCTCTCAGAAGGTGATGAAATAGAAGTTAAAGTAATCAAAGTTTCTGAAGATGAGCTTGTGCTTTCTAAGAAAGCAGTCGAAGCTGATCAGGCATGGGATGCATTGCAGGAGAAGTATGAAAATTCTGTGGCATTCGATGTTGAGATTGCTGATGTCGTTAAGGGTGGTCTTGTAGTGGATCTTGGTGTTCGCGGATTTATTCCCGCTTCCCTTGTAGAAAGACACTACGTAGAAGATTTCTCGGACTACAAAGGTAAAAGCCTGAGTGTGAAAATTGTTGAATTTGATCCAGAGAAAGCAAAAGTGATTCTATCACATCGCGCTGTTCTTGAACAAGAAGCGGATCATAAAAAACAAGAAACGCTCGCATCTCTTCAAGCAGGACAAGTTGTAGAGGGAACGGTTCAACGATTAACTGATTTTGGTGCATTTGTCGATATCGGTGGAGTTGATGGACTCGTTCACATCTCTCAGATGGCTCACCACCGTGTGGAAACGCCGTCTGAAGTTGTAACAGAAGGTCAGCAAGTGAATGTTAAAATCCTCTCTGTTGATCGCGACAACGAAAGAATTTCACTATCCATCAAAGAAACACTCCCAGGACCGTGGGAAGAAGTGAAGGGCAAGCTTAGTACTGGAGATGAAATTGAAGGTACGGTTAAACGCTTAGTTAGCTTTGGCGCATTTGTTGAAGTAGCTCCTGGCGTTGAAGGTCTTGTTCACATTTCAGAAATCTCAAACAAACATATTGGGACACCTCAGGAAGTCCTTTCAGAGGGTGAAACCGTTCGAGTGAAAGTACTTGATGTGAATCTCGATGAAAAACGAATTTCACTTAGCATTAAAGTTCTTGAGACGGATCAAGTATCAAGCGAAGTTGAAGAATATCAAAAAGAGAGCGATGGAAATGCTCCGTTCTCACTTGGTGATATGATCGGTGATCAGCTTAAAAAATACAAATAATGACTTCTAAAAGCTCTCTGCTTTATGCAGAGAGCTTTTTTGTATGCCATAAGCATAGGCGTTCTTTATGGTTTCTGACCATTACGCTTTCTAGCATTGGAAGCGCCTTCTAACATTGTTGCCCCATCAAGCTCCAAAGACTGATCACGATCTGACTCTACGCGCTTAGACTTCTTAAGCTTTTTTTCTTGGCGATCTTTCCCCATTCTTTAACCTCCTTTCAATTGAACCTCTTCTTATCATGAAAAAAAGGTTTGAAAGTTATGCATTTTTGGTCTATCGATCATGAAAATATCCCATACTGATCATAATGAGAGGAGGAGAAGTGGTGGATGGGATCATTTTTGTGTGGTTTGCATGGATCGGTTGGGTTATTGCGGCCTTCTTCCAAAATGCATCCAGCAAGCGTACTCGATTCATATTCGTGCTCTTACTTGCGATTTGTTTGATTCATGTCACGTTACAATTTTTTTATTTTACCGTGTCAGCTATCTGGCTGCTTGCACTAGCAACAGGTTACTTTCTGTTAATGAAATATCGCATTAACACAATTTACGCCGTTATTATTCTCCTTACACTAACGGCGGCTTTTACAGCGGTCAAATTGTTTTCCGTTTATGATCCAGTATTTACTTTCTTATATACAAAATGGGCGGTTTCTGCTATTCTCCTTGTCATCATTCATTTAACGATCAGTGGTACGGTTGAACGCTGCTCATTCCTCATTCTTAGCATCGTGCACGGTGAATTGATTTTAGGAATGATTTTTAAAGGAATGGGGTTTGATCGATTTATTGGAGAATTAGCTTCACTAGACATAATGGCTATTTCAATCATGAGCACAGTTGCATGGTCAGGGTTCGTTAATGTAACGATTCACCTTGAAAAGCTCTTGAAAAAACATCAAGAAAGACGGGGATATTCGTGAATGAATATACAATTCCAATATTATTTGGAGTAATCGCAGGTACGCTCGCAAGAATCTATATGTTTCGTACGGACTATCGGCAATACCCTACATACCCACATGGAATGATTATTCACCTAGCGCTTGGATTTATTGCCGCTTCCTTAGGTGCCCTCGTTGTCCCTTCCATTATGGAACAAGAGTTTACTGCCGTAACCTTTTTAACGCTTGCAGCGTCGCAATTTCGAGAAGTGAGAAATATGGAAAGAAAAACTCTTACTGAAATGGATTCACTTGAACTTGTTCCTAGAGGAGCATCATACATTGAAGGGATTGCTGTGACATTTGAAGGAAGAAACTACTTAGTTATCTTTATTTCCTTTGTTACTTCATTTGCTTATTTGGCTCTAAATGTATGGGCGGGTTTTATTGCTGCCTTTCTTGCATTTTTAGTAGCGAAGAAATACATGACTGGTAGTAAATTAGGGAAAATCGCCACGATTGAACAAAAAGAAGTGACGTTTGATGGCCCTGGGCTATATGTTGATAACATTTATATTATGAACATTGGAATTCCTGCGAGGCAGAAAGAAATTTTGCAACATGGATTGGGATTTATTATCTCACCGAAAAACTTTGATGCTAGAATGACAATAGGAAATCTTGGACAAAGACAAGCGATCCTTCATGACCTTGCTATTTCAATGGGTGTTTATCGAGATTCCGGAACGCCAGCTCTTGTGCCGCTAATTAAGCGCGATCTCGATGATGGTCGTATTGGGGTATTTATTCTACCTCAAAACAAAAATGTCAATCTTGCTATGAAAGTGATTTCTCAGGTGCCTACGTTAGAAAATGCGATTCGCATGCCAACAGAAACAAAGGAAAAGGAAAGTGATGAATCGTGAAATTAGAAAAAGCGATACTCGCAACCGTAACTCTTTCTATAAATAAGGCTCCAGTAGGTGCAAATGTTTTTGTATGTGAATCTGAGGAAGAGATGGATGGAGTAGCGGCTGATCTTGAAGCCATTTTGGATGGAATTGCGCATAAATTAAGCAATGGTGTTTATATTATCGTAAAACATTAACAGTTTTCTATAGGGGTCTAGAGAAGTTTCGTTTGATCCTCTGTTGTTCAATGGTTGCTTTTTTGATAAGATATAAAAGCTATCGAAGACTACACCCTTCTTATAGAGGAGGGTTTTTATCATGAACTCCTGGAAAGTTTGTCCACGACTTTCTGGTTTCAAGCTTAGATAGTCTTTTAGAAAGGGCGTGCATAAAATGACAAAACCAGTTGTTGCAATAGTAGGTCGACCAAATGTTGGGAAATCGACCATTTTTAATCGTATAGTAGGAGAAAGAGTGTCGATCGTAGAAGATACTCCGGGAGTAACAAGAGACCGCATTTATAGTACAGGAGAATGGCTGAACCGTGAATTTAATATCATTGATACCGGTGGTATTGAGATCGGTGATGAACCGTTTCTTTCCCAAATACGTTACCAAGCAGAAATCGCCATTGACGAAGCAGATGTCATTATATTTATGGTAAATGGACGAGATGGGATCTCAAACGCAGATGAAGAAGTTGCAAAAATTCTTTATCGTTCCAATAAACCAGTTGTCCTTGCCGTTAATAAAGTAGATAACCCAGAACAGCAAACGCTTATTTATGATTTTTATGCGTTAGGTTTTGGTACTCCATTTGGTATTTCGGGTTCTCACGGACTTGGGCTTGGCGATCTTCTAGATGAAGTGTTTAAGTCTTTTCCTGAAGAGAATGAAGAAGAATATGATGAAGGTACCATTAAATTTTCATTGATTGGTCGTCCTAACGTAGGGAAATCCTCTCTAGTTAATACGATTTTAGGTGAAGAACGTGTCATTGTAAGTGATATCGCAGGAACGACACGTGACGCGATCGATTCGATGTTTACGCGAGATGGTCAGGACTATGTCATCATTGATACGGCCGGAATGAGAAAAAGAGGAAAAATCTATGAAACGACTGAGAAGTACAGTGTTCTGCGAGCTATGCGTGGGATTGAACGTTCTGACGTCGTTTTAGTCGTTATTGATGGAGAAGAGGGGATTATCGAGCAGGATAAGAAGGTAGCGGGTTATGCTCACGAAGCTGGTAAAGCCGTTGTAATTGTTGTAAACAAATGGGATGCTGTTGAAAAAGATGATAAGACAATGCGTGAATTTGAACAAAAAATTCGTGATCATTTCTTGTTCCTTAGCTATGCACCGATAGTGTTCTTATCTGCAAAAACGAAACAACGCCTTCACACGTTACTACCTGTTGTGAACACAGTAGCTGAGAACCATGCATTACGTGTGAAAACAAATGTATTGAATGAATTAATTATGGATTCAGTTGCGATGAACCCAACACCGACAGATAATGGGAAGCGATTGAAAATTAACTATGCGACGCAAGTGGCTGTTAAGCCGCCTACCATCGTTTTATTTGTTAATGATCCTGAACTTCTTCACTTTTCATATCGACGTTTCTTAGAAAATCGTATTCGTGAGACGTTTGGTTTTAAAGGAACGCCTTTACGCATTCTTGCTCGTAGAAAAAGCGAATAATAAGCCTTGTTTCGTTGGGGGACCTTGCTAATAAAAAGGGGGAAATGAGATGATCGCGATCCTGATTTGCATTGCTGCGTACTTGCTCGGTTCAATAAGTTTTAGTTATTTAATTGCAAAAATCGTGAAAAAAATAGACATACGAGATCACGGAAGCGGCAATGCAGGAGCGACAAATACACTTCGAGTGCTGGGAACAGGGCCAGCTATAGCTGTACTTGCTCTTGATGTGGTAAAAGGCATACTTGCTGTATGGTTAGGGTATTGGTTCACTAGTGAACCAATTGTTCCCTTCCTTGCAGGAATATGTGCAATTTTAGGTCATAACTGGCCAATATTTTTTGGGTTTCGAGGCGGAAAAGGTGTGGCAACAACGATTGGGGTATTTGCAACGATTGCGTTCTTACCAGCGCTTTATGCAGGAATTATCGCTATTTTTGCAATTGTGATTACAAGATTTGTTTCACTTGGTTCCCTGATTTTTGTCGTATTAACACCGGCATTTATTTTCTTACTTGGAGGAAATCCAACATCTTATATTTTGTTAGGGACGATTCTAGCGATTCTTTCAGTTTGGCGTCATCGTACAAATGTGAAACGTTTGTTCACTGGTACTGAGAGCAAGCTCGGTCAGAAGGTCGAGCAGTAAGGAGGAAGTTCAATGGCAAAAATTTCAGTTGTAGGTGCAGGAAGCTGGGGGACAGCTCTTGCAATTGTACTAGCAGATAATGAACATGATGTATCATTATGGGCAAGGAGAACAGATCTTGCCGAGGAAGTAAACGAGAAACATACAAATAACAAATATCTTCCTGGCATTAGTCTTCCTAATGGGATTAAGGCTACTAGTTCACTTGAAGAAAGTGTTAAAGATGCCGAAGCTATTTTGCTTGTTACACCAACGAAAGCGCTTCGAGAAGTACTTCCTGAAATTAAGACATACTTATCAGCACCCGTAACGCTTATTCATGCCAGTAAAGGAATTGAACCCGAAACGTCTAAACGAATTTCTGAAGTAATTGAAGAAGAGATTCCTGAATCCTTAAGAAAATCAGTTGTTGTTCTATCAGGACCAAGTCATGCTGAAGAAGTAAGTTTGCGTCATCCAACAACAGTTACATCTTCTTCTAAATCCATGGATCAAGCTGAGTACGTGCAAGACCTTTTTATTAACTCGAATTTCCGTGTATATACGAATCATGACATTATTGGTGTTGAACTTGGAGGCGCACTGAAAAATATTATTGCGCTTGGTGCTGGTTTGTCTGATGGACTTGGATATGGCGACAATGCAAAAGCGGCCCTGATTACAAGAGGGTTAGCTGAGATTGCACGACTTGGGGCAGCAATGGGAGCAAATCCGCTTACATTTATGGGGTTAACAGGGATTGGCGATCTTGTTGTAACGTGTACTAGCATACATAGCCGTAATTGGCGAGCTGGTAACCTTTTAGGTAAAGGGAATAATTTAGATGAAGTACTTGAAAATATGGGTATGGTTGTAGAAGGGGTCCGTACGACGAAAGCGGCTTACCACCTTGCGAAAAAGCAAAACGTGGAAATGCCAATCACGTCCGTATTGTTTGAGGTGCTCTTCAATAATAAAGACCCAAAAGACGGTGTAGATCAGTTGATGGGACGACTTCGGACGCATGAGACAGAAGATCTTACTTCATTACTTGCCGACCGTTTTGAATTAAATCCGAAAGAACTATAAATAGGCTACGCACGAAGTATTCCTCCTTGCATACACTATGTTGAAAGTTAATGGTAAGGAGGAAACAGCGTGAGCGATCTGTTCGATAACATAGAAAAGAAAACGAATGTTAAGAAAGAAGACATCTTCAAATTAGCCAATTCGGTTCAAGGCGCAGATTTTACAGACGAGAAGACAGTGCGTAGATTAATTGCGAATGTTGCACGCGTTGCGAATGTACCTGTCTCAAAAGAAAAAGAAGATCGAATTGTTAAGGCTATCGTTAACAAAAACATGCCGTTCGATTTATCTGCGATTGCAAAACTTTTTAGTCAAAAATAAAAAATGTGATGAAACTTAGGCTAATCAACGATACCGCCTTCGATGAAAAACCATATACTAAAAAGGAACCATCAATGTGCAAAAGCCTGCTTCTATAAGAAATCCATATAGTCAAAGCTGAAGAAAAGCCCCTTTCTTCAGCTTTTTATTTTGTTCTGTAAGCGTTTATGGAATGGAGTATTTTATGCTCTGCGATTTAGTGAAAACGGTGATTATTTGAAAAAGCGAATCTCAAAATAATTAAACCTCTATAGGTAAAAAGGGATAAGGTTTGATATAATGATTGGCAGTGTAAGCTAGATTTTGTCATACTAGGGGGATTTATCATGTCACCAGCGTTAATTAAAATGTGGGTAGCACTTTCTGCACTTGGTTTAATGTTTATTGCTGTTATGGCCATTATGCTTAGTCGCACGAAGTTGAAAGGGGTTTTTCGAATACTTGTATCGACTTTTGCCTATTTGTGTATGTTTGTTGCAGGTATCCTTATGCTTCTTGTAGTGTTCACTGGCCCAACTAACTAATGAGTAAACCTCGATTAAGGAATGAGTAAAATGAAACGATTCGCTACAAAACTTGTATTATGGACAAGTCTCGTGACCCTACTTTCAGGTTGTTTGTATCCAGAAAGTCAAAAAAACGAAAATCAGATTCCATATACCGATCAAATCCAATCTGTGCAATCAGCTGTTGAACAGTATCAGGAAAACAAAGCGGTTCTTCCAATTAAAACAAGAGATCAGGACACGCCAATCTATCAAAAATACCCGATTGATTTTAAAAAACTAGTACCTGCTTTTTTGCAACAAGCACCAGGGAATTCTTTTGAAAAGGGAGGGGTTTTTCAATATGTTCTTATTGATGTGGAAGAAAATCCAACAGTAAGATTAATTGATTTAGTAACGATTGAGAAAGTAAAGGATCTACAGTTAAGAATCAATGACTACAGACGAAAAAATGATTATCCTCCTTTCAAAGATGTGCTGGCAAAAGATCGTTATTCAATTGATTACGATGCGATGGGAATGGATGAAGAGATGACAGTGAAAAGCCCCTTTACAAACGAGCAACTGCCATTTTTTCTTGATCAGAATGGGGATGTACATATTGACTATACAAATGATCTTACAAAAGCAATTGAAAACAATCCAGAGCATAGTTATCAAAATGGAGACGATATTCGAGATCTTTTAGCGAATAATTCTTTTTTTGTCCCTGTAGCATCCGTTCCATATACAATTGAAAATGATAAAGCTGTTTTTTTAGTGAAATAGGTATTTTCCCTTCTCTTTAGCAATACAACTATTAAAAAGAGGAGGGACTTTTTTATGGAACGATACGGTAGGGGAGCGAAGGTTTACTTGTTGCATCAAATCCTTTTGCTTTAAGATGTCATATTTATTGGACAACATCATAGAATGGTAGTGTTCAAGAATGTCTGCGGTGTGAAGTGAATCATTTCGTCCTTTGAGGCGGAATTCAGGAGGCGATCACGTGGAGAGAGTAGATATCTTCAAAGATATCGCAGAGCGTACAGGGGGAGATATATACCTTGGAGTCGTAGGTTCTGTACGAACAGGTAAATCAACGTTTATTAAAAAGTTCATGGAACTTATCGTCCTGCCCAATATGGAAAGTGACTCAGACCGAGCTAGGGCACAAGATGAGCTTCCGCAAAGTTCTGCTGGCAGAACAATTATGACAACGGAACCTAAATTCGTTCCAAATCATGCCGTTCAGATTCATGTCGAAGATGGTCTTGATGTGAATGTTAGGCTGGTTGATTGTGTAGGGTATGCTGTACCTGGAGCTAAGGGGTATGAAGATGAAGATGGCCCCCGAATGATTAATACACCATGGTATGAGGAGCCTATCCCCTTTCAAGAAGCGGCTGAAATTGGTACAAGAAAAGTTATTCAGGAACACTCTACTCTTGGCGTTGTGATTACGACAGATGGTTCAATTGGAGAGATCCCTCGTCATGATTATCTTGAGTCGGAGGAGCGGGTCGTTGAGGAATTAAAAGAAGTGGGCAAGCCATTTATCATGATTGTGAATTCTGCTCACCCACATCACCCACAAACAGAAGCCTTACGTGGAGATCTTTCGAACAAGTATGATATTCCCGTCATCTCATTAAGTGTAGAAAGTATGACGGAACATGATATTAACAATGTTATGAGAGAAGTATTATACGAATTCCCTGTATTGGAAGTAAATGTTAATTTACCTAGTTGGGTAATGGTTCTTCATCAAGATCATTGGTTGAGGCAAAATTATGAAGAATCTGTGAGAGAAACCGTAAAGGATATTAAGCGCTTGCGCGATGTTGATCGTGTAGTTGGACAATTTGAAGAGTTTGAATTTATTCAAGATGCTCGACTTGCTGGAATTGAAATGGGTCAAGGGATTGCTGAAATTGACCTTTATGCACCCGAGGATCTTTATGATCAGATTCTTAAAGAAGTGGTTGGCGTAGAAATTCGAGGCAAGGATCACCTCCTTCAACTGATGCAAGAATTTGCATTTGCAAAGGCAGAATATGACCACGTCTCAGATGCACTTCGTATGGTAAAGCAAACAGGTTACGGAATAGCTGCACCAGCAATTGAAGATATGAGCCTGGATGAGCCGGAGATTATCCGTCAGGGATCAAGATTTGGTGTAAGATTAAAAGCGGTTGCTCCATCCATTCATATGATAAAAGTGGATGTAGAATCCGAATTTGCCCCGATTATTGGGACCGAAAAACAAAGCGAAGAACTTGTGCGTTATTTAATGCAAGATTTTGAAGAAGACCCGCTGTCCATTTGGAATTCTGATATTTTCGGTCGTTCGCTCAATTCAATTGTAAGAGAAGGAATTCAGGCAAAACTTGGTTTAATGCCTGAGAATGCTCGATATAAATTAAAAGAGACGTTAGAGCGCATTATTAACGAAGGTTCAGGCGGTTTAATTGCGATTATACTATAACGAAATCGACTCCAATTTATGGAGTCGATTTTTTGCTTTAAAGGTTTAACCTTACTTGCTTAAGGGGTAATATAGTTTTTACGAGCGGTAAATGTAGCCCTTTGCGAGGTATTAACGGAATTGATTGAATTAACCAACTACTAAGAAAGTGATCGTTAGAGCGTTTACAAATAGTGAATATAGCAGATAATAGGTAAAAAAACACTGAAAAATCGTTGAAATCGACACAAACGTATTGAATTCTTTCGCATCTTCGTATAATATAGGGCTTGCAAACGTACTAAACGTGCATTGCAACGTATAAATAGTGGTCATTAAGTGAATGAATGTATTTATCCATCTCTCTTGAGAGGAGGTGAACAGAATGAACAAGACAGATCTAATCAATGCTGTTGCAGAATCTGCAGAGCTTTCTAAAAAAGAAGCGACAAAAGCTGTTGACTCAGTTTTTGATAACATTATGCAATCCTTGCAAGAGGGTGACAAAGTTCAACTAATTGGTTTTGGTAACTTTGAAGTCCGTGAGCGTTCTGCTCGTAAAGGGCGTAATCCTCAAACTGGCGAAGAAATCGAAATCGCTGCAAGTAAGGTTCCTGCATTTAAACCTGGTAAAGCCCTTAAGGATGCAGTTAAGTAAGAAATACATAGGGCAAAAGAAGAGTCGCACATTATGCGGCTCTTCTTTTTTGCTAACTTTTTCTCCATGTGCTAGAATCTTCATAGGTAATAAAGGCCCTGAATGGAGGAGTAAGAACAATGTATGAAGTTAATCATGAAAAAATACAGGAAGCAGTGACAATGATCCTTGAAGCCATCGGTGAAGATCCGAATCGTGAAGGGTTATTAGATACTCCGAAACGTGTTGCTAGAATGTACGAAGAAATCTTTCAGGGGCTACATCAAGATCCAAAAGAGCATTTTCAAACGATCTTCGGTGAAGATCACGAAGAGCTTGTATTAGTGAAAGATATTCCGTTTTATTCAACTTGTGAACATCATCTTGTCCCTTTCTTTGGAAAGGCTCATGTAGCATACATACCAAAAGGCGGGAAGGTAACTGGCCTTAGTAAGCTTGCTAGAGCTGTTGAGTCTGTTACAAAACGTCCTCAGCTTCAAGAGCGAATTACCTCGACTATTGCGAATTCAATGGTAGATACCCTTGAACCCCATGGCGTCATGGTGGTTGTAGAGGCTGAACATATGTGTATGACGATGAGAGGCGTTAAAAAGCCTGGTTCATCAACCGTAACATCAGCAGTAAGAGGTGTGTTTGAAAATGACGCAGCTGCACGAGCTGAAGTGCTCGGTTTGATTAAAGGCTAATCCTTTAAACGGAGTGATTGATATGAAAAGTGATAGCAATGATTTTTTTGTCATTAAAGCTTTAGAAAATGGCGTGAACGTAATTGGGTTAACTAGAGGGTCTGATACAAGGTTTCATCATTCTGAGAAACTTGATAAGGGAGAAGTAATGATTGCCCAATTTACTGAACATACTTCTGCCGTTAAGGTAAGAGGGAAAGCCGTTATTCAAACAGAACACGGTGAAATAAGTACAGAAGAGTAAAGCAGGACATTGAAACCTGCTTTTCTTTCATTTTAAAACAGGGGCAGTCCGTTTTAGCTCTTGGGTTAATGTGCTATACTAGGGTTGAATACATAATTGAGACTTTACGGATATGGGTGCTCGAAAGAAGATAATGCAGCTTTCACCCTTTATAAGCGGGGCGCACACTTTTCTAATTGGAAGACATGTTAGGGGTATGGGATATGACAAATCCGAAGGAAACGACACATAAAAAAATAGCAGGAGTTCGAGACATGCTACAGTCTCGCCTATCCCATTCATATTTACTTCGATTTATCGACTTTCCAGTGATAGATGAAGAGAAGTTATATGTGTTTTATGGCATGCTAGAACAAGCGAAGCTCGAACATAGAAGGAAACAAGATACGCTTCTTTCCATCATGCTAGTCCAAATTGCGCTTGATACGCATGAACTAATATCACTTGAAGAGATTGATAATGAAAGCGATCGAAAGAATCGTCAGTTAACCGTTCTTGCGGGCGATTATTTTAGTAGCATGTATTATCATCTTCTTTCTAAATGGGAGGATAACGAGCTTATTCGAACACTTTCTGAAGCCATTCAAGAAATCAACGAAGCAAAAATGTCTTTTTACCAAACAGACTATAGCACGATTGAACCGGTGTTCGAAAATTTAAAGGAGATTGAATCCATTTTAGTAAGAAAAGTTGCTGAGCATTATGGCCTTTCAAACTGGAAAAGCTTCGGTTCACATTATTTCTACATGAATCGTCTTTTAACGGAAAGAAAGCAGGGGATTATTCAATCAGGTTCATTTATGTTACAAAAAATTGCTTCGACGCTTCTTTCGGTAAAAAGTGCGAAACTATCAACAAATCAAGCGTCCAAAGCAAAAATTGTTCTCGATTCTTATATTGCTTATGCAAAAAAAGAGATGGACCAACTTCTCCAACAGCATTCAGAACTCCATCAGCTATTTCAGGAGCGATTCGAATACAACTGGGGAATGACTGGGATTCAGGAAAAGAAAATGGCGGAAGAGGGATAAGGCATGGCTTCATCTAAAGAAGAACGCGTCCACGATGTGTTTCAAACGATTTCAAAGCGTTATGACGTAATGAATTCAGTGATTAGCTTTCAACGTCACAAAGCTTGGCGAAAAGATACGATGAGACTTATGGATGTTCAAAAAGGAGCATCTGCACTTGATGTATGCTGTGGGACTGCAGACTGGACAATTGCAATGGCAGATGCAGTTGGTGAAAACGGTACTGCGATAGGACTAGATTTTAGTGAAAACATGCTTGAAGTAGGTCAAGTAAAAGTGAATGAAAAGAAAAAAGAAAATGTAACTCTTCTTCACGGGAATGCAATGAATTTACCGTTTGAAGACAATTCGTTTGACTACGTTACGATTGGTTTTGGTTTAAGAAATGTACCAGATTATAACCAGGTGATTAAAGAAATGTACCGTGTCGTTAAGCCAGGGGGACAAGTGGTCTGTCTTGAAACGAGTCAGCCAACGATTCCGGTTTTTAGAGAAGTCTATTATGGCTATTTTAAGCACGTCATGCCGGTACTTGGGAAAGTATTTGCCAAGAGCTATGAAGAATATTCGTGGCTTCAGGAATCAGCTAGCACGTTTCCTGGACGAGAAGAGTTAAAACAACTATTCTTTAAAAATGGCTTCAGCCGTGTTGATACGAAGCCTTACTCTGGTGGTGTGGCAGCGATGCACAGAGGTTTTAAACCAATTAATAAGAGAACAGATATTTTGTGAAAATCAGTTAGGTGGATCTCATGAAATTAAAAACGATATACGCTTCTTTAAAAAAAGATTTGTCATTTATTGAAACTGAGTTGGAGCATACGGTAAATGCTCATCATCCCGTTCTTAGGGATGCCTCTAACCACCTATTAAAAGCTGGAGGGAAACGAATCCGTCCTGTTTTCGTTTTGCTCTCAGGGAAGTTCGGTCATTACAATTTACCACTCATGAAAAACGTCGCGGTTGCGCTTGAACTGATTCATATGGCTTCTCTTGTTCATGATGACGTGATTGATGATGCAGAAATGAGACGCGGAGCTAAAACCATAAAAGCAAAATGGGATAACCGGGTTGCAATGTATACAGGTGACTATATATTTGCTAGAGCCATTGAACTTGTGACCGAATTAAAAGATCCTGCTGCAAATCGTATTTTATCCCATGCTATTTTAGAGATGAGCATTGGGGAAATTGAACAGATTCGAGATCAATTTAATTGGGATCAAAATGTTCGCGATTATTTTCGTAGAATCAAACGAAAAACGGCCCTTCTCATAGCCACGTCATGTGAGCTTGGAGCTGTTGCTGCGGGTGCTTCAAAAGAAGAGCAGCTTCACTTGAAGCAGTTTGGTTATTACGTTGGCATGTCTTATCAAATTACGGATGATATTCTAGATTATACTGGAACCGTAAAGCAGCTCGGGAAACCAGCAGGGGGAGATTTGCTTCAAGGAAACATTACGCTCCCGGTTCTTTATGCGATGAATCAGAAAAACGAAAAAGAGAAAATCATGGAAATTTTTTCAGAAGAAGTTCATTCTTCTCAAGAGCAGGTAGATCAAGTTCTCTCCATTGTAAAATTATCTGGTGGAATCGAACATTCCCGACAGATTAGTGATCGTTACCTACAAAAAGCTTTTTATGAACTAGAGCAGTTGCCTGCTTCCTCTGCAAGAACTTCATTGAGACAAATTGCGGAATATATCGGGAAAAGAAAACATTAAAAGGAAATGTTGTTATTTTTGCGAATATTTGATAGAATTTTGAAGGGCAGAAAAATGTTTCTGCCCTATACATACAAAGTGTTGAAAGTGAGGAGATTTCTATGGAGAAAACGTTTCTAATGGTTAAGCCTGATGGTGTTCAACGGAATTTAATTGGGGGTATTGTCTCACGCTTTGAGAATAAAGGATTTAATTTAGTAGGGGCTAAATTGATGACGGTTTCAAAAGATCTTGCCGAAAATCATTATGGTGAACATAAAGAGCGTCCTTTTTTTGGAGAACTTGTTGATTTCATTACATCTGGTCCCGTTTTTGCGATGGTATGGGAAGGTGAGAATGTTATTTCAACAGCTCGTACAATGATGGGGGCAACAAACCCGAAAGATGCTAATCCTGGTACAATTCGAGGTGATTACGGTGTTCAAGTGAGCATGAACGTCATTCACGGTTCGGATTCACCTGAAAGTGCGGAACGAGAAATCGCTTTGTTTTTTAACGAAACAGAATTAAATGAGTACACAAAAACCATTTCCAAGTGGGTTTAAATTTTTAGAAACAAATGAAAGCGCTTATATAAAAAGAGCCAGACCACTGTCTGGCTCTTTTTATATTTCATTAAAGGAAACAGGAAAAGATCATTATAGGTTTGGGAAGTGAAAACCCTTTTCCTTTTCAAGCGTATGAGCAATACGAAACAATAAACAATCGTTGAATTTGCCTGTCGCTGCCTGAAGACCTACTGGTAAACCTGAGGATGCTGTGCCTACAGGGATGGATATCGCTGGATGCCCGGTACAATTATATAGCTGTGTCATCATCCAATCAGATATCGGGGCTGTGGCTTTTCCACTTATCTTATTCGGACCGTCGATTTGATGTGAAAAAGCTGTTACACCAACAACAGGTGAAAGAAGAGCGTCATAATGATCCAATTCATTTTGAAGCGTGTTCCAAATGATTGTACGTTTCATTTCCGTTTCTCTCAATTCCACTGCACTAAGATTTCTACCAGATTCAATCATGTCAGATACAGACTGACTGAATTGTGAAGGAAAACGATCATAAAGTGCACCGTAAGCGGTTGCTAAACCGGCGAACCACATTTTGTTGAAAAATGAAATTAATTCTTTTAGGCTCATCCCGAATTGAAAAGGAATCTTTTCTACAATAGCACCTTGCTCACGTAAAAGACTGATTGCTTCTTCGAGAGGTTCTAATATTTCTTGCTCAAATGGATATAAACCAAAGTTTTCTGTAAAGGCGAATTTTTTTCCTTTTACCCCTAATTTCATTTCTTCAAGTAAGTTTTCTTTTGGCACCGGAACAGAAAAAGGATCACTGGGCTGATAGCCTTCCATTACAGAAAGGAGTAGGGCAATATCACCGGTTGATCGTGCCATTGGCCCATAGTGAACAAAAGGATGAATGGTACCAAACCGATTGAGGGGAGAACTGTCAAACGGAACACGGCCAAACGTAGGTTTATGGCCGACTATGCCATTTAGGCTAGACGGAATGCGAATTGAACCGCCGCCATCGCTCCCTTCTGCTAGTGGAACGCACTTGCTTGCAACTGCAGCAGCAGATCCACCACTCGACCCTCCAGCAGTTTTAGAAGAATCCCATGGGTTTTTAGTTGGTCCTACTAAGAGGTTGTCTGTTGTGCCTTTATGGCCAAATTCTGGCGTGTTTGTTTTTCCTATAATAATTGCACCTGCGTCTCGAATCCTTTTTACAATTGTGGGCTCTGAGTGTGATATGTGGTCCTCAAAAAGTGGAGAGCCAAAAGTAGTGCGACGACCGGCAATCGGAGTGAGATCTTTTAATGCGATTGGTACACCATGCAAAGGTCCTCTTGTGCCTGTATTCATCAGTTCTTTTTCAGCAGATTTTGCTTCTTTTATAGCTTCCTCTTCAAAAACAGTAATAAATAAATTCAGTTTAGGATTCAAACGTTGTATTCGATTAAGATGACTTTGCACAACTTCCACTGGTGAGATCTCTTTTGCTTTTATTTTTTCCGCCATCGATTGAGCTGTGAGGTTGGTGATTTCCATCTAGACACTTCCTTGTTGTAAGTTATATCTTCAAGATTAACGAAATAAATCAGCTGAGGCAATAATGCTAAAGAAATGAATAAAAATATTGTGTTTTTTTAGTTAAATTGTGTTAGGATATGCCCAACCATCATGGAAAAGTTAAAAATACTTACACGAATTTTATATGGTGTGATATAGTAGTACGTAAAAGCGCCAAAGCATAATGGAGGAGATTGAGATGAGATACTTAACAGCGGGAGAATCACACGGGCCACAGTTAACGACAATACTAGAAGGACTTCCTTCTGGTCTTGAGCTATTAGCAGAAGATGTTAATACGGAACTTGCGAGGCGCCAACTTGGGTACGGCAGAGGTCGCCGTATGCAGATTGAGAAGGATCAAGTTCAAATTCTAAGTGGTGTACGCCATGCGAAATCGACGGGTGCTCCTATTGCGCTTGTCGTAGAAAATAAAGACTGGACACACTGGAAAAATTATATGGGTGCAGAGCCGTTAACAGAAGAGCAAGAAGAGAACATGAAGCGTCAAATCTCTCGTCCAAGACCAGGTCACGCAGATTTAAATGGCGCAATTAAATACAATCATCGAGACATGCGAAATGTGCTAGAGCGATCGTCTGCACGAGAAACGACGGTAAGGGTAGCTGCGGGTGCAGTGGCTAAAAAGCTACTTAAAACGCTTGGTATTGAAGTTGCGGGGCATGTGCGTATGATTGGTGGCATAGAAAGCCAATATGATGGTGGTTTGTCTCTTGAAGAGGTTCAGCGGGTATCAGAACAATCGCCAGTTCGTAGTTTAGATGAAGAAGCAGGAAATAAAATGATGGAAGCCATTGATGATGCTAAGAAGAATGGTGATTCAATTGGAGGGATCGTAGAGGTCATCGTAGAGGGTCTACCTGTAGGTCTTGGCAGTCATGTTCACTATGATCGTAAACTAGATGCCAAAATTGCAGGAGCTGTTATGAGTATCAATGCTTTTAAAGGTGTCGAGTTTGGGATAGGGTTTGAAGCGGCTAGAAAGCCAGGTAGTGAAGTTCATGACGAAATTCTATGGTCCGAGTCAGAAGGATATACCCGTAAAACGAATCGACTTGGAGGTTTTGAAGGTGGAATGACGACAGGAATGCCAATTGTAGTTAAAGGGGTTATGAAACCAATTCCAACTCTTTATAAACCACTTCAAAGTGTAGATATTGACTCAAAAGAACCATTCCAGGCAAGCATTGAACGTTCTGATAGCTGTGCGGTACCGGCAGCAAGCGTGGTGGCTGAGAATGTGGTGGCATGGGAAGTTGCTTGCTCCATTCTTGATAAATTTGGTCATGATCGTATTGAAGAAATTGCTGATGCCCTTGATCGCTACAGGACTTATAGCCGGGAGTTTTAGGAATGAATCGTTTATCAATTGATACAAACAGCGGCAGTTATTCTGTCTATATCGGTACTGGAATTCGAAACAAATGGCGAGAGCTGGTTGATTACGCTTCTTACTCAAGGTTTTTCATTATTACAGATGAAGCGGTGGAAGCAAGGTATTTACCATCTATTCTAGGGGATGAGAATATCCCAACTTTTGTAGTGCCTTCTGGAGAAGGATCCAAATCTTTTACCATGTACCATAAGGTAATGACGGCATTACTTAAAGCCGACTTAGATCGAAAAGCCTGCATTATTGCTCTTGGCGGTGGGGTTGTTGGCGATCTCGCCGGCTTTGCTGCCGCTACATATATGAGAGGTATTGACTTTATCCAGATTCCTACAACGCTATTGGCTCATGATTCTAGTGTTGGTGGGAAGACAGGGATAAACCATGAAGTAGGTAAAAATTTAATTGGTGCTTTTCATCAGCCATCTGCCGTTATTTTTGATACGGAGTGTTTAAGAACTCTTCCTGAACGTGAATGGCGTTCAGGTTTTAGCGAAGTCATTAAGCATGCACTTATTCATGATGAGTCGTTTCTGCGCTGGCTTATGGAGAGAGGCAAACCAGTCCAGGATTACACTGATGAAGAGCTTCAACTTATTATTGAGAAGGGCATTAGTGTCAAAGGTGCTATCGTAAAAGAAGATGAGCGTGAAAAGGGAATAAGGGCTTACTTGAATTTTGGTCATACGCTTGGTCATGCTATTGAATCAGAGCTTGGCTATGGAAAAATGACTCATGGAGAAGCGGTCGCTATAGGCATGATCTATGCCCTTAAGCTAAGTGAGGAATATTTTCAAACCACGCTTCGTATGGATGAAATAACAAAATGGTTTCAAGAAATTGGCCTTCCTACTGAAGTGCCCAAAGAGCTTAGAGCTAACAAGTTAGTTAACCGCATGAAGAAAGACAAAAAAGCAGAAAACAAAACCTTGCAGTTTGTTTTGTTAAAGAAAATTGGTCAGCCTGTTAAGGTGTCGGTAGATGATGAGTCTGCCCTTGAACTGCTTCAAGCTTGTATAGAAGGGAGCGGCACACATTGATTCGAGGTATTAGAGGAGCAACGACAGTTAACCTAAATGAAAAAGACGAAATTATTCGTGCAACGACAGCTTTACTAGAACAATTAATTCAACACAATGAAATCAATCCAGCTATGGTGGCGTCCATTCAGTTTACAATGACGGATGATTTAGATGCTGTCTTTCCTGCTGAAGCAGTTCGAACATTTAAAGGGTGGTCAAATGTCCCGTTGCTTTGCTCATCGGAAATCCCTGTTCAGGGAGCACTACCACTGTGCATTCGCTTGTTAATGACTGTAAATACAACAAGTGACCAGGATAAAATCAACCATGTTTATTTGGAGAAGGCTGTGGCACTTCGTCCAGACCTTGCAAGTTGACAAATTTATTTGGTCATACTAGGATAGAAATAAGTTTAGAGTAGAGGCAACATAAGTTATTAAGAGTTGAGAGAGCTGAGAATAGGATAGTTGAGTTGAGGAGAGCTTAGAGGGATACGTCTATACACCCCCTGAGGTTATTCAGGGGGTTTTTATATACCCTTTTATGGAATATGTAACATTCAGACGATTCGCGTCTGTTATTTGTTATACCTCTTTATTTTTAATCCTCGGAATACTCAATTTTCCATTCTCCATTACGAAACATGGAGAGGTGAGAAAGTTGACTACAGATTATTCTTCATTTCAAAGGGATGCCGAACAGTTTGGCATGATCCCAATGATGAAGTCGTATTTTCTTGATACGGCTACACCCATTCAAATATTTCAAAATATAGGTAAGCGAGCAAGCTTTCTATTAGAGAGTAGTGATCAGGAATCCAGGTGGTCACGTTACTCCTTTATTGGCGTCGATCCCATTTATTCTTTCATCGAGCAGCAAGGGACTTTCATCGTTACGGATGCAAGTGGGAACGAAATTTTACAGGAAAATAATTTTCAATCAGGTGTAAAGGCCCTTTTCGACTATTTAAACCCCAAACTTCCTGATCATGATTTTCCCTTTTACGGTGGTGCTGTCGGTTATATAGGCTATGACGCCGTCAGTGAATTTGATAAAATCCCAGTTCATCCAGATCGAGATGAAAAGATGCCGCTCGTTCATTTCATTGTTTGTGAGAATTTAGTCATCTTTGACCATCATTTAAAACGATTAACGGTTTGTCATCATGCAAGGGTAAAAGAAGGAGCAGATGTGAACGAAATTTACAACAATGCTTTCTCCGTGATGGAAGAGCTGGTGACCCTTTCGTCTAAGTCGAACCAATCAGAAGTAATGGTTCTACCGGAAGATGCATCTCATGAAGTGGATTTCTCACAAATTAAATCTAACTATGAAAAACAACAATTTTTAAATGATGTCAATAAAATAAAATCTTACATTGAGGAGGGAGATGTTTTTCAAGCTGTATTATCACAGCGATTTGAAAAGGATATCACGATTGGAGGATTGGATCTTTATCGGGTTCTCCGCGTCATTAATCCATCTCCCTACATGTTTTATTTAAAGATGAATGATGTTGAAATTATTGGAAGCTCACCTGAAAAATTAGTTCAGGTTCAGGATGGAAGGATTGAAATTGACCCAATCGCTGGCACAAGAAAGCGAGGCAGAACCGATCAAGAAGATAATGAACTCGCAGAAGAATTATTGCAGGATGAGAAAGAGCGGGCAGAACATTACATGCTCGTTGATCTTGCTAGAAATGATGTAGGGCGAGTAGCGGAATACGGAAGTGTGTCGGTTCCGCAGTTAATGGATATTGGTCGCTTTTCTCATGTCATGCACATCATTTCAAAAGTAACAGGGATTTTAGCTCCCCCATTCACTAGTTTAGATGCCGTTGTAGCTTCGTTCCCTGCTGGAACAGTGTCAGGTGCTCCAAAAGTACGTGCGATGCAAATCTTAAATGATCTCGAACCGACATCACGGTCTATTTATTCAGGTGCAATCGGCTATATTGGATTCGACGGAAATATCGATTCATGTATCGCAATTCGAACAATGGTGATCAACGATGGAACAGCCTACGTCCAAGCTGGAGCGGGAATTGTAGCAGATTCAATTCCTGAAAATGAATGGGAAGAAACGCGAAATAAAGCGAGCGCCTTAATAAAAGCAATTCAGGTAGCGGAAGCGATTTTCGATAAAAAGGAGGAGCGACTTAATGTTTAAAGAACAATTAAGTAGAATGATAGAAGGTCATACCTTGTCAGAAACGGAAGCAGAACAGGTGATGGACGTCATTATGGAAGGAAAAGCAAATGATGCCCAAATCGCAAGTTTCTTAACAATTTTGCACATGAGAGGCGAATCGGTTGCTGAGTTAACGGGATTTGTTCGCTCCCTTCGAAATCATGTCGTTCAGCTAGATCATGGTGGGCTCCCCCTGATCGATACTTGTGGTACAGGAGGCGACGGGCACTCTACTTTCAATATTTCCACTGCTTCAGCTATACTCGTTTCAAGTCTTGGAGTAAAAGTCGCAAAACATGGTAACAAAGCAGTATCGTCCAAAAGTGGTAGTGCGGACGTTTTAGATCAGCTTGGCATCCCTACGCAGTCAAGTCGTGAGGAAGCTGTCACAACGCTTAAAGATAAAAACATGTGTTTCCTATTTGCTCCAAATTACCATGTTGCTATGAAACATGCGGTAAATGCTCGCAAAGCGATTGGATTTAGAACCGTCTTTAATAGCCTTGGGCCGCTTGCAAATCCGGCTGGTAGTCAGGCACAGTTAATTGGTGTCTATCGTTATGAAAAGGCACTGAAAATGGCAGAAGCCTTAAAGCGATTGGGGACAGACCGTGCACTCCTCGTTACTGGTGGTGAAGGAATCGATGAATGTTCAATTTCAACGTATACTGATTTCGTCGAGTTAAGGAATGGGAACATTACGACGTATCGTCTTACACCTGAAGATGTCGGCCTTTCGAGGGGGAGGGCGCAAGATTTGGTAGTAAATAACTCAAAAGAAAGTGCCGATCTAATTGCACAAATCTTTAATAATGAAGGAAACGAAGCTAGCACTGGCATTGTTCTTTATAATGCTGGAGCAGCTCTCTATCTTGCAGGAGCGTGTGCCACGATTAAAGACGGTGTTCGAATGGCGAGCGAGGCCATTATAAATAGGACCGGTCAAAAACATCTAAATAGGTTAAGTGCAAAAAAGGAGCTGAATGTTCATGCTTGAGCAAATTATTAAAGTAAAACACGATGAGATGGAACGATTTGCTATGCCAGAAGACGAAAAAGTTACGAACGTTTCGTTAATTCAAAGCTTGCGTAAACCAACCCATGAGTTAAGTCTCATTGCAGAAGTAAAGAAGGCTTCACCATCTAAAGGGATGATTAATGCCAATTTTGATCCCGTAGAAGTAGCGAAAGCTTATGAAAAAGCAGGTGCGGATGCCATTTCAGTTTTAACGGATGAATCCTTCTTTATGGGGAGTAATGCTTTTCTAACAGAGGTGAAGAAGCACGTGTCTTTGCCGGTATTACGGAAAGATTTTATTATAGATACACGCCAAATTGAGGAAAGTAAGCGAATTGGTGCAGATGCGATTTTATTAATTGTAAGAGCACTTGGGGCAGAAAAGACAAAGGAATTTTACGATTTCGCTTCAAAACTAGGGTTAGAGTGCTTAGTGGAAGTCCATTCAAAAGAAGAGCTTGAAACACTTACCTCTCTTTTTACTCCCGCCATTATTGGCGTGAATAATCGGAACCTTGCGACGTTTGAAACTTCAACAAAACAAACCCATTCACTCAGCGAACATATCCCTTCCTCTACTTTAATGGTAAGTGAAAGTGGTATCTCAACCTACGAAGATATTAAAGATGTAAAAAGTGCGGGTGCGAAAGCTGTGTTAGTTGGGGAAGCTCTGATGAGGGATGGAACGTATGAAAAAGGAATTAGGCGTTTGTTCGGTGAAACAGTACATGACAAATCCTAAACTAAAGTTTTGCGGTAATCGATCGTTGGAGGATTGGAAGAGGGTTAGAGTGAGCGGTGTCCCATATGCAGGGTTTATTTTTGCGAATAGTGTCCGGCGTGTAACGAATGAGCAGGTTAAAAGCTGGTTAAGTGAATATCCTCCACTAAATGATATGAAGGTTGTTGGGGTATTTGTTAACCCCGAATTGGAAGAGTTGGCTCAAACAGTGAGTGAAGTACCCCTTGATGTTCTCCAACTCCATGGTAATGAAACACCAGTATTCGCAGCAAAAGTTAAACAAATGACAGGGAAAACGATTTGGAAAGTGATACACCATGACAAAAAATCTCTGGGTGAAATGAAACGGTACGAAGGAATAGTTGATGGATATATCGTTGACACCAAACTACCTGGTCAATGGGGAGGTACCGGAAAACGTTTTGATTGGGAGTCTATTCCCTCCTATCAGGCTGCAGCGGCTGAGCAAATGGTACCATTATTTGTAGCTGGTGGCATAAAACCAGATAATCTTCAAGAGCTGATAAGCTACCATCCAGATGGAATTGATGTATCAAGTGGAATTGAAACCGACGATAAGAAAGACATAACGAAAATGAACACCATAATCGAAAGGCTGGGATAACAATGGCAACAATTGTACCTGATCAACGTGGCAGATATGGAAGATATGGCGGTAAATATGTTCCAGAAACAGCAATGTATGCGTTAGAAGAATTAGAACAATCATTAAATGAAGCAATGGCAGACGAACAATTTATGAAGAATTATCATGATGAACTAAAAAAATATTCAGGGCGGCCAACGCCAATTACACACGCAGAAAATTTATCAAAAAGACTTGGTGGGGCACAAATTTATTTGAAGCGTGAGGACCTTAACCATACAGGGGCACACAAATTAAACAATGCAATTGGACAGGCTCTTCTTGCTGTTCGTATGGGGAAAGAAAAAATTGTCGCCGAAACAGGTGCAGGTCAGCATGGTGTTGCAGCTGCAACCGTGGCTGCTCGATTTGGCTTAGAATGTAAGGTGTTTATGGGAGAAGAGGATATTAGACGCCAGGAATTGAACGTGTTCAGAATGAAGCTTCTTGGTGCTGAAGTGGTCCCAGTTTCTTCTGGTAGCAAAACGTTAAAAGATGCGACAAATGAAGCGATTCGATACTGGGTAGCGAATGTGGAAGATACGTTCTATCTAATTGGTTCAGTAGTAGGTCCGCATCCGTATCCAAAGATGGTGAGAGATTTCCAGCGTGTCATCGGTGATGAATCACGTGAACAAATGGAAGCATTGCCTGATCAGGTGATTGCTTGTGTTGGTGGTGGAAGTAATGCTATGGGGATGTTCTACCCATTTCTTAATGATGACGTTCGTTTGATAGGAGTAGAAGCTGCAGGTAAAGGGATTCATACTGGCGAACATGCAGCAACGCTGTCGGAAGGTCGACTTGGAGTGATCCATGGTTCAATTACTTACTTATTGCAAAACGAAACAGGACAAATTCAGGAGCCCCACTCGATTTCTGCCGGGCTCGATTATCCGGGAATTGGACCCGAGCATGCCTATTTAAATGAAACAGGTCGGGTAACTTATACAGGAATTACTGATACTGAAGCACTTGACGCATTAAAAGTTCTCTCTGAAGAGGAAGGCATCATTCCTGCGATTGAAAGTGCTCATGCGCTAGCTGAAGCATTGAAACAAGCGCCTAATATGAATGGAAATGAAGTGATTCTCGTTTGCCTCTCAGGAAGAGGAGATAAGGATGTGCATACGATTATGGAACATCTTGGGGGTGAAGGTAATGAATAAACGATTTGAGAAGCATGTAAATGGAAGAAACGATCTCTTCATACCTTTTGTTGTAGCTGGTGATCCAACAGAGGAAACGACTATTCAATTAGCATTGATGCTTCAAGAAGAAGGAGCTAATGCAATTGAACTCGGGATTCCATATTCTGATCCTCTAGCAGATGGTCCGGTGATTCAGCGTGCGTCATTGCGTGCGTTAGAACATGGCATGAGCCTTGAGAAAGCAATGGGTCTCGTGAAAAAAATGCGAGAAAAAGGACTTGAAATTCCAGTTGTGATATTTACTTATTACAATCTTTTGTTACAATTAGGAGAAGAACACTTCTTCGCTTTAGTGCGAGAAAATGATATTGACGGACTACTAGTTCCAGATCTTCCTTTTGAAGAAAGTGAAGAGTGGAGAGAAAGCTGCAATTCTAATGAGATTGCATTCATTTCTCTTGTTGCTCCAACAACTTCAGAGAAGAGACTGCAAGCCATTTCAAAAGAAGCTACTGGATTTCTTTATTGCGTCTCGTCGCTTGGTGTTACGGGGACGAGGACTGATTTTCATTCCTCTGTCTTCACATTTCTCGATCGAGTGAAAAAGCATAGTATGATCCCAGTTGCAGTTGGTTTTGGAGTATCGGCTCCTGAACAAGTTGAAAAGCTAAAAGAGCACTGTGATGGTGTTATTGTTGGTAGTGCGATTATTCGTCAAGTTGAGGACCAAGTGGAAGTATTGAAGAAAGAAGCATCCCAAAAAGAGGGGATCGATCAAATTCGTTCATATGTACGAAATTTGATTTCTCCATATGGGAAAGTGAAAATCCATTCGTGAGGTGCAGGTATGATTCCAAAAAGACAAATGAAAGGGTTAACTCCCTACAAGCCAGGTAAGCCAATTGAAGAAGTGAAAAAAGAACTTGGTCTTAAACAAGTAATTAAACTTGCTTCAAACGAGAATCCATATGGTTCCTCTCAAACAGTAAAAGAGGCCATTGAAAAGGAATTGTCACAATTACACATTTATCCAGATGGCTATGCAGCTTCTCTTCGAACTGAGGTAGCAAAGCACCTTAATGTAAATGAAGATCAGCTTGTTTTCGGCAATGGATCAGATGAAGTCGTCCAAATCCTATGCAGAACATATCTTGAAAAAGGAACAAATACAGTGATGGCGACGCCAACTTTTCCTCAATATCGCCACAATGCGGTTATAGAAGATGCAGAAATTCGAGAGGTTCCACTGACTGAAGGAAAGCATCAACTAGAAGAGATGTTAAAAGCCATTGATGAAAATACACGCATCATTTGGGTGTGTTCACCCAATAACCCTACAGGAGAGCATGTTCCAGAAGAAGAGCTGTTTGCATTTATGGAAGAAGTGCCAGAACACGTACTTGTGGTAATGGATGAAGCATATAAAGAATATGTGACGGCTACGGATTTTCCTGATACGATCTCAGCGCTCCCAAAATATAAAAATCTCGTCGTACTACGAACATTTTCAAAAGCGTATGGTATCGCAGCCTTGCGAGTTGGATATGGTGTTGCGCATCCGGAAGTGATCTCGTCAATTGAGCCGTCGCGAGAGCCGTTTAATACATCACGTGTTGCTCAAACTGCTGCAATTGCTGCCCTTAGAGACCAGAAATTTATCCAGATGTGTCGAGAAGAAAATGAAAAAGGCCGCGCCATTTATTATGCATTTTGTGAAGAATATAATCTCTCTGTATATCCTTCTCAAGGAAATTTCGTACTCATTGATTTCGGTATTCCTGCTGATGATGTATTTGATTATCTTATGAGGCATGGATACATTGTGCGATCAGGCTCTGCTCTCGGCTTTCCAACTTCAGCCAGGATAACTGTAGGCTCTGAAGAACAAAATAAAGAAATTATTAGCTGTCTTTCACAGTTTCTTGATGAAAAGAGAAAGGATCCGTCATGAGTAAAAACGTTGCAGTCATCGGTCTTGGGCTAATTGGTGGTTCTATTGCTCTTGCAATCAAGGCAGGACATCAGGATGCCAAAATAACAGGATACGATGTGAATCAAAACCAGCTTGATCTAGCAAAGGCACTTCGTGTAGTGGATCACACCGCTTCTTCACTAGAGGAAGCGGTGCAAAATGCTGACTATATTTTGATAGCAGCTCCTGTCCTTCAAACAGAACAAATTCTATTACAACTTTCTTCTATCAACTTAAAAGATACAGTTATCATTTCGGACGTTGGAAGCACGAAGCTTTCCATAGTAAAACATGCGAAAAAGATACTTCCCCCATCTACTACCTTTATTGGGGGCCACCCAATGGCAGGATCTCATAAAACAGGGGTGACAGCAGCGAAATCTCATCTTTTTGAGAACGCTTTTTATATTTTGACGCCAGACGATGAAGTTGACAGAAGTAAGTTATATGAACTAATGGATCTTTTAAGCGAGACAAATGCGACTTTTGTTGAGCTAGATGCCGAAGAGCATGATTATTTAGTTGGGTTAATTAGTCACTTCCCCCATATTTTAGCCGCAAGTCTTGTCAACTTTGTTAGCGATCGAAATAATAACCAGCGCTATAACGTAGCAAGATTCGCAGCTGGTGGGTTTCGAGATATCACTCGCATCGCATCAGCAAGCCCTGTAATGTGGCGTGATATATTATTAAGAAATAAAGATGTTTTACTCCAAATGACAGAAGAATTGAAGATGGAGTTAGACAGAATTCAAAGCTATATTAAAGAAGAAAACGGAGACGGTATTTTTAATTATTTTTCAAATGCGAAAAATTTCCGTGATGGTTTACCCGCTCGCTCAAGGGGAGCGATTCCTGCCTTTTATGATTTGTTCTTAGATGTACGTGATCAACCCGGGGTAATCGCTGCCGTTACACAGAAACTCGCAAAGGAAGAAATTTCGATTACGAACATTCGTATTATTGAAACGCGAGAAGACATTATGGGTGTGCTACGGGTGAGCTTTCGCTCGGAAACGGACCGTGATAACGCGAAAGTTGTTCTCGATCGTGATTTCGAAACCTATGTAGATGATAAATAAGGAGAACATGACTATGGAAACGATAACGAAAGCACATAGCCTTAAGGGGACTGTTGTGATACCCGGTGATAAATCCATTTCACACCGTGCTATTATGTTTGGATCGATAGCAAAAGGCACGACACATATTACGAATTTTTTACCGGGAGCAGACTGCTTAAGCACGATTTCTTGTTTTAAGCAAATGGGGATTCAGATTGAGCAAGATGGCGCTTCTGTTGTGGTAGAAGGGAAAGGTATCGACGGGCTTAAAGAGCCTTCTCAGCTTCTTAATGTAGGGAATTCTGGTACAACATTTCGTCTAATGATGGGGTTACTTGCTGGCAGGCCATTTCATTCGGTTTTAGCGGGGGATGAATCGATCGCGAAACGTCCGATGAATCGAGTGACAGTTCCCTTAACACAAATGGGGGCAGCGATAGATGGAAGAGAACTTGGGACTTTCGCACCTATTTCAATTCGAGGCGGAAACTTGAAAGGCATTACATATGAGTCCCCTGTCGCTAGTGCTCAAGTTAAATCAGCGATTCTTCTTGCTGGCCTTCAAGCTGAGGGAGTAACCACTGTATCTGAAACCGATCGCTCTAGAAACCATACTGAAAACATGCTCGAAAGCTTTGGAGTAAAGGTGAAGCGTGAAGATCTTTCAGTCAGTGTAGAGGGTGGTCAAAACCTTACAGCAACAGATGTTGAAGTACCTGGTGACATTTCTTCAGCCGCTTTTTTCCTCGTTGCAGGTGCAATTGTACCAAATAGCACCATTACTCTTTTAAATGTAGGGATTAATGAAACGAGAGCCGGAATTATTGATGTAATTAAACAAATGGGTGCTGCTCTGTCAATTAAAAATAGACGAGTTGTCAACCAAGAAGAAGTGGCGGATCTTACAATTTCTACGAGTGATCTTACTAATACAGTTATTGAAGGAGATATTATTCCGAGATTAATTGATGAGTTGCCGATTATTGCACTACTCGCTACACAGGCGAAAGGGAAGACAGTGATTCGAAATGCAGAAGAATTGAAGGTGAAAGAAACGAATCGGATTGATGCGGTGGTTGACGCCTTACAATTGTTAGGTGCTTCCATCACAGCAACACCAGACGGGATGGTGATTGAAGGGCCAACCCCACTCAAGGGAGGACGCGTTTCAAGTTTAGGTGATCATCGAATTGGTATGATGCTTGCTGTTGCTGGATGTATAACAGATGGCGCTGTAGAGCTCGATTTACCTGAAGCCATAAATGTTTCGTATCCTGACTTCTTTGAACATTTAAAGCAACTTCAAGCAGGTTCCTAGGAACTTGCTTGATTTCTTTTAGAAAAAACGCTAAATTTTCAAAACAATCTGTTGATTTTATAAATTTCTCTGTTATACTAAGGATAGTAATGGTTTCTCTCCACTCCTATCCATATTTATTTTGTCCCTGTGTTTTGAAAGCGTTAACAAACGCTTTCTGCACAGGGAATTTTTTCATTGATTTTTGAATACTCTTAGATTAATCTAGGAAAATCTACAACTAAATTAAGGCCGTGAAGTTGAAGATAACGAATTTGTTGATTATGATGGAGGAGAACCAATCATTTTAAGACTTCGTGTCATTGAATGTATAGTAAATTTTCTGATTACGAGAAGAGAATTAAAACATTCAATACATACCCGAAGTTAACGAAATAAAAAAGTAGTGTTAGAAGGAGTTTTGGAGTGTGGATCGTCTTAAACAAGCTGTCTCATTAATTGAGTCCGGGAATTTTGAAAAAGGTTTAAAAGAATTAAAAGAAGTACGAAAAGAAGCAGATCATGAAAGCTTATACGATCTATCGAATATTTACTACAGTCTTGGGCTTATTGAAGATTCCAGGGACGTTGTAGAAGAGTTACTTATTCATTACCCTAATGAAGGTGAATTACTAGTACAAGCGGCAGAATGCTATGTTGATCTTGAACAAGAGCAAGAAGCAATCGCTGCTTTAAATAAAATTGATGAAAATGATGCAGCGTATCCACCTGCACTTCTTTTATTAGCCGATTTATATCAAACAGAAGGATTAGAAGAAGTAGCAGAGCAAAAACTATTGGAGGCCAAGCGACTTTCCCCAGACGAACCAATCATTGATTTTGGACTTGGTGAATTCTACTTAACACAAGGCCATCATTTAAAAGCAGTTCCCTATTACGAAGCCGTGCTTGGAACAAAAGGAGAGCTGGCGAATGAAAATATCGAACTTAGGTTGGCAGAAGCCTTAAGTGGTAGTGGGCAATTTGAAGAGGCGCTTACTTATTATGAGAAAGGCCTGGAGAATGCTCGTGAGATTAATGCGCTGTTTGGATACGGTTTTACAGCTCTCCAAATCAACGAATATCGAAAAGCGATTAATGCGTTTAATGAACTAAAAGAGCTTGATCCACAATATAGTACGCTTTATCCATACCTTGCAAAAGCTTATGAAGAAGAGGGTGCGGTAGCTGAAGCGATCGAGGTACTCGCCCAAGGAATTAAATTTGATGAATTTAATGAAGAGTTATATTTGCAAGCGAGTAGATTAACATTTAAAACGCATGATAATGCGAGTGGTGAGCAGTACTTACGTGAGTTACTTGCTATCAACCCTGCTCATATTGAAGCCGCGAAGACGCTAGCTGCTTACTTGAAAACTGAGGAACGTTATGAAGATATTTTAGACCTTCTCAAAAACATTGAGGAAGGTGATCAGAACGATCCATACCTTGATTGGTCAGCAGCGACAGCATATGCGCAGGTAGAAGAGTATAAAGATGCCATAAAACGCTATGAAAACGCATATACTTATTTCAGACAGGATCCAATCTTCCTGGAGGAATATGGTGCGTTCTTAATTGAAGAAGGTAGAAGAGAGGAAGCAGTGAAAGCTTTCAAGCTTGCTCTAGAGTTAGACCCATCACTCGTCCATCTTGAAGAAGAAATTTTGCGATTTGAAGAGGAAACTTTTAAAGAGGATTAAAGGGAAGAAGGAAATTTATCTTCAATGACGAATTCTTACATTAGGAAAATCTCAGGGAGGAATCGCTATGAGCAGCTCCGTTTCTGTCGTTGAAAAGAAAGACTTTCTGAAATGGTTTTTAAAGAAATATCAAGTAAAGAAACGTGAATGTGTCTGGCTACTGAATTATTTAATAAGTGATGAAGTGTTGATGGGAAATGTTCATTTTGTTGAAAATGCTGAATTTTGTCCAAAAGCACTTGTGATTTCCACTCATTGCGTGGAAAATGCTCCTTTTCGTTTCTATAAACACAACATCATCACGACAGACCCTGAAAAGTCTTTTCATGATATTCGCTTGAATCAGGACGAGCCTATTTACATCCAGCTAAACTTCAAAAGTAAAAATGTGTCTCCCCATTACGTAGCTGTACTGGAAGAGAATCCATTTTTACCTGAGAATATGGCAGCTGATAAAAAGTATTCGTTCATGGCTGAAATGGTTCTCGATGAATCATTTACGCGATTTAAAAAGGAATCCATTCTAAAACAAATTGATGAGGCGCTGGATCGAAATGATGAAATGGCGTTTATTCACTTAAGCAAGCAATTAAGTAATTTATAACCCTTGAAGCATTCAAGGGTTTTTTGTTTGGTTTAATTATATAGATGTTTGGAACGTGCGTTCGAGGAAATCTCTTCAGTCGCGTCTTAACAGATGATATACTAGAAACTGATATGTAAGAGAGATTTGATGAACCATGTTAACGAAAGCGTTGTAAGTAAAGGAGGTAGCTTGTTGATTCGAAGATTGACTAGTAAAGATATTCCCATCATTAAAGAAATGCCAACGGGTTTAAAAGAAGATTATGTTGGTCGAATACTACAGAGGCTCTTGGAAGAAGAGACCTTGCTGGGCTATTTTTATAAAGAAAAGCTTGTTGGTATAGCCGGCATGACGATCTTTGAACGGGAAGCAGTCGTTCTAGGGCGGTTACGTACACATGCTGATTATCGTAACCAGGGAATTGCTTCTGCCTTAATGAAAGCCTTGCAGAAGGAAGCATGTCATCATAGGCTGATCTCCTGGGTTGGTTATGCTACAGAAGAGTACAACACGCCAGGTAATCGTTTAGCACCACATTTAAAGATGAAACTTGAAGCAAAAGTTGTGTCTTCACGCGTCAGTCCCTATGTTATGATAGGACAAAATAAGACAGAGCCTTTCAAACGAGTAGTGGCAGCAGATAAAAAAATAACGATCGAAACATATTGGAAGAAAAATGAATCGGACTTTTTTCCTTACTCTATCTATTATCCTCTTCCATTTATGCCTATTCTCTCTTCATCTTATTTAAATCAAGTAGAGCTGTTTGTGAATGGTAGTGGCGGGTTTATGATTATGAAAGAAGAGAAAGGTGCTTCCTATTTACATCTGAAAGTTTTTAATGAAACAACCCTTTACTCTAAAGAATTGTGGGAAACGGTTAATGCGTATGCTAGTGAAGAGGCAAGAACCATTTGGGTAGATTTACCCTTGCAACAAGCAAAGTGGCTAGAACCTTATTCGCATCAAACCGTATGGCATTTATATGGACAAAAAAGGAGTTTGCAAAATGAAATGGACTGAATCAGACATCGCATTGTTTGAAAAAGAAAAAGAATATGTTGATACAGCGGTTCTTCCACTCGTACCAATTTCGATGACGAGCAGCTTGAAAACCACAGTTTCTATGGGAGAATATATTTCCATTATATCAAGTGAACTAGAACGACAATTAAAAGGTCGTCTACTATTACTCCCTGCCTTTACATATTTAAGTTCAGAGGAACAAGAGACAACGAAGAACCGTTTGAAAAAAGTAGAGGAAGAATTAAAGCTTGGTGGTATACAGCATATTATCTCGTTAACTGCTGATGTAAATTGGAAGCAGGTGGAGGATCAGGTTTCAAGTGCGCTCTTATGGATGCCTGCCATTCCACTTGAACACATGGATGAACAATACAAGATGGAAACGGTATCAGCTCAAGTAAAGCAAGTTTTACAATTTGTAACAAATACGTGGCAAAGTAATATAAATAGTTGATTTGTGGCATGCTAAAGACCAATCAGAATATTGACAGAGCAAGAGTGACTACGCTATCATAGGAATGTCCTAGTTATATGTGTATTCGATTTTTGTCCGGCTGGACTGACTTCATAGGATAGGGGGGAAACCAATGGCGAAGAAGAAGGAAGTAACAAGACGCCAATTTCTAAACTACAGCCTGACTGGTGTCGGCGGTTTTATGGCAGCAGGGATGCTCATGCCGATGGTTCGTTTTGCAATTGATCCATTGTTAAAAGAAGGAGCCAAGCAGGAGTTTGTACCTGTAATGGACACAAGTGAGATTACGAACAAACCAGTTCGTAAAGAATTCAAAATTGACCAGGTTGATGGTTGGTATGAATCTGAGGTCACTCAATCCGCCTGGGTTTACAAAGATGAAAAAGACGAAATTGTCGCTCTTTCACCAGTTTGTAAACACCTGGGCTGTACGGTAGACTGGGCTTCAAATGCAGCATATCCAGATCAGTTTTATTGTCCGTGCCACGGTGGCCGTTACACAAAAGATGGTGTGAATGTAAAAGGAACACCACCTCTTGCGCCGCTTGATGTTTACAACAAGAAAGTTGAAGATGGAAAACTTTACCTCGGAAAACCTGAACCACGTTAGGGGGCGTAATCTATGTTAAATAAGATCTATGATTGGGTAGATGAACGCTTAGATATTACGCCAATGTGGCGCGATATTGCAGATCACGAAGTGCCAGAGCACGTTAACCCAGCTCACCACTTTTCAGCGTTTGTTTATTGTTTCGGCGGTTTAACGTTTTTTATTACCGTTATTCAAATTCTATCCGGGATGTTCCTTACAATGTACTATGTACCTGATATTGTGAACGCCTGGGAGTCTGTCTACTATCTTCAAAATGAAGTAGCATTCGGACAAATTGTAAGGGGAATGCACCACTGGGGAGCCAGTCTCGTTATCGTTATGATGTTTCTACATACCCTTCGCGTATTCTTTACCGGCTCTTACAAAAAACCTCGTGAATTAAACTGGGTAGTTGGTGTATTGATTTTCTTCGTTATGCTTGGTTTAGGATTTACGGGATATCTTTTACCATGGGATATGAAAGCGCTATTCGCGACAAAAGTTGGTCTTGAAATTGCGGTTACAATCCCTGTAGTAGGTGAATGGGCTAAGACCCTACTAGCAGGTGGAGAAATCATCGGGGCGCAAACTCTAGCACGATTCTTTGCGATTCACGTTTTCTTCTTACCAGCTGCACTTCTTGGGTTGCTTGCTGCTCACTTTATCATGATTCGTAAACAGGGTATTTCTGGCCCTCTATAAGACGTATTTTCGGAACTTATATTTAATTGACGACACAATTTTTTATACGAAGGAGGGGGACAGATGCATCGCGGAAAAGGAATGAAGTTTGTTGGCGACTCGCGTATCCCTGCGCAGAGAAAGCCTAACATTCCAAAAGATTATTCAGAGTACCCCGGCAAAACAGAAGCGTTTTGGCCGAACTTCTTGTTAAAAGAGTGGATGGTAGGGGCGGTATTCCTAATCGGTTACTTAGCTCTAACGATTGCCCATCCATCTCCGCTTGAGCGTGTAGCGGACCCTACTGACGCCACGTATACGCCACTTCCTGACTGGTACTTTCTCTTTCTATACCAACTCTTGAAGTACAAATTTGCAGCTGGTGACTATACGCTTGTAGGTACAGTCGTTATGCCAGGCCTTGCCTTTGGTGCACTTCTTCTAGCTCCATGGCTTGATCGTGGTCCTGAAAGAAGACCTGCTAAGCGACCAGTAGCAACAGCATTAATGCTTCTTGGTCTCATTTCAACTGTTTACTTAACATGGGAATCAGTTGTGACGCATGACTGGGAGAAAGCAGCTAAGCAAGGGGAAATTGTTGAAGCTGAAGTGGACAAAGAGTCCGAAGGTTATGCCATTTATTCTGGGCAATCTTGTATTGGATGCCATGGTGATAGTCTTCAGGGAGGTTCTGGTCCATCACTTCTTGAAACAAAACAAACGAAAGAATCCATTATGGATATTGCTGTAAACGGAATTGGCGGAATGCCAGCAAATGCTTTCAAAGGTTCTGATGAAGAACGTGAAAAGCTAGCTGAATTTATTGCTGAAACGGCTAAAGCAAATCAATAATATGAAAAAGCTGACTGATGCAGTCAGCTTTTTTCTAATTTAGCTCGAATTTCTTAAAAAAGCTTTAGAGAAGGAGATCAACATGATTTCTCAATTCTTTTATTTACTAAAATCAAAACCATTTCTCGTATTATTGTTGCTCATAAATGTACCGGGGACAATATATGGATATTATTGGTATGGATGGCAACTTGCTGATACAAAGCCGATCTTTCTGCTATTTGTACCAGATAGTCCAACGGCAAGTCTTTTCTTTTGTGTTATATTAGTTGCATTTCTATTTGGGAAAAATTGGCCTCTTATGGAGGCGCTAGCTGCCGTTACGTTATTTAAATATGGCATCTGGGCAGTGGTCATGAATGCTCTTGTCATGGTTGAAACTGGACAACTATCCGGTGTGGCGATTATGCTCATCCTCTCGCATTTAGGGATGGCCATTGAAGGCTTGTTATTCACTCCTTTTTATAAAATAAAGCCATGGCATTTAGTGTTAGTTGCGGTTTGGACATTACACAATGATGTGATTGATTATGTGTTTGGTCAAATGCCACGCTATTCGATCCTAAGCGAGTACACATCACTAATCGGATATTTTACATTCTGGCTATCGCTAATTTCTTTATCGCTAGTGTATTTCTTAGCCGTACGAAAAGGAAGCTTTAAGCTCTCAATTCAATAAGGTGGATGGTCTACTCTTGTCCATTTCTTCATACATTGAAGTAGGAAGAAGGAGGGACAGGAATGGGTAGACGATGGCTCCTTTTAGTGTTGCTTTTTACGTTCCCGGTAAATGTACATGCTTCACAAGTCGATACGAAACAAGTCTGGAATGATATAGCCGCAAATGTCCTGGAATTTGGTAAGGAGGAGCAGTTTGATCGATCAAAAATGATGTTAGAAAAGTTTACGAAGGTATTTCCTGGTGATCAGTCAAGTAAGTTATCAAATACCGAACTTAGAGTGATTCTGAACACACATGATCGTGCGCTGAAAGCTGTGACTTCAATGGATGAAGCAAATGACCAGCGAATCCAAGCGTTAACAGAATTTCGATTAGCGGTTGATGCACTAGTTACTGAAAAACAGCCGATTTGGCATCAAACAGATGATCAGATACTTCCTCTAATTAAGGAAATGGCCACTGCAATTGAACATGGTGACGTAGATATTTATAACGCCAGTAAAGACCGTTTTTTAGGGAGTTATAGCGTCATTCGACCAGCGCTAGCCATTGATCTATCACCAGAAACCCAGCAGCGACTGGATTCTCATATTGCATTTATCGAAAGCTATGCATCAGAACAAAATTCGGAATTAACCGGGCAGCTTCAAACGATGTATGATGATTTTGATAAAGCTTATCACCCATCTCATTCTGAAGAATCTTCTCTTTTATGGTTAATTATTTCGATTGGTGGAACGATTATTTTGACATTGCTTTATGTGATTTATCGAAAATATAAAGGGGAAAAAGAGTCATTGAGGAAGAAACAGGTTGAGTAAATTTGAAGATCTTGTGAACCTGAAACAGTGTAATTGACTTTCCGCATGAATTTGACTAAAATTGACGTTAATAACAGTTCTAATGCAATTACACATGTGATGGAGGAATGAAAATGGCTGGTTTTTTAATATACTTTGCGCTTTTGTTAATCATTCCACTTTGGGCTCAGGGCCGAGTGAAAAGTGCTTATAAAAAATATTCAAAAGTTCCCAACTCTTCTGGGATGACTGGTGCTCAAGTAGCTAGAAAAATACTTGATGAAAACGGTTTGTATTCAGTTGGGGTAGAAGAGGTACGAGGTCACCTTTCCGATCATTATGATCCTCGCTCTAAAACCGTAAGACTATCATCAGGTAATTTTCATGGGAATTCCGTAGCTGGAGCAGCTATCGCAGCTCACGAAGTAGGTCATGCGATTCAGGATGAACAAGATTATGCACCGCTTAAATTCCGTCATACGCTTGTTCCGGTTGCGAACCTTGGTTCAAACTTTAGCTATTTTATCATTCTAGCAGGTATCCTTATGGCTTCTGCAAACTTCATCCTGCTTGGCATCATTTTTATGAGTGCCGCTGTCTTATTCCAATTAGTAACGCTCCCGGTAGAATTTAATGCATCGAATAGAGCCATGGAGCAAGTTGTTTCAACTGGTGTCATTCGAAATGATGAAGAAAGAGAAACGAAAAAAGTACTAAACGCAGCAGCGTTAACATATGTAGCAGCAGCCGTTGTTGCATTATTAGAATTAATGCGCTTTGTGTTTATCTTTATTGGAATGAACGAAGATTAATTAAAAATCTCGCCAGCTGGCGAGATTTTTTGTTTTATTCGCTTTTCATTTAAAGAGGGGATCATGGACGAGATGGTAGATTAATGATGTTCAATTGGATTTTTATTTTCATCGAGCGTAAACCCTTCACCTAGAACATCGTGTACATCATTTACGGCTACGAATGCATGTGGATCGACCTGTTTAATAATGTTCTTTAACCGAACGATTTCATTCCGTGCAACGACGCAATAAAGCACCTCTTTTTGTAATCCGGAAAAACTTCCTTTTCCGTTTAATACCGTCGCACCTCTGTCCATTTGGTTCATAATTGTATCGGCTATTTCTTTATTGTTTTCACTTATAATCATTGCGGCTTTAGCTGCGTATGCGCCTTGCTGTATAAAGTCGATTACTCTTGCCGCTACAAAAACGGCTAACAGCGTATACATGGCTTCTTTGTAATTTAAATATACAAGAGACAGAGCAATCACACAAAAGTCAAAGACAAACATCGTTCTGCCCATACTCCATCCAACGTATTTTGATCCGAGTCTTGCGATTATATCTACGCCACCTGTAGTCCCTCCATATCTGAAAATAATACCGAGACCAACCCCAACAAAAACCCCAGCAAATAAGGCCGCAAGTGTTAAATCATCTTTTAGTGGAATTGAAATTGCTGAATAATGCTGGAAAATCCATAGAAATAAAGATAAGGAAACGGTTCCAATAATCGTATAAATAAATGCTTTTCGACCGAGCAACTTCCATCCAATTAGAAATAAGGGAATGTTAAGGACAAGATTTGAAATGGCTGGGTCTATCTTAAAAAGAAAGTAAAGTAGCAACGTAATGCCAGTGAAACCACCTTCAGCCAAATTGTTCTCCATATTAAAATGTACAAGTCCAAAAGCAAATATCGCAGAGCCTAATAGGATATAAAAAACGTTCTTTATCCGTATACCTTCCATCTAACACACTCCTCATTAGTCAACCAACAGACTTCATTATAATCAACTCGTGAGCATGTAGCAATTTCATTTTGATAAACATGATTTAGGTTTATGAGAAAAATTCAAGTGAAACATTTGTCAAATGTACTTCTTTTAGCTAACATAAGAACTGATATGAAAGGTGGAATAGTCAGTGGCGAAACGAACAATCGATGACATGCAAAAAGAGGTAGATCAATACATAAGTCAATTTAAAGAGGGTTATTTCAGCCCACTCGCCATGCTTGCTAGAATGACAGAAGAACTTGGTGAGCTTGCTCGCGAAATCAATCATTATCATGGAGAAAAACCCAAAAAGAATAGCGAAGAAGAACGAACAATTGAAGATGAGATGGGTGATCTTCTATTTGTGCTTACTTGTTTTGCAAATTCGTTAGACGTTGATCTTGACGAAGCGTTTGGGAAGGTGATGGTCAAATTCCAAACTCGAGACAAGGATCGCTGGACAAAGATTGAAAAGGAGAGTGGCGAATGATGGAAAATGTAAAAATTGTTATCGCAGGACCACGAGGAAATATGGGGAGGGAAGCAGTGAAACTTGTTGATCGGACAGCGCATTTCAAGTTAATGGCTGCGGTAGATCGAAAGGATTCGGGAGAAACGGTGGCAGATATTAGCGGACTTCCATCACTAGATGCACCAATCTATACAGATCTTGATCAATGTTTGTCTGAGGTTGAGTGCGACGTGTTGATTGATTTAACCACTCCTGAGTACGGAAAAAAACACATGGAAATTGCATTCCAACACGGTGTTCGCCCTGTAGTTGGAACAACTGGTTTTTCAAATGAAGATGTCGAAGAATTATCTAAAACGGCTGATGAAAAAGGACTTGGTGCAATTATTGCCCCAAACTTTGCAATCGGCGCAGTGCTGATGATGAAATTCGCAACAATGGCGGCAAAATATTTCTCAGATGTAGAAATTATTGAACAACATCATGACCGGAAACTAGATGCCCCCTCTGGAACAGCTGTAAAAACTGCAAAAATGATTTCAGAAGTACGAGATGAAAAGAAGCAAGGTCATGAAGACGAGCGTGAGGATCTTGCGGGCGCTCGCGGTGCAGATTATGAAGGCATGCGTATTCATAGCGTTCGTTTGCCAGGTCTCGTGGCTCACCAAGAAGTTCTGTTTGGAGGAGAAGGACAAACTTTAAAAATTCGTCATGATTCAATGAACCGAGCTTCTTTTATGCCTGGTGTGCAGCTTGCTGTGGAAACCGTCTTGAAAATTGATCAGCTTGTTTACGGCCTTGAAAATATAATGGAGTAGGGGATGTTCTGATGAAAATCGCTTTAATCGCGCACGATAAGAAAAAAGACGACCTTGTTCGTTTTACACTTGCATATAAAATGATTTTAGATCCACATAGTCTTTATGCGACTGGTACAACTGGAAAGCGAATCATTGATGAAACAGGCTTAAACGTGCACCGTTATCAATCTGGTCCACTTGGCGGAGACCAACAAATTGGCGCCATGATTGCAGAAAATGATATGGATGCAGTGATTTTCTTTCGAGATCCCTTAACAGCACAACCACATGAGCCAGATATTACAGCGCTTATCCGGCTATGTGATGTATATGATATCCCGCTCGCAACGAATATGGGCAGTGCGGAAATACTTGTCCATGCGCTTGCAAGGGGAGAATTGGATTGGAGAGAAATTGTACATGGAAGAAACAACACTTGATATTCTCGCTTTTGGAGCCCATGCAGATGATGTTGAAATTGGAATGGGCGGCACATTAAAGAAAATGGCCGAGGAAGGCAAGAAGACGGGGATTTGTGATTTAACAGAAGCTGAACTGTCATCAAATGGTACCGTTTTTAAAAGACATCATGAAGCAAGGCACGCTGGTGAAATTTTGTCTGTAACGACGCGGTTAAACATGAAATTTCCTGATCGTGGCTTGACTCTATCAGACGATAAAATTTCAGCACTAGTTAAAATCATACGCACGAAAAAACCTCAGGTAGTTTTTGTACCATATGCAGAAGATCGGCATCCTGATCACGGCCATGCGGCTCAATTAGTCGAAGAAGCCGTTTTTTCAGCTGGAATTCGTAAGTATCAACCGAATTTAGGAGAGACACATAAAGTTACGCAAATTTACTATTATTTCATTAATGGATTTCATCGACCTCAATTTACAATTAATATTACGAATCAAATTGAGGCAAAGAAACAAGCGCTAGAAGCCTATGAAAGTCAATTTATTCTTAGCAGTGATAGTGTTGCGACTCCTTTAACAAATGGTTACGTTAATAAGGTAATTTACCGTGAATATTTATACGGTAAAGAATCAGGAGTAGGCTATGCAGAAGGTTTTATTGCAAAGAATTTACTGTGTTTGGAAGAATTTCCTTTAGGAGAAAGAATATGAAACTAAAAATCGGTATTACGTGTTACCCCACTGTGGGAGGTTCTGGCGTTATCGCTACAGAGCTTGGAAAAATGTTAGCAGAAAAGGGGCACGAAGTTCATTTTATAACGAGTAGTGTTCCGTTTCGGCTTGATACGTTTCATCCCAATATTTATTTTCATGAAGTGGAAGTAAATCAATATGCTGTTTTCCGCTACCCCCCTTATGATTTAACCCTAGCGAGTAAAATGGCAGAAGTGATTCAACGTGAAAACCTTGATTTACTTCATGTGCACTACGCCGTACCACACGCTGTCTGTGCATTTCTTGCGAAAGAAATGGTTGGAGGAGATGTGAAAATCGTTACAACTCTTCACGGGACGGACATTACAGTGCTTGGGTATGACCCGTCACTAACTCAGTTAATTCGGTTTGGAATTGAAAAGTCAGACCGCGTCACAGCGGTCTCAAATGATCTAGTTGATCAAACACATCGGTTGCTTGAAACAGATAAACCGATTGATACAGTATATAACTTTGTAGATGAACGAATTTATTATCCAAAAGCACCGACGGACTTGAAAAAAAGTTATGGCATATCCGATCATGAAAAGGTAATTGTTCATATTTCGAATTTTAGAGCTGTGAAACGTGTACCTGACGTGATTAAGGTGTTCCACCGCATACAAGAAAAAATGCCAGCGAAGCTTTTGCTTATTGGTGATGGTCCTGAAATTCAAGTTGCATGTCGACTCGTCAACGATTTAGGATTAAAGGATAAAGTGAAGTTTCTTGGCAAGCAAGAAAATGTAGCTGAAATTCTTTCAATCTGTGATCTAAAATTACTATTATCTGAAAAAGAAAGTTTTGGTTTAGTCGCACTTGAAGCAATGGCTTGTGGGGTACCTGCGATCGGAACGAACATAGGAGGAATTCCTGAGGTTATTGAACATGATGTGAACGGATTTATTGCAGAAGTAGGTAAAATTGAAGACATTTCAGATTATGCTGTACAGCTGCTATCCGATGATGAACTGCATAATCGTATGAGCTCTGCTGCAGTAGAGGCTGTTCAAACAAGATTTGGTTCTAAGCAAATTCTAGAACAATATGAAGAAATTTATTATAAAACGCTTGAAGGAGCCCTTACTTGATTAACTTGACAGGGAAAACTTATGAATCTTGTGTCGAAGTGTTGCAAAAGCTGACAAACGCCGGGCATGAAGCTTATATTGTGGGTGGAGCGGTTAGAGATGCGATGCTCGGTTTCCCTGTATCAGATTTTGACATTGCTTCATCAGCTAAACCTGAAGAAATTATGAGTTTGTTTGATAAAGTTATTCCAACAGGGATCGATCATGGTACCGTTACTGTGATGCATCATTCGTTTTCATATGAGATAACGACATATAGGACTGATTCTTCTTATGCGGATTTTAGGCATCCAGACGCAGTCTCATATCTAAGTTCAATTGAAGAAGATCTTGCTAGACGTGACTTCACCATGAACAGCATGGCGCTTTCATTAGATGGAACGCTAATCGACCTTTATGGTGGTCAAGAAGATATTAAGAATGGTCTTATACGTACTGTGGGAAATCCACTAGAGCGATTCCAAGAAGATGCGCTCCGAATGATAAGAGCTGTTCGGTTTCAAAGTACGCTTAGTTTTGCGCTGGACAAACATACGCATTGTGCACTAAAAAAACAAGCTGATCTACTCCAATACGTTGCAGTGGAAAGGATTCAAGCGGAATTCAGCAAATTGTTGGCTGGTAAAGGCGTGCAACAAGCGCTTGTTACTCTAATTCAGGCGAATGTTCATCACATTTTACCAGGTATTCAGCAGATCGAAAAATCGCTTGATGAGGTGCCATTCTTAGTGAATTTAACAACAGAAGCAGAGCGGTGGGCCTGGTTAGCATCCACTACTGAAGAACCGAAGCGGTTTCTAAAGAAATGGCGATTGTCAAATCGGTTTGTTAAAGAAGTCGATTACCTTGTAGAAAATGCAAGAAGTGCGCAAACTAGAGGGTGGAATAAGGCAACTGTTTATACAGCTCTTCCGGAAGCGGAGGCATGTGAAAGGCTTCTATCGGTATTTGAAAAGCGCCTTCCAAAAATTAAGAAAGTGGAGCAGATTATGTCAGAACTTCCTATAACGTCTGCAACGATGCTTACTGTGACCGGAGAAGACCTCGTGCAATGGAGAGGGATTTCCCCTGGCCCTTGGGTTGGTGAGGCTCTTAGAGAAATTGAGCTTGCCGTAATTAATGAAGAAATTAAAAATGAGAAATCCAGCATTAGAAGGTGGCTTAAACAGTGGCAGACTCAATAAGGCAGCGCCTGCTGCAAATGCTTGAAGAACATGCGGAAACCTACGTTTCAGGTCAAATGATTAGTGAAACGCTCAATGTTTCGCGAACGGCGATATGGAAACACGTTTCAGAACTTCGTAAAAATGGCTATGAAGTAGAAGCGGTTCAAAAGAAAGGATATCGTATTGTTTCAAGACCGGATATGTTAAGTAAAGAAGAAATTGCTCTCAAACTAACAACTGATTTTTTAGGAAAAACCATTTATACGTATCCTACTGTCGAATCAACTCAGTTTATTGCCCACGACTTAGCTCATCGTGGTACGCCTGAAGGCACAATTATTGTGGCTGACGAACAAACCGCAGGTAAGGGAAGACTTGGACGTTCCTGGCACTCTCCTAGCGGTAGTGGAATTTGGACAAGTATTATCCTGCGGCCAAAACTTCCACCTCAGAGAGCACCTCAATTCACGCTAATTGCGGCAGTTAGTGTGGTCCATGCGATTCGTAAACAAACGGGACTTGAAGCTGAAATCAAGTGGCCGAATGATATATTAATTGATGGAAAAAAAGTAGTCGGCATTTTAACGGAGCTCCAGGCTGAAGCAGATCAAATTAAATCGATCATTATTGGTATGGGCATTAACGTAAATGCGAGTCAAGAAGATTTTCCTGAAGATTTAACAACGGCAACTTCGCTAAAAATTGAGGCAGGTAGGGAAATCACTCGATCAGCTCTTCTGGCTGCCATATTAAATGAATTAGAAACGCTCTATGAAGAATATTTGAACAATGGATTTCGAATGATCAAGCTACTATGGGAAAGCTATGCTGTTAGTCTTGGTCGAAAAATAAAGGCGCGAACAATAAATGGTGTGATTGAGGGGCTTGCGAAAGGGATTACAGAAGAAGGTGTACTTCTTTTAGAAGATGAAAGCGGAAAGATGCATTATATTTATTCTGCGGATATTGAAATCTGTTAACGAATGTGTCACATTTTCTGCTATACTAACAGATGTAAGGGCGGTATCAGATTAGAGCCGCACCATTTACTTAGAAATCAAACTGATATTCTGCCTTGATCCTTATGGACTGGGACAGAGGGATTAAACCGATAAAGTAACCTCCTTACATGGAGTGTTGCGGCAAGTCTATGCTTGCATAGACTGATGGGATACCCCTGTCTGCTGCAATTCCATGTTTGGAGGTTTTTTGTGCGGTGAGCTATTCCTCTAAACAAAGGAGGAAATATGATGAAAACAACCAGTGACTTTAAGAAGATGAAAGAAAAGCGGGAGCCAATTGCCATGCTAACGGCCTATGATTTTCCTTCAGCAAAACTAGCAGAAAATGCTGGGGTGGATCTTTTGTTAGTAGGTGATTCGGTAGGAATGGTCGCCCTTGGATACGATTCAACCGTTCCTGTTACGATGGATGATATGGTCCTTCATACGAAAGCAGTAAAACGTGGTGCATCTCAGACATTTATTGTAACAGACCTTCCTTTCCTTACCTACCATGGCAATGTTAATGAGACGTTGACTCATGCAGGAAGACTCATGCAGGAAGCGGGAGCACATGCCGTTAAGCTTGAAGGTGGTGGTGAAGTCATTTCACAAATTCAAAAGTTAACGTCTGCTGGCGTGCCAGTGATGGGCCATCTCGGTCTAACACCACAATCAGTTGGTGTATTAGGTGGGTATAAAGTACAGGCAAAGGAATCTGAAAGTGCTGCTTTACTTGTTAAAGAAGCAAAAGCCATTGAAGAAGCAGGAGCTTTTTCCCTGGTCCTCGAGTGCGTGCCGCAGCAGCTTACGGAAATGGTGACGAGAGAACTTTCTATTCCAGTCATTGGTATTGGAGCGGGTGTTCAAGCAGATGGACAAGTACTCGTTTATCACGATGTGATTGGATATGGCACAGGTCATGTACCTAAGTTTGTGAAGCAATATAGCCATGTTTCAGAGATGATTTCAACGGCAGTGAGTGAATATGTTTCCGAGGTGAAAGGACGTCAGTTCCCAGAGCAAAAGCACTCATTTAATATGAAAGCAGAGCAGCTATCAGGAATGTATGGGGGGACAAGAGCATGAAAATCGTGACGACGATTAAAGAAATGCAAACTTATTCAAAACAAACGTTAAAATCGGGTAAAACGATTGGGTTTGTACCTACAATGGGTTATCTTCATGAAGGCCATATGAGTCTTGTAGAGGAAGCGGTGAAGCGAAATGATTGCGTTATCATGAGCATTTTTGTGAATCCCCTTCAATTTGGTCCCGATGAAGATTTTGATCGCTACCCAAGAGATTTAAAGCACGATGAAGAACTTGCGAAACAAGCAGGGGTTGACGTTCTATTTTATCCAAATGTCGAAGAAATGTATCCAAAAGAACGCACAACAAAATTAACCGTGCAGGCACGTGTGGATACACTGTGCGGGGAATCACGGCCGGGTCACTTTGATGGAGTTGCAACTGTTGTCATGAAATTACTGCAAATTGTTCTCCCAGATCGTGCTTATTTCGGCATGAAAGATGCACAGCAAGTAGCTGTAATAAAAGGTCTGGTGGAGGATTTTAATGTTCCTGTTGAGATCGTAGCCTGCCCAATAATTCGTGAGGAAGATGGCCTTGCGAAAAGCTCACGCAATGTGTATTTAACCCCAACTGAACGAAAAGAGGCCATTCAACTGTCAAGAAGTCTTGATGAGGCAACGAAGGCAATTGAGCTTGGAGAAACAAATCCAGCAACAATTAAAGACCTTATCTTGTCATTATTAAGCCAGACGTCTGGAATCGTGGATTATGTTGAAGTTCTTTCATATCCCGACCTCGAAACGATTGAAGTTATGAAAGGAAATATCATTATAGCAGTAGCCGTTCAATTTTCTGCTGCTCGACTGATTGACAATAAAGTTACAACAAGTCATGAAATAGCGATAGGAGTGTAAACGATGTTTGTTACAATGATGAAGGGCAAGATCCACCGAGCACGTGTAACGGAAGCGAATTTAAACTATGTCGGGAGCATTACAATTGACGAGGACATTATTGATTCTGTTGGCATGCTTCCGAATGAAAAAGTTCAAATTGTGAATAATAATAATGGAGCAAGACTTGAAACCTACATTATTCCTGGGGAAAGAGGATCGGGGGTTGTTTGCTTAAATGGAGCAGCTGCACGGCTTGTTCAAGAAGGAGATATTGTCATTATTGTCGCATACGCTATGATGAGTGAAGAAGAAGCACAACAATTTACGCCACGGGTAGCCATTATGAATGAAAAGAATGAAATCGTCGACATGATTGGGCTAGAGCCTGAAGCCACAATTTTATAAGCAAAAGCTCTGGACCTGGTCCAGAGCTTTTTTTGAAGAGAATCAAATGCGATCGTCTGATAGCTTCTCATTGATCTCTGACACATAACGTTCAAAGTCAAAGGGCGGTCGAAGATTTAGGAAGTTTATGAGTGAATCTCATTCAATGGAATAAGAAATTATTTTCCGTTCAAGTGAAAAAATGATAAAGTAATGAAGGTGACCGCTTAAAGGGTTGAAGCAACTGAGGTGAAAACGTATGAATCGATATACCATTATAGATTTTGAAACAACGGGAAATTCCCCAAAAAATGGGGATCGGATTATCCAGATAGGACTAGCAGTAGTGGAAGACGGAATGATTATTGATCGGTATGCAACATTTGTTAACCCTGAAAAATCACTTCCACTCTTTATTCAACAATTGACGGGAATTTCTGATGATGATTTAGAGGATGCACCCTTATTTGAAGAAGTTGCTCCTGAACTTCTGAGAAGACTAGACGGGGCTTATTTTGTTGCCCATAATGTACGATTTGACTTAAACTTTATGAATGCACAGCTTGACGCGAGTGGATATGATCCGTTTATAGGGCCAACAATTGACACGGTGGAGCTTGCGAGAATTTTATTGCCAACCGCTGAAGCATATAAGTTATCTTCGTTAGCGGAATATTTGGAAATCCAGCATGTTAACCCTCATCAAGCAGATAGCGACGCTGAAGTAACAGCTGAACTTTTGCTATTTCTTTTTGATAAACTGTATGGATTACCACTCGTGACATTAGAACAGTTGGAAGGACTTTCTACTCGACTGTATAGCGATCTGGAAATGGTCTTGAATGAAATGATACAAGACAAAAAGAAAAGAATTGAACCAGAAGGCAATTTTGAAGTCTTTCGAGATATCGCTCTTAAGTTACAAGAACAAGTTAGTGAGGTCGAGACCCCTCACCAATCGATTCAATTTGATACGGCACAGAAGCAGTTTGAAGAACAAATGGCTGAAACCATTCCCAACTTTGAAGTCCGTGCAGGACAAAGCGATATGATGAAGCAAGTGGCTCATGCATTTGAAACGAATCAACATATTTTAATCGAAGCAGGCACCGGAATAGGGAAATCTCTAGGCTACTTAATGCCTGGAGTCGTTCATGCGAAAAATTCGGGTAAGCCAGTTGTCGTTAGTACGCACACGATTCAATTACAAGAACAGCTCTTACAACGCGATCTCCCTTTTCTACGCGATATCTTGCCGTTTCCTTTTAACGCTACAATCATAAAAGGGAGAAGTCATTATCTTGACTTAACTCGCTTTGAACAGCAGCTACTTAACGTCGAAGAGGACAATTACGATACAATTTTAACGAAGGCACAGATCCTCATTTGGCTGCTTGAAACAGATTACGGTGACGTAGAAGAATTAAACCTTTCTAGTGGAGGCAAAATTTTTTGGCATCAGGTGAAAAGTGATGCTACCGTTTCTGCTAACCATCGTTCACCCTGGTTTTCGCGTGACTTTTATCATCGAAGAAAGCGATTTGCAATGAATGCAGATTTAATTATTACAAATCACGCTTTGTTATTCAGTGATTTAATAAATGAGCATCAATTATTACCTGCTTATCAGCAGGCTGTGATTGATGAAGCTCATCATCTTGAAGATATCGCTACAGAGTTTTTTGGCATTAAAACAGATTATTTTTCTATCTTACAAGGGTTTGTGCGTATGGGATTAAAAGATGGCGATGGCATTTATGGGAAAGTACTTAGCATCCTGAAAAGCCTTGAAGTGGAAGTCGAAGATTCAAAGCATGAAATTGATGCTTATGTGAAAACAATCCTTGGAGATGTGGATGAACTCTTCCGTATGCTCCATCGTTATGTACAAAAAAATATTCACAGGTCAAATGAAGTGGGACGACTAAGCTATCGGATTACAAATGAGGGTAGTCGAGCTTGGGAAGCCATTCAGGAAGCAGCCCATCGATTGGTATTCTACTTGAAAGATCTAGATAAATCATTGAAGAAACTAGAGAAAGAACTTGATCTAAAAGAAGATGAGTTAACGCGTGAACAAATAAACACGACCGCTGATTTTAAAGGAATTCATGCTTCTGTGCTAGAGGAACTATCCAAAGTGGACTATCTCCTTCTTAGCGAAAGTGAAAACGATGTAAAGTGGGTAGAAATTGATCCTAAAGGTTCATTGAATTCGGCGTTTTTGTTTAGTAGGCCAGTGGAGGTAGGCTCTCTGCTTTCAAGCGATTATTTTGGAAAGAAAAAAAGCATATTGCTAACATCCGCTACACTTACCGTTAAAAATTCGTTTGATTATATGATGAAACGACTTGGCTTAGAAGAATTTGGCCCCCTTATCTATCAGTATCATTCTCCATTTGATTATAGCGAGCAAGCAAGACTGATGATACCGACAGATTTACCGATGATCAAGGATGTATCAGATCTTCAGTTTGTTGAGCATATTACTGATGCCATTCTACAAATAGCTCGCGTCACGCGTGGAAGAATGCTTGTCTTGTTTACGTCTTATGACATGCTAAAAAAAGCGCATCATCGGATGAAGGAATTAATCGTTCATGATGAATTGACATTAATTAGTCAAGGTGTTGATAGTGGTAGCCGGGTGAGATTAACAAAGAATTTTAAAGAAAGTGAAGACGCGATTCTATTTGGTACAAGTAGTTTCTGGGAAGGGGTCGATATTCCAGGAGAAGATTTAAGCTGCCTTATTATTGTCCGTCTTCCATTTTCACCGCCTGATAACCCCGTGTTTCAAGCAAGATCGGAACAATTAAAAAGCGTAGGTGGAAACCCATTTATGGAGCTTTCGCTACCTGAAGCGATCATACGTTTTAAACAGGGGTTTGGCCGGCTTGTCCGTTCTCAACGTGATCGTGGAGCCGTTTTTGTCTTCGATCGCAGGATTATCTCAACAAGATATGGAAGGTTATTTATAAAATCTTTACCTGATGTTCCCCTAATCAAGGGGACAACTGAAGAATTGGTTAATGAACTAGATCTCTGGTTATAATGAACGGCTTCATCACAAACTACTTCTACGAGGAGGGATTGTGATGAAGAGATTATTTACGCTACTCATAAGCACTTTTTTTCTGATGGGAGCTGCGACGAGTGTGGAAGCCTCGATTCAATCAGTGGATTTTCATTTAAGAAATCATGAAGTAGCTGTAACATTTCTTGATCTTTCAATTGGAGAGGCCATTCTAATTCAATCAAAAGACCAGGGAGCTGTCCTAATCAATACAGGAAGCTCTCGTTCAGAAAAAGAGCTCATCGATCGACTACAAATGTTTAAAGTTAAAGAACTAAGAAAAGTGTGGTTAACCAATGCAGATGAAGCGTACGCCGGAAATTTTTCCAATTTACTTCATTATTTTGAGGTAGAAGAAGTTGTTTTATCAGAAGGGGTAGAAAAGGCATTTCTTCCCTCCATCCCATCCCATCTACAAAAAACACATCTTCATGAAAATCAACAGCTAGAGTTGATGGAAGAGGTCAAAGTGGAAATTCTGAACATCTCTAAGGCAGGCTCTGCTACTTTTATGCTATCCTTAGGAAGTCAGGATTTATTAATGATGGGAGAAACCAATCTTGATCTTGAAGAGAAAATTGCTTCTTCGGGTAAAGCAGTTGAGGTTTTAAAAGTAGCTAATTTTGGTGCTGGAAATGGTAGTTCGACCGAATTTCTTAGTGCAATTGATCCACAGATGGCCGTTATCTTTCGGCATAACAATATTGATGTCAGTGAATCTGTTCTTGAACGATTGAATGAGAGCTGGACGGATGTCTATTATCCATATCGAATTGGAAGCGTGTCACTTCGAATTCAGAATGACCGGTACGACGTCATTACGATTCCGACAAAAGAAACAAGATAAAAATTTCCTTACTGAATAAGTTGCAAAAAAACGAAACTTATTTAAAAATAGGAAGAGAAAATGCTTTAGGAAAAATTTTAGGACGAAAGCAACATGAAAATTGCCTGCGCATTGCGCAGGCACTGTTGGAAGTGGAGCAGATTTCGTGCACCGTCTGTCTGTGACGGTACTTATAGTTTGTCTCACCTTGTGCCATCTATAAGTAGTAAATTTATCCCGGAGCGAACACATCACACCACATAGGCGAATTTAACCGTCAACACATAGAGCATAGGGAGATGACAGGAATGGAAAACAATATTGAAGTTTTATCTACCGTAAAAGTAAGTAAATCACTTGATATTTACAAAATTGTTGATTCGTTAAACCGTACTTTAAAAGAAAAAGATCTCATGTTTGGACTCGCACTTGATGAAGAAGATCAAGATCAAATGATTTTCACGATCTATCGTACATAATAGGGTGATTGTATGCGACTGATAGGAATTATTGCCAGTATTATCGTAGCCGTGTTGATTTGGCAAGGAATCTCTTTTTATCATGCCATTACAGATCATCCCGAGCAGTTAGAGGAGAAAGCGATCGCTAGAGCTGAATCTGAAGCAGTAGTGAAAAATGTAGATAAAGCGATTCAATACCACGGTACAAGTCATGCTTATGTTGTCTTACAAGGTACAGATAAAAATGGAGACGAGGTGTATGTTTTTGTACCAAATAAAGATCAACCTCTCGTTTCGAAGAAAGTGGAGGAAGGCGTTAGTGCAGAAATTGTAAAACAGAAACTAGCAGATGATTTTTCTCCAAAAGAAATTATTGCGATTAAACCAGGAATTGAAGTGAATCAAGAAAAGAAACAAGTTCTTGTATGGGAGGCGACATTTATCGATACCGACGACCGGTATACGTTCGCCTATTATTATTTTAGTAATGGAGATTACTGGCGCTCACGCTCGATCAAGCAAAGTTAATGCAATTAAGGGAGGAAGAGAAATGAAATTATCAAATCGTGTAGCAGCTCTGACACCATCTGCCACGTTAGAAATTACTGCAAAAGCAAAAGCGCTAAAAGCTGAAGGACATGATGTGATCGCACTTGGTGCAGGAGAACCTGACTTTAATACCCCTTCACATATCCTTGATGCTGCAAAAAAAGCGATGGATGAAGGATTAACAAAGTATACACCTTCTGGTGGCATTCTCCCTTTAAAGGAAAGCATCATTGCTAAGTTCCAAGAAGATCAAAACATTACTTATAAAACGGATGAAATCATCGTTTGCACTGGCGCAAAGCATGCACTATATACGCTATTTCAGGTCATTCTTGATGAAGGCGACGAAGTAATTATTCCGACACCTTATTGGGTAAGTTATCCTGAACAAGTAAAATTAGCTGGTGGGAATCCTGTCTATGTGGAAGGCAAGGAGGAGCAAGAATTTAAAATTACTGTTGCACAATTAGAGAAGGCTGTAACGCCTCAAACAAAAGCGGTCATTATTAATTCTCCTTCAAATCCAACTGGCTCCATCTATTCACCAGATGAATTAAAAGAGATCGGTACTTTTTGTTTAAAGCATGATATTCTAATTGTTTCTGATGAAATTTATGAAAAGCTTGTATATGATGGGGCAAAACATACTTCCATTGCGGAACTTTCATCAGAATTGAAAGAGCAAACGATCATTATAAATGGCGTATCGAAATCGCATTCAATGACCGGTTGGAGAATTGGCTATGCTGCAGGTAGAAAAGAAATCATTAAAGCGATGACGAATTTAGCCAGTCATTCGACTTCAAATCCTACATCTATTTCACAATATGCTGCTTTAGCCGCTTATGAAGGATCACAAGAGCCTGTGAATGAAATGAAAGCAGCATTTGAAGAACGGTTAAATACTGTCTATGAAAAGCTTAAGATGATCCCAGGGTTTACATGTGTCAAACCTCAAGGGGCTTTCTATCTGTTTCCTAATGCAAAAGAAGCAGCAGAGAAAACAGGGTACGCATCTGTTGATGGGTTTGTAAAAGGACTACTTGAAGAAGAAAAAGTAGCGTTAGTTCCTGGATCTGGTTTCGGCTCGCCTGAGAACGTAAGGCTTTCATATGCAACTTCACTTGATGTCATTCTTGAAGCCATTGATCGCATCGAACGTTTCGTGAAAAACAAACGTGCTTAAGCGAGTTGTTCATTGAACAAATAATTAGTATAATAAGAATCGAGTAATCACCATTGAAATAAATGGATGGCGCAATTTTCGTTTTTTTTAAATGAAAATGTGCGCCAATTTTTTCTAATCAGTTGGAGGTAATAAGCAGTGAAAACAACGATTTCAAATGTAAATAAACAGGTAGAACAAACTGTTACAATTGGTGCCTGGTTACATAATAAGCGTTCTAGTGGAAAAATACAGTTTCTTCAGCTTCGCGATGGTACTGGCTTTATTCAAGGCGTTATGGTTAAGAAAGAAGTTTCTGAGGAAGCCTGGGAAACAGCTAAAAACCTTACACAGGAATCTTCTGTATGGGTGACGGGCGTTGTCCGTGAAGATGACCGTTCACAATCTGGATATGAATTAACTGTAACAAATGTGGAGTTAATTCACGAAGCGGTAGATTATCCGATTACACCAAAAGAGCATGGTACTGAATTTTTAATGGATAACCGCCATCTATGGATCCGTTCAAGACGCCAGAATGCTATTTTACGTATCCGAAACGAAATCATTCGCGCAACATATCAGTTCTTTAACGAAAATGATTTCGTGAAAATTGACCCTCCGATCTTAACCGGAAGTTCGGCAGAGGGCACAACAGATCTTTTCCATACGAAATACTTTGAAGAAGATGCTTACCTTTCTCAAAGTGGTCAGCTCTATATGGAAGCAGCTGCAATGGCATTTGGTCGCGTTTTTTCCTTTGGTCCAACGTTCCGTGCCGAAAAATCCAAAACGCGTCGTCACTTAATTGAGTTTTGGATGATTGAACCTGAAATGGCGTTCATGAATCATGATGAAAGTCTTGAAGTTCAGGAACAATACGTGAGTTTTCTAGTCAAGTCTGTTCTAGATAATTGCGAGCTTGAGCTAAAAACGTTAGAGCGCGATGTTTCAAAACTTGAAGCCATTCAAGCACCTTTCCCTCGCATTTCTTATGACGATGCCATTACATTGTTAAAAGACAAAGGGTTTACTGACATTGAATGGGGAGAAGACTTTGGAGCTCCGCATGAAACAGCTATTGCAGAAAGCTTTGAGAAACCGGTCTTTATTACAAATTACCCGAAAGACATTAAAGCATTTTATATGAAGCCAGATCCAGATCGTGAAGAAGTTGTTTTATGTGCTGACTTAATTGCACCAGAAGGCTATGGTGAAATTATCGGAGGTAGCCAACGTATTGATGATCTCTCTCTTATGGAAAAGCGCTACGAAGAACATGGCTTAACGGACGATGCTTATAAATGGTATCTTGAACTACGTCGTTATGGCTCAGTTCCTCATTCAGGATTTGGTCTTGGATTGGAACGAACAGTTGCCTGGCTTTCAGGTGTGGAACACGTTCGAGAAACGATTCCGTTCCCACGCCTTTTAAATCGTCTATATCCGTGATAAACTAACTAAGCTGACGCTTCTTTCTTTATGAGAGAAGCGTCTTTATATGAAAAATGCCGTAGTTAGAAGCATTTCATGTGCTAAAAGTGAAATGTATGTAGGATAGAAGAAAAAACGATGCACTGCATAGGTATTTTTTTCTACTCCCATCACAAAATGCCGGCATGCTATAATGAAAGGTAGAGGTGGATGGGATGAAGAAGGAACAAATCATTCAAATGATGAACGAAGGACATGTCTCCATACCGAGATTGTTATTAAACCACTATGCCCAAATTGGTTTAAAAGAAGAAGAAGCGTTCTTTTTAATTAAATTACACAGCTTTATTGATCAAGGAAATTCGTTTCCTACACCAGAAGAACTCGCTTCAGCAATGACGTACTCCCCTCAAGCGTGTTTAGATAAAATACAACAGCTCATGCAAAAAGGTGTTTTAACGATCGATGAACACAAAAATGACGCAAAAAATTATTATTCAGAAGCCTATTCGCTTCTCCCGTTATGGGAAAGAATTTTTAAAGCGATCGAGCAGGTAGAAGCAGAAAAGTCTGCAGTGAAAAACATGGAAAACGAAGAAAGTCTCTATACGTTGTTCGAACGTGAATTTGCAAGGCCACTTTCCCCTATAGAATGTGAGACGCTTGCGATGTGGATTGACGCTGATAAGCATGATTCAGAGCTTATTAAAGCTGCCTTAAAGGAAGCTGTTCTTGCTGGTAAGTTAAACTTTCGCTACATTGACCGTATTCTGTTTGAATGGAAACGCAATGGCATTAAGACGGTTGAACAAGCAAGAGCCTATGGCGAAAAGTTTCGGAAGCATCAGTATGATAAAAAAACACCTGCTAAAACAGAAACCCAAAATGAGTCAGGTCAGAATACGCCAATCTACAATTGGCTTGGACGATAGAAGATTAGCAAAAAGCGGAAGCTCAACTTCCGCTTTTTGTGTATGAAGAAACTCCTGAAATAGCTAACTTAAGAAAGGAAGTAGAACTGTTGTTAACGAAACCCCAAATAAGAACTGTTCTTGATACGATGGGAGAAATGTTCCCGGATGCACACTGTGAGTTGAATCATTCCACACCTTTTGAACTTGCCATCGCGGTCGTTCTATCCGCTCAGTGTACAGATGCGCTTGTTAATAAAGTAACACCAGATTTATTTCAGAAATACAATGGGCCGGAGGACTTTCTTCATGTGCCTATTGAAGAATTAGAAAACGACATCAGACGAATTGGTTTATTTCGTAATAAAGCGAAAAACATTAAAAAGCTAGCTAGGACCGTGATAGAAGAGCATGATGGTGTTCTTCCTGAGACGAGGGAAGAATTAATGAAGTTGGCAGGGGTTGGGCGTAAAACAGCCAATGTGATTGCTTCTGTAGCGTTTGATGTGCCTGCAATCGCTGTAGATACGCACGTTGAGAGAGTGAGCAAGCGTCTAGGAATATGCAGGTGGAAAGACTCTGTACTTGAAGTTGAAAAAACGCTAATGCGAAAAATTCCAGAAGAAGAGTGGTCCGTGTCTCATCATCGCTTTATTTTCTTCGGACGGTACCACTGTAAAGCGCAATCTCCGCAGTGCGAAATCTGTCCACTGTTAGAGCTTTGTCGTGAGGGACAAAAGCGAATGAAACAGAGAGCCTGAAGGAAGTAAGGCGCTGATTAAAACATAACGAAAAGCCCAATCTGCTCGCAGATTGGGCTTTGTTGTGCTAGTTATTTTCAGTGGCAGGTGCATTGGCTGGGGCGTTTGAACCAGTGTCAGGTTCTTCTGTGTTTCCGGTATCCCCAGAATTACCTGGTTCAGTCGTACCAGTATCATTCCCAGAACCATTCTCACCATTTGCTCCACCGTTGTTACCCTGATTTTCGTCACCAGTATTTCCGCCTTGATCTTCAGCAGGAGGCTGTTCTTCATCACCTTGATTGCCTTCGGTGTTTCCAGTCCCTTCGCCGTTTTGATCATTTCCTTCTTCAGGTGGCGTTTCGCCTTCTTCTTCAGGAGTTTGTTCTTCTGTCGGTTCTTCAGGCTCTTGAGCTTCTTCTTCTTTTGGAACTGAAACAGATGTTTCAGCTGGCTTCGTTGAAACGCCTGAATCTGAAACGGCAGTTACTTTGAATTTATATTCGCTACCTTTTTCAACATTCTGTACAGTAAATCCAGTATCACCGGTTTCCGTTAATCCCTGGTAGCCTTCACCGTTAACAGCCATTTCAACTTTATACGTGAATGATTTATCTTCACCTGGCTGCCATGAGAGGGAGATACTGTTTGAATCTGCTTTATATTGTGCAGATAGGCCTTTTACACCATCAGGTTGTTTGTATTTGTTAGACGTTTTTTCTGGTGTGCTTCCTTTAACAAAGAGTTCATACACAATTTGATCTTTTGGTGTGTAATCGCTTGGAAGTAAACCAGTGCTTTTTTCCACGCCAACTTCTACTACAGATTCGGGTTTCTGAAAGTCAGCCGTGTTGATGCCTTCAGAGACCTGACTCATGATTTCTTTAAAGATTAGTTTAGATGAATCGTCTTCGCCTTTACTTGAGTCCAAATAATGCTTATTGGGTTCATTAAATCCGGTCCAAACGGCCATCGAGTATTCGGTCGTATAGCCGGCAAACCAAGCATCTCTCACAATACCTGAAGTTGGAAATCCTTGTGATTGAACGACATCTTCTGGATGGTTAGTCGTTCCAGTTTTACCTGCAAGAGGAAGTCCAGGTATTTTTGCATCTGTCCCCGTTCCTTCATTTACAACTGATTTCAGCATATCTGTAATCATATAAGCAGTATAATCATTCATTGCTTTCTCCGGTTCAGGCTCAAGATTAATTTCTTTTCCATCTGGGAAGACCACTTTTCGAACAGTGTGCGGTTCATTGTACATTCCACCATTCCCAAATGCCGCATACGCCCCGGTCATTTGGAGGGGAGAAGTACTAAATGTTCCGATTGCCGCAGAAGAAACCATATCTTCATCTTTTAAGTTCATTCCAAGCTTGTTAGCAAACTCTTGAGCTGGTTTTTTTCCAACCTCAAGGTACGTATTAACAGCCGGTACATTGTATGACATTTCAAGAGCACGTCTCATAGATACCTGACCACGGTACTTCCGGTCCCAGTTACGAATATTGTTATCAAGAGGTTCATCTTTAATCGATCGGCCAGTTGACCACTGCAAGTTTTCAATGGCAGGACCATAGGCAAGAATTGGCTTAGCAGTGGAGCCTGGTTGAAACTTACCTGTTGTTGCATACGTAATAACACTTTCATCTTTTCGCGTTTCACCAATCGCACGAATGGAGCCTGTTTTCGTATCCATTAGAACAAGACCTGAACGCATCTCTTCATTCGAGTAAGGATAGTTTGCGATCACATTAGACGTAATATCCTGAGCGCGTGTATCAAGCGTCGTGTATATTTCAAGCCCACCGGAGTAGATATCTTTTTCAGAAATATCATCACGATCGCGAAGCTCTTTAACCACTTGATCCATAAAAACTTTATATTGATCTGTTTCTTTTTCTTCCGTGAGTGCGACAATCATATCGCTCACTTTTTCAGCCTGATACTTATCGGCTTCTTCCGCTGTAATCACACCCTGCTTTTCCATTAAGCTCAAAACAACATTTCGACGCTGCTCTGCTTGATCAGGGTATTCGTAAGGATTGTAGTAGGTTGGACGCTGTGGTAGTCCTGCGAGCAATGCTGCTTCACCAGGTGTTAATTCTTCTTCCGTAATGTTTTTACCGAAGTACGTTTCAGCTGCATCCACTACGCCCCATGCGCCATTACCGAAATAAATTTTGTTTAAGTACATTTCTAATATTTGATCTTTTGAATATTCTTGCTCTAACTTAATCGATAAATAAGCTTCTTGTACTTTTCGTTCCAACGATTTTTCAGAGGTTAAGAGAGAGTTCTTAATCACCTGCTGAGTAATAGTACTTGCACCTTCAGCTCCAAAACCGTTTGTAATATTTGCGAGCACGGCTCCTCCAATTCTGCGTGGATCAATTCCGAAGTGTTCGTAGAAACGAGTATCTTCAACAGAGACAAACGCATTTTTTAGAACATCGGGTATTTCATCGATTTTTGCTACTTCTCTAGCATCGGCGCCTTGAATTGTTTGTACTTCTTTGTCATCTCGATCAAGTATCACGGATGACTGTGGATTTGTAAGCTTATCTGGGTCCAGCTCTGGTGCACTATTAATATAGGCAATTGCTGTTATGCCTCCAGCCACTAAACCGACTAGAAATAAAACAACTAATGTAAGGAAGATTTTTTTAAAAATTCCTCTCTTACCCGTTTTTTTAGGAGCTTTCTTTTTCTTCCCGCTTGTTTTACGTCTTTCTTGACGTGATTGATATTCACTCATGAATATTCCTGCCTTTCAAACCTGTACTGGTTATAGGATTCGAATGAATCCATTGTTTTATGAATTAATTATGACTTCTTTAGCTGAAATACATTTTATCAATAATTTTCAGATAGTCAATGCGCGGTTGATACGTGTAAGGGATTCGTATACCGGTCTGTTCAATCTCTTCTTTCTTAATAGACTTTCTTCCACCATTCTTCATAACTTCCCAATGAGAAAAGAGAGTGACGGCATCCAGTAAAAACACCTCGTCTGTCATTGAAAAGCGAAGGAGTACAAAGCAAATCCCATTATGACAATTTACTTGCTCCATATGACTGATCTGGTGTTCGTGAAAATTATTTAGCGGAAAAGACGTCTTGTTTTTCGTTTCTTTTGCTTCAAAATCGATGTATTTCCCTTTATATACCCCATTGTAATCTGTTGTAGAAGCCTGTTTGAAGTATGCTTCTTTAATCACAGCGGCGCTCCGTTTTGGGTAATCAACATTAACAATTTGAACAGGGGTAGGCTTTTTGTGAATAACGGCTCTACCTGTTGAGAGATAATACGTATTACTTTGATTTATATCTTCTTCTAATGTCATACCACGGTTGCTGTATGACGGTTGTTTTTGACTTGCAAGCTGATTCTGAGCCGAAGGGACGTACGGCTTTCCGTTCGGATATCGAATCGGCACGTTAATCATCCTTTCTATTTAGAAGGTGCACTGAATCTATTTTACTTTACTTAATACGAGTTGTCCGACAAAAATGTTTCAAGCAGGTGAAAAATATGGTGAAAAACACGAAAGAGATCATGGCAAAGATTCAAAAAGAAACAGAAAGATGGAACATGGATAATATTTCACGTACCGTATTTTATCATCGTTTTTATCAACAGAATTCTGAAATTAAGTGGGCATTTCTAGCTTCAATGGTTTCAAGAAACGCTGGTTGGAGCATGTGTGACTTACAGGGTGAGTGGTTTCCAAAAGCGTTAAACAAAAAACAATTAATGAATTTTTTCATGACATATGAACGCGCAAACTGGACCATTTTTGAAGACGCAGCACCGCAACTTTTGTTATATGAATACTGTAAAAAAACGAATTCGTCATTTTTAGATCTTGGACAAGAATTAGAAATTTCGAGTTTTATTCTTGAAGAGTGGGAAACGTTTTTTAAGTCTAGGAATGAAGAACGATTAATGACAGCTCTCATTATTAACGAACAGCATGTGATTGAAGGACCAGTCATGGAACATCATACATATGCAAAAGAAGTTTTTCATTCCTTCTTTTTTACGGTTCAAGATTGGTTTCATTTTAGTACGGTACTCTTTCCGACATTAGAAGGAGAGTTATATGGTTTATCTGTTAGTCGTTTCTGTCACACGAAGAACCGTATCGTGCTTGGGAAAAAATTAGCTAAATTGCTCTTTCATCCGAAATACTATCCTAGCTTTTTTCGGTTTGCTTCTACTACCTTCCCAACTGGGTCAAGATTTGACTATGAAAGCAAGATGGGGAAAAAACGAGAAGGCCCCATGTTAAGGCAAGTATATCCAATTATCCAACATCATCGAGGGAAAAAACGGGATTGGTATAATCGACAAGCGCTCGTTAAGAAAATGCTGGAAAATGATGTTAGGTTACCGCCTGAGCTTGCCTTATCAGATTGGTATGAGAAGAAAAGAAGTGAAATTCGAATTGCGATTGAAATAGAAAATTTGCTCATAAAAAAAAGCAGGAACTAACCCTGCTTTTAAGTGGAAGGACGATCCGGACCTTCCAATTTTTTATTTCCATATCCTGTTTTTGATTCTTGCTGTTTTTGTTTGTCATTTGTTTTAGTGAATTTCTGTTTTTTGCTCATCTGTTACACCTCCTTAACTTAGTTTGAGCAGATGTTACAAAATCATGCTACATAATTGTCGAAAGTACTTTCCTTTAGCATTAAACCACTACCTTTGGCGAAACCGTTCTAGTTTTGTCAAAGAGGAAGGCAATGGAAAAGAAAAAGAGAATAGTACGTATACAAACTTACAGGCTATGGCCTGAGTATGACAGAAGGGATGGGATTGCATGTTATTAAAGACAAAGCAGGTTTCAGACGAACTTGGTGTAAACCCTACTACTGTTCAACGCTGGGTAAAGTATTTTGATTTAGAGTGTGAAAAGAATGAGCTTGGACACTTTCTTTTTTCGAGTGAAACAGTGGAGGAGCTAAAATTAATTAAAAACGATTTAAGAAGGGGTTACTCAATGGAAAAAATAAAATCATCCGGAGCGAGTGATCCTCCTGAACAAGTCATGGTATCCCCTGAACGGTTTGAACAAAGGCTAGATCGATTTTCAGTAAGATTGGAACAGCTTGAGCGTCAGTTGGAAGAAAAAGCGAATGAAGTGATTACCGTGCAAGTCCTTCAGCACCGCACCGAACTTGATGAATTAATGAAGAAGATTACGTCATTAGAAGAGAAGTTAATGGAGCTTGAAGATCATACGTCTATTCAAGAGGCAGTAGGTCAGTCGACGGGCAAAGGTAAGCGTCCCTGGATCATGAGTCTGTTCAGTTTCTAGAAAAAGTTGAATATGGTTCCCTTCTGACCTTATGTCCCGGTAGGATATAAGGTTTTTGTTTGTGGATGAGATTCGTGTGTTAGGATAGGAATGGTGGGGGTGAGTGTGATGCAAAACAATAAAACACTACGTGAATTAACAGCTGAATTATTAAAGATAAATGAAGAAGCAAGATTACAATATACAACTCGAACACATCTTCATGATTACAAGGTGAATTTCTATGATGAAGTGAAACCATTTGCCGACAAGGCATTAATGCTATTAAAGGAATGGGAACCACTTGCGAGAGAATGGGTGATGGAGAATAAACCCAAATATTTATATCCTATTCAAATTAAAAATACGTACGAAAATATTGAAATGATCTCAGTTGTCGCCTGGCAAAAAGATACAGGGCCAAAGAAATTTAATGAACGGGTCCAATCGGTTGAATATGTGTTAGAGAAGTTGTTAGAAGAAGTGAGGTAAAACGGGAGAGTCTCCCGTTTTGATTATAAATTTCACGCACCGTAATAAATGAATAAAATTTCCTTTTTTAGTGTAACACTATGATAAAAGGAGTGAGTTCATGACAGCTTATTTGTGTCCAAGGTGTAAAACGAATCGAATGAGATTTAACAAAATTGAACAGAAAGCAACTTCGGTTAAATTAGATCCAGAGTCAGGAGAAGTGGTTTCGGTAATGGAGGAAGGGAAAGCGGATCCCTTTCATATGGAATACAAAGGCCCAAATGTTCGAGTTCAATGTGCCGCATGTGGGGAAATAGGAGATGAAGAAACGTTTATTCAATTTGCTAAATCCCACCCGCGTCATTCCTAACTACTTACCCTCTACCATTCATGATATAGTGAAGTGATAGGGGGTGACGGTATGTTTGATCCAACCATTTATGAAAATGTAAAAGTAGTATTAGAAGGGGAACTTTACGATCGAGATCTAGAAGGTGAGATCTCGATTGTAAGTCGAGAAGACTTTGTCGATCTCGCTTCACTTTCTCGCAAATATTTAATGAAGTTTACCGGGAATGAAAATGTTTATGTAACAATCGAGCTTTTTGCTGATCTTGCTAATTTTAGTGCAGAACAGCTGCAGCTTGACCAAATTGAACCCGGATGTGAAATAAAAATCTATTTCGATGTTCCGATCTTACATGAAGACGATTGTGCTGAAACTGAGGAAGATATTCGAAGCATCTGGGGATACCGTCCAACAATCAGTCAAACGGTTTCTTTTCCTTATGCATCAGATCTTGAGGACGTGTCATTAACCACTCATGTCGTATTAGAATTTAACCGAAAAATCAATGAAGATCAAATAAGTGACTTAGCTGAACTGATTGAGTATGCGATTCAAACGTCCAACCTTCTTGGAGAATAAGAAAAAGGCGGATTGCTCCGCCTTTTTTATCCATACTATGCAGTTAGCGATTAGTAGCTTCCGCCGCCCATTTGCTGTTCAGCCATTTGGACAAGACGTTTTGTAATTTCTCCTCCAACAGAACCGTTAGAGCGAGCAGTGGAGTCTGGACCAAGTTGAACACCGAATTCACTTGCAATTTCGTATTTCATTTGATCTAAAGCTTGTTGTACACCAGGGACTACCAGATTGTTTGAGCTATTGTTGTTTGCCATGTTGTGTACACCTCCTTGACTAATATGATGCTCCGAAGGATGTTTTGCTATACAATTTTAGTAAAGGAACATAATGGAAAGCACTTTTAGTTTTCTGAAAATTTAGAGGATTTATCATATGATAGTCGAATTCATTAGATAGACCACAAGTAAATTGGAGGGATTCGAGCATGGATCGTTTTATCAAGAAATCAGGATTTTACCAGAATTTTGACAAAAAAAGAGTAGAGTACTGGATGGTGTTAACGGAAGAAAATAAAGTACTCGTATCCTGGCTATCTTGGAGCGCACCCCAGCATATTATCGAGCAATGGAAAGGTTCATATGCTTCCTAACTACACCGCTATTAGCGGTTTTTATTTTGTTTTTTTTTACATTTAACTAAAATGAAAAATGATTGAAATACACATTTGCAAGCTGAAAGTTTTAAATTAAGGGTAAATACAATTAATCGTATTCAGAAGTCTTTATCAAAGCTATAATAAGGATCGTATCAGGTCTTTTATACTAGACAATCCATTACGAATTGAAACGAACAATGTATTAGCATATTAAAGAAAGAGGAGCATCCATGATCGAAAAACATTATGCGCAACTGATTGTCGCCGTATTCTTACTGATTGGTTTAATCCCGAACACAGCCTTTGCAGAAGATACGCCAAACATCCAAAGCGAAACAGCTATCCTTATGGATGGGAAAACTGGCCAAGTTCTTTATAGAAAAAACAGTAAAGACGCAATGTATCCTGCAAGTATTACGAAGATAGTGACAGCACTAATGGCAGTGAAGTCCAATAAAATGGATGAGATGGTTACTGTTAGTGCCTATGCAAGGGAAGTAGACGGTACAAGAGTTTACTTAAAAGAAGGAGAACAGGTTCCATTAGAAAAATTGGTAAAAGGGATGCTGATTAATTCGGGAAATGATGCCGCCATTGCAATTGCGGAGCATTTAAGTGGAAGTGTGGAATCGTTCTCTAGTGAGATGAACGATTTTTTAAGAAAAGAAGTAGGGGTTCACAACACACATTTTGTAAATCCAAACGGTCTTTTTGATGAAAATCATTTTACTACCGCGGAAGATATGGCGAAAATAACCCAATATGCAATGAAAAACGAAGATTTTCGATCATTATTTGGAATAAAACAAATGGAGTGGAGCGGTGAAGATTGGGAGACAACGCTTATTAATCACCACCGTCTTATACTCGATTATGATTTTGTTACTGGAGGAAAAAACGGCTACGTATCAGAATCTGGTTTTACCTTGGTCACCACAGCTTCGAAAGGTGATCAAGATTTAATTGCTGTTACGATGAAAGCATCTGATGACAGAATTGCTTATCAGGACACACTAAATCTTTTTAATTATGGATTTACTGCCTTTTCACCTGTTCAATTTGAGAAAGGAACTGAACTAGGTGTTGTTGATCAACAAGAGTACAGTTTATCTGATAACATAACGCTTTATCAGATAGAAGATCATCCGATTGATTTGAAGTTATCAAGTGAAAACAATCTTGAAATTGTTGGGGATTCGTATGTTTCAACTCTTGATTCTGATCACTTAATGAAGACTCCCTTAGGAGAAAAAGATTCTGAAGTAACAAATGAAATGACACCTATAGCGGAAGTCAAAGATGAAGAAACGGAAACTGTTCTTTCAAGTAGTACCATTCTTTATCTAGGTATCGGTATATTTCTATTCATTATCATTTGTTTGATTTTTGGAAGAAGCAATACTTCAGTCAAAAGACACCGAACATTTCCATAAATTCCAAAAATCAAAAAAGGACCTAGAGGTCCTTTTTTAATTTTCCAGAAAAAATGATAATTGTTTTATAGAAGTCATTCCCTGACCGACGGCTGAAGCAATGCTCGATAACAGAGGGCGTGTACAAACATCTCCTGCAGCATATACGTATGGAAGAGAGGTTTCGCCAAATGCATTACACTTAATGTAGCCTTCCTGGTCTATTTCAATCCCTTGACGATAGGGATTGGTGTTTGGTTGGACACCGATTCGAATAAATACACCATCTACTTCCATCGTTTTATAAAGGCCATTAGAGGAAAGGGATAATACTTTGCTTCCTTTTCCTTCAATTTGATTCACGACCGTTTCGGTGAGAAGTGTGATGTTCTCGTGTTCGAATACAGGATCTTTATATTCTTGACGAGCTTTAAAATGAGTAGAACGGTGAATGAGAGTGACTTTTGCTCCGGTTTCAGCAAGCAACAATGCACCTTCAAATGCTCGGTCACCGCCACCAATTACCGCTACGTTTTTGTTAACGAATTTTCCTTTGTCCCTAGTCGCTGAATAAACTTCTTTCTGATCAATCATTTCTTGCTCTCCAGGCACATCAAGTTTTCGAGGTGATGAACCTGTTGCAATCAGCAATGAACGAAATTCGTATGTATGTTCTGCAGATGTTGAAAGAATTTTCTTCTTCCAATTAATCGATTTAACTGACGAATTCAATGCATAATCAAAATTGATTTCGTCGGCATGTTTTTTAAATTGTTTTTGAAGATACTTGCCATTCGGTGCGATTATTCCAGGATAATCTACGATTTGATTGTAAATCGTGTTTAATTGACCACCGAGATCTTTCTTTTCTTCTAGAAGCAAATGATTCAGTCCGAGGCGTTTTGCCCATATAGCAGCTGATATACCAGCAGGGCCACCTCCAATAATCAGGAGATCTTTTTTGTGATTCACAACTTTGCCCTCACTTCCATGTTGCGAGCCATTGTTCAAACTCAAGCCAATTGTTAACACGAGGAACGTCAATTTCTGCATTATAAGGATAATTCATAGCGATTGCTGTTCGACCAGAATTTTTAAATGCCATGAGATTATGCGGCGCATCATCAAACAACAAATCACCGCGGATCATTTCTTTTCGATGAGAGAAAATTAAGTTGCGCTTACCGATAAAAGGGAGGTTTTTCTCAACCCACTGTTCTTTTTCAGTGTAAGCAAATGTACGGCTACTCGTTACAATTAGAACATCATAGATTACAGAGAGACGTTTCAAAACATCGAGAGCGTTCGGAAGAGGTTTTAAATGAAGAAACATTCCTGGCTGATCCAGATAACTATAAATTTTCTCGCCACACTCACTTTTAACATAATCTTCAGAACGCCAGCACTTCAGTTTTTCAACAGATAAATTATCTTGATAATCTTCGTTATATCTTCGATGCCATTCCGACATTAAATCACATATAACGGAGTCCATATCAATTAAAAGGGTCTTCATTGAATCACTTCTTTCATCACGCATTCTTTATCACTATAACAGCGAATGGAGAATCGAACAATTCAAGCCAAGTAAAAAGCAAGAACCAGTTGGCTCTTGCTCTGTGGACTAGCATTTAATGAAAGCTGTTCCTACAATGATAAGCAGGATAAAAAGAACGACAATTAGCGCGAAGCCATTTCCGGCTGGACGGTGACACGGCATTCCATAAGAAGCTCCAGCAACTGGCTGATAAGGTTCGTTTCCGTAAGGTGCATTGTTTGCATAATACATATTAGGTCCCCCTTTAATTTCTCTTTCCATATCACTGTATGTTGGCGTCTAGAAATGATATAGGCTGGAGCGGAGGAGAACCTAAATTAGGTAAATGTCCAAGAAAAAACTTATGAACTAATTCCTTTATCTTTCGTTTGAGCTTGTTTCAAGAAATTATATTTGTAATCGTCCGTTAGCTCTTTCACTTCCTTACTAAGGAATAGGATGGCAATCACATTTGGGATTACAAACAAAGCAAGGGTGATGTCAACAAGCTCCCAAACAAATTGTAGTCCGCCTATGGCACCTACAAAGATTGAAAGAATATAAACAAAGCGCATGACTCTTGAAAAAGGGATGCCAAATAAATACTCGGCTTGTTTTTCACCATAAAACACCAGTACACCAATTGTACTGATGACAAAAATCAACAACAAAGAAGAGACAAAAATCGGTCCCCATGTAGGACCCATTAGTCCTGAGAAAGCATCTGAAACCATATCAGCTGCATTAGAAGGCTTTACATCTTGCCATGCTCCTGATAATAGGACTGTGAAGGCAGTCACTGTACAAAGGACGATAGTGTCAATGAAAACACTGAAGATGCCCCATAACCCTTGTCTACATGGGTGAGGAGTATGTGCGGCAGAATGAGCGATCGAAGCGGTCCCCATCCCAGCCTCATTCGAATAAAGTCCGCGAGCAAGTCCCCATCTAACTGCTGCAGCAAATCCAGCGCCTGCAAATCCACCAGCTGCGGAGATCGGTTCAAACGCATGTATGAAAATAAGACTCATGACGTTTGGAAACTCCTCGATATTAATAATCATGACGCCGAGGGCACCAGCAATATATGTAAGAACCATAAATGGAACGATCTTTTCAGCTACTGAACCGATTCTTTGAATTCCACCAAGTACAACAGCCGTAATAAGAATAATTAAAATAACACCAGTGAGCCAAGTCGGCATTCCGAAAGAACTTTCTGAAAGAGTTGAGATAGAATTTGTTTGAACCATGACGCTTGGAATGATTTCAATCATTAACCCAAAAGCAAAGAGCGAAGAAGCAAATTTCCAACCTAATCCTTTCCGTATGTAGTACATAGGGCCGCCTACATAAACCCCATTTTTATCTTCTTCACGATATTTAATACCGAGAACTATTTCAGAAAATTTAGTTGACATGCCGATAATGGATACTACCCACATCCAAAAAATGGCACCTGGTCCCCCGAAAGCTATGGCAACAGGAACCCCAACAATGTTTGTTGCCCCTGCTGTTGAAGCTAAAGCTGAAGCAAATGCTTGAAAGGGAGAGATTGTGCCATCTCCTTTTTCTTTTTTAAACACTTTTCCGATCGTATGTTTTAAAGCGTGAGGAAAAAATAGAATTTGAAAAAAACCGAGACGTATTGTTAAAAATAAGCCACCGCCTAAAAGTAAAATCATCATTGGATAACCCCAGATAAAAGCGGAAAATTCCGTTATTGCATTTAAAATAACGTCCATCGCCATCACTCCTTATATGTAGTACTAGTTTAAATATCCATATAGTGGGAAGGCGAAACGTTATTTGTAAAATTATGAAAAAATGAGCATAAAGACATAGAGCCGGTTTTCACCGGCTCTTACTCATTGCATTTGGGGTGGCTGATTATTTTGTTGTTGCGCACCGCTTAGTTGGTTCTTAACTTGTTGAATCTCATTCATCTGAGCAGGGGCGGCAGGTTGATAGTAACCTTTCTGCTTTGCATATTGATAAAGACTATACTGTCTTTGTTCATCAGTATTACGGATCTGTTGAAGAGCTTGACGAAGCTGCTGGTTATCTGCTTGAGAGATCACGCTACCGTAATTACTTAAGCTGCTGTTTAACACGGATAAATAGTCATTCACCATATCTTTTTCGTTCATAATATCCCTCCTTAGCTTAAAAAGCCCATCAGTTGTTGTTGCGTATTACGAGCATCCTGTGCGTCTTTTTGTAGCATTTGTTTCAGCTGAGGGCATGTACACGACGCTGCATACGAATCAAGTTTGTTTGCCAGTGTTTCGTGGCCGCCAATCATGTGTCGCAAGTTTTGAAGTTCAAGTTCATTCAGTTGACTCATCCAGATTCCCTCCTTCATTGTAATCATGTTTAGTATGAATGGGGAGGTTTGGAAATATGCAAACTTATGCGATTACATTTCGTTTATTAGAAAATTGTTGATACGTTTTTTCACGCATAATGCTTTTAAGAATCTCAACAACGTAATAGACGTCTTCATAAGATGAATAAAGGGCGATCGGCGCAAGTCTAATCACATTAGGTGCGCGAAAGTCCGGAATTACTCCCTCTTGCTTTAATGCTTTGCAGATACGAGCGGCTTCATCATGTTCAAGGCATACGTGCCCTCCACGACGAGTATCTTCTGTAGGGTTTGTAATAACGAAACCATCCTCGAGTAAGTTTTCTTCAACTAGATTTATTAAATACCTTGTAAGTGAAAGAGATTTCTTTCGGATATTTTCTATGCCGGCCTCATTCATTATATCTAATGCACCAATCAATGGAGCCATGCTAAATATATGAGGGGTTCCTATTTGATAAGCACCAGCTGTTTCAGCGGGAGTAAGCGTATGGCTCATATCAAATTGCACTTCTTTCTTAGAACTAAACCATCCTGCGAGACCAGGGCGCCGCCCGAGGTGGTTTTCGTGAACAAAAAGACCACCAACACCACCTGGTCCGCTGTTTAAGTATTTATATGTACACCAAACGGCAAAATCGACATTCCACTCGTGAAGACTATGGGGGATAGCGCCAATTGAATGAGCCAAATCCAATCCAATCATTGCGCCATGATCATGTGCTGCTTTCGTTAATCTCTCAATATCAAGCAACTGTCCGCTTCGATAAAGGACAGAAGGGAGGAGAATGAGGGCAACTGTCTCATCTATTGCTTCAATAATATCGTCTTCTAATAATGTTCTTCCATTTTGACTCGGCACTTGAATAAGATGAGTCTCCGGTGATAAACCGTGAAGTTCAAGTTGACTTTGCAGTGCATAAATGTCTGAAGGGAAAGTAAGAGAGTCGGCAAGAATTTTCGTTTTATGACCTGAGGGTTTAAAGAATGTAGCAAGCATTTGATGAAGATTCGTAGTAATTGAGCCAGTTATCATCGTCTCAGAAGGGTGAGCGCCTATTAAATGAGATGTCATTTCCCCAAGGTTTTCAGCCATATAAAACCAAGGCTGTTGTCCCTCAGTCCAACCGTCTATGCCATGATGTTTCCAATCTTCAAGCGATTGAAGAAGGGTGAATTCAGCTCTTTTGGAAAGAAGTCCAAGAGAATTACCATCCATATAAAACGTGTTGGTCTTTAAATAAAATTCATTCCGAAACTTCGCAAGAGGGTCTTTGTCGTCGAATTGTTTAGCATTTGTAATGGATTGTGATAAACTCATATGAAACAACTCCTTTTCTATCACTAATCGTATGAGAGGGATAAGAGCCTGTCAACGCTTTCATTCTTCGTACAGAAATTCTTTTATGTTTTTTTGGAATAACAATTGACACGATTAATAACTTAATGGTATATTATTAAACGTCGCTGATGCACAACATATGCGGGTGTGGCGGAATTGGCAGACGCGCTAGACTTAGGATCTAGTGTCTTACGACGTGGGGGTTCAAGTCCCTTCACCCGCACCATATATTTATTTTTGCGCCCGTAGCTCAATTGGATAGAGCGTCTGACTACGGATCAGAAGGTTAGGGATTCGACTTCTCTCGGGCGCACCATACATAATGTAAGTGGCGGTGTAGCTCAGCTGGCTAGAGCGTACGGTTCATACCCGTGAGGTCGGGGGTTCGATCCCCTCCGCCGCTACCATAAACAAAACAATTTCATCATGGAGGGGTAGCGAAGTGGCTAAACGCGGCGGACTGTAAATCCGCTCCCTCAGGGTTCGGCGGTTCGAATCCGTCCCCCTCCACCAAGATTGGGCTATAGCCAAGCGGTAAGGCAACGGATTTTGATTCCGTCATGCGCTGGTTCGAATCCAGCTAGCCCAGCCATTTTGCGGGTGTAGTTTAGTGGTAAAACCTCAGCCTTCCAAGCTGATGTCGTGGGTTCGATCCCCATCACCCGCTCCAATACATATTTTGTAGAAGAATTGAGAACGATCTTCCCATCTTAATTTAAATCGTGATATACTCAAGGTGGATTAGGGTAGATTCTCTATATCGTGCGCCTTTAGCTCAGTAGGATAGAGCAACAGCCTTCTAAGCTGTGGGTCAGAGGTTCGAATCCTCTAAGGCGCATTCCAAAGATCCCTTGAATAGCATTGCTATTCAAGGGATCTTTTTTTATTGTTACTACACATGTGTGTTTGCCCATATAATGAATTTCCAATAAACTAGTAAAGAATTCATTTTTAAGAAAATTGGTGAAAACGATATATAGGAAGAATTATTTCGGTACTTACATTACTTGCCGCGATTTTATTATAGGATCATTGGCTGTATACAGTAAATGGAGTACGAATTAATTGGCTAGTAGATATTCTATTTACGTTGTCTGTGCTAGTTATCGTTTGGTGGGGTTCCTCTTATAATGAGGTTTTACTTTTGAAATAAAACTTCCTTGCTTATCTTTCGAACAAGATATCAAATAAAGTCATTCAACCATTCCTACAGGCGAGATTAAAAGCGAACATTTAATACGTTTTTTTGATTTTTGTTCACTTTTTATGAAGAAAACTTCAGTGATTCTTTCGTTTTCTTCTGTTTTATGCTACTATATCCGTAGAAATCATTCGTTGCAGTAACTGACGACAATTGTGGAAGTAACCACAGGGGAGCTGTGACGTACAATGCCGGTCGTCTGGGCGAAGTAATGAGACTACTCATTCTTTACCAATTTTCAGGAGGAATTCACATGACAAACGAAACAAAAATATTAGACGGTAAAGCAGTTGCTAATCGCATAAAAGAAGAGTTAAAGACAAGAGTTGCATCTCTTAAAGAAAAAGATGTAACACCAAGCCTTGTTACGATACTTGTTGGAGATGATCCATCTTCAGAAACTTATGTAAGAATGAAAGGCAATGCGTGTGAGCGGGTAGGCATTACCTCTAAAAAAATTCACCTCACTGAAGACACCACAACTGAAACGCTCGTACAGACAATAGAAAAGTTAAACGAAGATGCTTCTGTACATGGTATATTGCTTCAACATCCTGTTCCCTCTCATATTGATGAACGTCTTGCTTTTGAAACCATTGCAATTGAGAAAGATGTTGATGGTGTAACGAGTGCTGGATATGGCCAAACTGCTCTTGGCTTTGGAACCTACCCATCGTGTACACCTGCTGCAATTATGAAAATCATGGAAGACTACGATATACAAGCTGAAGGTAAGCATGCCGTTGTGGTGGGTCGTAGTCCGATTCTAGGAAAACCTGTTTCTGCTCTTTTATTAAACCAAAATGCAACAGTAACAACGTGTCATTCTAGAACGACTAACCTTGCTTCACATGTGCAGCAAGCAGATATCGTCATTGCTGCTGTAGGGAAGCCTGAATTTATTAAAGGTGATTGGGTTAAAGACGGAGCTGTCGTCCTGGATGCTGGATATAACAAAGGAAACGTTGGAGATGTCGAATATGAAGCGGCTGCTAAGAAAGCGTCCTATATTACTCCTGTTCCGGGTGGTGTGGGCCCGGTTACAATCGCGATGTTATTAAAACATACCGTTGATGCAGCAGAAAAAACAGTTCAATAAAAAGAAGTAAAGTTAACAGTAGTTTCATTTGAGGTGGCACCTTGTTATCGTGCGCCCCAATTGGAGCTGCTTTTTTGTACCTCTTTCATTGAAAAATGAAAATCGCAGTATCGTAAGTCATTCATTCTTTTTCCTATGAGGGGTAAGTAGGATACGGCTATATTCTTTATTTTAGTATTTTATAAATATGTTACTATCAATGTAAAGAACCAACTATGAAAGAAAATCCCAGAAAGACTAGTTGCAATCGTTCTCAATTCACACTTAACAGTAATTTGAAAGGGGATACATCAGCTTGAACACAAAATATTTAGATCTACTTGCTCAAAAATATGATAGTGAAGAAAAAGTTGTTACTGAAATCATCAACCTTAAAGCCATTCTAAATCTACCAAAAGGAACTGAGCATTTTGTAAGTGATTTACATGGGGAGTATCAGGCCTTTCAACATGTACTACGAAATGGTTCAGGTAAAGTGAAAGAGAAAATTACTGATTTGTTTAAAGATGAATTACCAGAAGATGAGTTGAACGAATTTGCGACGCTCGTTTACTATCCAGAAGAAAAAATCAACTTAATTAAACATTCTTTTAGTAATGATAACGAATTATACGAATGGTATACAGTGATGATTGAACGTATGCTAAAGCTCATTTCGTATGCCTCTTCCAAATATACACGCTCCAAATTACGTAAAGCTTTACCTACTCAGTTTGTTTATGTTATCGAGGAGCTTCTCTATAAAACGGCAGATCTTACGAATAAAGAACCTTATTATAATAAAATACTTCAACAAATCATCTCATTGAATCAAGCTGATAAGCTAATCACCGGGCTAGCCTATACGACGCAGAGATTAGTAGTAGATCACCTTCATGTTGTGGGGGATATCTATGATCGAGGACCAGAACCTGACAAAATTATGGATACCCTCATACAGTATCATTCGGTAGATATTCAATGGGGAAACCACGATGTCTTATGGATTGGTGCGTTTGCAGGATCTAAAGTATGTCTTGCTAATATTATTCGTATCTGTGCTCGATACAATAATTTAGAAATTATTGAAGATGTTTATGGCATAAATCTTAGACCCTTACTGAATCTTGCAGAAAAATATTATGATGATAATCCCGCATTTGCGCCTAAAAGAGAATCCGACGAAAAACAAACGAGTCATGAAAAATGTCAAATCACGAAAATCCATCAGGCGATTACGATGATCCAGTTTAAACTAGAGAGTCCAATTATCAAGAGAAGATCTTACTTTAATATGTCTGAAAGACTTTTATTAGAGAAAATTAATTATCAAGAAAACACCATTACGATTCATGGGCAAACGTATCCGTTAGAAAACACCTGTTTTTCAACCATTAATCCAGATCAACCTGACAAGCTATTAGAGGAGGAGGAGGAAGTCATCAACAAGCTTTTGTTTTCAGTGCAGCACTCGGAAAAGCTTGCTAGACATATGAACTTCCTAATGAAAAAAGGCAGTCTTTATTTAAAGTACAATGGCAATCTATTAATTCATGGATGTATCCCTCTTGATGAGAATGGCCATATGGAAAAAATGAACATTGAAAATAAAACGTATGCTGGTCGAGAGTTACTTGATGTTTTTGAGGACTATTTACGTTATGCTTTCGCACATCCTGAAGAAACAGCTGATCTTTCGACAGATATGGTTTGGTATTTATGGACCGGCGAATATTCTTCTCTGTTCGGTAAGAGAGAAATGACGACTTTTGAAAGATATTTTATAAAAGATAAGAAGAGCCATAAAGAAAGAAAAAATCCTTATTATCACTTGCGTGAGGAAGAAGAGGTCTGTCGTCAGATTCTAACAGAATTTGAACTTAATCCAGATCAAGGTCATATTATTAATGGACATACGCCTGTTAAAGAAATTGATGGGGAAAATCCAATTAAAGCAAATGGCAAGATGATTGTGATTGATGGTGGTTTCTCAAAAGCTTATCAATCCACAACAGGTATTGCAGGATACACGTTATTATTTAATTCTTACGGCATGCAACTTGTTGCTCATAAACTATTTAATTCTAAGGAAGAAGTTTTATTACACGGGGCAGATGTCTTATCAGTAAAACGATTAGTCGATAAAGAATTAGAAAGAAAAAAAGTTCGTGAAACAAACATTGGAGAAGAGATTCTGCAGGAAGTTCATATTTTAAACCGATTGATGGAATATCGTTATATCAATTAAAGGTTTATGGATCCCTAAAACGAAACGCCCCAACAAAGCATGGGGCGTTTCATTATTGAGCATAGAATTCAAAATTTTCAAGGGATTATGCTACAGTCAATATGAATAACTAAAATTTAGCGGAGGCGATTAATTGATGAAACTCGATGGAAAAGTAGCAGTCGTAACTGGAGCTAGTAGTGGCATTGGAGAAGCGATAGCGAAACATCTAGCGAACGAAGGAGCAAGTCTAGTGCTAGCAGCTCGTCGTGAAGAAAAACTGACTGACTTAGCGAGCTTCATCACGAATCAATCAAATGGAAAAGCCTTAGTCGTGAAAACGGATGTTACCAAAAAAGAAGAAATGGAGCAACTGGTTGAGCAAGCCAAACAAGAATTTGGAAAGGTTGACATCGTGGTCAATAATGCTGGAGTGATGTTACTATCATTTATGAAAAATGATGAAGTGGATCAATGGAGTCAAATGGTGGATGTGAATATCAAAGGTGTTTTGTACGGCATTCATGCAGCGCTGCCAGATATGTTAAAACAAGAGAGTGGCCATATTATTAACGTCTCAAGTGTAGCAGGTCATGAAGTATTTGCTTCAAGTGCCGTGTATAGTGCTACAAAATATGCCGTAAGAGCCCTTTCAATGGGACTTGAAAAGGAATTATCTAAAACTGGTGTGCGTGTTACGAATATTTCTCCAGGTGCTGTTGAAACTGAATTAACTCATCATATTACGGATGAAGAGGTCCTCAACATGTTTAAAGATCGTGCCTCTTCAATGAAAGCCCTTCAAGCGGATGATATTGCACGTGCCGTTGTGTATGCAGTAACGCAACCTGATTATGTGAATGTGAATGAAGTTGTCGTTCGGCCGATGCAACCATAGAACAGTTGCTATGCTTTATTATAGACAGTTAGTAAAAGATCGAGCTTGCTCGGTCTTTTTTTGAGTCAAAAACTGATATTACACACTTAAGAGACGGAATAACTTGAATGATAAGCAAATCATCCATATACTTTAACTTGGATAGTATAAAAAGATCACCTAGAGAAATATGCTCAAAAGCTGGAGGAAGAAAGATGAATAGTTTTATTGTCATGCAAGGAGATACATATGCTGAAGAAAAAGAAGCAGGGGTGATCTGGTCACCAAAAGAAGATAAAGGTGGCCACGAGCCTCATTCGTGGAAAAGAATGAAAGAAGTCAAAAAAGGAGATCCGATTTTCCATTATGTTAAAGGAGAGATTGTAGCGGTTAGTCTTGCTGAAAGTGACTGTAGAGAAGAGTTGAGACCATCCACCTTATGGCATCAAACGCAATCAGAGAAAGGATATTTAGTCGCGCTAGAATACCATGAGCTGGATATTCCGCTAAATGTAAGAGAAAAATTTGAAGAAATTGCACCTCTATTACCTCTCAAATATGCACCATTCCAACATGATGCAAGTGGAAATCCCGGCTATTTATATCCGTGTCATGAAGCACTAACTATAAAGTTACTTGAGCTCATTAGCGAGTCCAATTTTTATCGTATAAATGAAGAACAATTAGAGTTAACTGTGGATGAAGTTAGAAGAACGGAACGTAATACATTAATACCGATCATTACGGAAACAGAATCAGAAGCGAAGATGAAAATGAGATGGGGAAAGTTAAAGTTTCGCAATGAAGTTGCTCCGTTATGGGAAGGTCAGTGTGCTCTTTGTGCCATTAAACTTCCAGAATTACTTAAAGCAAGCCACGCTAAACCATGGAAGGATTGCTCCCACGAAGAGCGATTGGATCCTTTTAATGGGGTACTCCTTTGTCAAAACCACGCCGCTCTTTATGATGAAGGGTTAATTGCCTTTGATGGGCAGGGGCGATTACACATTTCTTCAAGTATTCAAGATGAAGAATATGACATGTACGGTTTAAGTCAACGAAAAAAAATTAACATTCATCCGGAAAATAAAGTGTATTTCAAGTGGCATAAACGAAAGAGGATGAGGAAGTAATTTATGATTAGGATAAAATAAAGGATATACAAAAAATGGACTTCCAGTAGGGAAGTCCATTTTTGTTTAGTTAAGATCTTTATTTGATCGTAGTAGGTAAAGGGGCATCGGGAGAGATAAATCCTTTCTGTAATAATTCCTCCCAAAAAGATTTCGGTATATCGCGTTGGATCATTTCAATATCTTCTTTTATTCGATCTGGACGTGTTGACCCTGGAATCACAGATTTCACTGCAGGGTGAGAAGTTGAAAATTGAAGAGCAGCTGCTTTTAAAGGGACATCATATTTATTGCTTATTTCTTTTAACTGATTGACCCTGGCAATAATCTCGTCATCCGCTTTCTCATAATTGTAATGATCACCGCCTAATAAAACACCAGAGTTATACGGTGCGCCAACAACAATCGCTACATCCTTTTCTTCAGCAGTCTTCATCATACGCTGTAACGCACGTTCATGCTGAAGCAAAGTATATTGTGTAGCTGATAAGCATACATCAGGTCGGAATTCTTCAAGTTCCATCGCGATCTCGATTGGTTCTGTTGTATTGACACCAAGCCCCCATGATTTAATAACACCTTCTTCTCGAAGTTGTGTCAATACTCGAAAGGCGCCTTTACGAGCCTCTTCAAACTTTCCGATCCACTCATCCCCATGAAAATCTGGGGAAACGTCGTGAACGAAAACAAAGTCTAAGCGATCTGTTTTCAATCGGTCAAGGCTTTGTTCAATAGACCTCTTCGTTGCATCTTCGGTGTAATCAGTAACCACTTTATTATTGCGAGCATATTGGAACAGCCCTTCCTTATTTTCAGTATCATCCGTTACATAACGGCCCACTTTCGTACTCAATACATACTCATCACGATTATACTTTGACAACACGTTACCAAGACGCATCTCTGCTAAGCCTGCTCCATAAAAAGGAGCAGTATCAAAATAACGAATACCCTGCTCCCAAGCTGTTTGTATCGTTGTAAGAGCTTCATCCTCTGGGACTTCTCGAAACATATTACCTAGTGGTGCTGTACCTAATCCTACTTGATGTTTTAATGCTTGTTCAAAGGGTTTCATAAATGTCATACCACCTTACTCTAATGATAGTATTTTTTACCCGGTTAAAGAGTGGATAAAACAAAAAAGAAGGACTCACTTTCAAAATGGTGATTTATACATGAAGCGTTTTATTTCAGTAGCGATGAATAATCGAATGAACTTGTCTACATACAATCTTTTAATCAAAAACCCCACATAATAGTGAGGTTATCAACATGCATGATATGATTGATACGGGTAATCTATTAGGACTCATTCTCATTCTTCTTGTAAATCCGCTCGACCACTTCCTGAAGCGTATCAGGCTTATGAAACTCGACAGGAGAAAAACCCTTCTCAAATGTTATCGAATCAGCTTCAATCGCAAGCACGTACTTCCCATTTACCTTCGCAAGATGAATCGATTCGCCGAAGTCAGACAGCATCGCTTTCACGGATACGTGGTCAAGCTTCAGCTTCCATTCAACGTCAGGGGAGTGTTCCACAATCTGCGAGGTAGCTTCAACAACTTGTTCGGTCGTAAAGCGCTCCTGTAGCTCCCGCTTCGGACTCTGAGACCATTCCTCTATTGCCTGCTCGAACTCTTCCTTTTCTTCGCTTTCTTCCTGGTAGGTTTCCTGGATATGCTCCTGAACCATACCCATCGTTTGCGTTTTCACGATTTCAGGCATCGACTTTTCGTATTCGACCCATTTTAAGAAGTCTTCGAAGTAGCGAGCGTGTGAAGATTGGTGGACTTTGATCTCGGCACTGTCGATCATGCCTTCTTCTGGCAGAGATATTCTTAACCCTCTCAGTGCTTATATACCATGCAATTATACGGAGCATAACATGAGGGTCACCACAGTGGTCACACGCCAATTATTTTATCAAGTTGGTCGGAAACCGTTTTTTGCATGTTTGGAAGCACGTGACTGTAGGTGTTAAGTGTTGTTTGTATGTCTGCGTGACCTAATCTTTCTGAAATCAACTTCACGTTAACGTTTTGATGAATTAGGATAGTGGCATGGGTATGTCTTAGATCATGAAAACGTATTTTTGGTAAATCGACCTTTTCAACAACTTTATAGAACTCTTTTCTAAAATTCCTAGCTATTACAGGCTTTCCGTCCAGTGTGCAGACGACTAAGTCATTCTCATGATACTTATCTCCTAAAAGACGTTTTTCATCGGAAATAAGAGCTTTAGTGGCTTTTAACTCGTCAGCTAATTTACTTGGAATGTGTATAGAACGAACGCTTGCTTCATTCTTTGCTCCTACTTTAATCTCCCCGTTCTGTGTCACTGTTTGTTTAATGTAAAGTGTATTTGTAGCGAAATCAATGTCTTTCCATCTCAAGCCAAGAATTTCCCCTTGTCGCATACCAGTGAAAATAGCAATGAGAAAAGCAATATAGTAGCGGGTCAGACGAGCTATTTTAGGGGCTTCACTAATAAAGAAATTGACTTGTTCTATAGACCACACTGTAAACTCTCTTTGTCTTGTTTTCGGAAGTGTAATGCCAATAGAGGGATCACTCTTTATTAGTTTGAGAATGACTGCTTTTTTAAAAGAAGAGCTTATTATCCTGAAAACTAAGTGAATTGTATGTGCTGAATAAGAAGATTGATTAACTAGGTCATTTACAAATTTCTGTAACTGCAACGGAGTGACCTGTTGTAATTTCAAATGCCCAAGTTTAGGTTTGATTACATTACGATAAAAGATGGAATGTATCTCAAACGTTGAATGTTGAAGTTTGAATTTCCTTTCTTGAAACCATTCGTCCATATACTTCTCATATGTTAAATGGTTCAAGTCTAGGAAATCATTCTCTAATACTTGAGCTTTCAATCTTGTCATCTCATTCATAGCAGCACGCTTTGATTCAAAGCCTCTTCTTTTGATTTGTTTTCGTTTACCAGTAAGAGGATCTTTTCCAGCATCAAATATAAAGTCGTATTTACCTGTTGTTTTGTTCTTGCTAATACTACCATTCATAGCTCTAAGACCTCCTTAAAAGGTCATAGGCTTGTTAAAATTTCCATTATATAAACTATACCTTAAATAAAATCTATTAGAAAGTATAAGTGTCGTATGGGGGATTGTGGGTAATCTATTTTTATTTAAGTTCAAGACTGGGAAAACAAGTTGGGTTTCTAAAAGAAGAATGAGAAGTTAATTATTTGATAGAAGTAGACGAAATAATGAATCAAATAAGGAATTTGACAGTATTACAGAAGTAATCGAAATACCGATTAGATTGGTAACTCTCGGATTTTAAAAATACCTTATGAAAAACATATGATATCAAAAATAATAAATTTTCTGAATTGTGTTAAAATAAGGGAAGGTAGACAAGGATCTTTTAGGTTGTAATTTCTAATAAATCGACTTGGAAAATATATTAAAGGAGATACTAAAATTGGATAACATCATTTATTACCCTGGTTTTCAAATTAATGATGATGAATGGCTAAAATTTGCATTGCTCTATTTAGATAATGTAAGTACAATAGTTCCCTTTGAAGGAACTCCTTATTTAACGGGTACACACAGGTTTCTTCTTGAAGAAACTAACCTTCTAAATAAATATTCTCCCACCTATGATGAAATTTGTAAGTCAACTGATGATGCAATTTGGTGTTTGTCCAAAGAAACCAAAAACCCCAAGAAATTACTAGGAATATTAGGTGAGGTAGATATACTTGATTTTTTGAGGCAACCTCAAATTCAAGTATATGAATTATTCCGAGGAAAATTCAGTTATGAGTTTGGAGAATATTGCCTTGATGCTGGTTTTGCTCATGAATCAGAAAATGGAATTAGGTTACCGTACCAACTCGGAATAATGTATATGTCAATTTTAGCTCATAACATCGGAGATTATAATAATATGTCAGTAATCACTGATTTGGCAGATGAAAGAATAATTAGGAGAGTAAATGACAAAACTTGGAGCTACAATAAGCGATTTGAGGAAATAAAAGCTATAAAAAAACTAATTTCTCTAGAAATACCAACAGAATTAGATCAAATTCCAATCAAGAGAATTGTAGAGCTTCGTAACAAAGAGAGTTTTCAGAGAAAGCTACAAGAGTTTAAGTTAGCTGTATCTGAACTATCACACCTTTCAAAAACTAATTTAACAGAACAGAGTGTTTTTGAAATTAGGAACGATATCCTTTCGGCAAAGGAAAATATCAGTAGTGATATATTTCAACTGTGTACTTCTATGTCATCTATGTTTTTAGGCGTGCATATAGTTCTAAACAATGAAGCGGGAGATTTGGCATTACTGAAAGAATTATTTGGAGTAGGAGTTTTAGCCAACGCTCCTATGATTTATGGGAAAATACAGAGAAATTGGCACAAACAACTTGCTACACGATACTTAACTGATATCAGAAATCTAGATAGAAGAAAAGCCGGGTTATTGAGGAATGCAGCGAGAATTTTTGAATAATCGCCCCATGTTAAACTAGGTGTCGTGTAAAGGTATAGATAAGTTGCAATGATGTTTTTGTTAGATTAATTTGACAAAGCGTCTAATTGATATTTCATTGCGAGGGAAATATTGCACTTAATCACATAGTATATTTCGAATAAATAGAGAAATAACTCAAATGCAGTCTTGTCAATAGTTTTTTATAAGGAACTGAAAAAAGTTGAAACAACCTCACTTGTTGATTGAAAACAAAATCCTCTCAAATTCAAGGGATATACTAAAATAGAAGCTTCAGAATATAATTTGGCGGAATGTAATGGGTATCATTTAATTGTATTAACTTATATAAAGTGGAGAGAAACTCCGGATTTTAGTTACCTTATTTCAACCAAAGAATGGGTATAGGTGTTAGGTGTATCTGATAAAACTGCATTTCTAGAATAATTAAGCAGATACCTAGGACTGACATTACACAATTACTTGATGATTAGTACAGATCATTTTTTAAGATTAGACCTAGAAACTCCTCGTTACTATTGTCATTATATAAAAGAGACGTTTTATCATGATAGCTGTTTAGGATAGAGTTAGTCCCGCAAACAAAGTTAATTCACTGCGCCGTGTGATTATGAGGTTTATTATCTCTATTGACATATTTTTATCTATAAACTACACGGGGGTGGTTTCCACCAAACAATTCATTTCATTTTGGAAAGAGTGTATTGGCGCTTCCAGCCCCAAACTCCGTTTAGATTTTGATAAGAGGATTCAGAACTATTTAACTTTATTAAAACGAGTGTTATAGATACAGTCTCTACCTAATATATAGTGTGTACTTTTTTGGGTATTTACAGTTTCAAAACTCGTATCAAAAATAACGATTCATGATTGATATGAAATTACGTTTTAGATACATTATGTTTAGTTAAAGTCGGAAGGATAGATGAGTTTGAAAATTGGTCATGCAAGAGTCAGTATCCAAGATCAAAGCTAGACCTACAAATGAATGCACTTGGAAAAGAAGGTTGTGAAAAGATCTACGCTGAGAAGGCAAGTGGTATGAAAGATAATAGGTTAAAGCTTAAAGAACTCATCGATTTTGCAAGAGTTGGAGATGCCCTTATCGTATATAAATTAGACCGTTTGGGGCGTTCCACAAAAAAACTAATAGAATTGACGGAGCAATTAGAGGAGAAAGGGATAGAATTAGTTAGTATTAAAGGTAGTATAGATACAACTACAGCAGTTGGGTAAGCAATGTTTCGTATGTTGGCGGTATTAAGCGAAATGGAAAGGGATTTAATCTCTGAGAGGACACGTGAGGGAATTGAGAGTGCAAGAGCGAGAGGACGTAAGGGAGGAAGACTTGAAAAATATTAAAGCCTTAGAGTAGGCTATAAAGTTTTATAAGACAAGAGAGTATACTGTGAAAGAAATAGAAGATATGACTGATTTTTCAAAAGCTACGCTGTACAGGGGTTTAAAAGAACTTAACAAATAAAACACTTGCAGGTATTGTAAGTGTTTTTGTTTTTGAAAAAGAGATAAAAACACTTGCAAAAACAACATAATAAGGTGATTTATAGTATAAAACAAGTGAAAAGAACTCAAAATGGCATGAAAATTCTAAAAAAACAAATAAATATATGGAACAAAAAACCAATTGGGTATATAATTTTAAGAAAGACCGGAGGGGGACGAATAAATGGCAATGGATTTATCATCATTAACAAGTGGAGCTAAAAAAGGTTTTATCACATTAAGTGGCATCAAAAGGATGCAGTTTAATCAGGATGTTATAACAATACAGTGTACGGTAAATGACATATTGAAATTTCTTGAAATAGATATTCGAGTTCAGAGAGAATTGGATGAAAATAAGGTAGCGAGCATAGGACAATACATTCAATATGGTCTAGATGGTAACGATATCTACTTTTCACCCCTTATTTTTTCAGCAAGAGGACAGGGATCTTATGACGAGAAACGACATGAATACAGTTTAAATATGAATGAAAGGTTAGTAATTCTAGATGGACAACATAGAATAAGAGCGTTTGAATACTTAAAAAAACGAATGGAAGTAAGCAATGACGATGAAGAAGCTTATCAAACGCTCCTAGACTTCCCAATGACTATTCAAGTATTTGCAGATTTAACCTTAGAGCAAGAAAGGCAGCTTTTTACTGATATTAATACTAAAATATCACAAGTAAATAATACACTTCTTATCATGTACAAAAAAGATGATTTATTCGGAGAGCTAGTTCGAGAAGTTGTTGACAACTCACCAATTGATTCAATTGAATGTAGAGCAAAAACTACTAGAACAAAGCTAATGACAGCGTCAACTTTATATTCTGTTGCTAAAGTGATAAATAGTGGGATCTATAATCGTGTATCAAAAGTGGACATCAATAAAGCTAATTATGATTTATATAGGCGCAGGACAGAAGAGTTTTTAAGACTTTTAAGGCAGTATGCTCCTATGGATGCAAATAATCGAGATAAATATATTATTATGAGTTCTAATATCTTAGTTTCCATTGCTAAATTCGTATATGAAATTCAAACAAAGTATCCAGATGAAAAAATGGATGTTTTATTCAGAAAAGTAGTTGCAAAAATCGATTGGAGTCATAGAAACGAAGAGTTCAAACAGCTCTCTACAAAGTATAATAAAAAAACTAAAAAGTATAATTTTGGTACAACTGGAAGAACAGTGAGAGATTTTTCAGAGTTTCTAATAGGAAAGTACGAAAGGACTAGGGGGTAAAAAGAATGTCGAATGTAATGGCAGTAGGAACAATAGATACTTTGGTTAATAAGAAGAATAAAGGAATAATGTCAACTCAATTGAGCATAAGGGACATTCTTCAGGTTTATTCTATAGATAAAGAAGTGAATCGGGATTTAGGATATCACCGTATGCCGAAATTGGTGAAGTATTTGGATAGCATGGATAGTTCTATAGGGATCTTCTTACCGTCTATAGTTTTATCTTACAGAGGTGACCCAACTTCTTGTTACGATACTAGTTCATCATCGTTAGTTATACCTTCTAATCAGAAATTAGTTGTAATTGATGGTCAGCATAGGATTAAGGGGATTGAAAGTTATTTAGATAAAGGGTCAATTGAAGTTCAGTCAAAAGAGAGGATTTTAAACAGTAATTTAACAGTACAAATATATTTTGGATTGTCCAAAGAAGATGAGAAGCGACTTTTCACAGATATTAACACTAATGCCAAGAGAGTTTCACGGTCTTTGATAACTAACTTTGATACTCGCGACATTTATAATTTATTAGTTAGAGAACTATACCATAGTTCTGATGCTCTCCAGACTGTTAAAGTAGAGTTTAATAAAAGTAGAATTGTAAGACCAAATAATACTACATTCATTACCAGTGTTCGATTAAAAAAGTTCATTAACTTAGTCTTCTTCGGTAAAGAATCCATAAGCCAGAAGAGTGAGAGGTTAATAAAAGAGCATTATGATGAAGTCTTTTCTTTTTCTAACAAGCTCTTTAGTGTCTTATTTTCAGTCTTTCCATCTAATCCAGGTGATGTTAATAAATACGTATTAGGACATGAACCTTTACAAAATGCAATAGCATTATATATAAATAACGCTATCATTCTAGACAATGAAGCAGAGCTAACATGGTTAGAAACTTGGGAAGATGAGGTTGAACAACTCAGGTTAATTAACTGGTCAACTAAAAATAGAGATTGGTTTCCTTATATGTACACTAGTAGGCGAAACAGTAAGTTTGAGTACCAGTCATTTATTGAAACTACAACCTTAGATCTCAAAGAAGTATTAGTGCGAAAACTGACATGAAGTTTGTAATTTATCCATGAATAAGGTATAGATATTTACAGTTGTGTGCGATAATCTACCAACTTTAGCTTTCCAAGGGCCAAAGAAGTTATATTATCAAAATACATTTTATAGGTGACGGAATTTAAAAATAAGTGAGATATTCAACTTAGAACGAACTCAGCAAGAATTGGATTTTTAGATATTAATAAAAGTAGAGATACACCGCCAAGTCTTAATCCATTATAACGGCTATATACACTGAAATATCAACATTCTCCAACTAACTTAATGGGCGGCGGATTCACAATCGACAATCCGAACGCAATCGCATCATACGGCTGTGGTTCTTCGTTTAAGACAACGGCAAACGCTGGTACGCTGGAGAATTGTTAACGGTTGAGGTGAATAGCTGAACCAAAAAGAGATTATGAATTACAGGGTAATTTTGAGTGTACGCAGTCCTCAAAAAATGTAAACACAACCCTGAAAACTCTAAATCAACGTTGTGAATTACAAGCCTTCTCGGTAGTGAATGTCGAAGTACATGACTATTTGAGGAGGTTTTTTTGTATTGCTTTAAACAAGAGAAACAAGCGGAAACTAGTTGGGAAGATGACCAATCAAAAGGAGTATCCTAAACTAACTCTGGAAAAAGCTATTGATTTAGTTATTGCAGGTAAGAGTACAGAAGGATTAAGAGAGAGGACATTAAGGGACTACAAAAAAGAATGGCAGTATTTTGTTACGTGGCTTGAAAAGAATTATGAGGTAGAAACGGTGGATGAGCTATCTCCGCAAATATTTAGGGATTACATTAACTATTTAAAGTACGATACAAAGAAGTATGAGGGTCGTAAGTTCATCAAAAGTGAACAAGGTGTAGGTTTATCAGATACGACCATTAATATCCGTTTAAGAGTATACAGAGCGATGTTTAATCACTTGGAGCGGGAAGATATGATTGAATTGTAATGCGATGATAAACGTAAGGCTGTTGAAGCAGGATATAGACCTCACTAATTGTTTTACCGATGAAGAGATAAAAGAAGTTTTAAGGCAGCCTAATCAAAAGGATTACATAGGGTATAGAGACTATGTCGCAATAATGCTGTTGTTAGATAGCGGCCTTAGAGCAAATGAACTATTGAGCTTGCATTCGAAGGATATTGATCTCCAAAACAGATTTATTACTTTGGGAGGGGAGAAAATAAAGATCGCCTACCACGCATTGTTCCTATTTCCGCTCATACAGTAAAACTGCTTTTACAACTTATAAATGAAAATAAAAAACACTTTTCTACAGAGAGAATTTTTCTTTCTTCGTATGGAGAACCTCTTAGACAAAACCACTTTAACAAGCGATTGAAGTTTTATGGAGAAAAGGCAGGTATCGAGGGTAAAAAGGTAACAGCTCACGTATATAGACATACTTGGGCGAAAAACATGACCTTAAATGGTTGTGATGCTTTTACTCTCCAGAAGATGGGTGGTTGAATATACGGACAATGAGACGCTACATTCAAATGGATACTGAAGACATTCGAAAAAGTCATGATACCTACTCTCCTGTAATGAAATTGGTAAATAAAAGAAAATAATCTTTATATATACCTTTTTTCTAAGAGACTTTGAAAGGATTCTACAATCAATGTAAAGAATTTAAATAGTATTAAAAATTAAGGTGAGGTAATTAATGAGGAGGAAAATTCTATATTTATTGGTGATGGTATTATTGTTAGTGGCATGTTCTAAAACTGAACCTGAATTATCCAGTATAGGAAAAGAGGATGAGGAATATCTGATGGAAGATGATTTAGGGAGTTATGTGGACGAAGTATCCTATGAGATCGGCAAAAAGATAGAAAATGAGGATTATGACTATTCTATTAACTTTATTATTAAAGCTAAAGATTCATTCGACCAATTAGAGAATAGAGAAAAATTGGGTTTGATGGGCGCGTTTTACCAAGGGTATTTACATGAGGGGTATGTTAATTGTGGAAGTCCTGAATGCAGTTGGGGGAATATAGTTATCAAGACTAGTAATAACGCATATGTTTCTGACGGATACTCAATGATAACTAATGGCAAAAATAAATATACATGGGAAGAATTAAGGGAAGGTAATGGTAAGTTAGCTGACCAGGCAGAAGCTAGTAAAAGAGCAAATGAGTCTAAAACGAATGGTGTCTCTAATGATATCATTTATAAATATATGAAATCCGCTTATGATGATCTAACTGATAATGGTGCAAACTATATACCAGAAGTACACGACCCTTTAGTTGACGAAATGGCTGCTCAGAGGTTTGGGATCACTGAAGCTCAAGCAAATGAAATTTATATCAAAAGGGAAATGGAAAAATACTAGAAAAGGCTCAGTTAGTGCCTTGAACTAAAGGGAGCTTAAGAAAAAGACCATTTAGTGGTCTTTTTCTTTTGGCTAATATTATTAGTAAGTATAGACCAAGACCTCCCTGGTTTAACTATTTATGAGTTTAAGTTATTCTATATTCTCATAAACATTGAGCAGTCATTTATGCTCTAAATACATGCATTTATTACACATTGTATTGAAGTTTTTGCATCAAATTAGTGCGTTGTTTTCAATATTGTTCGGAATAAATGCACTTGAATAGAGTAGATACTACCCAGTATAGAAAAAGTAAAGTTAAAAGAAATAAAGATAGAAAAGGGTAATCGCTCTATCCTATCTTTTTTCGCTAACGCTCCCCTATTGGTCGCTTCGCTCATACCTCACTTCGTTCGGTCGCTTCGCCAGCTTTTACATTTTGTAGAGTATAACAGAAAATATAAAACAAAACTCTCATTATCATATATTATGTCAAAAGTCAATATTATCGTAAGATAAAACTTGAAAAAATCTAAAAAATATGGTAAAATAATATAGTGGTTAAGAGATTCTTTTTGACTGTACCACATACATAATAGCTTTTTCATAAGAAGAGGAAATAACTAAGTATGCATAACATAACCCTTGGATTCTTTAATATCAGTGCAAGGGATGTAACACGTCGAAAAAGGTTTTACGGTCACTCGTGATCTAGTTTATGGGGAAGTAGTTAAATTAAAGGAGTTAATTGAAATTAAAATTCACAATGTTAAGAGTTATGCAATTATTCCAAATGTGGCATTTGCTTTTGGTACAAAGTACCACTTAAATAAAGATGAGTTTTTGTTGTTTGCACACCTGCAATTCATGAAGCAAATAGGATTAGAAAATACAACATTCACAATGGTTGATATGTTGGTTAAAGGTCTTGGATGGGCAACAAGCACTAAATATCGCGACAAAAAAAGAGTAGTAGAAGCACTCAATGGGTTGAGCACAAAAGGTTACATAACAATTGAGCATGACGGCAAAATCTTAAAGGACTCTTTAGTAATCAAGATTAATAAAGAAATGGAAAAAAATGTAGCAGAAACAAAAGTTGGGTGGAAAGAAAATCCATTCGTTTGGAAAGGTTTTACCAAAGTTAATTATGACAGATACAATTTAGCAAAGAATAATGGTTTTCATTTAATGGCTATAGGTTATACATTGTGGCGAGAAAATGCCCAACACGAGTGGCGAATCGCAATAAAAGAATGGGAAGGCATATTCGGTGTAACTGATAAAACAGCAAGAGAAATTCTTAATGGTTGTACATCTTTTATTACGAAAATTTCTGGTGATCATTATCAAGATAAAAGCGGTCAAGTGAAGCAGGAAGCAAATATTTATACAATGCAAACAGATTTTAATAGTCTTAGTAAATCAAAGGAAACTAAACAAGAATTTATTAAAGAATCCTTACTGGATAGAGAATACAAAAAAGTTACAGATATAGAAGTGATCTCTAGTGAGACGATTTTTAAACAAATATTCGATAAGAATACTTTCATTAAATTCGAAGGTTATAAGGTTTGGAAAGAAACAGAATGTCCAAATGTGAAAAAAGCTGGTCAAAAGAAAATTGATGCAATGAGAGCAAGTCAAAATAAGGTTGCAGGCGAAGTTGCTGATAGATTAGAAATGGAATACCAAGAATCTCTCTATAATCAAAAACATAATAGAGAATGGATGAAACAACAAATGGATAGACACATGGATGATGAGTGGATATCTAATTATGAAGAGTTTGTTCCTTCTTACGTAAAGAAAGAAAGACCAAACGATGAACTATTTGAAGATTAAAAAGATCAAACACAAAATTAAAGGTTACTATCTAAGGGATTAAGTATTTGGATATTGGATTAACCTTAAGTTTATTAACATAAATTATGAACCTCATTAAGGGGAAACTTAATGCTAATCGAGCATTCAAACGTAGAGTAAGAAGCTTATGATCCAATTTAGTAAATGGATTCTCGCTTTATAAAATTGTGTTTTTATACTATATCATTTAGAAGCCGCTTCGAATAAAAGAGTGTTAATTTCCCGCAAGTACCGTAAAAATATCCCATGTGCATTACCCTAAAAAACCTGTTATTTAACAGGTTTTTTACGTGTGCTACTGCTATAGAACTTGAGTGAAAACGATGGCTTGTCTCCATATATTGGAGGAATGCCTGTATATGCATAGTGGATAGTTATTTACTTCCCTTTAATGTGAAGGAGGTAAAAATGATGACCGTTGGCGATTTGCTGGCTTTGTTATCAAAGGTAGATAGGGATAAAACCGTTCTTGTATCATGTGAAGGTGGATGTGTCTTAGACGATGAAATCAAAGTAATTGAAAAAGATGGAAATTTAATATTAAATAGATTAACAAAGCTAAAAAGACTTGTACCTGTACCTAGGTACGAGTTTTTAATCATATGCAAGTAAAGATTAAGTTTGAATATCATCTTGTTATTACCGTTAGACTACACTTAAACGGTAATGGATAGTAGCTATCAGAAACCCTTACATAGCAATGTTTATTCGCCTCGCTATATTACCGATAGACCATTACTGAAATCATCAGTATAATTAATATATAAATGTGATAATGGAGAGTTGAAAATGAAGAATATAGGATATATTCGAGTGAGTAGTGAAGGTCAGAACATTGCACGTCAAAAAAAATCTCTTAAAGAAGCTGGCTGTACCGAGTTTTATATTGAAAAACTTAGCGGAGCATCTATGGAACGTCCAGAACTACAGAGAATGCTTGAAAAGCTTAGAACTGGAGACATGGTCTATATACATGAAATGAGTAGGTTATCTCGTTCTACTAAAGATTTACTTACAATAGTCGAGATCATACAGAGTAAAGGAGCGGGATTAAAGTCTATCACTGATAAGTGGTTAGACTTATCTGATGATAACCCTATGAGTGAGCTTCTATTTACGATTTTCTCTGGATTAGCTCAATTTGAACGTAAGATGATTAAACAACGCCAAAAAGAAGGTATAGAAATTGCTAGAAGTGAAGGGAAGTTTAAGGGGCGAAAAACCCAGTTAGTTCGAGGAGGGAAAGAAGAGCAACGTATGAAAGCTATCATTGAAGCTTATAAACAAGGGAAGTCTATTAATGATATACGCATAACGTATAAAGTAGGTACCGGAACTATATATAGAATGTTAGATAGAGAAGGTATTAGATAAAAGAGTATAAAATAATTCTTAATTCATTTAACTTATAAAAAAGTTACCTTTAATTGGAATATGATACAATTTAAAGTGTCTATTGAAAATTAAATGTTAAGGGGAATATTATGTCTTTAATAAAGAGCATACAGAAATATGAACTTGGTAAATACTTTTTATTGGACTATTTTTTAAAATATGGATACTTTGATTTCAAATACGCTTCAAAAGATGCAAATGAGAATTACATGGTATCTAATTTAGTCTATAAGAAGGTTATGAACACGGATGGTCTTGCTAAAGAGTTTAGAGAAATAAAAAAGAAAGTGAGTTTTAAATCACGAGAAGATACAGTTCCAATTGAATTTTCTATTTATAAGAATGAAAATGAAAGAAGAAATTTTAAAATACCTAATCTATATTCTTATATTTGCTTGTGTATACACCTTTCAGAAAATAAAGAGGAATATATTAATATACTTTCTTCCAGTGAGAAGTCTTTAACGAATGAATTTTACAGTAGCAGTTTCTTAAAAAGAAAAATCATACGTGAAGAAAATAGAATAGGAAAGAAGCATATCTTCAAAACTGACATACAAAATTTTTATCCAACAATTTACACACATTCCATACCATGGATTTTAGTGGGGAAATCAGTAGCCAAAAGCACTAAAAAAAATAAGAATAAATATTACAATCAACTAGATTCTTTAATACAAAGATGTCAAAGGGGGGAAACACATGGTTTGCCTACTGGTAGTTTTGCTTCCAGATTAATAGCAGAGATTTACATGTGTAAGTTTGATGAAAAAATGGTTGATTATTCATATGTCAGATATGTAGATGATTTTGAATTTTCATATAATGATGAGAGTGAAAAAAACGAATTTTATAAAGATTTAACTAAAGAGTTAAATAGCCTAAATCTAAAGATTAAAGTGGAAAAAAATTCTTTGGATACATTTCCTTTTCAAGGTGATAATGATTCCACATTTTTCTTTAGTTATTTTTTAAAATTACCTAAAGAGATAAAGGTTCAATCTAGAACAATCCATAGTTTTATTGATAGCTGCATTTATAAGGAGAGAGAAGGTTTTAAAGGTTCATTAAAGTTAATGTTTCAGGCGTTAAAGTCGAGTATTGAAAAAGAAGAAATTTTACAAGCTGCACTGACAAAGCCCTTGCTTAAAAAATTATTCAATATGGTTTTAATGTCACCTCATTTATCTGTATATTATCTAGAATTTGTAGATGTTATCACCCAGAGCATTATCGATAATAGATTAAAAAAAGGTATAGAAGAAATTAAGACACAAATTCTAGTAAATATTAATCGCTATATAGATTTGAATTATAACCAAGAGCTTTATTCTATATTGAGTATTTTTAAATTATTAAATATTTACAGTGTATGCGATAAAGAGACTTTGCTTCTAATTATAAAAAAAATGGATGATTTAAGTTCTGTTTTATCTTTTGAATTGTTAATGAATGAAAAAAACTTTGATGATCACTTCTTTGAAATGATTGAAGAAAAACTTAAGATTTCTACCTCTTGGCATGAGGAGTATTGGTTTTTTAAATATCATGTGTTACTTAGAATTAATGAAAATAAGAAATCGAAAATACATAAAGACTTTAAAAATTTCCTGTATAAGAAGTATGATAATGGGGTCGAGAAATCAAAATTCTTCAATCTAAAGAATATAAAAAAAATAGAATCACCTATTAATGTGGCATGGCAGAATACTAACAGTGACCAGGATATTGCAATGTTTTTTAAAACTTTGTTAGATAAAAAAATAAGTTTCATCCATGGAAATTAATTACCTTTTAGATACATGTGATTTTTCTTCGAAAGCATTTAGTAACATAGTAGCGGGGGTGCTTTTTACCAAAAATCAGAGGAGTTTATTTGATAACTGCACTAGCTCTTCCGTTCCTGGAGTTTAGATTAGTTTTCAATGAAAAATTGTAAATCCTAGTAGTAGTATTTAGCATTTATTTAGGTAATTATCAACTCACCACCCATTGATATAAAAGAAAGGAATTTCTATTAAATGGAAGAAAATAAAGTTTGGATTAGCAACAATATATTAGAATGGGATTACTATAGTGATGGAGGAAGCTTCATCAGTAGAGAGGATAGGGAGAGAGCTTATGATATATGGGCACATGCTGCTGACTTAATTGACACAGCTCAAAATAATTTTAATCTTGCTGATGGTATAACCAATTTAAAGAGGAGTTTGAATCAAAGACTTCAATTGATTGAAAAAGTATATCAATTAAAAACCATAAATATACCAAACAAACCAAAAGGTTACCTTGAATTATTAGAGTTGCTAGGGTTAGTTCGCCCTTATATTATGAAACAATTATTTGAAGTTCGTAACGATATAGAACATAGGGATTCACCCCCTCCTAATAAAATAAGGTGCTCAGAATTATTGGATGTTGTATGGTACTTTTTAAAGTCAACTGATCCCTTTGTGCAACTGAAAAAGTCTGGTTTGAATTTTGAGTTATTAGATAATGAGGGTAATGACACCCATTATTGGTTTTCTTTAAATTGGAATTTTGAGGATGAAAAAAGTAGTTCAATTAATGGCTGGTTCCCAGAGGAATATATTGTTACCACTGAAAAAAAAGAAGGATTTATAGAAGTAATTTATGAAAAATACTATGGTAAAGAAAAGTGGGTAAACGCGGGAAAGCATAATGATAAGCTTGATACTGATATATATCTATCAGGAAAGATAAATCAAATAAATATTCCGAATGTTGTGAATAAAGTTCTAACTTCTTTTTAACAAATAGGTTTAGGACATTAATTTCTTTTAGTTCTCTTAATTGGATACAAAAATGAAATAATAAACAGCCTGCAGTCTAAGCGATGCTCATTAAGTGTTGTGAATTTATTGAACATAATTTGAGCCGTGGATTAAATAACTGAATATTTCCGAAGATGCTGATTTCTGACGGATTCACCATTGAAAATCCCAATGCCATTGCATCCTGCGGCTGTGATTTGTCGTGAAAAACAGCGACGAATGGTGGTAAGGCAAAAAATTGATAATGATGCACAGTAGAAACTTCTTGAGTAATAACGCTACATTCATAGGATAAAGGTATTGTATAACAAGACCTTCTTAGTAGTTAATGGCTGAAAGTATAACTATTTGAGAAGGTTTGTTTTTTCATTTTTCAATTACACTAGTTTGATATGAATAGCACAACTGCGTTCAAGAAAGATTTTGTAAGCCAGTGATAAATAAAAAAGTGGAGGTTAGTTATAATTGGGATTTTCTGAATATAAATATACAGGGTTACCTCTTACCCCAGCTATATGTAAAGGTTTGATTGTAGAATTATTTAATGGAAGAATAGAATCAAGGAAGACGATAGTTAATGAAGTATTAAAGACCCATTTAGAAAGAGGCGGAAAAGAAACAAAAGCAGTAGATAAGTCAAGGATGTTAAAGAAAGCTTTGGAGATTTTAAAAAGTGAAGGAATAGCTAAAAATCCTTCTCGTGGCTATTGGAAGATTATTGATAAAAATTATTTGGTTGATAGTGAAAAAGATGTTTCTAATAATGATGTTAAAGAGGTACAGGATAACGAAGTAAAAGAAGTAATTAAAGTAGCTAAAGAAGTGGTTACTGAAAAAGAAAATGCTGGGGTTGTATTGGGGAATGGTTCTAGTGCTGTTTACTTATATTATTTACCTGGATACCATGAAAATCGTAAAAAGGATACGTGGCCATGTAAAATTGGGAAAACTGATGGTGATGCGTATGAGAGAATTATTTCACAGGTTTCTACTGCATTGCCAGAAAAACCTAGGGTTGCAGTAATAATAAAAACAGATAACTCACATGCCCTGGAACAAGCTGTTCACAACATCCTAAATTATAGAAACAAAAAAATTGAGTCAGCACTAGGAAAGGAATGGTTCGATACCAATCCCGATGAGTTTCTTAGAATAGTACAATTTATTGAAGAATCCACGTTGCTATTTTAATGCTTTAATGTGTTTGGAATATAGAATTGCTATTGATTCTTTAAACTGATTCAGATTCAACAGAGAAGCGGGGTATTCCAAAACTCTAAATTTAATTGTGAAAAATAATGTATCTTTAACTAAGAAAAAGCACCAAAAGGTGCTTTTTTTTAATGGAATATTTAATAACAAACCTAATGACCTTATAGTATTAAAAAAACCGAAATATTGTGGTCACAATTATGGTCACAAAACCATTTAGAAAAGCTGTTGTGACAGTAGCTTAACTCCTTTTATTCATTCTCATTCTTCTTGTAAATCCGCTCGACCACTTCCTGAAGCGTATCAGGCTTATGAAACTCGACAGGAGAAAAACCCTTCTCAAATGTTATCGAATCAGCTTCAATCGCAAGCACGTACTTCCCATTTACCTTCGCAAGATGAATCGATTCGCCGAAGTCAGACAGCATCGCTTTCACGGATACGTGGTCAAGCTT
>NZ_JAQQWU010000007.1 GCF_028610625.1 Guptibacillus spartinae
CCGCTAAGATCAGGGAGCAAGCTCCCATCTCTTCGCTCGACTTGCATGTATTAGGCACGCCGCCAGCGTTCGTCCTGAGCCAGGATCAAACTCTCCGATAGAAAGCTTAATCTAGCTTTTAAAACATTTTGTTTCCGTAGAAACAACTACTTACATGGCGTTTCGTTCAGTTTTCAAAGATCGATTCATTTCTATTAAACTCAGTTTATTTCTCCCGAGTGACAACTTCTATCTTATCAGCAACTTCTCTGTAAGTCAATGCCTTTTTTTAAAAAGCATTTTCGTATGTAAGTTGTTGCGTGTGTTTCGAAGTGACAAGAAACATCTTACCATGTCTATAAAATATCGTCAATAGTTTTTAGTTGTTATTTTTCTGAACTTGAAATGGCCGGTTTACGTATCTACGTAAACCGGCCATTTCGCTATTCGATGTCCTCCTACGGTTTTGTAAATTGGGAAACTTAGCCTGCAAGTACTTTTTCTTCTGGATATCTAATTTCCGGTTTTTTTTAGAAGTGAAAATAAAAGCTAGCGTGAGAGATCCCTACTTACCTACCACAGATTTGCTAGAAAATGAGAACTCTGGGCAAGTTCTAAAATAAACACGCCCACTTGGACCACTCCGGTTGAGATCACCTATTAAGTTAACAAGGTGTAAATACGTTCTTCTGCTGCTAATGCTATGAATTCACCAATCGCATCTGGAGATATGATCACAAAAGAAAAAACAGAGAGTTCCTGTATTTAAATAGTAAAAGTTGTTCTTGCATATAGGACTTCACTTTAAGATTGGAATAATCATACCTCCATCTTTCCAAAGTAAAGCGATTATTTTTCCGTTTCAATTTCATCAAAATAAAGATGATAATGTCGTTTGCATCCCTCATTATAAGAAGCCTTGCAGCAGGGACAAATAAATTGGGAGCTTAAATATTCCTTAATCGTTAATTCAGTGTTGCATTTTCCACATAAAATAGCTCTTTGATTAAAATTCTTCTTCGGCCATACTCGAACGGGGTGATCAGCTGTTTCTTCATGACACAGAAAGCATGGGTAGTAGGTGTTACAACAATAGAATTTTATTGCAATAATATCTCGTTGGCCTTGATAATGTTCGCATCGCGTTTCATTATCGACGGTTTTTCCTTTGACTAAAATATGATCTTGATCCATCTCTCTCCTCCTAAAACAGGTTATGAACTTATTCGATTACGTATTATTTTAACGCCATGAATATTTATGGGATCTTTCATCCTTTACTATGTATCCAGACATACATATTTTACAGAAAGTATAACCTTTTGTTTGTCTCATTTCTTCTGTTATCTTAAGAAGCTCTTGCAGATTATCAGAACATATTTTTTCAACTCTAGTTCTAGCACCCTCATCTTTGTCTCTCCAAAGCGTCCGACATGTGGCGACGTGAATTTTATTATAAGCGGCATCTTGTCCTTTGAAATGATTAAAAACATACCCGTTTGGATTCGCATAGTGCCAACTCAAGTAACGGTCTTCATTTCTCTTAAATATCCCAATCATGGTCTAGCCTCCCAAATTAATAATCACTAAACCATTTTCGCCGTTTTTGGCTATCTGCCTCTTTACTTTTTATTACAGTTCCTCATTTTTTTAAAGTAACTGTAATGTTCCGATTACATTAATCTGTTTTTCATCAAAATAAACGAGGCTCCGCTTCACACGGAACCTCGTTCATTAATGATGCAAAACTTGCTTAACCTGTCGCATATGAAAGCTTTTCTTAATAAATGGTATCACCCAACGATCAAGACCTACCTTAGTGGCATTGTACCCGGCAATTAATAAAAGCATTCCCAGAATAACCATCACGGGATTTGTGCTAGTTGTGCCACTAAACAAGAAAGCAAAGTTCATCACAATTCCCATGAAAGCTGCAAGAGTTGTGAAAGTACCAAGCATTAAACCAAGTCCAACTAAAAACTCTCCCCATGGTATTAAGACATTAAAAAAGTCGACATTAGGAATGGCGAAACTTTCTAAAAAGCTTGCCCACCACCCTTGAACAGCTGGATGTTCTCCACTAGCGCTTGCAACCGCTCCCTGCAAGAAACCATTTGCATCAAAGCCATTTGTTATTTTAGACAAACCAGCTGTGAGCCATTCATAGCCTAAATACAATCGAATAAGAAATAGAATGCCAGCAGCTCCCTTGTTCTCTCTTAAGAAATGAACAAACATACTCTTCACGCTCCCATACCGTTATTCTTATCACACCTTCATTTTAGCTCTGTTTTAACTATCGATCTGTGACAATCATCACCATTATAGATATCTGGTTTATTTAAGCATAATTCGGGTATGAAATAACTGGATAATAAAAAGGACAGAAACTGATCTGTCCTAAGCGTAACTTTCATCTGTTTTCATTTTTCTTTTATCAACGATGCGATAGAGAATTAACGCTAAACACCCAACGAGGGTGAAGCATCCCATCATTGTATACAAAGTTGCCCCAGAAGATCTTTCAAAGATCAACCCTCCAAACAATGAGCCAAGTATCCCTGATAGACCAAAGAAAACAGAAATAAATAAAAGATGTCCAGTAGCTTGCAAGTCATCGGGCACTAACTTTGTCACATATTGAAATGCCGCAACGTAAAAAACACCAAATGTTACACCATGAAAAATTTGAAGAAGAATGACGGCAACCGGTCCCCCCATATACGCTAAGCCAAACCATCTTACTGCATAAATCAACCCAGCAATTATAATAAAGATAATTTCATTAAAACGCTTGAACCAGTAATGGCTTGTAGCGAATATAACCGCTTCACTTGCTACAGCAACAAACCATGCAAGTCCAATATGAGACTCATCTCCACCAAGTTCCGTCACATAAAGTCCTATGAAACTATCATTGGCCCGATGTGGAATCGTTAAAAATAGGATTGTCCCTAAAAAAAGAAGAAAGCGACCATTCTTACCAATCTTTAATGCATCAAAAACAGTAACAGGATTATGATGTGTTTTAACATCTGATACTCTCAAGGCAGTAAGGAAAGCAATCAGAATCATAAACATAAATGGGATTAAGATGACGCTAATACCAAAGAAAGCGAAAAACTGCCCAACAAGTAGGGTGGACACGGCAAAACCTATCGATCCCCATGTTCTTATACTTCCAAAATTTTTATTCACGCTTGCAGCTGTTTTTACAGCAAGACTATCCCCCAGCGCACCGGTGGGTGACATAAACACATAGAAAATGGCTGCCGAGATTAAGATAAACGTATAGTGATTATTCGTTAAAAGAAAAACACTAACGATCGCTACTCCAATTAGGGTGACAAGGAGAACCTTTTTTATCGTTCCAAATTTGTCACTGATAAAACCCCAAAACGGTTGAGCTAGTATGGCTGCTAGTGGCCCAATCGCAAGAATCGATCCTATTTTACTTTCAGACATACCACTATGTTGAAAATAAACTGGCATAAAGCTAATAATAATGGTATTTGCCCCATGAAAAAAGAATAGAAATAAACTTAGGAAAAAGACTGTATCCCTTTTAGGCATGTATTAAAAACCCTTCCTTCCGCCAGATGAATGACTGTGCTCAAAATATTCCTTTTAACTCTATAGCATGATAAATCGAATTGCAATCTTCTTCCAGCAGAAAACGCGCTTACTCTTTCTCTGTTCTATCGCTACAAAACGTCAACGATTTACGAATATCGATCATAATTAGAAGGGAATATGCATATCTTGTAGAAATATCCAATTAGTGAGATGTCAAAAAGTTGATTATGGGGGATTTCTATGGAAAAGGGAAGCGAGCTAAAAGAGGCCAGTTTAGATATCATTTTTCATCATATTTCAGACCTTATCTTCCAAATTAAGGTCATTGATGTGCATCATTATGAAATCGAAGCAGTAAATGAAGCTTATCTCTCCAGTTATGAAACTTCCAAAGAAGCCATTTCAGGCAGAAGAATAGAAGATTTTCTCGGTGTTGACCAGGGAATACAAGCCATTAGAAGATTTCAAGAAGCGATTATTCGTAAAAAGACCATTCAATTTGAAGAAGGGTACTCTTTCCCCAAACAGGGGTACAAAATATTCGATATCACCCTTGTCCCCCTCATCGAAAAAGGGACGGTCGAAAGGTTAGTTGGAGTAGCAAAAGATATAACAGAAAAACGCTTGAATGAAGAGCACCTTGCACAATCAGAAAAACTATCCATTGTTGGGCAACTTGCAGCAGGAATTGCACACGAGCTTCGAAACCCCCTTACTTCTTTAAAGGGTTTTTTGAAATTAATTCAGTTTAGAAACACGGATCAAGACATAGATCGCTATGTTCAAGTAATGGATTCAGAGTTTCATCGAATTGAGCAAATCATTGATGAATTTCTGATTCTCGCCAAACCAACGAAATCTCATTTTCAAAATAATCACATCCACCATATATTAGATGAAGTGATTGAGTTACTAAGCGGTCAAGCTAACATGAAAAGCATTATTTTAAAAAAAGAATACCCTTCTTTTCTCCCCCCCATTTATAGTGAATGTAACCAACTTAAACAGGTTTTCATTAACCTCATTAAAAATGCGATGGATGCGATTGGAGAAGAAGGGGAAATCACCATTAAAGCCAAGGAACTAACGCAACACTTACAGATTCAAGTGATTGATAACGGAGGCGGCATAACAGATGAAGAACTGGAAAAGCTAGGCTCTCCTTTTTTTACTACCAAAAAGAATGGAACAGGACTCGGACTTACGATTTGCAAGCGAATTGTTAAAAAGCATAAAGGTACTTTTACCGTTGAAAGTAACGAGGGCAAAGGAACAACGATTACATTAAACTTTCCCAAAAGCGTCTAATAACCCACTTTAATTAGAGGGTTATTGTTCGTACTGCACTGCTATTTTTTCGTGTAACCAATGTTCAATCATTTTGAAAGTTTCTTCAGGTTTTTGCCAATGGAGGACATGACCCGTTTTCGGAATCGCACTTATCTTACACGCTTCTCCTAATTCCCTTTGCATCCTGAGGGCTTCCTCTTTTCTTATCTCTTCACCTTCTTCAGGAAGCGTTGCTCTTAATAAAAAAGTCGGAACGTTGATCTGGGAAAATATATCGCGGCACGGCTCATAGTAGAGTGACTTTACGATAGCTCTCACTGTATTTTCACTTGCCCTCATGGCTACGCCGCCCTTCACTTTCTTCATATCTCTATGTACCATCTGCTTTAACTCCTGACTCCACCTACCAATCTCCTCTTTTTTCTTTTCTTCATAGTCGTCTATGCTTGGAAAATAACTCTCCGTTACCCACTGAGACATATGTTCAAGGAGTTCTTCTAACGTTTCTGAAGGATCTTCATCAAAGTGAAGATAACCTCCATCAATCATTACCACCCCTTGTACTCTTTCAGAAAACTGACTACTAAAATGGAGTGCCAGGGCCGCTCCCCAAGAATGACCAATTAAAAACACAGGTTGATCACTTAAAGTAAGGCATACCTTTTCAAGCCATTTCGTTAGAAGTTGAAAAGAATACCTTTTTTCTTCGTTAAAAGACGATGTCTCACCGTGACCAGGTAAATCAATCGAATAAAGGTGAAAATGATCTTGAAGCTCTTCAGCCAATTCATTAAATCCCAGAGCATTGTTCGTCAATCCATGTAGAAGAATAATGGTTGGGTTATGCTTATTTCCCCATTCAAACCCACAAACGTTTAGCCCTTCTATTTCCATTTTCATTTTTTTCAAACCCCTCATCCCTTCCCTTAGTTGAACTTACTTCATAACTTCGACTAGGAGGATTCATTCCCTTTTTCTAGAAAGAAGTGAAGGAAGAAGACATTGGTGAGAAGGAGAGCTTCCATGAAAATTAGAAAAGCAACAAAAGATGACGCGCTAGCAATCGCGACTGTTCATGTAAATAGCTGGAGAACGACCTATCAGGTACTCATTCCAGAAGATTATCTAAATTCACTTGATATTCAAATTAGGGAAGCACGCTGGCAAAAGATGATTGAAGCGGGAAGTACTATTTTTGTAGCAGTCGATCAAGGAGAAATCATGGGGTTCGCAACCGGTGGTCAAAACAGATCTGAAACTTACCAGTATGATGGAGAGCTATATGCGATTTATCTTCTTAAGGAAGCACAGAGAAAGGGTGCCGGTAAAAAGCTGTTATGTTCTGTTGCCAAAGAACTAAAAAAAGAATCTTGTCACTCAATGCTTGTTTGGGTATTAAACGGAAACCCAGCTTCACAGTTCTACCAAAGCTTTCAACCAATCGAAATTGCTCAAGAAGAAATTGAAATTGCAGGAAAAAAACTTTACGAAACGGCTTTTGGTTGGTCAAATTTAGATGATCTGATTGCCGCCTGTAGCTAATTAGAAAAGGAAAGAGGCCGTGAACACTCGCGGCCTCTACTGTTCGTTGACACTTCATGTCTGTCATTATTTTTATTAGTAATTGATTTGAATTCTACCAGACGCAGGAATTTCCGTTAAACTTTTTTTGATTTTTCTAAATCAAAAGAGATTAAGAGACTTCATTCGTTCCACCGCTTCTCTTAGTTTATCTTCAGACGTTAATAGCCCCACTCGTACATAGCCCTCACCATATTCACCAAACCCGTTGCCAGGTGCGACAACAATTTGGACGTTTTCAAGTAAGTAATCTGCAAAGCTTTCTGAAGTAAAGGATGCCGGGACTTTCAACCAGGCGAAAAATGAACCTGCTGGAAAAGTGACATCCCAGCCGATGTCGCGAAGTCCTTGAATGAGAACATTTCGTCTCGACTCATACGTTTCGCGAAGGTCTTCTACACACTGCTGTGATCCAAGCAAAGCTTCAGCAGCGGCTTCTTGCACCGCACTAAATAGACTAACGTAGAAATGATCCTGGAGGAGATTGATGCTTTCAACAACTGATTGATTTCCGACTGCAAAGCCAACGCGCCATCCTGCCATATTATACGTTTTTGAGAGGGTATAGATTTCAATTCCATTATCCTTAGCACCCTCTGTCTCCAAAAAGCTAATCGGTCGCTCGCCATCAAACCCGATCGCACCATAAGCGAAATCATGCACAACGCAAATGTCATTCTTCTCTGCAAAACTGACAGTTTGCTCAAAGAAGTGATTCGTTGCAACAGCTGCAGTTGGGTTGTTTGGATAATTTAAAAACATCATTTTCGCTTTACTTAATGAATCCTCTGGAATCGCTTCATAGTCTGGTAAGAAATGATTTTTCTCAAGCAACGGCATCATATGCATATCCGCTTCAGCCATCGCGACTCCTGACCAATAATCAGGATAACCTGGGTCTGGAACGAGTGCCACATCACCTTTATTTAATAAACACTGACTGACTTCAACAAGTCCTGCTTTCCCCCCGAAAAGCACAGCAACTTCTTTCTCTGGATCTAGATGCACTCCAAATTCTCGCTGATAGAAATCTGCCGCCGCTTGTTTTAAAAAGGGCTGGCCCCGAAAAGGCGGATATTTGTGATAGGTAGGATTTTCAGCTGCGTGCTGCAAGGATTTGATAATATGATCAGGTGTTGGCTGATCAGGATTTCCCTGTCCAAGATTAATAATGTCATAGCCCGCCTCTACATAGCGGTTTACTTTTCCAGCAAGCTTCGCAAAAAATTGCTCCGGTAGTCGTTTAAGCGCATCTGAAGTTTGAAATTGTCTCAAAGAATCACATCCTGTTAAAATTTTCGTGAAATTCTAGTAAATTATGTTATCTTGGATACACAATCATGTAAAGCTTATTTTGTAAACAAGGAGGAAAAACAATGAAAAAAATCGCTCTGTTACAGTTTGATATTGCGTTTGGAAACCCAGAAGAAAATTTCTCCAAAGTGAAAGAGCTTGTTTCTAAGGCTGTTCATGAGAAACCAGATATTATTGTTTTACCGGAATTGTGGTCGACGGGTTATGATTTATCGCGACTTGACGAAATTGGCGATACGAATGCAGAAAAGTCAATTGCCTTTCTTTCAGACCTAGCCAAAAAGAATCATGTAAGTATCGTAGGTGGCTCAATTGCAAAGCAACACATTGATCATGTCACGAATACGATGCTCGTTTTCAATCGAGATGGAGAGCTTATCCATGAGTATAGCAAAGCTCATCTATTTCGGTTGATGAAGGAAGAGAAATACCTTGTGTCAGGGAATGAGAAAAGCCACTTCACACTTGAAGACCTCCCTAGTGCGGGATTCATTTGTTATGATATTCGCTTCCCAGAGTGGCTTCGTCTTCATGCCATTGAAGGCGCACAAGTTTTATTCGTTCCTGCCGAATGGCCGAAACAGCGTACAGATCATTGGCGAGCATTACTTATTAGCCGAGCTATTGAAAACCAATGTTATGTGATTGCTTGTAACCGCGTCGGCACAGATCCAGATAATGCATTTGGTGGACATTCTTTAATCATAGATCCGTGGGGAACGATTATCGCAGAGGCAGGGGAAGAGGAAACAATCGTAACAGGCTTGATTGATGAAGAAGAAATACCATCTATTCGGAGTCGCATCCCCATCTTTGAAGATCGACGCCCTGATATTTATAACTAAAATTCAAAATATTTTTAGCGGCTGAGGGATTTGGCCTTATGACGCTTTATTTGATTTCTAGATTTTGGCTCACTCGAATGAGCCAAAATCACTAACATTCATAGCCTTTTTAAATGAAGCGTTCTATACATCATCCAGTAAAATTGCGAAAGGGGAAATAGAAATTGCAGGTGTACTGTTTCCCGCTAATTTTAGGATACTTTCTATTAATAAAATAAGTCCTAAATAAAAATGTAACGGAAGCACCGCATCGCCTTCTCACCAATTTAAAGGATAATTGCCTATAGGAAGACTCGTTTTGCCTGAAAAATAATGTTTATGGCTTTCTTTTGACCTCGTTTCTCCACTAAACGTATGATAATGACCACCCATTGGTAAAGCAATTGGGGGTCCAGATTCAACGCTATAACGGTGTTGGTGTCCTTTATCAATAACCGTTATCCCTTCAATTCGATGAACATGTTGATCATAAGAGGTTCCATTTACCGGAAAGCTGAATCCTATAATCTGCAAGTGGCGATGATTCAGCCGCTCTTCCACGTCACCCTTAAAGTAATGAGAATGCGCTTCTGGTAATTCAAATCCTTTATCCAAAGTCCCGCCCCTTTCTGCTCATTTAACATCTATGCAGCCTTCCACTATACAGAACCTAATGATTTCAGTAGGAAAGGAGGCGACCAAAGACAAAGGAAAACCTCCTCTCCTGCGCGAATACCATTAGAGAGATCGTTCTAACAAAACGAGAGTGAGGTGACATATGGCTTCTTCTTTTCATATTTATGGGCATCGCGGTTCTTCTGGGACACATCCAGAAAATACCCTTCTTTCATTCCAGGCGGCTCACAAAGCTGGCGCTCACGGAATCGAACTTGATGTCCAATTAACGAAAGACCTAATCCCTGTCGTCATCCATGACGAACGAGTTGATCGAACGACAAACGGCGTTGGTTTGGTGAAAGACTTCCTATACAAAGATTTGGTTCGACTAGATGCAGGACAAACTTTCTCTAGTCGCTTTCAAGGGACGTCCATTCCTTCTTTAAAGAGTGTTTTAGAATGGCTTGCCTCCACTTCTCTCGTTTTAAATATTGAACTGAAAAATGCTATCTTTCCATATGAACATTTAGAAAGTCGTGTACTTGACCTGCTTACTCATTATCAGCTTTGTGATCGAACAATCATTTCCTCCTTTAATCACTATAGTATTCAGCGGCTCGCTCAAAGAAGTAGCAAAGTGGAGACAGCTATTCTTCTAATGGAAAAGTTAGTTGAACCATGGGACTACCTCCGTCACGTTGGTGCGAGCAGTATTCATATAGAGAGGGAAGTGATTGATGATCATCTTATGACGAATACACAAAAACGCGGTATTCCCGTTCGTGCTTTCACAGTAAATGAACCTCATCACATTCATGCGCTCAAAACAGCTGGCTGTTCGGCGATATTCACTGATTTCCCATCCGTTGCCATCCGATCGAAGTAACGCTCCTCTTCCTAAAAAGGGCATTCGCCTATGTCCCCATTCTCCTCCTTCCACATACGTTAGTAAGGAAGCGACACATATTGACGGGAGGAACAGCGATGAGTGGATATGGATACGGTCAAGGTTTCGCGTTAGTCGTAGTTTTGTTTATTCTTCTAATTATCATTGGTGCATCTTACATTTATTAAAAGAAAAAGGACTTCCACACGATGCGGAAGTCCTTTTTTATTGAACGAATTATAGCGTTGTATTTGGAGAAGTCTTCGGATTCACTGACGTGCTACCAGGAGTTCGTGTTTCACTACCAGGAATGTTAGTTGGCTCATACTCATTTTCACTTGATTCTGTTACTTCCTGCCCGGCATCTTTTACTTTACTGCCAATGTCCTTTAACTCTTCACTCGCTTCTCTTGCCGAAGAAAGAACTTCAGTTGAATCTTCTTTCACTTGATTCACCTGATCTACCACATCATCATTAACTTTTTCATAGAGGGCTTGAGCATCGTTCATCGCTTCTTTTAAAACAGAAGAAGCTGATTGAATGCGATCCATCCAGTCGTCTTTCACTTCGCTCGGGTTTTCTTTCACACGAGTATAAAACCCTTTCGAAGAGTCTTTGAACGTACCAGCGGTTGATCTCACTTTATTTCTCGTTGTTGAGTCAAGCATCGCTACCGCTCCACCTACAATAGCTCCTACTAAAATCCCTTTTACAAGCTTACCATTCTTCTCATTGTTTACTGCCGTAGTCGTTGTTTGCATGATAATTCCTCCTATTGTCTTTCTGAGTTTACTTAGCTAGTTTTTTATTTCCCTTTATGTTAAAAGCTAAACTAGCTAATTTGGCCCGAACTTCCAACTTCGCATTGGAAAGTTCCTCTGTTATAATAGACAACGTTGTATGACAGCAGTTCGTAACCTTCCTGCTTCATCAAAACTAAAGGAGGAATAATAATGAATAGCATGGATAAAGCATGGCTACCCTCTTCTGGTCCGATGCCTCGCCCAGAAAGTGTAGAACAAGCTAGAGAAGTAATAAAAAACGAAGCATTTGATGCACCGAACGTTCAGGAAATCACGTTTAATGCACTTGAATTTACAGCGGTTTGCCCTAAAACAGGACAACCTGACTTTGGTCGAGTGGAGATTTCTTACGTACCAGATGAGAAATGTATCGAATCCAAATCGTTAAAATTTTACCTGTGGTCCTATCGTGATGAAGGAAGCTTCTGCGAGACACTAGCTGCTCGCATTGCAGATGACGTTGTCTACGCCATTGATCCTTTGAAAGTGACCATCACTGTTTATCAATCAGCACGTGGTGGTATCGAACTGAAAACTACAGCGATTCGTGAGAAAACAGCTTAATTAAATGGCTGATCAATTTATCGATCGAAACCTTGTCCTGTTTAATGTCCTGTTTGCTACCTCGATTGTGATCGCAAACGTACTGGCAGGAAAAGTAGTGATGATCGGAAGCTTCGTCATTCCAGCGGCCGTTGTCATGTACGCTTTTTCGTTTCTTTTCACAGATATCATTCATGAAAAGTACGGAAAAGCGGAAGCAAAGCGAACCGTTCAATATGGCTTTATCGCACAAATTTTCGCTAGCATTATGATTTATCTTGGTATGCTTCTCCCGGTAGCCCCATTTGCAGCGGATACACAGGCTGCATATGAAATTCTGCTCGGGCAAAATTACCGGTTTGTACTGGCGAGTCTTGCTGCATATCTTGTTTCACAGCATGTGGATGTTTATATTTTTTCTGCATTAAAGAAGCGAACTTCCAATCGACATAAATGGCTACGAAATAACGTTAGTACGTTTACTTCTCAACTTTTAGATACGTCCATTTTTATAACCATAGCCTTTGCTGGAACAGTTCCAAACCTTTGGGTTATGATTCTTTCTCAGTTTGTTATTAAAATGGCCCTTGCCCTTTTAGATACACCTGTATTCTATTTTCTTACAAGAATGAATGAATCGAAAGTCAACCATCAAAAACCTCTGGATGCGTAATCCAGAGGTTTTTTTCTTACAATCCATTCTGATTTGCTAAAGTCATCGTAACAGTTTGTTTCTTGCCGTCTCGGTAGAAGGTGACATCCATTTTATCACCGACTTTTTTATTTGAATATAAGTACTTTCGAAGCGCTGCGGAATCTTTCACTTCAGTATCGTCTAGCTTAACGACAACGTCTCTCTCTTTTAATCCAGCATCTGAAGCAGGTGAATTTGGAGCAATTCCCATTAACACAACTCCACTATCCACATCCTTAGGTAGATTGAGAGTTCCAGTCCAGTATTGTGTTGGTACTTCCGCTAATGAAGCAGGAGTTACCCCCATAACAGGTCGTTTCACTTCACCAGTCATTTCAAGCTGTTCAATGATTGGCTGTGCATCGTCAATGGGTATCGCAAAACCTATTCCTTCGACAGTTTCCTCTGCAATTTTTGACGAATTAATACCGATTAGTTGGCCTTTGATATTGATTAATGCCCCACCACTGTTCCCTGGATTAATTGATGCATCGGTTTGAATCACATCTGCCTCGTAATCAGGTTGACCGTTCTGATCAAGATCGACCGGTATTGTCCGGCTCGGGTTACTGATTATTCCTTGTGTAACCGATCCCTGAAGGAAACCGAGTGGATTGCCAACTGCAATGGCAGGTTCTCCTGTTTGTAAGTTGGATGAAGAACCAAGTTCGGCAACTGCCTCTACGTCTTTCGCATCAATTTCTAAAACGGCTAGATCCATTAAAGCATCGGTTCCAAGGACTTTCGCTTCAGCTTTTTTTTCATTGCTTAACGTAATCTCAACTGAGGAGGCTCCTTCCACAACGTGGTTATTTGTCACCACATAGGCTTTGCCACCTTCTTTTTTATAAATAACACCAGAACCTGACGATGCGGCTTGTCCTGACTGACCAGAAGGATCTTCTAAAGAGAAACCTCCGCTCTGATTTTGGTAGCTTGTTATACTCACGACGGCATCCTGCGCTTTTTGTACAGCTGATGTAATATCAGATGATACATTATAAGCTACATTCGTTGTATCCACATCACCGCTAGCTGTCGTGACTGCAGCCTGATTCGTTGAAGGTTGCTCTATGTTAGAGACGTAAGGCGATGCAACAAGCATGATCGATGCTCCTACAATAGCTCCAAACGCGCTCGGAAAAAACCAATTCCTTCCACTTTTCGATTGTTTCACTCTTGTTTCATTATTGTCATAGTAACCCATCAATCGGTCACCCTTTCTCCCCTTTGATTTGTTTATACTCCTATTTTAACGAGAGATGACGGTGATTACTTAAATATGTGAGAGTTTTGATATTGTTTGATATTTCACGTCATTTCATAAAGTACTTACCCTGATTAGACGATAATGTAACAGTTGTGTCTGCTGAAGAGTGCATGATGGTTGGAAAACTGATAGAAAAGGTGGTACCTTGATTCACTTCACTTTGAACATCTATTTTCCCATCATAATCTTCTACGATTTTATAGCTCACCATTAAACCCAGGCCAGTCCCATTTTCTTTCGTTGAATAAAATGCCTGATTTAATTGAGGGATTGCTTCTTTCGGAATGCCTACTCCCCTATCCATAATTTGGATGATTGTCCACTCTTTTTCTTTTACGAGCCTCACACGAATTTCTCCTCCATGAGGCATCGCTTCAATCGCATTTTTTACTATATTGAGAAAGACCTGTTTTAACCTCACATCTTCCCCCATTATCTTCAATCGTTCATCAGGGTAACTCGTATAGATCGTAACTTGCTTCCTCTCAGCTTCTTGCTCCAATAAATTCACTACATACTCAAGGCAATCTTTTAGTACCACTGGCTTCAATTGAATGGACTGCGGTTTTCCAATCACGATTAAATCATTGACGATGATGGTTAACCTTTCTAATTCCTGAAGCATAATTCTCGAATACTTAGGATTATACGTTTTCTCTAAATCCTGAAGCTGAACAAAGCCTTTCAAAGAGGTCAGGGGGTTCTTAATTTCATGAGTAATGCCTGTTGCAATTCTGCCAATCACTGCTAACTTTTCATTATGACCTGCACGTTCATACGATTCTACAATGGTATCAAGATAAGACTGAAACCGATTTAAAATAATAAACGTAATGACAGAAAATAAAAGCAGCAATAAAATCGGTAGCACAACTATAGGAGACATCGTTAAAGCACCCATAATGGCGTATTTGCTTAATAGCCCTCCAACAACAATCAAATAGAATTTTTTGTTAACGAACAGAGGTGAAAACAAAATAAAAAAGAGTTCGACAGGGCTTCCGCTTGCATAGACATCACTCGTCCCTACATAACGGAAAATTTCTGTCATTAGAGAACTCACCATAAAGACAATAAAAAAAAGATATTTTGTCACATAGGGTAATTGTTTGTTAGAATACCACCTCGAAATTGGAATCAACGAAATTTCAAGAAGATAGATTAGAATTAAGTGAACCATGGAGCTTGTGTCATTTAGTAAAATCATGTCGGTGTGAGGATCAATTAAGGGACTGAGGATAAATCGATACACATCATATAAGATGACAGTAATAAAGAAGAGAGAAATAAATAACGTATTGGCTCGTTTTTCTTCCTCCATTCTAATTTCATTACGTATTGTCGGGCGCATAAATGCTCCTTTACTCCGCTTATGCAGTTACATTTTTTAGAAAACAATGATGATTATACCATAACTATTTCGACAAAAACTCCCTTCTTTTTTATTCATTTTTTCAGATTTTTCATTTTAAATTGCCGTTATTAGTAAGATGATTCCCCACAAAAAAAACCTCCAAATTGGAGGGTTTTTACATATACTCGTTTTCTTTCATAAACTTTTCTTCATCTATTTTGTGCTTGAGAATGTGTGGTTCAACTGTTAGTTTTGATAAACCAATCCGTTTCATCACGTTATTCATTTCTTCTTTATCCTCTTGACTTTCCTTCTCTGGAAAAGCCCAGTTAACGAGGGCACTAGCCATTTCAATGGCATAACCTTTATTTCGATAAGCCGGGATTAAATGATAGCCTACCTCAAGGTTGCTTGATGCTTCTATATTGTTATATCCCATCGTACCAATAACTTTTCCATCAGAAGTATGAATGAGAATTCCTTCCCACCTGTGACTTGAAATAGCATCATCCGTTAGGTGAAAGGGTAAAAACTGTTCAAACTGAACGTTATTAAATTCTTCCGGTACTTCGACATGTAAAAGTTTTTCTAGTTCCTTCTTATTTGTCATTGCTTTGATCAAATCAAAAGAGAAAGGAATGATGGTCAGACGATCGGTCTGAAGATAAGGCATTTTCTCTCAAAAGTCCTCCTTGTGAGTTTATTTCATGTGGTTGAAAATGACTTTTTACACTATACCTTATTGCTTAACTTACTGTAAACCATACCCCTTACAATTAACAATAAACGAAATTTTCTTATTATTACCCTTGCTTTGTCCAGCTTACTAATAGGATATGCATCTCATAATAAAAAGCTGCTACAAATGTAACAGCTTAATGTGCCCTTTTAGAATCTTTCACCACTTCTTCCTCTTCAAAGTCGGCCAGTCCATTATTTAATAGCTCTTTATACTTGCCAGCTATCTCTCCTGAAATAATTTCTTCTTGTTCGAGCTCGTTAATTTTATCATATTGGGCATAGAGTGAATGTTTCCTTAGCGTAATCAACTGACTTTGCTTTAGCTCTGGGTATTTATTTAATAGCGCGTCAAGCTCACGATGGCTTTTATCTATTTCGTTCTGGTAACTAGTCAGTAATTCTGAATAAACAGGTTCAGGAACAAAGAGTTGTGTCTTAAGCTTCTTAATCTCTGCTATCCCAGCCTCATGACGATGTAAGTTAGCAACAATATCCTCGTATTCCTTAGACCCACTGTGTTTTGCTCTTAGACCAAAATAACTAATTAGTGGCTTAATCGTTAACCCTTGTACCACTAAGGAGAAAAGTACAATACTGAACGTAAGAATTAACACGGTATCTCTTCCAGCAAATTCACTAGGTAAGCTTAGTACAAGTGCAATAGATAAAGATCCTTTTAAGCCACCCCAGTTTAGAACATGCCTCCATGACCAGGGCAGCCCCTTAACGAATAACGTACTACCATAAACAGCAATACTTCTTCCAATGAGCACAATTAAGAGTGCAAGGCCAATCGTTCCCCATTGATCAGAAAAATTAATACGCGTAATTTCAAGACCAACCATCAAAAAGACAATTGAATTGGCTAACAAAGCCGCTACATCCCAAAAGTTATTAATGTTTAAGCGCGTCGTTGGGCTCATTCCGACTCTTGATCCGAAATTACCAAACGTTAAAGCAGCTACTACGACGGCAATGACGCCTGAAACATGAATGCTCTCTGCTGTTAAATAAGAACCGTAGAAAAGAAGAATGCTAAAAATAATCTCAAGTGGATAGTCGTCAAAATACTTTGTAAGGATGGAGATCGCATATCCTAATCCACCACCAACTAGTAATCCGCCTGCCACAACCTTAACGAACTCAAAAACACCACTTGTTAATCCTCCCCAGCCCATGTCGAGATAGGCGAGAAGAGAAAAAGCTGATATTTTAAATAGGACAACGGCAAGACCGTCATTAAACAAACTTTCTCCTTCTATCACAGTTGAGAGTTTTTGATTGACCCCCATGCTTTTAAAAATCGATAATACACTAACAGGGTCAGTCGCACTCATTAATGCTGCAAATACGAATGAGACAGGAATGGATAATCCTAAAAGAAAATGAGTAGAAAACCCAATCACTAAAAAAGAAAGAAAGGTTCCCCCAAACGCCAGGGCAAGAATTGGCTTTTTATTTTGATTTAAATGTTCAAAAGGAAGCTTCAAAGCGGCTTCCCCAAGAAGAGCTGGAAGGAAAATCGTTAAAATAACAAAATTAAAGACGTCTCCTTCGGTAATAAACATTTTAAGGGGTTCGAGTACCGGAATATTAAATAACCCGATTAACGTTCCAATAATAACTAAAGCGATCGGATAGGGCTGCTTCAGTTTTTTTGCGATTGCGGTAATACCCGCAGCAATCATCGTTAGAATAAGTCCAAGTTCAAATATATGATGCATATCTAAGTGTTCCATTATGCGCCTCCGATCTGTAATCTCTATTCATTATACCCATTATCCAACAAAAATGGAAAAGGAAGCTTCCGTTCTTAATCGTTGTTCCTCTTTTTAATCGGACCTTCTTATTCTTTCATACTATTTCCATCCTCCCATCGTTCATGCTGCTCTTTTTCTTATTTGAAATAAAAAGCAAAAAGAAAGAAGAGTTCAGCTTGAACTCTTCTTTCTTTTTGCTTAATTTACGCCAACTTGATTCCATGCATTTGCTACTGAGTTATAAGTAGTAGACCCTGTACCATAAAGATCAGAAGTGGCCTGAAGGAGCGCCGAACGAGCAGAGCTAAAATTACTTGTAGGTGTCATATAAAGGCTGAGAGCACGGTAGTAAATTTTTTCAGCTTTTGCTTTCCCAATACTTTGAATCGTTAAGTAAGCGGCTTTGTTAGGAATTCCACTGTTTGTATGAACTCCGCCATTATCTGATGAAGTATAGTAGTAGTCATCCATATGGGACGGTTGACCGTATGCTTCAGGATTTGATAAACTTCTGAGCGCATCCCCTGGCTTGTTAGGTGTATAGACATCTTCACCCATTAGGAAATCTCCAGGTTCAACGAAGTAACCAAATACATCAGACATTGATTCATTAAGGGCACCCGATTGGTTTTGGTATTGCAGGCCTGCTGTTCTCTCCGTCACCGCATGTGTAATTTCGTGTGCGACAACATCAAGTGCTCCTGAAAGGGGTGCAAAAACAGAGCCATCCCCATCACCATAGACCATTTGTGAGCCATTCCAAAAGGCGTTATTATAATTCGAGCCATAATGAACAGTTGAACGGATGGTTGCGCCATTATTATTAAAACTATTGCGATTATGTGTGTTCTTATAATAGTCATATACGACCCCAGCATTATAATGAGCGTCAACTTCAGCGCCTTGAGAGCTAGAAGTAAACGCATTGTTACTATCTACTGCATAGCTTCCTGGAAGAGACGTTCTATTATTCGCTGTTCTCGTTTCAATGACCCCGCTCATTGGCTTCGTTGTGTCATAGAGATAATACGTTCCATTTGAGTAATACGTATTAAGAGATTTATAGTTACCTAGAACCCCATATCCATACCCAGTTTCAGCACCATCAGCAACGGCATTATAGGCATCTACGACTGATCCATCACGAGCATCTACATAAACTTGCCAGTTTGCTGGATAAGGATCGATGAACTGAAGCTGTACTTTATAAGTTAGGTAGTACTGATTATCCTTCTCATAAACGACCTTCTCACTTTTTTCTACCATATCAGAAACATCAGACTTGCGTACAAAGCTTGGCTCGTCCTTTACGACATTCTTTGGCTTTACATTAATATGATTCCATGCTTTTTTAACTGCATCTTTCTCAGAAAGTTTTACTTTAGAACTCCCTTTATAATTCTTCGCTGCTTCTGGATGAATATCTCCGTTGACCGCTGTTACTTCGCCTTTTTCATCCGTATGTACGATGAATTTTGCGCCGTCGATTTCAACACCCTTCACTGTTTGAACATATTCGTAGTGTGTCATGCCTAATTCATCGGTTGTTTCGTTCACTAGCTTTAAATCTTGTGTTTTCACTTTAAAAAGAGATTCATTTGACTTAAGATATGATTTTACTGCTTTTTCTGTTTTCACTTGATTCTCTGATAGTTTACCAGATAAGAATGACGGCACCTTCCGTTCTTTTTCCCAATCTTGTTTCACTATCTCCATTTTTTCTAGCGCTTGCTTCTGCTCCGCATTTAAATCTTTAGTAGAGGCAGCTGAAGCAGAAGGAAGGGCGCCCCCAAATGCTAAACCTGTGGCAAGTACAACGGCAATTCCTTTTTTCATTTCATTTCCTCCATTTCGGAATAATTTGAATTTTTGGTACATTTGTAGATTATCACAGAATTTCGCTCATTTGTATTGGGAAATATAGAAGAAAACATGAGTTTATTGGCGGTTTTTTGAGATGTAATTTCCCAATAACAACTTAGAAAATTACATGATATAATCTTTTTGCACAAAAAATAAATTGTAAAAATATAACTTTTATGGGTGATGAAATGAAAATAAGACAGGCTAATTGCCTGTCTTTTATAATGAAAATTTTACCCTATCGTACCTATGTACTATATTTAGTTCGCTCCATTTTTCCACTTGTGAGTTTTTCTCACTTTGTTTTTTCTTTACATGAGCACATGAACTGCCCATCTGAGGCAAGGTTTCAATGCTTACTTGTAATATTTTCAAATCCTCATATTTTTTCAATGTCAATCAACGTAATCAATTATCCTTTTATCTGATCGTAATGAAAACAAAACTTCCTACATAAACTTGATACAACCATGAACAAGCAGGTGAGCATCTGATGTATAAAAAAATAGCTGCTGTTGTAATAGGAAGTCTTTTAGTTGGCATTGGGATCAACACCTTTCTTGTGCCAAATCATCTCATTGATGGTGGAATGATCGGCATTGGCTTAATTATAAAATACATTTGGGGTTATCAAACTGGGCTTACCATCATTTGTTTAAGTATCCCTCTCTATATTATTGCTTTCCTTTATTTTCGTCCTTACTTTTACAATAGCCTTCACGGTTTATTACTTTCTTCCTTTTTCATCGATCTCCTATCCCCCCTTCGCTACGCTTTTGCTTTTCCTATACTTATCAGTGCATTACTAGGTGGCTTTTTTGTAGGTACAGGCATTGGAATTATGTTGAAATATGAAACAAGTACAGGTGGAACAGATTTGCTCGCTCAATTCATCGCTCGCATGGTTTCTTTGAATGTTGGGGTAATCATCTTTTTAATAGATGGCCTTGTTATACTTATAGGCTCTAAAACAATTGGGTTAAACGCTACGCTGTACTCAGCGATCACAATTTTCGCAGTTGGTCTTGCCACCAGCGTATTAACATTAAAGAAGGAAGCATTATAGAAGCGCTGTGTTGTTTCACAGCGCTTCCTTCTTTTATTTATTTACTTTCTGCGTTCCCCAGTAATAATCGCTTATGACATCTGCAATGGCCTTTACAGTACGGCTGAGTTGTTCAAGGTTATTGTCCACTCCACCCATTTCAATTAGCATGGCATTTTGTGATAAATCTTGATTATATATACCATCCACTCCCTGCCCTTTTTTACCGATAACTCCTCGACTTAATCCAGGATACTTGGCTTTTAGAGCTTCATGAAGTTCCTTTGCAAGCGCTAGGTTTTTTTCGTAATTTGGATTTTCTTCCCCCACCACAAATACAGTACGAGCATATTCTTCATTATTTATCGTAACTGTAGTATCTTTTTCTCTTAATGAATCACGGTGGATATCGATAAACAAGTTAAGATCCTCATTCCCAGCAGCAGCGGACTGAACGATTGATCTAGAAACATCATAGGCTTTTCCATTGGTCCATCCCTTTTCTTTTAATAAAGCTCCTATATTGGAATCATCTACTTGAGCGCCAATTCCTCTGTCCTCAAGTTCTTCTCCCAACAATTTCCCTACTAACGTAATATTTGTTTTTCCATCTATCGCTAGATCAGCATTTTTTTCTCCTTCAAGACCTAATAGAGGGAGATAAGATTCATAGCTATGCGAATGATAAATAAAGGCGACTTTCTTTCCATTTGTTGTTTGAAGTGGTGGTGTGACCTTATCCTTAGTATCCTTAATTTCTAATTTCTCTGTAGGGACTTCTCTTTCTTTAAGCAAATCATTCAAAGGCGGGGCGGATTCTACAGGAAGATTCGTAAAGTTTGTCCCTTCTCCAGCAACGTGAATTTTAGCATCATATAATGCAAAACCTGGGAGTTCCCCTCCTAGAAGACTCCTTATATCGCCAGGTTTCACACTCGTAATAAATTGAAATGTGACAAGTGACAGCGCTGGCGGTTCACTTTCTTCGGGCAATACTTGCGTTAAATAGTGATTCTCAGTCCCCATTCCATATACCATCGCTTCTGTTGAAAAGCTCGTGATCCAATCATGTAACATAGAAGAGGAAAGCTGGTATTTCGTTTCCGAAGAGGAAATGACACCTGCTACTACAAATAAAAAAATGAGTCCTGCAACTGTAAAAAAAGAGATGAATCGAATTTCTCTACTGCTTGTATCACCAAACAGCCTTGGAGAGCTGTTTTTCATTTCTCTTCCCTCCTTCTCATTCACTTCACACTCTATGTCTATGAATTGCCAGGTTAAATTAGAAGATTTATTTACTAGTTCTCATAGATACATAATTCAGGAAGAATTAAGCAAAATATATTTGATAATTGAATGTTAGAAAAGTATGATAAAGGTGAGGATACAGGAGGTGAACAGAATGGGTAAATCATCCGCTTATATTACTGCAATAATTTTGTTCCTAGTTATGGTTGTAGGCTTTACATACTGGCTTTCCACAACCGAAGAACACGCTGGTGGAAATGAAGCCAGTCATGGTGAGCAAGCTGAAGAAGGTGGCGGTGAAAAAGGCGGCGATTCCGCTGGTGGAGAAGCTGAAAAAGTTTTTGCACAAAACTGTGCATCTTGTCACGGTGAAAACCTTGGTGGTGGTGCTGGTCCAGCACTTGAAGCCGTTGGTGGTAAGTATTCGAAAGATGAAATTCTCGAGATTATCAAAAATGGGAAAAGTGGCGGCATGCCCGCTGGCGTTATTCAAGGGGAAGAAGCTGAAATGGTCGCGACATGGCTTTCTGAGAAAAAATAATAACGCTTACTTCAAGCTCTCTGTCCTAATGGATAGGGAGTTTTTAATATTATTTTTGAAAGCGTTATCATAATATACCTTAGTTTCAAGAGGTTTTTATTGAGAAATGTTCTCTCTCCCTGTATAATGTACTTGTAAACATTATAACGAACTATCTTCGGGGCAGGGTGTAATTCCCGACCGGCGGTGAAGGATAAGCAATTCCTCAAGCCCGCGAGCCTGTGTTTTGGGCAGGATCTGGTGTGATTCCAGAGCCGACAGTATAGTCTGGATGGGAGAAGATGGTGGAGTAGTAAGCTTTCTTGAATTTTTATAGAAGCTTGCTTATTTCCCCATGCCGTAACCATGAGCCCCATACTCATGGTTTTTTGTGTGCATTGGGACCACATCTCCTTTTTCGGTGGTTCGAAAAAAAGGGAGCAATGTCAAAATGAAAAGTGTTTCAAAAACGCAGCGCATGATTGTAGTTGCCATGTTCAGCAGTATTTCGTACTTGTTAATGCTTTTAGATTTTCCGCTACCTGGATTTCCTGTTTTCCTTCAAATCGATTTCAGTGATATTCCAGCGCTATTTGTTGCCATTCTATATGGTCCAGTTGCAGGAATCCTTGTAGAAGCGATTAAAAACTTTATTCACTTTGGGATACAAGGTAGCTTTACAGGTGTCCCAATTGGTCAAATGGCTAACTTTATTGCGGGAATATTCTTTGTTGTACCAACAGCACTTCTATTCCGTAAGTTTAATCAAACGCAAAAGGGATTAGCCCTTGGTTTGACGCTTGGAACAATTTTAATGTCAGCAATGATGGGATTGTTGAACTATTTAATTATTCTTCCAGCATACACCTGGTTCATGGGCTTTGAAGAAATGTCAGCTTCTGCCCGTCAAGCACTTGTATTAACCGGTATTACACCATTTAATCTCATAAAAGGCGCGATTGTAGCAAGTATATTTGTTGCCTTCTTTATAAAATTAAAACCCTGGTTTGCTCGCCAAACGAGAGTGGCATAACGAATTAAAACCGAACCTTAAGACAAGGTTCGGTTTTTTGTTGTCCTATTTATCCGAATAAAGAACAAATGGATGTAAAAGGGATTTTCCATTTATTATCGAAATAGGTATAAAAAGTGTTGGGAGGTACAAGAAATGCTATCTATCGATTGGTTAGAGAGGTCCACGATTCTCGATCTTCAACAGGCGATGCTTGCTCAAAAATTCACTTCAAAGCAGCTCGTTCAATTTTATCTCAATCAAATCGCCGACCATAATCACAAAGTGAACGCCATTCTAGAAATCAATCCTGAAGCAGTCATGATTGCAGAATCTCTTGATCGTGAGCGCCAAATAAAAGGGATAAGAAGTTCTCTACACGGCATTCCAATTTTATTAAAAGATAATATCAATACAGGCGATCACATGCATACAAGTGCTGGCTCTCAAGCTCTAGCTACTTCCTATGGCAAAGATGACGCCTTTTTAGTGAAGAAACTGCGTCACGCGGGTGCTGTTATTTTAGGAAAAACCAATATGACCGAATGGGCCAATTTCATGAGCGATAAAATGCCAAATGGGTATAGTTCAAGAGGCGGACAGGTACTGAATCCATATGGCCCTCGTACTCTTGACGTAGGAGGATCCAGTTCTGGATCAGCCGTTGCCATTGCTTGTCACTTTGCTACCGCTGCGATTGGAACAGAAACGAACGGATCCATTCTGAGCCCCTCAAGTTCGAATGGAGGCGTTGGTCTTAAGCCTACTGTTGGAACAATTAGTCGTTCAGGTATTATTCCAATCTCTTTTTCACAAGATACGGCCGGCCCAATGACCCGAAATGTAACAGATGCAGCTATTCTTCTTAGTCATTTGACAGGAGAAGATCCTATGGATCCTGCCACACATTCTACCCCTCTCCAAAAAGATTACACGCCTTATCTACTCCCTATGTTATATGAACCATTACGAATTGGAATTGTTCAGAAAGGCTATTACGATACGATGCATATGGAAGAACAAGAGAAATTAGATAAAGCAAGCGAAGACCTTAAAGAAATGGGTTGCACGATGATAAATATTGACCAAATTTGCTCAGATCAAGAACAGCTTGAAGAAGATTATCAGGTTTTACGTTATGAGTTTAAGTCTGGTATTAACCGATACCTAGCTAAAGAAACAAGCGCTTCTTTCCGTGACCTTCAATCGATTATTAATTACTATCAACAAAACCCGTTAACTCTTCCTTACGGTCAATCCGTTTTACTCGAAGCAAATGAAACGAGCGGATCTTTAACAGAAGCACAGTATTTGCACAGTCGCGTCCGAGATATCTCTCAAGCAAAAGAAAAAGGCTTAGACCTCCTTATGGAAACTGAAAAACTAGACGCATTGCTTTTTGTAGGGTCATATGGCTCAACACTCCCTGCAAAAGCAGGCTATCCTTCTATAACCGTTCCTGGAGGTTTCACATCTAATAAAAAACCACTTGGCCTTACCTTTACAGGAAAAGCGTTTAGCGAACCCCAATTAATTAAGCTTGCTTATGCTTTTGAACAGCATACACGTCAGCGAATACTTCCAGAATGGTTAGACAACCACCAGACGACACAACAATCTCAACCTTAAAAAAAGCGCGAGCCTAATGGCTCGCGCTTATCTAATGAAACTTTTACTTTTCGATTGTTACCCATTTAAGAGAAGAATCTGCACCAAACTTGTGAATGTGATAGTTTTTCACATAGTCTTTCATGATTATAGCAGAACCACCTTGATAAGTTGGTAGAATCGCCGTATCTTCTTCAATTAGAATACGCTCTGCTTCTTGCATCATTTCCCAACGCTTCTGTTCGTCAGATTCAGTCTTAGCATCAGAAACCAGCTTGTCATACTCTTCGTTAGAGTAGTCCATACGGTTGTATGCGCCATCTGTTTCAAACATGTATACATAAGTCATTGGATCTGGATAGTCTGGTCCCCAACCACCAGTTGAGATATCAAAGTCTCCAGCGTCCTCAAGATCAAGGAACTGCTTCCAAGGTTGCTTATTGATTGTAATCGTAAGTCCGTCTAGCTTAGATTCAAACTGATCTTTCGCATATTCTGCGATTTTAGAAGCAAGGTCACTATCCGTTGTAAGGAATTCAAGCTCAACTTTATCTGTACCAAGAGCTTCTAGACCCTTTTTCCAGTACTCAGCAGCATCGTCTGCAGTTTGATCGGCAAGATAGCCGTCTGGAGCTGGTGCACGGAAATCTTCATCGTTAAAGTATAGGAATTCTTTTGGTACAAGATAGCGAGCTGCTACTGAACCATTGTTAAGCAATACATTTACAAGACCATCACGGTCATAGGACAAGAATAGGGCTTTACGAATATCATTGTTCGCAAGTGCTTCATTCTTCTGGTTCATGCGTAGGAAATAAATCGTTGTATCAAGGATGGTCGTAAAATCTTCACGATCTTTAAATTGATCAACGAAGTCTGCACTTAGAGCAGCACGATCGATGCTTCCAGTCTCATAAAGGTTCACACGCGTTGCTTCGTCTTTTACGATTTTGTAATTCGCTTCTTTCAACTGTACTGTGTCAGCATCCCAGTACCCATCGTTCTTCGCAAGCTTCCAGCCTTCCCCGTGATTCCATTCAGCTAGCGTAAATGGACCGTTGTAAAGCATTGTATCAGCTTCAAGTGAATAATTATCCCCTTGCTCCTCAGCAAATTCTGAAGGTTGTGGGTAGAAAGATGCAAATGTGAGAAGGTCAAAGAAATACGGAACTTCTTGTGTTACAACAACTTCCAGTGTCTTTTCATCTACTGCTTTCACACCAAGTTCTTCTACTTTACCGTATAAAGGATCGCCTTCAGTGATGATTTCATTACCATTCTTAATACCTGCCGCACCCATCATAGATGCATATCCGCCCATTGTATCTGGGTGAATAATTTTGTGCCATGCATATACGAAATCGTCTGCTTTCACTGGCGTGCCGTCAGACCAATTCGCATCTTCACGAATTTTAAATGTATAAACAGTTTCTCCGTCTTTTTCTTCAACTTCCGGCTCTTCTGCCGCCATACCTAGAACAGGCTTATTATCTTTATCAAGACGATAAAGACCCTCGAATACCTGGTTCATCGCGTTAAATGCAACAGTATCCGTTGCTTGTGTTGAGTCCATAGTCGGAATATCCTGTGTATCTGTTAAATTTAGAACCTGTTCAGCTGATCCTTCCGAGCTATCGCTATCTCCGCTAGTCGCTTCTCCTTCACTGTTCGTGTTGCTTGATGTGTTCGAATTACCAGAACACGCTGCAAGGAAAAGGCTTAACAATAAGATGACCGAAAGCAGAAGCGAAAACTTTTTCTTCATTGTGTTACCCCCTATTTGTTTGTACCATTCAGTTAAGGTCTATTTTAAGTAGACCTTATGTAGCCATTCAAACAAAACTAATCGATGGGAAAACGTCGTGAGATCTATAACAGGGAGGTCATATCACTCAACATATGTAACCAATACCGATTAGAGGTTTGAATATTCTTAATTAACTGAATGATTAAACTTATTTTAAATTTCAAAAAACTTTCTGTAACCATCCAATTTAGCCAAAAGTATACCAGCCATTTTGTTTTTTTCTACAAAAATATCCGTCTAATGGCTTAAAACCTGTATTTTTAGTGAAATGCTTTCGCTATATTTTTTTGAAAATTTTATACAATTATCTCTAAAATTCTCTATAATAGGGGTGAGGTGATGGGCAATGGCGAGATTTGTACTCCATACAGAGAGCAGCAAACCGTTGTACAAACAAATCGTTGATTACTATGAAAATTCAATTATAAATGGCTCTCTCCAAGCGGGTAATACCCTACCAGCTGAACGCGATCTAGCAGTTCAACTTGGAGTGAATCGGAGCACTGTTACGACTGCTTATGCTGAATTACGAGCAAATGGGCTTATTACATCTAGACAAGGAAGTGGGACGCGAGTCAGTTTAGATGCGGCCGACTTAATCCCTAGTCATTCTACTACCTGGAATAAGCTTCGAAATCAGCATTTATCTGAAGACACACCGTTAGCAGAAAAATCTTATTCCAAGATGAATGATTCCTCGTTCATTAACTTAAACTCAAGTATTCCGGCGCCTGAGTTGTGCCTTGCTCGAAATGCCTATGATTTAGCCACCTATACAACGAATAGCGAACAAACTTCTCCAACGACCATTCAATTGAATCACGCAATTACTCAGTTTATTCAATACTCTCCTTCGACTGAAAGCATGGTATTGTCATCCAGTCTTGAACAAGCTGTGCTGTTAGCTATGAAATGTTTTCTAAACCCCGGAGATGTGATTGCGGTTGAGGAGCCGATAAACGATTCACTACTGAATCTTTTTTTAGCTTCTGGCATCCAGGTTATTCGTTACTCTAATGAGCAACCTTTAAGCAACCTACAATTCCTAAAAGATGGAATTAAACTAATTATTTCTAGTTCACTAACAGCCCATGACTGCTCTTTAACGCAAGCCGCTCTAACCCAACAAAGAAAAAAAATAATAACCTTATGTGAAAAAATAGGAATTCCTATTATAGAGTTAGTTGAATTCTCTTTGCTCAAAGGATTTCACGATAACAATCCCCATTCATTTTACGAACTTGGCATGGAGCGAAAACTCGTCTTGCAAATCGGACACATTACAGGTATCGCCCCTGGTTTAAGTTTAGGATGGATTTTAGGCCCTGAACATGTCTTAAAGCGAGTATCGGAAGTTCAAGTTCAACTTAGCATGATCCCTTCACCCGTTTTTCTTGAAATTATTTATAACATTATTCATTCAAAAGAAATCCATAAACACATTGAAGAGGTAAAAGAAGAATTACTTGAAAGAAAACAACAAGTTCACAACAAACTAAATACTTTAAAAGACCAAATAACCTTTTTAAAGGTAGAAGACACTACGGCAATCTGGTTTGATTTTAAACCCGCCTTACATCTTGAGGAATTGATGGATGCGCTTTTTGAAGCACATGTATTGCTTTCACCTTCACTTCATGAAGAAGCTGTCAGGATCAAAATACCTCTTGCTACCTTATCGAAAGAAAACCTACTTGAAGCAACAAGTCGCCTCATTAGCGTACTAAACACTTTACACATCAGACAGTTTGCAGAAATTTACTAAGGAAGGAAAACTCGATATACAATCTAAAAAGCGCTGCTCATAGCAGCGCTTCGTTGTTATTTCTTTTTCTTTTTTCGTTTAGAGTCGTACGTTATTCCTACTTCTACACCCGTACCCTGTCCTTCAGGTTGGGATGAAGCCAGGCCATTGGTTGTAGGGTTAGCTTTATGTTTTGCCATTCTTCTCACCTCCCCTTTTTTAGCGTTACCATGGACTGTCTTTCTTATCCGACCATTTAGAAGGAGGAGAGCGAATGAGATTGGCTAAGAAGAAAAGTGTGTCAAAGAACTTCCATGCTTATTCATAAAGACTTCTATTTGAAGTTTATGGTGATCATCGTGCTCAATAAGGCCTTTAATGTAGCTTGTAAGGCAATTTGGATACTTATCGATGTAAAATGTACTCTTCCACTCGATTGGATTAATTCGCTGAAGACGTTCCACCACTTGCCTTCTCGCTTCTATGGTTTCAGCAATTAATTTTTCTTTTGATAAGCCAGATCTCGCATACTCTGCTGCACGCTGATTGACTTCTTCTACATGATCCAGTCTAGGTAGATTGGCTTCACTATGAAGAAAAGGAATTCTTTCTTTAAGAAGATAATGATCCCATTTCATGATATGAGACAGAATTTCAGCTGGAGACCATTTCCCTTGTTTAATAGGCTGAAAAAAAACATCCTTACTCATCTTTAGTGCAGTCGATTCTAACCAAGTAATTAGCGAAGCATATTCGTTTAAAACAGAGCGTTTATCCGTCATCTAATCCGTCTCCTTCCCCAGCTAGCGATGTTTTCTCGTACGATCTCCGGCTATCTTTTTCCATTTTTTCTTTTCATCAAGCTGAGCTTTTTTATTCGTTTGTCGTTCGAGAAATGCAAGCTCACGATGAAATTTTTTATAATTCTCAAACCTTCTTTCTTCTAATACCCCTTCGTCTATGGCATTTCTTACGGCACACCTTGGTTCACCATCATGCCTGCAATCTCTAAAGCGACATTGTTGTGCAAATGCCTCAATATCAGGGAAGCCTTGAGAAAGATAATCTGTTTCCCAGAGCTGAAGCTCTCTCATACCAGGCGTATCAATTAGGACGCCACCTGATGGAAGCATAATTAGCTCACGACTGGTTGTCGTATGCTTTCCTTTACCATCACCCTCGCGGATATCTTGTACAACCTGTATATCTTGGCCATATAGCTTATTAATAAGAGTAGATTTTCCAGCACCTGAAGAGCCGAGGAGAGCAGTAGTCGTGCCCTCCGTTAAATAAGGGAATAAGCTCTCTAGTCCTGCTTCAGTCGCTGAACTCACGACATGAATTGGCACCCCTACAGCCATGCTAGATAGTGCACCTACTTTTTCTTCAATATCCTCACAAAGATCTGCTTTACTGAGGACAATTACGGGGTTGGCGCCACTTTCCCATGCCATGAGAAGGTATCGTTCAATCCGACTTGGACTAAAGTCTTGGTTGAGAGCATTAACAAGAAAGACTGTGTCAACATTGGCTACAATAATTTGTTCCTCTGTAGTGGTACCGGCTATTTTTCTTGAAAATTTACTTTTCCTAGGAAAAAGATAGTGGATCATTGCTTTTTGATCCGTTCCAGGACTTATCAATACCCAATCACCAACCGCTGGCAGAGAATCACGATGTTCGGCTTCAAACCTGAACTTACCTGAAAGCTCTGCTGTGTAAGTTTCTTCTCCTGTTGAAAGCACATAACTTCCTCGATGCTCCATTCTCACTCGAGCTGGGAGTAATTCTTTTTTATTTACCGTCTGATACGTATCTTCAAAAAATGAGTTCCATCCTAATGCGATTCGATTCAATTGAAAGCCTCCTGATTAATAAGTGTGCGTATAACAAAGAGCCGTACACAAATGCCGGCTCCTCTCATACAATCAGCCACTTTGACTGATAACGAAAAAAAAACATGGACATGTGGGGTGCACAGTCCATGGTTTTAATCTTATTAAACAGAAGTAAAAATACTTCTCACCACTCGGACTGTGCACGATATGAAATTAACAGCGCATTCTTTTTGTTATTTACCATCATGCACAACCCCTTTCCGTTAGTTAGTAGTTTTAGTATACGCAACTTGACCACAATTGGCAATGTTTTCTGACAAATTAGTTTACCTCAACGATTATAGCTATTCCTTGTCCCCCACCAATACATAGGGAAGCAACACCATATTTTCCATTTCTACGTCTCAATTCTTTTATCAATGTATAAAGTACTCGCGTCCCACTAGCACCAACCGGATGTCCTAAAGCGATTGCCCCTCCGTTCACATTCACACGTGAGCGATCAAGCTCAAGTTCTTTTTCAACCGCTAAATACTGAGCTGCAAATGCTTCGTTCACTTCAATCAAGTCCATTTCTTGCAACGTCAGTCCTGCTTTCTTCAATGCTTGGCGTATAGCAGGAACCGGACCGATTCCCATGATTGAAGGATCTACTCCTGCTATTCCCCAGGAGACAATGCGAGCAAGCGGCTTGAGATTCTTTGACGTAACGTACTCTTCTTCTGCTAATACAACCGATGCTGCTCCATCGTTAATTCCACTTGCATTTCCACCAGTGACCGTTCCATCTTTTTTAAATGCAGGCTTTAAATTGGCTAGCTTATCGGCAGTCGTTCCTTCGCGAATATGCTCATCAATGGAAAAGGTTTCAATTCCTTTCTTTCCTTTTATCTCAACCGGTGCAATTTCGTCCGCAAATAAGCCTTTTTCTCTTGCATCCGCTGCTTTTTGCTGACTTTGAGTAGCGAACTCATCCTGATCTTCTCTAGAAATCCCATATTTTTTTGCAAGGTTCTCCCCCGTTATCCCCATTCCAGTTCCGGTATACTCATCCGTTAACGTCGCCAACAGCATATCATCCATTTTTGGAGCGCCCATTTTAGCTCCAAAACGACTTCCTCTTAAAGTATATGGAGATAAGCTCATATTCTCAGCTCCTCCGGCGAGAGCAGTTTGGCCATCTCCCATCATGATGGATTGAGCGGCTGAAATGACGGCTTGCATGCCAGACCCACACAGACGATTTACTGTTAGCGCAGGACTTTCAATTGGGATTCCTGTCCCAAGGGCAATATGACGTGCAAGATAAGAGGCATTTGATGTGGAATGAATGACATTTCCAATCACAGAAAGAGCAATTTCGCTAGCCTCTATCCCACTTTTTTTGAGCGCTTCCTTACTTGCTGTGATTCCTAACTCAGTTGGACTAATATCCTTAAGTGAACCTCCAAATGATCCAAATGGCGTTCTTGCACCTTCCAAAATAAAAACGTCTTTCATCTTTTCCCCTCCATTCACCTCTATTTTACAAATAAAAGGAAAGCGTTTACAACTTTTTTTCTAAGGATTCCGATTCCATAAGATCATTCAAGGAATAACTAGCATCCCTCTCCTTTGAAGCACCACTTCGGTAAAGTGTTCGAGTTCAGAGAGCACCACTTTGATAGGCGTATTCATTTGAACATCCTTACTCTATTACATAGCTTAGTCGAATCATATCCCGACAAGCAATTCCGTTTTCAATAATCGGTTCCGGATAACTATCAAAAAAACCTTCAATAATTTCTGTGATTCGAAAGTGGCATTTCTGATAGAGCGCTAATTGATCGAGACTCGAATTACCAGTCCCGATGACAACCTTCTTTGCGCCATGAGTTGCAGATTTTTGGATGGCGTCATGAATAAGCAGCTTCCCTATCCCCTGCCCTCTTCTATCCTCTCTTACAGCAATATTAATAATCTCAGATGTGTACTCTTCTTTTTTCACTAGGACATAGACCCCAATGATTTCTTCCTTCTCCACCGCTACGTAACAATATCCCTCTCTTATATAACGGTCAATATGAGCGGAAGATGGATCAGCTTCAAGTAGAAGATGATAAGGAAAGTTCTGTTTAATCTGTTTGATTTTCACTCCAACCACTCCTTTACCCACTTTATTCTCACATTTTGCATTAACGTCATAACCAATGCCTCCTATCTTTAAAAACAAAAAAATCGTGCCTCAGCACGATTTAAGATGATTTTATTTTAGAAGTAATGCCCAAACTGATTACCAATGATAAAACCAAACTTATCAGATCGATGGGGTTATATAAAAGGCCGAATGTCACTGTTCTCGTTAATTGCTGCGCCTTACCCCAAACCGTTAACCACTCTGGTTGGAACACTGCATTCACAACCGAACCAATTATTAAGTTTAAAATAAAATAAAGGCAAACCAGACTGATTGTAAATATAACATATTTCTTCAAAACATCATGCTCCTTCTCCAAACGTCTTCTGCGTTATTGTAACCTGTTCGAAACAGATTTCACAAATCCATAGGAGACGCACACCTTTAGAATTAGTGCCATAAGGTAAGAGTAACACGTCTACAGGAGGACAATGATGTCATTTAATCACAATCAATCTAGCGAATGGCCTTATTCTCCCTTTTTCCACTCTTATTATCGTCCTTACCCGCCTATTGAAGTGACCCGCTTCCAGCGTTCAGCTGCAACATGTACAAATCTCATGGAGCAAGGGAAAAAACTCCTAGATAAAGTGAACAAGGATGCCCAGTTTGCTCATGAATTAAAAGATGCAGCACAAAAAAATGATCAATCTCATGTTCACTCTTTAATTCAAGCGGCTGGTGTCACTTCTCCCTTCCATCTTTCCTATACCCCAGATGCCATACGTATCGATTTTAATGCAGGAAACGATGATCGTTGTAGCGAGTTCACTGTGAAACTTTGCTGGTAAAACTTATTTTAACTTTCTACGGAGAGATAAATAAAAGACACTCATTTGAACAAATGGTAGCAGCAGCAAAACCAAAATGGGATAGCCTGAGAAATCTTTCGAAATGACAGGCTGCAAAGTCATAGCTGCAATTAAAAGTGGCGAAGCAAACATCATTGCAATGTAAGCATTTCGACAAGCATGGGCCGTCAAGTTTTTTTCTCGTTCATCGTCTTCACATAGTTCGGAAGGAAGCAGAAGAGCTTCTTTCCACCCTTTGTTATTTCTTCTCTTATTGCGAGTAATCACAAATCCAATAATACTAGCAACGAGAAGAGTAATCAGGATAGGTGTCATGTTAATCATTACTTCATCCCCATTACCGCTCATGAAATTTTGAAATTGGGATGCGGCATCGTAATAGGTTACCATTGCCCATCCAAAAAGACCAAGAACAATGACATTCAACATGTAAATCACAGATAACTTCATTCCGATTCCTCCTGTAATTGAAATACTTCTTCCATTGCCATGTCAAATTCACGACAGATCTTCATTGCAAGCAATAAAGATGGGACATACTCTCCCTTTTCAACAGCGGCAATCGTTTGCCTTGTTACATCCACTTTGGAAGCTAGCTGCTGCTGTGTTAATTGGAATCGTGCTCTTAGCTCTCTAATTCGATTCTTCAGCATCCCCTTAACTCCTCGCTCATCTCTTATAATAGTATTCTACACCAAACAAAATGTTAAGTAAACCTTACTTTAAGTTATTTTTATTTAACATTATACCAAATAAAAAAAGCCTGGTAGCCAGGCTTTTATTTTACAATTAAGACAGGACAAGGAGACTGTTGCGCCACTTTCTCACTAACGCTTCCAAGTACCCATTTTTTAATACCACTTAATCCTCTGCTTCCAATAATGATTAAATCAGCTTCTGTCATTACAGCTAGATCTACAATTTCTTTCGCGGGATCACCACTTCTTACTTCGGAATGAACATTAACACCCATATGTTGTAATGTTTCCTTTACTTCACGTAGGATAGCCTCTCCCTCGCTTCTTTCAATCATGACTCCATTTTGTTGTTCAGGAACCGGCGCCGGGACACCTGCGTGCCCTTCATTTCCAATACTTCCTGTACCATAGGGAATTCTTGTCGCGGGTTGGCTTGAAAGTTTATTAGATTCTTTTGCAACATGCACTAAATAAATAGAAGCTTTGCTTAAGTCTGCTAATTTAACCGCTTGATGTAAAGCTTTTTCACTATCTTCAGAACGATCATAAGCCACTACTATTTTTGAATACATGATCCTTTCCTCCTTAAGAATGAGAAGTAGTATACCTATACCCCTGTTAGGAAGAAAATATTAGCACGAATGAAAACGTATTCTTATTGATACATTTGTTACGGAAGTCTCATTAACCAGTAATAATTGGCTCCTTTGGATAATGATAATGTTCAACTGAAGCTTTCCCACGCATCATAAGTAAGAAGGAAATAATCCCGATTCTTCCAACAAACATGAGGAAGATAATCACACATTTTCCAGCGGTGCTTAGTTCTGAGGTAATTCCGAGAGATAAACCGGTTGTTCCAAAAGCTGAAGTTACCTCAAAGATAATTGCCGCTAGCGAGAATGATTCGGTTGCTGAAAGAATCACTACTGCAAGACCACACAGTCCAGTTGCGGTAAAGATAACGATAAACGATTTAATAATATCATCGTGAAGGAGCTCTCTTCCAAAAACTTTCACGCTCTTCCGCCCCCTAGCAAAATGAATCACTGTTAAGACTGCAACAGCAAACGTTGTTGTTCGTATGCCCCCTCCTACACTGCTTGGAGAGGCTCCAATAAACATAAGTAAACTTAAAACCATCTGTGTGGGTAAAGCGAATTCACTTACGTCCATCGTTGCGAGGCCGCCGTTTCTCGTTGTCACCGATTGAAAGAGGGAATAAAACAGGGCTTGATCCCAGGATTTATCAGCTAAGAAATGCCCAGCTTCTAAAACCCATATAAGGATAGTTCCGATGATAATGAGTCCAAAAAACGTCGTGCTTGTAACCTTCGTAAATAAAGTAAATCGATAAGCAACAGCTTCCTTTTTTTGAAACAAATAATCTTTCAATTCAATTAGGACAGGGAATCCGATTGCACCTAAAATTAGCAGCATCATATTAATGGTTTGTACAAAATAATCATTGGCATAAGGGACAAGTGAATTTCCTGTAATATCAAATCCTGCATTTGTGGTCGCACTGACTGCAGCAAAAAAACCCTGAAGAAATGATTCTTGCCACGTATCATAATATTTTAATAAATAAATTCCGAGAATAACGGTGCCAATTGCTTCAAATAGAAGAATAAGTCCAAGAATTTGTCTCATTAATTTTACTAATCCTGCTAATGTACCTCGATTCTGATCTGTACTAATCAGCTGACGCTCTTTCATTCCTATTTTCTTTCCCATTAACAGCCAAACAAACGTACCAAGTGTCATGATGCCAATCCCACCAAATTGTAGAACAAATGCTAGTATGTATGTCCCTACTGTACTGAAGGTATCAGCAGTAGATACAACTGTAAGGCCTGTTACACTAATCGCACTTACCGCTGTAAACAATGCATCGATAAAGCTCCAATGAACACCTTCCTGATGGGCAATTGGGAGACTTAATAAAATGGTCGACAGCACAACCGCAGTGACATAAAAAAGTACAATGAGTTGAACTGACGAAAGTTCTGTCGCTTTTTCTTTAATTCTCATATGCTTTCCTCCCTGATCCTATAGCATGATCATGACGTTAACCCGCTCTTTTGTAAATACCACTCTTTAGAGAATAACCTCGTCTATAGTATAATAAACGTTGTCAATTGTTTGAAAATTGGGGGAATATCGATGAACGATCAACGTCATGAAAGAGAACTGCTCACTCTCAAAACAATCGCTGAGACATTAAATCGCTCTACAGATCTGAAACCAATGCTTCAAGCGGTACTTGAAGATTTGTTAAGTGTCACTGGTTTAAAAACGGGATGGATTTTCCTATCCAATCATAAAAGTCACTATACATGTGAAGCTGATGTAAAACTTCCCGCTGCTCTCACTCAAAATCAGAAAGAACCAATGTGCAAAGGAACGTGCTGGTGCTTAAATAAATTTTGGGGTGGACGATTAAATCAGGCCGTAAATATAATTGAATGCAAGCGTCTAGAAGACGCCCTTTACCACCAGACGGGTGATACAGAAGGACTGACGCATCATGCGACCGTTCCATTAACCGCCGCAGGTGAATCTTTTGGGGTATTAAACGTTGGTTCGCCAGGTAAAGAAACCTTTTCAGACGAAGAGTTAACGCTTTTAGAGTCTGTTGCCTTTCAGATTGGTACTGCCATTAAACGAACACGCCTCTATCAAGATGAACAAAAGCGAGCTGAGAATTACTTAAAATTAGAAACCTTAACGAGAGAATTGTGGCAACATGAAAGTGATGATGAGATCATTCGTGCAATTGTGCATCATGCAGGTCAGTCATTCAACTGGCCATTCGTCGGTTTTTCATCAAAAAGTCACCCTCACGCTATCCTCCATTCAACTTACAAAAATGGAGAAAGCAGCATAAGGACTAAAACATATTCTAAGGAAACGATTCATGAAATACAAGAAGCCGCTCAAAGCCATCAACCTGTGACGCTCCAAAAAAATGTATTTCCCATTCATTTACCATCTCTTGTCATTCAGGCAAAACATGTGATGATTCGTAAGGAGTCAATTGGTATCTTATTCACGCTGCTTCCATCCTTTTCTAAAAGTGATGGAGAAATCTTGCACGCAGTTGCTGATCATATGGCACTCGCCATTGAACAATCTCGTGTGAATGATAAAAGACAGGAACTTATTCTATCGGAAGAACGAAATAGACTTGCGAGAGACTTGCATGATTCGGTCAGTCAAAAGCTTTTTTCCCTATCCATGACAGCACGCGGAGCACAAAATATCCCTCATGCTCCAAATATACTCAGTGATGCTTTACAAGACATACAACAGCTTTCTCAAGAAGCAATGCAAGAAATGAGAACGTTAATTTGGCAGCTTCGGCCTGTAGGGATCGAGGCTGGACTTATGACTTCCCTTAAATCTTACGCTGTCGGATTAGGCCTGAATCCAAATTGTGACGTGTCTGGCTTTAAACATCTTCCCCGGCCAATTGAAGAAGCGCTTTTTCGAATCGGACAGGAGTCATTAAATAACATCCAAAAGCATGCCGGTGTAGCAGACGTCACTCTTCACCTTCTCATAAATGAACAAGAAGCCACCCTTACGATTGTCGATTGTGGAAATGGATTTAATCCAGAAACCATCGGGGATTGCACACTAGGGCTTAGAGGAATGAAAGAGCGAGCAGCATTACTAGGAGGCACCTTTTCGATTTTTAGCAAACCCAAAACCGGAACAAAAATTCAAGTTCGACTGCCACTATGAAAGAGGGATTTACATGGAAAGAAAAATAAAACTACTTTTAGCTGATGATCATCTTATGGTAAGAAAAGGACTACGCTTTTTTCTTGAAACTCAGCAGGATATTGAGATTATCGGTGAAGCAGCAAACGGCATAGAAGCCGTCAGACTAGCAAAAGAATTAACTCCAGACATCATTTTAATGGATTTAATTATGCCAGAAATGGATGGCATTGAAGCAACAAAAGAATTGAAAAAAAGTCTACCACATATCAAAATTATTATCTTAACAAGCTTTTCAGATCAAGATCATGTTCTTCCAGCTATTAGAGCTGGCGCTGAGGGGTATCAATTAAAAGATATTGATCCTGATGAGTTAATTTACACCATTCGAGAAGCGAATCGTGGAAATCGGCACCTCCATCCTCTAGCTACCAATCAGCTTATGTCTCATATGACAGAAAAAAGCGAAGAAGAAGAGCGAAAACTTTCCTTGCTAACCCCTAGGGAGAGAGATGTATTAGGAGAAATCACGTTAGGGAAAAGCAACAAAGAAATAGCAGCTGCTCTCTATATCACAGAAAAAACCGTTAAAACGCACGTAAGTAGTGTTCTTTCAAAACTGAATTTCCACGATCGCACTCAAGCTGCTCTCTATGCTACAAAACAGAACTGGTTCGAAGATCAATCCTAAGACTAAAGTATGAGTCGTGACCCCTCCTTATTTGCGATGCAAGTTGCTTAGATGTTTTATACGCTAATAAGAGATTCATTTGCTCACAAATGAGGTATGGAAAGAATATAGAGGTAGTAGAAAGGAGCATTTAAATGAAAGTAATGGTAATGAACGGAAGTCCTAGAGACAAGTCTATGACAAGGAATTTGACAAATACGGTGACGGATCAGCTTGATGAAAAAGGAATTGAAGTTCTTACATTTGATGCAGGGTTTCATGACCTGCCATTGTTCAAAGGTAGAAAAGAAGACCTTGATCATCCAGAAGTAAAGCGACTAATCGCTCATGCTACGCAGGCAGATGCGTTCATCATTTGCTCGCCTGAGTATCACAACGGGATGAGTGGCGCATTAAAAAACGCGCTTGATTTCTTAGGAGGATCACACTTCAAAAATAAACCTACAGCTCTTGCGTCTGTAGGTGGTGGAGGAAAGGGCGGCATCAATGCTCTCAATAATATGCGAACAGTGATGAGAGGCCTTTATGCTCTAGTAATACCTGATCAGTTCTGTGCGGATCCGACTTGCTTTGATGAAAAGGGTTATATGATCGAGACAAAAGCAAAAGAACGACTAACAATTGTCGTAAATGAGCTAACCTCTCTTACATCAACAATGGAGAGGAAGATCGAAGTCCAATAAACAAGAACAAGCGTACTTGAAGCAAAGTACGCTTGTTTTTATTCAATAACCCCTGATTCGGTAATTGTTACGTCCATTTGAAAGGTTATATCCATGTCCGGATAACGTTTTTCCCAATCTTCTTCATGAAAATCTCCTCTGGTAACGCTCCGAACAGCACTTCCGATTCCAAGTGGATCGATGTTAAGATCCTGAAATTTGTTTATCATGTCCATCCCGGTTTTTTCAATATCCTTTTCCATCTTGGTTTCAATATTCTTAAGCTTAGCAGGTGTAAGCTTCTCGCCTGAATATTCTTTTATCACTCCAAGAACTTTACCATGCAGGACAATTTTATTACGGTTAACCATCTTTAAGTTAATATTCCGCTTTGAAGCAATATTGTATATCGCAGCATGTTCCTCTTCATCCAATTTCACAGTAAACGAATCATTGCTAGAAAATTTCTGATGAAGAACTTTAAATGTAAAAAGGTTTTTAGCATTAATGGAATCTACCATTTTATCACCTTTAAACAAGGCAATCCCCGTGATTTTCACCTTATCTTCATCAAGCACAACTAAAGGGAGAAAAGGATCATCACCTACAGAGTAATAATTATATAAAAAATCATGAAGATTTGTTTCAGGAAGCATACCATGCCGACTATTGTGACTTAATGTGTCATGAATATAGGTTCCCGTGTCCACATTACCATAATTCGTGGTTAGCAATGTTTCCACATCAGTCCCTGATATTCCCAAAAATACTCTAGATCCAATCGAAGGATCCCTTTGAAGCGTATCTACCAACTTCATAATCCCTTCAGTCTCAGCTATATCTTGACTAAAAAGGGCAACCTGTAGCTTTCCACTTACAAAGGGTTTCGGCGACTCTGAATTGTATTGACTTCGTATTTCTTTACTAAGCTCTGCTGTTTGAACAAAAACATTATTCTCAATTCTTCCATCAGCTTCATACTGAGGGGCGACGGCAACGCCCTTCGTTTGACCTTCTTCCTCATCTGATTCCGGAAGATCATATCCAATAATGGTTACCATTTGAATGTCATCAAGAATACTTTTTTGTACACAACTTGTTAAGAAGAACATACAAACAATCATACACACCCGTCGCTTCATCCTGATCTCCCCACCTTACTCTTTATGTACTGTACAACAAACAAAAATGGCACATACACATAAACAAAATAGAACCCTAATTTACTTGTATATTGATTTAACAAATCAATACTTTCACGTCTTGCAAACACACCACTACTAATTAGCACAACAATAAGAATAGGAATAGTCGCATTTTGCTGACTGATCCGTGACAATCTTCTAATTCCTCTCCCAGCTGCCCAAACTGTTATGCAAATATTGGGAAGAATGACAAGCGCCCAAGATGCAATTCCAATGTATTCAAATCTCTGTACAAATGGCATTTCTGCAATTTTCCAGGTTGTTAACGTAGCCCAAATCGTTTTATCTAATTGTTCTGTACTAAAAAAAGCAATCGTTGTAATCATGACAAGCGTATAAATGAGAACCGTTAGGAGATGACCACCTTGAGCCCACCGATGTGACTTTTCTGCGTCTTTAATAAATGGTAAATACATGAACAATGTTGTAAAACCTAAATAAGATAGAGAGGCACCTTTAGCTCCCTCATACATTTCCATAAATGAGTGATTAAAGAAGGGAAGTAAATCTCGAAATTGACCATAGAACAAAGGAAAGACCATTGTAAGAACAAGATAAAAGGGAAGAACCACTCCAAAAAAGGCGATACCCGCTACTACACGAAATCCGCCAGATAAACAATAGTAAACAAGGAATAAAAGCACGGTTCCAAATATCCACTTATTTAAATCTGGAAACATCCATACTTGAACCACTTCGATATAGGTTCTGAGTACTGTAATGGCCATTGCAATAAAATAACCAATGGCGATTAAGCTAAGACATCCCCCTAGCCATTTTCCAAAAAGATTTTGGTGTAAAGAAATAAGATCCCCTTTTTCCTTCATCATAATTTTATATATTAAGAAAATAATAACGTTCAAACTTAAACCCGCTGCTAATACAGAAATCCAAGCGTCATTACCAGCGGCCTTTGCGCTGATTCGCTGAAACCCCATAACACCAACGCCTACTTGAACAGAATGAACAAGATAGAAAACAAGAAATGGAGATACTTTATATTGATCTTTCACCTCGGGTCCAGCCATATGAAAAGCATCTCCTTTCTGTCCTTATTCATGAAAATCGTTTTTCTCTTTCTTCGTTACAGGAGTGAATCGTACCGTATCCTCAGACTGCAAATGAATGGGTCGTTTATTTTGAAACTTTAATGGAAACCTGATAATGGCATCTTTTAAATCCTGTACACGTAATGGATAAAGAGGCTCAAGAAAAGGTCTTCCTAGTGATTTAAGCTTAAGTAGATGAGCAATTAAGAAACTAAAGCAAACGGTAACTCCAAGAAGTCCCCAAAGATGAGCAAATAAAAGAAATGGAAAACGTGTTAATCGAATCGTATTGCTCATGCGATAAACTGGAGTGGTGAAAGACGCGAGCGCCGATAGTGCGACAATGATTAACAGTACGTTACTCGTTAATCCAGCTTCAACTGATGCTGTTCCGATGACGATACCCCCAACAATACCAATTGTTTGACCAACTTTTGTTGGAAGTCTTGCGCCTGCTTCTCTTAGTAACTCAATCGATAATTCTAAAAAGATGGCTTCTAGTATTGGCGGCAGCGGAATACGCTGCCTTGAACTAACCAGAGTACCGAGTAGATCCTTTGGAATTAATTCGTAGTGATATGTCAACGTAGCGACGTAAACAGGCGTAACAAGAATGGAAAACAAAATAGCAAATATTCGAATCAATCGGGCGCTTGATGCAACAATCCAGTTAACAAAATAATCTTCGAATGCTGAGAAAAATTCGACCAACGTGGTGGGTCCTATTAATGCCTGTGGTGAACCATCCGATAGGACAACTACCTTTCCTTCACATAAAACGGATGTAACCCGGTCAGGTCTTTCTGTATCAATCAATTGTGGAAAAGGAGAGTTACGATCATCTGTAATTAACTGCATTAACACAGAGCTATCCACAATTTGATCCACTTTAATATCTTCAAGTCGCTGTTTTACCGTGTTAACGTTCTCTTCGTTTGCAATGCCATCAAGGTAGAGAACGACTACTTTCGTATTAGTCAACTTCCCAATTGTTAACTCGTAGGCTTTTAATTCATGCACAGGCAGCCGTTTCCTAACTAAGTGTATATTCGTATCAAGCGATTCAACAAACGCTTCTTTCGATCCAACGACTGTGAATTCTACTTCTGGCTGGGTAACGGCTCTTGCCTTCTTCACTTGTGATGGAATAAGCGCACATTCTTTTGCATTTGCATTTAAACGAATGATGACAAAACCTCTCATCACTTTTTCACAGATCTCTTTCAAATCATTTGAAATGATCACACCTGGAATTGGAACCCTTTCTGGTATTTCCTCCAGCGTCTTTATTGGTTTTTCGACAAGGTAAGGAAGGATATGATCATTGAGCTCCGTTTCGTGAACGAGCGTTTTAAAATAATAAATAAAAAACGAACTATCCTGTTGCTTGCTTTCATGATGGAGAAAATCTCCTGAATCTTGTAAGTTTCGTATAAGTTCAGGAAGGTTTTTTAACTTATCGGGAGAGTGATTTTTTTTCAACCATCGAAACATTTTTTTCACCACGCATTCACCAGTTCTTCTAGTAGTTTTTGCAATTCAGTTTAATTTATCCAACTCCAAAAAGCACAAAAAAAAGCGTGCCATTTTGGCACGCTTCCACTATTTATTGTCCTTGAGCTAATGAATAGGCAATTTTCCCATCAAATCGATATAAGTTCTCTATCTTAATCCAGTCTAATTCTTCAGACTCGATTTGAGATAGAAGCTCACGAATCATTCCTTGTGTTTCTTTTTTTCCTTCAACCGGCTGGAATCTGCAGCGCCAGTGATCGGATAAAAACGTTTCGGAGAACCCGTTTGGATATACTTTCACACCACGATTTGTCATCATAACGAATTCATGATTGCTTGCTTCTGCTGCACGAGTGAGTTTATCAGCAATTTCATCAATCGTAAGCGTATTGTTAAATAAAAATACGTCTGTTCCGTCAAGTTCACGCTCAGGAACGTAGTTCGGACGGATCGTTTCTTCTTGCTTCTCTTCCACTTCCTTACTATAAACAACAGGAGCGAGAACAGAAGGAGATTGACCAAGACGATCAACCACAGCATTTGCGAACTCTTTCGTTCCAACAGCGTCTTTTCCTTTGGCAATATCACCAGTCAAAACGCCATCTTCAATCGTTTTCAACCATGCATTATGAATCTTTTCAGCTGCTTCAGGCTGTCCGATATGGACAAGCATCATAATTGCTCCGTGAAGAAGACCAGACGGATTAGCAATCCCTTTACCTGCAATATCAGGAGCACTACCATGGATTGCTTCAAACATGGCGATTTGATCTCCGATATTGGCTGAACCTGCCAAACCAACGCTTCCTGCGATTTGAGCTGCGATATCCGAAGCAATATCTCCATATAAATTCAACGTTACGATGACATCAAATTCTTCTGGAGAGTCAGCTAGACGGGCCATACCAATATCAACAATGTAGCTGTTCGCTTCAATATCAGGATATTCAGCTGAAATTTCTTTAAATACCTGATGGAAAAGGCCATCACTTAATTTCATGATATTATCTTTCACCAGGCAGGTGACTTTCTTACGATTATTCTTACGCGCATATTCAAACGCATGACGAATAATGCGCTCAGATCCCGGACGTGAAATAAGTTTGAGGCTTTGCACCACATCAGGCGTTTGCTGATGCTCGATACCTGAATAGAGATCCTCTTCATTTTCACGAACAATGACAAGGTCCATATCTGGGTGCTTGTTTTCAACGACAGGATGGTAAGATACGCAAGGGCGAACGTTTGCATATAATCCCATAGCTGTTCGAATCGTCACGTTAAGACTCTTATAACCTCCGCCCTGTGGTGTTGTAATCGGTGCCTTTAAAAGGACTTTTGTTCGACGTAGAGAATCCCATGCTTCTTGTGGGATACCTGTTGAATTACCGGTAAGGTAAACTTTTTCGCCAACATCAATAAATTCAGGCTCAATTTCAGCCCCAGCTTGTTCTAGGATATTAAGTGTTGCTTCCATGATTTCTGGACCGATTCCGTCTCCAGTTGCCACGGTAATTGGACGCTTTTCTGCCATGATCTTCTCTCCTTCTCTGGTCTTTCATCACACACTGAAAAAGCCGGCAAGCTCTAAGAGACAATACCGAATCTTCCTGATATCGTGAATTTTCCATCCTCCAAACTTCTCTAAACCCTAGTTTGAGTAATGGAAGTAACCATCAATTTGTTATCGCTTTCCAAGGTTATTATAGAAATCATGTTCTTTTTTGTCAATTTTACGTCGTTTCTGACAGTAGTTGTTAAGGAAAAAACCAGTCCCTTTTAGGAACTGGCTTCTTGTTATTGTAGCGCTTTAACATCATCCACAATTTCTTCATAAGGTACGTTCGAAACACCAGAATACTTTTTCACGACAACGCCATCTTTATTAACTAGATAAAAAGCCGTACCATGAATGAACTGATCTGAACTTGGATCCGCATCTACGGCAGTTTTGAAACTACTTTCCGCAAAGCTTTGAATCTCTGCGTTATCATAACCAGTTAAGAAGTGCCAGTTCGATAAATCAGCATCAAATTTCTCCGAAAATTCCACTAATTTTTCAGGGGTATCTCGTTCAGGATCAACCGAGAAGGATACGAGCTCTACATCCACATCTGCTGCAGCTAGCTTATTCTGGAGCTGCGACATATTAGCGGTCATTGGTGGACACACCGTTTCGCAATTCGTAAAAATTAAATCAGCAAGCCACACTTTTCCTTCCAAATCACTTAATCCATACTCACTATTTGTGTGATCTGTATATGTAAAATCCTGTACTTCCCAATCAAGTTCATCTGGAACGTCCTTCCCACAAGCACCAAGAATAACGAGCACTGCCAATAATCCTGTAACCAATAAGAAGCGTTTCTTCATAAGATTACCCCCAAGAAATAGAATAATGTTCCTTCTTACCATATCTTAAATCCAGGTAAGTTTCCATAAGTTGAAAATATGGGATTCGAGGATTTCATGAACAAAAACTTGAGTCGAAGGACTCAAGCTTCTTATTTTTCTTTTTGCATGCGTCTCACAACTGAAGTAACGATCTTTCTTGGCATAAAGCGTATGGATGTCGCTAGGACTTTGTTTTGAGTTCCTGGAATAATAATGCTTTTCCCATTTCGGAATCCTACATAGCCAGCTTTGGCGACATCTATAGAAGCCATTGTCCCTCCATCAAAAAGTTTTGACTTTTCAAGATTAGCTCGATTACTAAATTCAGTTCTTGTTGGCCCTGGACACAAAGTTGATACCGTTACTCCTGTTCCATTTAGTTCATTTTCAATGGCTTCTGAAAAAGAAAGAACATATGCTTTCGACGCATAATAAACAGCCATCAAAGGGCCGGGTTGAAAAGCAGCTGTAGAAGCTACATTTAAGATTCTTCCTTTCCCCCGTGCCGTCATTTCTTTCACGACTAGCTTTGTTAAATGAGTAAGTGAATTAATATTTAAATAAAGCATGTCCATTTCGGTTTGTAAATCCGTTTCCGTAAATTTGCCATATAAACCTACACCTGCGTTATTAACTAAATAATCAAGTTGTCTTCCTTTCACTTGATTAAATAACTCTTCAGCAGCACCTGGCTTCGCTAGATCGCTTACGAGGATATCCACTTGAACCCCATATTTTGATAACTCCTGGGAGCGTTGTTCTAATTTCTCCTTGCTTCGAGCGACTAAAATTAAATCTATTCCATCTTTCGCGAATAAGGTCGCTATATCTGCCCCAAGTCCACCAGATGCTCCTGTAATTAAAGCTATTTCTTTCATAAAAATATCCATCCCTTCTTTATTTCTTAAAGTTTAAACATATAAACATAAAGGGGAGTAAAAAAAGTAGACGACTTAAAAACAAGTCTCTTCTACTTTATCTAATAGGTTCTTCAAAATCGTAACCCCATCTTCCAATTGAAGAGAATAGAACCGTGTCGTCCCCTTCTGTTCAACAGAAACAAGTCCAACTTCACGCAATATTTTCAGGTGATGTGAGATCGCTGGACGTGACAAGCTTGATTGCTTCGTAATCTCATTCACACTTAAACAGTCGTGCTCACTCAAAAGCAAAATAATATCCTGCCGGTAAGGATCGCCTAGTGCCTGAAAAATCGGTGTACTTTTGCGAAAAAGTTGACGAGCTTCATGATGATCATTTTCACCATTCATCGCAGAAAGCTCCCATCTGTTTAAAAGTTTAAACATTTAACCTGTATTTATATTATTAAATTATTTCATCGATGTCAACAAATAAAATCATTTGTAACCAAGGCGTTTTAACACAGTTTGATGATTAGGATTAATATGTTTTGGTAATTCATTAACGGGAAAGTACTTTACTTCCACTACTTCTTTTTCGTCCAACTTAAATTCATCACTTTCACAAATCCCAGAATATACGGCGATGACGCTAAATACCTCATCTCCATTCGGATACTTATAATAAAGCTCTGCTCCAGAAAAAATGGATTCGAACGTTAGCTGATGAATGTTAATCCCTAATTCTTCAAATGTTTCTCGCCCTGCAGTTTCTTCAAAGTTTTCTCCTGGCTCCATAAATCCACCAGTCAATCCCCATAATTTGTTGTCTGCTCTTTTTTGCATAAGAAGGTTTGTTTTAGTTTTATTAAACAGAAGCACTGCCACTCCTGGCAAAATAAGTGGTCTGCTCCCCACCAATGCTCTCATTTCCTGGATGTAGTCCATAGCTCCCTCCTTAAATAAGTGTCGTAGCATACAAAAAAGCCTCTTCGAATCAATCGAACAGGCTTTTTAACCATTACTAAATGCCCATATCCAGTATATGACTCCCCAGACTGCACTTAACGCTAATAAAATTATGAGGAGTCGAATATTTTTAGTTCTCATTCTTCTCGATCTCCCTGCCGAACTGTTTTTTCTTTGCGCTTTAACATGTATAAAAAGAAGCCGAATAAACCAAAGACAACAAAGAAAAGTCCTGTTGACATATAAACTAGTATTGACCCTATATCCAAGATTGCTCCACCTTTCTTACAGGCATTATCCGCTATAAGATAAATAAATAGACAATATCCCGATCACGATCATCGTAACAAATGGCAGAACAAAAGCCAGGAAAATAACAGCTGATTCGGTTTTGTGCTGCTTGATTTTAGATAACACGAAGTCATTCTCCTTTCACTTTATCACTCTAAGCATAACGTAAATTCACGTCATGTTACGATAGTTTCGTGAACGTTTCCGTACTATTCTAACATAAATTTAATCGTGACAAGCATGATGTATGGCTTGTCGAAGCAGTGCCATAACGTGTTGGTCATCAGGAGAATAAAAAATACTCGTTCCCGCTCTTCTGAATTTTACCAAACGGAGATTTTTTAGAAAACGGAGCTGATGAGACACCGTTGACTGTGAAAGGTGGAGGGCATCTGCTATTTCACTTACAGAACACTCCCGATCAGCAAGTAAGTTCAAGATTCGAATTCTTGTAGGGTCGCCAAGAGCTTTAAACGTCTGGGAAACGATAAAAAGCGTCTCTTCATCTAAATCCATTTTTTCATTGGGAACATCTTGATTGTCCAAACCATTCTCCTCCGATCATTATATGAACAAATATTCATATATTACTCTGTTGTCATTGTATGAAAGTCTTAAGCCCATTGTCAACGCTTGTCACGATTCCTTCACAGAAACTCAGGAACCTCCCTTGAGTTCCAAGCCAATCCTTTCTACAATGGAGGAAGAAGAAAAAGAAAAGGCTTTCCTGTCAGAAGATAGGATGCTTGTACATGATGTGGTATGATGAAAACGGTCAACATTACTGAACAGCATTATGATCATAGTTGGAGGTGTTCCTAATGTGGGAACAAATATCGAGCACGTTTTCGTTTAGTGCTCTGTGGAGCCCTGGAATTCTCGTAGCCGCAATCGTTATTGCTGGCTTCTACTTACTTTTGACAGGGCCTTGGAAAGATAGCTTCAAGGATGCAACACCCGTCCCTCTTTATAAAAAGATCTTCTTCTTAATTGGGGTCGTGTTATTTTATATCGGTCTCGGTGGTCCATTATCACTTATGGGACATTTATTACTTAGCATTCACATGACAGAGATGGCTCTTGTTTATTTAGTTGCACCGCCACTCATTCTTGTAGGAACACCAGCGTGGCTACTTCGTCCATTATTAAATATCAAAGTTATCCACAAAATCGTTAAGTTTTTGACATTCCCAATTATTTCACTTCTTTTGTTTAATGGACTGTTTTCTTTTTATCATATTCCTGAAATATTCGACTACTTAATGGTTCACTATACTGCTCAGAACTTCTATAAAGCAGCGCTTATCCTTACAGCTTTCGCAATGTGGTGGCCACTCGTTTGTCCAGTTCCAGAATATGATACGTTATCAGGGGTAAAAAAGCTGGGTTATATTTTCGCAGATGGCGTCCTACTGACACCTGCATGTGCCCTAATCATTTTCGCATCATCCCCTCTTTATGCAACCTATACCGATCCAACCGTATGGGCCAATGCTATGGGATACTGCGTACCAACTGGCACTACCGTTTCACCTGAACTATTTGACCAGTTCAAACCGCTAGGCATTATGGAAGACCAACAGCTAGGCGGCATCATCATGAAAATCATTCAGGAACTATCATACGGCACCGCCCTCGGCTACATCTTCTTCCAGTGGGCTAAAAAAGAACGCGAAAAAGACGCCGAAGAACTACAATCAGCCGAATTCAGAATGAGTGAGGTTTAACACGAAAAGCGGAAGCGCCCGTTTAGCCTCGACAAGCGCTTCACCCCATAAAAAGAACACGGTCTTTGTGTTCATTTTATGGGGTGAAGCGATCGAGAGGCTGGGCGCTGCAGCTAGATCTTAAGAAAAGCGGAGACGAGCGTTTAGAAACGAAGATATTGGAACTCTTGAACTAGAGCATGATCTTCCGTATCCACCCACACATAAATAAAGCCATGAATCTTCATGGCTTTTTCTTTATACCTTTATTCTCTGAATGAACCAAACGCGCAGTAATCCACCAATACCTACACCGAAAACAATCCCAAGAATGCCTACAAATGTTGGGGGCAAAACCATATTACTAACATTTGAAAATATAACACCTACTGTAGAAAAATAAGCGCCTCCTACAAAAGGCAGTGCCAGAAATTTTTTGATTTCCTGACCAGACTTCTCTAAAGCACTAAAATAACTTTCATAAATAGCAAATAAATACACGCACGGATAAAACATAGCCCATTCATAATTGGTCGCTTCAATTGCTTGAGCTGATTTCCATTGAAAGCTATAAAGAATATTCATGTTTAAATTTGCATTTACATTAATAACAAATTCTAACACAATAAAAAAAGCGCCTCTTATGTACATTTTATTAATGATTTGTCCAAACCCCGGAAAAGCAATACTCCAAAGCAAAACCTCAAGTGGATACACGTTTCTCTTCATCTTATCACCAGCTTCTCTTCAACTACTTCGTTACTTTTTCCAAATTACTGGTATTTCATCCACCCGGCATGGAATTATTTTCAGAAGTAACGCTTTCCGTTTTTGCCAATACTACGGATATCAGTATTGGAAAGGAGATTTAATCATGCTAACGACAGAGCAACTCCGCACGTTCAAACAAATCATTCAAAGACGTATAAAAGAGCTTCGAGAGGAGCTAGGGGGAAATGATGAATTTGGTCTTTCACAATCATTTACACAGCAGGCAACAGGTGAACTTTCCAATTATGATAATCATCCCGGCGATACCGCAACCGACCTATATGAGCGGGAAAAGGATTTATCACTAGATGAACACGCCAAGCAGGAACTAGCTGAACTTCAGCTAGCATTAGAACGAATTGGAAAAGGCAAATATGGAATGTGTACTGTATGTGGAAAAGACATTTCGGCCGAAAGGCTTAAAACTCTTCCAACAGCAACAACTTGTGTAGAGCATAGTCCCTCACAACATACATCAAATGATCGTCCAGCTGAAGAAGACGTGCTAGGTAACTCATTCGGGGAGTATGTGAATGATCACGAACAAGCAAATTTTTTTGATGCGGAAGATTCCTGGCAACGTGCAGCTCTTTATGGCACTTCAGAAACGCCTTCTGATTTTAATGAACAACAAATGGATTATGATCGAATGTATATCGATTCAGATGAATTGCATGGCTATGTGGAAGAAATTGAAACATTTTTATCCGCTGATATCGCTGGCAAACCTACCGGAGTTATTCCAAATGAACGACATGAACATTATGAGGATCAATTAGATGACTATGAAAGTCAGGCAATGCAAGGATCAATTGAAGACACCGATTTAAATAAATGAAAAAGCAGCCCACTTTAGGGCTGCTTTCTACATCTCTTCTGGGGCCTGAAGTCCAAGCAAACGTAAGCCTTCTTTTAAAACAATGGATACTGTCAGAACAAGTTGTAGCCTTGCTTGCTTAGATGTATTTTCTTCTAGAATACGAATTTGTCCATAATATTTATTAAAAGCACGCGAGAGTTCTAAAACAAATTTCGCCATTTGTGATGGATCATATTCAGATGCCGCTCGTTCAATGACTTCCGGGAATTGGCGCAGTTTTGTAATAATCGGCCACGCCTCTTCGTCATCTAGCGTGACTGCTTTTTCTTCAGCTTGATTTTTCCCTTTACGCAGGATCGAGCAGGCACGCGCATGTGTATACTGTACATATGGCCCTGTTTCTCCCTCAACTCGAAGCATATCTTCAAGAGAAAATTCGATATCATTTCGACGATCATTTTTCAAGTCATGAAACAGTACAGCGCCAACACCAATTTGTTTGGCAACCTCCCTCTGATTGTCCAAGTCAGGGTTTTTAGCAAGAATGTTAGCTTTAGCGATTTCAATGGCTTCATTTAAGACTTCTTCTAGTAAAACCACTTTTCCTTTTCTTGTCGACATTTTATTTCCATCTTTTAACATCATACCAAAATTGATATGTCGCATATGGTTGGCCCAATCGAAACCTAACTTTTTCAACACTTGAATTAATTGTGTAAAATGCAGGCTCTGTTCATTCCCTACTACATAAAGCGACTGAGTGAAACCATATGTTTCATAACGATAGATTGCTGCCGCTAAATCTCGAGTGGCATAAAGTGATGCACCATCCTTCTTTTTAATTAAACAAGGAGGATGGTGTTCTCCTAGCTCGACAACCATCGCCCCCTCAGATTCCACTAAGAGTTTTTTGGCTTCTAACATGTCAACAACTCGCTGCATTTTATCGTTGTAAAAAGCTTCTCCATGGGTGGAATCAAACGTGATTCCCATTAGCTCATAGATGCGATTGAATTCGTTAAGAGATTCTTCTCGAAACCATTTCCATAGTTCAACTGCTTTTGGCCCTCCTTCTTCCAACTCCTTAAATGCTTTTCTTCCCTCATCCTCAAGTTTAGGATCAAGGGCTGCTTTTTCATGAAAAAGAACATAAAGCTTAAGCAGTTCTTTAATTGTATTATCACGCACTTTTTTCTCGTTGCCCCATTTACGATAGGCGGTAATTAATTTACCAAATTGCGTGCCCCAATCTCCAAGGTGATTAATACGAATTGGATTATATCCTACTTTTTCTAATAGTAGTGCCACGGAATTTCCAATAACTGTGGAGCGCAAATGTCCCATCGAAAAAGGCTTTGCAATATTGGGTGATGATAAATCGATCGGGATAGCGCCACTTTTTCCTATCTCCGACCTCCCATACGAACTTTTCTGAGTTAGGACTAGTTGAATCACTTCATTCCCAACAATCTTTTTATTAAGAAACACATTAACGTAAGGGCCAACTGCTTCAACTTTTTCAAATATCGAATCATTTAAGTTAGCTGCAAGATCAGTTGCAATATGAAGAGGTGACTTTTTTTCGAATTTCGCAAGTTGGAAGCATGGGAAGGCATAGTCACCAAAAGACTCATGTTTTGGAATTTCAATTCGTTGAATCACATCATCATAATCAAGTTTTCCATCATATAATTGTACAATTTCCTTAGCAAAAATCTCTTTATAGAACATCTTCTTCATCCTTTTCTCGTATAAGATCAACGAAAAAAACTCCGTCTCTATAATAGAGACGGAGTTTTTCCGCGGTACCACTCTGATTGCTCAACAAAAATGCTTGAGCCAACTTAACTCGGATAACGGCGAGCCCGACTGTTTCTACTAACGTTCAAAACAGTGTCTTGAAAGTCCGGTTCATGCCTGCTTAGACTCCGGGCTCTCACCATCCCCGAATCGCTTTATTCGTTAACAAGCACTACTCTCTTTCGCTTTGACGATTAAATATTAGTTATATTATAGCTCATTTTACTATAATTACAACTCATTATCTTGAATATCCATTTCATCTCATCATGGAAATGCGCACTACGTTAGAGGCACATTGATGACTTAAATAACATTCAGCCAATTCATATACATAACTTCTTATTTTTATAGCAAGCTATAATTAACCATTATTCCAAAGGAGGATGCAGAATGAGACGTAGTAATCGAAAAGCCAAACGAAATAAACCATATCAAATTCCTACTACTACCGAATCGCATGATGCATTCTTCACTATTGAAGAAAACAAAGATTATCTAAAAGCGCAATTTCATCATTCAGAGGACCTTAAATATAGACCAATTTCGATACAAGATATAGGATGCTTACTCGTCTATCTAGATCCATTAGTTGATGAAGATAAACTTCAACAAACAATTATTAAACCCTTGTTAACTAAGGATGAATTAAAGATAGAAGATACCGTAACTGCAAAAGAGTTTCAAAGGTCGATGAACTTATATGATGCAGTTAGTGGTTTAACGAAAGGATTTGTCATGCTGTTAATCGAGGGACAGCAATATTTTTACTTATTTGAAGCATTTTCAGCAAGGTCTCGGGCAGTCTCAGAACCCGTGAATGAGCAAGTCGTTCGCGGCTCCCATGAAGGATTTGTCGAAAACATTATACAAAACCTGCAAATGCTTCGAAGGAGAATTGAGAATCCTAACCTTGTAGTCCGATTTTTTAAAGTTGGTAAAACGACAGATACCAAATTAGCCATCGTTTATCTTCAACATTTAGTTAACCCAGATCTGATCGATGAAGTAGAAAAAAGAATTAAGTCCATAAAAGCAGACTCCATTCAAACGCCAGGGTATGTGGAAGAGTTCATCGAGGATGCACCATTTTCTCCCTTCCCACAAATGCTAAGTACTGAACGACCAGACCGATTAACTGCCCATCTCATTGAAGGGAGAATCGGTCTCCTAATGGAAGGGAGTCCATCAACATTAATTATGCCAGTAACGTTTTTTGCCTTCTACCAATCTCCAGAAGATTACAATAGCCGTTGGTACATTGGATCTATCTTAAGACTTATTAGAGTAGCTAGTTTTATTTTTGCTTTGGGTCTGCCTTCTCTTTATATTGCAACTGTTTCTTTCCACCCGGAGGTTCTGCCTGCAGAATTAATTTTAAACATTAAAAGCTCGCTTGAAAATGTACCATTTCCACCGTTACTGGAAGCCTTCATCATGCAAATCATTCTTGAATTGTTAAGAGAAGCAGCGATCCGTCTTCCTGGCCCAATTGCTCAAACCATCGGTATTGTCGGAGGTTTAGTAATTGGTACAGCTATTGTTGAAGCAAACCTTGTATCTAATATGATGATCATTGTAGTGGCTTTGACTGCTATTTCCTCTTTTGCTGTACCATCTTATGAAATGAGTATGTCGATTCGGCTACTTGGTTTTCCGCTTATGCTCCTCTCAGCAACTTTCGGATTCATTGGCCTTGTGTTTGGTTTGTCCATTGTTCTTATTCATTTATGTGGATTAGAAACATTTGGAACTCCTTACTTTTCACCTCTTGCACCATTTCGCTTAAACGAGCTAAAAGATTCGATTGTTCGGCTACCAAGATGGCTGCTTGGGAAGCGACCGTCTGATGTACGCCCACAATACGAGAGGCAGGAATGGTTTTCAAGAGGATGGAAAAAAAATGAAGACGACTAATGAAATTAATGGTTCTCAACTGTTTTTTATTATTTTTCAAACACAAGTTGGGGTGGGAGTGCTTTCTTTACCTTATTCTCTTTATGCTAAAGCAGGAGCAGATGGATGGATAACACTTCTTATCACAGGAGTAGCTATTCAACTTATTATCTTTATGCTTTACTTTTTAAGCCAACGATTTCCAACTTTAACCCTTTACGAATACGCACCTAAAATTGTTGGTAAATATGTGGCGTTTGTTATTTCAATCCTTTATATAGCATTCGCCATAGCAACAGCTGTTATTGTATTAGAACTTTTTGAAACAACGATTAAAACTTGGATCTTGTTTCGCACTCCGATGTTAGCTATTTTATTATTGCTAACAGTCAGTGGGTGTTATCTCGCACTAGGTAAAATCAAAGTAATGGGAAGGTTTTATCAATTCGTTTCCATTCTCATCCTTCCGCTAGTCATTATGGCCGCATATACATTAAAAGATGCTGACATCCGATACATTTTACCAATTGGGCAAAGTGGTGTAGGAACGATCTTAAAAGCGACTCAGCAGGGAATCGTCTCCATGCTTGGCTTTGAAATTGTATTATTTGTCTATCCGTATGTTCAAAACAAAGGAAAATCTGCTCTCAAAAGTTTAACTCTCGCAAACATTGCTGTTACAAGTTTATATACCTTTTTAACCTTTGCAACGTATGTGTTTTTCAGCCCAGTTCAGCTTCAAATGATCCCCGAACCGATTGTTTATATGTTAAAAGGTGTTTCTTTCGTAATCGTTGACAGAGTAGACTTGCTTTTTCTCTCAATCTGGATCGTGTCGGTTATGACTTCCTATGTCTCCTATTTGTATATCGCAGGTAGAGGAATACAGCACATCACCAAAAGAAAAAAAGCCACATGGCCAATTTTGATCGCTGCTATTATCGCGCTGACCTTCTCTATGTTTTCTCATGATCGCTATACGGTTGAAATGATCTCAGGTTATCATGCGAAGGCAAGCTATTTTTTCGCACTTGGTTTTCCTCTAATTCTCTTGTGTTTTAGCCTTATATTTAAGAAGAAAGAGGAGTTATGATGAAAAAGATACTTAACCAACTCATAATCTATTCAATGAGTGTGTTATTGATGACAGGCTGCTGGGATCAAGAGCTATTAAAGGAGTCCAAACTTATTTTTGGAATAGGCTATGATTATGAAAACAATAATGAAATTCGCACAACGTTTACAGTTCGTAACCTGGGGATTCCCGTAAGCCAGGGAGGCAGCTATTCAAACCGAATTATATCAACAGTCGGCTCCTCTCCCAGAGATACCCGTTTAAATATGGATCGCATCATTTCTAAACAGGTGACATCATCTAAATTGCAACTTCTACTTTTAGGGAATGAAGTGGCACAGCAAAATATTGAGCACATCTTTGATATTATGTATCGTGATCCGAAAAGTCCCTTAGACGCGCGAGTAGCCGTAGTGGATGGTCGCGCGGAAGATATGTTTAAGATCGACCAAATAGAAGATACGTTAGTAACTGAATTTATGGCAAATTTAATCAAGGGGGCAGAGAATAAAACAGAAGCTCCTCGAATGACTGTCGAAAAAACGTTTCGGTACTCTCATGACGTGGGCCAAGATTATGCTCTTCCATACCTCCGTTACAGTGAAGAACAGGGATCGCCTAAAATAGATGGACTTGCGCTGTTTCATCATTTGAAGTATACAGGAATCAACCTGCCTCCAATGGATGGTACGTTGCTAATGCTTATGAGCAACCAGAAAAGTAAAAAAGCAAATATCGTGGAGGATCTTGGTGAAAATTCCAATAAAGGATATCTCACGGGAAGTGTAACAATAAATGTGCGGAATGCTAAGTCAGATATTGCTTATTCATTTCATAATAACAAGCTAACCAAAGCCGTGATCAACCTTGATATTAAAGGAAATATAGAAGAATATCCACAAAATCATCTCTTCAAAGAAAGTCAAGTTAAAGGGATTGCAGATGAATTATCGGAAAAGTTAACCAAAAGAGGAAACGCGGTACTCGCAAAGCTTCAGGAAGCAAACTGTGATTATCTTGGAATTGGACGTGATTTAAACGCTTATCATCATGAAGCATGGCATCCAAAAGAGTGGGACAAGGAGTTCTCAGGTTTAACTTTAGAAGCTAATGTTAAGGTGGAAATCTCAGAAACAGGGATCATTAAATAGAAAGAGAATGAGTGAGATCACTCATTCTCTTTCTATTTGCTTCATCTCTTCAATTGTCGGTTCTTTTGAGCCATACCAGGAATACGCGACTTCATAGACGTCGCCTTCCTGCACGAGGTTCCAGGCCATTTCCTCTTCCATCAACAGTTCAATAGCCTCGCCTTCTCCTTCGGGTTGAACAAATACATAAAAATGATGGTCTGTGCTTTCTTTCTTAATGACTTCCCCTCTTTCAAGGTGTTCTTCATGAACGTATGTGTATCTTCCTATCACAAAAATACTAACAAGTACCACGATACTAGCAATCGATAGATTTAAAATTCTCTTTCTGCTCATAATGCCTCCAACAAGTAATGGTTTATTAATAAAGTACCACAAACATGATTTATTTAACAAAGTTAGCTATGAATGTTTAATGGAAATTCCACAAGGGTAACCCCAAAATAAGAGACATTACAAGGAGGAATTACAAATGGCTAAGAATTCTCAATATCAACCGATACATGAAAGTGGTTTTTCTCTAAGTGACGCTCAAGAGGTAAAATACGCGAAAGACTTCAAGAAAGCCGATATCGCAGGTGGCATTCGCAAGCCTAAAGTGAAGCGAGCTAAGAACGAAAATCCTGACTTGCTTAAGTAACAACTCACTTATTAACATCACGTCGTAACATAGCGGATTAAAAACTTTTTTTAAATAGGTAAAAATCATGATAAACAAAGGGAGGATGGCCAAAGGCCATCCTCCCTTTGTTCATCATTTTACACACCCTGACCTTCTTGTTTCACAAAGGCATCGTAACCCTTTCCCTTCAATTCTTTACATAATTGCTCAGCTTTTGTCTTCTCTTTATAAGCCCCTGCTTGGACCAAATAAACCGGTCTCTTAAGGTCCCCTTTTATATGTCGAACAGCTGCAAGTGCAGCTTCTTCTGCTAGTTGAAAACGAAAGGAGCGTACATTTAATTTCTTTCGATCTGTAGCAGAGTCTAGAAAACCATATTCAATAATCAGGGTTTCAACACTGCCAGTTAATCGGTGCATATAATAATAATCGTTCCCATTCTCTCCCTCCTTTGAAAAAATCTGACGTATCGGCATACCTGCTTTCTTCAAACCGTTAGCAACACTTTGAGCAAAGCTTGAAGTGGTATATTTCGAATGAATCACTTCTGCTCCACTTCCTCCGCCTGCATTAAAATGATTGCTTAAACAAACGAGTGCACCAGAGGATTTGACAAGCTCAGAGCGCTTTTCGGGTGGCAACTCCACATCCGTCTTTCGAGTAATCTTACAAGGAATACTAAGTTTTTTCAGAAATTCATATTGATGTAGCGATACCTCTAAATTCCAATCTTTTTCTTTTAATCCATTAGCCACGGCTCCCGGGTCTTTTCCACCGTGTCCTGCATCGATTAGTATCATTTTCTACTTCCTCCTTGTCCTAGAATTAACGTTCTCACCTCATATATCGTTTAAAAAGAGGAAAAAGGGGCATCGCAATCAAATTATTTAATTGCAACCTTTCCTCTTCAGGTTCGTCTCTATAGTAAACGCTTCTCAAAGGATGATTGTATGAACGAAAATTCCCAGGATGCTCATAGGTTGGATTTTAGCAACTATACCACTGTTCAAAAAACGGAAGTAATTGAGGAATTAATGGAAACGTATGGTGAAGCATTAGTCAGATTAGCTTATACATATGCGAAAGATTGGGGAAAAGCGGAGGACATTGTACAGGAAGTTTTTCTTGCTTGCTTTTTAAAGCTTCATACTTTTAGAGGAGAAGCATCGTTAAAAAATTGGCTCTATCGCATCGCCATTAATCGATGTCATGATCATGTTCGAAGCTGGTCTTTTCGTAATATCATCCTGACAAATCGGATGATGCAATTCATCAAGCATCACACCGCCTCTCCTGAACTTGCAGTTGTAAAAAATGAAGAATCCATTCAGCTCCGAACAGCCATATTCCAACTTCCTTTAAAATATCGAGAAACCTTTATTTTGTACTATCATGAAGATTTATCGATTAGAGAGATTGGTTCACTCCTTGATACAAAAGAGGCAACGATCAAATCGAGACTGCACCGTGCACGTCGTCATCTTGAATTAAGTCTCAACAAAGAAAGGGAGTGAATAAAAAGATGGAGGAAAATCATTTAAAAGTAAAAGTAAAAGAAGCTTTATTTCAAAAACAACACTTTACGAATCGAAAAAAAGAACGGATGCTAGAAAATATCCTGCTTGCCCATTACGGTAAAAATAAGAAAAAGCGAAATGTGACGTTAGAATGGATCGGTATTGTAACCTGTATTGCTTTATTTATCATAACTACCTTATCGGTGACAGGTGTTTCCCTGGACGCGCCAAAAATCCAAGAAGCTTCACACCTTGAAAAAAATGCTCCCTATGTTAGTGCCGCGTATATGAAGCGTGCTTCGGAAATTGCGCATCGGGATTTGGAAATTATTGACGTCACCTATTTCTCAAAAGATTCCACTGTATATCTCGATCTTATCGTTTCTGAGACACTCTCCGAACAGAAGATGAAAGAGGTTGCCTCAGAATATTTAGCTGTACTCTCTCATCTCTATCAAACGGATAACAACTATACGAATGACCTTTGGAACTACTATCATGTAGAACTCACCTTAAAAGGAGACAGCGATTATCCTACGATGTCCTATTTTGACGATGTAGACGAATCTTTTTATTTAAAGGGCACAAAAAGAAAAAAAGACAAAGACATTCAATGGTACTCATCCTCCTAAGAAAATAAATAAGCAAAAAAGGAAAAGCCATAGGTAGTGAGCTTTTCCTTTTTTCGTTACTGAATGTTTGCCTCGTTATTGAAAAAGGTCGCTCTACTACCTGCTGGCTGTTTTCCGTTCTTCTACCTGTTTAGATCTCTCCAAGAAATAAAACGCGCTCGAATTGACTTCTCCCTTAGGCTTTTCAGTTCGTTTTATTACTCTGGAACGCCTCATGGTTTGCTTTTCGGCTAATTGCTTAAATCCTTCAAGGATTAAATTTACACTAAAAATAACAAGAACAAAAAACAATATAGGAACGAGAGGAATCCACGAATTGTAAGGAAGAAATTGATAGGTAGACCCGATTAAGCCTGACCACTCTGAAGACACAGACCGGTATTCGTCGCCTAATATTGGATCAGGATTAAAAAAAGTTCCCCCGAAAAACAATTTCAACAAGCCTAGATGCAGTAAGAGAATGAGCACATTAATCATTTGTTGCAGGAAAATGATGACCATCCGCGGTCCAAGATGAGGCAAAATATGTTTGGTTAAAATATGGACTTTAGATCCGCCTAACGTTTTGGCTCCCTCAATAAATCCTTTTCCCCAAATCGCATTCGTTTCATTCGATATTAATGTTGTTGTGGTTGGAATCGCAACGGCTGTTAAAATAACCATTTCAAAGACAATTCGCTCTAGGTAGGAGAATTGAAATGTCCCCTCCATGCCATTCTCCATTAAAACCCCACTAAGAATAAAATAACAAAGCAATGAGATCGGTATGTATTGCATCGCATCTACAAATCCAGATGTGCTTCGTAACGTTTGCCGAAAATAAGTACCTCCGATGACGCCTGCAACAAAAGAGAGGGCCATTCTCATTGATGCGACTAGAAAAGCAATGCCAATCGTGTACTTTGCCCCAATGATAATCTGTTCAAAGAGATGATAACCATACTTATCTGTGCCGAATGGCGGTACCTGCAACGGCGTAAATGGAGAACGATCGATCAAATTTCCATTATCATCATAGAGCATAGACGTTTGTGGCACTACATCCTTATAAACAAGAGAATAATATACACTGCTCCCGATGAGGATTACGATAATCATTGTTCCAATGATGAGCATCGGGTTTTTTAAAGCTTTTTTCACTGGTATTCCCTCCCTTTCTGCTAGAGTAACGCTTCTTCCTTAGCAGCTCGCTCCGCCACAAGCTGATAAATCGTTAAAAATAGAAATATTGGAACAAAGAGCAAAAGTGCACTTACTGTAAAAATCTCAGGTGTAGGGTGCTCATACATAAAGCGAATTAATCCATTAAGGTTAAAAACATACTCCATGATGAAGAGATTAGATAATGCAAACCACACAATGGATCTTGAATGGAAATAGATCGCTAGAATCGTATTTCGAAATACATGAACAAAAAATATTTTTGTAGGCTCAATCCCTTTCGTTCTTGCGAGTTCAACATAAGGTTTCTCCACTTCCTCCTCAAGAACATGGATCATGATTCGATACAATAATAATGTCGGTAAAATAGAAAGAATTAGGATTGGCATCGTATAGATCCGTTCGTAAGCTGCAACGTCCATTAATAGGATATCCGTCTGCTTGTATATCCAAATAACCCCAATTTGCACCAATGCCAGTACAAAGACGTCGGGAAATGACTCTGTCAAAAAGGCTAACCTTCTAAGCCCTCTTCGAATGATTGGAGGTGCAACATAAGTAAAATAAGTGAATATGCATGCGACAAAAAAAGCAAGAATTAAAGCACTAAATAAGATGACGATTGAATAAGTAAGATATTCAAACACCACAGGAAAGAGTTGATAACTTTCATTGCCTGAACGGAATGTTAGTTGTTGAAAATGGATGATGTCTTCAATTGTATTTTGAAGTCTTTTTATGTATCCTTCAGGGTCTAACTTCATTCCAGTGAATAGTCCTGGTAGAGCACCTAGCAAAAGCACACCAACAAAAGCCGTGATAAATTGAAGCGCAATGCGTGTCGCTTTTCTTCTCATGTGTCTACTCCTTTCATTACGATATACTTTTAAGACGTTACCAACTGGTGAAGGTTTCATAAGACAGAAACAATATTTGAAGTGATGAAATGCTTTTCTTTCGAATAAGCTTATAACAATGTACTTTCGAAAGGAGGCAACACATTGAAACACTCTGTCTCACTTGAAATGCTCAGAAAAAAAGAAGGAATAAAACCTTTGCAGCAATATATGAACAACCTTATAGAATACGATAAAAAAAGAGCCGTTTCTCTATTAAACGAAGAAGACCTTACGTATCCAACCCTTTATGTTCTATCCTCTTATATTAAAGAGAAACAGTTAGTCAAATACTTATCAGATCGTAACAAAATTGCTTTATCCATTCAGAAAGATATTCTAGCAAAAGAGCGTGCACCAGCAGCGCCATTTCCCTACTCCATTTGTGATCTCCCACAATATATTCATTCTGTTTTAAGATGGATGGTTGAAACAGGCTGTGAGGAGAAATTAAACACTCGATATCGACTTGTCGTTGATCGAGCTGCTGGATTATTAACAACAATCTATCAGCACCCAGATGATCTTTCAGTTGTTTCTAAATTACTTTTCGAGCGGAAACGCGCAGGTCATTCAACACACTATATTACCTGGGCCTATTTTTCCTCTCATCATATTGGAAGTCTTCTTCCAATCGGCGAAAAATTATTATCATCTAACGAAGAAGAAGTTAATTTTGCAAGAGAGCTACTACACTTTATACCTGGTTTAGATCAAAATGAGGAACCATATGCCTATTTTAGAGGCTGGTATGAGGAGAACCTTCCCTACCTACTTCATAATGAAAACAGTTATGAGTTAACCGCTGAGCTCGCACCATATATTGTCGATCATGAGACAAAATATCGTGAATCCTTCTTTCCCCTGCATACTACCAACCTGAGACAAAATGAATTTCACACCCTCTCTGAACAAGAAAAAGAGCAGTTAGCAAATCTTTCATACAAAATAAGAATGAGGTCACGCAGAGAATGGAAGGAATGGATGAATCGCCCCTTGAGTGCCCAGCTGACGTTCATGGAGGAGGTTCAACATGATTACGATAGCAGGTAGCATTCCAAGTAAAGAAGCTATTGTAAATGCTGGAATACAAAGCCCTCTTGAACAAACGATTCTTGATATTATGCTAATGAGTTCTTATACGTACGCTTATAGATCCATTGATGCACTACTATTTGAAATTCGATTTCGCGTTTCGATTACAAATAGTTCACGAGACCTTTATTATAGCGGCGTTCAATTTGCTGACTTCTACCGATCGAGGTGTAATCCAATGTTTTGGCACCTGCTTCCCGATGGGGCCTTTCAGCTGAAAGCAGGTGTCCCAGCTTCTGAAGCAATTTTAGATATTTATCGAAACGGACCAATGTATGCATTTGAATGTGCGACAGCCATGATTATCATTCTCTATCATGCTGCTGTAAAAATGTTACCACCTCAAAAATTTAATACGTTATTTGCCAACATGCGTTTATGGGGATGGAAATTCGATCAGGACTTACAAATTGTACACAACATTCCACCCGATTATCTTCCAGGAGATATTCGCTACGTGAAGAATCCAGACGTAAATCCTCTTACTCCCGAATGGCAGGGTGAAAATGTCGTCGATTTGGGAGATGGTACTTTTTTTGGTCATGGACTAGGCTTTCGAACCATTGGAGGGATGATCGAGGCACTTGCCATGCGAAGAAGACCAGGGGCAACACGGATGCCGTACCTCATGCTTCCTGCCACAAGACCTGGTTTTTCATATTTGTATCAATATTCGTTCAATCGTGACGTTTCAGACCATTCCATTTTACTCTTTGACAATGAGCTAGTCTCTACGCTCACTCTTGAAGAATATGAAAAGGACCGTTCAGCGCTACTTAAAAATTTTATTACAGTTCGTATCGGAGACTCGATTTAATCCGGGCGATCCGAAGTGACATTCGCCCTCTACCCTTTAAATTTAGAACATATGTTAAGGGTAAAGGACGGTGAAATGCATGAATGATTTCCCTCACATTGAGACGAAACGGCTTATCCTTACTGCTCTGAAAGAAGAAGATCAAACACCTCTTTATTCGATTTTTTCAGATCCACATGTTACGTATTTTGACGGTGGAAAAGTGATGAAAACAAAAACTCAGGCGCTTCACTATATTCAAGCATTTAAAGACCCTGCTTCCATTTTATTGACACATACGATTCGATTTGGCGTTCGCTTAAAGAATTCAGGAGAATTAATCGGTACAGCTGGATTTCAAAACTGGGATCGTACATCAGCTAAAGCAGAGATTGGGGCTATCCTATCAAGAAAGTTTTGGAGCGGTGGTTATGGACTAGAGGCTGCCAAAGCTATTATTGATTATGGTTTTCAACAAATGAAGCTTCATAAAATTTATGCTCAAACGATTGAAGATAACCGTTCCGCTGTGAAACGCCTTGAACAATTAAGTTTTCATAAAGAGGGTCATTTTCTTGATCACATCTATATGCATCAGCGGTACTATGATGTAGTTGTTTATTCACTTATACACAAGTAAGCGCTCCTTCCGATTGACAGAAGAAGCGCTTAGTTAGGTTTGTTTTTGTGGTGGTGGTGACAGAAATGCAGCAATGGAACCCAGAATTGGAAAGATGAGGATCATTAATAAAATTTCTGTATAACCACCAAAAAAATCAAATGCGATTCCGAATGGAAGTGGTCCAAAAGCTGAACCAATAACCATTGTTGTGGTTGCAATTCCTTTAATACTTCCGAGATGTTCTCTTCCAAAATAGTTTGGCCATATAATATTTAATGTGATTCGTTCAAATCCCCCAATAACTCCCCAAATAACAGCAAATACAATGGCAAGTGAATAGCATTGAACTTGAGTTAGCAAAACAATAAATATGATTTGGCCGATAAAAGATAGTCCAAGCACAATATGTACATGAACCCGCTCAAGAAGAAATCCAGATACCATTGTTACGGGAAAACCGACAATTGCCATAATACTCAAGATAATGGCAGCTGTACTACCTGGCACCCCCTGCTCTCCTAGTATTGAGAACAAATGAAAAGTTAAGCCGGTATTTACTAGGGCTGGGATACTAACACAAAAGAGAATTAGCCAAAATGCTCTTGTTTTCATAGCTTCTTTAACCGTCCAATTTACTTCAAAGCTCTTATCCTCTTCTTCTTCTAATTTCTCTTCTCGGCGTTCTAGCCTTTTTTTCGAAACGGCATTATCAGGAAGAAGGCCGATATCTTCAGGCTTATTCTTCACAACAAAATAAACAACAGGTAAAAAAACGATAATAAGAGCCATACCTAGAATTCTCCACGCATTTTCCCAGCCGAAAGAGGAAATTAACCATGTGTTCAGCGGTGGGAAAGAAGCTGAACTGAGGAATCCGCCAATCGCCATAAAACTTAATGCTCTGCCACGCTTTAATACAAACCATTGAGGAACTAGCGTATTTGGTATGAGCGTCATCGATCCTTGACCAAATAGTCTGAGCATAAAAAAGCCTATAAATAGCATGACAGGCCCATGAACTAGGCTGTTCCAAAAGCAAGCAACTGCAAGAAACGCTCCTACCGTTAGCAACATTTAGCGCTGACCGAGCTTATCTATCAATCTTCCAACGAGGAATAATAAAAGCCCTGCTGCTAATGTCGCAGTTGAATAAATCCCGGAAACAAGCGATCGACTCCACCCAAATTCTTGAATATAATAGTCTATGAAAACAGAAACGCCATAAGTTTGTCCCGGTCCTGAAAAAAAGACGGCGATAGCAGCTACTATGACAATATACCAGCCATAGAAAATGGACGAATTCTGTGACTTTATGGATGACTGCATCTCATTCTCCTTTCCGAAATGGTAGCTGAATCCCATTTTATCGAAAAATAGGAAAATTCAAAAGGAATCCCACTTTTCTATCATTTGTGAACAAATGCCCCTCTTTTTGTAATCTTTCTGTAACCTTTTCCATCGATAACTCGTTTTGTTTTATAGAAGAAGGAGGGCTGAGAATGGATAAGACATTTGAGCGTTTGTACGACCACTATCATACGAACTTATTTCAATTTTTATTTTATATGGTAAAGAATAGGGCCATTGCAGAAGAACTCGTTCAAGAAGTCTATATTAATGTGCTTCGTTCTTACCACAATTACGAGGAACGAAGCAATGAAAAGACGTGGCTCTTTGCCATTGCTAGAAATATCGCAATCGATTATTTACGAACGCACAACCGAAGAACATCGAGATGGCTTAGTAAGTTTGATTTTAACAAACAGCAGCCAAAAGACGATGCCCCTCTTCCAGAAGAAATTCTGCTTCAAAAGGAAGAAGTGCAGACCATTTATAAGTGTTTAAGAGAATGCACACTTGATCAGCAGCAGGTTCTTATTCTTCGCTATATTCAAGAACTCTCCATAAACGAAACCGCCGAAATTCTAAATTGGAGTGTTAGTAAAGTGAAAACAACTCAGCACAGGGCGATTAAAGCCTTAAGAGAACTTGTCGATGATCCATCTAATCATCAACTAAAGGGGGTCTTATGATGAACGATCGTACAAAATCCCTTCTTTCACAGCTACCCGTTGTAAAAGATGAAAGAAGCAAACAAACGATTTATGAAAATATCGAGAAAAAAAGGAATGAACAGATGTTGAAATCAACGAAAAAGAAAACACCCTGGATCATCCCAGGAATTGCTGCTGTTATGGTGTTATTACTTGCTGTTCTCATTACGCCTGGTCTTTTCACCCAAAATAACGATGCTTCAAATATAGCGATCACCCAATCTGATTCAAACGAAACAAGTTCTACTCCTTCGATTAATGGAATTGATTCAAAAGCAGAACAAGCCACTTTAGCACCTGCTGAAGAGCCGACAACGTTTAATAACTACATCCCAGCATTTCAGCAATCTGATGGGAAAAGTGTCGTCATTTCGTACCCTGACCCAGTAAGCACGCTACTCGTACCGCTTTCCTTTTCATTAGATGAGAGCAAGAGTATACAGGAAAATATCGATTTTATATTAACGAACTTTCCTGCTTCCGATTATGAATTTGAACGCACACCGCTAAGCAAAGCGACGTTTGAGTTTATTACTACAAGTGAAAATCCAACGCTTGTTGTCAGCTTTCCTGAACCTGGTGATGGACTTTCATCTATTGAATCGATCATGCTAAACGATAGCGTTCAGCAATTGGCAAAAAGCCTTGGAGCGGCCCAAATTAACTGGCAAACGAATGGAGAAGAAGGATACACATTGGGGAATTTTGGTGAAGCTGATCCTGTAGTGAACAAGGAACCGACCCCTTTTTATCTTTATGAGTCTAGTACTGGTAGGCATTATCTCGTAAACGGACCGGCCCTTCAAGGTAAAGAAGGAGCTGAGATGGATGTAGCTCTCTCTCTTATGAAAAATGGTGATCCAAACACTCCTTCGCTCATCCCATCCATTCCAGCATCCGTTTCCATCTACTCTTTCGATGGAAACGGATCAGAAGCAACCATTGCTTTTACAGAAGAAAGCACTTTTGCATCGGAAGAAGAAGCCATGCAAACAATTGAAGCAATAATGCTTGTTGCATCCCAATACGATTATGCAACCATTCGTTTTGAAAATACGGGTTTTGACAAAATTGGAAGCTATTCATTAGACAAACCTCTAACGATTCCATCTTCCCCTAACAGTATCCCGCTAAATTAACTCTTACGCCAGATAACCTAATAGAATTGATTACAATAGGAAAAACACCCGGCACAGGTTTGCCGGGTGTTTTCCTCTATCTCGTAATTTCTTCCACTATATCAGCAGAAGACATGTCTGTGTTTAAGGTGTAATCGCCTGGTTGTACTGCCATTTCTTTATCCATGTCTCGGAGTGTTTTAATAAAGTCATTCGATTTCTTGACTAATTTCTGATCCTGAAGACTTTGCGCCACTTCCTGACTCGTCATGCCTTCTTTAATGGTGAAGTTAATCTCTTCAGGCTTATCCTCTTTCTTAACATCCTGTGTTTCCCTCTCTTGTTCAACGACAGGCTTTTCTGCTTCTTTAAGAGATTCATATTCTTCCTTCGCAACCATAACCATGCCTTTTTCCTCTAAATGCTGTTTAACCATTGCATCTGTCACTTCATTTTCTTCTGCTTTAGCTTGTGAAAACATAAAATAGTAAGCAGTTAAAAGAACCGCTGCAAACAGAAGACCGGCTGCAATTCCTTTTGCTTCTTGCTTACTCATTTGGACCACCACTTACTGACTTTGTTTTGCTTTCTAACATTTCAGTTCTTTTTTTCACTGTCTTAAGTTCTTTCATTAAGTTAATATAAACATCATCAACTTGTCCTTTCACTTCTTTCGCATAATCCTTTACGAAATATGAGTAAATAAAGAAACCAAGTGACGCGGCAAGTAAAACAAAAATAATCGTTAACATTGTTTTCCCCCTATGAAATGTTTGGCATTCTCTCTATATATGCGCTTTTATCCATTTAATTTTTCGTACCTAATTGTTGATTTTTGTCGTTTAGTTCATTTTTTAAAGCAAAATTCCAGCCAGTACTTTTTTGTCCCAAATAAAAAACTAGAAAAAACCGACATAAATCGACCTTTTCTAGTTTACCTATATTTCAATTAATTCACAATACCTCTCGTTCAAAAATGAGCTCAATAGCTTATTCCACATCCAATAATTGAATGAAATGATACAAAATCCTTGCTGTCATTCCCCAAATCACATAATCACGATAGTAATAAAAAAACTCAGGCATACTTGAGGAAGACCAGTTGTAATCTTCACCATTTGGAATAAGGTGAAAGGGAAAGCTGTCATCAGGCTGAACATGAACACGAATATCGTGACGCTCTGGTGGATGGTTAATAAAATGGGAAAGAGGTACTGTGAAAACCTCCTCAACCTCATCTGGATTAGGAGATAATTCAGAAGCTACGTTAATCACCCCTGCAAAAGGATAAACAATGGATTGAAAAGAGGTCACAAGGAAATCTAATTCTCCAATAACAGATACTTCCCTTTCAAGAATCCCTAGCTCCTCGCACGTTTCTCTAATCGCTGCTTTTTTAGGGCTTTGATCATGGCGGTCTACTTTTCCTCCTGGGAAGCAAACTTCTCCAGGCTGCCTTCTAAGCGTGTGAGCTCTTACTTCAAATAAAACATGCAGTTCTCCCTGACGTTCAATTAAAGGCAGGAAAACAGCAAATTTATAGAACCGTTCATTTCCAAGAACACCTGCACTTCTATCATTTATCTTGGCATGTATATCTACCAATGACGGCCTCATTCTATCGATCTCCTTTCACTAAACCTGTCCCTCTATTATATGGGTTATCCAACTGTATATCCTGTTTTTTGCTGCTTGTTCAAAAGAATTGTAACTTTCGAAACCTCCATCTCGTCTAATCAAGAAAGGAGTGATGGGATGTTAAAATACGCGATGATTGGAACAATGCTCCTCCTTACTTTAGCTGGATGTGGAGAGGAGGATTCATTCATGAACACAAATAACAAAAGTAGTGAAGAGGTGTCAGGTTCTTCTGGTATTGTCGCCGGCTCGCTAGAACCAACGCTTACGCTAAAAGCAATAAAAAATAATACTGCCACCGTCTTATACCGTCTTCAAAATCAAACCGAGCAAGTTCAAACGATTCACTTTCCAAGTAGTCAAAAGTATGACTATGTCCTCTCTAATGATAAAGGAGAGACCCTGAAATCCTATTCAGCTAATAAGAGCTTTGCAAAAGAAAAAGAGAATGTAGAACTAAAACAAGCCGAAGTACTCGAATATACGATTATGATTGAAGACCTCTCACCAGGAGACTATACATTAGAAATGTGGCTCGCTACAGATGAGCAATACAAACAATCCATCAATTTTTCAGTTGAATAAATGAAACGAGCTGCGGCCTAATTGGAGGAAGCAGCTCGATTTTGTTGCCCCATTCTCAAAATCACTTCTCACTTCCAGACCTCTTCAAGATATTGTTTCGATAATGATTGATAATAAGAAGCTTGAACGGAAAGTGCGGCAGAGATAAGCAATTTTTCAATATCTTTTTTTTGCTTTTCAGTTAGGTCTGTAAAAATGGAGGATAACTCCATAGCCTGCTTTCTAAGATCTTCCTTCGAAGGTTTTACTTTCTTATGGATCGCTTCAAATAATTGCGAATAAGCCGTGTAAAAAGCGAGGGGATCAATTAAGTCATCATTTCGATCAGCCGGATTGTTAAAGGCAAACTTTAGAAGTAGACGAATACTTTCAAAATCATGTGTATTCTTCAGATCTTCTACAATAAATAAAATTGCCGCTTGTTCAATGGCGTATTTTTTTCCTAGCTGAGGTGCGCCAATCCAATCTTTGATGTCTCTTTTCACCCAATTTTGAACAGCCGTCGAACGAAAACTTGCGTACTCAAGCTGATTGCCAAGTGTCACAATTTCATTTATTGATAACCCAAAATTCCCTTCACTAGCTTTTGATAATTTACTAAAAATCGTTGGTAATTGTTCTTTTTTACATCCAGACCGTTTGATTGCCTTCATTAAGATCCTGTCCGGCATTTCTTGCTTTCGAATGGTTTGTAAAATAGTTCCCATTTCTGTTCGAGTTAAATAAAAGCCTTTCATCTTTCACCTCTATATGTAAGGTCATTTGAACTTATCGTATAGTTTCTCTATGGAAATTTCAAGAAAGAACATATCTTTCTCAACGTTTCGCCCAAAAAATGAATATGGTTAGTAACTGTTTCATGTATGGGTGAATATCCTGTGTTGTGTAAAGGAGGAACTGCTTATGAACATGTACGGTAATCAAATGAATGATGGCGTTCAGGGTGCAATGCAGGGGAACATGTCTAATCATGCCGTTCAAGGCGCAATGCAAGGAAACATGCCTAATCATGCCGTTCAAGGCGCAATGCAAGGAAACATGCCTAATCATGCCGTTCAAGGCGCAATGCAAGGAAACATGCCTAATCATGCCGTTCAAGGCGCAATGCAGGGGAACATGCCTAACCAGGCTGTTCAAGGCGCAATGATGTTTGGTGAAGAAAAACAGCTTCATGGAGATATGAAACAACTATGTCAACGTTATCATAGCTACCATGCTAAAGTAAGAATGCAAGATGGCGTAGAATATGAAGGGATTATTATGGGTTCAGATGATGAGCATATGTGCTTAATGATTCCCCAGGAAGTTGAAGTAAGTGATGAACAGGAAATGCAAAGACAATTCGGCCCCTATCGTAGATTCGGGAGTTTTTTCTTCCCATTAGCTGGCCTCGCCGCACTTAGTCTAATCCCTTTTTATCGACCATATCCGTACTATGGTTATGGTTACCCTCCGTATTACTATTAATATAGAAAAGGAAGCCGGTCGGCTTCCTTTTCTATATGCTAGAAATCTTTACTGCTATTTTTCCAAATTGATGACTCTCGTTCAAATGTTCAAATGCTTCTTGAATGTCTTGTAAGTTGTATACCCTATCCATAACTGGTTTTATAGAATTCTCCTGTATAAAGGCAACCATTTCATTAAATTCTTCAGCGCTTCCCATCGTCGAGCCAAGCAAGTTATATTGCCCATAAAAGAATGTACGCAAATCAAATTCAATTTTATCTCCTGTTGAAGAACCAAAAATGACAAGCGTCCCACCTTTTTCTAACACTTCAAGAGAGCGATTAAAGGTTGCTGCTCCAACACTTTCAATTACTAAGTCCACTTTCTCATTAGTGGTTTCTTCTACCCAATCTGCATCATCAGCAAGTGCAAGATCTGCACCAAGCGTTAGGGCTAATTGACGTTTCTCCTCACTTCTTGAACTTACAATCACCCTTGCTCCTGCTGCCTTGGCAAATTTCAGCAAAAATGTCGCAACGCCTCCTCCAACTCCAGGAATAAAGACGGTTTGTCCACTTTGCAGTTGTCCTCTCGTAAACAAAGAACGGTAGGCTGTTAATCCCGCTAAGCCTATGACAGCTGCTTCTTCAAAAGTAAGGCTTTCAGGCTTTTTCACGGCATTTGAAGCCGGAACAACGATTGTTTCTGCAAAAGTACCGTGTCCAGGAAAGCCAACAATTTGAAAACCTTCTGGAGGAGTACTGGCGTTTTTTTCCCACCCAAGACCGGGATTGATGATGACCTCCTCGCCTTCCTGAATCTCATTCACCCCTTCGCCAACTGCGATGACGACTCCAGCTCCATCTGATCCAAGGACAACATCTGCCTCCTCCGGATCATGCCGGTCAGGGATAAATAAATCGCGATGATTCAAGCCAGCAGCCTTAAGTTTAATTTTCACTTCACCACGTTGAGGCTCTTGTTCAGTAAGGTGCTTTTTCAGTGCTAATCCTAATTTACCTGCGCGCCCACCGTGAATAAATCCCTTCATATGTAAATCCTCCTTTGTCTTGTTACAAACATTCAAAATCAAGTGCTAGCACATCAGTCATTCCTACTTCTTTAAGATAAGCTACTACTTCTTGATGAGCTGGATGAGGGCCATATGCCTCTAGTGCTTCTTTGGATTCAAAGCGGACCGTTAGTCCACTTTCAAACCCCTGACTTCGATCAGAAAAGTTATTTCCCGATTGAATATCAACAATCCCTGGAATTTTGTCTTTTACTTTAAGTAATCTTCTCATACCTTCTTCTTTCTGCTCTACCGTGGTTTCATCACTAAACTTAAATAACACAACATGCTCGATCATGAGAACGCCTCCTTTTAATATAAATTAAGTAAATCAAAAAAAGCGTCAGGAAACAAATCATTTACCTGACGCTTTACTATTTAGATGACTATGCATCTTACCATTTACTTACTGATCCAGGTGTATTCATGACCCCAGCTTTCTTTAGCAAGAGACTTCACCATCGAGATGTTTTCTGCTTCAACGGCATAAGCATCTCCCTGTTCATACGGGTTATAGTGAAAAGCATATAAACGTGAAGTAAACTCTTCAAAAGGTAGCGAGCTTTCACCTGAAAGTTCTCCTTTTCCCATAACCGTACATTCAATTCCTTGCCCCCAATTTTGAGAACCATCGTTATTCGGGTTATAAAAGTAGACGCGATATTCTCCATCTGGACTTTTAGCAATTCTTTGAATGGAAACAGCATGAAAACCTAGCATTTTCCCATGGACATTTGTAATGAAAATCCCCACTGGATTTGGATAGATTAATTCATAATCATCATTGTATTCGGGATGATGGGTTGCATAAAATAACCTAACGAAACCTGGATAATCCGTCACGCTACCTGTAATCGGTTCAATGACCGTGCTAAACCCTTTTTGCACCCAATTCCCATAAAATGCAGGGTTAACCCAGCGATGGCCATCTTCTCCTCTAAGTGCGACTCTACTCATCATCTCACTATAAATGCGATCAAGATGAGGAACGAGGACAAGCGATACAGGATCAAGTTCCGGATGGAGATCGGGCGCGAGTCCACCTTGAAGGTCTTTCGAATGAATTTGAACCCCTTCAAAGACCATATCGATATCCCCATCTCTTGCAGCTCTTGGAATGATCTCTAGCAAGTATCCTGGCGCATGTTGAGCCCAGAGACTAATTCCTCTTGCGGCCTGACAAGTTGGGTTTAGACCTTGTCCAACACCAAGCGGTTGCCCGAGAACGCTAATCACCCCTGATAACAAGATGCTGTTTGCCGTTAAACCTTCGCCTTCACTCACCGTATTAAATAACGCACTTCGCACTTCTGGACGAATATCAAGCTCAATCATTCGCCTCAACCCAGGAATTACCGGTGACGCAGAAAGGACGCCTCTTTCTAACAATAAGGCTAGTCCATAAACCGATTGACAAGTCGATGGAAAGAGCGAAACTTTAATAAGCTGGTGAACGAGCTCCGCGTGCTCTTCGAGATTCGCTTTCCCCTTCCCAGTTAATTGCAGCAATACAGGAAGTAGATGAGGCGATTTTCTGCTTAGGAAACGCGCAAGTACACTGTGATGCGGTGAACAAAGGCCCGTTTTTCGCATGGAGAGACCAAGCTGCTCACTCTCTTTTCTGAGCTCTTCTGTCGATAGCGACATCAGTTGTTTGCGGTACTCATTCGCCTGCTGATAGGAACGACTTAACTGGGATGGTCCTTCAATAGAAGAAACGTATGATTCTAGCATCGCACGCTGATCGTCACTTGTTTCAGACCGAAGCATTTCTTTCGCCATTTTAATCATCGAAACGGTTCTTTTTACTGTGATTGGTCGCTGTGCTGTTAAGCGCTCAATTTCATATATAAGCGTCTCTGATAAAGCACTAGAAGAAAGATATTGTGAGATAAATTGAAAGAGTCGCTGAGTTTCTACCGTGTTTTCTTTTTCCTCAATTCGAGAAGCCTCTGATGCATTTGGGAAAAGCAAATCAAGATTAAGTGCCATCACTTCGTTTAAGAAATCCATGGCCATCTCTTGAGAAACTTTTGGATGTTCTCCTTTTCCTTCTGCTATAGCAAGCATGCGGAGATCACTCAGCATCTCGATTACATAAGGAAGCCCTTTCGCCTGGAGAGATCCAGCCACAAGCGGTGGCTGGAGCTTCGATGGATCTTCCCAAGGGCCATCTTGAAAAACACCAGCTGCATCAAATCGATGAGCATACTGATAAAGAAATTCAAGACCTTCTTCCGTTTCCAAAAGGCGATTTGCCTCTTGAAATACATCTGTCTGATAGCGCGATTTCGCATAAGAAGGCGCTTCCTCTAAACGCGACAGTGATCTGGAAAACCTTGCAATCTTTCCTTCTGTTACTTCAGATGGCATGCCAAATTCTCCTTTATTGTAAAAATATTATCCTACAAATAGAAATCATACTTTTCATAGTCTACAAGTAAACGAGTCATCTCTGCACTATCATCTCCAAAAAAGAAAATGGTTCCATAGTGATTTCCAAACCCAACGCGTTCTGCCACTTTTCCTTGTGGAGGCGTAAACATATCATGTTTCTCAAAGAAGGAATGTTCTTCAAGTTCTTCAGGAATGGTTAACTTCTCAATGTAATTTACATGAGGATGAACCATCAAGCACCCTGCATATCCTAATGCATCGTCTTCAGCTGGGAAGAACTTTCTTAACTCTTCTTCCGTTGTATTTGGATCACTACAAAGAATTTGTGCTTCATAGGCGCTAAATCCATAAGCCCTTTCAATGAGGTCAAAAATATGTCCACCCGGAACACGCGCTGCTACTTCTCCAAAATGTAGCGTACCATCAGGCATAATAAAGTATTCAGGATGGATAACGCCATTTTCAATCTCAAAAGCTTCAATTAATTGTTCAATCGCTTTTCGAATAATCGGGCGCTTCTCTTCAAGTGATGGAGAAGGCGGAACGAAATTTGAATAACCAAGCTTCACATACTCCGTAATATTAAGAAATTGAATTTTTCCACCATGAACAAAAACTTCACATGAAAATTCTTGTCCATCAAGATGACTTTCCATAAGGAGTGGAAAATCGCTATCGGTTAGTGCATCAATATCTGAAGGATCATCAATAGCTCGGTGTCCTACGGAACCAGCTTTATCTAATGGCTTGCAGTGGATCGGCTCATTTTTATCTCCATCCACTTTCAAAAGAGCATCATTCACTCTTTTTAGGAAGCGTTTTACATCTTCTTTATCCCTTGCTTCTTCAAAGACGCCTACTTTAATTCCGGCCATCTGTGCTTTTCTTTTCATCATTCCTTTATCTCTTAGTAACAGAGAACGGTTAAAAAGCCTTGGTTCTTCTCTAAAGCGTGAATTTAGTGCTCCAGCCCATTCCACACATTCTTCATAAAGAGGAACTGCTACTTCAGCTCCAAGTGCTTTGAGTTGTTTGTAAAGTTTGTCTGAACCTTCATTCAATCTGTCAAACTCCCACCCTACAAAGGTGATGTCATGCTTTTCGGCATAATCCTTAAAATCAGGAGGACCCACCACTACGAAAGGCCGATTCAACTTGTCACAGGCCTCAATTGCGGGAAGACTCCATCCAATTAGTGCTGTTAAATATGGAATTGTCTTACCTTCTGGCTGACTTTCTTGTAACGTCTGGTTCAACTCTAACTGATCCAGTTCCATTTTGTTCTCGCTCCTTTATAAAATAGTAGAGAAGTCGTTCCTGACCTTCCTTATCTAACGTAGCAGATTTCATAACTTATTTTAACTAATATTCTGACTTTTCGACTCGTAACCGCAAAAGAAGTCAGAATCATTTAAAATTCGACAATGTTACTAGAAAGAAAGGAATCAGGATTCTTATTAATACCTTCCCTATTTTTGTAAAAACTAACGAAAAAAGCCGCTCCTTTTTTCAGAGCGACTTTCTTGTCTTAACCATTTATTTTTTTCGTGAGACAACAATTTCATTTTCTACAATTTCAACCGTTACCTCTTGAATGCTGCCTTCATCAACAAGCAAATCTGCAATACCATCTTCAACATGTTCTTCAATGACTCTACGAAGAGGTCGAGCACCAAACTGTGGATTATAACCTAATTCCGCCAACTTCTCTTTCGCTGCTTCACTAATCGTTAGAGAAATGTTCTGCTCTTCAAGACTTTCATCTAAATCATTAATCATTAAGTCTACGATCGTAACAAGACTAGACTGTTCAAGCGATCTAAACGGAATAATTCCATCAAAACGGTTTAGGAATTCAGGTCTGAAGTAACCACCTAAGCTTTCCATAACTCCTGTATAGCTTTCTGCGGACTCAAAACCAACTGTAATTCTACGTTCAGATGTTCCAGCATTACTGGTCATAATAATAACCGTATCTTTAAAGCTAACCGTTCTACCCTGGCTATCTGTGAGACGACCATCATCAAGGATTTGAAGGAACATATTTTGCACATCTGGATGAGCTTTTTCCACTTCATCAATTAAAATGATGCTATATGGTTTACGACGTACTCTTTCTGTTAATTGTCCTGCTTCCTCATGACCCACGTACCCTGGAGGGGAACCAATCAATTTTGAGACAGAGTGTTTCTCCATATATTCACTCATATCGAGTCGAATCATGGCTTCTCGGTCCCCAAACATTTCTTCTGCAAGGGAGCGTGATAGCTCGGTTTTCCCTACACCAGTAGGTCCTACAAATAGGAAAGAACCAATTGGTCGATTTTGACGTTTTAACCCTGCACGACTTCTGCGAATAGCTTTCGCTACTTTGTTCACAGCATCTTCCTGCCCAATAACTTTGTCATTAAGTCGTTCGGCAAGATTTTTCATTTTCGTTTGCTCATCTTCTCGAAGTTTTCGAACAGGAATACCTGTTTTACCCTCAACGATCTGCTGAATTTCTTCAAGATCGACTGAATGGTTTATATTCGAGTTACTTTTCAATGTTTCCTCAAGCTGTTTCTCAAGCTGTAATTCTTCTGTTCTTAATTTTGCAGCAAGCTCATAATCTTCCGCCTCCGCTGCCTTGTTTTTTTCAGTAGCAATTTGTTGAAGTCGCTCTTGAATTTCATCGTGGTTCGATACAGCAAATGTTAAGTTCATTTTCGCACCTGCTTCATCCATCAAATCAATCGCTTTATCTGGAAGAAAACGATCTTGGATGAATCGGTTCGATAATGATACACAAGCTCGAATGGCTTCATCTGTATATTTCACTTCATGATATTCTTCATATTTTGGCTGCAGACCTTTTAAAATCTCAATCGCCTCTTCTACTGTCGGCTCATTTACCATTACAGGTTGGAAGCGACGTTCTAATGCGGCATCTTTTTCAATTTGACGATACTCTTTAAGCGTCGTAGCACCGATTAATTGAAGCTCTCCTCGAGCAAGGGCTGGCTTTAAAATGTTCCCCGCATCCATTGATCCTTCGGCAGAACCTGCTCCTACAATTTGATGGAGCTCATCTACAAATAAAATCACATTTTTTCGACTTTGTAGTTCTGTAATTAATTGCTTCATTCGTTCTTCAAACTGGCCACGAATACCGGTATTCGACACAAGAGAAGCGACATCTAATAGATAGATTTCTTTATTTTTTAATTTAGAAGGAACTTGCCCTTCTGAAATTCTTAGTGCAAGGCCTTCAGCAATGGCTGTTTTTCCGACCCCTGCTTCCCCAATTAAAACGGGATTATTTTTATTTCGACGGTTTAATGTTTCAATGACTCTGGCTACTTCGTTCTCTCTTCCGATTACCGGGTCAATTAAACCAGCTTTTGCTGCGTCGGATAAATTTCTTCCGAGATTATCAAGTAAGCCGCCTTTTCCATTCCCTGATTCAGTTTGTGGTCCTTCTTCTTGAGAAGTAAAATCATTTTGCCCAGATGCCATAAAGGATTGAAAGAAATCATCCATTTGACCTTTTGGTGATGAAGCTGTTTGACCATTCATCACTTTTGCGTAACACGTGCTACAAAGATTAACTCTTTTCTTATTTTGATTCACTTGAACATTCAATTGAATCGAAGCCTGGTTTTGTTGACAATGATCACAAAGCATATGATGGCCTCCTTATTATTTATAATCGTTCATTTATTAAAAATAGTTGGAAGGTGAAAGATGCTCAATTTGACTTTGACTATCTTTGACCTTATAACCATATTATAATTTGACTATCTCTGACTTTCAAGTCTTTTGCTCAAACATTTTAAGATTGTTGGAAGGTAAAACTCCGAATGAAAAAAAAAAAGAAATCATAATGAATTTGTCTTCACTTGAATCTACAATGGAAGAAATTATTTGTAATATTTGAAATAGAGGAATTTTTTTGAGGGTTGGATAATAGATTGTAATAACTACTTTTCGACAAAAGGGTATACAAGTTTACTAGTACGGTAACAATGATGATAGATTACAAAGGGAGGATACGAAATGAATGATTCAGTCTATCAGTTGATTGTTGAAACCACCGTCAAACGAGTGCCTAGTTGCCATGAGTCTCCTGAAGATTTCTTTATTGCCCTTGATGATCAGGAATATCCTTACTTAATCTTACCCACGCCGAAAGAAATGTTCGATAATGATGATGTTTTTACAATCCGTTTAATTCCAGATGCCCTTAATAAATTTCGCTTTGAATTGGACAACTCATTTACTAAATTATCCTTCAGGCGATTTTCTACTTTTTTTGACGATAAGACATACTACTTCGGCCCTGATGATAATATGCTACTACGTTTTCTTAAATCGCCAGTTTACCGAAGTTACGTCGCGTGGGTAAGTCATTTATATTTTAAACGTATTGACGACCTAATTGAACGATATAACAAGGAACAGCTTCCGGAAGAAAGAAAATCCATTAAAGCGAAACTTTCTCGCCTTCTAATCGAAGCTTAATTTCGAAACGATCAATTTCATTCTGGACAAGCTGAATGCCTTCTTCAAGCGATCCGTAGCTCAAATGAATGATATTCCCTTCATTTTCATGAGCTTTATGTTCGTATCGAGGATCATAATAATAAAGTAGCAGTCGTTCAATAATGCATGCATAGTCTTGGGTTTCAAGGGCCTGATTGATTACTTCTTTATCTTCACTAGAGAATCGTTTTTCTATTTTTGAGATGGCATCGGTGATTTCTTCATGATGTTGTTCAGGATGATAGGTGTTTAAGATCGTATGGATTCGATAAGAAAGCGGGGCGTGGACATGTATACGCGTCCCTTTTTGTTTGCCCTCTAGAATAAAATCAGGAATAATAATATTTCCAAGACGCTTACTTTCGGATTCAATGATGTAATAAGGTGTCTCTCCTATCGCGATCATTTGATGGTAAAGTTTCGCTTCAAATTCCTTTTGACTTCGTTCGGGTAAATCCACTCTTCCAAATACGGACCCCCTGTGAGCAGCAAGACCTTCGAGATCGATAATCGGATATCCCTTTTTTTCTAAAGCCATTAGAATTTCGGTTTTTGAAGTTCCTGTTAATCCTTCTAGAACAAGATAAGGTGTGGTTTGCAACGCAAAATCTTCAAGTCCAGCCGTTACTTTTTGGCGATAGGCTCGAATACCTCCTTCAACTTGATAACAGGATAAACCCATCATCTCAAAAATTGTTACCAAGCTTTTACTTCGCATACCGCCTCTCCAACAGTAAACCGCAAATTCCCGATGACTTGCTATCTCTTTGGCGCGTTTATAAAACTCCGGTAGCTTTGGAGAAACAATTGAAATCCCCAATTCTTTCGCTGCTTCTGTCCCTTTCTGCTTATAAGTAGTCCCCACTACTTCTCGTTCCTTATTTGTGAAAATTGGCAAGTTAATTGCTCCAGGAATATGAAACTTTTCAAATTCAGCAGGGGTTCTTACATCAAGTAAGAGCATTTCTTTATGAAGTACTTCATCAATATCTATTGTTTTCATGCTATTCATCCTTTGTCTCATTTCATAATCCAATTATATCATTCTCACTCGCTCACATTCAGTTATGCGGTTTACGATTTAGTTAGTTGGGGAAAATTAGTATCGAGGTGAATGAAATGGATACAACAACAATGTTATCAGAAGTTCGAAGTACGCTAGGTGATTGGGTTGGCGGTCATCTTATCATTGAGAAAAGAGAACAAGATGATCTTGATAAAACAATTCTGAAGCTTGAAGACTTTTCTTTTCAACACCGCGGTGAAACCGTTGACGACTACACTGCATCAACGCTCCTTCAGCTTAAGGGAGAAGGAAAGGTGATTTCGGAAGAATCTGCTGTACCGTTACCCCACTCAACTTTCGAAATTCCACTTGAAGAATTAAACGATGTGAAAAAGCAGTCGGCCGAATTAGTTATTCAAACAGAGCGAGCTTCCTATCACATAAGCTATAACGCCAATTAAGGAGCCAAGACTGGTTCCTTTTTTTGTTGGGAAAATACTCACAGGTATATCCCAAACAATGAACTAATATGCTGAAATAAATAGAGGCTATAGGAGGGGATTGTGATGGAAGAAAAAGAAGTTGCCCCTGATCTAGTTACACGTCAGTGGGCTATGTATCTTCATCTCTCTGCATTGTCAGGCTACTTAGTCCCTTTTGGACACATCATCGCTCCCATCATCATCTGGTCTATAAAAAAGGAAGACAATCCGTATATAGATAGACAGGGGAAAGAGTCTCTAAATTTCCAAATAACCATAACGTTGTATGCGGTTATCCTGGCTATTTTCAGCATAGTGATCATCGGATTAATCCTGCTTCCATTACTCTTTATCCTTCATCTTACCTTTATCGTGATGGCTTCTGTGAAGGCCAATCAAGGAGAAGATTATCGCTATCCTATAACGATTCGATTCATATCTTGAATTTCCAACAATTTTAATCGTTCACACATAATTTAGCTATCTCCATGTTATAATGAAACTAAACTTATGATGTGGAGGGTCTGCTCTTGGCTACTAAAGAAAAAGAATGGAACCGTTTTACTGTGTGGGCGCTAGCCTTTATGGTTTGGATCGTGCCTATTGCATTCGTAATCGGTTTCTACATAATTTCACAACCACAATAAAGTGTCCCTTCTACACAAAGGGCAACAAATTGAATCTTTACGGAAAGCTAACCCCTTTAGACATCTGACTTCGATTGCTTTCCTCCAACAAGAAAATCAGCGTAAATGCGCTGATTTTTTTAATACTTACCGAAAGCAGGTTTTATCTACCTTTATCGTGGGAAGAGTTAGTTATACACAGCTTAAAGGAGGATATAATCATGAAGGAATATACAGTAGCACCAAATAAAGATGTTACAGGTTGGTACGTTAAAATTGAGGATGTTGCGCCAACGGATCTTTACGATATGCGTTCAACTGCCATTGAGAAAGCAGAAGAACTTGCAAAAGGTGATTCGCCAAGTCGCCTATTAATTCTTAATGACCAGCATGAAGTGGAAGAAGAACGCACATTTTAATACATAAAACATCCCTTCACCTAGGTGAAGGGATGTTTTATGTATGTAAAGTAGTTTACTAAAACGCAAATAAAAAGAACGAAGGACTCCCCTTCGTTCTTCTTATTATTACTAATTGTTGTTATTACTGTTCTTACCGCCTTTTTTCCCAATTTCCTTATAAAATTCCTTATCTTGATTTTTCGAAGTTTGTTCTCCGCCTTTTTCCCCTATTTCCTGATAAAACTCTTTATCATGTTCACGTGCTGTTTTCTTTCCGCCTTTTTCACCTATGTCTTCAAAGAACTCTTTGTTATGTTCGCGAGCCGTTTTATTGCCGCCTTTTTCGCCTATTTCTTGATAGAATTCCTGATCATGTTCCTGAGCTGTCTTTTCTCCACCTTTTTGTCCGATGTCTTGATAAAAATCTTTGTTATGCTCTCTTGCTGTTTTGTTACCACCTTTGCGACCTGCTTCTTCCCTACTCATTTTGTCATTGTTGTTATTACTATTGTTAGCCATTTTTGAAACCTCCTCAAGTAATTTTATTTTGCTTTGCGCTACACTTGTTGTATTCCACGCTATCTATTTGATAAACGACAAAATGGGTTCTTTTTACATTTTTGATTCCATCTTACTAAAAATAGGAATCGTTCTCTTCATTTAAAAAACGCCCCCATTTCGGGGACGTTTTGGTTAAGAGTAGTAAACATGTATTGGTTTTTCATATTTCTTGGAAAGCTTCTCAAGAGATTTCTTCACATTAATTAAATCATCTTTATCGATTCCACAACCGATTTTAATTTTAAAACCCTTTTCTTCAAATGGTTTCAATTCTTTGATCATGTGTTCAAATGATTTTAACCAGGCAGGGTAATTTGTTTGAAGGCCAGCAGGCTTGTATTGACCATAGAGATTGGCAATAATACGTTTATTATCTCGACTTAAAGCAAAGGAACATTTCCCTAACTTCTTTTTTGGTGAAAATGGAAAATCTTCATCTGCTTTTGCAGCTTCTGGATAAGTCTCTTTCACTGATTTTGCGATCCCAACATCTAACGCATTAAAACAGTCGCATTGATGCGCAATAACAGTACAGTCACTTTTAAGAAGGTTGCCTTTTTCTAAACGAATCATACATGCACTCTCCTTTGTTGAGAACCCTTTTGTATGATTATAATGAAAATTCTATTAATTTCAATAGGAATATTTTACTTCCTTCAGCATATTATGATAAGTTTCGCGATTTCACTTCTCTTTCATATAGGTGACTGCCTGGAAATTTGGTTTACAATTATTATTGCGAAATATTTGCTGCATCGGTTTATTCTCGATTCCAGTACTGCCGATATAATAGGTAGCCCCTTTCTCTTGTAATAGGGCTAAACCTAGCTGATGTAACGACGTTCCATATCCTTTCCCTCTGTGTTCTGGTAAAACCCCCATATAAAACAGCCGTCCTTCTTCCTTTGTCCCGGGTTCAATGATAGGAATGACAATCCCTAACTCCCTTCCTTCCCAATAGACGAGATAGCAACTAGTCTGATATTGTTCCCCAATCTCCTGCTTCATCGCATTATACTGTACCTCAACCGTATGCTTAGAAGGAGAATTGAGCGACCCCTTCGAACATAGCTCCCACATTGAAAGAAATGAATGGATTTTCGCTTCTTCCATTTGTTCATAAGTGATACTACTATTATGATTAGCACAGACTTTTTCCAATTGAAATTTCTTATAGTATTCCAAAGTTGTAGATTGTAAAAAATAAAAATTATTTTTTAACCTTTGAATTCCTGATGTATGAAAACGATTCAAAGTAATGGAAACGTGATTCACTTCATGCGACTGTAGAGCTTGATCTAATCGATCCAACAACGAATCAACCATAGCAATCTCTTCCAATTTATCAATTCCCTCTAGTGAGAGATAAAATGGACGTCCATCAAGTAACTTCACACCTGCTTTAAGTTCACGATCCTTTAATGAAAATGACATGATTATCCCTGACTGTTTTGCATGTACACTTCTTCAAACGGCTGTACGACGACAAACCCTTCTCCTTCAAATCTCATTTGAACAGATTCCCCGCTCCCTCTTCCAAAGAACGACTTTAACGAAACATCCGTTTGAAAATTTGGCTGCAGTTGACCTGACCAAGCTACAGTTGCATTGGGATCGGTTATTACCGGCTTACCCGGTGAAACTCTAATTGTCAGAGGTTCATAGTGACTTGTGATTGCGACCATTCCAGGCCCCTGACAGCTTACATTAAATAATCCACCTGCCATCATTCCGGTAATACGCTTCATCATTTTAATATCCCAATTGATCCCATCTTCAAATGCCAGAAGATCATTCCCATTGACGCTAATGGATTCACCGCTCTGCAAGTGAAGAATTGAAATTTTCTTTCCAGCATCTGCAAGATAAAGCTTACCGTTTCCTTCAGCTTTCATTAAAGAGGCCCCTTCACCAGTGAGAGCTTTTTTGAACATTTTCCCAAGTCCATGTTCAAGAATCCCTTCTCTTTCGAATTTGATTTGTCCATTATAAGTGATCATTGCCCCTGCCTTTGCCCACACTCTTCCAGACAAATTCACTTCTAACATTCTTGGTGTTTCTAGTTCAAAAAACCCTTCTCCCTTATCCTTCTGTTCCGTTGACTTTACAAATTCTTCAATCGAATAACGATTCATTTTTCATCTCTCCTTCCAATTATGGAATACGTTTCACACGTTACAAACGTTTCAATTTTTCTGCAAATGAATTTCGCAACAATTTGTTTGCGTATACCGTGTAAAGGGTAAGAGAATATTAACTTATAGTCGTAAATAGGAGGGTTGATCATATGGTGATCGTCTACATTAGTATTGCAATTGTTGTTCTTTCCATTATTTATTTGGGATACATAGCAGTAAAAAATATGAAAGAAACAAAAAAATCATTAACGGATTTATCAGAAACCGCTGCTAGGTTTCAAGAAAAAGTTGATCAAATTAATGACGAAACAAACAAACTTACAGCAACGACTGCAGCCATTTCTGAAAGTATTCAAACGAAGAAAGAAACGGTACAAAGTGTTATTCAAACGGCAAAATCCTCACCAGAGCCTTTAAAAAGGCTGGTGTCTTCCATTAAAAACACCCCTAATCCACAGCGTGAAACGAGAGATTCCCAACTCGTTGAAATCGGAGATCAACTTATTGATTTATGGGGACGCTACCGCGTAAAGCGTAAATCGAAACATGCGGAGTAAGGGCGATGCCCTTACTTTTTTTGGCCAAATTCAAATGAGGTGGGCTACACTATGAAACAAGCAAGACAAATTATTTTCTTTCTTCTAATGACAGCATCTCTCTCCATTATCCTGTTTACTTCCTTATCTCCTATATGGAAATGGGGGGCAGGAATTGTTTATATCGCTATTTTACTTTCTATTCTATTCGTCCTCCTCCTTGAAGGAAGGTCTCCCTACAAATCGCTATTATGGATTTATGTTTTAATTTTCTTTCCTATCATCGGTTATGTGTTCTTTTTATTCTCTGGTCAATTAGAAGTTAAAGGGCATTTGTTTAAAGAGAAGAGGACCAATGGACTTGAGTTTTTTCAGAAATACGTGAACTTCCCAGCTTCTGAAAAATGGCACGAGTTAAGTGAACGGAATCAAAACTTTTCAAACTTAATTGCTACGATGGTTGCAAGTCCAATTAGTCTACGATCGACAACGAAGCTTTTACTAAATGGTAAAGAAACGTTTACGGCTATTAAAGACGAAATTGAAAAGGCCGAAACGTATATACACATGGAATACTACACATTCCGATCCGATGAACTTGGCCTTTCCATTATTGACCTACTAGTCAAAAAAGCAAAACAAGGTGTTGAAGTGCGTGTCCTTTATGATTCGATTGGAAGTCACAACCTTTCGCGAGCTTCTAAGACTGCATTAAGAGAAGCCGGTGCACGTGTTCAGCAATTTCTACCAATTAAATATGGTTTCGTAAATCAAACCATTAACTTCAGAAACCATCGTAAAATTATTGTAATTGATGGAAAAGTAGGGTTTGTAGGCGGACTAAACATCGGTGACGAATATGCAGGAGATATGAACGCGATGCGCTTCTGGCGCGATACGCACCTTCTCGTTGAAGGAGAGGTTCTTTCAGCTCTTCATGGCGTATTCCTAATGGATTGGTCTTATATGTGTGGAGAGGATTTGCTTTCAGGCAAATATCTTGAAACTTATGATGTGGAGGGTGATGGAGGTGCACAGCTCGTTGCAAGTGGTCCCGATACGAAACGTGGAGCTATGTCGGATTTGTATTTCAGCTTAATTACTTCAGCAACCAAACGGGTCTGGATTGCCACCCCGTACTTTGTTCCTAATAAAGCTATTCGTACCGCATTAGCAATGGCTTCTATGAGAGGAATTGAAGTAAGGCTCATCGTTCCTGAGATAAGTGACGGGTTTCTTACGCAATATGGAACAAGATCTTACTTTTCAGAGCTTCTTGATTACGGGGTAGAAATTTATATGTATCGAAAAGGATTCTTGCATCAAAAAATAATGATTGTTGATGATGATCTGGCAACAATCGGAACAGCGAATATGGATATGCGCTCACTAAATTTAAACTTTGAAGTCAATATGTTTTTATTTCAATCAAGTACCGTTCATGACCTGATCGAAGCCTACCAAAATGATCTCAATGATTCAGTCAGCGTAACAAAAGATTCCTATCAGAAACGCGGACTCAAACATCGCACCAAAGAATCTTTCGCACGACTGTTCTCACCAGTATTGTAAGTTGAATCCAAGGATGAGAAAACTTTTTCTCATCCTTCAGTCATTAGGTCAAAAAATGGTTACGACGTTACCATTCATTTTTAAGCAAAGAGTGCATGATTAAGTCCATATACTCTCCTCCAGCAAACACATAGTCCCGCAGGAGCCCCTCTTCACGGAATCCTAGCTTTTTCACTAGTTTTCTAGAAGAAGCATTATTCGGGTGAATTAATGCTCCAATGCGATGAACATCCAATTCACGAAAGGCGAAGGGAATAATGGCTGATAGAGCTTCAGACATGTAGCCATTGCCTTCTTTTTGTTGTTCAAGTTCATATCCCATCTCAATGCGATTCACGCGCTTTGCCCAGTTATGAAAACCACACGTCCCAATTAGTTCCCCACTATCCTTCAATTCGATTCCAAACCTATAAACCTGCTTTTGTTCAAAACCTTTCTGAAAACTCATCAACATTCCTTCGACTTCTTCCATTCCTGTCATTCTTTCACTGCCATAGTATTTCATTGTATGGGGATTCGAAAAAATGGCCAGGAGAATTGGTGCATCTGCTTCTTTTAATTCTCTTAGTCTCAATCGCTTTGTTACTAGTTCTGGAAATTTTTCCATTCCACTCACTCCAATTTTGCATTCTTTAGGAAGTTCACATATTCATTAAAAAAATGCTTAAAGAATGACTAGCATTCTTTAAGCAAACAGGGGGTAAAACATCTTTTAAAAAAGGGGTCTCTCTTATAACGATTAACCCAACAAAAAAGTTTCAATATTCTACATATGATTTCCAACACATTCGTTTGAATGTTAAAATTTATCATAGTATTAAATACCATGAAGGGGAGTGGCGACCATGAAGAAAAAAATATATCTCGTTAGACATTGCCAGGCAACTGGACAGGAACCTACGGCTTCATTAACAAGGGAAGGTCGTAATCAATCTATACAGCTAGCCCAAACCCTTGAATCGATCCCATTTGATCGGTTGTATAGTTCTCCTTATAGACGGGCTGTCCAATCCGTTGAGCCGCTTGCACTTCAATTAGACGAATCAATCACACTTGATGAGCGATTAGAAGAAAGGAGATTGTCTGGTAAACAAATCGAAAACTGGCTAGAAGAATTAGAGAAAACGTTCAACGATCATTCCTACACTATTCCAGGTGGCGAATCGAGCCAGGAAGCTACTTGTCGAGGAATTGCGTCGATAAGCGATGCAATTCGCGATACAAAAGAACATGGTCTTTTAATGACTCACGGAAATTTATTAACCTTAATTCTGCAACATTTCGATTCTACTTTTGACTTTAATACTTGGAAAGCTCTTAGAAACCCTGAAATTTACTGCCTTACTTTTCAAAGGGATGAGATCCAATCCATTGAAAAAGTGGCATTAAAAAAGGATCCTTTAACATGAATGGCCGCTATTCCCGCTTTCACTGTTGTGCTACTTGTATTCATTTTGAAGTTGTAAAAAATGCTAGAACGACTTATCGCTGTGTGAGATTGGGATTTGAAACGAAGCCTACCTACCAGTTTAACTGTTGGGAACCAAAAGAGATTGTGAAGAGGAAAATGGAAAAAGAAAATAGATCACGAAGAAATGATTCTCCACCTGATCCGTAACTTCGCCATATTGATTAGGTCCGACTTCCTGCCATTCCACTCTAAAATCTCTTCTATTCAGAAGAGATTTTAGAAGAGGAGCCTGACATCTCCATCTCTTCCAGCCAATGATTAATTCGCTCTTGTGGCACATCCCAACTAATCCATGAGACCATGATTTTCACATATTCATTCTCGACGACCCAATATTCATATCTTTTTTCGGAGAAATTTTCAATGATGCCGGTGCGCTCGATCTTCATCTGTTGATCCTCCTTTGGTTTACTATATTTTCTCTATACCCTCCATCCAGCCTACTTCATTCCTTTTTCCACTCTATTTCTAGACAATATCATGTATGAAAAACAATCCTATCTTCACATACTACTCTTAATCATTCTATTTGGAGGCAAAGGGGATATGGAGCATAATAAGTTTAAGCGAATACAAGCAAGCTTCTGGTTTATCCCAACATTCTATGGGGTTGGGGCATTTCTCGCTGCCATCCTAACACTCATCATCGATCGCACGGTTATTCAAGGAAAGGCCGTTGTTCTTCCTTATTTTTTCTTTGCCACATACGATACAAGCGTAACCATTCTAAGCACCCTCGTCTCCTCTATGTTAACGATGACGACCATTACGTTCTCAACCATCATGGTTGTTCTTACCACTTACTTATCTAACTTCTCACCAAGGACCTTGCAGAATTTTATAACAGACCGTATTACTAAAAGAGTACTTGGGATTTTCGTTGGGGGCATTATCTATTTCATTATTCTTCTTCTCTTAATTGAACAAAGCAGCCAGGACGATGTTGTTTATCTTTCACCTGTTTTTGCGGTCATTTATGCCATTGTTTGTGTTGCTTATTTTGTCTTTTTCATCCATCACGTTTCAAATTGGATTCTTGTCGGAAATTTAATTCAACACATTACCACTAACACACTAACCACCATCGATCGAACTTTTCTAGATTTTGAAGAAGCGAATCAAGGCAACATTGCTTCCTGGGACTCGTGGGAACTAGATGAGATCAAAATGAAAAATCCGATATCAATCCGCTCCACAAAATCAGGGTATTTACAAAATATCGATTTGCCTGATTTAATCTCAACCGCAACAAGACAGGATTTCATTATTCGCCTTGAACGTGACATTGGTGAATATGTGGACGAAGGAACCGTCATTTTTTCCTATTGGTCTTCAGCCGATCAAGCTCCAAATGAACAAAATCTTCTTAATACGCTCTCTCTTGGAACTGAACGAACAACGGACCAAGATATTGAATACGGCATCCAGAAGCTTGTAGAAATAGCATTGAGAGCTATTTCACCAGGAATCAATGACCCTAACACAGCGATTAACTGCATTAATCGTTTGGGGAGAGTCTTGTCACGTCTTGGTCAGAAACACATTCCACATCCCCTCTACCATGACGCTCAAAAAAACTTACGGGTAATCACAAATCCGATTACATACGACACCTATCTTTATAAAAGCTTCTACCAAATCAGACACTATGCTAAAGAAGACGTATCCGTTCTAGGATCAATCCTTCATTCGTTAGTATTAGCTGCTGATGGAAATAAACACGATACTCATGAAACCATATGGGAGTTTGGGCAATTTGTTATTAGAGGGTTCGATCCTAACGTTCTCGATAAATTTGATCACCGTTATATTAACGAAAAGCTTGAAAGACTAGCTAAGGCAACAGGATTTCAAGACGCTTATCAGCCTATCTCCCTTCAATAACGTTCCTTTTCCCCAACAAAAAATGACGGTCTACATTACGAGACCGTCATTTTTTCATTTTACCTTATCAAGCCAACCTTCCATATCTTTTAACGTTAGGGGCCCAACTCGTTTCTCACGAATAACCCCTTCGCCATCAATCATATAGGACGTTGGCATCGAAATAACTTGGTAAAGATTCTCCCCAACTTTGCCTTCTCGATCCATCAGAATGGGAAACGTCAGCTTATGCGACTCAACAAATTCAGGGATCTTATCTTTATTTGGCTCAAACTTTGTAAAATTCACGGAAAGAACGGTTACTTCCTCTCCGTGCACATCTGAAAATTTTTGGATATCGGGCATTTCTTCTTCACACGGCGGACACCACGTGGCCCAGAAGTTTAAAAAAACGGGCTTCCCTTCATAATCTGAGAGACTGACTTCTTTGCCATCCATGGTTTCAAGCGAGAAACCAGCTGCCTTATCCCCGACTTCCGTCCCAACACTTCGGTCAGCAATGACCGTATTATAGATCCCCCACCCAAGGGCAACGGCAAGAACGATCAAGACAAACTTCTTAATCATTTTCATCCGATCTTTTTTCTTCATATACTACTCCAATGAAAAGCGATCATCACGAACAAAGACTTCTTCTCGCTCGACCGCATTCTGTTTTGAAGCCAAAACGAGCCCAAGGGGGGTATCCGTTTCTTTGTCATTCACAATCGTAAATGAAAGAGAATGCTTGCTCGCTTCTTTAATATATTTGGAAAGAATCGAGTAGGATAAATCTCCATTTAAATAGAGAATACCATTTCGGATTTGTCTCATTTCATCTTTTACTTCTTGGTACACATTATTTTGAGCGACCTGTCTCTTTGTCAAAGCAATGTAGACTCGCTCTCTAAATGTTGATAAGAACAAAGCTTTCTCGGCTGGCTTTAATTCAGGTGCACCATAGATCCCAGCATCAAGTACTTTTTTAATCTCTTCGTTCACGTTTGTCACCTCATCATGATCATTAATCAATAGGAAACCTCACTAAAATGATTCCAACTACAAACTCTTCTTTCTTGCTCTCTCTTCATCCTATACTATCTTTCTTTGTTCATAAAGTGAAGGTTCTGTTACGAACGAGTTAAAGTATCTCAAAACAGGATACCCTACAAGTCATTCTCTATTCATAAAAAGACGATCTCTTACTTACTGAGATCGTCTTTTTCATATTCATTTAACATAATTAAACGTTCCATCATAGTAGGATGGCCGTATTTAAAATATTTCACAATAAAAGGGGGATTCACTTCATTCAAACTATTTACTGTTAACGTTTGAAAAGAGCCAATCGCTGCATCAACATCATGAGTCATTTCAATGGCGTACGCATCTGCATTCATTTCAGCATGACGAGATACCGCAAGTTCAACAGGACTGGCGATGAAAGACATAACAGAGAAAAGCAGAAATAGGGCTGGTAATGAGGCAAGATCTGATTCAGAGGTAACCCCCCATGAATTGCCCCACTTTCGGATCATCGCTCCGAGAAGTCTGTAAGCAAGATACAAACCAATAAAGCTCGTTACAAGCGCACCAACTAAATTCCCATATAAATGGTTCATCACATAGTGACCCATTTCATGCGCCATGATAAATAACACTTCATCATCATCTAATTTACTTAAAGTCGTATCCCATAGCACAATTCTTAAATTTGAACCTATTCCTGATACGTAAGCATTCATTGCATTTGTTTTTTCTGACATATTGACTTCAAAGACTCGACTCGCTGGAATATCAGCACGATCAGCCATGGTAAGTATATCTTCTTCTAACGCTTTATCTGTTAGAGATGTAAAATCATTATATAGTGGATCAATCACCACAGGCTGAATGTACATCATAAAAGCAAGGTATGGGATCATCAATCCCCACGCTATCAGCCACCACTTTTTCTTATAACGCTTCATTAACGCATAGAGGACACCGATCACAAGGGATGTTAGTAGAATATCAACCCAAAATGAGATCATTTCATCTTTCATCCATCCAGAGAATGATTGCGTATTGATGCCGTATTTAACTGAAAGTGATCTCGCCCAATAATGGAGAGGAAATGTGAGCAACCATGTAAACGCCGTTAATAGAAGCAAGTATACCGGAACAATAACGACACTTCTCCTTGAAAGCCCTTCACTAAATTGCTTAAACAGTTTTGATAAACCAAAGCCAAGAACCCCTAAATAAATCATCCATTCATAGGGAATGGCAATAAAGGATAAAAAACTTTTGTAGCGCGAGTACTCTTCTGATAGTTCCAACTGCCTGCCTGTCATAAAGGTGGCTGGATCTGCTGCAGTTCCCCTGTATGCTTCAGGAACTCCGAAGTCCGCCCATTTAAACAAATAGAGCCCGAGGATTAGGGCGTAGATGGAGAACCCTAGAACGATCCAGGTTATGCGTTTCTTCATGTTCATTCTCCTTCCAATATGACCTCTTTATCAATAGTACGAGCAAATCATTTTTTTAGAACCTGGCCGGTCACGTTCTCATTTATAGGTTCTACAAAAGAGCTGCAACTCTTTCAAAGGATGCTAAAATTAAAGTATTCTATTTCATTTCATAAAAAAAAGCCAGCAGATCCTCTGCCGGCTCAATCTCACATTTATAAACTTTCTTCATAGACATTTGTACGGTCATAGCTGTGATCAAAGCGATTCAGAATACCACATACAGGGCATTCAGCAAGCACATGAAGTTCAACAATTGGCGCCTGACTGCTTTTCGTCGTGATCCCCGTTGCTTCAACCCGATCATTGGCATGAACATTTTCTTTCGCAATGGGAATATACCACGTATATTCTGTCTCACACATCCGGCACGTTGCTTTTTCTTCAATTTCTGTTGGTTTTATCATTGTCTTTTCCAGCTCCTTTAGCAGAGTATTTCAAAGACTGCGCGAACAAGGGTCCGGAAAACCTCCATTAAATCTGGGAATCCCTTCCTATAGAAAAGGTTCCCGTTGTAAAAAAACTTAAACTTCTTATGAAGGTGATCTTAATGAGAAAGCAAATCTTCATCCATTAATTTATAAATGGCATGAGCAACGCCGTCTTCTTCATTACTCTTCGTTACAAATGAAACTTGCCGTTTAATTTCCTCATCTGCATTTCCCATCGCAATGGGATAAGACACTTTACTTAACATGGATAGATCATTATAGTTATCTCCAATTGCAGCAGTTTGTTTCATATCAAGACCTTTTTGTGTCACGAACGTTTCAAGTGCAAGTCCTTTCTGAGCTTCTTCATGATTAATTTCTAAATTCTCTTTACCCGATGAGGTAACAACCGTCTTCTGAATCTTACTCGCTAAAACACCCGCTCGTTCCAATCGTTCTTCATCAAAAGAGAAACTAAGGAATTTATAGACACGGAGGGTTTTATCGGCTAATAATTCTTCAAAATCATCAACAGCCTTAAGTGACAAACTCTCAAACTGACGCTTGGCACCAATATGTAATTCTTCATCTGTTAAATTAGGATTTGAACTTTTCATCATATCGATAATTAAGTCAATCGTCCCGTCGTAATCGTGAGTAAATACACCTTTATTTGTAAATAGCTGATAATAAATACTTTCACTATCAAGAATTTCTTTTATCGATTGAACTTGCGAATCATCAAGGTAAATGGCGTGTAAGATATCTCCATCAATTGAACGAATCTCTGCACCATTATAACAAATAATTGGGAGTTCTAATCCAGTACCTTCGAGTGGCTTCATGGCTCCATCATAAGCTCTTCCAGTGTTAAGTACTACCGTTATTCCTTGACTCTGGGCCTCTCGAATAGCATTTACATTCTCAAAACTAACGGTTTGTTCGTTTGTTAAAAGCGTCCCATCCATATCGATTGAAATACATCTCATAAGGGCAACATCCTTTTCTGTTTAATCCAGTCATTGTAGCAAGGTTTAGTATAGCAAAATTTTAATGGAGATAAAAAAACAAAGAAAAAAGAGCTTTTTGAAAAGCTCTTTTCAATCCGTTATCTTTTATTGTGAATGAAAAAATCAATGAATGAGGAGATTAGTTCGACAGATTGGAACCAAACGAGAGACACGGCGGTCATTGAAAAAAAACCAACCATCAAAATACGAAACAAATGCATGTTTCATTCCTCCTCTTCAGAACACAATATTTAGTTTTACTTAGTTTATATCACAAAACTCAGAAAATATAAATCATTTAATTTTCAATTTTGTTAAATAAAATAGGCATAAGCACTTAAAACAGCTACCGCAAACATAACAACAACAATTAAGTTTGCTCCTAAATAGGCAGCTAGGATTGCAGCAACTGCACCAATTACACCAAACAGGAGATCATCATGGATTGTAAGGATCCCTGGAAAAATGAGTGCTCCCAGAATAGCGAATGGAACGTTTTTTAATACATTTTGAATAACGGATGGTATTTTTTCAGAATTAAAAAAGACGAGCGGAACCATTCTTGGTATATACGTTACAACCGCAAGACCTATAATGAGCCAGATCATCGTATTACTCATTTCTCGCCCTACCTCCCATCCACTCAACAAGTATGGAAGACAACAATGTAGCCAGTACGATCGCCCAACCAGTTGAAAGCTGAGCGAACGTAAGAAGACTGTTAAACAAAGCGGCTAACCCTGCTAAAAAAAGAACCTTACGACTTTTCTTAGCAGAAGGAATAAGCAAACCTATAAACATTGCATAAAGCGCGACGCTCATTCCCTGCTGAACCACTCCAGGTAGCGTAGCCCCAGCAATGTAACCTCCCGCTGTAAAAAGCACCCAGCTAGAATAGGAGATCAGGCATAAGCCAAACATATAACCAGTCGTAAGTTTACCCGCTTTCGTTGCTGAAACCGTAAACGTTTCATCTGTAATCCCAAAAGCATAGACTGCTTTTTTCCATGGGGTATCTTCTTCCACTTTTTCATTAATGGAGGCACTCATCAAGAGATGGCGAATATTAACGATAAAGATTGTAAAAATGATTTCAAAAGCCCCTGTACCAATAGCAATCAGGCTTAACGTTATGTACTGAGCTGCCCCTGCAAAGACGAGGACACTCATTAGAACAGCTTCATAAAGTGTTAGCCCTGTTGTTCTTGCAAGTAAGCCAAAGGTTAGGGCAACTGGCATATACCCGACAGCAATGCTAATTCCTGCCTTTAAGCCATCTACAAAACCAGAATAGCTGTTTGTTGTTACGCTTGCCTCCACGATATCCCTCCTATTGCTCTTACATGTTAAATATATTAAACTTATTGTATGTTATATTATACGAATTTTCAATCAGTAATTGAAACAGCTAAAAAAGGAGTACGTCATGGAAAATCATTCTTTAACGCAACAAATTGGGCAGAAGTTGAAGAAACTTCGTCATGAAAATAAGTTAAGTCTGGATCAATTATCTATGCGATGTTCTGTAAGCAAACCAATGCTTGCACAAATTGAGCGTGGCGCTTCAAACCCAACTGTCAACACGCTATGGAAAATTGCTAACGGACTTGGCGTATCTTTCACTGCCTTCATCGATGAAGAACAGCCAGTAATGAAAAGAGTGAACAGATTTGAAATCCAGCCTCTCGTAGAAGAAAGCGGAAAAATGAAAGTAGTCCCACTCTTTCCTATGGAACCCGGAAAGTCATTTGAAACATTTTATATTGAACTTGAACCAGGATGTCATTATCATTCGCTTGCCCACCCTGAAGGAGTAGAAGAGTATTTGTTTATCGAAGAAGGAAGTATGAGGATTGAAGTGGATACTCAAACATTTACGCTTTCTTATGGAGAAAGTTTAAAATTCACTGCAAATTACCCCCATCATTATCAAAATACATCCACTCAACTCTGTAAAGCCATGATGATCATTCATTATCCCTCTTCTTTACGTTAATCAGTCGTTTAAGCAAATCAAAAAACGCTCCGATTGGAGCGTTTGACCTACTGTCTTACTTTTGTTTTCACTATACTTTCTTCTGTCGTCATTTCTACTGCATCTGTCCATGCTTCTCCGTAACCCGGGTGTGGCGTATATGGGTAAATAAAATCCTCATCTCTTGCACCCATCTCAAGCGCAAGCGTTGCTTTTTCAATGAGCTCACCTGCACCTGTTCCTATAGCATGGAATCCTAGAAGCACATGACTCTTACGGTCTCGATGAACGACAATCAACCCTTCCGTATCCCCATTTACCATCGCATATCCGTTCGCACGCATAGAAGAGGTTGCAGTCATCACTTCATATCCAGCTTCTTTCGCTTCTTTTTCTGTTAACCCTACCGAAGACATCGGAGTTTGGGTTTGAATCACCTTCGGAAGGCACTCCAGTGAGTAAACGGTATTTCTACCACAGCAATGATCTGCAGCAGTCTTTCCCTGCTTGATTCCTTTCACGGCTAGCATTGGGTCTCCTGTTACGTCTCCACAAGCATAGATGTTCGGCCGTGTTGTTTGACATTCCTCAGAAATCGAAATGATCCCATTATCCTGCACATCAATGCCCGCTTGATCCAACGCTAAGGCATCCCCATTCCCAACTCGTCCAATCGAATAGGCAATCATCTCTGTTTCGACTTCTACCGTTTCTCCTTTATCATTACAGAATTCTAAGAATAGCCCCTGATCCTTTACCTGACAATCTGATACGCCTGTGTAAAGCGTTACTTTTTGTTTTTTAAGTTGTCTTTTTAATTCTCGCTGAATGCTCTCATCCCAGTCAGTAAGGATGTTTTGCTGATCTGTCACAATGGTTACCTTCACTCCCAATGCACGAAACGTACTCGCCGCTTCTATCGTCAGATAATCGCCTCCAAAAAGAAGAAGATGATGCGGAAGAGAAGATAACGTATAGAGCTGTTCTAAGGGGAAAATGTTCGGGTGAGCGAACGCTAGAAAATCTGGAGAGAGAGGTCTGCTACCAGTCGCAAGGATGACATGATTAAAGGACCACACTTCAAATTTCTCGCCTTGTTCAACACCAATTCTCTCATGTGATCGAAAAGATGCTTCTCCCTGCACACATTCAATGTTACTTAACTTAAAACGATGGTGAAGCCCTTTTTCCATCTTACCAATTAACGTACGTTTTTCTTCCTGCCACTTTGTCATGCAAAATGTGGGGTTTGTTCTCACTCCCGGCGCCTTTTCCCCCAATTTCCTTGCAGCAGTTGCAAGGAGTTTCGAAGGAATACACCCGCTATGAAGACACTCTCCACCCGAACGAAACCGATCAACTAGCGTAACGTCTCTCCCATTCTTTGCTGCACGAAAAGCTGCTTCATATCCCGCTGGACCAGCTCCAATTACGACAACGTCTTTTTCATGTAGTATTTCACCCACAACCATTAGACGAGCTCCATTAAAAGGAATGAAGGCTGTTCAATCAATTCAATCAAGCGATTCGTAAAACGCATAGATGTCCCACCATCTGCAATACGGTGATCAAACGTCATTGAAATTGACATAATGGATCGGATCACAATTTCATCATTCTCATTGACGATTGGCATTTTTTTCGTTTTATGGAAAGCAAGCAATGCGGCTTCTGGGTAATTGATAATTGGCGTTGCCCCTGTGCTACCAAGTGGTCCTGCATTACTTATGGTAAATGTACCAGATGTAAGGTCTCTACTTGTAAGCTCATTGTTCATCGCTGCTTGATGAAGTCTTTTCATTTCTTTATGGATATCATGAATAGATCGTTTATCACAATGATGGATAACCGGAACAATAAGTCCTTCATCCGTATCGGTCGCTAAACCAATATGAAGATCAGGCTTTAAGTAAATCTGCCCTTCTTCTTCTCTTAATTCCGAATTTAAAATAGGAAACTCCTTTAAAGCAATGCATACAGCTTTAATATAGAAAGCAGCAACGGAAATAGACTGATCACGTTTTTCCTTTATCGTTTTTTTCATCTCTAATATGTTCGTTACATCAACTTCATCAAAATGAGTCACATGAGGAATCGTTAAAGTGGATTTTTTCATTTTTGCTGAAATTTGTTTCCGCCTTGTGGAAAATGGGATGGTGGATGTTTGTTTCGCTATCTCCGTTTCTTTCTTTTCCGGATTTTGCGTTGTAAGATGCCTAAAAATATCTTCATCGGTAATTCGCCCCGCCGGTCCTGTCCCTGTTACTTTCTCAATATCAACATTATTCTCCCGGGCGACTTTTCTCGTAAACGGGGCTGCTAAGATCCTTTTCTTTTTATTTGGAAGCAACGTTTGGTCAGCTTGCTGTCGCGTTGGTGAAATCGTTAAAAGGGTCCCTCCTACTTCAATGACTTCACCTGCTTTAACATGAATGGTTTCTACTGTTCCTGCGAAAGGAGATGGAAGCTCTGCCGTCACTTTATCGGTCTGTACTTCCACTAAGGGCTGATCAACCTGTACGTGATCACCAGGTTTAACAAAAAGCTGTACGATTTCTCCTTCTGACATCCCTTCTCCAATGTCATGCAATTTCACATCCAACTTTTATCCCTCCTTCAGAAGCGAACCGCTTCTTCAATTGCTCGCAAAACTTTGTTGGCGTCCGGCAAATAATCATCTTCTAACGTAAATAACGGTACCGGTGCATCATACCCCGTTACTTTCTTGATTGGTGATTTCATATAAAGAAAAGAAGTGGCATTTATGATGGAAATCAATTCACTACCGACTCCACCTGATGAAGGAGCCTCATGAATAATAACCGCACGTCCTGTTTTTTGAACAGATTCAGCGATCAATTCTTTATCTAGAGGATAAAGAGAACGTAGATCAATCACATCACACTCCATCCCCTTAGCAGCAGCTTTCTCGGCTGCTTCTTCTGCAACCTTCACCATTGCTCCCCATGCAAAAAGGGAGATGTCATCACCACTACGTCGCCTGTACCCTTTCCCCAATGGGATCGTATAGTTACCATTAGGAACGTCACCTTTACCAGTACGATACATCTTCATTGGTTCAAGAAACAGCACTGGGTCTGGATCTCTTATACTACTAATTAATAACCCTTTTGCATCATGCGGCGTTGATGGAACAACAACTTTCAAACCGGGTATATGAGCAAATAGGGCTTCTGTGCTATCACTATGAATTTCAGGTGCTCTTACACCAGCTCCATATGGAACTCGGATGGTCATCGGTACGCTATAGCGACTTTGCGTTCGCGTTCGAATTCGTGTCGCATGAGTAACTATTTGATTAAAACCTGGATAAATAAAGCCAAGAAACTGAATCTCTACAATGGGTTTAAACCCGTTCATCGCTAGGCCAATCGATGTACCAATTAAGCCAGATTCGGCAAGAGGTGTATCAATTACTCGTTGATCACCGAACGCTTCAAACAAGCCATCAGTTGCTCTAAAAACACCACCGTTTCTCCCTACATCTTCTCCAAGAACAAGGACAGACTCATCTTCTTCAAGAACTACCTTGAGTGCTTCAGTAATTGCCTGCACCATCGTTAGCTTTTTCATATTGACCGCTATGCTCATCTTTCACTCTCCTTATGAAAAAAGCGCTTCTTTTGTTCTTGAACCGGCCAAACGTCAGTGCCAAACACGTGGTCAAACATAAGCTCTTCATCAGACTTCTTTGTTTTTTCCATCTCAGTGACAGCCTTTTGCAAGCGATCTTCTGCCTTTTTCTTAAGCTCTTCTTCCCAATGGTCATCCCAGCTATTTTCAGCTCTTAGATATTTTTCCACTCGATTAATCGGATCCTCACTCTGCCTTCTCTGTTCACTTTCCTTTTGATCTCGGTATTTTGATGGCTCATCTGTCGTCGTGTGAGCCCCATAGCGCCATGTAACAGCCTCAATTAACGTTGGACCTTCGCCTTTCCTCGCACGTTGCACCGCTTTGAGCGTTTCACTATATACAGCAAAAACATCATTCCCATCGACTCTTACGCCAGGCATATCATAAGCAAGGGATTTTTGAGCAATGGTTTTTGAATGCATCTGTCGTTCAATCGGAACACTTATCGCGTAGCCATTATTTTGATTAAAGAAAACGACTGGAATTTGAAACACACTCGCAAAATTTAAACCCTCGTGAAAATCCCCTTCAGATGTTGCGCCATCTCCAAAATAGACAAGTGATACTCTGTCACTCCCTTTTTTCTTCTCAGCCCATGCTGTCCCAGTCGCATGAAGAATTTGAGAAGCAATTGGAACGGAAGGAGGAAAAATGTGTTTTCCTTCTGGAGGAACACACCCTTCAATACATCCTTTCCAATAAAGAAAAATATTGACGAGGGAATGTCCAAAAGCTGCCGTTGCAGCATGATCACGATAAGTAGGAAACATCCAGTCCCCATCTTCTAACGCTAGAGCACTTCCGATTTGCGCGCCTTCTTGACCTTCAAAAGGAGCATACGTACCAATCCGACCCTGACGCTGCAGATTGACCGCTTTGCGATCAAACATACGGGAAAACAGCATTTGTTCATAAAACCGCTTTGCATTCGCTATCGTAATAAATGGGTTTTCTTCCAGCTGCTTACCTTCTCCATTAACTAGTTGTATAAGTGGGAATTGTTCAGTTAAGTCCATTGAACTCCTCCTTTCATAATAATTAAGAACGAACAGACCATTTACCAGGCTTTTTATGAGCGAAGAAGCTATTACGACGCTTTCGACTTTCAATACGTTGTTCACAAAACAAGTTTGCCGCTTTGATCGTTGAAAATGAATGGGCTTCAGCCTGTTCAAATATTGACAATAACGTATCGTAAATCGCCTTCGTTTTTTGTAACACTCGCTTAGGATTAGGCGAATACAATTCATCTGAGACCTGAATTAACCCACCACTATTCACAATATAATCTGGCGCATAGAGGATCCCCCTTTGATTAAGCAAATCGCCGTGCTCATTCGTTAGGAGCTGGTTGTTCGCAGAACCGACAACCGCTTGTACTCTAAGCTTATCGATGGTCTGATCATTAATTATCCCTCCAAGTGCACATGGGACAAAAACATTCGCCTCCGCATCATAAATAGCATCACCAGAAACAACCTTTACCCCTTGCTTCAACTCAATTGCTCGTTGAATTAAGCGATCAATAGCAGATTGATTAATATCAGAAACAATTAAATCTGCTCCTTTCTCAAGTAGCATCTCTGCTACTTTATAACCAACTTTCCCAAGACCTTGAATGGCATATGTTCTGCCGCCTAGCTCTTCTGAACCGAAAACCGTTTTATTCGTAGCCTGTATCCCGTAAAGAACACCGTTTGCTGTTGGGATGGACGAGTCTCCACTACCTCCGTATTCTTCCGGTACACCTACAATACAGCTACTTTCTCTTAATGAATGAACAAAATTATCAGGAGTCGTTCCCATGTCGGTTCCTGTATAAAATCGCCCATTCAAGGACTCTACAAATTGACCAAAGGCACGAAAAAGCTCAGGAGTTCGATCTTTCAAAGGATCTCCGATAATCACGGCCTTACCTCCACCAAAATCAACATCTGCCGCGGCACACTTATATGTCATGCCTTTCGAGAGTCTTAAGACATCTTCAATGGCTTCATCTACCGTTTCATAAGGTCGCATTCTACAACCACCAAGTGCAGGTCCAAGCGTTGTGTTATGTATGGCGATAATGGCTTTAAGACCTGTATCCACATCATTACAAAACAGTACCTGTTCATGCTCTTCTATCCGATCAAACACGATTTTCACCCCTTTATGAAATCGCTTACAATTCAGCGTTTTCTAATTTCATTGCGATCACGTTTTTAGGAAGAATAAACTGAATAACTTTTCCTGTCCCAATAAGCTCTTTTCCCCTTTTAACATCAACTCTGCTAATCACTGATTTATGCGTAAGCGAAATAATAACGGCCTGTATTTCAATAGACTGACCATTACAAGCTGGTCCCATATGCTTCACTTCAACACCCCCGCCAATTCCTTCTTCATCGTCTTCAAGATAAGGGATGATTAACTGTCTTGCAGCCCACTCCATATGATAAACCATTGATACGGTCGAATATGCCTGATGAATAATTTCGCCATTAAACTGAGCATACATATCTGGCGTGACCTCTACATGAATAACGGTATTCTGCCCAATCGAGATTCCCTGTTTCACCATCCACACCTCACACCATACTATATGACGTTTATTTAACGATATAATAACATTGCGTATAATACCCGTCAATAAATTGTCAAAAAATTAGGAACAAACTCGGCCACATAACGTTACACTCTACCATTTTTCTTTAAGAAAAACCAATCGGAAGACCGATTGGTTTCATTTACTACCCTAATAAAGCTCGATCATTATTCATTTTCGCACCTTTGATACGTTGGAATTCATGTAGCAATGCCTCAATGGTTAAATTCTGTTTATCTTCTCCTTCAACTTCTAATATAATTTTACCGCTATCCATCATGATTAGTCGATTGCCAAGATCAAGCGCCTGTTGCATATTATGGGTAACCATTAGCGTTGTTAAGTGAGTTCGGTCTACAATCTCGCCTGTTAATCTTGTAATTAAAGCAGCTCTAGCAGGATCGAGAGCTGCAGTATGTTCATCTAATAACAGCATTTTCGGCTCTGTGAAAGTGGCCATTAACAGAGACAGTGCTTGCCTCTCTCCTCCTGATAGCATCCCAACCTTCGCAGAAAGGCGATCCTCAAGACCCAAATGAAGTGTTTCGAGTGCTTCCTGAAAAGTTGATTTTAGCTTTTTCGTTACGCCTTTCATTAACGTTCTTCTTCGATTTCGATTGTAAGCAAGCGCCAGGTTTTCCTGTATGGTCATTGAAGGAGCCGTGCCTGCCATAGGATCCTGAAAAACGCGACCGATTAGCTTAGACCTTTTGTATTCTGGTAAGCTTGTAATTTGTTTTTCATCGATAAATACATCGCCAACATCAGGTGTTAACACCCCAGAGATCATATTCATTAAAGTAGATTTTCCTGCGCCGTTGCTACCAATAACGGTTACAAAGTCACCAGGGTCAAGCGTTAAATTAATGTCTTCTAGCGCCACTTTCTCATCAAGTGTTCCTTCGTTAAATACTTTGTGAATTTGATTTAGTCGAAGCATACTCTTCGCCTCCATCCTTCATTTCTCTTAACTTCAACTCTTGCTGAAGACGTTTTCGCTTCTTTCGATTTCGTTCTTTCTGACCATCTATTAATTGAGGAAGAACGAGGGCAGCAATGACAATGACCGCGGTAATCAATTTCATGTCCCCCGTCTCCAAGAAATCTACTCGAAGCGCTAAACTAACAACGATTCGATAGACGATGGCCCCTCCTACGACAGCGAACGTGGTCACTGCTATCGTTCTCGTTCCAAAAATGGCTTCTCCAATAATGACGGAGGCAAGCCCAATAATAATCATTCCAATTCCCATACCAACGTCTGCAAAAGAACTATACTGCGCAATTAAAGCACCCGCTAATGCTACGAGGGCATTCGAAAGCCCAAGTCCAAGTATGGTAAATTGATCGGTGTTTGCAGAAAAACTACGGATCATTCGTTTGTTATCACCTGTCGCACGAAGCGCCAGTCCAATTTGAGTTCGTAAAAAGAGGTCCGTTAGGATTTTTATAAGTGCCGTAACAAGCAACATGCTAATTAAAATAGACCATGTTGAGGTGAGGTTGCTGAGACCAATAGATGAGGCAACATTGTTGAAAAAAGCATCAATTCCTGTTGCCTCAAATAGCGTTTCTAACTTCGTAAAAATAGATTCTTCATTTAACAGTGGGACATTGGATCTTCCCATTATTCTTAGATTAATAGAATAAAGTGCGATCATCATTAGAATCCCCGCAAGAAGTGGGTTGATTTTCCCTTTTGTATGTAATAATCCGGTCACACAACCAGCCAAGAAACCTGCTCCAATTGCTAAAAGTGTCGCAAAAAAAGGATTTGTTCCATTTACAATTAAAATGGCAGCAATCGCTGCACCCGTGACAAAGCTCCCATCAACCGTTAAATCAGGAAAATCCAGAATACGAAACGATAAATACACGCCGAGTGCCATGATGGCATAAATAATCCCTGATTCTACTGCTCCAAACATTGCTGAACCCATACTAAGCCCCTCCAATTCTTTTCTATTTCATCATGTATTCGTTCCATTCGTTCAACATCATTCGGAAAAAAAGGTTCGAAAAAGAAACCCCCGTCTTTTTCGAACCCATTCTTTTACTCTGTATATTCCCCCATCTCTTCCCATTCTGACTTAACATCGATGCCCATTTCTTCCGCTGCTTTTTGATTCATTTTAAGTTTTAAGTTCTGAGGATACTGAACCGGAAGATCTGACGTCGTTGCTTCACCCTTTAGAATTTTCGCTGCCATTTGTCCTGCTTCATAACCAATATCTTGATAATCAAAACCATAAGCCGCAAAGGCACCTCGATTAACAGAGTCAAACTCCCCAGCAAACATCGGGATGTCCTTATCATTAGCTACACTAATAACCGATTCGAGCGCTGATACGACCGTGTTGTCTGTCACAATGTAGATCACATCTACTTTACCAACTAGCGCTTCAGCGGCTTGTTTTACTTCAGCTGAAGTAGAGACACTTTTTTCAACAGCTTTCATATTCGTACCTTCCATTGCTTTCTTCACGATATCGACCTGGGCTACAGAATTTTGTTCCCCTGCATTGTAGATTAGCCCAACATTTTTAGCATCAAATTCATTGGCGATAAATTCGATTGTCTTCGGAATCGCTTCAGGGTGTGTATCTGTTGTACCTGTTATATTCTCCCCTGGCTTATCGAAATCCTCAACAAGCTTGGCTCCTACTGGATCCGTCACAGAAGTGAAAACAATCGGAATATCGGAAGTAGCATTTAAAGCAGATTGTGCACTTGGAGTTGAATTGGCAAAAATCAAATCGACTTCATCACCCACTAAATTTTGTGCAATCGTATTACTATTGTTCATATCATTTTGAGCATTTTGCACATCGTAAGTAATGTTATCTCCTTCTTTAAATCCGTTCTCTTCGAGTGCCATTTTAAATCCTTCATAAGCAGCATCGAGTGAAGGGTGCTCCACAATTTGCGTTACGCCAATCGTATAGGTATCTTTACTTGCATCCCCTTCATCCTCTACGTTTGATGAGGAATTATTCGATCCACACCCTGTAAGTGCCATCACGCTTACAACTGAAATTCCAATCCATTTTTTCCAGGATTTCAAATGCCTGTCCTCCCCATAATAAGTTCTTCCAACTTATTCTCGTCATATTTTAACCCTATCGCCTGTCCGGCATATTGTATCGTTATGGTACACTGGCAAAACTAGTCTTGTCAACGAGTATTCAAACAATTTTAACTATTTTATATTTTCTAAAATAATAACTTTCTAGCACACTACTGTTTTAAATAGAAGTCACGAATCACCTTCATCTGATGCTCATAAACTCGTTCAGCCCCCTCAATCATTTCGGTAAATAGCTCCTGAACGGTTGGAATTGACGTGACTAGCCCGCTTATTTGCCCGCCATTAATAAATCCCTCTTCTAATCTTCCTTCTACTGCACCAATTCGATGCTTTTCCTCATCCGTCATCGCTTCAAAATCATCTGGATGAATACCCGCTCCTTCCGCGTCAATTAATTGATCTGCATATGCGGTTTTTAGAACCCTCCGCACCTTTCCTACACTGCGACCAACGATAACCGTTTCTGTATCAGTTGCTTCTAATAGTTTTTTAACATAACGCTCATGATAAGGGGATTCTTTCGTTGCAATTAATCGCGTTCCCATCTGTACGCCTTCCGCTCCTAGAGCTAAAGCTGCGGCAAACCCTTTTGAATCACCTACCCCTCCCGCAGCAACGACTGGAATTTCCACATTAGCAACAAGCTGAGGAATGAGCGTCATCGTTGTCAGTTCCAATGGCGAATTTATCCCAGCCGCTTCAAATCCCTCACCTACGATAAGATCTGCACCGGCTATTTCTGCTTTTCTCGCATGCTTCACGCTAGCAGTGACACAAATTACCTTAATGTGATGTTCTTTAAAATACGGGATATAGGGCGATGGATTTCCGGCTGAAAGAGAGACAACAGGAACGGAGTGTTTCACAGCTAGTTCACACAACCCTTTTAAGTGAGGTGTCACCGAAATCGGTATATTTAGTGCAAAAGACTTCTTCGTTCGCTTTTTCATTTCAAGTAGCAATAACTCAACTTCATCTACGCTAAGAGTACCCGTTCCAATTGTTCCAAGTCCGCCTGCTTCAGATACAGCCGATGCAAGAATCGGACTAGAGATATTTCCCATCCCTCCTTGTATAAATGGGTATTGAATGGATAACAACTCACAAAGACGATTCATAATCTATCTCCCTTCATTATTTGTGACGAAATTCATACGCTTTAAACAATAAGTGTTATACTTATACATAACATTCAAAGTAAAATGAGAAATTCCTGCTTCTTATGAAAGACGATTTGTTCCTTGTCCGTAACTATCCTGTTATCTCAGAAAGGAGACTGTATGTACATGCTATTTTCGTATAATGGTTTCACACCTAACCTTGCGCAGAATGTGTACGTAGCTTCAGGCGCCAAAATTATTGGGGACGTGACGATTGGAGAAGAATCAACCGTTTGGTTTAATGCCGTTCTAAGAGGGGATGAAGCGCCTATTTCGATCGGAAAAGGATGCAATATCCAGGATAATTGCACATGCCATTTATTTGAAGGATTTCCCCTTGTGTTAGAAGATGAAGTATCAGTGGGGCATAACGCTATTCTTCACGGTTGTACAATCCGTAAAGGAGCATTAATTGGTATGGGAGCGATCGTGCTTGACGGTGCAGAAATAGGCGAGGGCTCACTTATAGGAGCAAATACGCTTATCCCTTCAGGTAAAAAAATCCCTCCTAACTCTATGGTAATGGGGTCACCCGGTAAGGTGGTGAGGGAACTAACTCAGAAAGATAAAGAACTGATCACCTTAACAATCGAAACGTACAAAACAAAAGGAAAAGAATTTAAAGAACAGTCTATTGAAATTCGATGATAAAGAAAAAGAAGGAACGGGTGCCCGTTCCTTCTTTCTAATTCGATTGTCTTTCAGATAGCAAAGGATGATTTAACGCATCATAGCCGCGATCCTTATTTGTGAGTTCATTTCCTTCCCGAAACACTTCTTCAAAGAAACGAGAAGCTGGTTGAGCAAGTGTTTTATAGTAATCGCTAAATAACATGGCTGCGTGATCTCCTGGCCACTCATCAGGTAATAGTTTGGATGGAAGTCCTGGATCGATAAAAAGAAACTTTCGAAATTCATGAACGAGCTTAGCACGTTCGACAAAACACTCCCCATCACTCATTTTTCCATTTTCGATTTTACTACGATCAATGATATAACGTTCACTATACTTTTTAATAAATTCACGATATCGAGCGCTTATTTCAGTCAAATCCCAGCATTCGTTTACGAGTGCATGGTTTTCATGGGGTCCTTTATAATCAGCTATGAAAAAATGAACATATTCATTGATTTCATACTTATCGATTAACCATTTCACCTGTTCTTCTAGATGATTAGGAGAAAGCCACAAGCTAGCGGATGAACTTCCAAAACCACTCCAAACAAGCTCTTTTCGAAGCTCATCTCGAATATGGCGTTTTTCTTCAGGAATGGTATAAAGAAACATTCGCCATTTTCCATCCCATTCAGTTGGCCGAAGCTTGAAGATCCTTTGTGCTGCCTCATCCATTCGCCTACTTCCACGCTCTGTTAAATAGTAGAAGCTTTTATTCCCTTCTTTTCTTGATTCCACCCAGCCCTGCTTACTCATTCTTGATATAGCCGCACGTACTGATTGATCATTATGTCCGAACTCCTTTAAGAGTCGAATTAAACTACCAATCCAAATTTCATTTCCATAGTGTCTAATATATTCACCATACAATGTAAAGATCATTGATCTAGTATTCAAACTCTCGCTCATCATCATACCTCCGCTTGCCTTAAAAGCATTCCGTTATTTTTACGCGGTTCAAATATGATGTTATACTACCAGAGCCTATTCACAAGCGCAACATTTACTCACCTTTGAAGAGTGGCTTTCTTTTCTCTGCAAAGGCATCTAGTGCCTCTAGACGGTCATTCGTGGGGATCGTTACTTCATAAGCTTTCGATTCGATCGCCATCCCCGTATGACGGTCCACATTCATCCCTTCTCTCACTGCGAATTTTGCTTGTTGCACCGCAATGGGAGCATTTTGACAGATCTCTTGTGCTAATTTTTCACAATTACTCAGTAAGTCTTCACGCGCCACTACTCCATTTAAAATGCCATATTCGTAAGCTTCCTCTGACGTCAATTTGCGTGCAGTTAACACTAGTTCCATTGCTTTCGCTGTTCCTATTAATCGAGGTAGTCGTTGAGTGCCACCCGCTCCAGGTATAATACCAAGACTTGTTTCGGTTAAGCCCATTTTTGTCTCTTTGACGGCATAGCGAAAATCGCATGCTAGGGCAAGCTCAAACCCTCCTCCAAAAGCAAATCCATTCAATGCGGCGATCGTAGGCTGAGGAAGGGACTCTACTGAGGTAAACACCTCACGGATTTTTTTGACATTGCGCCGAACTTCACTTTCAGAGAGCGTCCTTCTCTCTTTCAAATCAGCACCCGCACTGAAAGCCCTTTCACCTGCCCCTAAAAAAATCACGGCGCGAACATTTCGATCGGAATAAATATCGTCAACAATTCCCTGTAGAACTGAAAGGGTTTCATAATTAAAACAGTTTAAAACATCCGGGCGATTTAACGTTACGTATCCAACATGGTTTTTCACTTCATATGTAACAACTGACATTTAAAGACCTCCTCTATGATGGTAAACATAGGAAAGAGCCGGGCAGTTGATCGACAACCACCTCGGCTACTTTCGCTCTATCTCATCTATTCAAGATTTACCCCCGGTTTCCTGCTTTTTATCTCGTCATTTTCCTTGAAACACTGGTTTACGTTTCTCAGTAAATGCTCGTAGTCCTTCTAGATGATCTTTTGTTTGGCCAACTTCTGCTTGCGCAACAGCCTCCATTTCAAGCACCTCATCAAGTGTACCATCCCAACTACGAAGGAGACTCTGCTTAATAAGACTTACCGCTTTTGGTGGAAGACTAGCAAGACGATTCGCAAATTGACTCACACCCATTTCCCACTGCTCATTGGAATAGATTTGAGTAACAAGTCCAAGTCGCTCTGCATCAGAAGCACTTACCTTGTCACCAAGTATCGCTAGTTCTAACGCTTTCGCGTGACCAATGAGACGCGGAAGAAAGTAGGTGCTTCCAGAGTCTGGTACAAGACCTACATGAACAAATGCTTCAATAAAGCTTGCATTCTCATGAGCTAATCGAAAGTCGCACGCAAGAGCGAGACTCATGCCTGCACCAGCGGCTACTCCGTTAACTGCAGCGATAACTGGTTTTGTAGATGAAGTAATTTCCTTTACCATCGGATTATAAGTAGACCGAAGCATTTCTCCATGATCGACTCCTGTTTCAACTCCATCTAAATCTTGACCTGAGCAAAAAGCTCTGCCATTCCCTGTCATGACGACACAGCGACTCTCGTTATCGTTATTCGCAAGCTGAATCGCTTCCGTTATTTCCTTATTCATCACAAATGTAAACGCATTCAATTTATTCGGTCGATTCAAGCGGATCCAGCTGATGCGATCCTTTACTTCATATTCAATTGTTTCAAACATTCCTTCCACCTCACTTTACTTTGCGTCAGCTGTTTCTTCAACTTCTTCCCCAATCATGAGAGTTACGAGATCCCCCGCAAAGCCCATTAAATCTTTACCCGAAGCTTTTCCTTCCTGAGACTTCATCCCAGCTTTCATAGATTCATGATCCTCATAGTACATTTCACACATTAAATAATAATCACTTTTCCCCATAGGTGAGCCGACAATCTTTGTCACGTCCATTTTCTTTAGTCCAGGGATTTTAGCTGTAATTGGAGCGTGTGTATTAAAATAATGCTCATCAAATTTTTGGGTATTCTCCGGATGCTTATACAATGCGATTACTTTAACCATCTTTCATCAACCTTTCCTTTTTTAGAATTAAATGGAGACTGGCTTCATCGCTTCAAATGGATTTTTACAAGTTTTACAATACAGAATGCTTCGACATGCTGCAGGTCCAAAGATGTTATCCATAGTCGTGTAAACAGATCCACAATATGGACAAGGTACATGCCATTCCCCGTTAACTTGATCTTCAGGTGGAGCAATACCAAACTTTTTCAATTCTTGTTTCGCATTCTCTGAAATAAGGTCGGTTGTCCAAATGGGATGCCGAATAAATGTAACAGCTAAAGATTTCACTTCAGGAATACTTTCTACAGCCTGTTCGATATTCCTTTTAATGATTTCTAATGCAGGACACCCTGAGAATGTTGGCATCACTTCAATAGTAGCTTGATCTCCCTGAAAATGAACTTTATGAATCATTCCAAGATCGACCACACTGACAACTGGAATCTCAGGATCTTTTACTGAATCAAGCACCTCCATTATTTTTTCTTTAAGGATCATTTCTCCCCTCCTCACCATTCTGCCGTAGGGATAGATTGATAAACTTCTGACAATGTTTCGAGAGCTTTTGCTAAATGGGGTGTATGTACCCCGTTTCGCCCTTCCCCCTGTTTCATTTTCATTGGAGACTTTGTATCTTCTTTCTTTAAGTAAGTCATCCACCGTTGTTTGAGAACCTCTTCCCTTTCAATAAGGGAAAGCCTAACCATTCGATCACCAAATCGCCCATATGAAAAAACACCATCTAACTCTTCCAGTACCGTTTTTACGGATTCTTCCATTCTCCTTCTTGCCTCAGGAGTACTATTGATCAGTTGCTTATACCAAACCTCCCAATGCATCATATGGTAGCTCATCTCAATAGAGATTTTTTGAGCAATTTGCTGAAGAGGCTCATAAGATGCTTTCTTAATGGATTCTAATCGTATCTTCTTGGCCAGCGTGTAGAAATAATTGCGAACGACGGTAAATGCCCAATCATATGATGGGTCTTCTAAATAAGTTCCAGTTCCATTCGGCAACTCCACAAGTATGGCATTTCGAAATTGCCGAGGAGAGCGATCATGGGTTAGGGCATCCACTTGCCCTTCCCCAAGATCTTCGAGCAGTCCATAATAAAGCGCCGCATGCCCCATCAAATCCTGACTGATGGAAGCAAACGCCACATCCTCTTCGATATGAGGAGCAAGACCGAGCCATTCTGATCCACGGTAGGCGAGTAGAAAATCATCATCAGCTAATTGATAGATCAGTTCAATTAAGCACTCTCTGTATTCCGTTGACTCCATTAGCCTTCTCCTCCTCCCATAATGTCTTTTTCAGTAAGTTGCTCCTGCTCATACTGACGCCACTTTTTCTTTAAATATCCATAACCCTTTGTTTCACGATAACTTTTTTCTAAATGGTTCATCGATTCTTTTTCTTCCTGACTCATCCTCTTTATGTGCCCCCGCTTCACAACCCAAATATCAGCCACTTGCTCCCTTCGAAAGAAATTCTCTTTCGCCATAATGAATGCGAGTTCCTCGTTTGGTGCAAGCAGACTAAATTGATGTTGAAGCGCAGATGTGTCTGTTTTCTTACTAAATACCTCATAAACCTCATAAAAAAGACTACCCTCTTCACTCACCATATCTCACCTCGCAACTTTTGATACTCCACTTGATCCAAGCGCCTCTCTTACCCAACTGTTCATTTCATAGGATTGCACCCGAAGTGCTAATCGCTCCTTCGATTTCGGTCCATGACCGGTTACAATTTTCTTGAATTCTTCCCAATCCGGTTGTTGATACTGCCATTCAGACGTTTCTGCATCAAATCGCAGTGTAGGATCAGGGATCGTTAGACCAAGTGCCCAGATGCGAGGCACATACTTAGTTAGAAATTCCTGCCTGAGCTGTTCATTCGTTTTTGTCCGAAGCTTGTAGCGCATATTTTTATCTTGGTTGCTATGGCCAGTTTCCGCATTTGTTCTTGGGCCAAAGAACATTAATAACGAGGACCACCATCTGTTAATAGAGTCTTGTAACAGCGCTCGTTGCTCGTTCGTTCCTTCAGCCAAACTCATAATAATACTTTCTCCGTGTTGAGCATGAAATACCTCTTCTGCACAAATCCGTTTTAAAGCGCGGCCATATGGCCCATAAGAAGTACCAAGCATCATAGTTTGAGAAATAATGGCCGCACCGTCTACTAACCATGCAATGACCCCAGCATCCCCCCACGTTGGTGCTTTCATATGAAAGACATTATGAAATTTAAGTTTCCCTGAAAACAGATCCTTCATAATATCATCACGATTTTTCCCTAGGGGTTCCATTAAATCTTCCGCTACCCGAAGTAACAATTGTCCATGACCCATTTCATCCTGAACTTTTGCCATGATCGCAAGCTTACGGTAAACAGTTGGGGCCTTTGGAACCCACTCTTTTTCAGGTAAAGCGCCCATTATTTCACTAATTCCATGCATGGAAATTAAGCGAATCAACGCTTCTCGATAGTCATCCGGCATCCAATCATCCGCTTCGATTTTTTCACCTTGATTGATTCGACTCATAAAATGATCCATTCTTTCATTTACAGAAACCTCCACTGTTCGCACCTCCTATATAACGTTTATTTAACGTCATTATATTTTATTGTCATATAAATTTCAATTGTTTTCTGATTATTCATAACAAAAGCCGATCCAATTTGGATCGGCTTTTGGCTTTTATATTAAGCGTTCACTTGTTTCCGAAGCGCTTTTCTTAATATTTTTCCAGTTGTGTTCTTTGGCAACTCATTAATGAACTCCACAATCGTCGGGCATTTGTATTTTGCCAGATGTTCTTTACAATAGTTCATCACATCTTCTTCCGTCATTTCCTGTGTTGTGACAATAAATGCTTGGACCGCTTCTCCAAAATTTGGATCAGGCACCCCTACAACTGCAGCTTCAACGATATCGGGATGTTGATAAAGAACTTCTTCGACTTCTCTTGGGTAGACATTATAACCTCCAACAATAACCATGTCTTTTTTACGATCGACAATATAGAAGTAGCCTTCTTCATCCATTCTTGCTAAATCACCAGTAAATAGCCAGCCTTCTTTCAAGGTTACTGCGGTATCTTCAGGCATTTTATAATACCCTTTCATCACATTCGGTCCTTTTACCGCAAGCTCTCCAACCTCTCCTACTGGCACTTCCTGGCCCAGTTCATCAACGACTTTATTCTCAACATTCGTGATGTTCATGCCAATCGAACCTGCTTTTCGTGGACGATCTAGGGGATTGAAGCACGTAACAGGAGAAGCCTCTGATAATCCATACCCTTCTGATATACGAACCTGAAATTTCTCTTCAAAACGATGAAGAAGCGCCACAGGTAAAGAAGAACCTCCTGAAATACAAAGGCGCATATGCCGAAAATATTCAGCCCGTCCTTCAGGGTATTGATAGAGAAAATTGTACATTGTTGGTACTCCTGCAAAAATAGTAGCTTTGTATTTCTCAGCGACACGGAAAACTTCTTGAGGACTGAACTTCGGAAGAATTAAAAGCGTTCCTCCTGATGTAAGTGGGGCATTCATGGAAACAGTCATGCAAAACACATGGAACATAGGGAGTGCAGTGATGACAACGTCACCGGAAGAGATTTGGAGGTAAGAGCCTGTATCTGAAGCATTACTAAATAAGTTCTTATGTGTGAGCATCGCACCTTTTGGTTTTCCTGTAGTTCCAGAAGTATAAAGAATCACAGCCAGGTCATCATCGTTTATGTTAACCTCTTGTAAGAGCTCACTCTGATTTTCAACCATGTTTGAAAACGGTTTCATTTTTATGTTTGAAATTACCTTCTCTTTTTCACTCTTTCCTGTATATACTACTAAAACGATGTTTTGTAGCTGATCAGCCATTTTTTCGACTAAAGGTAGCCCTTGTTCCAACGTAACGATCGTTTTGACATCACCATTATGAAGAAGATAACCAATTTCATCTGGCGTATAAATTGGATTAATTGGAATTACGACTGCGCCAGCTCGTAATACACCGTAGTAAGCAATTAAAAACTCAGGTGAGTTTCCTAGTATTAGAGCCACATGATCATTCTTTTTAATTCCCTCTGCCACTAAATTTGCGGCAAATGCAGACACCTTCTGATCAAGTTCTTTGTACAAGACAGCTTCATCCTGATAAATATATGCCTGTTTCTCAGGATAAGTCGCCGCTGTCTCTGTTAATTGCTGAGATAGATTCATTCGCTCTCCTCCTATATGAATGAGTAGTCATTCATTTTTAATTTTCTAAATATATTATATTGGAAGAAAATTTTACTAGCAAGGGGAACAGAAGAAAGTTCATAATTTAATTCTCAATAGATGACATTGATTACCGTCAATCATTCACCCGGGATTCATTAGCTGAGCTCGAGGTAGAGTGACTTTAATAGAAGAAGGAGCTGGATATCCAGCTCCTTCCTTTTAATAGAGAAGATCAATAAATTCTTTTTTTGTTATTTTACCGAAATAATGAGATACATCCACGTGCTGAAGTGTTTCTTCAAGTGAGCCAGGTTCATAGCGAACACCAGTAAGTTTGTTTTCAAGCTCTTTTACATCTCCAACTCCAAAGAAATCTCCAAAAATGGTCGCCTGTTCAATGTATCCCTTTTTTACTTCTAGACGAACATCAATTGATCCAATTGGAAAACGTTTTGAGTGCTGCACATTAAATTTCGGGGAGCGGCCATAATTCCAATCCCAGTTCTTATATCGTTCTTCCGCAATTTGCTGAATGGCCTTCCAATCTTTTTGCGTTAAATCATAAGAAGGAATGTGCTCTTCTCCTTCAAAAATATATTGAAGCAATGTTTGTTTAAACTGCTCTCGCGTCATCTCTTGATCCATATGTTCACTAATATTCGTAACCCGACTGCGAATCGATTTAATCCCTTTCGATTCAATCTTCTCTTTATTGACTTTTAAAGCTTTTACGACATTTTCTAAGTTTACATTAAACATTAGCGTGCCATGGCTGTACATTCTTCCTTTTGTTGAAAACTGTGCATTACCAGATATTTTCTTTCCATTTACTAACAAGTCGTTTCGCCCGCTGAGTTCTGCATTGACACCAAGCTTACTAAGAGCCTTTACCACGGGATCAGTAAATTTCTTATAGTTATGAAAACTGTTTCCGTCATCCTTCGTAATAATACTAAAGCTTAAATTACCAGGATCATTATAAACCGCTCCACCACCTGAAAGCCGTCGAATCACATCTACATTATTCTCACGGATATAGCTCGTATCAATTTGCTCAATCGTATTTTGGTTTTTCCCCACAATTACCGTCGGATTCATCGAGTAAAATAACAAATACGTCTCCTCAGGATCAAGCTCCTTCAAAATATATTCCTCAATTGCAAGATTAATCCCAGCATCCATGATGTTTTCATTATCTATATAAAGCATTCCTGTACCTCCTGTTTGTTCTCTCTCTATTCTAATAAATTGTCGGAAAGGAAGCAAAAACCTGATACTTATGTCCCCCTGCCAAAGTATGAAAAAGCAATCCCCCCTACCCTTTCCTAGCCTTCTCCGTACGAATATTGTAAGCAAACGCATTTTGAGGAGGAGCAATATGAAAATCGTCTATTACGAAAAAGGTGAAATCCCCGTCATCGTAGGGGCATCAAACCTAAACTCAAGCCTAACCATCGAACAAATCAAATCCGAAGGTGAAAAAAAATCCAAAGAACTAGCCCGCCTACTCGGCCGAGAAATCGGATTCCTAATGGACATGAACGGAAAACTAGACGCAACGTTGGGGGAATAACGAAAAGCGAAGACGAGCGTTTAGAAACGGAGATATTGGAGCTCTTGAACTAGAACACGTCCTTTGTGTTCTGGTGAAAGAGCGAAATATCGCAGTTTCTGCGAGTCGCAGCTAGACATGAAAAGCGGAAGTGCCCGTTTAGCCTCGACAAGCGCTGGAGCCTCATAAAAAGAACACGGTCTTTGTGTTCATTTTATGAGGTGAAGCGATCGAGAGGCTGGGCGCTGCAGCTAGATCTATTAAAAGCGGAAGTGGGCGATTAGGTCCGACAAGCGATGGAAGACGTACATTTGAACACGGTCTTTGTGTTCGGATTTACGTCTGAAGCGCTCGAGGACCTGCCCACTGCAGCTAGACATGAAAAGCGGAAGCCTCCGTTTAAACCCGGCAGGCACTGGAGCCCTCCAAATTGAACACGGTCTTTGTGTTCGAGTTGGAGGGTGAAGTGACAGAGGGTCTGGAGGCTGCAGCTGGATCTAGAAAAGCGAAGACGAGCGTTTAGAAACGGAGATATTGGAGCTCTTGAACTAGAACACGTCCTTTGTGTTCTGGTGAAAGAGCGAAATACCCACCACTCAAAAAGCCAGAAGAAGGCACTCTTCTTCTGGCTTTCACTTTCCTTATTCTTCTGAATCCCAAACGAGCCCTGTCGAAGCAAGAACAACGTTCCCATCAAAATGCTGTTTTGCATCTTTTTCAAGATCCGATAACTCTCCAAAATGCGGAAGATGCGTCAGCATAAGAGTGGAAACATTTGCTGCGCTTGCAATTCTTGCTGCATCCGTACTATTCATATGCCCCATTTTTGAACCATCCATATCTGCATAAAGATTGCATTCTGAAATGAGTAGATCAGCCCCTTCAGAAAAGGTTTCAAACTCTTTGAGATAGCTGGAATCTGCTGTAAATACCGCGGTGTGCTTCCCATCAGTAATTCTCACCGCATAGCAAGGAACGGGATGCTTTGTCTTTTGAAAAGTAACAGAAAAAGGACCAAGTTCTAAACGATCTTGTTCTTCATAGGCTCTTGCTTCGGTATAAGGCTTGTGGTCCAGACTTGCAAAACCTGCTTCATCGAATCTATGCCCATAAATTGGGAGAGTAGGGAGTTCAGCTTTTGTTTTTGACTGGATTAAGCGACCGTGATAAAGAACCCCTACATCCGCAATATGATCTGGATGATAGTGACTAATGATGACACTATCAAGTTCTTCTACAGAAAGGTAATATTGCAGTTGCGCCAATACACCACTTCCACAATCAATTAATAAATTGTAGCCTTCTCTTTGAAAGAGATACCCTGCACTCGCTTCTCCAGCTTTAGGATAACCACCCCATGGACCTAAAACGGTCATTTTCATCGTTGTTCCCTCCCCTGTTTTTTCTTCTCTAATAAAGCGCGAGCCGTAAATTGATCTGTTATCAGCACATTGGCGTAGCCACCTTCTAATGCGCCATATATCGCCTCTATTTTCTTAGGACCACCAGCCGCCAATATTGACTTTTCTTTTGCTGAAAGCTCCTCTAAATCAATTCCAATTGTGCGCTCATTTAATTCCTTATGAATGAGGTTGCCTTTTTCATCAAAAAACCTTGAACAAATTTCTCCAACAGACTTGGTATGAATCATTTCAAGTTCTTCTCTTGAGACATAATCAGCCTGGACAATAACCGAATCATTCGTAGGAATACCAACGCTAAATAGTGCAATATTTGCATTTCGTCCCATATCAAGAACGCGACGAATGTGCCTATCTTCTTCCATCGTTTGCTTTACAAGAAGATGATCTACAATCGCAGGAACAGGTAAGAAGTGACTCGTAGCATGAAAGGCTCGACCAAGCATTTGAATCACTTCATAAGCATAGGTATTTGTTTCTGAATAACTGATTCCTCCATTTAATTGAACGACTGACACGTTTTTCAATAACTTGTGACGCAAATTCTTACCGATTTCATTTAGAGTAGTCCCCCATGAAACACCAATTAAATCATTGTCTTGCATAGCTGAATTTAAATAATCCGCTGCGACTTTACCAATATGTTTTTTAACAAGGTCATCTTCAAATTGGGGAACGATCGCCACTCTCGCTTCTACCAATGAAAATGCATCTGCAAGCTCTTCAGCAAGCAAGTGTACGTCCTGTGAGGGATCGTGTATTTTAATTTCAACAATACCTTCTGCTTTTGCCTGCTTTAATAAACGTGAAACAGTCGGTCTAGAAACAGCTAGTTCCCTCGCAATTTCCTGTTGACTATAGTCTAATTGATAGTACAAGCGAGCAGCTTCGACTACCTTTGTCAATTTCTCTTTATCCATAGCAACACCTGTTTATTCAAATATTTAATGGTCATCGGTTAAGAAAAAGGCTTCCAGAAAGACTATTTTCGCCTTCTGAAAGCCTTCCGCTCTTCTTATTTTGAGAGCATTGCTTTAACTTTATTGACTACATTTTCTGCAGTAAAGCCAAATTCCTTAATAACCGTGTCGCCAGGGGCAGATGCTCCAAAGCGGTCAATTGCAAGGATATCACCTTTTTGACCAACGTACTTATCCCAGCCGAATGAAACGCCCATTTCAATACCAAGACGAGCCGTTACATTTTCCGGAAGAACGCTTTGCTTATAATCTGCTGATTGTTTCTCGAAACGATCCCAGCTAGGCATGCTGACAACGGAAGCTGAAATACCTTCTTTAGAAAGAAGTTCTTGCGCTTCTACAGCTAAACCAACTTCAGATCCAGATGCCAGAAGAATCGCTTCAGCATCGTCGCTACCAGCTACAACATAAGCACCACGTTTAACGCCTTCGTATGCTTGTTCTTGAGAATCTGTCACAACAGGAAGGTTTTGACGAGAAAGCACAAGAGCAGTTGGGTGGTCAGTTGCTTCAACAGATAATTTCCACGCTGCTGCAGTTTCATTACCATCTGCTGGACGAATGACAGAAAGACCTGGCATCGCACGTAGTGAAGCTAGCTGCTCAACAGGTTCGTGAGTTGGACCATCTTCTCCTACAGCTACGCTATCGTGAGTAAATACGTAAGTTACAGGTACTCCCATTAATGCTGATAGGCGAAGAGCTGGACGAAGGTAGTCAGAGAATACGAAGAAGGTTGCACCAAAGATACGAAGACCTTTGTGAAGGGCAATTCCGTTCATCGCTGCTGCCATTCCGAATTCACGTACGCCGAACCAGATGTTACGTCCGCTATAATCTGCTGGCGAGAAGTCCTGCTCGTCTTTTAACATTGTTTTGTTAGAAGATGCAAGGTCAGCTGATCCACCAAAGATTTGCGGGTTGTTTTTAGCAAGAGCATTAAGAACTTCTCCAGATGCAGCACGAGAAGCTGTGCTTGTTCCTCTTTCATAAGTAGGAACTTCGCTATCCCATCCTTCAGGAAGTTCGTTATTTAGAGCTGCCGTTAGTTGTTTCGCAAGCTCAGGATATTCTGCTTCATACTTTTTGAAAAGTTCATTCCATTCCTGCTCTTTTTTGCTTCCAGCTTCTTTAACATCTGCAAATTGGCCTTTCACTTCTTCAGGAATGTAGAAATCTTCTTCGAAAGTCCACTGATAGTTTTCTTTCACTAGCTGAATCTCATCTTTACCAAGTGGAGCACCATGAGAAGTGTTTTTGCCACCTTTGTTTGGTGAACCATAGCCAATTGTTGTTTTCACTTCAATTAGTGTTGGCTGATCAGTGTTGCTTTTCGCTTGTTTAAGAGCATCTGCAATAGCATTCATATCATTGCCATCTTCAACACGGATCACTTGCCAGCCATATGCTTCATAACGCTGTTGAACGTTTTCTGAGAAGGATTGATCAAGATCACCGTCAAGAGAGATGTCGTTTGAATCATACATCACAATAAGGCGACCAAGCTTCAAGTGGGCAGCTAGAGAAGCTGACTCTGAAGAAACACCTTCCATTAAGTCACCATCACCACAAATGCTGTACGTATAGTGATCAATGACGTTAAAGTTATCTCGGTTATACGTTGCTGCTAGATGACGTTCAGCCATTGCCATACCAGTTGCCATCGCAAGTCCCTGACCAAGTGGTCCAGTTGTTGCGTCTACTCCTGGTGTCTCACCGAATTCTGGGTGTCCTGGAGTATTGCTTCCCCACTGGCGGAATGATTTTAAATCTTCCATTGTTACGTCATATCCAAACAAGTGAAGCATGCTATAAAGTAGAGCTGAACCATGACCTGCTGATAACACAAAACGGTCGCGGTTAAACCATTCTGGGTTAGATGGGTTGTGATTCATGAACTGACTCCATAGCGTGTAAGCCATAGGTGCAGCTCCCATCGGCATGCCTGGGTGACCTGAGTTTGCTTTTTCAACTGCATCGATTGCTAGTGTACGAATCGTATTTACAGCAAGTGAATCCATTTGAGTCGTTGTCATATGTATACACTCCTTTTTTATATTGAAATTTAGTAAAATCACTCTTGAACAAATGTACATCTGCTATTATACATGAGTGAAACGAAAAGAAAAAGGAAACCGACCACTTTTCAAGTAATTTCTTTCTCTCGAAATTATCTTCCCTCGAAAGAAAGAATTCAATCCTTTTAAAAAAGATAAAACAAAAATTAAATAAAAGAAAACGCAGGCTGTGCCCGCGCTTTAGCTTATAACAAATACACTTTCACTTCGTAGGGGCGCATGTTTGACTCATTGTGCAACTGGTTCGCGACACCGGAATAATTATGAACGAGTAGCTTCCCGCCGTTTAAGATCTCTGGAAGCTTTAACTCGCACGTTTCCTTTGAGAAATTAGCAGCAACAAGTAATGTTGTGCCATCATAACTTCGAGTATAAACATATAAGTTCTCATTTTCTTCTAAAAGGAGTTGATAGTCTCCATGAATCATCACTGGAAGCTCTTTACGTAGACGAATTAAGTTCTTATAAAAGTAGAAAATCGAATTTTCATCACTTAATGCTTTTTGCGCATTAACCTCTGGATAATTTTCATTTACTTTTAACCATGGGGTACCCGTTGTAAATCCAGCATGCTCTTGATCGTTCCACTGCATAGGCGTTCGCGCATTGTCTCGGCCTTTTTTGTGAATCGCTTTAAGTACATCTTCTGTCTTTGTCCCTTTTTCCATAACCTCTTCCTGATACATATTAAGCGTCTCGATATCTTCATAGTCTTCAATCGAATCAAAGTACACATTTGTCATTCCTAATTCTTGTCCTTGATAAATATATGGTGTTCCCTGCAGGAAATGAAGCCATGCTGCAAGCATTTTAGCTGACTCTACACGATATTGTTGATCATCGCCAAACACAGAAACAGAACGAGGCTGATCATGGTTTTCCATATACAAACTATTCCAGCCTGTTCCGTGAAGTTCGTTTTGCCATTTTGAAATAATCTTTTTCAAATCTGTTAACTTCCATGGCTGTTGATCCCACTTCCCTCCAGGCCCGCTCGTTACATCCATATGTTCAAACTGAAATAACATATTCACTATGCCACTTTCTTCATTCGTATACCGCTTCCCATCTTCAGGCGTAGCCATCGGCATCTCGCCAACCGTCATTGCATCGTATTTTGATAATACTTCTTCATTCATTTCGATCATATAGTCCATGAACTTAGGCCCATTTACGAAATAGTCTCCACCCCACTGAAAAGCAGAATCTGACGTTACTTCGGCATCTGGTAAACCAGGCGTTTTGGAAATTAGATTAATCACATCCATCCTGAATCCATCGGCCCCCTTATCGAGCCAGAATTTCATCAGATCATACACTTCTTCTCTTAGCTTTTCATTTTCCCAATTGAGATCAGGTTGCTTTTTAGAAAATAAATGGAGAAAATATTCTTCACTCTCTTCATCATACTCCCATGCGGAACCACCAAAAAAGGATCCCCAATTATTTGGAGGCAGACCCTCTTTCCCATCTCGCCAAATATAGTAATCGCGATACGGATTGTCTTTTGATTTTCTCGCTTCGGTAAACCACGCATGTTCATCAGAAGAATGGTTTACGACTAGGTCCATCACAAGACGAATTCCTCGCTGATGCATCCCTTTCAACATTTCTTCCCAATCTTCCATCGTTCCGAACTCATCCATAATATTTCGATAGTCACTAATATCATAGCCATTGTCATCATTCGGTGACTTGTAAACCGGTGATAACCACACCACATCTATGCCTAATTCGTTCAAATAATCAAGTTTTTCAGTAATCCCTTTAATATCACCAATTCCATCCCCATTGCTGTCATTAAAGCTTCTAGGATAAATTTGATAAACAACGCTTTCTTTCCACCACTGTTGAGCCATATCGTCTCCTCCTACATACCTTTAAACTCTTTGCGCAAACGTTTTCACTAAATATTATTATAAAAGAATGTCAGGACGAGTACAACTGTTAGAAACGAAACGCTTTCTCTTTATATGAAGGTGAGTTCTTTTCTAATTGAGCAAAGGATTGATATAATGGGTCTTATTAAAGCAGAATGAGAGGAGATAATGACAACAATGAGCATCATCCAGGTGAAAGATCTTAAGAAATCATTCGGAGATTTAGAAGTATTGAAAAGCATTAATACCGATGTGAAAGAAAAAGAAGTTGTATGCGTAGTTGGTCCTTCTGGTTCAGGGAAAAGTACTTTTCTTCGCTGTTTAAATAAATTAGAAGAAATTACGGGTGGCAGCGTCATTGTAAATGGGCATAACATTGCTGATCCTAAAACGAATATCAATAAGGTGCGTCAAGACGTCGGAATGGTTTTTCAACATTTCAACCTCTTCCCTCATAAAACAGTTCTTGAGAATGTTACCCTTGCCCCAATTAAAGTAAAAGGGGAAAACAAACAAAACTCAACAAAGAAAGCAAAAGAACTTCTTGCTAAGGTAGGACTTGAAGATAAAGCAAATAATTATCCGGGTGAACTTTCCGGTGGACAAAAGCAGCGTGTCGCGATTGCTAGAGCTCTTGCCATGGAACCTAGCGTCATGCTCTTTGATGAACCAACTTCCGCACTTGATCCTGAAATGATCGGCGAAGTGTTAGAAGTCATGAAAGACCTTGCAAAAGAAGGAATGACAATGGTCGTTGTCACTCATGAAATGGGTTTTGCCCGTGAAGTAGGCGACCGCGTCATTTTTATGGATGGGGGCTATATCGTAGAAGAAAACGTGCCTAATGAATTGTTCTCTAATCCTCAAAATGAGCGAACTCAGGCTTTCTTAAGTAAAATCCTATAACAAAAACGTGCAGGAACTTCCTGCACGTTTTTGTTTGTGCGAAAAGAATGGAAACATCTTCCCCATCTAACTTTCACATGTGGTTACTAAAGACTGCGCTTACATTCATTTCAGCTCATCTTCCTTATCAATTACGTCAAATATTCGCCGCGACTCAAATAAGTCTACTACCTTATTCAACCATTCATAATATCCAAGAGCATAAGACATTTTATCTAAATCGGCTTCCGCCATCATTTTTTCTTCTTTTGAAAGATCCTCATCCATCACTTTCATTAGCTCGGCAATCGATTCCTTGCAGGCATCCCGATTCATTTCAATTCCTTTTCGCCAATGAATGCAAAAGAAATCTGTAAAGGTTTGATACCAATCTGACTTTACTTCGTAAAGATCTTTACGCTCCCCTTTTCTCCACACTTTATCCACCATATTTAAGTCGATTAACGTCCTTACTCCGGTCGACATACTCGTCTTACTCATTTGAAGCTTGTCCTTCATTTCATCTAGTGTCATCGGATCTTTTTCGAAAAACATGGCGCCATACAAACGCCCCACAGAAGGGGTTACGCTATAAATATCCATATTTTTCGAGATTGATTCAATCACTCGTTCTCTTGCATTCTCTACTCGTTTATCTTGCAAACTATGCACCTACTTTTCCAATCGTTTGTCATTTCATAGTTTAGTGTTAACCCCATGAATTGTAAAGTTTACTAGTGAACCTTGTAGCATATACTAGCATCTTAGACGATACTTAAGGATTTGCCCGTTTAGTTTGTACAGTTTTTTCTGTATGTACTGAATTACCTGATTTTGAGCTCTCACGCCATTTGTAGTATGAAGTACCTAAGCCCTATACTTAATAGGCCGGTAAAAAAAGACTAGTAAATGACTGATTATCGTAAATTTCGACATATTTCAGTTATTTTTGTAATTTTATCCGCTTACTATTTGAAATAAAGACAGAGGTGAAACTATGGAGAAAGCCAAAATTACAGTAAAAGATGTAACCAAAATATTTGGCAAATCGCCCAAACATGCTACAAAGCTATTAGATCAGGGCAAATCAAAAAGTGAAATTTTAAAAGAAACCGGAAATACGGTGGGGGTTAACCGCGCAAGTTTCGACGTATATCCCGGTGAAATCTTTGTCATCATGGGGCTATCAGGTAGTGGTAAATCTACACTTGTTCGGCTTCTCAATCGATTAATTGAACCTACTTCAGGTCAGGTTCTCATTGATGATGAAGATATCGTCAGGATGAAACCTGAACAGCTTCGAGACGTTAGACGTAAGAAGCTTAGTATGGTATTCCAGCGGTTCGCGCTATTTCCTCATAAGACAGTACTCGAAAATACAGAGTACGGGCTTGAAGTGCAAAACATTAGTAAAGAGAAACGTTCTGGAAAAGCACAGGAATCGCTCGAACTTGTCGGACTAAAAGGGTATGAAAAAAGCTATCCATCAGAACTAAGTGGTGGCATGCAGCAGCGTGTCGGTCTTGCTCGTGCTCTTGCAAATGATCCAGATGTTCTTTTAATGGATGAAGCTTTTAGTGCGCTTGATCCACTCATTCGTAAAGATATGCAAGATGAGCTTCTTGAACTTCAAGAGTCTATGGAGAAAACAATTGTTTTTATTACCCATGACCTTGATGAAGCACTTCGTATCGGTGACCGGATCGCATTAATGAAGGACGGTTCTATTGTTCAAATTGGAACACCAGAAGAAATTATGACGAATCCAGCCAATGACTACGTTGAACGCTTTGTGGAAGACGTTGACCTTTCCAAGGTATTGACAGCTTCTCACGTTATGAAGCGAGCTGAAACACTAAGAGCTGATCGAGGCCCACGTGTAGCACTTCAACTTATGCGAGAACAAAAGCTTTCTAGCTTATATATCGTAGATAAAAAACAAAAATTAATTGGTGTAATTACAGCAGATGATGCCGCAAAAGCGATCGAAGAAAAAAAAGAAATTACAGATATTCTCATAACGGATCTGCCAACTGTCACGCCCGACACGTTATTAACAGATATGTTCGTGAAAATGGCAAGCTCTTCTCTTCCACTACCCGTCATTGATGAAAACGATAAGTTTAAAGGCATTATTGTACGTGGTGCGGTTATTGGAGCCCTTGCCGGCAATGAAACAGAATCAGCGAAAGGAGAGGTGAGCTAAAATGCAGCTATTCCCTAAAATCCCATTAGCTGATTGGGTAGACAGCTTTGTTGATATGCTTACAGATAATCTTGAACCCGTTTTTGATGGGATTACATCAGGAATTGATTGGTTTGTTGAGGGGATTGTTTCGATTTTAGCCTTCCCTCCAGCTCTTGTGCTAATCGCCATCTTTACGATTCTAGCCTGGTGGTCGAGTCGCTGGCCTGTTGCCATCTTCACGTTACTTGGACTATTGTTAATCGATAATTTAGGTTACTGGGATCCAACAATTGAGACGCTTGCGCTCGTTTTAACTTCGGTCATTATATCGATTATTCTTGGGGTGCCACTTGGAATATGGGCATCACAAAGTGACCGTGTAAGAGGCATTATTACACCTGTTCTTGATTTTATGCAGACAATGCCTGCTTTCGTTTATCTCATTCCAGCGATTTTGTTCTTTGGAATTGGGATGGTACCAGGTATCATCGCATCTGTCATATTTGCGATGCCACCGACGATTCGCTTAACAAACCTTGGGATTCGTCAAGTACCTGAAGACTTAATTGAAGCGTCAAATGCATTTGGTTCTACTACGAAACAGAAATTAATTAAAGTACAGCTACCGCTTGCAACACCTACGATTATGGCGGGAATTAACCAGAGCATTATGCTTTCCCTTTCAATGGTTGTTATTGCATCTCTAGTAGGTGCACCTGGTCTTGGGGCAGATGTTTATCGCGCTGTAACACAAATTAAAGTTGGTATTGGTTTTGAAGCTGGTCTCGCAATCGTTATTCTAGCGATTATGCTCGACCGGATTTCTCAAAATATAGGTAAAACAAAAAACTAAGGGGGAATTACATGTTTAACTTTAAAAAAGGTTTAACAGGATTAGCATTATTTTTGTCACTTACATTGATTCTTGCTGCTTGCGGCGGAAACAATGGCGGAGATAGCAGTGAAGGCTCTAGCGAAGGTGGAGCTAACGTTGGCGAAGAAGTAGACTATGAAATTGTCGGAATTGAGCCTGGTGCTGGAATTATGAAAGCTACTACTTCTGCACTTGAAGAGTACGATAGCTTGAAAGGTTGGGAATTAATCGAGTCTTCTTCTGCAGCGATGGCCGCAGAACTTGGGAAAGCCATTGAAGACGAAGAGCCAATTATCGTAACTGGTTGGACGCCACACTGGATGTTCGCGAAATATGATCTTAAATACCTTGAAGATCCAAAAGGACTTTATGGTGAAGAAGAAAACATCGAAACATTTGCACGTAAAGGATTAAAAGAAGACCAACCTTCTGCACATACAATTCTTGACCAGTTCAACTGGACTCCAGAAGATATGAGTTCTGTAATGGTTGAAATTCAAGAAGGTGCTAAGCCTGAAGAAGCCGCACAAAACTGGGTAAACGAACATACAGATATGGTTGAAGAATGGACAAACGGCGCTGATGAAGTAGACGGCGAAGAAATCTCACTTGCTTATGTTGCATGGGATTCTGAAATCGCAAGTACAAACGTCGTTGCAAAAGTGCTAGAAAGTATGGGTTATAAAGTAGAGTTAACTCAGCTTGATGCTGCTTCAATGTTTATCGCCGTATCTGAAGGCGATGCAGATGCTATGGTTGCTGGATGGTTACCAATCACTCATGCTGATTTACTAGATGAATATGGTGACAACATGGACCGTCTTGGACCAAACCTTAAAGGTGCGAAAACTGGTCTTGTTGTTCCATCTTATGTTGAAGCTGATTCTATTGAAGATTTAAAACCTGCTGAATAAATGTTAAAAGGCCGAGCTGACAACAAAGTCAGCTCGGCCTTTTCATGTTAATCGATTAATCCTTTTTCTTTTAGAAATTCAACAGCTACATCTTCAGGTTCTTCTCCATCCATATCCACTTTCGCATTCATCTCAGACATTTCTTCTTCTGTAATGTTTCCAGCAAATTCATTTACAACCTTCTCAAGGTCAGGGTGTGAATCAAGAACTTCCTGTCTCACAATTGGTGCAGCGTAATACGGCGGGAAAAACTGCTTATCATCTTTCGTTGTCGCAAGATCAAACCTAGCAATTCGTCCATCCGTTGTAAAGGCAGGAATCACATCGACTTCACCTTCATTAAGAGCGTCGTACATAATGTTCGGATCAAGACTTACTTCATCTTTAAAATTAAAGCCGTAAGCTTCTACTAAAGCATCGTAACCATCTTCTCTTTCGTAGAAAGTATGCGGTCCACCAAACACCATCTTATCTGAAGCTGGGATAAGGTCTGAAAATGTTTCTGCATTAACCTCTTTATTTGTTTCTTGGGTCATCGCAAGAGTATAACCATTTTCAAAACCAAGTGGCTCAAGCCAAACAAGGTTATATTCGTCTTTATAGCCTTTTTTCACTCGTTCAAAAATTTCGTCAGCTGATTCATCCGATTCAGCACTTTCTTTTAATACCGCTTCAAGACCAGTACCCGTATATTCAACATACATATCAATGTCACCATCAACTAGCGCCTGCTGAAGAATATTGACTTCCCCAACTCCTGCATCAACTTCTACTTCATAGTCACTATTCGCCTTTATGTACTCTGCAAGAAGATGCGGTAAAATGTACTGCTCTGTCCACGGCTTACCAGAAATAACGATTGGATCACTTTCTTCACTTCCGCTATCTCCACCACATGCAGCAAGAACCATCACAATGCCTAGCAATAGTACGGTCAATCTTTTCAATCAAATCTCTCCCTTTATTTTTTTGCTTTAACTCCTTTAGGAGTTGCTGCATTTTCTAATAACTTCAGAATTAAATCGAATCCAAGAGCAAGAATAGTTGCCGGTAGTGCACCAGCTAGCACAAGCTCATCTTTATTCGACGTTAGTCCTCGATAAATGATATCACCTAATCCTCCTGCACCAACAAACGTCGCTAGAGTTGCTACTCCGATCGTCAATACAGTAGCCGTACGAACGCCCGCCATAATGACAGGAAGAGAAAGAGGTACTTCAATCTTCATTAAAATCTGCATACTTGTCATCCCCATCCCTCTCCCAGCTTCAATGGAAGATTGGTCCACGGATGTGATGCCCGTGTATGTATTCCTTAAAATTGGAAGAAGGGCATACACCGTTAATGCGATGATGGCTGTGACATTTCCGATGCCAAGAAACGGAATAAGAAAACCAAACAATGCAAGACTCGGAACCGTTTGAAAAATAGCAGCCACGGCAATAAACGGCTCAGCCAATTTCTTGTGTCTGGAAATAAAAATTCCAAGTGGAACAGAAATTAAGATGGCGATTACAATCGAGATGAAAGAGAGGAAAAGGTGTTCCTGAAGCGCTACAAAAATATCATCCCAACGATTTTGCATCGTTTCTATAAATAAAGTAAAAAAGTTTTCATCATTCATTCAGAGGTTCCTCCTCCTTATAACCGAGTTGCTCAAGACCAGCTAAGCCGCGCATCATACTACTTCTCGTCACTAACCCTGTCAGCTTATCCCCTTCTACTACCGGAATACTAATAGGCTGCATTTCAGCAAATCGTTTTGCGATTTCAGGATAAAGCGTGTTTCTCTGAATGGGCTCAATCATTTCAATGACATCAGCAATTCTTTTTGTATCACTTTCATAATGCTTTTGAACTTGATCAAGAGTCACGACACCTTTATATTGCTGCTCAGGTCCAGTGACGACAAGACTGTCCACCCGTTCTGATTTCATTAGCCGAAAAGCTTCAGCTAGACCTCTGCTCTCTTTTACAGTTGCTACTTGTTGAATCATTAAATCAACTGCAGTAGGAGCTTGTCCCTTTGCCATCCGTTCATCCCCTATAAAATTGCGAACAAACTCATTCTTTGGATGACGTAACAAACGATCAGGTGTATCGAGTTGAAGAATTTCACCGTCTTTCATGATCGCAATCCGATCGGCAATCTTCATCGCTTCATCCATGTCATGAGTGACAAACACAATCGTTTTTTGGATTTCTTTTTGTAATTTTACAAGCTCATCTTGAAGCTGTTCACGACTAATTGGATCGAGCGCACTAAAAGGCTCATCCATTAAAATGATGGGGGGTTCTGCAGCTAGAGCACGTATGACGCCGACTCTCTGCTGCTGGCCTCCACTTAACTCAAGTGGATAGCGAGACCGAAAGACTGACGGCTCAAGTCCAACAAGGTTCAGCATTTCATCAACTCGTTTATCTATTTTGCTTTTATCCCATTTTTTTAATTTAGGAATGAGTGCAATATTTTCTGCAATTGTCATATGTGGCAAGAGACCAATTTGCTGTATGACATATCCGATACTTCTTCTTAATTCAACAGGATCTTGGTCAGAGATTGGTTTTCCATCAATGGAAATCTGACCTCCGCTCGGTTCGATTAATCGGTTTATCATTTTCATCGTGGTCGTTTTACCACATCCACTCGGGCCAATTAACGTTAACAATTCGCCTTGTTCAATATGTAAATTAATATCTTTCAACGCCTCAGTACCATCAGCAAACTTTTTGCTAACATGCTCGAAAGTAATCATTCTATCGCTTCTCCTGCCTCCCTATAAATCCATAACTTTATTGTATTTACCCGTTCCTTTCCTAGACGTAAACTATTTATCGCACAATAACACAACTTTCTTACTAATACTGTATCGTTTTTCCAACTAATTATCAAAAGAAAAGAGGCCAGCTTAATCAATTGATTAAGCTGGCCTCATAGATTCCTTATTCGTTCATCGCTGGTTCCAACCCATGCTTCTTACGTTTCTTCAATTCTACAAAGAAGAATGTGATTGTTCCAATGGCAAAGATTGCAATAAATCCTAATAATACGTAGACATTCTGCCACATGAAAGCAAAATCGCCGCTGGAAATAACAGCTTTCAACCCTGAAACAGTGTATGTCATTGGCAACCAAGTATTAAACACTTGTAACCCTTCAGGAATTAACTCAAGTGGGAATGTACCGGCACTTGTTGTTAATTGTAGGATCAAGATAATGATCGCTACAAATCGTCCTGGATCTCCTAATGTCGTAACAAAGAATTGGATCAAGGTCATATAAGCAAGACTTGATACGACAGAGAAGAGTAAGAATAACGGTACACTCTGTACTTCAATCTGCAAGGCATATAAAAGAACAGCATCAGAGACAAGTGCTTGAATCACACCAACTACTAATAAAACACCGTATTTACTCATAAACCAACCGATAGCCGTTCGTGGCGTTCCGGCTGGATCACGAAGTGGGAATACAATAGACATGAGAAGTGCTCCTACAAACAAACCAAGTGAAAGGAAGTAAGGTGCAAATCCGGTTCCGTAGTTTGGTACGCCTGATACAGCCTCTGTATCGACATTAACTGGATCAGCAAACATATTATATGTTTCATCATCAGCATTCGTATTGGACGTTTCCTCCGCCGCTTCGCCAAGTTTATCATGAAGCTCCGATGTGCCATCTGTTAATTTTTGAGCCCCGCTGTCAAGATCTTTAGAGCCATCAGCTAACTTCCCTGCACCGGATGATAAATCAGACGAACCACCTTCTAATTCTGATAGCCCACTCGCAAGCTCTTGTGAACCACTAGATAATTCATTCATGCCAGAGTTAAGTGTGCCAACATTGTCAATCAAGGAATTCCAACCAGAAGCTACAGTATTGTTACCATCCGCAACCCGTTCTGCTCCGTCATGAAGCTGAGCAATTCCTGCCTCTGCTTGATTTATCCCTTCTCCAAGACCTCCGAGTCCAGTTTCAAGTTTTCCTTGAGCCTCATAAAGAGCACTCGCACCTTGAGCAAGCTGTCGTTGTCCTTCTAGTAATGCATTCATTTTAGAAGAAGCGCCTGAAAGTTTATCTGAAACGTTAGCAAATGTCGTTGCAACTTCGCCAACTGACTTCGCAGCTGTACCAGATTTTTCAGCAATCGGTTGAAGTTGACCAATTAACGTCTGCTTTTGCTCATCCGTATATTGATCACTTGCTTGAATTGATTCGATTACACCTTGCAACTCTTTCGGAACAGCTGATGCATTCGTTACTCCACTCGTCAGTGACTGTTTTAACCCTTCTGTATCAACCTCAGGTAATGAACTATTTTCTAATTCTGAAACAGATTGATTTAATCCATTCATTAACTGCTTTGCTCCAGTGCGACTATCTTCAACACCTGTAAGCAGTTTTTCTTGTCCGACTTTGAATTCACCCATTTTATCATTAAGTTCGCCAATTCCATTGCTTACTTTTGAAGCACCATCAGCAAGCTCGCTAACTTTAGGTTGTCTTTCTTTTAAACCATTTAACAAATCAGTTGTGCCCTGATTTGCCTCACTAATGCCATTTGCCAGATCAACGGATCCGTTTTCTGCACTACTAAGGCCATTTGTTAACGCAATCGATCCTTCATTCAGGCTTGCTAAGTTGTCTTTCAACTGCTTTGTGCCATCTTTTAATTCAGATGATCCATCAGCCAATTCACCAGCGCCATCTGAAGCTTCCGATAAGCCATCAGCTATTTCACTAAACTTATCAAAAACAAGCTCACTATAATTCTCAGTGATGTTCTCAGCAATTTGTGATTTGATTTCACTAACAGCTGTTCCACCTATTTGTCCGGCCAAAAAGTTAAAGCTTTCATTCGGCACATATTCTAAATTTAATTTATCAGGATGTTCATCTAGAACAGTCGTTGATTTCTCAGAAAAATCTTCTGGAATTTGAATCTTCATATAATAGGTTTGATCTTCAAGACCTTTATCGGCCTCTTTTTCATCGACAAAATCCCATTTAAATTCAGGCTCATCCTTCAACTTCTTGACAAGCTCATTCCCAATTTCGAGATGCTCTCCTTCAAAATCCGCACCACTATCACTATTAACCACGGCTACTGGAATCTGATCCAAGTTTTCATAAGGATCCCAAAATGCCCATAAAAACATGCCACTGTACAATACTGGTATAAACAACACTGCAATCACGGGGATTAAGATTTTTTTATTCTTAAGCAATGACGCCCATTCGGAGCGAAATTGCTTTGATGACTTTTTCATGTTTTTCCTCCTGTCTTATTGACCATTTTTCTCATTTGGTCATTTCGTGCCAAAAAAAAGAAACTTCTTATATTTTCGATAGTATGCGGTGATGACCAGTTTTTAAATATAGTCATTTTTTGCTACAAGAAGTAATATATCATCCTTTTTTGAGAATGGCAATAGCAGCAGCTTACTTATTTTCACTACTGCTAATTTTTCTTAATTCCACTCATCATATAAAATTCAAGATGATTGGCAATTTCTTCTTTACTAAAGGATGGTTGTGTTTTTTCCCAATCAAAAATAAGAGCAATGTACATTTTAAACATTAGAAAAGCTGCAAGTGATGGATCACACTTTTTTACTTCTCCGTCAATAATACCTCTTTCAATCTCGTACTCAAGAAAGGATAGAATCGCTTTTTCTACAAGATTCAATGCATCCATTGCTGCTGGAGTACCGATCTCTCGAACCTCTTGCGAAAGCTTAATAGCCAACTGGTGCTCCCTCCGGTGTTCTAATACACTGTAAAGCGCACGATGTAGGTTTTCAAAAAACGTATCCTCTCTATGAATGGAATCTTGAGCGAGTTCTTTCAGCTCAATTACCATCCCACGTACAATTTCATTGAAAAGCTCTTCTTTATTTTTGAAAAAATTATAGATTGTCCCCTTTCCTACGTTCGCAATTTTAGCCACCTGATCCATCGTGGTCGCTTTGTAACCAAACATAGAAAATGACTTTTCGGCAGCTTCCATTATGCTTTTTCTACGATCGAAAGTCATCTTACTCCCCCTCTTTTTTTGTAATTGGTAATGTAACGGTAACCGTCGTTCCAATCCCCTGAGTACTTGTATAGTGGACGCGTCCCCCCACGTTTTGAATTAAACGATTCGTAATCATTGTACCAAGGCCAGTACCTTTTGACTTTGTTGTATAAAATGGTAGACCAATCTTTTCGAGTTGCTCTTCACTCATTCCTGCTCCATTGTCACGAATCACGATATCTACCGTACCTTTTTTCGTTCCATTTTGCAAAGTTACTAGAATCAGACCTTCTCCTTCAATGGATTCAATTGCATTTTTAATTAAATTGATAAAGGATTGTTTTAGTTGTTGTGAATTTCCCCATATCTGAAATTCACCCTTTTCATCATATTGAATTTTCACATCATAATAGGAGGCCAGTACTTCCGTTAGAGCTGTTGTATCTTTCACAACCTTATTCAAATTGACTTGGTCATAATCATTTTTAGTAGGTTTAATGAGCATCAAGTAATCCGTAATGATTTTATTTGTTCGTTCAATTTCTTCTAGCATGAGGGGGGCATAATTTTTCACTTTCACATCTTCAGTTTCACTTGAAATAAACTGAAGAAGACCTTTGACCGTTGTTAAAGGGTTCCGAATCTCATGAGCAATGGCAGCCGCCATTTTCCCCGCTACAGATAATTTTTCTAAATATACCGTTTCTTGAAGTTGAATATTTATCATAACTAAGCGCTCTGTTAAGTAAAAGATAATAAAGTAGGCGATCATGAACGCTGCAAAATAGATAGGGTAGAAATAAGGTTGTAACGGATCTAAAAAAACGACAATAATAGCGATATAGGAAAAGACAAAAATCCCGCCCGTAAAGAGGATGCCCTTCCATTTTCGAATAGACTTACGAAAATAGGGACCAAAACCAATTGCGATGACAAACCCTACAATCGCAATCACTACGCCTACCCAAGCATTTTCGCCCCCCATCCATAATCGACCTGTCGTTATGGTTAATGTACATAGAAAGCCAGGTAACTTACCACCATAAAGCGTAACTAAAATTAGCGGAACAACCCTTAAATCAAAAACGGTATCACCAAACTTCTCTAAAGGGAAAAGCATGCAAAGCAGAGCCATCAACGAACTGATCACTCCGTATATGAATTTTTCTTTTAAATCAATTGAGCTTGCTCTCGTAAATGGCATGACCATATTCCAGATAAATAATACGGAGAAGAGCATTGCAATATTAACAAGTAAAGGTCTTGCCATCTCTAACATCATTATTTCTCCTTTGATACTAATTGTTGCCATTTACATTCTACCATTAGACCCATATCTACACTAACAAAATTAGATAATCATTCCAGATGAATAAGGAAACAATTCCACATTAAAAGATGACATACGAAAGGACACCCCTATCCGGCGTGCCCTTCATCTTTATTTCAGAAAATTTCGTACTAACTTCACAGCTTCCTCGCCCTGATCGATGCAATCTGGAAGTCCAACTCCTTGATAAGATGCACCTGCCAGAAAAACACCAGGCATTTTCTGTTCAATACCTGATATCACCTGATTAATGCGCTCACGGTGTCCAACTTCATATTGAGGCATAGACTGTCTCCACCTAGTGATACGATAAAATTCTGGATGACCTTCAATTTCCATAATTTGATTCAGATCGTTTAACACCGTCTGTACAATTTCTTCATCACTTTTGTCCACGATCTCTTCTTTTCCAGCCCTTCCCACATAACAACGAAGAAGAACTTTTCCTTTCGGTGCGGCGTGCTCCCATTTACGATGAGTCCAAGTACAGGCTGTAATGGTGTAATCAGCATTTCGAGATACAACGAATCCTGTACCGTCCATTGACTTCTTAATCGCTTCCTCTGGAAAAGCCATGGCAACTGTGGCAACAGTTGTAGAAGGCATTTTTTCGAGTGGAGCTACTTCTTCATGATCTCTCAACATATGAAAAACCTGTTGATGTGGTGTGGTGATAACAACTGAATCAGCCATTAATTCTTCTCCGCTTGTCGTCAAAAGCGTATAAGAGTCCTGGTTTCTCTTTATTTGATCCACCTTAACACTTTTTCGAATATGAACATCTGTTAACTGTTCTTCGATGCTCCTTACAAAAGACTGCAATCCAGATTTAACCGTTAAAAAAGCCGGCTTTTTCTTACCAGTGCTTCTTCTAGAAGGTGGCGTAGTCTTTTTCATACCCAATATCAAGCTACGGTATTTCTTTTCTACTTCTGAAAATTGCGGGAAGGTTGACATCAGGCTTAATTTATCGATATCACCTGCATAGATACCTGACAATAGCGGTTCAATCAAATTCTCTACAACTTCATTCCCAAGTCGTCTCCTAAAGAATAGTCCTAGAGATTGATCTGAGTCTCCCTTATCCGCTCTTGGAAGAATTAAATCTCCTGCTGCTCTCGATTTTCCTTTTAGACTAAATAATTTAGTTGAGATAAATGGCGATAGCTCAGTTGGGATTCCCATCACGGCTCCACCCGGTATTGGATAAAGCTGATCGTTATTTAATACAAAAGCTTGACCAGTGGAATTTGGAACAAGCTGATCTTCCATCCCCACTTCCTTCACCAAACGTGCGGCACTTTCTTTTCGTGCAAGAAAAGAGTCAGGACCTCGTTCAATAACAAAGCCGTTTGTTGTATCTGTCTGAATCTTACCACCAAGACGATCGGTTCCTTCTAGTATCGTTATCTCATAGGGTAATTGAGCATGTCGCATCTCTTTTTGAAGGTAATAGGCGGCTGTTAACCCAGTAATTCCGCCTCCAACTATGACTATTCTTTTTGTTTCATTATTCATGATTTATCATCTTCTTTTTAGTTAATTCATTCGTTACAACGGTTGCTAAAATGTCAATAAACTCATCTGTCGCATTCGGCATTTGGGGGCGATGGTAAGCTGCGCCCAATTCATCCGTCATTTGGCGACACTCATAGTCGTTATCATATAGCACTTCAAGGTGATCTGCGACAAAGCCAACAGGACAATAAATAAAGCCGGTATACCCTTCCTGCTCAAATAGATCCCGTGTTAAATCTTGAATATCTGGTCCAATCCATGGATCAGGCGTATTACCTTCGCTCTGCCATCCCACTGCGTAGTGCTCAATGCCAGCTCTCTTCGCTATGTGTCGCGCTGTTTCCTCAAGCTGAACGGGGTAAGGATCACCTTCTTTTATAATTCTTTCGGGTAAGCTATGTGCAGAAAAAATAACAATCGTTTTCTTTTTCTCTTGCTCGCTTATTCGACCTAAATAGGATTGAAGCTGATCTACCCAATATTGAATGAACTTCGATTCATTGTACCACTGGTCAATGGCGTAAATTTCAGGATAGCCTAGTTTGTTTGCTTCTGTTTTTGCTCGTTCATTATACGTTTTGATACTAAAGGTTGAATAATGTGGAGCTAGCACGATGCTAACGGCTTCCTCAATTCCATCCTTCTGCATATCGCGAACAGCGTCTTCTACGAATGGTTCAATATGTTTTAACCCTAAATAGCTTTTAAAGGTTACTTGATCGCCAAACTGCTTATTCATTCGATCTTCTAATTTCTGTGCCTGCTCTTTCGTAATATCGGATAGGGGAGAGATACCTCCTATGGCTTCATAGCGTTCGATTAAATCCTGCAGCATTTCTTCTGTAGGTCGTTTCCCCCGACGAATATGTGTGTAGTATGGTTCAATTTCTGCTTCACTTCGCGGTGTCCCGTAAGCCATAACTAATAGGCCAATGGTTCGCTTCATCCCATACCTCCCCCATTCTTATTAACTATTTCTTTCGTGTGTACTCGTGTACAAATTGAGTGAGATGTTGCAACGTTTCCACTTGAACTTGTGGAAAAACACCATGTCCAAGATTGAAAATAAATCCAGGTGTTTCCATACCCTGATCAAGAATTTCTTTTGTTCTTTGCTCAATAACTTCCCACGGAGCAAGAAGTAGCGCTGGCTCGAGATTTCCCATTAGTGGCTTTGTAATGCCTTCCACTTCTCTCGCCTTCTTAATTGAAATTCTCCAATCAATTCCGATAACATCAACAGGGAGCTTGTTCCACTCCTGAATAAGATGACTAGCGCCTACTCCGAACATCAAAAGTGGCACATTCAATTCTTTAAGACGAGAGAAAATTCTGTTCATCACTGGCGCAATATAAGTTCGATAATCCGCTTCATTAAGTGCACCCACCCATGAATCAAAGAGTTGAACGGCCTGAGCACCAGCTTGTACTTGTGCAGTGAGATAAGCGATTGTCATATCCCCTAGCTTATTCATTAATCGATGCCATCCATCAGGGTCAGAGTACATAAAAGCCTTGGTCTTATAATAATTCTTAGAAGGGCCGCCTTCAATCATATAGCTCGCTACAGTAAACGGTGCACCGCTAAACCCTATTAAAGGCACGGATAGCTGCTCCCGAAGCATTTTAATGGTTTCCATCACATACGGAATATCCTTCAATGGATCAAGTTCACCAAGTCGATCAATATCAGATCTCGTTTTAATAGGGTTATCAATGACAGGACCGATCCCTGATTTAATCTCAACATCTATTCCAATAGATGGGAGTGGCGTCATGATATCAGCAAATAGAATTGCTGAATCAACGCCAAGTTGCTCAACAGCAAATCTCGTTACTTCCGCAGCTACTTCAGGATTTAAGTTCATCTCATGAAATGAATACTTCTCTCTAATTTTTCTATATTCAGCCTGATATCGTCCGGCTTGTCTCATGTACCAGACAGGGGTGTGATCGGTCTCTTCCCCTCGGCACGCCCGAAGAAACTGATCATTAAATGATGCTTTATTCATGCTTGTCCACCTTTCTAAATTACAGAACGTTCATTTATACATCCTTACATACTATAGCGATCGTTAGCTTTAGTGTACAGATTTTGAAGGAAAAAGTCATAAAATCGTCCTACTTTGAAGCCGTTTACATCGTATACTTTAACACAATTCCTGTTGCAATAAAGTGAAATCCGTCACTCAGTTTTCTGTTTTTCTTTTTCTTTTGGCTTCTTCTCTTCTTTCTTCTCTTCACCTTTTGTAAACCTCTCAAACAAACTAACTGAAGCTTGATTTGATGCTTCACCTTCTTGCTCTGTTAGTGGATTGTATGGGACCACCTCATATGAAACGGAGCCAAAGAAGGAAATTGAATTTCTTGTATACTCTCCGCTTCCTTCTACTTCTGCAATTTGCTCGCGATCTCCATCTTTTATCTCATAAATATGATAGATCACGCGCTTATCTGATGAAGCCGTCCATTTTAGTTTGACAGCTGGAAGACCATATAGAAAATCAAATTGTGCTTTAACATCTTTAATTTTAGGAAGAGAGACTGGTTTTTCCATATCTTTCACGCCTGATGGTTTCTTGAATTCCTTCAGACTATTTTCATTCAAAGAGGCATTGACAACTTTTTTAAAAAGCTGAACAGGGTATTTGCTTCCCCCCGTAAGATATTGTGATTCTGTCGTTCGGTCGTAACCCATCCAGACGGCACCAACGAATTCAGGCGTGTAGCCAACAAACCAGGCATCCCGAGAGCCACCTGCTACCCCTTCATAAGATGTAGTACCTGTTTTGCCAGCAATGGCCACATTTGTTTCTCCACTTGCCGCAGTCCCGTTTTTCACAACCCCTTCAAGAATTTTAGTCATATACCAGGCTGTTTGTTTGGAATAGACCTTTTCTTCCGACTGATTCGCTTCTCCCACTAGTTTGCCATCATTATTATAGATTTTACTAATAAAATAAGGTTCTACATGCTTTCCGTTACCGATAAAAGGGCGATAGGCTTCCATCATTTCAAAAGGTGACACGCCCTTATCAATTCCTCCAAGCGCAATTTTCAAATCACGATCCTCTATCGCAAGACCACTTTTCTCTAAATAAGATTTAGAATACGGAATGCCAATTTCATTTAGGAGCCACACGGCAGGAGCATTCGCCGAAACTCTGACCGCATCATAGAGAGAGAGCTGCCCTTCATATTGATTATTGTAATTGGACGGTGAATAGCCATCGTAATCAATCTTTTCATCTTTAAGTAACGTGTAAGGGCTATACTCTTTTTTTTCGAGCGCAGGCCCATAAACCGCTAAAGGTTTGAAAGCTGAACCAGGCTGTCTTTTTGATGTAACGTGATTTAGTCCCTTCTGAACATAATCACGACCTCCTTGAACAGCCACTACGCCTCCGCTTGCCGCATCCATCATCGAAAACCCTCCCTGCGGTGGCATGTTGGGATCGCTACCAGGAAAGAGAGATTCATTTTGAAACTGTTCATATGCGGCTTTTTGGAGAGAAGGATTCAGTGGCACAACAATTTTATAGCCGCCTCGGAGTACCTCCTCATTCGAAAGGTTAAAGCGCGTCTTCGCTTCTTGAAGGGTCATGTCAATATACGTAAGAAAAGCTGGTTCTTTTGTTACTTCAGCTATATCAAGGGCAAGCGTTTTTCCTTGAAGTCGAACCGCTTCTTTCGGTGTTAAATAATCATGTTTTTCCATTAAAGATAAAACAAGGTCTCTCCGTTCCTTACTTTCGTCTGGATGATTAATGGGCGAGTAGTTTGACGGTGCTTTTGGAAGCCCCGCAAGCATAGCCCCCTCCTCTACGGTTAACTCTGAAACTGGTTTATTGAAAAACATTGTGGCAGCAGATTGTATACCATAAGCGCCATGTCCGAAATAAATTTGATTTAAATACATTTCTAATATTTTTTCTTTACTATAATTCCGCTCAAGATTAATCGCAATAACCGCCTCTTTTGTTTTTCTTAGCCACGATTTATCGTTTGTTAGAAAAACATTTTTGGCAAGTTGCTGGGTGATCGTACTTCCTCCTTCTACTTTCTTTCCGGCGAGAATATCACGATACAGCGCGCGCCCGATTGCTTTCACATCAAGACCATGGTGATCATAGAAACGACTGTCTTCTGTTGCCACAAATGCTTCTTGAACATGATCAGGGATTTCATCTATCGAAACAGGCTCACGATTTTCAAAATAGAGTTTTGTAATAATTTCGCCATCTTCATCGACGAGTTCTGTGGCAGAGTTCATCACAAGTTTTTTTTCGTCAATCACATAGTTTCCTGCTAGTAATATCCCCAAGTATCCTAATAATCCGATTAGAAAAACGGCGACCGTTGCGATTAGTCCTATGCCGATTTTTTTCATTCTATGAGGCACTCCTTTTGTTCACTTCATTACAGCTAAGCTTACATGAAATCCTATAGTTTTTGTATTGATTCAATGACGATTCTGTTTAGTTTTTGCCAAATAAGGGTAAAGTATCAGGCAATTCTTCTTGATCACTTAATTGAAAGGATGGATATGATGAATTGTTACGTTACATACGGTACTTATGATTATTTATCGAAAATAAAAGAAGAACACGATGAAGATGGCGTTATGGTATTTACGAATTCTGATGGAGCCGCACTTTACCACGAAACAAATTCTAACACTTTTTTCAAGCATGCGAAAAAATATGAAGTAATGGACAAAAAAGGAGACCTTTCTGATCCAGGTTATGTTGTATTAAATCACATACCAGTCGAAGAAAGTGAACGAGCTGTATTCGAAGAACGTTTTAAAAATCGAGCTGGCAAGGTGGAAAATGAACCAGGGTGCGAAGGCATTCGAATTTTACGTCCTGTTTCGAATGACCCTTATATTGTTGCTACATTCTGGGATAGCGAAAAGTCCTTTAAGAACTGGCAAACTTCCGAGGCATATGATGCTGCACATAAAAACCGCCATACAAGTAAAGGTCTTCCTAAAACGATTTTCTCAGGAAAACCTTATCTAAAAACCTACCAAGTGGAAAAATCAAGCTCCGTTTAATTCGAAATGGATCAGGGTACCGCTTTAATTAAATGAATATTTGATAGGGGAGTGAGTTTTATGCTAGTAAGCGAGAACGAAGTCTATAAATATACGATTGATACGAAAGATGGAGAAAAAGGGATTCTAAAAGAACTTTATTTCGATGATGAACATTGGGCTGTTCGCTATCTAGTCGTCGATACTCATAAATGGTTACCCGGTCGAAAAGTACTGATTTCACCTATTTCTATTGAACATACAGACCATGAGCATGAATTAATCTCCGTATCGCTCACATCTGATGAAGTAAGTGATAGCCCGGACATTGATACCGATCAACCTATTTCCAGAAAACATGAGATGGACGTTAACCGTCATTTTAGCTGGCCATATTATTGGGTAGGAACAGGGGCATGGGGTAACGGGATGTCTCCTAAATCATTTATGGCTGATGATTGGCCAGATTCCGATTCTTCCCTACACAACTCGACTGAAGAAAAGGAAAACCACCTGCGTAGCACAAAAGAAATAGCAGGTTATCACATCCAGGCCACTGACGGTGAGATTGGCCATGTGAAAGATTTTATCTTTGATGAAGAGACGTGGCAGCTACGCTATCTTATCGTTGATACAAAGAACTGGTTTTCAGGAAAAGAAGTCCTTCTCTCTACAAAATGGATTAAGGAAATTAACTGGCAGGATCGAACAGTTATTGTAAGTGTGAACAAAGAAGAGATACGTCAAGCTCCTGAATATCGAATTAATGAACCGATATCACGTCGCTTTGAAGAAGATCTCCATACCCATTACGGAAAAACTGGATACTGGAAATTTTAAAGAAAGCGAGGTGGGACGCCATCTCGCTTATTTAGACATGATCTGATCACATTTCCCAGGAAATTCGCAAAAAAACGACACACAACCCACTTTTTTACGTTTATCTTCTCCGTCACACATCCGTTGGTTTATATTTCCTACGAATAAGGGTATTTAATAAAAAAGAAAAAAGATAGGAGCATTTTTGTGGCAGATCCAAGTAAGAAACATGATGAAGTTAAGTATCCAGAAAGACAGTTTTACTTTCCAGCACAAATTGTTGAAACGTTTATCGCAAAGGGAAAATCTCACAGCGACCGACCACTGAACAGGCAGTTTGTACTATCTATTCTAGCTGGAGCCTTCGTAACATTTGGCGCAATTTTTTCTGTACTCATTGCAATGGGAGTGGAAACGGAAGGTGTTAGTAACCTCCTAGCCGGTATTGGTTTTGTAACTGGATATGCCATCGTCTTTATTTCAGGAGCTATCCTCTTTACAGAAGTAAATGTATTACTCCCCACATATATCCTTCAAAGAAAGTTTTGGATTCCAAAGAACATTTTGAAATTCTGGGTCGTTTGCTACTTCGGTAACTTAATCGGCGCTTTACTAGTTGGTGCTCTTGTCGTAATATCGGGTTCGTTAACGCCTGAATTCTATTCTGAATTAGCCACTTACACGGAACATAAAATGAAATTCCTATCTGATGGTACAGTAGGGTGGTTTCAAATCTTGCTCTCCGGAATTATTGCAAACTGGTTAATTGGCATGGCTGCCTTTCTAGCTACTGCAGCTCGTGATTTAACCGGTAAAGTACTTGCAACTACGCTTCCCGTCATTATTTTCGTAGCTGGAAATTTTCAACATAGTGTAGCGAATATGGGATATTTCAGTACATCCTTTATCCACGGATCTGAATATTCATGGATTGAATTTCTTTTCTTTAACCTTGTCCCAGCAAGTATCGGGAACTTAATCGGTGGTGGTGTTCTCGTAGCCCTAACGTTTACCTATGCTTTTAAAGAAGAAATCAATGAAGAACGTTTACCAAAAGAAGAAGCAGAATAAAGAAAAGGCAGCGTGTCAGCACGCTGCCTTTTCTCAGTCTAACTTTAATGAAACAAACCGGATTTTCTAGATTTCTTCATGAGTTGATTGGTCTTTCTACTTAGAAGCTCTTTAAGGAATGCACCTAATAGAAGGAACACAATAGCAAACACTCCTAGAAAGAATAAGTCTTCTTTTACACGCGCCCATACAATTCCCCCAACTGCTTCTCGCATCAAATCAACCGCGTAAGAAAAGGGCAAGAATGGATGAATCTTCTGAAAGAATTCTGGTAATAACGCGACTGGATAAGTTCCTCCAGAACCTGCAATTTGGAGAACGAGAAAAACGATAGCCATTGCCTTTCCTACATCACCGAATACAGAAACGAGCGTATAAACCATTAACATAAATACAAAGCTAGTGGCCAGTCCGAACAGCACGAATAGGACGGGATGCACAATATCAACTCGAAGTATAAAAAGATCTCCTAATGTGACAACGAGGGTTTGAAGAAAACCTACGCTAATGAAAGTAAGTAACTTTCCAAAATACACCTGGCGATTTGAAACTTCAAGCCCAGATGCTTCTGTTGTTAATAGTGACACTAAAAGTAGTGCCCCTACCCATAAGGAAAGCACTGTGTAGAACGGCGTCATACCCGTTCCGTAATTTTGGATGGGAAACAGAGAATTTTTACTTAATACAATAGGCTCTTCAAAGAAACTTTGTTCGGCCATAGGGTCATTTTTCAAGAGTTCAATAATGTCATTGATATCGGTTTCTCCCTGGATCTCTCGAATTCGATCGGCAAGTTGGTTTACTTTATCGTTCACATATGGATACTCATTGAGCATATAAGCTAAAATATCTTGACCTTCTCCTATATTCTCTTCTGTACTTGAGAGAATTCGTTCCACTTCAGGAATTGTTGTTTGTGCCTCTTTTAACGTGGAGCGTGCATTTGACAATGTGTTTTTTGCACTCGCTACTTCTGAAAGTACTTTAGGTTCAATGTTTTCGTTGTACTCTTTTAGAAATGAGTCGATTTTATTAGCCGTATCACCTGATTTTTCTTGAAGTGATGATAATAGATTATCTACTTCTTTTTGTTTGTCAGCTAATTCGGCGTCGATCTTTTGAGTGTCGCCTTTAATCGTGTTTAGCTGTGCTTTAATTTGATCAAGATCTGTAATTGCTTGATTGATTGCTTCATGTTCACCCTGGTTCAGTTCATCTGCTTCTGTTTTTCCCTCCTCTCCTGTGTTTGCATTACTACCGCTCGTCACCTGTTCTAAAACGCCTTGAACATTATTAATTCGTTGAATAGAGTCATCAACTTGTTGGTCCATTTGTCCTCTGATCTTCTCAATTGAAGAAAGATCAATATCTGGTGTTTTTATATCTGTTAAAAACTGATTCACGTTTTCTGCTGTTTGTTGTGCCTTCGTTAGGTCTTCTTTAACCTGAGGTGCAAGCTCATTCAATCTGCCTTCCGCTTCATTAAGAAACTGAGTGGTATCATCAATCGTGTTAATGCCTTCACTTGTGATTTGTTCCGCTTCAGGAAGAAGTCCTTGAACTTGATTAATGACCTTCTCTGCATCTTTTGAATCAGACATCGCGTCTGAAACTAAACGGTTTATTTCTGGAAGGTTCTCCTCAAGTTTGAATACGTACTCCTCGAACTTCTGTATATCTGAAAGATCTTTTTCAAATTCTACGCCTAACTCATTAAACAAATCAAAAATCGTCCCATTCACTACGGAAACAAAGTTACTAGTAATTTGGTCAACAATGACGCTTGCCCCTTTTTCTGTGATTTTAGGAGCAATGGCATTTACCTTTTCATTCACATAATACTCAACTTCTGCTTTCTCTGGCTTGTCATTAATAACGGTCCCAAGTTTCGTGGAAAAATCTTTTGGAATAACGATCACCGCAAAGTAATCACCATATTCAAGCTTTTCCATTGCATTATCTCGATTAGAAAAGTGCCATTCCATACGCTCATTGTTTTTTAATTCTTTCGTCAGCTCTTTCCCCGCATCAATTTCCTTATCTCGAATGGTAGCTCCTTCATCTTCATTGACAATCCCTACCGGCAACTGATCGGTCTGGCTATAAGGGTCCCATGAAGCACCAATATTAAACCAGGCGTATAGAGAGGGAAGTATAATGAGACCTCCTAATAATATAGCTGCTACCCAGTTTGTTCCGATACTTCTCCAATCTTTCAAAAATATTCTTATGATGTTCTTCATATTTAAGCTCCTACTTAATAAAAGTATGTATCTACCTATAATAGTATAATTCCCCATAAAAAAAATGTCATGAGCCTGATTCACTCGCTAATGACTCACGATTCACTCAACATACCCACGAATTGTGTTTATTGGTCCAATTCAACAACTTATTTTAGTTCTATTTACTATTTTAATCTCGCTATATAAGTGTAGGTGTCCAGTCAGAAGGGAATAAGAAAGAGAGATTATGTGAAAGGAGAAACTGCAATGACACGAGTAGCTATTATATTAAATCCAAAAGCTGGAAATGTTAAAATGGTTAATCAAATTGACTTGATACAAGAACGCCTTCAAGAAAAATATGAACAAGTATCTTTACACAAGACAGAACATGAAGGGCACGGTGCTGAATTAGTAGAAGAATTAGCGGATGATGTCGACATTCTTATCGGCGCCGGGGGGGATGGTACCATCTACGAAATCGCAAACGCGATTTGTAAGAGGGAGAAACGTCCTATTTTTGGTGTGATTCCTGGAGGGACTTGTAATGACTTCTCTCGAGCCATTGGAATTAATCAAAACCCGATCCAAGCTGTTGAACAGCTTCTAGAAGAGAACCGTTCCCTTATCGATGTCGGGCGATCTAATGACGAATATTTCTTGAACTTCTGGGGAATTGGATTAATTACTCAAACATCAGAGAATATCAATCCTGACACAAAAGAGGTTTTCGGAAGGCTTTCCTATTACATTAGCACAGCCCAAACCATTAGTAATCCAGAACCTTTTCACCTAAAAGTGGAGGCGGATGAAACGAATTTTGAAGGGGAAGCCGTCATGATGATTGTGGGGAACGGTCCTTTTACAGGGGGCATTCAAGCTTTCTTCCCTGAAAACAACCTGCAAGATGGAGAATTCGATGTTTTAATCATTAAAGAAACGTCTCTTCCAACTTTTTGGTCAATTTTTCAATCAAAAGTGTTCAAACAATCTCGGTTTAACGAAGATATTGTTCACTTCCAAACTAAGAATCTAAGCATAACTGCCAGTCCAGAACAAACAATCGATTGTGACGGAGAACGCTATTACACGACCCCGTCTACACTCGAAGTTCTACCAAAATACTTAACTGTTCTTACTGGAAAAAACTTTCCGAACTGAGCCAAAACTAATAGAAGAACGTTTCATCCAGAGAACCCACTCTAATGAGAAAATACAAACAAATAGCCAGAGGGTGCCAGCTGCATAGCCTGCTAGTACATCGCTTGGATAATGAACGCCTAAATAGATTCGGCTAAATCCAATCAATAGAATAAAGAGAAGTACGAGTAACCCACTTATCCATTTGGTTGCCTTCCCCCTCTGGCTCCTTATGATCAGATATCCAATAAATCCATAGAGCAGAAATGAACCCATTGCATGACCACTTGGAAAACTATATCCGACTGCATCATAAGCAGCATCCACAGTAGGACGCGACCTGGCAAAGAAGTGTTTTAACACTTTTGTTAATAGTCCTCCGGCAGCCTGGGCAATGATGAAAAAAAGAATACTCCATCCATCGCGCTTCTTAAACCACAGTATCGCTACTGTTGCGATTGAAACGACTGTAATCCACCAGACTGCTCCTAACTCTGTAATGACTTCGATTACGTTTAACAACCCATCCGAACGAATCGGGTCAATTGCTGACCTAATCGATTGGTCAAATTGAAGGGTTTCTTTTTCAAGTATTTCTTCCGCTAACTCTGAAAATAACATAATCGCTAAAATAGCAACTAATAGACCTAAAGCATTTAATAATAGAGGTAACCAAACCTTTTTTTGTTTTAGCGCCCCTGGAAGCTTGCTAAAAAACTCATTTTTGTTCATATTCTCACACCTGTCTATTTAGACTTTTAAAAAAAGCCGCTGAACCAGCAGCGGCTTTTTCCTTAGTTTTCTTTATTTAATACCATACGGACGAGAAGATGAGCTAATTCATGTCTTTGTTCTTTATTACCAACGAGCCAAAGCTCTTGAAGAAGTTTCTCTTCTCTATTTTTCGGCTCTTCTTTCTTAGCTAAGTATCCAGCAACCTTTTCTGCTCCTTGAGCCAATCTCTCTTCGCTTAGCCCTAGTTTTTCTCCCAGCTCTACTCTCGTAGCTAGATAAGATTTAAACTGTTCGAAATTAGATAGAATATCATCCATCTGTTCTTCACTCATTCGATCTAACGTATTATCTACTTTATTCACGTTAAGTTCACTATCTTTATTAACTAAATGATTTTTTTCAGACATTGATTCCACTCCTTCAATCAGCTATCCATCCTTCAATCAGCTATCCATCACGGATAACGATTTTTCGATAAACGCTGGAATATCATCTGGATTTCTACTGCTCACGAGATTGCCTCCACAGACAACAACCTCTTCATCAAATACGTTTGCTCCAGCATATTTTAAATCTGTTTGAATGGATTTAAATCCAGTAATATTTCTTCCATTTAATACTTCTGCTGAAATGAGCAACTGTGGTCCATGACAAATAACGAGTGTTTTTTTATTCATAAACATCATTTTTTTCGTGAATGCAACAAAACGGTCATCTGCTCGTAGCTCATCTGGAGAAACACCTCCAGGAATAAACAGAACATCATACTCTTCAGGTTTTACATCGTCAATTCCTTTATCAGATGTAACTTTAGCCTCGCCTTGTTTTCCAGTTAATTCTTTACCTGCTTCTGAACTTATTACTGTTAAGGAATGCCCAGCATTTCCAAACTGTTCTGCGGGCTTCGTGTATTCTACATCCTCAAACATATCTGTCATTAATACGGCAATCTTACTCAAGATAAACCCTCCTAGATAAATGTAATCATGTCACTGATATAATGACTATTACCCCTCCTAACGTCTGTCAAACATCAATTCTATTCTCCCTAAATATCTTTTGATTTATGTTTTATCTTGCCAATGTAAGGGTAAAATTAATATGGAACCAAAACAGCAAAGCTTTAGAAAGGATGTTTAAATTGGCAGACAAAAAACAAGAACTCATCGATGGACTAAATGTAGACCTTGCTAACGAATACGCTGCAAGTATTATGTACACTTATAACGCAGCAGTTGTATCCGGCTTATATCGTCAAACATTGAAACCATTCTTTGAAAGTGAAATTGCAGATGAACAGGGCCATGCCCTTTACCTTGCAGAAAAGATTAAAGTATTAGGCGGTACCCCTACTACTGCACCGGCAGAAGTGAAGCAACTAACAGATGTCAAAGAAATGCTCCTAGAAGCTCGCACTGCTGAGAAGGATACCATTGATCGTTATGAAGAGCGTAAAAAACAAGCGGAAGAACTTGGCTTTACTGAACTCGTTGTGAAGCTAGATGATATGATTGCAGATGAAACACATCATATGGAAGAAATGGACCGCATTCTTAGCGACGCACGATTTGAATAAACGTCATCCCTTACCGACTTTCAAAAAGCAAATATAGAGAAAAGGACCAGCCGGGTATAATCTCAGCTGGTCCTTTTCTCTATATTTGCTCATTTTCTTCTTTCATTCTCCGGATACGATAAGCATTCATTGCATTTTGACCGAGCCAATCAAGAAAATGATAATTCACATAAGCCCCCACAATCGCGCCTACTCCAGGTATCATTTGAAGTAATTTAGGGAGATCAATATAATCTCGATATTCAAGCTGAAAAGATCTCCAATCATGTGTCTCTAGCATGTTAGGTGCTTCTTTTAGGCTTTCCTCCCAATTAATAACCTTATCGTAACTTTCTTTTCTGATATGATCAGATGAAAAAGCAAGTTGAAAAACAGTAAGGATAAAAATTCGTTCATCCAATTTCTTGGCATCAAATCCATAAATGCTTGCTAAATCAAAAAGGAATTTCATTTTAATGGACAAAAGTAAAGGAAAATCAGCTAACCCTAATAAGATCCCTCCCGCTCCTGTACCCGCACCTTCTGTCGCAGCAATTCGTTTGTATTTGCGTATTAATTCTCTAGCTTGTTGATCACTCACCCGAAGTGATTGGTGGCTTTTGGGCGGATGGACCGTATACGTATTTCCAAGGAGTACACCTTGTACCATAGTCTTGATACTCGTCGTTACAATCGAGTGAACCCGTTCAGGAATAAGATCATTAATCCGACTTTGTATTCTTTTGGCTGATCGCGAAACCATCGATGACTTTCTTTTTATTGTTCGTTCCCACGCCTCAAGTTCTTCCTCTACTTCTTGTTGATAGTTCATGTCCTTATACACCCTTTGCCTCTATTGTACTTTTAAAGTTTAAGAAGCTGATCGTCTAACTACAACAGAGCGAGACGTTGCCAAAACAACGGCTACGATGCCTGCTAATAGCACAGATAAAAATACGATTATATTAAGAGACAGAAGAAAAGAAAGCACTGCGAACGTTGCTGCCTGTACTCCTAATAGGCGAAGTAGCAAAAGACGAAAAGCTTTCGCTTGTTCTTGTTCCGGTAAAGGATAAAGTTTTACCATAACATGTGCTTGATAATGAGGATAAAGCGTACGTAACTGAGTAGCTGTCAAATAAATAATTAAAGCAGCACCAATCACTTTTCCGAGTAAACCAGGCACGAATGCTATCACAGCGAGACCTAACAGCCACAATCTAAAATAAATTCCAAAATACTCATTACTGCGTATAAACGCTTTTTGATAAAGGGTGGCATATACAGAATGAGACGGTAATAACTTCTCTGCAAGCGTACTTAACAATCGTCTCTGCTTAACGGATTGCTTCAATTTAGGTACATCTGTAAATAAGTTAGCAGTACGATAAAACTTCATACTTTGCTGCTCATCCATGGCTAGCAACTTCTCCCACTTAATCGCATATTTTCGCTGAAGAGGCAGAAACATTAAGAAGAAAATAGAAACGAAAAGGAGAGCAGCTAAAGCGACCAATAACCATTGCGCCTGTATTAGAAGTAAGTAAGTAACAAGAATGTTGATCACCAGTCTTGTCAGCATATACACAAAAACGGAGTGGTGTGCAGGTAAATGCAACTCCATCCATTTCATGAAGACATTCGCACCTTTTAATACAATAAGCACACCTATTACAAACACATAATACCCCGTACCAGCAGCCATTTCGTGTTGATAAAGCGGAGCTAAAATCGTCATGACAACGACTGTTGTGAATAGTTGAAGGGCAAAACTATACATGAGCGATTGACGGAAATAACCTTCCAATCGATTTTCGGCAGGCAACAGAAAGACAAGATCTGCTTCAGATAAAAAGAATCGAAGAGGTGTCCGAACAAGCACAATAGCGGCTATTGCCGTCATCACTGCCACCCCGGGAAATGATTCAGGTAGCACCTTTAGAATTTCACTGTAATAATACGCCCCAAAAATGAGAGCTAGAACAACGGTGAATAAAAAGCTGCTATTACCAATAAGCCTAAAATAGCGCATGGCAATGTTCCAGAATGCCCCTGCCCTTTCTTTCCATAACGTTTGTAGCTGCATCATTTCCCACTCCTGGTCGCTTCAATATAAATGTCATCAAGCGTGGCAGAATTATTCCCAATTTGATTTCGTAATTCTGTCATTGTACCAGCCATCACAATGTGTCCATCATGCAAGATAACAAAACGATCGCAGTATCTTTCAGCAGTTGAAAGGATATGTGTCGACATGAGCACCCCTGCCCCTTTATCTTTCATGTCAAGCATCATATCAAGGAAGGATTGGATACCGATAGGATCCAGTCCTACAAAAGGCTCGTCAACAATATAGAGGGATGGTCTTACGAGAAAGGCGCACATGATCATCACCTTTTGTCTCATGCCTTTCGAAAAATGCCCTGGGAACCACTTCTTCATATTCGTCATTCGAAACTCTTGCAGAAGCGCTTCCGCTCGCTCCTTCCACGCCTCATCAAGTTCATACGCTAATGCCGTCAACTGCAAATGTTCCCACAGAGTCAACTCATCATATAAAAGAGGCGTTTCAGGTATGTAAGAGAACTGTTTGCGATACCCATCTTTGTTGGTAGCAAAAGTCGTCCCACCCACTTTAATTTCACCATTCATTGGATCAAGCAAGCCCAGAATATGTTTTATTGTCGTGCTTTTACCAGCCCCATTAAGGCCAATTAACCCAACAATCTCATTTGAATTGACTCGTAGAGATACATCATGAAGGACAGGCTTATTTGCCTGATACCCACCAGTAAGATGACTAACTTCTAAAATTGAATTCTTCATAGCGTTCCTCTCATTTCATCATTTGCTTTTATTTTAACAAACTTTTCATTTGGTAGTGAAAGATTGAGTTAAACTGACTTTTCATTCACTATCCACATCTTACCTTTTTCGTAGTGCAGATGCTAGAACAGTCAAACTTCAAACGCATTGAATAGATCCTCTCCTTTAGGCGCATCCTTATAAAGAGTGTGGCGTCTTCCCTTAATCAAGTTACACTCAAGGCTCTGCACCCCCGGCAGAGCCTTTTTTCTATTTCGACTCAAAAAAGAAAATTATGGTACGATGGATAAAAAGATGGAAAGGATGAGACTTATGAGCCATTCACCTGATTGTATCTTCTGCAAAATTATTAATGGAGAAATTCCTTCTGCCAAAGTTTATGAAAATGAAGATGTACTAGCTTTTCTCGACCTTACTCAGGTAACGGAAGGACATACGCTCGTTATCCCTAAAAAGCACAAACAAAATATTTACGAACTTGAACCCGAAACCGCGTCCAAGCTTTTTGCAGCGGTTCCTCAGATCGCTAATGCTCTAAAAGCGAACTTTACTCCTGAAGGCATGAATATTCTTAATAACAATGAAGCGATCGCAGGACAGTCCGTCTTCCATTACCATCTCCACTTGATTCCTCGCTACGGAAAAGGAGACGGGTTTGGAGCCGTTTGGAAAACACATGAAGACGAGTACGATTCAGAAAAGTTGCAGCGCCTAGCTGAAGGGATTCGTTCACAGCTATCTCAGTAACTTCTTCTCACTACTTTAAAAAGAGACCTCTATGGTCTCTTTTTTAGTTGGGAACGGGTCATCTCATTCAATGTATAAAAACCATTTGGTATACCCCAATCAGGATGTTCAAAGGTATGATTCATTCCATTCAACATTGTAGATAATTTAGTGCGCAAATCAGGGTTCCACCTTATTTCATGGATAAACTCTTCACGATGTCCTCCGTAACCTAGCATTGCTTTCAATTCATTTAATAAATCAGCTTGCCACATCGAAGGCAATTCAGATTCACCGGGAATATCTTTAAATCGAACGTAAGAGCCTTCCCTCAAAAAAGCATGGGGGTAATAGTAGGCATACACGCGCTCAAAGTGTTCACCTGTTTTAAGCGTCAACTTTCCATGAAGATGTTCTCGCAACACATAGCCGCCCTCTGTCCGGTTTAAAAGCTCAAGCTGTTCACGATCAACAAACGTTACCCATACTTCAGTAGTGGCTCCAGGAACAGGTGCAATAACGGCTGGAAGCGCTCCGTAGGGGGCAAGAAAAGAGCCAGCTACTACGTCAGTATCTTTTAATTCTGCTCGATAATATAGAATAAAATCACTTAAATCAGGATTCAGACTAAATTTATACCGAAGTTGAGCAAGACAAACATTTGAACCATATGCTAAGAGCGGTATTCGCTCTTCGATTGGAGATAAGCCTTCGGATAATAGTAATTCTTCTACCGTAAATTGTTCTGAACTCGAAAACGCAAGAGATCCTGAAACGTCTTCCCCTCTTGCATAATGAACAATTTGCTTCTCAACCGGTACATGCTCTCTTTCATCAATGCGATGCGCCTTTCCATTATGGTATAGAAAGGAGGAAGCTGGTCGTGGTCCTGGATAAATATCTGGATGATCATATGGTCCAATATGAGTTGGTTTATTTTCGCGATACATTGTATAACACCACTTTCTTAACATTCACTTCTATATAGAATAGCAAAATGAGAACAGAGAGCAAATGCTTCTGCTCGATCGAACGAAATATTCGAAAAGATTAGAAAAAAACATAGCAACCTAGAATCCTTTAATGATAGGATGAGTACAAGTTTAATTGAAGCATCGCATTACATTGCTAAAGGAGTGTCGATTCGTGGAGCGTCGTTATAATTTTAATGCTGGTCCGTCTGCCCTACCGCAAGATGTGCTTAGCCATGCCCAGACTGAGCTTCTTAATTTTCAACAGCAGGGCATGTCGATTATGGAGTTTAGTCATCGAAGCAAAGAGTATCAGAAGATTCATGATGGAGCCAATCACCTTCTAAGAGAACTGCTTCAAATTCCAGACGATTATGAAGTTCTTTTTCTACAAGGTGGCGCTAGTCTACAGTTTTCCATGATTCCTATGAATTTTCTTCACGAAGGGTCCCAAGGGAACTACTTTCTCACGGGGAGCTGGTCTCAAAAGGCCTTAACAGAAGCCCAAAAAATCGGAGAAACGTACATTGGGGGCAGTAGTAAAGAGGCTGATTTCAAACGTATACCTGATTTAAACGCACTAAAATATGGTGAAAAAGATGCCTATGTCCACCTGACATCAAATAATACAATTCACGGTACACAGTGGAAGAACTTCCCTCAGCATAAAGCGTCCACTTTTATTGCGGATATGTCGAGTGATATCTTGAGTCGATCTCTTCCGATTGATCAATTCGGACTTATTTATGCTGGTGCCCAGAAAAACCTTGGACCAGCTGGAGTTACAGTTGTCATTTTGAAAAAAGATTTACTGTGTGAAATTCCTGATAATCTCCCTACTATGTTAGACTATCGGACTCACGTTGATAAAAAGTCTCTTTATAACACCCCGCCATCTTTCGCGATCTATATGCTCTCTCTTGTCTTAGAATGGACGAAGGATAAAGGTGGTTTAGATGAAATAGAGAAAATGAACGCAGAGAAAACAAAATTACTTTATACCACCATTGATGGTAGCAAAGGATTCTACAGCGGAACAGCCGAGGCAGAAAGTCGTTCCTCTATGAATGTAACCTTTACTCTACCTAGTAAAGAGCTTGAAGAGCTGTTTCTTAAAGAAGCTGAAGAGGAAGGATTTGTTGGCCTGAAGGGCCATCGTTCTGTGGGCGGATGTCGTGCTTCCATTTATAACGCCGTTCCGATGGACTCTGTACGCGCTCTATGTGATTTTATGCATACGTTTCATCACAAACACAATATTTAACACTTTTCAATAGGACCTTCGTTTGTTATGATATACAAAATTAGTTCTTTCGCAGCAGGCACATAGCGCACTGCTGGAGAGAGCACCATCAAAAGATGGAGAATGAGATGAGAAGAGGAGAGATTTTTTATGAAAACGAAAAATTTAGTACTAATGGCTTTACTGCTTGGGATCGGAACAATTCTGCACGCGATTATTCCTGGTTTAATTTCAGGAATGAAAAACGATATGCTTCTAACGATGATGTTTCTAGGAATCTTACTATTCCCCGAGCGTAAAAGCGTTCTAGTACTTGGTCTTGCAACTGGCGTAATATCTGCTGCAACTACTACCTTTCCTGGTGGACAGCTTGCAAACATGATTGATAAGCCCGTTACAGCGTTTGCCTTCTTCGGACTTTATCTTCTAATACAGCGTTTTGGACAGTCACTCATCACTGTTGGGATCCTAACCGCGATTGGAACAATGATTAGCGGTGCTATTTTCCTTGGAGCTGCACTTGTTTTCACAGGACTGCCTGGTGGCGCTGCATTTACAGGATTATTTTTAACTGTCGTTCTACCAACTGCTGCAGTAAATACCATTGCAATGGTACTAATCTTTCCAGTCGTTCAATCGATTCTTAAACGCACTAGTTTTGCTTTTTAAATGCAACAAAAATCCGGCCAAATTGGCCGGATTTTTTATATTTTTACACCCGTTTCCCACTCACGAAACTTTTCTAATTCATTCTTTAATTGCCCTGCTACAAACCCAATCACAGCCACATCGTCTAGTAAACCGATACCAGCTAATAAATCTGGCACTGCATCAATCGGACTCACGAAATAAAGAAGGGCTCCTACAATCAGGATGACAGATTTTTTGGAGATATCGCGATAGCGACCTTTTCGAACTTCTTGAACAAGCCGCGAAAAGGTTTTTACATCAACCCACATATCATCCATTCCTTTACGACCTTTATAAAGAGCTCCCTTTTTTAACGATTCAACTGAAATCTCCTGCATTTGGTCTTTATCTTTCATCACGGATACAGCTTTCTTAGTCATTCGTTTAAAAACACTTTTTACCATTCGATTCATAGTGTCACGCTCCTTTGTTACCCTTCTCTCTATAAGATACCTCAAATGAGCGTGTTTCTAACCATGAAAGTGAATTTTTTATGTTTGCGACTTGAAACACATGGGGAAAATATGAAAGCGTCGCTAGAAAACAAGCATCGCCATCGAAATGCCAAGTACTAGAAAAACAAGGGCGCAAGTTCCAAACAAATAAGCACTTTTTTGTTTGCGAATCATTTGGTCATTGTGAAAAGAATATTTTCTAATAAGTAATAAGCGACTAACCATAGCGGTTAATAATAAACTACCAGCTGCTATAAGGAAAAAAATAAATCCAGCCATACCCGTCCCCTCCCATTACCTTAGCTTATAGTTTAAGATATATGTACAAAAAACTGTTTTCATAACCTGATAGAATAATGAACAAATGAAGCAGGATTTTTGTTGGAGACGGCGAACTTATGTGTTTAAGTGCCCATATAAGGATTAGGATCGGAAAGGATGAGCATCATGGGGAAAACGAAAACGTTACTAACAGGCTTTATATTTGGAGGAGTGGTTTCCGCTGCTTCTGTCTTATTAACAACGCCTAAATCAGGAAAAGAACTAATCGCTGAAACGAAGGTTAAACGCGATGACATAAAGGAAGGACTTTTAAAGCTTAAAAGCGATTTGAATGAACTCACTGCTCAAGTGAAGCAGCTGTCTTCTGAAGGCAAAGAAGTGATTCAAGAAGTAGCTGCAGATCTGAAGCGTTCGATTACTTCCTATCAAGAAGATATTCAACCTAATTTAACAAGATTGAAAGAAGATGTAGAAGAAATGCAGAAAACGATTGAAACAGTTAAAGATGAAGTAAACAGTCCGGCTTCGAAATAGCCGGTTTTTTTACAGACGATCAACAATATTCTAATATAGCTTGAATAAGTGAGATGAAAAGGAGGGCCTTTATGAAGGAAGAACAGGAAATATCGATTCAAGAAGCGATGATTTTCAGTCATCGTATTGGCCAATTGAGTAAAGCACTCTGGAAATCCGTTGAACGTGACTGGCAAGAATGGTTAAAGCCCTTTGACCTCAACATTAATGAACATCATATCCTCTCCATTGCTTATCATCTTGACGGGTCTTCTATCTCTGATATTGCCAAATTTGGCGTGATGCACGTTTCCACCGCTTTTAATTTCTCTAAAAAACTGGAATCTAGAGCACTTCTTACATTTTCAAAAAAAGAGAATGATAAACGCAATACATATGTACAGCTTACTGAAAAAGGTGAGAAGTTGTTGCAGGAAACGTGGAAACATTATTCACCAAATCGTGATAGTGTCTTAAAAGCTTCCATGCCAATTCGAGACCTTTATGGGAAATTCCCAGAATTCACAGAAATGATGTGTGTGATTAAAGGACTTTATGGAGAAGATTTTATGGAAATCTTCCAAAAGTCATTTACCAAGCTTGAGAGTGAATTCTCAAAAGAATTCACAAACCAGGATGATGAAGAACAGTTAAACTCGTATTAACGGTAAGGGGAAACTTTTAGGAGCGTCTCCATAAGTTCTCTGTACGTCTCCTCCTGAGCAAGCAGGGCTTTAATGGTTGTCAATGGATCTAATTTAATCGTTAACATTCCTACGAAATGCGTGAGCAACGTAGAACGGTTTAAGAGACCTTCTTCGATTTGTTCATGCATTTTTTGATTTACTTCTACACATAATTGAAACACTTCTGTCACCTCAGCCTCGGTTAACCCTCTGTCAATCACAAGGCGATAAAATGGGTAATCCCCTTCCTCCTCCATTTTAGCAAGTAAGCGCATATGAAACTCAATTCGATCTAATCTTTTGTGGATAGCTTCCATGTTAACTTAACTCCTTACGTTGCGATCAATTGTACTTATAGTTTACCGGAACAGGATATAAATTGAAATGTATTTTCCAGACTAATCCAGCGCGAAAAAGCGCTGATTTTGTCTAAAAGATTTCGACTTATTTCTTTACAAAAAAACGTGTTGATTTCTTACGAGAATCGCTGTACAGTATACGAGTATTCACTATAACATGAACCCACATGAAAGTTACGGAAGCAGGTGATTCTTATGAATTGTTGGAAATCGATTTACCTAAATCGTGAATTCGGAACACATCGATTAACGATCTTTTCGATGCTGTTAACACTACTCTATTTTATTGCATTTTATCTCGTGTTCAGTATGTTATACCCGACAACAAAACATGCGATTGTACCGATACTACCGTTTCTCGGTTCCCTGGCTGTCCTTTTTCCGATTCATAAGCTCATTCACTGGCTTCCTTTAACATTAGCCGGATTAAAAGCGACAATGAAATTAGAAAAAGGATTTGTCCTAGTACCGATGATGCGCTGTGAAACGTGCAGTCCTATTTCGCGAAATCTATTTTTAATTGCAGCTCTTGCGCCAGCCATTACGATTACAAGTGCTGCCATTATTGCATCAGTTTACATGCCAACTTATGTTTCATTTTTCTCTATTCTGGCTGCCATAAATCTCGGTTTTAGCTTTAGCGACTTTCTCTACGCCTCTCAAGTGCTTCGCGCACCAAAGAATGCTTATGTAGAAGATCGCAGCGAAGGTTTTCACATCCTAATTAAACGAGCATCTTAAGCTACTTCGAATAAAATTATGAAGAAATACTAAAAGAACAGAGCGCTAAAACTCAGCGCTCTGTTCTTTTACTTTTGCCTGGCAGTCAGCAGTATTGAATTCTCATTAGACTTCCTTCATAATAATGTTAGGACAACGTGCTAATTAATAGGATAGTAGGCATCAAAGATAATTTCATCATTAGGAAGATCAAATGATTTCGCTTTAAGCTTCATATCATTTTTTAATTCTAATTCGCTTACAGCCATATAGATTGTCCCTTCATCTGAATCAATTGTAATTTCAGGCGGCAACGATGCCTGCTTTTTTATAAAGGAAAGAACTTTATCACTTGGGAGTTCCAGTAAACCAATTTGAAAAGATTTTTCTTTTAATAAAAGATCACCATTTGGCTGTACCTGAGGCTCGAATTTAAGAAAGAAGTCAACTTTCCGATCAAAAATCGTCACGTACCCTTGAAAAGTTGCAAGCTCATCAAGATTAACGCTATATCCGATGTTCTTTTGTTTCTCACTATACTTTTCAAGTTCTTGATTAATGATCTCATTCAATTCATCTTTTTTCATCTGAATCGAAAATGTCGTTTCAAAAGGTTCTTTTGTATTTTTATCATTTGAGAGTTTGGCAATCTCACTTTCAGGAAAATAGTATTGATAGAATCCTACTACTCCTGCAAAAATGAGGATGACAGCAGCTAAGAGAATGAGAAAGGCTGCCTTCCATCGGTTTTTAAACATTGTAACAGCTCCTTATGGGACGAATATTTTCCATGATACTACGGATTCAAAGATAAGTTAAAGAAAATCGTTATATATTTCTTCGAATTAACGAAATGGACTCTGGGAGGTTCTTACATGACCATTATTGGAATATTCTTCATTTTATTTGCAACATTTATTCTAGTGACATTTAACTCTATGACGAATGCTCTATGCTTGAAGAAAAACATTCCTGAAGAAAAACAGCCAAACGTTTTTAGAACAATTAATGTTCTGATCACGATTCTGCTTATTTCTTCTTATGTAGAAGTTTTATTCACGTAGACCCAATAAGCACCCATTCATGCTCGAAAAAGATGAGGCAATCAGCCTCATCTTTTTTTATTGCCTTTACAATTACCATTCTAAAAGAAAAGATGACCCTAATTGAATTATATCAACTTCACATAAAACCTGCCTGTTTTGTGTAATTTTTCTCATATTTCCAATTCAATTTAACTTCACATATCTTTCTATGCTATAGTATTAACTGTATCACAATATTGTTAAATTTAACTAACCCTTTAGGAGTGTATACTTGATGAAAAAAATGTTCATTATGCTTTCTGCTTTAATCGCTTTACTTGCGATCTCTGCTTGTAGCAACGATTCAGGAGATAATTCAGAAGCAGTTGTTGAAACAAGTGCTGGAAATGTAACACAGGAAGAATTTTATCAAGCACTAAAAGATCAAGCAGGTGAATCTGTACTAAGCGATCTTGTCCAAACAAAAATTCTAGAAGATAAATATGATGTTTCTGATAAAGAAGTTGAGAAAGAACTTGATAAAATCAAAGAAAATTTTGAAACAGATGAGCAGCTTGAACAAGCCCTTCAATCAAATGGATACAAAGACATTGAACAATTTAAAGTGGATGTTAGAAAGCAGCTACTTGCTCAAAAAGCAGCTACAGATGGTGTAGAAGTAACTGATGAAAAACTTAAGAAGTTCTATGAAGATAACAAGGATCTTTTCACAGAACTTGAAGCAAGTCATATTCTAGTTGACGATGAAGAAACAGCGAAAGAAGTTCAAAAGAAATTGGAAGACGGCGGAGACTTTGCTAAACTTGCAAAAGAGTATTCAAAAGATGGATCAGCTGAAAATGGTGGCGATCTAGGTGTCTTCAAAAAAGGGGACATGGTTGCGGAATTCGAAGAAGCTGCTTTTGCTTTGAAAGAAGGCGAAGTAAGTGATATCGTTCAATCACAATTTGGCTATCACATTATTAAGCTTAAGAAAAAGACGGTTATGTCATTCGAAGATGCAAAAGATCAAGTAGAAGAACAGTACATGCTTCAAAACGCAAAAGACGTTCCTACCGTTATTGATGAGCTGATCAAAGAGTCTGATATTAAAGTAAAAGACGATCAGTTTAAAGATCTCTTCAAAAAAGAAGAGTCAAAAGATAACGCTGAAACTGATAAATCTGATGAGTCAAAATCAGAAGAATAACAGTTAAAGGACGAGAGGGCTGAGCCCTCTCGTCCTTTTATTATTTCTATTCCGGTAACCTTTGTTTTCTTCGCTCACGCTCTTCTTCCATTCTCTCCACATATACCTTGCCTTCTTCTTCAATATGAACCTGATCAATCTTCCTCTCTTCAGCTGTTAGTTGCATTGTCTTATAACCACTATAGACAATACCGGCTAGTACAAAGTAGATCCACCAGGGAAATTGAGAAAATACGCCTGATAACGTGGCCGATATTTCTGTCAGCTGAAATAAACTAAGAACGAATAGAAAACCTAGAAGAATAAGTACACCTTTCCTCATCCCAAGCACTTCCTTTCTTTCGTACAAGCTCATTCAATTACTACAATTTATGTGGATGGGAGAGGAATTATGCCAGTAACCGTTAGGAACGATTGAATGCCAATTTGTCACTCATACTAAACATCACATAATAAAGGAAACCGGCACTCACTGCTAGAAAACTGATCACATAAAACGTCCACTGAAACCCTAGTATAGCTGTAAGCGGTATTGCAGCTGGTGCAAGCGTTCTACCAATTGTAAAGCGCAGACTTGCCGCTGCAAAATACTGTCCACGCATATGCTCAGGTGCCAGACGTGATACAAATCCTTCTTGAATCCCTACGACCATTAGCTCTCCCATCGTAAAAACAAACATAGCGATGACAAGAAGCCAGACAGAAGTAACATTTCCGAATAAGATCATACTTACCGCATAAATCAGGCAAGAGATGATAAATACATTTCGTTCTCTAAACTGATTCATCTTACTCGTCATATAAACAGTGAGTAACGCTACCAGTAGACCATTCTCTGATATGAGCCAGCTGAAGATCCGATTTCCATCCGCTATGACAGAAGTGCCTAGAAAATTCAAAACTGCTTGCTCTGGCACTTTTTCACTTAAATAAACAGCAATTAATAAATCGAGTTGCATAAATGTTTGGGCAACAAGAACACCAGCTAAAATAAACAATAGAAATATTTTGTCTTTTGCAATCACACGATAGTCTTGAAGCTGGGTCCAAATAAACTTCGTCCATTTAGTAGAAGAATCAGTAACAAGACTTTTGTTTCTCTTCTCAGGAGCAGTTTCACGAATAAAAATGGCAATTAACACAGCCAGAGAAAAGCTGACGAGAGCAGCAATTAATAGTAAACTAAATCGATGCTGAAAGAAGAATAGGCCACCTAAAATGGGTCCGACAACCACTGAAATATTGAGCGCCGTATAAAAAACAGCAAATACGGTATTCCGATCCTTTTCTTCCACAACATCGGCGACCATAGCATGGCTCGCCGGCCAATACAAGGAGCCGAATATGCCAAGAATCGAAAAACTGATAAACGTTAACATCGGCGAATCGAACCAGGGGGAATTTGCAAATGCGAAAACAATAAACGTTAGCCCCTGCCCCACAGCAGAAAGAAACATCATTTGTTTTCTTCCATATTGATCAGCACAATATCCACCAACTAAATTAGCAATAACTGCAACAACTTGAGATAACACTAGTAAAAGGCCCGCCATTCCTTTTCCGAAAGAATCGGAAAAATAAATCGCCATGAAAGGGAAAAACATCCAGAATAGAATGTTCATCATACCTTCCCCAAATAGTCTAATTTTTAAATTTCGATCCCACTCTCTTATTCTCATATCCATCCTCCGCCGTTTCTTTCATCTCCAAAAAAAGAGAAACCGCTCAATGAACGATTCCCCTTCCATTATCTTGCTTTATTTTTTTGCGCTTTCGCTCAAAGGAGTCATCTTAGGTTTATAAAAGGAACGATTATCGAGCGCAAAGACGCGATCTGTAAATTCACCAGGTTCTACTTTATCTAGTGCTCGATCAAGCATATTCATTTTCGCATCAATGTTATCAATCATATGCAAAATCTCTGCTTCACGAATCATAGGAGGCTTTGGACTCCCCCATTCTGCTTTGCCGTGGTGACTCAAAATAAGATGTTGAAGAAGCATGACTTCTTCTCCTTCAATCTCTAATTCTTTTGCTGCCTGTCCGATTTCATTTACCATGATTGAGATATGACCAAGAAGTTTTCCTTCATTCGTATAGCTTGCTGCAATCGATCCAGACAGCTCTACGACTTTTCCTAAGTCATGTAGGATGATCCCCCCATATAGCAGGTCTGTATCCAGTGATGGGTACAACTGAGTTAGTGACTTGGCAATATCAAGCATAGAGACAACATGATAAGATAATCCTGACACAAACTCATGATGGTTTTTTGTTGCAGCAGGGAACATAAGAAAATCATTTTGATGTTTTTTCACAAGATGACGGGTAATACGTTGAATATTTGGATTGCGCATTTCAAACACATATTGCGTGATTTTCTCCATAATTTCATTGACTTCAAGTGGCGCGGATTCCACGAAATCACTTACTCTCACCTGATCCATATCTGTTGCAAGGCGAATGGCTTTAATTCTTAGTTGATTACGTCCACGATAGCTTGTGACATCACCTTTCACCTTAATAATTTGCTGAGCATCAAAACTCTCTTCATCGTCAGGAGAAGCATCCCAGAGCTTCGCTTCAATATCCCCTGACTTATCCTGCAGGATCAGTGTAAGGAATGGCTTTCCGTTACTTGCCACACCTTTCACTGATGATTTAATTAATAGATAGTGATCAACTTGATCACCCACTCGGTAATGTCCGATTCCCTTGAATTCCTTCATCTTTCCACCTCCGGGTCAACATATATTTATCTAGTATAGCATAGCGTCTTATTGAGATCGTTCACTACGATTTTTTAGGCATCGTGATCGAAAAAACAACACCTTCATCCAAGTTCGTTACTTCTGCTCTCCCCTTATGACGCTCTGCAATTTTTTTAACAATCGCAAGTCCTATGCCAAATTGGCCTTTATCCCCTTTTTGAAAAGGTTCAAACAATCGCTCCTTTTCTACTTTCTCAAACGATATTTGATCCCCATCATTAAAAACTTCTAACGTTATCTCTTCTTCAGTCTCACGAGCTTTTAAGTGGATTTCACTTTTCGCATACCGTAATGCATTCTGAACAAGGTTGTCCATCGCTGTTAACATTTGTTCATGGATCGCAGTGAGTTCAATCTGTTCACCAGAAATAGAGAAAGTAACATCTTCTCTCTGGTACATGAACCGTTCACGGAGCTCTTCTGCAAGAATCCCAAAGCGAAATGTTTCCCAGTTCCCTTCAGGTTCGTCGATTGAATCGAGCTTAATATACGTCAGCATTCCTTTTACGCGCTGTTCCATCCGGTCAGATTCATTTAATATGATGGTCATCGTATTATCAAGTGAATCAGGCATCACACCATCTTTAATGGATTGCGCATAACTTTTAATGATCATAATCGGTGTTTTCAACTCGTGTGAAGCATGTTGAATAAACGTTTTTTGAGCCTTGTCATATCTCATTAGGTTTTGTCTCATTGACTCAAATTGATTAGAAAGCTTCTGAAACTCCTCATCCCCTTCCCACTTGAACGGTTCCTTCCAATTTCGATTAGCAATTTGCTCAAACCGCTCTCCAAGAACGGTTAACGGTCTTCGCAAATATTGCGCAATCCATGCTGCCGGAAAGAGGCTAAGAAACAAAGCAAAGAGTAAGATGATGATGAGTCTCCACCAGAGACGGTCGATCATTTGATTGCGATACGTATCCCACATATAAGAAATAAAATACGCCTCTTGACCATTCACATCAACTTTGGATATCACATAAAAAAGTGATGCCTGGTTGTTATAGGTAAGTTCATAACGTCCTTTATCTTTCTTTTGATCTAGTGCATTCTTGCGCATTTCAATAATCACTTCATCAGGAATCGGATCACCTTGTAACGGTCCACTATAAAGTCTTGTAATCAAGGTGTGTCCGACAGATCGTTCCGCGTCCCTACGTTCGATAAAATCTTGATCCGTTTGAGGCGGAAGCGGTCCATCTTGATCCGGAAACGTGTATCGTTGCTGTTCACTTTCAATAATCTGATACGTTTCTTCTGTTAATGTGCCTTTTATAGAAAGAGGATAAATCACTGCAATTACGACACCTACGAGCAAGACAAGGATCATAAATGATAGCCAAATCCGCTTCGTTAAATTCAGGCGGATCATGTGATTAACCGGTAACCAAGTCCGTATGACGTCTCAAGATTCATGCGAGGCATTTTCTTCCGTACGCGTCTAATTACATCATCAACAGCCCGATCTGAACCAACGTAATCATCACCCCATACATGAACAAGAATTTGCTCTCTCGATAAAGTCTGATTGACATGATCCGCTAAGTAAAGAATTAAATCCATTTCTTTCGTCGTCAATTCAACCGGTTCTCCTCGATCAAGTACTTTTCTCGACACAGGGTCAATTTCATAATCGACGATTTCAAATCGTTTTTGGGATGATTGCTGATACACTCTCTGTAATAATTTCTTCGCACGAATGATGAGCTCCCTTGGCATGAACGGTTTCGCAATATAATCATCACTTCCCAATTCGAGTCCAACAATGCGGTCGAGATCTTCATCTCTAGCAGATATGAAAATAACCGGCACATCATCTTCTGCCTTAATCTTTTTTAACAATTCATATCCGTCAATTCCAGGCAGCATAATATCCAATATCCATAAGTGGCAGCTTTCATGAATGCTATCAAGAGCTTCTTCCCCACTCATAAAGGTCTTAACCTGAAACCCTTCCTTTTCCATATACGTCTTTAAAATTTGCACCAGATTCTCTTCATCTTCAACTAAATGTATTTTATACATTTCTTCCACAAGATCACCTCATTAAATGGTCTCTTTTATTTGGTATAACGGATGAACGTTCAAGTACATGAAGGTTCTCATCTAATCCTACCGTGGTAGCGCTGTGGCATGTTAATAAAATCACTTGATGTTCTTTAGAAAACTTTTTAATAAAGGTTTTCGCAAGATTCGTCCGTTTTTCATCAAAATTCACAAAAATATCATCAAGAAAAATAGGCAATTCGACTGTTGAAATGGAAGCAAGCGCAAGTCTAATACATAAATACAACTGTTCAGTTGTTCCCCTGCTTAACTCTGAGGGTTTAAATGCTCTTCCACTATGATGAATGACTCGGAAGGGTTCACCTTCTGAAGGGGGATAAACGGCTACGTAACGTCCATCCGTAATTGTGTTAAAGTATGCTTCTGCTTTTTTCATAACAGCTGGAAGCCGCTCTTCTTGATATCTTGCTTTCGCTTTTGTTAGAAGGTCAGCTGCAATTCTCATCACAGACCATCTTCTTGCAATGGTATTCAATTCATCCTCAGTTTGCTGACGTTGCAATAGAAGCTCATCATACGTGCCATCTTCGATTAAAAGACGAATTTTTTCTTGTTCACTTGCTATCTGCTTATAAAGGGACTGTTGATTCTCCCTAACCGACGCTTCTTTTTGTTCTACTTGTTGACGTTGATGGTCGATTTCTTCAATTGATGCAAACCTGACAGACGCATCTTCGCCAAGTTGAGCAGAAATGGTAGCTAGTTGTCGTTTCAGCTCTTTCGCTTCTTGATTAGCTTTTCCTTTTATTCGAAACGCCTCTTCACTCGCTGTATCTGCGAACTGCATTAGCGCATTCATTTCCCCTTTACAGCTCTTTAATTTTGCGTTAACCTCACCAATCTGCTCTTCAAGAGACTTCAGTCTATTTTTCGCTAATTCCACTTCTTTCAAACTCTCTCTTTGCTCTTCTGCTTTTTGTAGTATAAGTTGGAGCGCCTTATCAGGGGTTTGATAGGCTAAATTCACTTTTTCACACAGATGCTTTATTCGTTCTTCGACCACTGTTAATCTAGCTTCAAGCTCTTCTACTTGCTTCTGCTTTTGATTTCGTTCTGTTTGCAATCTTTTAATTGAAACCACTCGATCAAATGCCTCTAGTAAGGATGAAGGTTGCAAATCGTCCGGAAACCGATGTTGAGTGCGCCATTCCGCAAGATCTTTATCAAGCTGGTATCTTTCTGCTTCCCAAAGATCCATTTTTTCAGCAGCTTTCAAGTAAGTGCGATTCAAACGATCTACTTGATCTTTTAATTGTTCAGCTTGTCGAGCCAACTCTCTCTCACGAAGTCGTGTCTCATCGTGTAAACCGTTCTTAGAACCTTTCGTTGTATAGTTCATCAGGAACGCTCCGCCTATGACAATAGCAGCCGCTAAAAAGCCCAGCACCCAATTCTCAACTAAACCGATTACAATCAGAAGAATGATTGCAAGTGCCACCATCCCAAATGGTCGCTTTTGGGTTGAAGAGAATTCTCTCTCTCCTTTTTCGCGAACCTTTTCAGAAGCCATACGATCTTTTATTCGTTTATACTCATTTTCCTCTTTCTCAAGCTCATCTTTAGCAGTAAGAAATCCTTCATTTACGTATTGGTACTTCTGATCGGATTGCTGATAGGCTTCTTTAAGTTGTTTTAAACTTTGACGTCCAGAAAAAGGCGTCTTTACCCTATCAACCATTTCTTCATTTTGCCCCAATTCCTGCAATTCTCTTTCAAGGGTGGTTTCAACGGAATAAATTTCTTGCTTTAGCTGCCTTTGTTCTTCTGTTCTTGCTCGGTATAGAATCATTTCTTCGTTTATAAACGAAGCTTCTTGCAGGAATTCTCTCCAATTAGGCAGAAGATGAGCAGGATGCAGCCCTTCTTTTGACAGCTGCATTCTTTTATTTAAACTTTCTAACTCTCCGGATAGAAGAACAGCCTGCTCCTTCCATTTATCCATTCTTACAAGTCCTTCCTCCGGAAAAGGACTAGAATCAGGCAATCTGTGCAACTCTTGATGGATCTGTTGTTTTTCTTTAAGGAGGGGGAAGATCTGTTTCTCATAATCAAGCATGCGCTGCTCGGATTGAAGCGATTGTAATTCCTCTGCCTTTTCTTCTCCTTCTCTGTCTAACTCTTCTACCTTTTTAATCAGCTGGTTGTAGCCCTCGTTTTTCTTTTCCCAATCGCTTGTCCTTTTCTTTAAAGACTCATAGATTTCTAGCTTTTCATTCAATGGTGGCTTTCTCCCACCAGGCTTAAAGATTTCCCCCTGCCATTTATCTAAATTCTTTTCAATTGCTAGTAATGAAGCCCCGCCACTCATACCGGCTTCATATAATATTTGATTCCAGCTGTCTTCATCGTACGTTTGATATTCATTTAACGTCGTTAAATCGCAAAAGAAGATTTGTCTGAAGCTTGTTCGATTCATTCCCTTCAGCAAATCCTTTAAGTCGTCACGATCTCCTAATGTGCCATTTGAATAGTAGATCACCACCTTTTCAGAGGTGAGATCTTTCGTTCGTTCAATTCGAAGTGACTCCTCATCAACTTCAACAGAAAGTACACCCCCAAAACGCGGAAGGTAATTCCTATTATAGTTGTTATCTTGACGTGCTTTAAATCCAAATAACACATATTCAATAAAGGCAATTAGCGTTGATTTTCCCGCTTCGTTTTCACCGAAAACCAGGTGCAAATCATCTGAGATATTTTCTATTTGCTCATTTTCAAACTTGCCGAACCCATAAATTTCGACTCCATTCAGTTTCATGACCCTCCGCCCCCTTTTGATTCAATGAGGTAGGTGAGCAGTAGCTCTTCTGCTTCTTTGATTAACTGCCCTTCATCTTCAATTGGATGAAGCGCCTTTCTCGCTCGCCTGTGTTCATAAAGAGGAGCAAGAGCTTCTTTTAAATTGTTTTGTTTATAGTCATCTGAAATCAAGAGAATATCTTGTAAAAAACCACTTTGCTGTTTTAAACTTTCGCGGTTCCATGAAGGCAAAGAATGCAAAGATAATTTGTATGGCCATACGAATCCGTTTTCTTCCATATCTCGATGTAGCTGTAGCGTCTGAAGTAGATCTTCTAATTGATTTCCATACAGCAAATCTGTATGTATTGTACTCCTTCCTACAAATTCGATATTAATTAAATGGCCGCCAGAAGAAAAGCTTTCCTGATTCAAAACGTCTTCACAAGCATTTAATAGATGCTGAATGGATTCACATTGGCCAATATCGACACTTAGTCTATGCCATGTGACATCAGACGTTTGATGAAATTCTATTAATGGACCTGCTTCACTTAACTTAACAAAGTAACATCCCTTTTCACCCCGCTCTTTGGAATGAGCCCCCTGAATGTTCCCAGGATACACAATGGGAGGGTTATCTTGTAACTCTGCCCGTTGATGGATATGCCCAAGGGCCCAATAATCAAAATTTTTCTCGATTAATTCACTTAATGTAAACGGGGCATAAGCAGAATGATCTGTCTGGCCTTCTAAATTTCCGTGAAGCATTCCAATTTGAAAACTTCTTTCATCTGCCCTCTGATAATCATTTACCCTCTTTTCGTTTACATGACGAGTTGGATAACTAAATCCATGAATCCAGGCTAATACTTCACCTTCTCGCTTGTATGGAATGGCTTCGACCTTTTCTTGAAAAAAATAGCTTGATTTCGGCCATGTTAGAGTAGCCCACTCTCCGTCTAGTGCATCGTGATTACCATGGGAAAGATAGCTATGAATGCCTGCTTTATCTAACCTCTTTAATTCTTGTAACAGAACCACTTGGGTCTTTATGCTTCGATAGCTACTATCAAACAAATCTCCTGCGAATAGGACAAAATCGACTTGTTTCTGAATAGCCAGATCAACGATCGCACGTAAGGAGCGATAGGCGCTTTCTCGCACAAAATCAAGAATGGAAGTTGGTAATTGATTAGCACCTGTGAATGGTCGATCTAAGTGTAAATCGGCACAGTGCAGAAAGGTTACTTCTTTCATCACTCATCTCCCTTTCGAATGCTCTCTATCATTCATTTTACCATATTCAATCGAGCGCACGTTCGTACGTTTACACATTTTCTACTGCAATCAACAATGGGTCTAACCGAGTCAATTCAATAAAGGGAAGAATGCTAAAACGACCCGGGGGAACCATCCCCCCAGGTCGTTTAGCATCTTTCTTTTTTTAACTATTGTTCACGTTTCGACAATTTCAATGCTTTTCCAATATCCTTTAATGAAGATGATTTCCCATACATGAGAACACCACCTCGATAGACTTTCGCACCCATGATGCCAAATAAGACAATTGCTCCCACCAGTAGCGCAAGGCTAAGTGCTACTTCCCAGAATGGAATCGAGAGCATACCTACGCGTAAAAACATCACAACCGGTGAGAAAAACGGAATATAAGATGAAATTGTGACGAATGTAGCAGATGGTGTACTTAGACCAAACATCGCGATAAAGAAGGCGACAATGATTAGAAGTTGCACTGGCATAATCATCTGCTGCACTTCTTCAGCCCTGCTTACAAGTGATCCAACCATGGCAAGGATCGTTGCATACAGCAAATACCCGAGCATAAAGAAAACAATGGCATAAACAATGAGCGAAGCTGAAATGTTACTAAAATCAAGAAATGAAAGAAAGCCTGTTTCGGTGAGGCTATCCTCCTGCATCTGCATAAACAAATAACCACTCGCAATAATAATCGCGTATTGGGTTAAACCAAGCAAAGCAATTCCAAGAATCTTACCAAACATTTGCTTAACAGGAGAAACGCTTGAAATTAATATTTCCATCACTCGTGATGATTTTTCTGTCGCTACTTCCACTGCTACCATATTTCCATAAAAAATGACTGAAAAGTAGATGACGAATAAGAGAACATAGACAAACACGCGCGCTTGATTTAATTCGTCCTCTGTCTTTGCACCTTTTTCTAAAGCCACTTTCTCAAATTGTACAGGCTGATCGATTTGGTTAAGCTGCTCTTGTGTCACACCAGCTTTTTCAGCAGCAAAGGTACTTTTCATTTGCTGAAGTGCGGCTTCAAGTACTTGAGGGGTTACTTGTTCTGCCACCGTCTCTGCTTTATAAACCCCTGAAGGTTCCTCCGCTTCATTTTCTTCAAGAACCAAATAGCTGTCGAACTCTCCCTCTTCAATCGCTTTCTCCGCTTCTTCTTCCGTTCCATCAAATTTCTCTAAAACAATATCAGCGTTCATCATGTTGATCTGCTTCTCAAGTGGTGAATAATACGATCCTGTATCAATCACTCCTACTCGATCAGCCTCACTTGAATCAAAGGTATTGATAATGGTTGAGATGTTTGTAATTAAGAAGATCATCAATAATGTTATAACCGTTGTAATAATAAACGCTTTGGATTTTAAGCGATTTAAATAGGTCTGAGAAAGAACGATGAAAAACTTATTCATACGCTGCACCCACCTTCTCAATGAAAATATCATTTAAAGATGGCTCTTCTAATTCAAACTTTCTCACGAACCCTTTACTTGCTAACTCTCCTAAAATTGTCTGAGAAGCTTGTTCATTCTCAATTTGAACGACACTATGATTCATACCTTGTTTCAAACGAAGAACCCCCTCCACATTTTTTAAAAAGGAGAGATCAAAATCTGCATCAATTCGAATGTTTTTTTTCCCATATGAACGCTTAATTTCTTTCAAATTTCCTGAAACGACTGCTTTTCCTTTATGTAAAATACAGAGATGCTCACAAAGTTCTTCCACATGTTCCATTCGATGACTGGAGAATAAAATTGTTGTTCCAGCTTTTTTTAAATCAAGTACAGCCTCTTTTAGCACTTCAACATTTACAGGATCTAGTCCACTAAATGGCTCATCTAGAATAAGCAACTCTGGTTTATGGATGACGCTAGCAATGAATTGAATTTTTTGCTGATTTCCTTTCGATAGTTCTTCTACTTTCTTGTCGAGGTATTCTGGTACTTTAAACCGATCCAGCCAGCTTGTGATCTCTTTTTCGACCTCAGATTTCTTCATCCCCCGTAATTTCCCAAGGTAAATTAATTGCTCTTTTACTTTCATCTTTGGATAAAGGCCGCGTTCTTCAGGTAAGTAACCAATTAAATGACTAGAATCGTAGGAGATTCGTTCACCCTTCCAGCTAATTGTTCCTTTCGTTTGATCAATCAGTCTCAATAGCATCCGAAATGTCGTCGTTTTACCAGCTCCATTCCCACCTAGCAAACCAAAGATCTCATTTTCAGGAATGGAAAGATTCAGTTCCTCAACTGCGGTAAAGGCACCAAACTGTTTCGAAACATGTTGAAATTCGAGCATAGCTTCCCCCTTTTAACTATTCATTACCTTTAAACACCATGATAAGTATAACGTTTTATTTTCTTAAAAGATTCGTTTTTTTAGAAAAAAGTGACAACAAATTGTTCAATCGGTAAACTATTAGTAGGAGGGGATAACATGGAAAAATACATTATCACAGCATTCGAAAAAAGCGGCGCTACCGTTCTTGATGAAAGTTTCGAAGCACAAGATGACAAAGAAGCAAAAAAAGTAGGCGAGGAACTGTTAAAGCAGAAAGGATTTGAAAACCACACAGCCCGAGTCGTCTCATCTGCAGGAAAATTGATCGTCTTAAAAAGATAGCGCTATCATGAAAGAACCGCCCGTCCATAAAAGGACAGGCGGTTCTGTTTTATTATTTTAAGTTAATCCATACACTCTTTACTTCAGTGTAATTATTTAGAGCATAAGAACCCATTTCTCTTCCAATGCCGGATTGCTTATAACCACCGAATGGAGAAGCGGCGTCAAACGCATTGTAACAGTTTACCCATACTGTTCCAGCTTTGATTTTGTTTGCTACATAATGAGCGGATTTCAAATTCTCAGTCCAAAGTCCAGCAGCAAGACCATAGTTCGAATCATTTGCACGTTCGATTACTTCGTCCAAATCTTCAAACGGCATGGCAGCAACGACTGGTCCAAAAATCTCCTCTTTTGCAATGGTCATCTTATCATCAACGTCAGAGAAAATAGTAGGCTGGACATAATATCCTTTATCATAAGGGACCTGTCCACCAGTCAGTAATTCTGCGCCTTCATCCTGTCCTTTAGAAATATATTTCATTACTCGCTCATGCTGTTCAGCCGATACGAGTGGTCCCATTTCAGTATCTGGATCTAGTCCAGCACCCTGCTTAATTTTCTGACTATGACTCACTAAGTCAGCCATTACATTGTCATAAGCTTTCTTTTGGACAAAAAGTCTTGATCCCGCACAGCAAACCTGCCCCTGATTAAACATAATACCGCTTAGTGCACCCGGTATGGCTTTTGTCATATCGGCATCAGGTAAGATAATATTTGGAGACTTTCCTCCGAGCTCAAGCGTAACGCGCTTCAAATCATTTGAAGCCTGGTTCATAATATATTTACCAACTTCAGTCGATCCGGTAAAGGCAATCTTATCCACGTTCGGATGCTTAACAAGAGCATCCCCTGCCGTTTCACCGTATCCTGGTACCACGTTCACAACACCTTCAGGGAATCCAGCTTCTTCCATCAGCTGTGCTAAATAGAGAGCCGATAGCGGCGTTTGTTCTGCAGGCTTAAGTACAACCGTACAACCAGTTGCGAGGGCAGCGCCAAGCTTCCAAGCCGCCATAAGTAGCGGGAAGTTCCATGGAATGATTTGTCCCACAACACCTAATGCTTCGTGACGCGTGTAGTTAAAGAACGGGCCGTTAACTGGAATGGTTTGTCCCATAATTTTAGTCGACCAGCCAGCATAGTATCGAAAATGCTCGATTGCGAGTGGAACATCCGCATTTTGTGTCTCACGAATCGGCTTACCATTATCAAGCGTATCAATCATCGCCAGTTCCTCTTTATTTTCTTCCATTAAATCAGCAAGCTTATAAATTAAACGACTTCTAGCAGAGGCAGACATGCGAGACCAAGGTCCACTGTCAAATGCTTTACGAGCCGCCATCACTGCTTCATCAATATCATCTTTCATTGCTTCACTAACTGTTGCTAGTACTTCACCAGTTGAGGGGTTTAGTGTATCGAAAGTTCTACCTGATAACGAATCCTTCCATTGACCGTTAATATAAAGTTTTTTTGTACCTTTCAGAAATTCCGTCACCTTTGGATTCAAGTCGAGTAATTTTTGCATACAATCCCTCCAGAATTCAAAATTATCAAACATTATACATATTAGCTGTTTTTTCGTGAAAGCCTTTTCATTTCCCGAAAATGATTCGAAAGGCTCATGAAAAACGCCTTCATTCCCCAACTTTCGTCAGGGTTCGATGAAGGCATAACAAACTACTTTTTAAGTTGAACACGCATTTGTTTCCGAAAAACTTCTTTTACCATATACGAAACGCCTCGTTGATCATTTGAACGTGTTACCCAATCAGCAAGTCGCTTTAATTCATAGGAGGCGTTCCCCATTGCTACGCCAAGACCAGCCTGTCGGATCATATCTGCGTCACAATCTGAGTCGCCAATCACAACCATTTCATCGACAGCTATGCCTAATTTCTCTCCTAAAATTCGGAGTCCTTTCGCTTTTGAAACGCCTTTAGGGATAATTCCAAAATTACATTTTGTCGATCGAACTACTGATATCGTTGGTAGACACTCTTCTAACAAAAGACGAGCTTCCTCTCTCTCTTCTTCATTAAAGAAATGAGCATCGATTTTTGGTGGAGAAAGTTCTTTCTTTTCTAAGTAATCACTTAGTGTTTCAACAAAATTGACAGGGTAGAATAATGGGTCTCCGATTCCTAATGTCATTTTGGCAGATAAGTAGTTATTATGCTTCACGCGATTTCCAACAGCAAGTCGTTCGTGAATAATACGGATGTGGCAATCAAACCGTTCAAGAATTTTCACAATCTGATTAACATCTTCGTTTGAAATTCTTTGTTCGTAAATTGGCTCTTCAACCTCTTTTGCAATAAAGGCGCCACTATGCGTAACGAGCATACAATCATCTAATTTCACTGCTCTTGCAATTTTCTTAGCAGATGCAAAGTTGCGGCTCGTTGTAAGCGTAACGTATACGCCTTTCTCCTTCACGTATTGAATGGCATCCTTCGTTTCCTTGTCAATTTTATGGTTGGATCTAAGTAACGTCCCATCAATGTCTAATGCAAGAAGTTGATAAACCATGTGAATCCCCCCCTTATTTTGAAGGCAATGTTAATGAATGGTGTTGATTTTCGGCTCATTTACGTCCTGCGATGCCCAAACGCTTCGAGCAAATTCATTTGCGTGAAACAAAGGTTTCACTCGCATGAGTCAAAATCGAGAAATCACCAACTAACATAGCCATTTTGAAAGTGCTCCCTTCCCCACTTATCTCTATGACTCGTAAATCTTGTCTTATCACATGAAATTCCCTAAAATTCTGTGTTCTCGGAATTAGGCGTTTAAAAATGGAACAGCGTGGGAAGTTTTAATATGAAACTAGTATTATTACAAATGTATTACAAAAACGGAGAGGGGTCTTATACGTATGACAAAAGGGAAAGAAAGAATCAGGTTCGATTGTACGGGAGCATTTAGTGAGCCACATATTTATAAATGTTCTGAATGCGACCATGAATTTAGAGGGATCATTGCTGGAGAGAAGGAAAGAGTTCACCAATTAAACTGTCCTCATTGTTCTGTAGAAGAAACCATCATTACACAACCAACTCAGTTTGAAGTTATTGGCGTTATTGAGAACGCTTCCTAAGCCATTATTCTTTTTTATTAAGAAGTTGTTTTGTGCTTATTCGACTGAAGCGAAGGTTTCACTCGAATAAACCCAAAATCAATCTGGAACCTTATCAACTACTAGAAACGAATCATAAATAAAAAACCGTTCATCCGAGGATGAACGGTTTTTTATTATTGTTGAATGTCTTCTTCAGGGCTACCGTAAAGATCCTCTAGAGGCTTCGTTACGATTTTGTTGATGTCCTGAATAACCTGGCTCATGCGCTGTTCTTGTTGCATTAACTGAGAAATCACTTCATGCTGCTGAACAAGTTCAACTTGCTGCTGAGCTTTTTGTGCTTCTTCTTCAGTAATTTGTTGACCAGTCATTTGCTTCTGTTGAAGTTCCATTTGCATATTGCGGAAGTTATCAAAAAGTTTCTTTGATACTTCATCCTGGTTGACTTGATCATATAATTCTTTCAGCTTTGTGTAGTCCTCGTGTTCGCGCATTGCGCTTTCTAATTCGTATGCTACGTCGTAAAGATTTTTCTCTGCCATTGTATATACCTCCTTAGTAAGTGAGGATTATTTCGCTCTCATAACCCTATACTTCCCCACTATAACAAAGACTGAAACGAAATTCATCCCATAAGGGAAATGATGATGCCTTGAATGAGTCCAATCATTCCTCCAAGCACTGCTCCAAGGTACGTAATCATTTTAAATTCGCGGCGAGAAATAGACAGAACCATCTCTTCAAGACGACCGACTGAAAATGTCTCGACCTGACTTTTCACCACATCGGCAAGGTGCAGCTGTTCCATAAGCGGCTGCAAATTTCGACTTAGATATTGTCCGGCAGCATCGACTATTCTTGGCACAAAGTCTTCGATTATACGTTGTTTATATGGCTCTACTGCTTCTGATAAGCTTAAATTCATCACATGGTGAATCGGAAGTTCATTCACAATGATATTCGTGATCCCATGCACAAGCTCTTCTGAATTGAATTTGTCTTCAAATGTCTCTAATTTCGTTTCTTTCAAGGCATGCCATTCTTTTTCAAGCATTGTTGTAATGACAGTTTGAATATCCTTTTGTTTAAGAAGACGGAGCAATTCAGGCTGTACCTTATCAACTAGTCTTGTATTTGTAAAAAACATATTGATCATACTTCCAAGCGTCCCACGGTCAGCAAGATAGCGATCAATCATCACAGATAGCTTGTTCTTTCCTTCAGATGAAGCGATGTAATCACTAATTTTCGTTAATATCAAATCCGCAAGAGGTTCGATCGATTCATCAATTTTCGTCTGTGTTGTCACAGGAAGAATCTCCGCGAGTTCTTTGCTTTTCACGCTCACTAGTTTCTTTTCAATCTTTTCGTTAAGATAAGCACTTGCTCTCGAGCGTACTTCCCGCTCCGGATCCTCAAGATGCAATCCTCTTTTTAAGAGATCCGCAATTTTTTCATCAGTCTCGAGTAATTTCAACACTTCTTTCTGTGCATACTCAATCATCGTACGCTTAAAAACCGGATCATTCATTTTCTGCTGAATTCCTTCAGCAGTTAGAAGGTGTTCCACGACCATTCTTCCAAGCTGAACGGCTAATTCATCTCTTCGCTTCGGAATGAGTCCAGGCGTAAATGGCACTTTCCATTTCCCAATATAACGCGCTTCATATGGTCTAAATAGCATCTTAATCGCTAATGAATTTGTAAATCCACCTATAGCAGCACCTATAGCAATCATAAAGAGGATTGTAATAATAATGGACGACATGGTACCTCAACCTTTCTATTCCTCACGTTCACAGAGTAAACTTCATCTTCATAGTATACGATATCCGCTATTGCCTATCCAGTTAAAGGAAGGTAAAAAATCAAAAAACATTGAACGAGGGTCGTGAATGAAACACGTTGAAAAAATTATGTTACAACCAGAAAACCTCACCTCGAATGATTCTAAACTTACGCTAAGCATTCCAGAAAACATCGCTTCTAAATGGAAACTGACAGATTCACAATTTCCACTGCGATGTGGGGTGCTTGAAGTAACGGTTACAATAAAGGTCTATCGTACATCATCAAGTCATACCGTATATTGTTCACCTGAACTACTTCGTTCCCTGTCACTCCCAACTCAAACCATTCCAATTACGATAAGCTACTGTAAGCAACAAAAGTTCCTCTCGTTCGGCCCAATCTTCTGCCTTGCCCTTAATTGTTCTCCTAAAGCAGAAATTCCATTTGGGTCTTATACAGATTTTTGTAGGGAAGTAGCTGAGTATTGCGAAGAGCATCATATTCTATTCTACGTCTATACGTTACAGCCCTGGAATGAAACCAGGGTGTCAGGATTTATTTGGACTCAGCGTACATGGATGGAAATGGACTTACCGATCCCCTCTGTGATTTATAATCGAATTCACTCTAGGAAGCTTGAGAATTCTCCTTTTATCCAACAATTAAAAACCTATTGGCAGCAGCAAAAAATCCCTTATTTTAATGAATCCTTTTTAGATAAATGGGACGTTCATCAGAAACTACTTTCTTATGAGGAAATCACACCATACCTTCCTGAGACGGTTCTCCTTGAAGGGTTTGAAACCGTTGAGATTATGATAATGAAACATCCGATCCTTTACTTAAAACCGTTAAATGGAAGTCAGGGCAAACATATCTTTCGCATTACCCAAAGGGAAAACCTCTTTCTTCTTGATTACTCTAGCTTTCATGGCAATCAGACCTTGTCATCATCTGCTTTAACGAGTCTTTTCAAAACGATTCGCTTACGTTCTAAATATGTTCCCTATTTAATCCAACAGGGTATACCGCTCATAGATATAGATGGCTGTCCCGTCGATTTCCGCATTCTTTGCGTAAAAGGCTCTGGCAATAAGTGGTCGGTCGTCTCAGCAGTATCGCGTGTTTCTCGAACAAATGAACAATTCGTCTCAAACATTGCACGTGGGGCTCTCTTAAAAAAATTTGATGAAGGTCTCACGCCATTCGAAGATTCGATGAAAAGACAGCTAAAACGTATCCTTCCCGAACTTGCCCGTGAAGTTTCGCAAATCATTGATCGTGAAAGTGAGGGATTATTCGGGGAGCTTGGCATCGACATGTCAGTTGATCAAAACGGCCACCCCTGGATTATTGAAGTAAACACAAAACCATCTAAAACCTCAGAAGGAACGCCTTCTGCTACCTATCGGCCGTCGGTAAGAGCACTCATCCGATTGGTACACTGGTATGCATCCTTATAGAAGGGGGAGATTATGAAATCATTTGGGATTTTACAATATTCACTTCAACACGAAAAAGAATATGTCTCCAAATTAAGTGAAGCTGGCGGCGCTCTAGGATTCGAAATCTATCGATTTGTCCCTACCCAGCTTTCTTCTCATCACTTACGAGGATTGAAATACAATCAATTACAAAAGAATTGGGTGGAAATCGATTTTCCAGTACCCAACTTTATTTATGACCGGTGCTTCCATAACGGTAACTGTACTGCGAAAGAAACTGCTTTTATTAAATGGTTAAAAACGGAAGCAGATACGACATTCCTTGGCCATGGGCTACCTGGAAAATGGGAAGTATACAAACATTTAAAGCGGAATGCCTTACTAAACCGTCATCTCCCACTATCAACAAAACTTCAGCATCACACATGCGCAAAAGTCGTAACAGATTTGTTGATTGACCATGCCAAACTTATTTTAAAACCAAGTATTGGCTCGCAAGGAAATGGCCTAATGATGATTACTAAAAACCCTCACCAGATTGATGTTCAAATCAATCATAATGGGCATATCCTTCATCATACTTATGATCATACTAGTTCTTTACTCAAAATGATTAAAAGCGTTCTAAAAAAGCGTGATTATATCGCTCAGCAATGCCTTTCCTTACTTGATCAGAATAATCGACCTTTTGATCGTAGAGTCGTAATGAAGAAAACCTCTCACGCTACGTGGGAAGAAATTGGGCGGGCAACTCGTGTAGGAAACGCTAAATCTTTTGTATCAAACTTGCATAGTGGAGGCTCTATCCAAACTGATCAACAGCTCCTCATGCCAAAAGATGTCTTTCATCAAGCAGAACAAAAAATTAGTCGACTATCTCATTGTGTTGCTTCTTTCCTAGAAAAAGATTTCCATCCACTGTTTGAACTTGGTTTAGATTTCGGGATTGATCAATCAGGGAAAGTATGGTTACTTGAAGCAAATTCTAAACCAGGACATAAGGCCATTCAGTCGCACCGAGATTACGAAACAATTCCATTTCATTATTGCCATTCGCTCATTAGCGAGAAGAAAGGGGTTAATCACTATGAACGCAATACGTCCATTAAAAAAGGATAGTGCTTCTCAAGGTAATTTCTATGTCCCACCCTCTCTGTTTAAGCGTTGGGTCGATCAAGTTTCTTTTCCGAATCAACTTTGTTTTGGCTCAAGAAGATCTTTCTGCACGGTCTCTCCTCATCCTGATAACAAGGAAGAATACCTTCTATCAGAAGATTTATGGAAGGTATTAGGTGTTCCTGCAGAAACATCGGTTCACTTGTTTGAAAAAGGGGATTCACTACACATAGGGCCATTAATTGGGATTTTCACCGCTGGATTCACAAAGGATAGCATGAGGCCAATTGGTGAACGAAGCATGTACTTCGCTAAATTATTGTCAGCCACTCTAAAGTGTGGCGCAATTGGTTTTGCGTTTGGTGCCCATCATATTGATTGGAAAACAGGTAGTATTAAAGGAGTCATGTATAACCAAAAGGGCTGGTACAGAGTCACAGTGCCGATCCCCGATGTTGTTTACGACCGCCTACCGAACCGTAGTTCGGCAAGTATTGAACAAGTCAGTACAACGATGCAGAAACTTCAATCGCAATACTTCACGCCATGGTTTAACCCCGGCTTTTTTGATAAATGGACGATGTTCGAAAAATTACGGGAGGATGAGACCGTAAAAAACTACTTACCAGAAACCGTTTTAAGTCCTAAAACAACACTATTGTCACGTATGTTGAAAGAGTATGAGCAAGTATATATTAAACCAGCTAATGGAAGTTCCGGTCTTGGAATTCAACAGATTTTAAAACCGGAAAATGAAAAATATTATTATTGCCGTTTCAGAACAGATAAAGAAAACCGCCTTAGACGATATACATCTCTTGCAAGATTAATTAAAACGCAATATCCAAATGGTTTGGAAGGACTCATTGCACAACAAGGAATTGATTTACATCGCATTCATCAACGAGCAATGGATTATCGCGTTCATACGAATAAAAACAAAGAAGGGCACTGGGAAGTTAGTGCCATTGCTGCGAAAATTGCCGGCGCTGGAAGTTTAACGACTCACATGGCATCAAATGGAACGGTTAAAACAATTGGAGAACTCATTTCGGAATACGGGCTAAGTAAACAGGTAGAGACTGATTTAATGGAGGCCTCCCTCCAGTTAAGTCGAGCCATCGACAAGAAAATTTCTGGCTTTATAGGTGAAATTGGTTTTGATCTTGGCATAACGAAAGAGGGGAAAATTTATTTATTTGAAGCGAATTCTAAACCCGGAAGAGGGATTTTTTCACACCCGAAACTTAAATCTGAAGAAGCAAAAACGAGAATGTTACCGATGGAATATGCTATCTTTTTGGCACAATCTACAATTGAAAAACATGTGGTTTCGAGAGTATGATCGAATTATTTTATCATCATGCAAACAAGCGCTGGTATCAAAAGAGTAGCTATCAATCCATTTATTGGGGGAAAGAGCCAACAAAGCTCTCTCCCTTTCCCTCTTCCTCTTCTTCTATTATTCAATTGCAATCGTCTTTCGATGCGATCAGGCCCCTTGTTGGCATTTTTGCTGGCTCCAACCGAAAGCATCATTTCAGTGGCAATGGGACATTGTTTAAAACCATTCAACAGAATCTGACTGAATGTGGCGGACTATCTTATGTCTTCACTCCTGAGGATATTTTCCCGTCATTTATAAGAGGTTATCTATACAATCCGATTTCAAAAAAATGGACAGGTTTTCGTTTTCCTTATCCAAATATTGTTTACAATCGAATTCCCAACCGCGAAGAAGAGTGTTCGAATAAAGTGACCGCTTTTTTTAGCTTATTAAAAAAGAAGGGAATCCCTTATTTTAACCGGTCCTTTTTTCAAAAAGACCACATCCTTTCTCATTTAGCAGCAAAGGATTCGCTATCGCCATTTATTCCAGAGACAGCACCTGCTACGGAAGTAAACTTCAAACACTTTATCGATTCGTACCCCTCAGTTTTTTTCAAACCCACTGCTGGTAGTAAGGGCCGAGGGATATTTAAAGTAAATAGAGTCGATTCAGGATTTCACTATATCGATCATAAAAGGAATGTATTATTTTCAACCTTCCATTCCCTACAAGAACACCTCATTACTCAAATTGATGAACCTTATATCATGCAACGTGACATTAACTTGACTACACACCAGGGAGATCATTTCGACTTTCGAGTTCTTTTACAAAAACCATTTAAAAGCTGGCAAGTCACTGGCATTGGCATAAGGGCAGCGCCATCTAATGGATTAACGACTCATGTCCCAAAAGGGGGGCGAATCCTTCCCTTTCATAAGATAGCCACTCAAGAAGATGAAGCACGATTGCATGCGCTCGCGATTCGTATAGCAGAAGCCCTCGAAGAAAAAGAGGAGATGCTTGAGTGCTCTTTAGATATCGGCAAAGATCACCATGGGAGGCTTTGGCTTTTTGAAGCAAATGCAAAACCAATGCGATTTGATGAACCGCATATCCATGAAGCATTTATCCGCTCACTCATCACAACTTTTCGAACTTACTCAGCGTATTAACTTCCTATGTTATGATGATTAAAAAGTGATATGGGGGAATACGATGATTTCACACTTTCAATATAAATCGATTGGATCCAAAGTAAGGAAACCTAAATGGGAAGTATCTTTTTTCTATCAGGGAACGTATTACCGTACACTATACCTCCATACGGGAGAATTCGAATGGTTCCAGCCCGCTCCATCTGAATCGGATCAAAACAAACTTCAGTCCCAAATTCATGAGCTTATGCTTTTCCATGTATACGAACAAGACTCATAATCCTTCTCCCAGATACACATACTAACCTTATTCAACGAAATAAGGAGATGAATAAGGTTGCCAAACAAACGAACAAAAGACTCTATGTATGAAGGCCGCGATAAGTATGACATGGATATTGATCGTATGGTTAATGAAGGAATGGCTGGCGGCGCCGTTCATCAAAGTTACAGACAGGCACAAATTGAGGAAGCCATTCCCGTTATGGAACAAGAGCCTCCATACTCAAGCAAAGATCAAAAAGATAAGAACGAACAGTAGTGACAGAACCTCTTGCTCTTAAAGAGGTTCTTTTCACGCGCTTTTCTATTAATTCAAACAGACGATTGCGTTATACTAGAGGATAACTGCACATTAGGAGGGCCACTTATGAATGCAAAACTTGCCGAACTATACGGAAATGATTATGTCCTCACCTCCGAACAACCGAATCTTTTCTACTGGTATCGCACAACTGACGGAGAGGAATTTGGGATACGCAAAACCCGCCTGACCGCACGTGAGAAAGATCTTCTCAATGCCATTTTCCCTTCCCTTCGTCTCATCGATAATCAAATGAATGGGGTTCAAAAGAAATGGGCATCTCTCCTCTTTGAAGATGATCTAAGCGTTGAACTGAATTTGAAGCCACCTATCCGGTATATCCACTTTTATTTAAAAGAAGCACCAACCGATTTGTCTGATTTCATTGAGGCTATGACTGGACTATTTTCTGAGGAAACGGTTCTGTTATTCGAAAATGACAGGAAGGGCGTTCTTGTGCAGACGAACGAAGTTGACGAACAAATCGTTCAGGAATTGGAACAAACAGCTGCAGCCCTAACTGCTGACTTTTTCACAGGAATGTCTTTATTTGTTGGTCAAACCATTCGTCACTCTGACAACAATCAGTTAAAACGTGTGTACAAAGCTGAAAAAAAATGGTTTTCAACAGGACGAGATCTGATGCCTTCTCAAATGGTCTTCACTCATCAGGAGATTGTTCCAGCCGTTCTCTTTCATGAAGCAAGTGAAGAAACGATTGATTATTTAGGGAAATTAATAGAACCTGTTCAACTTGATGCAGAACTGCTAAAAAGCATTCGCATTTATTTAGAATCAAACTTAAATATTACTCTTGCTGCTAAACAGCTTTACGTACATAGAAACAGTCTACAATATCGAGTCGACAAGTTTATTGAAAAAACGGGCATTGATGTTAAAAGCTTTCAAGGAGCTGTCATGGTTTACCTTTCTCTCCTCGCGATGGAACTGCGTTAATAAACGCAGTTTTTTCTGCCAACATTTCATAAAATGATCCTCTTTCGTTCAAGATGCACAAAACCACTGAACAATTTTGTGCACGCTTCCAATTTACGATAGCGTTTTCATAGAGTAGACTTAGAACTAGCAAAAGGAGTTCATTTCATAGGAGGCATTAACATGGCAGAGATTACTCTCAATCACATTTATAAAAGATATGACAACAAATTTGAAGCAGTAAAAGACTTTAATTTAGATATTAAAGATAAGGAGTTCATCGTATTTGTAGGTCCTTCTGGTTGCGGTAAATCAACAACGCTTCGAATGATTGCCGGCCTTGAAGATATCTCTGATGGTGACCTCGTCATTGGTGATCGTCGCGTAAATGACGTTGCACCAAAAGATCGTGATATCGCAATGGTATTCCAAAACTATGCCCTTTATCCACATATGAACGTATACGATAACATGGCATTTGGATTAAAATTACGTAAGTTCGATAAAAAAGAAATCGAGCGTCGTGTAACAGATGCTGCTCGTATTCTAGGGCTTGAAAGTTTGCTCGATCGTAAACCGAAAGCACTCTCAGGTGGTCAACGTCAGCGTGTTGCACTAGGTCGTGCCATTGTACGTGATCCACAAGTATTCTTGATGGATGAGCCGCTTTCTAACCTTGATGCTAAGCTTCGTGTTCAAATGCGTGCTGAAATCTCCAAGCTACACCAGCGCCTACAAACGACTACTATTTACGTAACGCATGACCAAACGGAAGCGATGACAATGGCAACACGTATCGTTATTATGAAAGATGGCGTTATCCAACAAGTTGGATCACCAAAAGAAGTTTACGATGCACCAGACAACGTCTTTGTAGGTGGATTTATCGGATCTCCTGCCATGAACTTCTTCCGTGGTACTTTGCAAGATGGCTTCTTCAAACTAGGTGATGTTCAAGTGAAAGTTCCAGAAGGAAAAATGAAAGTCCTTCGTGATCAAGGATACTTGAATAAAGAAGTCATGCTCGGTATTCGTCCTGAAGACATTCATGATGAGCCAGTATTTATCGAATCATCTCAAGATACTAAAGTAAATGCCGTCATCGATGTAGCTGAATTGATGGGTGCTGAAACATACCTTTATTCAAAAGTAGCGGATCAGGACTTCGTCGCACGCGTGGACTCTCGTACTGATATTCAAAACGGTCAGAATATCAGCCTTGCGTTTGATATGAACAAGTGTCATTTCTTTGATACAGAATCAGAACTTCGCATTCGTTAATCATTGAATAGTAAAAAGCTTTCTCTTAAAACGAGGAAGCTTTTTTATTTGTGTCTTGCATGAACAAGTAAATTAACGTCAATAATGTTTCTTGATTGACTTTAAGTTAAATGCTAACTACAATAAATACAGAATTCACATCAATTTTGTAGGAATTAAAAGGAGGACTTTATCTTGAATAAAAAATGGATGGTAGGATTAGTACTTGCATTAACACTTACAGTACTTGCTGCCTGCGGTAGTAATGAAAATACGGAAAATGGCGAAGAAGGAAGTTCTGATGAACAAGAAACTCTTTTAATTGGAACAGAAGCAACTTATCCTCCATTCAGCTATCGAGATGATAACAATGAAATTACTGGCTATGACGTGGAAGTTGCCCGCGAAGTTGCCGATCGAATTGGAATGAAGGCAGAATTTAAAGCCATTGAATGGAAAGGGCTTCTCTCTTCTCTTGAAACCGAACGTATCGACATGGTAGCGAATCAGGTGACCATTACCGACGATCGTAAGGAACAGTTTGACTTTACAGAGCCTTATACTTATTCTGGCGGCCAAGTAATCGTTAACGAGAATAATGAAGACATCAAGGGCATTGAGGATCTTGAAGGAAAAACAGTAGGAACAACACAAGGAAGTAACTATGCGCAAGCTGCTGAAGAAGCAGGCGCTGAAACCAAAATCTACAAAGGCGCGAACCAGGTCCTGACAGATCTTAGCAATGAACGGAACATTGATGCAGCAATGAATGACCGTCTCTTTATTTTAACGGAATTGCCTGAGCAGGATTACAAAGTAAAAGGCGTTGGGGAAACGTTTAATAAAACGGAAATGGCTTTTGCTCTTCCAAAAGGAAATGATGATCTAATTAAAAAGATCAATGATGCATTGAAAGAAATGAAAGAAGACGGAACACTTGCAGACATTTCTAAAGAATATTTTGATGGAGAGAATGTAAGTGAGTGAAACAACTGATGTGTTAATCAATTCTTTGCCTTTTCTACTTGAAGGGGCAAAGAATACACTTCTTCTTAGTTTCTTTTCCATCTTTGGTGCTTTATTCGTTGGATTAGTCATTGCATTGTTGCGCCTCTCAAAAAGTAAAGTAGCGACTGGATTAGCAAAATTATATGTCTCGTTCTTCAGAGGCACTCCACTACTAATCCAATTATTTATTTTGTATTATGGTCTTGTCTCTATTGATATTCAATTAACAGCCTGGCAAGCCGCATACACTGGCCTTATCTTACACTTTGGAGCCTATATCTCTGAATCATTCCGAGCAGCCATTCTCTCCCTCTCAAAAGGACAATGGGAAGCGGCCATGTCACTTGGAATGAAGAAGTCGTTAATTTACAAAGAGGTCATTCTTCCTCAAGCCTGGAGAAGAGCCATCCCACCAGTATGGAATTCTTTAATAGATATCGTAAAAGCCTCTTCTCTTGCTTCTGTACTAACAATTTCAGAACTAACGTATAATGCAGATCAGATCGCTGCTTCAAACTTTAAAGTCTTACCAATTTTATTAACAGCGGCCTTCATCTACTGGTTCTTCACAACGATCCTCAATCTGATTCAAAGCTTTCTTGAGAAAAGATTATCTATTCCAACCTCATAGTAAAAGAGCTGCCGTAATGGGCAGCTCTTTTGTTATGTAAGCCATTCTTCAATTAAATACACGTCATTCCATCCGCATGTTGGGCAAGATAGAAGATGGGGACATTCATGCGTTTCACTTTTATATCCATCCGTTTTCTTCATTGCTTCAATGGGTTCATAAGCACTATATTCATCATAGTACTCCGCTTCTCTTCCCTTATCTGTTAGAGTATCTGCACACACCTGACAGACAAGTTCGATAGCTGCAAAGCTATTGCAGAGCGGACATTCAAAAGACATGACATCCTCCTCCTTCTATAGATCAATCACCTAAGAAGGGATGGACGTATCCACCCCTTACAGCCATGGTATATAATTATTTTTGGTAACCGCCAAGCTGTTGTTCAGCCATTTGAACCAAACGCTTAGTGATTTCTCCACCAACAGATCCGTTAGCGCGAGAAGTTGAGTCCGGACCAAGTTGCACTCCGAATTCAGTAGCGATTTCATACTTCATCTGGTCGATAGCTTGAGCCACACCAGGTACTACAAGGTTGTTAGAGCTTCCTTGTCTGTTTTGTTGTTGAGCCATGTCAATCACCTCCTTTGTACAACTAGTTTGTGAAATCCCGGTTTTTATATACCATATTTTTTTGGTAAATAAGACCAAGAAAAGCGGAAGTGGGCGGTTAAGTCCGACAAGCGCTGGAAGTATTACATTTGAACACGTTTTTTGTGTTCGGAGGTAATACTGAAGCGACTCGAGGACTTGCCCACTGCAGCTAGACAAGAAAAGCGGAGACGAGCGTTTAGAAACGGAGATATTGGAACTCTTGAACTAGAACACGTCTTTTGTGTTCTGGTAAAAGAGTGAAATATCGCAGTTTCTGCGAGTCGCAGCTAGATCAAGAAAAGCGGAAGTGGGCGGTGTGACACGGCAGGCACTGGAGCACTGCAAAACCATAATTCCGCGAATTCTGAGAAAATCCCGCGATTTTTTTATTTTTTTCGCGAAAATCCAACTATTTCCGCGAAACGAAAAAGACCACTACAACAACGCAAAAAAGCAAGAGGCACTTTGCCCCTTGCTCTTATCCAATAATAACTCGTTCTGTTGGATAGTGATACCTTTCTCGAAGAACCGTTCCTCGAATAAGGAAAAGAAACGAGAGAATACCAATTCGACCAATAAACATCAAACACATGATTACAATTTTCCCAAAAGGACTCAGTCCGGGAGTGACGCCCATTGATAATCCAGTTGTACCAAACGCTGAGGATACCTCAAAAATAATGGCCACAATCGGAAACGGCTCTGAGAACGAAAGCATAATAATGCCGCAACTCCATACGATAATGGCTACAGTAAAGACGACAAAGGCTTTATGAATATCCTCATGGTGCAATTCTCGTCCAAATATCTTTATCGATGTCCCACCCTTTGCGAAAAAGAAAATCGCGAGCAAGACAATCGCAAAGGTTGTGGTCCGAACCCCACCACCGACACTGCTCGGGGAAGCCCCGATAAACATTAAAGCAGACATTAATAACTGTGTAGGCTCTTGGAATTGGTTAACATCCATCGTTGCAAGGCCCCCACTTCGGGTTGTAACTGATTGAAACATCGCATAAAAGAATGATTCGTGCCAGTTCTTATCCGCAAAAAAGGCTGTAGCTTCAAATGCCCAAATCAGAATAGCACCCGACACTACCAGTACAAAGAACGTCATGGTAGTTAATTTTGTAAACAAAGAAAATTTGTAGCGGTAACTATTCTGTCTAGCGAATAAAAAGTTTTTCACTTCAATGAGAACTGGAAATCCAATTGCCCCAGTTACAATTAATAAGATGTGTATAAATTGCACGAAATAGTCATGAGCAAACGGCTGCAGGGAACTACCCGTTATATCAAAACCACCGTTTGTTGTTGCACTTACCGAAGCAAAGAATCCCTGTAAGTAGGCTTCTTGCCATGTTTCAAAAAAGCGAAGATAATACGTGCCCAGGACAAGGGCTCCAATCAATTCAATAATAAAAATTAAGCCAAGTATTTGTTTCATTAATTGCACTAATCCAGAAAGCGTTGATTGATTTTGATCTGTCATGATCAACTGTCTTTCTTTCAATCCAATCTTTTTACCCATGACTAGCCATACAAATGTACCGAGAGTCATAATGCCAATTCCTCCAATTTGGAGGACAGCGGCAAGGATGAAAATTCCAGCAACGCTAAACGTATCCGAAATGGAAACAACTGAGAGTCCTGTTACGCTTACCGCACTAACGGCTGTAAATAAAGCATCAATAAAGGAAAGATGCACCCCAGGTTGATGGGCAATTGGTAAGCCAATTAAAAAAGTGGAAACCGTTACCGCTATTAAATAAAACAAAACGATTAACTGAACAGACGTTAATCGGATTCGTCGAAATCGAGATCTTAACAAAACATCCACAGCCTTTTCATATAATCCAAACCTTTGAGAAAGCTCCTATAAGTTCAAAATGAACGACTTTGATTGCAAGGAGTTTATCTCATATGAAGGGTTAGCTAATTACATTCCCTATCTTAACCCATATACGCTCTCTGTCAATCTCTTTCCTCTATACCCCATTATTGAGAATCTTCTTACCATCTTTTACTTATCCCACCTTTCCAATTCCAAAAATAGAATAAAAAAATAAGAAGCTGCCCTTAGACAACTTCTCAATTTTCTTTGATCCACTTCGTTACAATCTTAACCGTTTCATTGATTTGTTCTTTTGAAGTAATGGATGCTGGGTTATCTCCTTTTTGCTCCCCATACATACCGTAATTCGCATGGTTTCCACCTTTAATCACATGGATATCTGATTGAGTGGATAACAAGTTCTCCTTTTCTTTTTGATCAGACAGAACGGCTACGCCATCATCTTCCCCGTAGATTGTTAGCGTTGGTATAGCTAAGTTGGACATGTCTTCAATCGGATAGGCCGCAAGGAAAAACAAGCCATGTATGGCATCAGGGTGTTCAGTAGCAAATGAGGAGGCTACTGCGCCACCTAATGAATGACCACCAATATACCAATTATCCACTTCACCATAGCGCTCAATCACATCCGCAGCTTTATCCCCATCTAGGATGGCAAGATTTAACGTTAGACGTGGGATCACAACAAAATACCCTTCATTAGCGAGCTGATTCCCTAGATAAGCATAGGCTTCTTCTTCCACTTTACCGCCCTGATAAAAAATAATGCCTTTTTCTGCCTTAGGTGATCCAAACGTTAATTCCTTTTCATTTGACTCTTCTATATAAGTTAGCGCTTCTTTTGTTGGTTCATAAGCTGACTTTGCCCAGAAATAGAAAGCAATCGCCACAACGACAAGTAACAACAAAATAATGAGGAAGGTTCGTTTTAATCGTTTTTTCATATGAGATCCCCTTTATATGTGCATAATCACATATATCATACGATAGATCTCATGCTTCTACAAGACATAAGCAGTTAGAATGACCGTTGCTTACCTTGATTAAGAAGTGAATTGATTTCACATTGATAAACTTTAGCTTCTTTTGGTCCTACCGCTTCACCAACTTTTGCTTGAAGCTTAATGAGACGCTCCATTTCTGCTTCTGTTAAGTAAACAGGTGGTGGACTCATTATTCCTTTTACCATTGATCCTTCCATTTCATTTTTTACAGCGTACGTTTGGATGTTTTCATTTTGTAGTACTCTGTTATTCTGATTAATGATTTGGTCTGTTTTTTGCTCCACGTATCGCTTTAGAAAAGCACTGCTTCCAAAACCTGTAAGAAGTGCTAAGTATAACAAATATTGCCCAGAGGCATTTTCGATAAACAAAAGTGTGGTTAAGATGCCGCCAATGGCCCCTACAAATGGTTCCTTAATCGATCCGATGCTATAGTAAACCGTCTGATTTTGATGGTTCATGATTTTCCGAAAACGTTGAAATTCACCTGAGATAAGAATATTCCCCACTCCTCCTAACGCACCCGCTAGTGTAGTAAAAAGGAGATAACTCCAGAAATGGTTGTGTAAATCACTCAGGATGTCCAACGTCTACAAATACCTTCGGTGCAATTTCTTTCCGTCATAAGAGAACAAAACTTCTTTATCCTCTACTCTTGTTTCCATGTGAACCGGACGCCCCCAAAGCTGATAGATATAAGGAAGCACACGCTCTAAATATTGGAGATCGAGCTCTGTCTCTTCAAAAGAATGGTGAAGGTACATTTCACCAGCTTTCATATAATTCCCGTCATTTACCGTTAAATATGGAAAGCCGCCATTTACCCTCATCGTCACAAGTTGATCCCGAATATGCTCCCATTCTTTATCTACGATTTTATAATCCCGACCCTTTTTCTGGAACAAATACAAATCTTCCTTATGGACAAGATCTTTCGTTAAATAATTTCTTATAAATGAAATATCTGCTTCTACTTCTCGTACCTCAAACATTTTCTCTCGACCTTTCCCTGGCTCGTACCCCCGCTGCTTCATTTCTTCTGTTGGATTGTCATAGACTTCTTCAATATGTTCGAAAATCTTTAGCCCAAGATAGTAAGGATTGATACGCGTTCGTGAAGGCTGAACGACATTTGCGTTTAAAGAAGCGAATTCAATCGCTTCATCTGTCGTTAAATCCATTTCCCGTAGAATTCGTTGATGCCAGTAGCTAGCCCACCCCTCATTCATGATTTTTGTTTCAAGCTGTGGCCAGAAGTAAAGCATTTCTTCTCTCATCATTGTCAAAATATCCCGTTGCCAATCCTCTAGTTCAGTACTGTATTCCTGAATAAACAGAAGAAGATCTTTTTCTGGCTGAGGAGGGAATTTTTTCTTTTTCTTTGGAGTTGGCTCGTCCGCAGAATCATCCTTATCGATTGACCACAAATCATTGTAAGGTGAATCATTCCTCACAGGAATCGGTGTATCGTCTTGATAATGATAAGTTAGTCTAGGACGCATGATAGAAGGATCAATGTGTTCCTGTATGGATAGGACAGCATCAAGAAAAGTTTCTACCTCATCTTTCCCGTAGTGATGTTCATAATATGCAATACGCTCAGCTGTGGCCGTCATGCTTTCAACCATGTCTCTTCGAGTATTTGAGAATCGAACGTTGTTTTTAAAAAAGTCGCAGTGCGCCAATACATGTGCAATAATGAGTTTATTTTGTATGAGGCTATTCGTATCTAACAAAAAGGCATAGCAAGGATCGGAATTTATAACCAGCTCATAAATTTTACTTAGTCCTAGATCATATTGAAGCTTCATTTTATGAAACTGTTTTCCAAAACTCCAGTGGGAAAAGCGCGTCGGCATTCCATATGCTCCAAACGTATAAATAATATCCGCGGGACATATCTCATAACGCATTGGGTAATAATCGAGTCCGAACCCTTTTGCGATTTCCGTAATCTCTTCAATAGCATAAAAGATTTCTTTCTCTGTAGACATGTCATTCCCTCCTAATAAATTGCTTATTAATATGTATGACCGGACAAGTAGCTTCATGATTCAGGGAGGGAAATCGTTCTTGAGAAAATAATTGAATTAATTTTCAGATAGTATTGAAAATTGCTCATATAAGCGTATAATCGAGATTAAAATTTCAAAGGATGTGATGGAATGAAAGCTCTTGAAAATGCGAGTCGATTCGCAGGAAATACATTTGCCATATGGGTACTTCTTTTTGCGGTGTTAGGGTTTATTTACCCTGAAGGATTTACGTGGATCACTTCTTACATAACGATTCTACTAGGCATTATCATGTTCGGCATGGGGATGACCCTCTCTACGAAAGATTTTAAGGAAGTCGTGAAGCAACCAAAAAGCGTTGCCATTGGGGTAGCAGCACAATTTATCATTATGCCACTACTCGCTTACGCACTTGCTGTTATCTTTCAACTCCCCGCTGAAGTCGCTGTAGGTGTCATTCTAGTTGGCTGTTGCCCAGGCGGGACCGCTTCAAATGTCATGACTTATCTTTCTAAAGGGAATACTGCTTTATCTGTAGCCATCACGGCCGTATCAACTGTGCTCGCTCCCTTATTAACCCCTGCACTTGTTCTTTTATTTGCAAGTCAGTGGCTACCTGTATCAGCTAGTGATCTATTTTTATCAATTTTCCAGATGGTCGTCGTTCCCATTACACTCGGCTTTATCGTAAAGCTTCTTTTCAAAGAAAAAGTTTCAGAAAGTGTCAAAGCCCTTCCTCTTGTTTCTGTCATCTCCATCGTCGCTATTGTAGCAGCAGTCGTTGGTGCAAGCAAAGAACGTATTGCTGAGACAGGGCTGTTAATCTTTTCAATCGTCATTCTTCATAACTTACTTGGCCTTATCATTGGCTATTATCTTGCAAAATTACTTCGTCTTAATGAACCAGATCAACGTGCGATTTCCATTGAAGTAGGCATGCAAAATTCAGGTCTTGGGGCAGCACTTGCAGCAGCACATTTTAATCCGATCGCTGCAGTACCTAGTGCGATCTTCAGTGTATGGCATAATATCTCTGGTCCAATCCTTGCTACCATTTGGAGCAAAAAGAAACCGACTACCAAAGAACAAAACGTTTTATCAAAGAGAAGCGCATAGACGAATAAAGGCAGGTCTCTTAAACGGAGACCTGCCTTCTTCTTTAGCTATACACTTTCTCTTCTTCATGTGAAGAAGCATTTTCAACATGGAGAGTTTGCGTAGGAAATGCAAATGAAACTTGCTCTTCCTCCATGATTTTCATGATTTTAAAGTTCACATCTTGCTTGACGTTTAAAAAGTCGCCCCACGTTGTCGTATTTGTAAAGAAATAAAGAAAAATATCAAGGCTGCTATGATTAAATTCATCAAAAGAAACAAAGATCGTTTCAGGATGAATTTCTTCGTGATCGCGAAGCATTTTCTCAATACGATTGATACATGTTTCAAGTCTTTCTGAAGGTGTATTGTATGTGACGCCAAGATGGAACGTAATTTGACGTTTCCCCATTTTGGACCAGTTTGTAATGTTCTCATTAGCTAATCTGGCATTTGGTACGGTAACAAGTGCCTGTGCAAACGTACGAATTTTTGTACTTCGAAATGTAATATCCTCGACTACACCTTCAACACTTGGGGTTTTAATCCATTCCCCTATCGAGAAAGGCTTCTCCGTAATAATGACAATGCCACCAAAGAAGTTCTCTATCGTTTCTTTTGCTGCAAGAGCAAAAGCTAAACCACCAAGTCCCAGTCCTGTAATAAAACCGTTCACATCATACCCGAATTTTTCAGCAATGACGCTGAAAGTCATGGCAACAATTAAGAGACGAAGCGTTTTTGATAGAAATGGAATAAGAAGCTGGTCAACCTTTAAATTATATTTGCTATTCATCGTTTGAAAAAACAAGGAAGAAGCCGAGGATAAATTATATAAGCCCCATGCTGCCAAGAAAATTAATGAAGAACTCATCATGTTCTTAAAAAGATCATTATGGTGATCTAAAAAGGATACATATCGAACAGAAATATATAATCCGATAATCACAAATAACATTCTGAGAGGTCTCTCAAAAGCCAAGAAAAGATGTGTAAAAAATTCGTTAGAAGATTTTCTACTCAGTTTTAGAATCAGATTATATATATATTTAGCGAATATTTTCCTCATTAACAAAAAGAGAAGGAATATTCCAAGTGCAATTGCAAGCTGAACCCATGTGTCATCTTCAATGTAAGTACGTAACAATTCCATTACGCAATTTCCCCTTTACAAAAATAGGTTATAAGGATAGACATTCGTTTCCATTGTCAGCTATTTGTCAGTTCACTATGATTATGCTGCTTTTTTCTTCATTTTATTTTTCCCTACTCTCTCCCATTGAGAAATCATAATGCCTACTAAAATGAGAAGAACACCGGCCCATTGAGCAACGTAGATTGCTTCATGTAAAACGATAGCTGATAGGAATACTGCTGCTGGAAGCTCTGAAGAACTAAGAATTGTCCCCATACTTGCTCCAACTTTTGGTACGCCGATCGCCATAAAAAGAACAGGAAAAATATTACCCAGGATGGCTAGAAAGAAACCAAACAGTGCCCATTCAAACGAGAGTCCTCCATGTAGAAGAGATTCTGGAGAGAATGTAATGAGAACAAGCACACCAGCGATGGTCACCATATAAAAACTTTTATGAACTGCAGGCACTTCCCCTGACGTTTTGCCCATAATAAAAATGTACATGGCAAAACAAATGGCAGATATAAGCCCTAACATAATTCCGAGTGGATCATACACTAACTTCTCACTTCCAATAATACCACTTGCCAGTATCGTTCCGATAAGAAGAACACTAACGGAAAGTAAGGTTTTTAAATCTGGCCATTTTTTGTGATACAAAGAATCAATAACTAGTCCAATCCACGTGAACTGAAACAAAAGCAGTACGGCAATTGAGCTGGAAGTTTTGATACAGCAAGGGTATAGAATATGGAAACACAACCAAACATCGTCCCGCCAACTAATAAATATTTAGCTCCTTTAAAATTTGGCTTTTGTTTAGAATGAAGAAGTAGAATAAGTAGAATCAACCACCCAATAATAAACTGTCCTGCTAAAAGTTCCCCAACAGAAAATCCTCTTGCTATTCCTATTTTTGTAATTGTAGAAAGCGATCCCAAACTGCAACCAGCAGCTAACACAAGCAATACATACTTCCACATTCATGAATCCCCCAGTCGTTGAATTTTTGTTTCATTAAAAAACAAAAAAATCGCCCCCTGTCGGTTCGTTCGACAGAGGGCGATGAAAATGAGAAATAGGTTTCTCAGAAAAATCGCCGTCCAGCCTGGGCTGGTTTTAGTATCCAATGTATAGCATAAGTGCTAATACACCAAACGTCAATATAAACTCTTTTGGACCAACTCTACAGACTAAACTAGCTTTTTAGTAAGCTTGATAAAGGCCAGTTGTAATGAAATAACCGACTAATACACCAAGAAACACTGACACCGATATGTAAGACCATTTTGATTTAAATTCATATCCAATTCCATCTACCGGTTCATAAATCCAACTATATTGGACATAGCCCAGGATAACAAATAGCATTACACCAAAGCCTAAATTCGTCACAGTTCACTCCCCCTTATGTGTCAACTGTTTATCCTCAGCATTTCCAAAAATCGTCTTTTAAAAAGAACAAAGGAACGAACAATAAGACATAGATAACCTAGTAATTACGTTATTGAGCAGAGGATGCTAAATCAATCATCATTTCTTTGCTCATAGGGCCAATTACCTTCTTCATGATTATACCATTTTTGTCAATAATATAAGTAGTAGGAATTGTAATGGTCGCGAATGTTTCCATTTGCTGTCCCTCTGTGTCCATTAAAATTGGGAAAGTGAGGTGATTTTTTTCAGAAAAATCTTTTACAACCTGAGAGGACGATTCATTCGTTGTAAGGTTAACAGCAAGAATCTCAGCATCTAACCGCTCTGCCTCTTCCTCATAAAACTCCTGCATATCAGGTATTTCCTCTTTACAAGGAGGACACCAGGTAGCCCAAAAATTAATAAAGGTGACCTTCCCTTTAAAGTCTGAGAGACTCACTTCTTTCCCCTCAAGCGAATATAATGTAAAATCAGGGGCAAGATTTCCTTCTTGAATTCCTGTTTCATTAGCATCGGACATTACTTCAGCAGCTTGCTTTTGAGCTGGATCAATCACTTCTTTCTCTTGATGAGTAGAATAGAGACTATACGCCAAAAAACCAAGAACAATTACGGTTCCAATTCCAATTCTAAGACGTTTCATTTGCTCCTCCTTCTTCAAATAAACGTAAAAGCAATGATCTCTATCTATTCATCGCGAGCATAAACGGAAGCGAATAACAGAAATGAAAAGATCTATTATTCATTATTTCTCTGGTTAGTTAGTAACATTCACTTTTGGGAAATGATTTCCGACTCTGAAAAAGATGGAAATAGAAAACTAACGGCTTTTTACTAACAATTGAACGGCTTCTTTTACAACATCTTCAGTCGACTCACCTTTATCAAGCTGTTCTCGAATACATTCTTCAAGGTTCGATCCCACAATTAATCCAATCGTACGATCAATTGCCGTTCGACTCGCTGAAAGCTGTGTAATAACATCTTTACAATCTTTTTCTTCTTCAATCATACGGAGAACGCCACGAATTTGACCTTCCACTCTTTTTAAACGATTTTTCATTTCATTTGTATATTCCATGATATGACTCCCTTTCAAGTTCATTTATGTTGCTATCTATAAGAATATTCTGTCATAATAATATTAATTTCTTGCTACTTCTCTTCATATATTGTAAAATAAATCGTAATTTAAGGATAGGAAAAAGGTTTAGTTCATTATAAGGAGGCAGTGCCTTTTGGATTTATCCGAAGATGATAAACGGTTATCTAAAATTTATCGAAAGATTGTTACCTCAAACGAATATAAAGCAGGTAAGATTCTCGAAAAACTAGATAGCGAAACGAAAGACAAAGTATTTCATCTCATTCGTATGAACAAAGCTGATTACGAACATCAATTGAATAAACAACAACTTCACCAATAGTAGAAAATCGGCTGATTAGCCGGTTTTTTTCATTTCTCAATGATTAAGAAAACCAGGACAGCATTTGTCCTGGTTTTCTTCCGTTATGATCCTATTATCCCAATCGGTCTTGTACCTTACTCATAACTGATTTTCTAAGGTCAGCTAGTTTCCTTTGGCTGTTTTCTAAATTGTCTCCGTTCACTCCAAAATAAAACTTCACTTTTGGCTCTGTACCTGAAGGACGTAGGCAGAACCAAGAGCCATCTTCAAGTTTATACTTTAGTACATTCGAAGTAGGGAAATCAATTGGCTCACTTGCCCCTTCTTTTAGATACGTTCTTTTACTGATCTCATAATCCTCTACACTTTTGATGGCTACCCCAGCTGCTTCAGTAGGTGGCTCTTCACGGAACTTCGCTAGTAAGGAGACGATTTTTTCCGCTCCTTCTTTCCCTTTCAACGTTAATGATTCAAGACCTTCTTGATAATAGCCATACTGCTCAAATACTTCAAGAAGTCCTTCATAAAGCGTCATACCTTTCGATTTATAAAATGCAGCAACTTCTGCAGCAACAAGACATGCTTGAACAGCATCTTTATCTCGAACAAAGTCTCCAACAAGATAACCGTAGCTCTCTTCATATCCGAATAAGAAAGTATGCTCTCCAGTCGTTTCAAATTCCTTAATTTTCTCACCAATAAATTTAAATCCAGTCAACGTATCATATGAAGTCAGGCCATTGTCTTCTGCAATCTTACGACCGATTTCAGAAGTGACAATTGTTTTAAGGACTGCGCCATTTTGTGGAAGTACGCCTTTTTCTTTTTTCTGAGTAATAATGTAATTCAACAGAAGAGCTCCTGTTTGATTCCCAGTAAGAACAACGTACTTTCCTTCTTTATTCTTGACGGCTACACCCACACGGTCAGCATCAGGGTCAGTCGCCAAGAGCACGTCTGCATCCTGCTGTTCGCCATATTGAATAGCAAGTTCAAATGCCGCATGTTCTTCTGGGTTTGGAGAAGAGACTGTAGAGAAATTGGGATCAGGCTTCTCTTGTTCTTTTACAACAGTAACGTTCTTAAATCCATAAGCCTTAAGCCCTTCTCTAACAGGGATATTACCTGTTCCATGTAAAGGCGTAAAAACGATCTTTAACTGCTCGCCCATTTCAGATAGTAGCGCCTGATTTACGCGTAGCGTTTTTAGTTGTTCTACATACTTTTGGTCAATCTCTTTGCCAATCATTTGTATGAGTCCTTTGCCCTTTAATTCACTTTCAGAAGAGACCGATACATCTAACTCATTTTCTACGCCATCAACGTAGGAAATCACTTCAGCTGCCGCTTTAGGTGGAAGCTGTCCACCATCCTCACCGTATACTTTGTATCCATTATATTCTGGTGGATTATGACTGGCTGTGATAACGATTCCAGCACAGGCGTTTAAGGTGCGTACCGCATAGGAAAGCTCAGGGGTAGGGCGTAGCTCATCAAAGACATATGTTTGAATGCCATGGGTCGCGAGCGTCTTAGCAGCTTCCATAGCAAACTCAGGAGACTTGTGACGTGAATCGTATGCAATCGCTACCCCTTTCTTTTTATATTCTTCACCATTTGCTACTATGTATTGCGCTAAGCCTTCAGACGCTTTGCGAATCGTATATAGATTCATCCGATTCGTACCTGGGCCGATTTCCCCACGCATGCCTCCGGTTCCAAATTCAAGATTTTTGTAAAAAGCATCTTCAAGTGCTTGATCCTTACCACTAAGAGCTTCCAGATCCTTTTTTAATTCCTCATCAAGTGAAGTAGCCGATGTCCATCTTTTGTATTCGTTTTTCCAGTCCATAGTATGCCTCCCGTTATGTATAGCTTGTGATTGTAATCATTTCTAGAAAATCGACTGAAGTCCTGCCTTTTTGGTCAGATTTTCTCTTTATCCTTACCCAATCATAATACGAATCGGCTTCTCAGCCAATGCTATTTAGGAAAAAAACACCACTCCCTAAAAAACGACAAAAAAAGCAAACCGCTTAGCGGCTTACTTTTTGTAGTGAATTTCATATAAGTCTTTTCGACGATCTCGAAGTTGACGAACCGTTCCAGACTGACGCTGTCTTCTTAGAATTTCAAGGTCAACATCACCCACTACGACGGTCTCAATATTCGGGTGACATTCTCCAGCAATGCCGTCTCTTGAAAAGGCAAAGTCAGATGGTGTAAAAATGCCGGATTGGGCATACTGGACATCCATATTCTCTACTTGAGAAAGGTTGCCAATTGTACCAGCAATCACCGTATAAATTTGATTTTCAACTGCTCTAGCCTGCGCGCAGTAACGAACACGTAAATATCCTTGACGGTCATCTGTACAGAAAGGTGTAAAAAGAATATTTGCTCCTTTATCTGTTGCAATGCGACCGAGCTCTGGAAATTCGATATCATAACATATTTGAATGGCGATTTTACCACAGTCTGTATCGAAAACCTCGATGCCATCAGAACCGTGAATTCCCCACCAGCGACGCTCATTCGGGGTAACGTGGATTTTATACTGCTTTTCAATCGTTCCATCTCTTCTAAATAAATAAGCAATATTGTAGATTTTTTCATCCTCTAATACAAAATGAGAACCGCCAATAATGTTGACATTGTACTTAACTGCTAGTTCAGTGAATAGTTCAATATAAGGCTCTGTATACTCCGTTAATTTACGCACGGCTTTACTTGGAATTTTCTCATCCATAAACGACATGAGCTGCGTTGTAAAGATCTCAGGGAAAACGGCGAAATCAGAACCAAAGTCAGCTGCCACATCTACATAATATTCAACTTGGTTTGCAAACTCCTCAAAGGAAGAAATCTTCTTCATAGCATATTGAATGGCGCAGATCCGAACAGGGAAAGAGGACCTAAAGTGTCTTCTTGTCACTGCCTTATATTCAACGTTATTCCATTCCATTAAGGTGGCAAACTGTTTAGACGCTTTATCATCTGGTAAGTAATTCGGATTGATCCTCATCACATTAAAACCATTCATTAGCTGGAACGTTAACACGGGATCATAAATATTCTGGAATTTTACTTCTTCAACATATTCAGATGCCTTCATTTCATCTGCATGTTTGTGGTAATTCGGAATTCGACCACCAATAATGATGCTCTTGACGTTTAATTCCCGTGCAAGGTCTTTACGTGCATCGTATAAGCGCTTGCCGATCTTCATTCTTCGATATTCAGGGTGAACCATTACTTCAATTCCATAGAGGTTATATCCATCGGGATTATGATTTGTTATGTACCCTTCATCCGTAATATCGTCCCATGTGTGCTGATCATCATATTCATCAAAGTTAACCATTAGACTTGAACATGAACCAATTATCTCACCCTCCAGCTCTACGCAAAACTGGCCTTCCGGAAAAATATCGAGGTGACTTTCAAGATGTTCTCGTTTCCAGGGATCCATTCCCGGGAAGCACTTTTTTTGCAATGCTAGAATTTCTTCTATATCTTCGTGACGAATTTGTCTAATCTCAATCTTTTTTTCGAATTTCGATACGTCTAATTCTGACATCTGTTTTCCCTCCACTTTAGATCTATTTTACTATATACCCTATTTACATCAGTTTGTACCTTGATTTTATCATATAAAAAGAGAGGAGACTGACGACGTCAGTCTCCCTGGCTTTACGCCTTTGGAGCTCCATTTTGAGAAATGCTGGATAGTGCTGGCCCTGCTTCTTGTTGATCAGGGGTTTTCGTTGCAAAATCCCCAAGTGAGACCATACCAACAACCTGATTGTTTTCTACGACAGGTAAGCGGCGAATTTGATGTTGAGCCATTAAAGCTGTCGCTTCGTCTGCACTCATGTTTGACGTGGCTGAAACAATGTTATTAGACATACATTGACTCACCTGACAATTGGCATTTCCTCCAGTCGCAGTAGCACGAGTCGTGATATCCCGATCCGTAACCATCCCACAAAGCTGACCGTTTTTCATAACTGGTAATGAGCCAATATTGTATTGGTTCATTAATGCAGCTGCTTCTTGAATGGACTGCTCTGGTGTGACTGACACAATGTTCTTAGACATGAGGTTTTGCAGGTTGTTTTGCACGAGCATTCCTCCCAGGTTGTAGGATTATTGAGCTAGGAAAGCCACGGCTTTCCACCGTTATAGTTTAAACTCAAGCCATTCATTTTATTTTTCCTTTTTATGTGAAATCAAATTATTTTCGGTATGGAAGGTGATATTCTTTCCATCACTCGTTGCAATAATTGTTCCAATTTGATCTGTTCTTAGAATAGAAATATCATTTCCACTTAACCTCTGAAGCACTTCGTGATCCGGAAAATGATAGCGATTATCCTTTCCAACTGAAATAACTGCCGTTTCAGGACTGACGGCTTTTATAAATGCATCTGTCGTTGCAGAGATTGCTCCATGATGGCCAATTTTTAATACATCATTTTGCAACTGCTTCTTTTTTAAACGATTCAGCATTTGCTTTTCTACTTCTACACCAGCATCTCCCATTAACAAAAAGCGATTCTCTTCATGCTTGAGCATTAAAACAGCACTATAATCGTTAAAATCCTCATATTCCGCATTTTCAGAAGGAGAAATAACCTGCACACTAACACGACGTCCAAGTTTAATTTTCACACCTTTATGAGCATTCATAATAGGAATTTCTTTCTTCTTAATTTCCTTAAGTAATGATTTATAGTGAGTTGTAGGATATGACACGTCAGGCATCAGAACCCGATCTACTTCAAAATTTTGTATCACATCATCCATCCCACCAATATGATCATGATGGGGATGGGTCGCTACAATATAGTCTAACTGAGTAATTCCAAGTTTTTTTAAATACTCACTAACCATTTTTCCATCCGCGTTATCACCAGCGTCCACTAACATTGTTTCTTCTCCAAATGTAATTAAAATACTATCAGCCTGTCCAACGTCCAGGAAATGGACCTCCACCAAATTGGTTTGTGCCGTTACCTTACAAGGCATTTGTAATACGATAAGGAGGGAGAAAAAAAGAGCGCATAAAAACTTCATCATCATTCCTCCTGTTTTTTCTTAACGTTAGTATGCGCCTTCCCTTCATAACTAAAAGCATTGGTTTAGAAATGTTGTTGGTAGTCAGTAACAAGTTCTACCAATAGAAAAAAACTTCCCATTCAGGGAAGCTTTACGAACGTACTTCTTCTTCTTTTCGAAAGAAACTTTTCATGGCGTGATAGACGTCTTTTTTCTCCTTTAAGATATAATGCCTAAATTTCGGATCGTGAATATTTTTATATGCGCTCATTAACGTGGAATGGCGGTTATAGGCATTTACTTCTCCATAACCAAACATATTCGATACCTTCATTATCTGGTTAACCAGCTTAACACACCTTGTATTGTCAGAGGTTAAATTATCACCATCTGAGAAATGAAAAGGATAGATATTATAGCGAGATGGAGAATATTTTTCATCAATTAATTCAAGGGCTTTTCGATAGGCTGATGAACAAATCGTTCCCCCGCTTTCTCCTTTTGAAAAAAAATCGTCTTCTGTGACGACTTTGGCTTCAGTATGATGAGCGATAAACTCAATTTCCACTGTTTCATATTTAGATCTAAGAAAACGGGACATCCAGAAGAAAAAGCTTCGTGCCATATACTTTTCCCATTTTCCCATCGAGCCACTCGTATCCATCATGGCAAGAACAACTGCTTTGGATTCACGCCTGATTTCTTCATTCCATGTTTTAAAACGAAGATCATCTTGATAAATTGGCGCAATGGCTGGTTTTCCACTAATGGCATTTCGCTTATATGCTGTTAGAATCGTACGTTTCTTATCAATGTTACCCATCAGACCTGTTTTTCGAATATCATTAAATTCCACTTTCTTCTTCACAACATCTGCCGTTTCTTTTTCGCGTAAATTGGGCAATTCAAGTTCTTTAAATAAAATATCCTGAAGTTCTACAAGAGATACTTCTGCTTCGTAATAATCTTCACCCGGTTGATCACCGGCACCTTCACCCTTACCTGCTCCGGGCTGTTTTTCACCAGAGCCATCGCGTGCCACTACGTCTCCCACCTGGCTATCGCCTTCACCCTGCCCAACGTGTTTTGATTTATCATAGTTATAACGAATTTTATATTCATCAAGTGATCGTATTGGTATTTTAATGACATCTCGACCGTTGGAAAGAATAATGTTCTCTTCACTGATGAGATCCGGGAGATTGTTTTGGATAGCATCCTGAACTTTTTCGGCATGGCGTTGTTGATCCTGATAGCCTTTTCGGTGGAGGGACCAATTCTCCTGAGAGACGACGAAATTGTTGGAATCTTTGTCTTTCATGCCTTATTCCCCTCCTTAAAAAAATAAAATTTCTATCGGAAATTTATTCAAAGATCGATGATCGCTCATGATGTTTGTTCAAAAGCAGCATGCTACTATGGACATCCTCTAGCTGCGTTGAATAGTATACTTTATCCTATGCAAATACAAGCGATAATTGACAATTAATTCTGACAAATTGGCGTTTTATCGAACTTATCAGTTGAATTGGACAAAATAAAGGCTCACCCTCTTCCCCTTTTACTAATCCTAAGATTATTCTTCAAAAAAAATAACCCCCATTTGGGAGTTATTGTTTCTTATTTTTCTTTTCGTGCTGTGCAGGATCTGGAAGTCGACCTTTTTTCTTTAGTTCATCATTTGTGTCTAGTTCTTCCATTTCTTTACCAAGCTCCTGCATTTCCTGTTCATCCATTGCCATAGAGCTATTTTCTGGTTTATCTTTTCGGTCTGCCATTATGCATCACCTCATTAATCAACGTACCCAGATCTCATCCATTATTAACTTATTTTCTTATTATTTTTCAAACGTAAAGTCGAATTTTTCAAGCGGCCAGTAACGAAGGTTTACTTCTCCGACTACTTGCTCCATGGGAACAAAACCAATATGGCGACTATCATAACTATGTCTACGATTATCGCCCATAAGAAATAAAAAGCCCTCCGGAACTTTCATCTTACCTGTCTTATCTTCGAGATTAAAATTTTCCGTTAAATTTCCGTTAAAAATGTCTTCTTTATATTGTTCAAGATAAGGTTCGCTCATCTTCTCACCATTCACATAGAGATCATCATTTTTGTATTCAATCGTATCCCCTGGAAGACCAATGACTCTCTTAATGTAATCTTCTTGTTCGTTCGCATGAAATACCACAAGATCAAACCGATCAGGTTCAGATACTTCATAACCAATTTTATTAATGATTAAACGATTCCCGTCTTGAATCGTTGGCATCATCGATTCACCATGTACCACATAATTCGTTATGAGAAATTCACGAATAACAATCGCAAGGACGACAGCTATTGAAAAAGCCTTTACCCACTCCCAAAGCGGATTGCGTTCCTTCTTCATCTCAAACCTCTTTTCAATACGTCTTTACGTCTAATCTATCACTCCTAATAAGCTCGCACAAGCGCACCTACCATTGTAAGCGATTACAAATAAAGTGAATTGCACATTGACACACTCCAAAAAGCATACCCCCAAAAGAGGTATGCTTTTTGAATGTTATCTGTTTAGGAGACTTCCCACATAACGAAGGAGTTCATTGGCTGAAATGGAATTATACCCATGTTCATCAATGAGACGAGCAATAACCTCATTGATCTTTTTAAGCTGGTTCTCATTTGGTGTTTTTGAAGATGTCGTAATTTTCACAACATCTTTCAAATCTGCAAACAATTTTTTCTGAATCGCTTCTCTTAAACGCTCATGAGAATTGTAATCAAATTTCTTACCTTTCCTAGCATAAGCAGAGATTCGAATTAAGATTTCTTCACGGAAGGCTTTTTTCGCATTTTCAGAAATGCCTATTTGCTCTTCAATTGAACGCATGAGTTTGTCATCCGGACTCATTTCTTCACCAGTCAATGGATCGCGCAACTTATTTTTATTACAGTATGCTTCTACGTTATCAAGATAATTATCCATTAACGTCTTCGCACTTTCTTCATAGGAGTATACAAAAGCTTTTTGTACTTCTTTCTTCGCAATTTCATCGTATTCTTTCCGTGCAATCGAGATGAAGTTCATATAACGCTCTTTGTCTTCCTTCGAAATAGAGGCATGTTGATCCAGTCCATCCTTCAATGAACGAAGGACATCTAAAGCATTAATGGACGGTACTTCTTTTCGTATAATAGTCGATGAAATACGGTTGATGACATATCGTGGATCAATCCCACTCATTCCTTCGTCCGAATGCTCTTTATGAAGCTCATCCACATCGACTTGATTGAATCCTTCTACAATCTCTCCATCATACAAACGCATTTTCTTAACAAGATCAACGCCCTGGCGATTGGTATCTTTTAATCTTGTGAGGATCGAGAAGATCGCCGCTACTCTTAGCGCGTGAGGGGCAATATGAACGTCTGCCACATCACTTTCACGAATCATTTTCTCGTAAATACGTTCTTCCTGGCTCACTTTCAAGTTATATGGAACCGGCATAACAATAATACGAGAGTGGAGTGCCTCATTCTTTTTGTTTGAAATAAACGAGCGGTACTCCGCTTCATTCGTGTGAGCTACAACGAGTTCATCAGCTGAAATTAAAGCAAAGCGACCAGCTTTAAAATTTCCTTCTTGTGTGAGTGACAGCAAATGCCATAGAAACTTTTCATCACACTTTAACATTTCCTGGAACTCCATCATACCGCGATTTGCTTTATTTAACTCCCCATCAAACCGATAAGCTCTTGGATCAGACTCGGATCCAAACTCAGCAATCGTAGAAAAGTCGATGCTACCTGTTAAATCTGCAATATCCTGAGACTTAGGATCGGAAGGACTAAAGGTACCAATACCTGTCCGCTTATCTTCGTTAAAGAAAATGCGTTCAACCATGACATCTTCAATTCTGCCGCCATACTCCTGCTCAAGACGCATAACGTTAAGCGGAGAGAGGCTTCCTTCAATTCGAATGCCATATTCCTCATGGAACTCATCTCGTAAATGATGTGGTATCAAATGAAGTGGATCTTCATGCATCGGACACCCTTTAATCGCATATACGGCGCCTGAATCTTCATGAGAATATTTTTCCAAACCTCTTTTTAATACAGTAACTAGCGTTGATTTACCACCACTAACTGGTCCCATTAACAAGAGGATACGTTTCCGAACATCTAATCGTTTTGCAGCTGGATGAAAATATTCTTCGACGAGACGTTCAATGGCTTCCTCAAGCCCATACAGTTCTTCACTAAAAAAAGAATAACTTCGTTTCCCGTCAACTTCTTCGATCCCTGCATCTTTTATCATATTATAAACACGTGAATGAGCTGACTGCGCTACTTCAGGTCGTTCCCGGATAATGTCTAAATACTCGCTGAAGGTTCCTTCCCACTTCAGCCGCCTTTCATCTTCTCGATGCTGCTGGATTTTACGTAAGATATCCATTACGAGCCCCCTCCAAGTTTGATTCATCGGATTTAATACATGTTATGCAGGGATGTCCTATAACATTCGGCTTTCTTTTCGAACGTAAAGACAGGGGTAAGGACTAAAAGTGTTCGCGTAAAAGAGAGATCACAAAAACGTTATAACACAAACAAAAAGAGCCGGCTAAGCCGGCTCTCACTCTTACGTATGATAAACAACAGTAAACTCACTAAGCTCATTACCAGTTGCGGGTGATTTCTCTTTCGATTCCCGTTTTTCTTTATGAGCATTCTTAAAGGAATCTGAATGCACCCAGTTCTGATAAGCCTCTTCATTTTCCCACTTCGTAAACACAATTAACTTTCCATTCTCAGCTGATTGTTCAAGGAACATAAACTCCAAGCAACCTTCTACATTTTTCATACTTTCCGCACTCTTCCCAAAACGTTGTTTCATCATGTCCTTCGCTTCATCTGGTACCTTTAATTCATTCATGACTACATACATGATCGAATACCTCCTTTATCTTTCTAGCTCTATCTTATCGAATAACTGCATTTTTTTCCAATTCAAACCACCCCTCACACCAGGAATTCCCTCCAAAACATTCACACCATACCGCACATGGTTTATAATGAGAGATAGATTTGGACACAATTTTACCTGAGGAGGATGAGACCATGAGTTTCCTGGGTATTTTAGTAGTAATCCTGGCATTCCTAGCAGCAATCTTCACCGCCGGCTACAACGACCGACCAAGCAAAACCAAAAAAGGTAGTCGGTAACAAGAAAAGCGGAAGTGGCCGGTTAGGTCCGACAAGCGCTGGAGACCTTCAATATGAACACGGTCTTTGTGTTCGGATTGAAGGGTGAAGCGATCGAGGACCTGGCCACTGCAGCTAGATCTCTCGAAAAGCGAAGACGAGCGGTTAGAAACGGAGATATTGGAACTCTTGAACTAGAACACGTCCTTTGTGTTCTGGTGAAAGAGTGAAATATCGCAGTTTCTGCGAGTCGTAGCTAGATCTCACGAAAAGCGGAAGTGGGCGGTTAGACACGGCAGGCACTGGAGCCTTTTCATTTGAACACGTTCTTTGTGTTCGGATGAAAAGGTGAAGTGACCGAGTGTCTGCCCACTGCAGCTGGACAAGAAAAGCGGAGACGAGCGTTTAGAAACGGAGATATTGGAACTTTAAAACTTCATTAATGACGCTCAAGCTTGTATCAAAAAAGAACGACTGATAGCAAAGTGCTATCAGTCGTTCTTTTTTATTTCATCCCAGGGTAATGTTGCTGTCTCAACGCTTCATAAACCATAATAGCAGCTGTATTTGAAAGGTTAAGAGCGCGAACGTGATCAGTCATCGGTAGACGAAGACAACGTTCTTTATTATTCTCAATTAATTCATCTGGCAAACCATTCGTTTCTCTGCCGAAAACAAAATACGTATTCTTATCCTGATCAGAATAATCGAAATCAGTATGTGTGTTTGTACCATATTTCGTAATATAGTAATACTCTCCACCTTGATTTTTATCGAAAAACTCATCAAGAGAATCATAATAATGAACGTCAGCATATTGCCAGTAATCCAATCCGGCACGCTTCAACATTTTATCATCTGTTGAAAATCCCAGTGGACGAATTAAATGCAAACTTGTATTTGTTGCTGCACATGTACGTGCAATATTCCCTGTATTCGCCGGTATTTCAGGCTGAAAAAGGACGACATTTAAAGACATCTTCATTCACCTCCACTTCAAAACATTTCTATTATAGCATGTTTTGAAGTGGAGAGGACATTCGCTAATCTTCAATATGAAAAAACTTATACTTAATATCAGGTGTCCAAGCGGTAGAATCTTCATAAGCCCAATAACGCATTCTGCTATTAGTCGTATGAGCATTTACAAGAGGATAACCCTTCTCATCATTATCAACAACAAAGGTCGTATGCTGCCAGTGCCCATCTCCATCAAAATCATAGCAAATAATATCTCCGGGAACCAACTCATCAGGAGTGGCTACCTCACGAGCGCGCAAACCCGTTTTCGAACCACTTAAATGCCATCGAAGCGCATGAGCCACTGTCCACGAATAGCTCCAGCTACTCCCCTTCATCCACCATCCCTTTGATCGATCAGGATAGCCATGCATTGGGGCTTTTCCGGCATGAAGACATTGTGAAATATAGTTCGTACAATCAACATCAAATGAATGAAATGCGGGGTTATAATCGTCCCACCAACGTTCTGCATACTTAAGGGCAGATAATCGATCGTAATAGGAACCTTTCATTCGAATACGATCGTCCCCTTCGCTTTCTATTGCTTGAGGCTGATCTCCCTCTATCTCTACCGAACAGTCCAGAATGAGATCCCCCTCCGTTATTTTGGCGAACCTCTTTTCAATTCGTTCTTCTTGGTATAGCTTCTTTCCTTGCTTTATCAAAAATTGTTGGTGTAGAAGATAATCATACACTTGATTTGTTGAAAATCCTTTTTTGCTCAGAAGAATTCCTTTATTTTTTATCCGAATAACAGAAGCTCCTCTATCATGACACTGTTGTAAATAACGGGCTACTGCTTCTTCTTCTGAAGATGGACGTATTCCTAATCTAGCGAACTCCGTACCATTTATTAAGCTAGTTGCCTGATCTTCCCAAAAAGATTTCAATTGAACTCCCCACCCCATATGCGTCCCCCCTCATCGCAATTTATGATAGGGGCAACCAACACATGACACGGAATCAAGAATGGTTATACGCTGGTTCAATTGAAGAATGATTTATTTTCTTAAGAAGTTTATCAAACCATCCAACGAGGAAACCAAGTAAAAGGACTTCCACAAACGTACCTGCACCAATTGGTCCTCCAAGAAGGAAAGCTAATACAAAGGCAAGAGCTTCCGTTATCGTCTTGGTTACGCCAATACTCCATCCTGTTCGTTCAGTAAGAGCAAGCATTAATTCATCATTCGGTATAGATGCTAATGAAGCAAATAAATACACCGCAATACCAAGTCCCATGATGACCAAACCTACAAGAAATAAAATCCATCTGGGAACGATTCCATTCACATCTATAAAAGCTAATATTTTCAAATTCAGCAAATCTACAAACAGTCCTAGTAAAATGATTGGAATAAAACCAGCAAGGTTAGGTTTCCTCATCATAATGAGACTATTAATGAAAATTAAAATACCGCCTACTATAAACACCCACGATCCTACTGTAAATCCAATTTGGTCTGACAGAGCGACATATAAAGCATCCCAGGGAGCAATTCCAACATCAGCATTGATTAACAATACTACTCCAAAAGCAAGGGTAAATAATCCCGCTACATAAATTAGGCTTTTTGACAAAAAGCTATTCATCATTTCCACTCCTCTTTAGAAGGCTTTGAATACAATTCATTTGTTTATTGCACTCATTACTTTTATTTATATTTTTCTTTGAAATTTAACCGCATTTGCTATTTTACAAGAAAGCTTTCCCTTTTTGTAGCATTATGCCTAAGAGGAAAAATTCAAAAAAGCCTGTTTGCTACAAATGAAACGTAGCAAACAGGCTTAAAATCTTGTTATGGCAACATGGCATGCATCGCATGCTGTTGTTCAAGAGATAATAAATATTCTTTCTTCGTGACGCCACCAGCGTAACCAACTAAAGCACCATTGCTTCCAATTACTCTGTGACACGGTACAATGATTGGAATCGGATTACGATTATTAGCTGAGCCAATTGCTCGAACAGCTTTTGGAGCAGAAATACCGACGGCAACATCTCTGTAAGAACGAGTTTCACCATATGGAATTTCCGAGAGGTTTTTCCATACTTTCTGCTGAAAAATAGTTCCAATTGGATCAAGCTGAAGATCAAAACTCCTTCTTTTTCCACTGAAATATTCTTCCAATTGCAGGACAACTGATTCAATCATATCAGAATTGAAAACAAGGTCCGCATTGACATGATGTTTCTTATACCATGTTTCAGCAGCAGGCAGCACATCCTCCGGGCAACCAAAATCGAGCCTACTAACCCCATTCGAACTAGCAAACAACGTTAATGGACCAATCGGCGATTGAAACTCCCCATAATAGATCACTTGTTTCTCCATTCTATCCCTTCTTTATTGTCCATTTTTCACTATCTTACAACGCATCTAATCGTTTGACCATCAGCATTAAGTCTTATTTTCAAGCATTGACAGGCCCTTAGCGATCTCATCTGCCACATCATTGTCATTTTCTCGCATTTGCTCCTTCATAAGGGCATGGAGAGCCTTTTCACCACCAATTTTACCAAGTGCCCAAGCTGAAGTTCCTCGGATCACCGGACGAGGATCTTTCTCCATTAGTTCTACAAGCGTATCAATCGCTGTTTCGTCTTTGTAATGGGCAAGAGCAAGAATAGCATTTCGCTGAATTGGTTTCTTTCCTCTCCACGATCCAGCTGCTCTACCAAATTGTTCTTTGAACTCACGATTTGTCAATGTGAGAAGCGGAATAAGCTTTGGTTTCACCATCTCCGGATCTGGTTCGAGTTCAGGATGATGATGAAAATCTTTCCTTTTGTTTTTAGGACAAACAAGCTGACATGTGTCACACCCGTATAATCGATTTCCTAATTTAGTGCGGTATTCGTCTGGTAAAAAGCCTTTCGTTTGCGTAAGAAAAGCAATGCATTTATTTGCGTTAAGCTGGCCACCTTCAATCAAAGCACCTGTCGGACAGGCTTCTACACAAATATTGCAATCTCCACACCCCTCCTCGACAGGCTCATCAGGCTCCAAATTTAGATCGGTAATCATTTCACCAAGATACACCCATGATCCAAATTCTTCTGTAATGGTCATTGTGTTTTTACCGCTAAAGCCAATACCAGCTCTTTCAGCTACAGCACGATCGGATAGTTCACCAGTATCGACCATCGAACTTGATCGGGCTTCAGGAACCTTTGATTTAATATATGCATCAAGAAGAGAGAGTTTCTCTCTAAGCACATGGTGATAATCAACACCCCATGATGCGCGACAAAACAGTCCTCTACGCTCGGCTTTTTTACTTCTTGGACTACCTTTCATTCGCGAAGGATACGCAATGGCAATTGAAATAATTGTCGTCGCACCACTCAACAAAAGCTCAGGCTCCGTTCTCTTTTCAATATCGGATTCCTCAAATCCCGATTGATACCCAAGCTCCTGTTGGCGCTGCAGTCGTTGTTTAAGAGTTTTAAAAGGATCTGCTGCAGCAAAGCCTATTTTATCAATCCCAATTGTTTTACTGTATGCTATTATATCGGCTTTTAATTGTGCGTTTGTCATTTCATTCCCTCCTTTCTTTATTGAAGTAAGTTTATTTTATTTTTAATGTTCGAATCCGATTTAATATGGCAGCCATTTCCGTTCTTCTTATACGAGCAATGTCTCCTGGATGCTGATCTTTATATATGGAAAAGGCCTCCAGACCACCATTATTTATTTTTTCTTCAATGAAATCCAGTAGCTCAGGAATCGACTTATTTCCTAGCGTATGATTTCTTTCTAGAAAATGAAGAACATCAGCAGCAAATCTCGTTTGGCTGGAATCAACAAGTTGCTCTACTTGGAGAAGAGAAACGTCCGTATGACCATATTGAATTTGATGTAGTCCTCGAGCAGAAACTTTGGATTTCTTTCCTTTTTGACTATTCAAGCTACTCCGCTCAGGTACTCTCTTTCTTGCATCACCAAACGTTTCTCCACCTTCTTTTTGGCGATCCGATTTTTGTGCAATTTTCTTAGCTTTATCAGTCACATCATATGGACGATAATTTTCCATTAAAATGACCTGGTCTGCTACCTCAAAGTAATCTCCAGATCCCCCCATAACAAGCACAGTTGAGATGTGTCGTTCTGTACTTAGTTGCTTTACCCGATCAATAAATGGAGTGATTGGTTCTTTTTCTTTCGCAACTAGCTGCTGCATCCGGTAATCTCGAATCATAAAATTAGTCGCACTCGTGTCTTCGTCTATTAAAAGCGTGTCTGCGCCAGCCTCTATTGCTTCTATAATATTTGCAGCCTGTGATGTACTTCCACTGGCATTTTCGGATGTGAATGACCGTGTATCCTTGCCATAAGGTAGATTGTTGATAAACGGTGATATATCTACTCCAGTTACCTGACGACCATCTTCAGAGCGAATTTTCATTGCATGGTGATTTGTCAGTACATACTCTCTTCCATCTCCTGAAATATGATCATACACACCGTGTTCCATGGCATGCAACAGTGTACTCTTCCCATGATAACCACCGCCAACAATTAACGTAATCCCCTTCTTAATCGCCATTCCTACTAATGGTTCTGAGCGGTGTGGAATGGAAAGAGATACTTCCATAGTTTTAGGCGATTCGAATGGTACGGCCTTATTTTGCATAGGACGATCACTTATCCCACTTTCGCGTGGCAAAATAGCGCCATTTGCTACAAAAGCTACATATCCGTTATCGGTAAGATACTCACGAATTGCTTCCTGTTGATCAGCTAAGAAAAGCGCTTTGACCATGAGATCTTTATTTAGGGCAAAGATAGATTTATTCATCATATCTGGGATGCGATGCAGAAGCAAATCAATCGCCTGTCTGCCAAGAACCCTCCTGCCTTGAGCAGGTAATCCTATGGATAAACAAATTGTAATATTCTCCTCTGTGATGTTCACTGCAGCTCTCTCAATAACCTTTTGACCCGGTTGATCGATAGAGATCAATCCACTTTTTCCCGTGCCTTTTGCATGCTTCTCCGTCTTTCTAATGGCCCTTCCAACTTCTCGAGCAATCTCATCTTCCGTTCGGACTCTTCTCACAGATGATCCAAACCATTCACGTTCAATAATTGTTTTCGTACGAGGAACGATCATTCTTATTCGGGAAGGGCTAGCAAACGGATCTCCTTGAACATAATCAATCGCAAGGTCATAGTCATTAAAGTGATAACGCCCTTTCAAATCCTTGTATGCCTTATACCCTTTTCCATCTATGCGTTCTAACTGCTTTCTTAGTTCCTTCATCTTTGAGGCAAACCTCCTTTTAAGCTTCAAAATCTGGTATATGGTAAAATAAACGATAAATACGAACGAGGAGGAAAGAGTTATGACCAATATTACTCTCGCTCCATCTATAAAAGAGCACTATCCAGAATTTAAAATTGGTTACGCTATTTATCATAATATCGTGGTTGAAAAGTCACCGCAAATGGTACGAGGTCGCTTTCAATTTTATCAAGAGACAATGATGATGGATCTTGAGCAAACAGAGCTCAATTCGTTTCCTGCCGTATCTGAATGGCGTGCGATTTTCAAGAAATTCGGCACGGATCCTGCTCGATACCGTCCTTCTTCAGAATCGCTATTACGTCGATTAAAAAAGGGAAGCACGATCCCACTTGTCCATTCTGCAGTCGACATCAACAACTTATTATCGCTTCAATACAAAATCCCCCTTGGAATCTATGATTTAGATCAAATCGAAGGAGACATTACAATCGCTATTGGTGATCATCACACTTTATATGAAGGGTTGAATGGTCGTGAGGTCTCCTTTACTAACAAAATTCATTCGTTCGACCAAAAAGGTGCATTCGGAAGTCCGATTGTAGATTCTAAACGAACGGCTGTGACTGAAAATACGACAAACGCAATTCAACTCTTTTATCTGCAACCGTCACTCCCCCTATCGGAATGTAAAAAGCTTGTTGATGCTTCTGCTGATATGTTCCATCAAATACATGGTGGCCATGTCGAAAGTGGAGTTTCCATTTAAAGGGGGTTAGAGGCATAAAAAAACGCAACGCTTCGTTAATATTAACGAAACACTGCGTTGGGTAAATGGTAAAAATTCGAGGAATTTCTACAATCCTCGCTGATGTAGCTAGAATACCACAGAATGTATGTAAGAAACAACACATTTTTCATAATTTCTTAACAATGCTCATTTTTTGCGATTTGTCTGATCGAGTTTGACGCATCAATGACGATGCATCTATAATCGGAACTACAAGTAGAAAGGAGAACGAATATGGAACCATTCTCGACACCTTTTTTTGAAGAAAACTTTCGACAATACATACATAAAAACCGTGATGTATTCACTAAACTAGAGGCAATGAATAGCTATTATCGTTCAGTTGTTTCATCCATGATCTATGACAACCTTAACAAAAACTCAGAAATCGTTCGTCGTATTCGCAATTTAGATGGGGCTTACAAAACAGTTAAAGAAGAAAAGTCCAAAATATAAGAAAAAGCTCTCTTTTCATTTAAGAGAGCTTTTTCTTTAGGATTTTGGAATATCGCAACCATCAGCCGTGCATGCTTCTGCATCGCCACTCATAACCTCAAGCTTATTTCCTTCTCCCCAGGCCTTCGTTAGCGCCTGCTCAAACATTTCTACAGGCTGTGCACCTGAGACGGCATATTTACCATCAAACACAAAGAACGGCACGCCCTGGATACCCAGTTGACTTCCCATCGCCTCATCTTGGCGAACTTGACTGGTAAATTCATCTGTACGTAACATTTGCCTAATATCAGTAGCAGTTAATCCTAGTTCTTCACCGAGTAGAGCAAGTGTCTCGTGATTCCCTATATTCTTCGATTCCGTAAAGAATGCATAAAATAAGCGTTCTGACATTTCATTGCCCTTACCATACCCTTTTGCATAGTGAACAAGTCGATGAGCATCAAATGAATTTGTAGGAACCATCTTATCGAAGTCATAAGTTAAATTTTCTCCAGCTGCCTGCTGTCTCATGTTCTCGCACATTCCTTGTGCCTGTTCAAGACTAACTTGATACTTTGCTGCCAGAAGTTCAGCCATGCTTTCACCCTTTGATTCTTTCGCGTTTGGATCAAGTTCAAAACTTTTAAAAACCACTTCTACTTGATCACGCTGTGGAAAAGTACTAAGTGCATGTTCAAGTCTTCTTTTTCCTATATAACAAAATGGACAGACAAAATCGGACCATACTTCAATTTGCATCAAATCACTCTTTCAGATTATCATTATTATTTCGTACTTATAGTTTATCACCTCTCATTTCAAATGAGCAGGAATTTGCTCAACATGTATCTTTCTAAGGACTATTAAAAAATATGGTACTAGTCAGGTATGAATAGTTGATTCCACTTCATCTTAACAATTGGATTACTACTAAAAGTGTTGCAAACACGTTTTCACCTATAGTAGGTTGAATAAGTATTGAGTCAATTCCAAACATACGAAAACTGTGGCAAGCTTTTTTTGGGAAATCGATTGATGACCTGCGTAACACTATCCTAAAGTAGATCAACACCATAGAGAGCCTCTTTGCCACAGTTGAGTACATCACTTATGCTGTTTTCTAGTTAGTTAAAACTTGTTTCCCATAACCATAAGATTATGAATGGTAAGACATACAAAAAAGACCTCAACGAGAACGTTGAAGTCTTGTAATTACGTATGTAATGGTACCGGTGGTCGGGTTCGAACCGACACTCCTCTCGGAACACGATTTTGAGTCGTGCGCGTCTGCCAATTCCGCCACACCGGCAAAGTACCATGATTAATTTAGGCAAAAAATAAGTGGTGCCGGAGGCCGGGCTCGAACCGGCACGGAGGTACACCCTCCGCAGGATTTTAAGTCCTGTGCGTCTGCCAATTCCGCCACTCCGGCAGGACTTTAAAGAAAAAATATTAAGATTGGAGGCGGCACCCGGATTTGAACCGGGGCGTAAGGGTTTTGCAGACCCGTGCCTTACCACTTGGCTATGCCGCCTTTGTAAAATGGAGCGGAAGACGGGATTCGAACCCGCGACCCCCACCTTGGCAAGGTGATGTTCTACCACTGAACTACTTCCGCAACAAAATGGCTGGGCTAGCTGGATTCGAACCAGCGCATGACGGAATCAAAATCCGTTGCCTTACCGCTTGGCTATAGCCCAAAAATGGGGCGGCTGATGGGAATTGAACCCACGAATGCCGGAATCACAATCCGGTGCGTTAACCACTTCGCCACAACCGCCAAGAAAGAATGAAATTGGCAGGGGTAGTAGGACTCGAACCCACACCGGAGGTTTTGGAGACCTCTGTTCTACCTTTAAACTATACCCCTATCAAAATGGTGGAGGGGGACGGATTCGAACCGCCGAACCCTGAGGGAGCGGATTTACAGTCCGCCGCGTTTAGCCACTTCGCTACCCCTCCAAATTGACAATTACCATTGTAATACACATCTTATGAAAGTGCAATGGAAATTGATCTCATTTCGAGAAAATGGTGCCGGCCAGAGGACTTGAACCCCCAACCTACTGATTACAAGTCAGTTGCTCTACCAATTGAGCTAGACCGGCAACATGGTGGCTCCGGACGGAATCGAACCGCCGACACGTGGATTTTCAGTCCACTGCTCTACCGACTGAGCTACAGAGCCATGTTTTAAAAAATAATTGGTTGCCCTTTACAGGACTACATTCTAATTTTAACAACGATGAATACTCAACGCAGATAAAATTAATTGGTTGCGGGGGCAGGATTTGAACCTGCGACCTTTGGGTTATGAGCCCAACGAGCTACCGAACTGCTCCACCCCGCGATAATATGAAAGTTTAAAATGGCGGTCCCGACGGGAATCGAACCCGCGATCTCCTGCGTGACAGGCAGGCATGTTAACCGCTACACCACGGGACCTTAGAAAATGGTGGAGGATGACGGGCTCGAACCGCCGACCCTCTGCTTGTAAGGCAGATGCTCTCCCAGCTGAGCTAATCCTCCACAGAGTAAAAACGATATTTATATTGGTGACCCGTACGGGATTCGAACCCGTGTTACCGCCGTGAAAGGGCGGTGTCTTAACCGCTTGACCAACGGGCCCTTGCTGCTATTATGTATGCTAGTGGCGGAGAGCGAGGGATTCGAACCCTCGAGACGGCGTTGACCGTCTACACGATTTCCAATCGTGCTCCTTCGGCCACTCGGACAGCTCTCCATGGCTCCACAGGTAGGATTCGAACCTACGACCGATCGGTTAACAGCCGATAGCTCTACCACTGAGCTACTGTGGAATATTATCAGCCTGGCAACGTCCTACTCTTGCAGGGGGAGATCCCCCAACTACCATCGGCGCTGAAGAGCTTAACTTCCGTGTTCGGCATGGGAACGGGTGTGACCTCTTCGCCATCATTACCAGACTAATGACTGGATTTCACTTTATCGTGATTTGCCAGCGACAAAATATATCATACTATATTCCATCATGTTTTTCAAGAAAAATATTATTCCTTGAAAACTAGATAGCACTCGCAACGTTTTCCAATATAATCGGTTAAGCCCTCGATCGATTAGTATTCGTCAGCTCCACGTGTTGCCACGCTTCCACCCCGAACCTATCTACCTCATCATCTCTAAGGGATCTTACCAGCTTAATGCTGTGGGAAATCTCATCTCGAG